>CAJTPS010000015.1 GCA_910578555.1 uncultured Lachnospiraceae bacterium
GGAGCATTTTGTGTGCATCAGGAGTGACAGTGAAGCCGAAGGCTGAACTGTTACAAAATAGAAATATTTTTTGCCTCCGGTTTATTGTAGGATAACAAAATCTATGTTATAATTAATAAAAAATATAGTATAAAAATTTGAATTTAAGTTTTGGCAAGAGGTGCTTATGTCCTTTGATAGCAAAAAGAGAGAAGAAATCAAAAAATATATTTTGTGGAAAATCTCAGCAGATGATAGGGACCTGCTTGCCAAAACGATGGACAGCTTCGGCATCTCGATTACTTCTGTAAAACGATATATGAAAGAGCTGACCGAATGCGAAGCAATTACGCCACAGGCTGACTGCGCATGTGGATATTGCCTGACAGAATATGTAGCCGAAGAGAACATTTCGTTAAGCGGGAATCAGATGGAAGAGGATCGGCTGTATGCAGTATTAATTGAAGGAAATTTGAAAAGCTGTGATACAAATGCACTTCGAATCTGGCAGTATGTCTGTGCTGAAATGCTGAATAATGCAATTGAACATTCGCGGGGCGGGAATATACATATTACAGTGAGCAGGAATGCGCTTTTCAGCAGAATTGTTTTTGCCGATGACGGAGTGGGTGTCTTTCAGACTTTAGTGGAGTATATGGCGGAACATGGTTGGAGCAATCCTTGTGCGGAGGATGCACTGATCGAACTATATAAAGGAAAGTTTACAAGCGATGCAAGCAGGCATTCCGGAGAGGGAATTTTCTTTTCTTCAAAGGCGGTAGACGAATTTGCAATTTGGTCAGGGGCAAAGATATACAAATGTGGATATGGTAAAAATATTGATGTGACAGAACATCGGCTGTTAGCATATGTATCGCGCATAGAGAAGATTGGTACAGTAGTTATGATGACACTGGAAAATGAGACACCGAGAAGACTTTCAGAGGTATTTAATATGTATACCAGCGTAGAAGAAGGGTTTGTGCGCACAAGGATTCCTGTCAAGGAAGCATGTCTGACCGGAGAGCCTGTGGCCCGCTCGCAGGCAAGGCGGATCTGCAACCGGCTGGATGAGTTCAGGGAGATCATTCTGGATTTTGACAGAGTGGAAGTCATGGGTCAGGGCTTTGCGGATGAACTTTTCCGGGTGTATGCGCTGGCACATCCGCAGGTCACGTTATGTCCGATTAATATGATCTCAGAAGTGGAGCAGATGATCAGGCATGTCAGTCGGGGACAGGTACCGGAGAATGTGCGAATGAATACAAATCCCCTAAATTGTAGTCCTCCAAATCTCGACAAATCGTTGTAAAAGGTTTGAGCGAATGCTATAATTTCCATCGAACAGTGTAGGAGGCGCTTGTATGATGGATAACGAATTAAATACAAAAAAGAACAGTAATCAGGCGATGGTGAAGATATGCGGGTTTATTGTGGATAAGAGAAATCTCTTTTTCCTGCTCTTCGGTCTCCTGATTATTTTTTCTGCCATATCGAGGAACTGGGTTCAGGTGGAGAATTCCATGGCACATTATCTGCCGGGGACAACGGAGACGAAGCAGGGGCTGGACCTGATGGAAGAGGAGTTTATTACATACGGAACCTGCAACGTCATGCTGGCGAATGTGTCTTATGAGCAGGCGGAGAGGATCTGCGAACGTCTGGAACAGTCGCCGGGCGTCTTTTCCATTGATTTCGACGATACGCAAGATCATTACACGAATGGCTCTGCTTATTACAATGTGACATTCGATTATGATGAAAAGGATGACGCGTGTCTGGAAGCTCTGAATGAACTGAAGGAGAAACTGGCGGGCTATGATTATTATCTGACCACCGGACTGGGAGATACGCAGTCGGAGTTAATCGGACAGGAGATGAATACGATCACTGTGCTGGTTGCCATTATCGTGGTGTCGGTGCTGCTGCTGACGACGCAGGCCTATGCGGAGATCCCGGTGCTGTTAATTACATTCCTGTCGGCGGCAATCTTGAATATGGGCACAAATTTCCTGCTGGGTACGATCTCATTTGTATCCGATTCCGTTACGATTGTGCTGCAGCTTGCCTTATCTGTGGACTATGCGGTTATCCTGCTGAACAGATATAAAGAAGAACATGCTTCGCTTCCGGCCAGAGAGGCGGTCATTATCGCGCTCAGCAAGGCGATCCCGGAGATCGCGGGCAGTTCGCTGACAACGATCGGCGGTCTGATTGCCATGACTTTCATGCAGTATAAGATGGGTCCGGATATGGGCGTTGTGCTGATCAAGGCGATTCTGCTCAGCCTGTGCGCGGTATTCCTGCTGATGCCGGGTGTCATTATGCTGTTTTCTAATCTGATGGAAAAGACGAAGCATAAGAATTTTATTCCGGAAATACCGCTCGTGGGTAAATTTGCTTATTTGTCAAGATATATCGTGGCGCCGCTTTTTATTGTTGTAATTGCTGTTGCCTACAAGATTTCAGGTAACTGTCCTTATGTATTCGGCTACAGCACGGTGACGCCGCCCTTGCAGAACAGTGTGCAGAAAGCGGAGGAGATGCAGGGTGAGAACTTTGGTGAGTCCAATATGGTAGCGCTGCTCGTCCCGGCGGGAAGCTATGAGAATGAAAAAGCGCTGCTGCGGGATCTGGATGCATGTCCGGAGGTGGATTACACGATGGGGCTTGCCAATATCGAGGCGATGGACGGTTACAACCTGACGGATAAGCTGACGCCCAGGCAGTTCTCGGAACTGATCGACCTGGATTATGAGGTGGCGGAACTGATTTATGCGGCGTATGCCGTGAATGATGAAGACTACGCGAAGGTGGTCAACGGGCTGTCCGACTATCAGGTGCCTTTGATCGAGATGTTTATGTTTGTATACGACGAGGTGGAGGAGGGCTATGTCACGCTGGAGGACGATCTGCAGGAGACATTGGATGACGCCTACAAGCAGATGAACTTCGCGAAGAACCAGCTGCAGGGGGAGAATTACAGCCGTATGCTCGTTTATCTCACACTGCCGGAGGAGAGCGGGGAGACTTTTGCTTTTCTGGATAAAATGCATGAGATCGCCGGCAGATATTACAGCGGCAAGGTGCTTGTCTGCGGTGAGTCGGTCAGTCAGTATGACCTGCAGAAGACTTTTTCCAGAGATAATATTGTAGTAAATGTGGTGTCCATCCTTGTGGTGCTGGTGGTACTCCTGTTTACCTTTAAATCAGCGGGTATGCCGGTGCTTCTGATCGCTGTCATTCAGGGAAGTATCTGGATTAACTTCTCTGTTCCTGCGCTGCAGCAGGATAACCTGTTCTTCATGGGCTATCTGATCGTCAGCTCGATCCAGATGGGTGCCAATATTGACTATGCGATTGTGATTGCCAGCCGTTATACGGAACTGCGTAAGGAGTCGGGCAGAAAGCAGTCGATTATAGACACGATGAACCAGTCATTCCCGACGATCGTTACTTCGGGGACGATGCTTGCGATATCGGGTATACTGATCGGGAAGATGACATCGGATGTGGCGATCTTCGGAATCGGTAAATGTCTGGGGCGCGGGACGCTGATTTCTATTTTCATTACGATGTTTGTACTGCCGCAGATCCTGCTGGTAGGCGATAAGATCATAGAGAAGACGGCATTTGTCATGAACATGCCGATCCGCACGAAGAATGTATCGGGTCTGATGAAAGTGGACGGTCTGGTGCGCGGACGGATCGAGGGTACGGTAACCGGTACGATGAAGGCGATCGTCAGGGGAAATGTGAGCGCCTATGTAGAGGCCGGAGACGTGACGGAACTTACGGAGGAAGAATATAAGAAGCTTACCGGTATGGTGGCGGATGAGATAGAGAGCAGGGAGGTGAGGACGAATGCGTAGGAGAAATGCGTTATCATCTCTTTTGAAGAGACTGCGGTCCGGACAAAAGCGGAGATTGCATATCAGAGGCGGAAAAAGAGCGCTTGCGCTGGCATTGGCAGCGCTGCTTGCGGTATCGTCTTCGACGGAGGTTTTTGCTGTGGAAGCCGGTGAGAGTACGGCGGCAGAGGGGCAGAGGACAGCGGAACGTACAGCAGATAAACAGGCATCAGGAAGTGCTGACAGCGGTAAAACGACGGCGGATACGGGAGATTCCGCAGATGGCAGCGCCGCCGGGATCATCAGCGTGGAGGAGGCGAACGAAACGCTGCAGTCCTACGATGACGAGGAGACGGTATGGGAAGAGATCTACATAGATTCCGTGGAAGGGCTGAAGGCTTTTGCACGGAAATGTCGGCTGGATACATGGTCGCAGAACAAGAAGGTTTATTTGCAGGATGATCTCAACCTGTCGGGCAGTGAGTTTATATCCATACCGACTTTCGGCGGTTACTTCGACGGGCAGGGGCATACAATCAGCGGTCTGACGATCAGGGACTGTGTATCCTATACGGGACTGTTCTGCTATACCCAGAAGACAGCCGTCATAGTGAATCTGAATGTTCAGGGGGCAGTGCGCCCTGAGGGCAAACAGATGGTGGTCGGCGGCATTGTCGGAGACAACAGCGGCATCATTATGAATTGTACCTATGAGGGCATTGTCGAGGGCAATGATTATGTCGGCGGCATCGCGGGATTTAATGAGATCAGCGGTATTCTGATGGATTGCGGGAACAGCGGCACGGTTACGGGGGCGCATTATACGGGCGGCATTGCGGGCGAGAATACCGGTAATATCGTAGGCTGTGTGAATACGGCACAGATCAATACTTCCAATGAAGATGAGGCGAAATCACTGGAGGACATTAATCTTGCACAGTACACGTCCGGATTCTTAGACAGCGGTGACGGCGGCGAATCCGATAAGGAGGCAGCAATCATCAGCAATACGATCGATTCCGGTGGTATTGCAGGGCTTTCGACGGGCATCATACAGTTTTGCTCTAACAGCGGCGAGGTCGGCTACGAGCATGTGGGATATAATATCGGCGGCATTGCGGGAAGACAGTCGGGATATCTGTACGCATGTGAGAATACGGGAAACATATACGGTCGTAAGGACGTAGGCGGTATTGCCGGACAGACGGAGCCGTATATTGCGGTGGATCTTTCGGAGGATATCGCATACCAGCTTATGGATAATATTGATAAAATGCATGATCTGACCGGACAGATGTTAGACGATGCCGGAGCGGAGTCAGACACGGTGTCCGCGCGGCTTGGCATCGTGCAGGATTTCGTGGATAAGGCGTTAGAGGATACGTCTTTTCTGGCGGACAGGACAGTGGGCTGGACGGATGAGATGATCGGATCTGTCAATGAGGCGGTAAACCGTCTGGATTATATTATGGACGAATCCGCGAAGGAAGACGGTGTGATCGACCATACCCATGAGGCGGCCGGTAACGTGAAAGATGCCGCCGATAAGCTGACCGGTATGGTGGATTCGCTGGACATCTACCAGTACATGACGCCGGCGGAGAGGGAACGCTATGATCATGCAAAGAAGAGCATGGAGGAGGCCGCGAAGAAGCATGCCGAGGATTATGCCGAGGCAATGGATGCATATGACAATTATTATATTGACCGCGTCCGCTCCACGGAAGACAAGTATAAGCAGGCAGATCAGGCCAATGAGAATGATCTGAAACCGCGGTTTGAAAGCGGTGTGGACAGCGGATGGTCATGGAGTGGAGACCGGACATATAAGGACTATTTCGGTGTGACAGGATGGGTACACCATAATCCCGATACGGGGGAAGAGCGGGAGTTCCCGCAGTCGGAGGGCGATCTGGGGACGCTGGATCATGATCTGTTGGAGGACGCTGCGAAGCAGAAGGCGATTGATATCGCGAAAGTGGAGAAGGATGCTTCCGATTATGCGGATGAACAGTACAGCGGCGGTGATATCACCAAAGACTATGACCGGGATATGCGGGAATATCTGCAGACGATGTCGGATATCGTGGCGGCGCATCAGGACGAGATGACGGAGGATGCCGCGAACCAGCTTAAGGGCGCGCTTGGAGATGTAAAAGATGCGTCCGGCAATATGCAGTCTGCCGGCAGTGAGGCAAAGCATATGCTGGATACGTTAAACGGTATGCCGGATATCGCGCTACCGCAGCTGGGCGGGGATTACCGGTCCAGAACCAACAGTCTGACAGCCAATCTGCAGGGGCTGTCCGAGAATATGGGACGCCTGAATGATGAGATGTCCTCGACAAACGATGTATTGATCGATGACCTGTCAGGCATCAATGATCAGTTCAGCACGATCATGCGGCTTTATACGGATGCGATCGACGGCGTTCTGGACATGGATTACTCTAATGTATATGAGGACACTTCGCAGGAAAATGCCGAGACCAGCACGGATGCGACGATCGCGGACTGCAGGAATAAGGGTCTCGTACAGGGAGATATTAATGTGTCCGGGATAGCCGGAACCATGGCAATCGAATATGATTTTGATCTGGAAGGCGATGTTACGGGCATTGAAAACGCAAAGATGAATTCTACGCTGCTGACCAGGTGCGTGCAGCGGGGAAATGTCAATCTGGGCAGAATCGTGGCGCATAAGAGCTATGCCGGCGGCATAGCCGGTCTGCAGGAGATGGGCACGATCCTGCGCTGTGAGAATTACGGCAGGATCGAGAGCAGTACAGGCAATTACACGGGCGGCGTGGCAGGACAGTCCGTATCACACATTAAGAACAGTTATGCAAAATGTACCGTGTCCGGTAAGGAGTATGTGGCAGGAATAGCCGGTTCCGGTTCCAGCATCGAGAACTGTTGTGCAATTGTACGGATTCAGGAGGCGGATGCGTTTTCTGGTGCGATCGCGGGGGAGACGGACAGTAATGGTGACGTGACGAATAACTGCTTCGTGTCGGAGGAGATCGCGGGTATAGACCGGATCAGCTACAGCGGGAAAGCGGAGCCGGTCGGATATCAGGATATGCTGAAGATCGAAGGGATTCCGGATAAATTTCGCATGATGACGATCTCTTTCTATGCGGACGGCGAGGAGGTCAAGACCGTGGAGTGTCCTTACGGCGGAAGCGTGCCGATGGACCTGTATCCGGAGATACCGGCGAAACCGGGCTTCTATGCGGACTGGGATATCAAAGACTTGGATAACGTTCTGTATGATGAGGATGTGACGGCAGAGTATGTGCGGTATCTGACGACGCTTGCATCGGAGCAGACAAGACCGAATGCGCAGTCTGTCATTCTGGCGGACGGTATGTTCCGGCAGGAAGATATGCTGGAGGTGACAGGAGGCGGGGGCTCCGAAGGAGGAACTATAAGCGGTGCTGCGGCTGTAAGTGACGGGCAGACGGGCACGGCGGCAGAAGGACTGCCCGGAGAAGCGGTGGAACTTTGGACGGTAAAGATCCCCGGGGACGTTGTGGCGCGGTGGAGGCTGAAAGGGTCTTCGGAAGTGAGGGAGACACACACGCTGCGTTATCAGGCGCCGGAGGGACAGACGGAAGGCGTGAGCATCTACGTGAAGCAGGGCGGCGAATGGCGGCAGGCGGATACGGAGCTTATGGGCATATACCACCTGTTTGACGTGGATACAGCAGAGGACGCGGATATACAGATTGCCGTGTGTATTCACGAGAAAGGACTCGGGGATTATCTGGTCTACATCATTCCAGCAGCAGTTGTTGTGCTGGTGATTCTTATACTGGTGATCTGGAAGAAGAGAAAGAAGAGGAAAGCGGAGCGTAAAGAAGCGGAGACTGCCTGAAAAGGAGCGGTCTCCGCTTTCGCCTTAGAATATTCCCATAATAAACAGGTATCCGATCATCGCGAGCAGCCCGATACAGAACAGCAGCAGCCCGAAGGACATACTGCGCGCAATCAGCGTGCGGTTCTCGGCCCACTCTTCATGGAGCAGGGCAAACTTATGATCGTAGTCTACGGCCGCCGGTTTCTTCCGGCGGAATGTCTTATTGCCAAATCGCTGGAAACAATCCGCGATGCATGCCAGCATATGCGTAAGCGGCGTGCCCTCCGGAAGTTCATGCGGCAATTTGCTGTCACGATATATTGTTTTACGAAGAAGCACAACGATCCCGTCCACAACACTGTCCAGTACACGGCAGATCAGGCCGGACAGGAAGGGCAGAACTTTAAGCAGCACGGGGCGGTAGACCAGATTCTCCAGATCTAAGCGGCCGGGCCAGCGGTCAACGTATTCTTTGGCCGTTTTCTTCCTGCGTACGATAAAGGCTGCCGAGCCTGCAGCAGAACGGGCTGCAACGTCATAACTGTCACGCATCTTACTGGAATTCGAAACGGGTTTCATCATCCACAGTCTTACAATCACAAAGTAGACAAGGACGCCGATTATAAGCGAGATCATGGCGCCCTGCAGGTTTGCAGGAGAGAAGTAGGCAACGGGTTCTTCCGCGCCGGTTTGTGCCGCAGGCAGGAGCGTGAGTATTCTGTCGCTTACAGGCAGCAGGAATTCCTGACCCATGTCCGCCAGGCGATCTGTTACGATGTGTGGCAGGAAACCCATGACGGGCAGCAGTGTTGCGCTTGCCGTCAGAGCAGCCGCGCTGATTTTATTCATATACCGGCCCTTTAACGCGTCAAACCCGGCCTGTACTGACGCGTCTTTATTTTTTTCTACAAAGAGAGCAACATAGAGCTTCGTCATATAGGCGACTGTCAGTCCGCCGCTGATCAGGAAAGCCCATTCTACGGCACGCAGTGTCCCCGTACCGGGCATACTGCAAGACATCCCTTCACGGACAAGCTTTGTGTATTCGACGATGCTCTCGTGGATCAGCGTTTTGCTGATATAGCCGTTCCAGAGCGGCACACCGCCGATGCCGAGGGCGCCCATGAGGAAGATATAGTTGAGCAGCGGTTTCCGGCGCCCGAATCCGCGGACAGCGTTTAAGTCCAGCTTGTGCACATTCATAAAGACCACGCCTGCCGCCATGAAGAGCGCCAGTTTGATCAGCGAGTGGTTTACCATGTGGAGCAGACTGCCGCGGACGGCGGAGAGATTGTCTTCACCGAGCAGTCCGGACATGCCGACACCCACGAGAATAAAACCGATCTGGGAGACGGAGGAACAGGCGAGCGTCCGCTTTAAGTCGATAGAGAAAAGCGCCAGTACCGCGCCGATCACCATGGTGCATACGCCGAGAAGCAGAATAAGGCAGCCCCATCTGTCAATGCCTAAGAAGATATAGGCGGTCAGGATCAGGATGCCGTACATACCTGCTTTCGTCAGGATACCGGACAGCAGGGCTGACGCGGGAGCAGGCGCTACGGGATGGGCTTTTGGCAGCCAGATATGGAGCGGGAATGCGCCGGCCTTGGCGCCGAAGCCGAATAACAGACACAGACCGGCGATCCAGATCTGCGTGTGGGCCGTAGACCGGGAACTGAGCGCACCGCATATGGTGTATGCACCTATGAGGTCATCGAAGAACAGGGTTCCCGTCACATCGTATAACAGGAAGATACCCATCAGCATGACCAGACCGCCGATGACCGCCACGGCAAGATAGGTCGCGGCCGCACGCAGGGATTCCTTCTTTTCATCATGCGCCACCCACACATAAGAGGTGAAGGACATGATTTCAAAGAAGATAAAGGTCGTGTAGAAATCAGCGGAGAGAAGGACGCCCTGTGTTGCGCCGAGGGTGAGCAGCAGGAACAGATAATACCGGTTACGGTTGCGGTAATGCGTGAGATATTCCTTCGTAAAAAGTGTGCTCATAAACCACATAAATGCTGCGATGGTGCAGTACAGCGCGCGGAAGCCGTCCAGCGTAAAATGCAGACCCATACCGCAGACATAGGGAATTTCCACTATGCTTTCCGCTGTACTGTCCGCATATGTCTGCACGCACAGATATAGGGCAATTGCAAAAGTAACACCTGTTATCACATCTGCAAAATAACTGCGTGCACTTTTCTGATACCGCCCGATCATGTAACCGATGACCGACGCTGCCATCGGCAGAAATACAAGAGAACATATGAGTATCTGCATAATAATCCTCCATGCCGCAGCCCGGCTGCGACTTATACATTCTATAAGAAATTGCTTCGGTTATCCGAGTTTGCGAAGCAAATCTCGTTCGAGCCCGCGAAGCGGAAATTGCAACAGTGTAAAGCACTTAAGGAGAATGCGAAGCATTCTCTGAATCGTCGCCGCCGGGCGACGATTTTTTACTGGAATGAATACAATCCCGTTGCCATATCATGGAAGAAATCCGTGAGCGGACGTGAGCAGACGCCGAACGCGATGATGAAGAAGGCAAACACGAACAGCGGCAGCAGCATTTTCCAGTTCGGATCTTTCATACCCTGTAAAGTGGCAAGGTCAAAATTTCCCACAGGGAAAAACGCGCGCACTACGATGGTGAGCATGTAGATGGCGGTCAACAGGGCGGAGACCAGCAGACAGGCGATGCCGAAGTACGCGGTCACGTTACCGCTGTCTACGGCCGCCTGCGCGAGATTCCATTTACTGATAAATCCGGCAAGTCCCGGAACGCCCATCAGTGCGAAGGAAGACAGCGTAAAAATGCCGAAGGTGCAGGGCATCTTATAACCCATACCGTCCAGCTCGTGCACATAATTGCGCCCCGTCTGGTGGATAATGGCACCTGCGCAGAAGAAAGAGGAAATCTTGATTACCGCGTGGAACACCAGATGGGAAAGTGCACCCGCCATGCCGAGGGGCGTCATAAGCGCGGCTCCGAACAGGATATAGGACAGATTGCTGATCGTTGAGTAGGCAAGCCGCCTTTTTATGTGGGTCTCCTTGAGTGCGCGGCTGCAGCCGTACACGATCGTGAACATTGTAAACAGCATAACGACCGTCTGTGCCCAGGTGCCTTGCAGGAAGTCTGTGCCAAAGCTGTAGTAGGTCAGCCGCAGAATCGCGAAAGCGCCGGACTTTACCACGGCAACCGCATGTAAGAGTGCCGTGACCGGTGTGGGCGCCACGCTCGCCTGCGGCAGCCATGAATTAAACGGACAAAGAGCGGCCTTGACGCCAAAGCCGATAAAAGCCATCACATAGACAAACAGTAAAATATTCGTGCGGTCACCGATCTTCGCGGGATCGAGAATACCGCCGAGCACAAAATCGGTGGTTGTGCCGTAGACGATGATCATGATCATGCCGATGAAGGCGAACGCTGCACCGCCCAGAGAGTAATACAGGTATTTCCGGCTGGCGAGAATCGCTTCTCTGGTCAGCGTATGCATGACGAGCGGCACGGTAACCAGTGTCAGAAGTTCATAGAAGAAATACATGGTCAGCAGGTTGGCGGCAAGCGCGATGCCCAGCGTGACGCCGTAAGTGATCGTGTAGAACAGGAAGAAGACCCTCTCGTGTTCTTCTTTCGTCATATATTCAAAGGCGTACAGTGTGGCAAAAGGCCACAGCGCGGAAACCAGTCCGGCAAACGTCATACCCATGCCGTCCACCTTAAAGCAGATGGACAGATCACCTGTAAAATGCGCCAGTAAGAAGGTGCTGTTCGGATGGTGCAGCAGCAGATACCAGACCAGTATGCTGTTGAGGATCACGGCGCATTCCAGAAAAATCTCCCAGTGTATCCGCTTGCGGAAAGGAAGCAGGGTTGAGAGAATGCCGGCAACGGCCGGAATCAGGATTACCAATATTGTCATAACCGTGCCTCCTTTCTAAACAAGCAGCCTGACAAAACGCGTCAGAAAATCAATAAGCGGTGTGGGAAACAACCCGATCAAAACGGATAATACCGTCATAATAAGAATCGGTATCGTCATTAGCGGGGAAGGTTCCCGCTTTACATGTTTCGCATAGTCATAATCGCTGCCCGGCAGGAAACCATGGATCGTAAGCGGCAGCAGATAGCCTGCCGTCAACAGCGCGCTGACTAACAATACGACAGGACCCAGCCACCGGAAGACGGACGGCGCACCCGACAGGCTTCCGAGCGCCAGATGCCATTTGCTGATAAAGCCGCCTGTGGGCGGAATACCGATCAGTCCCAGTGATACGATCGTATAGCACCACATAGTAAGCGGCATTTCCTTGCCAATTCCGCGCAGTTCATCCACCCGCGTTCTGCCGGTCGTGTAGATGATGGCGCCGGCGCACAGGAACAGGCTTGCCTTGATCAGTCCGTGCGCCAGTACGTGCAGGAGTGAACCGTTCACCGACTGCACGTCCATGACTGCCAGACCGAACAGGATATAGGACAGCTGGCTCACAGTGGAGTAGGCCAGCCGCTTCTTTAACACAGGCTCACGGTAGGCAAGCATGGAACCCATGAATACTGTGACCAGCGTGAGCGTAAGCCATACGGTCTGTACCCATGTGCCCCGCAGGAACGAAGCGCCGAAGATATAGTAGACCGTGCGGATCAGCGCAAGTACGCCCGCTTTGACAATGACTGCGGAGAGCACCGCGGATGCCGGGGCGGGCGCCACAGGATGGGCGGCCGGAAGCCATGCGTGCAGCGGGAACATGCCCGCTTTGACGCCGAAACCGATCAGCATGAACATCGCCATGATCAACAGAAGACTTACAGCGGACGGGTTCACAGTCAGTCCCACAGCGGATGCAGCTGGTGACTGCAATACTACGCCTCCGGCGGTAAAAGTCAGTGTGCCGCTGTAGCGATAGACGAAGTAGATACCAAGCAGCGCCATATAAGCGCCGCACAGAGAGTAAAACAGATATTTCAGTCCGGCCATAACCGCTTCTCTGCTGCCGTTATGCAGTACCAGCGGCATGGACGATAATGTCAGTATTTCAAAAAACAGGTAGAAAGTGATCAGATTGCCTGCAAAGCAGAGTGCATTCAGGACGGCAAATACAATCAGGTAGAAGCCGTAGTAACGATGTGCCTTCTGCTCATGCTTCATGTATACAAAGGAAAAGAAACCGGCGCATGTCATGACGATCAGCGCAAGCACCGCAAACAGGACGCTGAGTTCATCTACCGCGAAAAGGAGGGGCAGACCGTCTGCCAGCGTAAACAATGTGTAAGATGTCCCGTAGGCGGTAAAGAGCGCGACAATCACCAGCGCGTCCGTCAGAAGAAGGCATGTGCCCGTGACGACCGACAGGCGCTTTCCGGCTCCGGAAACCAGAAGAAGGACTCCGGTCAGGAGCGGTATAAGTATGGATAAAAGAATGAGATACATATGGAATCCCCCTCTACGCAAACGTGGCAAGTCCCTGCCGTATCATATCGACAACAGGCTGGGAACTTATGCCGAGAATCACATTTAGTACGATAAACGCCACTAAAACCATGGCGTATGCCGATATATCCTTAAAGGTCACACTGGTGTAGGCGCAGTGATTGAGCGGCGTGTAGATCCTGATAACCGTCTTCATGAAATAGATCGCGTTCAGGATCGTACTGATGCCGAGAACGATCAGCGCCGGCAGCATTTTAGTATGATTCAGGACCGCTGCCTGCGAGAACAGCAGCTTGCTGATAAATCCGGAAAAGAGCGGTACGCCGACCATGGAGAGGGAACCTACCGTAAAGGCGATGCCTGCCCATTTGTTGCGGTAACCGGAACCGGTCAGTTCGATAAACTTGCGGCTGCCGCCGGATACATCGGTCAGACCGATGGCGGCGATGAACAGCAGCGATTTGGTGGCGGCATGGGACAGAATATGGAAAATACTCGCCGTCATGCCCTCCTGCGTACCCATGCCGAAGCCCATATAAATATAACCGATCTGCGCGACCGAAGAAAAAGCGACCATCCGGCGTACATCGTTTTCCCTGATGGCGCTTAAGGAACCGAAGATCATACCCATCAGACCGAACACAAACAGGATATCAATGATGCGGGTATCGTGGTAAATATTAAAGCCGATCACACGATAGATGATCTTAATGAGCAGGAAAATATATCCTTTGGATACCAGAGCCGATAAAATGGCGGCAGAGGAAACCGTGGAATATCCGTAAGCGTCCGGAAGCCATGCATGAAACGGGAAAAGCGCGCTCTTAATACACAGACCGACAGACATCATCACAATAGAGACGACCAGAGGAATGCCGTAATTGCCGCTTGCCGCCAGGAGTGCTACGGATTCCTTCATATTACTCATCAGCAGATGGCCGGTCAGATCATAGAGCATACACAGGCCAAGCAGCAGCAGACCGGAACCTAACAGGCTCATGATCATATATCTGACGGCAGCTTCGATGGTGCGGCCGTTCTGGCGGATCATAATCAGCCCGCATGCCGATATCGTGTTGATCTCCACGAATACATATGCCGTAAACATATCGTTGGTGTAGATCAGCGCCAGCAGGGAACTGAGCAGCAGATCCGACAATACATAATAAAGGTATGTTTTGCCTTCTTCCACTTCCTCTAACAGCTTATGTCTGCCGCCGAAGAGGGAGAGCAGCATGATTACACAGAAAAACAGGGCCAGCAGCGCCTCGAGTATGCCGGCGCGGATTTCATTGCCCCAGGGCGCGGGAAACTTACCCATGACGTAGACGAAAGGCTCGCCGATCAGAAGCATATACAACAGGGTACATATACTCAGCGCAATATTGACCGTAAGCAGAAGTGTGTTGACCCACATCGCCGCCTTATCACGAAGTCCGGAGCTGACAATGCCTGCAAACAGACACAGCATAATAGAGATACAAGGAAAATTCCGTATAATATCCATTACAGCCCCTCCTTCTTCAGCCGCCTGGATATCTCGTCGAGATCCAGTGTCTGATAGCGTTTATAGAGCCTTATGGTGAGCGCCAGCATCAGGGCGGACACGGATACGGAAACCACGATACCGGTCAGTACAAGACCGCTGGGAATCGGGTTGATATAGGCTTCCATACTCCGGACACCGTTCGTGACGATAGGAGCCACGCGCCCGGCAATATATCCTTTTTCCGCAAGAAACAGATAGATCGCCGTATCCATGATGTTCAGGCCGATGATCTTCTTGATCAGGTTCGGCTGCAGGAGCAGGTTTCCGAATCCGATGCCGAAGAGGATCATGGCGACAGCCTCGCCGTAGTTTGTGAGCAGATTTGCACCCATCTTACAGTCCCCCTCTTCTGAATAATGCATAAAATGCGTACATCGTACACGCGACTTCCAGTCCCACGCAGACGTTGATCGGCAATATGATCCCGCTGCTTAAGATGTGGCCGGGAATGCCGAGCGGGATGTGATTCTCGATCCCGTTTGCACCGGTCATGTAAAAGTAGGTGCCGATCAGCCCGTACATGCACAGGGCGGTGATCTTTGCAATCTTATAGATATGTTCGTTGAAGAAGCGCTGCGTCTTCTTAAAACCGAACGCGCTGACATACAGGATCAGCCCGGCGCCCATAATGGCGCCGCCGGAGAATCCGCCGCCCGGGGACAGGTGACCGTTTAATATGATGTAGATGCCGAATATAAAGATAATGGGACACAGAATAAAAGCAGTTCCCTGCAGGATCGCATCGTTTTTCGGCTCAAAACGGCGATCGTTGCGCACAGCCTGCTTCCGGAGGATCGCATCGTCTGCCATCAGCATGATCATGACACAGCATGTTGCAATAAACAGCACATTTGTCTCACCGAACGTATCGAAAGCCCGGTAGGTCAGGATCATGCCGGAGACAATATTGAGCGCGCCGGTTTCCTGCAGTCCCTGTTCGATGTAACGCTCGGAGACGACATTATTGACCGGATTCCCGGCATCGCCATTTGGCGGCAGATAGGATACGGTGAATAACAGAACGCCGACTAAGGCGAAACAGAACAGGATCGCCATGGCAATGTAAACCTTATGAAATATACGGGCGGCCTTGTTTAACTCTTTATCGTAGACCTTGTCACGAATCATTTCCGCTTCGCGCATCCGGGTAATAAGCGTTTCCTCGGGAAGCGCGGTTTCCTGCTGCGCCTGCATCTCCACCTCGCCGACGTAAGGGTCTTTACTGCCGGACAGCCAGCGGAAGAACCGGAACGCATAAGTTTTTTCATATTCTTCTCTCGGTTTTAATCTACTCATGCCGTACATCCTCCTCCCGGGTCTTTTCTTTCTCGATGCGGATCGCCTGAATCTTCTTCAGGGTTGCGAAGAACAGGACACTCGTTATGCCTGCGCCGACAGCAGCCTCCGTGATCGCGAGATCGGGAGATTCCAGACATACCCACAGGATGGACATGATCAGACTGTAGGACATATAGATGAGGATGGAATTAAGCAGATTCCTGGAAAAACTGACGGAGATCGCACACACGATCAGAAACCCCATCAAAATACATTGAAAAGTCGTCATGACGTCTCGCCTCCGTTCTGATTTTCTTCTTCTCCGGCAGATGTACCGGTGCTTTCCGCGGCTGTCGCAACATGCGCGGCGGTTTCCGGCTGCCAGGGTTCAGATGATGCCGCCTGAAGAGACAGTTCTGTTTCCAGCGCTTCAAGATCGGTATAGACCGTACAATGGGCTTCCAGATTCTCGTTTGTTGCGACCTCCAGACGCGCCAGCACATGGGAGGACACCGGAGAGGCAAACCACAGGAAAACCACAATCAGTAACAGTTTCAGAGAAGTCATATTAAATCCGGAAAAAATAATCAGGCCAAGCATACAGGAAGCGATGCCGAGCGTATCCCCCATTGCCGCCGCGTGCATACGGTTCAGAATATAGTTGAAATGAAAAATGCCGAATATCTCCGTAAAAAAGATCACCAGTCCGCAAATCATAAACGAACAGCCGAGAATCAGTCTGATCCAGTCAAAAATTTCCATCGGACATACCTCCTTTATCCTCTTCATCCGGATGATCGGACGCGTGACGCTTTTCTTCATAAATGCCGATGTATACTTTTGTCAGTACGACAACGGCAAGAAAGCTGATCATGGCATAGACCAGACAGACGTCCACCAGATAACCTTCATGCAGCAACAGGGCAAGTATGGCGATCATGACCATGACCAGAGTGCCCATCATGTTTACCGACATGAGACGATCCGCAATACGGGGTCCCCTGATGGCCCGGATCAGGCAGGGAAACAGCATAAGCGCCAGTATGATAAGAAATGTGATATAAATATATTCGTAGATCATAATAATAACCATGCCTTTCCGCAACCCAGTGGGAAGAATGCTGCTTGCAGCAAGTCCGCTCTGCGGACGGTTCTTCCGCGTGAACGGTATTTTCGTTCACGCTATTTCACGTTCTCAATCCGTTCTAACAGGTGAACAAACACGGAGGAATCAATACCTTTCGCCAGTTCCTTGTCCAGACAGTGGACGACATATTCGTCATTTTTCAGGCTGACTGTGATGGTGCCGGGCGTCAAGGTGATGGAATTGGCCAGAAGCACGCGGGCGAAGTTCGTATGGAGCGTCGTCCTGAAATGTACCACCGCCGGTTCGAAACAATATTTTTCGGAATAGATCATTTTAAAAACCGCACCGTTTGCCTTCAGGATCTCCACTAACAGTACGAATACATAGTGCAGAACCAGAAAGAACCTCTTACACAAGATAAGATCCTTAGCCGGACTGTAATCCAGAAACCGGCAGATAAACCAGTAGATTGCGCCGGATACCGCCAGACCGAATAAAGCGATCTCCAGCGTCAGCTGCCCGTTAAAGATGACCCAGACGAGAAAAAATATGACAAACATATGCTGTATGCCTCCGAATAGTTTCTTCTTATTACTAATAAGTATAATTCTATAACCGTTGAAATTATATACCTTTGGAATGAAATGTCAAGTAGCTGGAGTGATAAGAAAATGTAAAGAAGGGACGAAAAATGAGAGGCATATTGCATCATTTTTACGAAAATGAAGAAGTGACAAAGCCATGGATATGTATAAAAAAGGTTGACAAACGAGTAAAAAATGATAAGATATACATAATTCATATATGATTACTATGAAATGAAGGAACGGGAGAATTGGAGCGCAGGCTGTAAAACGGCGTACGCAAATGCGGATTCATGTGGTATGGTAAAGGGGAGGATTAAAATGGGCTATCAGAGGGAAACCGTGTGCATTCACGGGCAGGGCAGCAGAGAGGCGGTTGAGAGTACGGGGGCGATCAGCTTTCCGATTTATCAGACGGCGGCATATGCGCATCCCGGGGTGGGACGCAGCACCGGATATGATTATAACAGGGTGCAGAATCCGACCAGAAAAGAACTGGAGCGGATTATGACGGACTTAGAGCACGGACTGGACACGATTGCGTTTGCAACCGGCATGGCGGCGGTCAGCGCTTTGATGGAGCTGTTTATGCCGGGTGACCATGTGGTGGCGACGGACGATCTGTACGGCGGCGTGATCAGACAGTTCCGAAAGGTGAACGAGAAGAACGGCATGACATTCACTTATGTGGATACTTCCGATCTGCAGGCTGTGGAGGAGGCGATCCGGGAGAACACAAAGCTGATCTACATAGAAACGCCGACCAACCCGATGATGAAGGTTACGGATCTGCAGGCAGTCAGTGACATTGCGAAACGGCACGGTTGTCTCGTGGCGGTGGACAATACGTTTTTGACACCCTGCTTTCAGAATCCTCTGGATCTGGGGGCAGATGTTGTCATCCACAGTGCCACGAAATATCTGGAGGGACATAATGACACGCTGGGAGGGTTCCTGGTGACGAGCCGTGCGGAGATCTCTGATAAAATAAGAGAGATGGTCAAGACGACCGGTGCCTGCCTTGCGCCTTTTGACGCATGGCTGATCTTAAGAGGGCTCAAGACCTTGTCCGTGCGGATGGCAAAACACCAGGAGAATGCGCTTGCAGTCGCAAGATGGCTTACAGGGCATCCGAAAGTCACGGAAGTATTTTATACCGGATTGGAGACCCATCCGGGCTATGCAGTTTCGCAGAAGCAGTGCAGAGGATACGGCGGTATGCTGACTTTTCATGTGGACACGCAGGAGACGGCACACAGCGTTCTGGAACGCGTGAAGCTGATTCAGTTTGCGGAGAGCCTGGGCGGGACGGAGAGTCTGATCACATACCCTTATACACAGACACATGCAGATGTGCCGGATGAGAAACGGAGAGCCAACGGCATAGATGAGCGGACGCTGCGGATGTCTCTAGGGATAGAACACGTGCAGGATCTGATCGCGGATCTGGGACAGGCTCTGGCGTGAAAGAAGCGTTCACGCGGAAGAACCGTCCGCAGAGCGGAATCATGAAGGTTAGTGGGAATGCCGTATGTGCCGTGGCCGAAGATGCCATAGTGTATTGCGAATTGAGGTAAGCATAATAAGGGAGAAGAGGATGAAATACAATTTTGATGAAATTATAGATAGAAGAAATACCGACTGCCTGAAATATGATTTTGCCGCAGAGCGGGGAAAGCCGGAAGACGTGCTGCCGCTGTGGGTGGCGGACATGGATTTCCGGACGGCGCCGGGGATTATTGAGCGTGCGGCGGCGGACGCGAAGTTCGGCATCTACGGATATACGGAGGGCAGGGACGATTATTTTCAGACGGTCGCCGCATGGTACCGTAATTATTTTGACTGGCAGGTGGAGAAGGACTGGCTGGTGAAGACGCCCGGTGTGGTCTTTGCGATTGCAAATGCGGTCCGGGCTTTGACGGACAAGGGCGATGCGGTCATGATCCAGCAGCCGGTGTACTATCCTTTCAGTGCGGTGATCAGGGACAATGGCAGAATGCTGGTCAATAATGAACTGGTACTGAGGGACGGGCATTATGAAATAGACTTTGAGGATTTCGAGCAGAAGATAATTGCACACAAAGTAAAACTGTTTGTGCTGTGCAGTCCGCATAATCCGGTTGGAAGGGTCTGGACAGAGGAGGAACTGTGCCGGATCGGGGATATCTGTCTGAAACATGATGTGAAAGTGGTCAGCGATGAGATCCATAGTGATTTTGTCTATGAAGGCAGAAAGCATCATGTATTTACCACGGTGAATCCGGACTTGCAGGAATTCAGCATCATCTGCACTGCGCCGAGCAAAACGTTTAATCTGGCCGGGCTGCAGGTTTCCAATATTTTCATTCCGAATGAGAAGATCCGACAGGCATTCAGACAGCAGATGTCGGCAGTGGGATATCAGGAGGTTAATATGATCGGACTCCATGCCTGTCAGGCGGCTTATGAAACCGGACGGGAGTGGTTGGAGGAATTAAAGGTGTACCTGCGGGGGAATCTGGACTATGCCAGAGATTTCCTGGCGAACAATCTGCCGCAGATCAAACTGATCGAACCGGAGGGGACTTATCTGCTCTGGCTGGACTGCCGCGGACTGGGACTGCCGGAGGAACGTCTGGAACATATGATTGTTCAGGAGGCAAAGCTGTGGCTGGATGCCGGAGCCATCTTCGGCGCTGCCGGCGAAGGATTCGAGCGGATTAATATGGCGTGTCCGCGGGCGGTGCTTAGTGAAGCGCTGGAGAGACTGCGGAGAGCGGTGGAGAAAATGGAAAAGCATCAGCAGGCAGGCTGAATTTCGGAAGTGGAATAAATGGCTGGCGTATGATAAAATGAGTAGAAAATATTAAAAGATCGGGGAGAAGAATGCCATGAAATATTTAGTGATCGGCGCGGGCGGAACAGGCGGAAGCATCGGTGCGTATATGACGGAGGCGGGCAAGGATGTGACCCTTATAGCGCGGGGTGAGCATTTGCGGCGGATGATGGAGCATGGACTGAAAATGGAGACGACAGGAAAGGGCAGCTATGTCGTAAATCCTGTCCGGGCGACAGACATGGAGCATTATGACGGGCAGCCTGACATTATTTTTGTCTGCGTGAAAGGATACTCGCTGGAAGAGACGATCCCTTTTATCAGGCGTGTCGCAAAGGAAAACACGATCGTGATACCGATTCTGAATCTGTACGGCACAGGAGGCAGAATGCAGGAGAAACTGCCGGGGCTGCTGGTCATGGACGGCTGTATCTACATCGCCGGTGAGATCAAAGAGCCGGGAACGATATTACTGCGGGGAGATATTTTCCGGATCGTGTATGGCGTGCGCGACCCACAAGAACTCCGGCCGGAACTGTTCGAGGTGGCGAAGGATCTGAAAGACAGCGGTATTGACGGCGTGTTGTCTGATAATATCAGACGTGACGCGCTGCAGAAGTTTGCTTTCGTGTCACCGATGGCGGCATGTGGACTGTACTATCATGTTTCCGCAGGAGAGGCACAGAAGACCGGAGAGCCCAGAGACACATTTGTGAAGCTGATGAAAGAGATCGATGCGCTGGCGGTGGCGATGGGAGTTCCGTTCCTGGTGGACATTGTGACGACGAATCTGCAGATTCTGGATACCCTTAATCCGGAGGCGAGCACTTCGATGCAGCGTGACGTCTATGCGGGCAAATCCTCCGAGATCGACGGTCTGATCTATGAGGTGGTACGCATGGGACAGCGCTATGGCGTGCCGACACCGACTTATGAAATGATAGCGGATAAGGCGAGAGCGGGCGGACTTGCGTGAGGAGAAGCGGGGAAGAACGCTTTTGGTAGAAAATATAGATGGAAATGGAGCACAGCATGGAAACCACAGAGAAAAAATTTAAAGAAAAATATCTGACCGGTGAAATCGGGTTTGAGGAAATTGACGATTACAGTCAGGAATGGGGATTCAGTGACGAGCCCGTCACGCTGCGGGAGTATCTGGGACTGAATGCGGAGGAAGAGGACGCATGGGTGAGCGTCGGGGACGAAGCGCTCAAAGAGCTTTTGGACCGGCAGCGCATTGAAAGATAAATCAGACTCAAGTGTATTCATAAATCCTCATTTTTATTTCAAATTATTGCATGGATCAAGTATTGCTGATGAAATTTGTTTTCATATAGGTTTTAAATCATAGATATCCTGTATTTTATTCCCTTAAGTGAAAAGATTGAATTATAAATAAATGAGATGTGTTTTGCAATAATATATGGTAAGATATATAATATCAAATGTAATAAGGTTATATAAGTGCATTGACGAGATAAAAAAGAAGTAAATGTTGTACAGACAATAAAACGGAAATGGATGCAAAGAATATGAATTATACAAATGATATTATTTTTGCTATAGCAATAAAGTGCGGGGAAGATTTTGCAAAAGCAGGCAACTTTATAGATAAGGTGGAGAAGCATGTCGAATTGTCTAAGGATGAGACAAGGGGGATAATGTTTCGCCGCGCAGGGACAGATGAAAAAATTGGAGATAGAAACTGGCTGGAGGATATCAGAACGGAGCATAGTGCAGTATGCTCTGAAATACATGTGCATGGGCAAGAAGAACTGGGAATCATTAACAACCCTGAAGGCATCAAAAATTTAAGCGACAGGTTTCAAACATATTTTGTTTTGCTGATTGAAGAGAAAGATTTGCCGGAAATCGTTCAATATCAGGAAATGATTCTTTTGATGGCAGGGTATCGCAAAGTAAAAGTTTATGGTTATATTGCAGGAAGCAGCAAGTTTTACTATAAGCTGTCACAATACTTATATTTGGCGATACAAGACATGGGGCTGGGCAACTATGTATACTATCGTTATGAGGATAAAGGAAGGATACATCCTCAGAAGGTACAAAGCAATAATATGCGCCAATCGAGCGGGTTCCTCCCATTGATGATTGTAAATGAGAACAATAGAACGCGATTGAAAGAAAAGTGTACAGCGCAGCTTGGAAATATTACAATAAAAGAGATTATCTACGATGAAGGTATAACATACAATGACTTGAAACCGAAAATAAAATGGCGGGAATTGGGCGGCATTATTATGTTGCTATTACACAACAGAGAGGCCATACAGAAACTGGATTCTGCAAGAGTAGAAAAGATATTTTCTAATCTGGATATGCTGGCGGTGGCATTACTTGCGTATTCCATGAAAGAATTTGCGGGTGATATCACTTTGCAGGAGTTTAGTTCTTATGCTAATTTGCAGCAACAGTATGCGAATGCCTGTCATCAGCTTATGGAAAATATAGTATTCCATTCAGAGGCTGGCTGGGGGACGATTTCGATTCGTATCCATAAGAATGATGCAGATGATAAGAGAAGTTATTTAAGTACGGCATATGGATTGGCAGGTATACAGAATTCGCTTTTTGAAGTTAAAATAAGGGATTTTAGCGGTGATAAAACAGGAAAAAATATTGCAGAACATTTTTGCGCAAATCTGGAGGTAGAATACGAGCAGGACTTTGTAAACCTTAAGCCAGAGGATTTATTTGCGAGCATATTAGGAACAGACAGTACGTTTGCGGGATCATGGCAGAGGTATTATACAGCGGAACGGCATATGGGAAAGCATATGGGACTGCGTATTTTCCAAAAAATAGTAAAAGACTGTAATGGGTATTTCAAGGCGGAGAGCCATAATGGTTACCGTAAGCAGGGCGGAGACGACTATACATATCAACTAAATCATATTGAGAGTGGATATGTTATGCCGGGAACGGCATATGAGATTTTATTGCCGTTGATGAGAGAACAGGATATATATGGTGCCAAAAGCGTAAGTCAGGATTATAGTGACTGGATTGTGCAGAATGTATCTGGTTTAATCAAACTGGAAACACAAATATATGCCGTTGACGCGGAACTTTACGAAAATGCGAATCAAGAGGAGAAAAATCGGCAGGTACAACAAATTGCGGAACGCATCATAGAGCGTGTCAAAACATGTAAAGAGAATGTTGTGGCTATTAATGCGCAAAATCGTGATAAGAACTGCGCGGAGATGTATGGGAAGGGAATTATACAAGCGGTTTATGCAGTCAAATCAATCCCGCATATTGTAGTATATAATTGTACGTATGAGTTTGCACGGGAAATCAAGAATGTATTTGAGCAAATTTATGTAACGGGAATGTACCACTACTTTGCGGATGATATGAGTCAAATTGCCATAATGACTCAGGATAATGAACAGACGGTGTATGTTCTGGGGAATGCATGGATGACGGATGCATTGAATCAATATATCAGCAGGACACAAGGAATTCGATATAATCCGCTGCATGTAGATGAGATGATCGAAATCGACTGGAATCAAGTGATCAGTCAATATATTCCGTATGATGTATTGATTAAAGATCAAGGGGATACTTTGTTTGAAAAATATACGCTCAAAATTTTGGAAGAGAATATACAGAAGGATGAATTTGGATGTAAGATTGAGACAACGCATATGCGTTTAGGATCAACGGTACATATTGATACATTTTATGAGGGAGAGATCCTTTTCGGGAATAAATACTTCGTATCAAGATTTGCATTCCTGATGTTAAAAGATTTATATAAAGATGTCGTAAAAAAGAGGAAAATTACTATATATGGTTATGCCAGCTATTCTGAAACGCTGGTGGTAACATTGCGGAATGCCTTACATACAATAAATGATAAACTGGAATTGGATTATATTTTGCTGGAGAGAGAAGAAGAACACCGGGATGCTGCGCATACGGACCGCATACGCTATGAAGAAAGGTTCTGGGAAGAGGAAGCCAATGAGCAGGCAAAAAAAGAAAGACAAAAATATATGAAAGACAGGGACTACATTATTGTGGTGCCTATTAATTCTACATTAAAAACCCATCAACGCCTAATCAGTAAGCTGTGTGAGGAAAATGGCAGGATTTCTGATAAAAGAATACTCAGGAATTATGCATTGATATTGATTGGACCGGAAGAGTCCAGCGCATACTGGAAACGTCGAAAGAATAAGGAGTTGCAATGTGTTTATAAAGTGAAACCCAATCCGAAATATTTCATTTCGGTTTCGGCTGACTATCAGGAACCGCTTGAATGTAAAATGTGTTTCCCGATTGATCCGCTTCATGAAAGACCGTTGATAGAAGTAAACGCTGCGTCTACTATCCCGAACCAGGCGTTTGGCATTGTGCAGAGCGGATGTGGGAAAGAGATAGAGGATTCGGTAATTGAAGAAACAATAAAAGAGGAACGAAATAAATTACAGGTACTAAAAAATTGTGTGCTATATTGTCATATTGTAAGAAACGAAACACATTTTCTCTATTATATTCAAACAGAAAAACTGGCGACAAAAGAAAGTGATAAGATAAGAGAATCGCTGTGGCAATGGATGCAAAGAAATGAGATATCAATCAAGGAGAATGAGTATAATATCATTGTTGCACCGATGCATTATAGCAATTGCAAATTTGTCGAAATCGTAAATGATGTTGTGTTTCAGGGGATGGCATCTGTGATTCGAATTGATTTCAATAAGGATTTTAGAAGTAATGTACAGGCGAAATTTTCATATATTAGACAATATATCAGGCAATTGAATAATATGGGAGAACAAAGATTACTGAACTTTCAATTTGCAGACGACAATATAGTTACTGGAAGAACGTTTTACCGCGCAAAAAGCCTGATAGAATCTATTGTGTCGATGGATGATTATCAACACGAAAATGTGGAAATAACAATTTTTGACCGTGTCTTTACGTTGATTGACAGAAATTCTCCGATGACCAGAATGCAGTACATTAATTCTGATACAAGGGCAGAACTGGATGTGTTCTTCTATTCTTTCCTGCGGCTTGAAATCTCAAGTCTTAGAAACTATGGTGATTCATGCGTCCTGTGTAATCTGCAAAAAGAGGCGGAGAGATTACATGAGACAGCCTCGACGGCAATTGTTGCAGATTATTGGAAAACAGGTAATGAAAAATTCGGTTTGCTAACAGTTGAGGATGCAGATGAAAAGCAGATACAGAAAGACGCGGATGCAAAACAGAGAAAAAAGGTAAAGGGAGGGTATGCAGAGCGTGCGTACCGCAGATTGTTATGTTCTCATATCATAAAAAAGATTTTAGATGATTTAGGCGGGAATAATCGGACCGTTGACTCGGCTAAAATTTTATTGAAGATTATGACGATAAGCTATGAGAACAATGAAGACAAAGATGAGGCTTTCGAGTATGTGATTTCTTATTTGAAAGTATGTTCTCGTCCTTTTCTGGTATTCCAAAAATCTGTCAAAGAAGCGATTTATGATATTATACTGATTCTGATTGAATATATTACAAAAAAATATCAGGATGCGGAAGAAATTACAATTGACAATATTATACGACGTTGCAGCGGGGATAAGGCATATTGGCTGGGTCTAACGGAGGACTGGCACAAGTTTGAAGAGGTATTTCTTACAGACAGAACATTTGAGCAGCAGCGTGATTTGGTGCTGATGATCATCAAACAATTGACGGAGCTTAAGAGTAATTATATTCTTCGCAAAGAGAATATGTACGGCATATTTGCTTTTATGCGCCAGAATATCGACAAGGACACGAGTATCACGAAAACAAAAAAGAAGGAGCAATTTGAGGATTTCTGGAAAAGATATGTGATTCATGTTAAAAAGCTTACAGGGATAAGTTCTGATACCAGTAAAAGTATGTGGCTGGATAATATGCTAATGGATGAAATGAATGATAACTGGTGGATAGGAGAAGGCGGGATAGATGCAACTTTCGCTAAAATAATCCGTTTAGAAAATACAATGAATTTTCAAAGCGGATTAGAAAATTTATATAAGAAGCTGCAGGCAGATGATGGATATTGGGAGAATGCAGAGTGGTATATCGAATGCTTTTGCAATAAAGACAGCTATAATCGAATTGCCCAAAAACATTTAGAGAAATGGAATGAAGAATACAATATTATAAAGAATAATGAGATGTGGGAAAAAAGCTTTCTGAATCAAATATCAAACAAAGCGGTTTTTCATCCGGTTTCTGCAAGAAATGCGCTGGGTGTGGAAAGAAGCAAAATCATGAACAGAGCGGTTAGTGAGATGCAGGGGTGCGTGGCAGACCCTTTGGATGCTTTGGTTGAGAATAGATACAAAGAATATATTCAAGGATATCAATTTGAGAATTTTATTATTCTAATGAAAAAAATTGGCTGGTATACAGAAAAAACATGTACATCTATAGGGATTAGGAATATTACATGTTGTCTTATGCTTAAAAGAATATGCGCGGACGCAAAGATTGGCGAAAACGAACTGCTCGACAGGATAGATAAGATGGCGAAGCTTACGGGTGTTATCATGGGAGAGATTCCGGTACAGATATACGCTGAGTATGCGGACAGCTCGGAATTTTATAAAGAAGCAGTCAGAGAGGCTTTTTATCAAAAAGAAAATGAATTGAAAATAGCGGGAGGAAAAAGCTTTCATAAAAAAATAGAAGAATTCCGCGCAGAGAAGCGCTATCATAGAATTGGTGACAATACAGGGTATATCCCGGCGTTGGATGAGGCGTTGGAAAGGCGGCTGAATGACCAAAAGATACTGGCACAACTGGATGAGTATGGGTTTGTTTATCATGAAGATGGGTATTTCCTATGGAAGCTGGGGAGAAAGAGTAAATATCCGCTGTATTTACAAGCTATATTTCCCCGCAAAGAAATAGGTAAAGCAATCTATGAAATCCGTAATGTACTTGCGCTGGCAAATGAAATAGAAAAAAGTCTGTTTGACGCTGGTATGCAGAACTATCTGCGTGAAATCGATATGACAAAAAGTCAATTGGATGTGTTAAAACGAGAGAAAAGCACTGTGCACACAAAAGAGACAAAACGGATTGGAAAACAGCAGGAACAAGCAGGAGGCGCTCTGGCAAAGCAACATGATGCATTGGTTTTATTAAGCGATCTGCAGGTGAGCAAATTGTATCGCAACAGTTTGGAAAGAGATTTGTATGCGCCGGAGAATACGCTTAATGAATGGAAATGGAGTCAGGTTCCGGTAATTTTGAAAGGTAACATAGAGATAGAGGAGGACATGCACAGCACGGCAAAAGAAAATATAAAGGTAAAGATTCATAATAAAGATGTTTTTGGGGATGGACGGGCGATCAATGATGATGATTGTCTGATCACTATAAATGGTCAAGAGGAGCAGATGACGGCGCTATTGTTGGCGACAATCCTGAATGTTAAGGAAGAAGGAAGGGGGAAAAGTAATGCAAACGGGATAATGGAGGTATATTTGGAAGTGACAGATGAACAGATGCTGCGCATCAGTAATGAGACGGAATGCAAAGAAGATATCGACGATATGACAAAGTTTCTGGAACGGGAACCGTTAAACGAGGAAAGCGGAATTACTGTGTGGACGCTGAACTGTTATATAAAGCGAATGAAAGTAGCTTTTATTCGTGATAAAATAAACAGGGTAACGTCTAAAGAGGAACTTCTGGAAGCGGTGAATTATGCAAAAAAGTTGATGTCAGAGGAATTTTGTGTTAGGATGAATCTGAAATATGACGATACAAAAAGAAAATATTTTTGTTATGAACTGCCTATTTTGTGGGCAAAATATGAAAAACAGAGGGAACGGGAAGCTTAGGGAGGTGTCGCGATGAGAATTGTGATTTTGGAAGATTATCCGGATAGACTGGCTGGGACAGTGCAGCAGCTAAACGATATTTGCCCGGGATGCGAAGTGGACGTATTGTGTTATAATCCGCAGAATGATTATGGAACCAAAACAGAGGAATTGAGACAGAAGCTTTCCTGCAATGTAACGATTGTAAATTACTGGAATCTGGAAGAGCAGCTTGACGAGTTGTATAATGATCCGGATACACTGTTTCTGTTTGATACCGACATTGACCGAGGCGCTGTGATTGAGGTGTTCGAGTATCGGATTAATGTGCGATATGCGTTGAAAAAGCGAGATGATGAAGGCGAACAATCATACAGAATATGGTTTTATACGACTGTTGAGCATTTGAAACGCGCAATAGAGAGAACATTTGGAGAACACGTCATTGTGGCGGGACAAAATGGTACGTCGCTTCGGTTGGAGCTGGAAGGTTGCCCTACCTTCGTTGAAGCATTAGGAATACATCAAGCTGTATAAATGCAGAAGTTATATTATTATACGACAACAGATACAATGAGCAAAATTTTGCAGAATGGGAATATATGGGCGACCAATCTGGATTATATGAATGATTCGCGGGAGTATCTGAATGGGATCAGTGAAATCAGGAAGCTGGTTACAGATTCTACTATTACAGAAAAGTGGTTTGAGTCAAAACAGAAGCGGAAGGAATATGAAGAATGTATCGCCAAGGAAATCTTTAGTGAACAGAACGGGGAAGAAAGACAGAATATATCATCTCGCTACACGATTTCTTTTTGCAGGAAGAAAGATTTATTAAGCCAGTGGACTACATATGCGAAGGAGTCAGGTGTCTGTCTTGAAATGATATTTGAGTCAGACAGAACAAATAAGTATCTTTTGTACCAGAAAGACCAAAAGGATCAAGAAAAGCGAAAAATTACTGTTGAAAAAGAACTGAAGGAAATATATTATTTTACAAAAGAGCGCAGTAATCAGCAGGAGTATCAAGAAACAGCAGAAAAGATTCTGTCAGATTTGTTTGGGGAAAATGCCGAGAATTTAGATAGTGAAAGCTTGATTGAAAGGTGGGCGCAGGTTAGCATTTTCGTTAAACAGTATGATTTTTATCAGGAAGAAGAAATGCGACTGGCTTTTGATACAATGACAATTAACAGTGAAACGGGAAAGCAGCCGCGAATAGGCTATAGAACTGACAAGCATGTAATGAAGCCGTATTTGGATGTGCAGTGTAAAGATGGCTGGCCGATTGCTTCTGTGATGGTTGGACCCGGTTATAATCAAGATGTGGTTTATAAGAGTATCAAATTCTTTTTAGACCATGCTAAGATAATGTCAAGTGCGCTTGTAACAGAGACGCAGTGGAAGGAACAGATTAAGAATTATCTGTGTCATAGTAAAAAAATTTTTCCATTCTGGAAAGAACTTGAGCAGGGCAAAACGGTTTCTGAGAAAAGCATAAAAAGCTTGTATGATAAGTGGCAGGCATTTTCATTACCAGCAAAGGAAGCAGTATTAACAGATATTGCTGAGATTATTAAGCAGTCGAAATATGGCTTGGATTTTGAGAATTATTATCTCACAAGAAGCGGGATTATAGCCGAAAAATCAACTATTCCGTATATCTATTAATGCTATAAGAGATGATCTTTTATATAACAGCCGGAGATAAATTCCCCGGCTGTTTTGAGTTCGTGACGAGTTTTCTGAGTTTAATAATATCTCAACGGAATTACTCATATTCTCGCAATCCAACATGTTTGATTTGTCACTGCTCATGCCTCCGCAGTCCCCACACCGACAATGCGGACAAGAGCATAATATAGACAATACATCCCGCCAGGAAAGTGTCCGTATCGAGCGTCATATGGGGATTGTTGGCGCGCATGCCCATGCAGTAGAGCGAGTACGGATAGTATAATCCCCAGCCCTGATTCGTTATCATGAGACCACCGATGCCGCCGGCAAGACCGACGCCGATGGGAACCGCGAAGGAACGTATGAACATGGAGACGGCAAGCTGGATACAGCCGATTACGATTCCCCCGAGGATACCGCAGGCAAACCACCCTAAGGATTCCTTCGGCGGAAGCCCGGGCAGGCCGCAGAGCCTGCCGCACAGACAGTACAGCAGGAAGATCCATGCATTGCCCGCGATGATCATGATGGCCGCCTGTACCAGTTTACCCAGATACAAGGATAAGCGGGGAACCGGCGCGGTCAGAAAACTGTTCCAGTTATTCCGTATGTGTTCTAAACGCCATAGATAAGAGCAGTAGGTGCCGATGAGAGCCGGCATAAAGATATAGCACAGGAAAAGCGAGTGCTGTGACCACAGGCTGTACCATTCACTTTGCAGGACACCCTGATTTGCCATGTAATTAGTGGTGCCGAAGAAAGCGGATATGACCGGCAGGATCAAGAAGGCCAGCCACACCGGGCTGCGTTTCAGCTTCAGCCGTTCTGATTTGATTGTTCTGATAATTGACAGATTCATATATATTCCCTCGTCTTTCTTGATATCGTTCAAAGTTTTTTCATTTTATGGATTTGTAATGTAAATTCCACAATCCTATTGTTTGAACTGCTGTTTCCAAAGCAAAAATATTATATATTTTTCCGTGCAAACAACACTCTCCCGCCCACGTAGAAAACGACGATCCAGACGAATATACAGACCACCGCGGCCGTTTCAACCGGCGAGAAAGTACGGTAACAGAATGTGCTTATTCTGGTGGCCTCATCCCACTCGGACCAGACCAGCACGGCGCTCAGGTTTCCGCCCCACGGGAGAAAAGAATGCGTGGTGACAAACATCAGAAGCAGTGCTGCCATAGATCCGCCGAGTCCCGCTACGAGCGCAATCATCTGATTGGCGAAGAGCATGGACAGGGCAAGCTGCAGCAGGAACAGGGATATATTGGCGGCGACTTTTAACCCGTAGGAAAGCAGATAATATTTTACGTCAGGATTTCCCGCGTATCCCAGATAATAGCCCAGTGCGATAAAGAAGGCGAATTGGACGGCAAACAGTGCGGCAATGATGATACATCCGCACACGGCTTTGGCGTGATAGAGACTGCCTGCGCTGCGCAGTATTTCAAGCTGCTTATAAGTGTTTCCTTTGTGCTCGATGTCCGCAAGGCGGGAGGCGAGCACGGACATCATAGCCGGCACCATGATACCGTCTAAGAGGGACAGGAAGTACAACAGCGACATCCAGCCGCTTTGCAGTTCCCACTCCCGGGGATCACGCATGGACCAGAGCCCCCACACGAGCTGCACTGATAACAGGGCAAACATGGTCAGCCAGACTTTTCTTCTCCTGATCTTATAGAATTCTAATCGTAATGTTTTCATAGACTTGACTCCTTTCCGGTCAGAGACAGGAAAATATCTTCCAGGCTCTTCTCCCGTTTTTCGACGCGGTATAAAGCGATATTGTGGCTAACCAGCCGGCGGCAGAGCTGGGCGATATACGCATCCTCGATCATGGGGATCAGCAGGTAATCCGCTTCTTTTTCAACGGCGATACCGTCCTGATGCAGCAGGGAGATTGCGGTGGCAGGCTGGTCGGTGCGCAGGGCAATCTGCTGCTTCGCATGGGAATGCAGAGCCTCTAACGTGTCCTGATAGACCAGTTCGCCTTTGCGGATAATGCCTACATGGTCGGCCATCTGGTCGATCTCGCTGAGCAGATGGGAGGAGACGACCACGGTGATGCCATACTGTTCGGGCAGCGTACAAATCAGAGAACGCATTTCCTGTATGCCTGCCGGGTCGAGACCGTTGGTCGGCTCGTCGAGGATGAGCAGCTTTGGGAAACCGAGCAGCGCGGCTGCCAGTCCGAGGCGCTGTTTCATGCCGAGAGAGTAGTGGCTGACTTTCTTCTTGCGGGCGTCATGCAGGCGCACGATGTTCAGCACCTTGTCGATATCCTCTTTGGGACAGCCCTTGAGCGTCTGCAGAATCGTCAGATTTTCTTCTCCTGTCAGATGACCGTAATAACTGGGCGATTCAATCAAGGAACCGGTGTCGGCGAGGAGCTTTATGCGGTTTTGGTCATTGACGGGCACGCCGAAGAGCGTGATGGAACCCTCGGTAGGTCTGGCAAGGCCGAGGATCATCTTGAGCGTGGTCGATTTGCCGGCGCCGTTTGGGCCTAAGAATCCGTAGACGGCGCCCTGCGGCACCTGCATATGCAGGGAACTGACACAGCGGACTTTGCCGTATTGTTTTGTTAGATTTGTGGTTTCGATTAAGTTTTGTGCAGCCATAGTTTACCTCGTTTCTGCGCTGTTTTCTGCGCTTTATTCCACTTTTCTTAAATGATTGTGGTATATGTGATAAGGGCGGTACAGCATAAGCCAAGCCGGCCGCTGTACCAAATCGTTACCGTAAGCATAAGCCGGCGGCCTTACAGGCAGATGAAAGCTACATTACATTTACATTAAGATTCGGGATAAATTGTTCCGGGGTGGGGAAAAAGATAGTATACTGCTATGTGTAAGGTATGAAAAGAAGGACTGCGGCAACAGCCCTGCGCGATCGTAATGGCAGTAAGACGGGAGCAGGCCGTATGAAGAGTAAGCAAGAATATTGAACAAAGGAGCCGCAATTTATGAATATACATGAGTATAAAATCATGCTGGTGGATGACGAGCCGCAGCTGCGGGAGATGGTTGGGGAGTTCCTTGCCAAAGAAGGATTTGACAATGTAGTGTGCGCGGGGAACTGCCGGGAAGCGCGGGAGGTATATCACAGAGAATATCCTGCGCTGGTTCTGCTGGATGTGATGCTGCCGGACGGCGACGGCTTCGGGCTTCTTAGAGAACTGCACGAGGAATCGGAAGTGCCGGTGATCTTCCTGTCTGCACGGGATGAGGACGAGAACAGACTGCGGGGTCTGGGACTGGGCGCCGATGATTACATTACGAAACCTTTTCTGCCGAAAGAACTGATACTGCGGGTGAACGCTGTGCTCAAGAGAGTGTACCGCGTCAGGGATACAGGGCAGGAGAATCAGAAGATCCTGCTGGGGGACTGCTGCGTGGACCTGGGGAGCGGTGTTGTGCGAAGAATCAGGAATGCGGGAACAACTGCAGTGACCGGGTCAGCCGGGGCGGGAGAGCCGGAAACGGCGGGGGAAATTACGCTTACGGCGAAGGAATATGCCATTATGGAGAAGCTGTCCGCCAACAGAGGAAGGATCGTGACGATCGATGCGCTGTGCGATGCCGTGTGGCAGGAGGGCAATTACGGATATGAGAATACGCTGATCGTGCATATCAGACGGCTGCGGGAGAAGATCGAAGAAGACCCTTCCCACCCACGTTATCTGCTGACGGTGCGCGGTCTGGGTTATAAGTTGGTGTAGCGGAGATACGTTCAGATTGCGCAAAGCAGAAGCATGGAAAGCTTGGGTGCGATGGGCAGATGGACACGTTAGAGGAAGGCATGGTTGCTAATATGAGAATCAGGAACAGAAAGCCGGGAATCCGCACATTATCGCAGTATGTGGTTGCTCTGGTGTGGACTATTGTGCTGACATTTATTATTAATTTGATCCTGCTGTTTATATTGCTGCTTCAATACCGTCAGTATAAGCCGGAATATATGTACGGCGGTACGGTCATGGAGGAACTTACACTGACACAAGAGGGATATGAGCTGAGTGATCTTATGCGGGAAAGACTGACCCGGCTGGATCAGTGGGCCATGCTGTTAGATGAAAACGGACAGGTTATCTGGAGCTTCAGGAAACCGGCGGAGATCAAAGATTCCTACAGCCGGTCCGATATTGCGAACATGTGCAGGTGGTATCTGCAGGATTATCCGGTTTATCTGCGCGTGTGGGATGACAAGATCATGGTGGTGGCGCGTCCGAAGGATTCCATGTGGAAATACAATATAGAATTTCCGGTTGCATGGATAAAATATATGCTGAAAACCGGGATCTGGCTTGCCGTGCTTGACTTCATTGGCATACTGGCACTGATGGCGTTTTTACTCAGGAGAGGAGCAAAGGACAGGGAGCTGGCGCGGATCGAATGGATCGCGGGGATATCTCATGATATCCGCACACCGCTGTCGATGGTGATGGGATATGTGGATATGCTGGAGCGCAACGAAGAGCTTGCGGAGGAGGAGCGGCGGGAAGCGGCTGTAATCCGGCATCAGAGTATCGTTATGAAGGAGTTGATCGAGGATCTGAATCTGACTTCCCGGCTGGAATATTCCATGCAGCCGCTTCGTGTGGAGAAGGTACGTCCCACTGCGGTGGTGCGCGAGGTGGCGGCAGCATTCTTAAGCGATGCGAAAGAGGGGGAATTAGAGATTGAGATTGACCTGTCCGGCGACGCGGAGGAACTGTGGATCAGGGCGGACGAGAAATTGTTAGTCAGGACGCTGCGCAATCTGTTTCACAACAGTCTGCAGCATGGCAGACAGGGGGAAACAATGCTGATCCGTCTGCATATATGGCGGGAACGGAAGTGGTGCTGCATCAGTTTTGCGGATAACGGAACCGGCTATTCCGCGGAAGTGCTGCGCGGGCTGCAGGGCGGCAGGAGGAAGCGTGCAGAACAGAAGATCAGGGGGCTTGGTATCGTGCAGAAGATCGTGCTGGCGCATGGCGGCAGAACATGCTTCCGGAATAACGCGGAAGGTGGGTGTTACTGCGAGATGCGGTTTCGCGAATATTGTGCAAAAAAGTGATAAGAAAGATATAGAAATGGCTGTGCTGCTGTGCTACACTGAGGATATCATAGCTATTCGGTACTTTATGAACTGTTGCATAAAGTATAATAGAGAAGGCAGGAGGGTTATTGTAAAATGACAGCAGAGAAGATCAAAGAACTGGTGGCACAGATGACTTTGGAGGAAAAAGCGGCGATGTGTTCCGGTGCGGATTTCTGGCATACGGAGGCGGTGGAGCGCCTCGGCATACCGGCCAGTATGGTCTCGGACGGACCTCACGGGCTTCGTAAGCAGAATGAGGAGGGCGATCACCTGGGGATCAACGACAGCATCAAGGCAGTATGTTTTCCGGCCGGATGCGGAACGGCGGCATCTTTTAACAGAGAGCTGCTGACGCAGATGGGAGAGACGCTGGGCAATGAGTGCCAGGCAGAGGGCGTCAGCGTGATCTTAGGACCTGCGGTTAATATTAAGCGTTCCCCGCTGTGCGGACGTAATTTTGAGTACTATTCGGAAGATCCGCTTGTGGCAAGCGAGATGGCGGGCGCGCTGATCCATGGAATACAGAGTAAAAATGTCGGCACGAGTATCAAACATTTTCTTGCGAATAACCAGGAGACCAGAAGAATGTCCTCGGACTCCCGGGTCGATGAGCGGACGCTCCATGAAATATATCTGGCAGCTTTCGAGGGTGCGGTGAAGAAAGAGAAACCCTGGACCGTTATGTGTTCCTACAATAAGATTAACGGTACGTATGCGGCGCAGAACCACCAGTATCTGACGGAGACGCTCCGGGATCAGTGGGGATTTGACGGCTATGTCATGAGCGACTGGGGTGCGGTCAACAATCGTGTGGAAGATCTGAAAGCGGGACTGGATCTGGAGATGCCGGGTTCTAACGGTGCAAATGATAAGATGATCGCAGGTGCGGTCTTAAGCGGTGAACTGGACGAGAGCATTGTGGATGAAGCAGTGGAGCGTATTCTGAACATCGTGTTCCGCTACGAGGATAACCGTGACCGCAGCGCCGTATTTGATAAGGATAAGGATCATGAGATGGCGCGCAGGGTGGCGGAAGAAACGATCGTTCTGCTGAAAAATGAAAGTGTGCTTCCGTTGTCCGACAGTCAGAAAGTTGCATTTATTGGGAAATATGCGAAGAAGCCTCGCTATCAGGGCGGCGGCAGCTCTCATATCAACAGCCACAAGATTACATCGGCGCTTGACGCGGCGGCGGAAATGAAGAATGTTACCTATGCGCAGGGCTTCGAGGATGTGGAGGATAAGACTGATGAGAAGCTGCTTGCGGAGGCGGTGGAAGCGGCGCGGAATGCGGATGTGGCGGTTATTTTCGCGGGGCTTCCGGATAAATTTGAGTCCGAGGGATTCGACAGAAAGCACATGGCTATGCCGGACTGCCAGAATGAATTGATTGAGAAGGTTGCGGCGGTACAGCCCAATACGGTCGTGGTTCTGCACAACGGTTCTCCGGTAGAGATGCCCTGGATCGGTCAGGTCAAAGGCATTGTGGAGGCATATCTGGGCGGGCAGGCAGTAGGCGGCGCAGTATGCGATATCCTGTTCGGTAAGGTCAATCCCAGCGCAAAACTGCCGGAGACATTTCCTTTGCGGTTAGAGGATAACCCGTCCTACCTGTCTTATATTGGTGAGGGCGATATGGTGGAGTACCGCGAGGGTATATTCGTGGGATACCGCTATTATGATAAGAAAAAGATGGATGTGCTGTTCCCTTTCGGTTACGGTCTGTCCTACACGACCTTTGCATATTCCAATCTGACGGTGGACAAAGAGCAAATGAAGGATACGGATACGCTGCGCGTGACGGTAGATGTGACGAACACAGGCGACGTGGCGGGTAAAGAAGTCGTGCAGCTCTATGTGGCTGACCGGGAGAGTACGGCGATCCGTCCGGTCAAAGAGCTTCGCGATTTTGCCAAAGTGGAACTGGCGCCCGGAGAGACGAAGACGGTGACCTTCACACTGGATCAGCGTGCGTTCGCATACTATAGCGTGCGAATCCATGACTGGCACGTGGAGACCGGTGCGTTTGACATTATGATCGGTAAATCTTCCAGAGATATCGTGCTGACGAAGACAGTGACGGTAGAGTCCACGGTAAAGCTTCCGTTTGTATATACGACGGACACGACGCTTGGAGATATCAGGAAGGACCCCGGAGCTTGGGAACTGGTAAATGAACTGTTCAAGGGCGGATTCTTCAGCGATCAGCCGGAAGGTGGAGAAAGCGAGGCGGCCGGCGAAGCGATATCGGATGAGATGAATAACGCCATGATAGAATATTTGCCGCTGCGCGGACCGATCAGCTTTACCGGTAAGGTGACCATGGCGGATGTGCAGGCGCTTGTGGATAAGCTGAACGCACTGGAAGAGTAAGTCTGTATATGCGGAAGACCGGGAAGATTTTAAACGAAAAACGAGAGAATCATAAAAGGCAGAATCTATATTTCGATTCTGCCTTTTGACTGTTTTTAATTCTACATATTATTAAGCGCCGCAGCTACAAATCCCTTGAACAATGGGTGCGGTCTGTTGGGTCTTGATTTCAGTTCCGGATGCGCCTGTGTCGCCACGAAGAAAGGATGATCGGGCAACTCGCACATTTCTACGATACGTCCGTCAGGGGACAGACCGGACAGCTTCATGCCGTTCTCGGTCAGCACCGCACGGTAATCATTGTTTACCTCATAGCGGTGTCTGTGTCTTTCATGAATCGTCTCCTCGCCGTACAGTCCATATGCTTTGGAAGACTTGTCCAGTACGCAGGGATAAGAACCGAGACGCAGTGTGCCGCCGATATCTTCCACACCGTTCTGATCGGGCATAAGCGCGATCACCGGATGCGTTGTGGAAGGGTCGAGCTCTATGCTGTGTGCGTCGTTATAGGAGAGTACATTTCTGGCAAACTCCACGATTGCAAGCTGCATACCGAGACAGAGACCCAGGAAGGGAATCTTGTTGGTTCTGGCATAGGTGATGGCATGAATCTTGCCTTCGATACCCCGGTCGCCGAATCCGCCCGGTACGAGAATGCCGTTCACATCTTGCAAAAGTTCCTGGACATTATCTTTTGTCACCGTTTCGGAATCAACCCATTTAATATTTACGACACAGCGATTGGAGATACCGCCGTGCTTTAAGGCTTCGACAACACTGATATAAGCGTCGTGAAGTTGTGTATACTTACCTACAAGAGCGATCGTGACTTCACTTATGGGGGTCCGCAGAGCTTCTACGACCGCCTTCCAGTCTGTCAGATCGGGTTCCGGACAATCCAGCCGCAGACAGTCACATGCGACTTGAGCCAGATGCTCCTGCTCCATCGCGAGGGGAGCCTCATACAAATGTTCCACATCCAGGTTCTGCAGAACGCGATTGCTCGGCACGTTACAGAACAGAGCAATTTTATCTTTTAAGGTCTGATCTAACGGGCGCTCGCTGCGGCATACGATGATGTCGGGCTGCAGCCCCATACCCTGTAATTCCTTAACGCTTGCCTGTGTAGGCTTGGTCTTCATCTCCTGAGACGCGCTCAGATAAGGAATCAGTGTTACATGGATCAGGATCGCATTCTCTCTGCCTACCTCATGCTGGAACTGACGAATGGACTCTAAGAACGGCTGACTCTCGATATCGCCGACCGTACCGCCCACTTCAATGATGGCAATACGGGTGTCCTCGTCGGTAAAATTGCGGTAGAAACGGCTCTTGATCTCATTGGTGATATGCGGAATGACCTGTACGGTGCCGCCGCCGTAATCTCCGCGTCGTTCTTTCTGTAATACCGACCAGTATACTTTTCCGGTTGTCACGTTGGAATTCTTGTCCAGATTTTCATCGATGAACCGCTCGTAGTGACCGAGGTCAAGGTCGGTTTCCGTGCCGTCCTCCGTGACGAAGACCTCGCCGTGCTGGATCGGGTTCATCGTGCCGGGATCAATATTAATATAGGGATCAAATTTCTGCATTGTGACCTTATAGCCGCGGGCTTTCAATAATCTTCCCAGTGAAGCGGCTGTAATGCCCTTGCCGAGGCCGGATACAACACCGCCTGTTACAAATACGTATTTTACTGCCATTTTTGTTCCATGCCTTTCTGTAATGAAAAATAACTATTCGCAGAGAACTGAAAAAAGATGCCGATATGCCGAAGCAGATACAATCGGATCGTGAGCATTCAAATACCTGAAAGAACGGTTCTCTGATATAGTTACGGTTAAAAACAATATATCAGTTATTATACAATGGAAAGACAGGAAAAATCTACTCCAAAGGTCAAATTTTGTAAAAAACTTTATAATTCTTTAATACTTGTGTGCAGAAATTCATAATTCTCATATTGATTTATGATTTTGCCTTCTATATACTGAATATAGTTCTTCGATTATGGATTTCTTCCGTATTCTCTAAGGGGCGGGAGCATGAAAATAAAATATATTTGAAGAAAGTGAGGATTCCTCATGGATGATAATTTAAACTCTTATGACGGCGGACCCGGTCACGGACCGAATGGATCAGGCGGTTCCGGCGGCGGCAACGGCGGACCGGGCGGTCCGAACGGGAGCGGCAATGATCCCCGGAAACAGAGCCTGATCATGCTGGTGATTGCGGCTTTGGTTACACTGCTGTGCATCAGCGTATTTATGAAAATGCTGACCGGCGCCAGTAATCAGGAGATCACCTACAACGCTTTTATTCAGATGGTAGAAGACGGGAAGGTGGAGAGTGTGACTGTCGAATCAGACAGAATCACGATTTATCCGAAAGGTGAGAAATCTACATCCCCGTTTATGTATGCATACGGCATGGGTTCTATTACCTACTATACGGGCAGGATGGAGGACGACGATACGCTTACGCAGCGCCTGCTGGAGCATGACGTGGCCGTGAACAAACAGGTGTCGGACAGCTCCAGTGTGATCATGACGGTGCTGCTTTACTATGTTCTGCCGATCCTTCTGATGTGGGGGCTTTTGAGCCTGCTGTTTCGACGGATGGGCGGTAAAGGCGGTCCCATGGGCGTAGGTAAGAGTACGGCCAAGGCGTATGTGCAGAAGGAGACAGGCATCACATTTAAGGATGTGGCAGGTGAGGATGAAGCGAAAGAATCGCTGGTGGAGGTCGTGGACTTCCTGCATAATCCCGGCAAGTATGCCAAGATCGGTGCGAGACTTCCCAAGGGGGCATTGCTGGTGGGACCGCCCGGCACGGGTAAGACGCTGCTTGCCAAGGCGGTTGCAGGAGAGGCGCATGTGCCGTTTTTCTCCTTATCCGGATCTGATTTTATAGAGCTGTATGTAGGCGTGGGCGCTTCCCGTGTGCGTGATTTGTTCAAGGAAGCGGAGAAGAACGCGCCCTGTATCGTGTTCATAGATGAGATCGACGCCATCGGCCGGAGCAGAGACTCCAAGTATGGCGGCGGCAATGAGGAGCGGGAGCAGACGCTGAACCAGCTTTTGTCCGAGATGGATGGTTTCGACGGCAAGAAGGGTATTATTATTCTGGCGGCGACCAACAGACCGGAGATTCTGGATAAGGCATTACTGCGTCCGGGACGTTTTGACCGGAGAATTATCGTAGATAAGCCCGACCTGAAAGGGCGTGTGGAAATACTGAAAGTACACGCCAAGGATGTACGGATGGACGAGACGGTGGACCTGAACGAGATCGCGCTGGCAACTTCCGGCGCGGTGGGTTCCGATCTTGCAAATATGATCAACGAAGCTGCTATTAATGCCGTGAAGACAGGCAGAGAGTATGTGAGCCAGAAGGATTTGTTTGACGCTGTAGAGCAGGTGCTTGTAGGTAAAGAGAAGAAAGACCGCATCATGAGTAAGGAAGAGCGTAAGATCGTTTCTTATCATGAGGTGGGGCATGCGCTTGTCAGTGCGCTGCAGAAAAATTCCGAGCCGGTACAGAAGATTACGATCGTACCCAGAACCATGGGTGCGCTGGGGTATGTGATGCATGTGCCGGAGGAAGAGAAATATCTGGATACCGAGGCGGAGCTTCGTGACAGGCTGGTAGGGCTGCTGGGCGGACGTGCGGCGGAAGAGATCGTGTTCGACACGGTTACTACGGGCGCGGCCAACGATATTGAGCAGGCGACCAGTATTGCCCGCAATATGATTACGCGTTTCGGTATGAGCAAGAAGTTCGGACTTATGGGGCTGGCTACGGTGGAGAGTCAGTATCTGGACGGCAGAGCGTCCCTGACCTGTTCCGAGATGACGGCGGCAGAGATTGATAACGAAGTGATGAAGCTGCTTCGAGACAGCTATAAGCAGGCGAAGAAACTGCTTAAGGAGAACCGTGAAATCATGGATAAGCTGGCGGCGCATCTGATCGAGAAAGAGACGATCACTGGCAAGGAGTTCATGAAGATATACCGCAAGGAGAAGGGCATTCCGGAACCGGAAGAAGATGAGACAGCCGGGAAAAAGGACGGCGAGAAAGCGCAGGAGAAGCTGACGGAGGCACCTAAGGCGGAGACTCCGGTGACAGAACAGACAGCGCAGTCCGTACCGGCAGCCGGACAGACTGTGCCGCCGTGGCAAGAGCAGCCGCAGTCACAGCAGCCCGGGTATGTACAGCCGCCGGGGCAGGAGCAGCAGCCCATGCCGGGGACGCAGACACCGTCTTGGAACGGGCAGGCATCGGCACCACAGCAGCAACAGCCTGCATGGGGACAGCTGCCGACGCCTCCGGAGCAGCAGACAGGAGCGCAGCCGACACCGCCGGAGAACGGTCAGTCACAGCCGGGGCAGGAGCCGCAGTGGCAGCCGCCCACACAGCCGCAGCCCGAGAACCGCGGACGCTTCTCACAGGCACCGGAACCGCGGGACGACAGAGATGAGCATAAGTAAGACAGGTTATTAAGAAAGATATTTTGCAGGGCAAAGTCAGTGTGGTTCATTGACTTTGCCTTATCTGCTATATTAGTATTAAGTAGAATGAACCATGAAATGCGGCGGAGATTGATAGAAGGAAACGATTATGTTTGATTTTGATGATGAATTGAAAAAGTTGCCGAATGCCCCCGGCGTTTATCTCATGCATGATTCTGCCGACACCATCATCTATGTGGGCAAGGCGGTGAATCTGCATAACCGCGTGCGCTCTTATTTTCGCAAGATCGTCGGCAGGGGACCGCAGATTGATAAGATGGTACAGCAGATCGCGCGGTTCGAGTATATCGTGACGGATTCCGAGTTGGAAGCGCTCGTGCTGGAGAATAATCTGATCAAAGAGTACAGTCCGAAGTATAATACCATGCTGAAGGACGATAAGACCTATCCTTATATCAAGGTGACGATGGGCGAAGAATATCCGCGTATCCTTTTTTCCAGAGAGATGAAGAAGGACCGCTCGAAATATTTCGGACCGTACACGAGCGCGGCGGCGGTCAAGGATACGATCGAACTGATGAACAAGCTCTATCAGCTTAAGACCTGCAACCGCAAACTGCCGCGGGATATCGGGCTGGAGCGCCCCTGCCTGAATTACCATATCAAACAGTGTCTCGTGCCGTGCCAGGGGTATATTGATAAAGAGTCATACCGGGAGCGGGTGGAGCAGGCGCTGGATTTTCTGAATGGCAACTATAAGCCGCTGTTGAAGGATTTGGAAGATAAAATGACGCGCGCGTCAGAAAACCTGGACTTTGAAGAAGCCATACGATACCGAGATCTTTATAACAGTGTGAAAAGTGTGGCACAGAAACAGAAGATCACGGATTCGGACGGTGAAGACAAAGATATTCTGGCGCTGGCGAAAGATGAGAACGATGCGGTCGTGCAGGTGTTCTTCGTGCGTGACGGTAAGCTGATCGGTCGGGAGCATTTCTATATGACCCATGTGCAGGGTTATGACAGCGCGCAGATCCTGCTGGACTTCGTGAAGCAGTTCTATGCGGGCACGCCTTATATACCGCGGGAACTGATGCTGCAGGAGGAGATCGCCGATATCGAGATTCTGGAGAAGTGGCTGAGCGGCCGCAAAGGCGCCAGGGTCTATATTCGTGTGCCGAAGAAAGGTGCGAAGGAGAAGCTTGTGGAACTGGCGGCACAGAATGCCCATCTCGTCTTAAGTCAGGATAAAGAGCGCATCAAGCGGGAAGAAGGCAGAACCATCGGCGCGGTGAAGGAGATCGCCGCACTGCTCGACTTAGAGCAGGTGAGCCGCATGGAAGCGTTCGATATCTCCAATATCAGCGGATTTGCCAATGTCGGTTCTATGGTGGTGTTCGAGAAAGGCAAAGCGAAGCGCAGTGATTATCGTAAGTTCCGGATACAGTCTGTGTCGGGACCGGACGATTATGCGTGCATGAAGGAAGTGCTCACGAGGCGGTTCATACACGGTATGGAAGAGAAGGAAGAGCTGAACCGCAAAGAGATGGATCAAGAGTTCGGCAGCTTCACGAAATTCCCTGATCTGCTGTTAATGGACGGCGGCAGAGGACAGGTGAATATCGCGCTGCAGGTATTAGAGGAGCTTCATCTGGACATTCCGGTCTGCGGCATGGTGAAGGACGATAACCACCGCACCAGAGGACTGTATTATCATAATGTAGAGATACCCATCGATACGCACTCGGAGGGCTTCAAGCTAATCACCAGAATACAGGACGAGGCGCACCGCTTCGCGATCGAGTATCACCGCTCCCTGCGTTCTAAGGCACAGGTGAAGTCCGTGCTGGACGAAATCCCCGGCGTAGGACCCGCGAGGCGCAAGGCGCTCATGCGGCATTTCGGTTCCATAAATGAGATCAAAGAGGCATCGGTGGAGCAGTTGTGCGAAGTGCCGGAGATTCCGGAACATATCGGGAAGCAGATTTATGAGTTCTTTCGTAGTAAATAAGTACTATGCTGAAAGTGCCCTTTTGTGTAGAATATATGGAATTAGAAGCTGCCCTTTTGTGCAAATGGAAGTGGAAGGAACAATCAGACGCTAAATGAATCATTTCAAAGCATGTCCTTTCCGATCAGTACGTAAGTGTCAGCATATCAGTGTGTTCCCGCATATAAAAGAAAAGCCTTCTTGAAATCCTTGTATTTCCTGCGCGTGAGATATGCGTTAAACTGATTATCGTGCAGATGGATTACGGTGTGGTTAAAATCGCTCACATGGGCAAAATTTACAATAAAGCTTCGATGGGATTGAAAAAACATGCCGGATGGAAGTCTGTCGAGCCAGTACCGCATATTTTGTGCGGTGTGATAATCCCCGTCGGTCGTATGAACGATGACTTCGTGACCTTTAGTCTCTATGGATATAATATGCGACGTATGGATTGTGTAAACCCTGTCCTTCGTGTCGACGGGAAGCGTTGTCGTTATATTCGAGTATATGTTCAACGCTTTCTGCAGGCTGCGGAGAAGGCGCTCTTCATCAATCGGCTTGGACAGATAGCGGAATGCCCGCAGATCCATTGCATCGTCCAGATACTTGTTATGAGAAGTCACAAAAATAATGAGCACATCTTTATTGCGTTCCACTAACTGCTGTCCTACACGGAGACCGTTCATCTCAGGCATTTCTATATCCAGAAAAACAAGATCTTTCGGTTCCTGATCCTCCAGCAGAGCGGTTCCGTTCTGGAAAGTTGATATTTCACAGGTTTTCGGATATTTTCCCCGTAGATAAGTATGTATGAAGTCTGATAAGTATTCTACCGTGACCGGATCATCGTCGCAGATACAGATTCTCAAGGCGGCTCTCCTGTTATGGGTGTAAGCCGGGTAATGTATGTCATGCTGAGAAGAGATTCGACTTACGGGGTATGATAGTGGTGATAAATCGTTAATGTATTGCAAGACAATTATAGTACATAAGCGCAAGTGTTGTAAAGGAAAAGTGGCGTAAAATATAAAAAACGACCAAAATTGGCAAAAAAATGTCGTTTCGGGGAAAAATGTTGATTTTAACTATGAAAATAAAATATGATAACAGAAAGTAAACGTCAATTATCAGACAACAAGGAGGAAACGAATGAAAAGAGCAAAGAAGAAAATTCTTGCGGCATTGTTGATTTTGAGTATGTGTATGAGTACAATGAACATAAAGGCAATGGCGGAAGAGAACGCAGTGGAAACACAGACGGAACAGGGTGAAGGTGAAACGCAGGACAGTGAGGACAAAGACGCTTCGACGCCAGGCGAAGAAGAGGGTGGTACACAGACCGGCGAAGAGGGAAGCGGCTCACAGCCGGACGGAGAAGAAGGCGATATACAGCCAGGCGAAGGGGAAGATGGTTCACAGACTGGTGAGGACGAAGGCAGCTCACAGCCGGGTGAAGGGGAAGAAGGCGATACACAGCCGGGTGAAGACGAAGGTGCTTCACAGCCAAGTGAAGAGGAGTCCGGCTCCGGGGACGACTCTGCGGCAGAAGAAACAGACAGCTGGGACGGCGTTACGACGGAATCGGTATATGAAGGCGGGAACTTTAAGTGACAACCTGACAGACTACGAGGAACTGTACCAGTATCATACCGATCCGCTGTTGGAGGATACGGACGGCGACGGTCTGACGGATTATGACGACGTCAAGCTGGGATTCAGCCCGTTACTCAAGGATACGGACGGTAACGGCATCATAGATTCTGAAGAGCGCGTACAGCAGACGGTGACCAAAGAGATGAAAGATCCCGGAAAGGAAGGCGTGACAGCCGTAAGCGTTTCCCTCAGTATAAAGGGCAATGCGGAGAAGCGCGTCGGTATCGAAGATGTATATGATTTCGACAAACTCTCAAGCGGTGTCGTAGGGCTGGTCGGCGTTCCTGTGGAGATCGGCTGTGACACCGATTTCCAGCAGGCGGATATCACCTTCCATTATGATGTGAATGCGCTGGGGGATACCAAAGAAGACGACCTGTCCATCATGTGGTATGATGAGGCAAACAACTGGTATCAGATACTGGACGAAGACTGTGTGATCGATACCGCGAACCATACTGTCACTTATACTACGACCCATTTCTCGACATATATGCTGGTGGACAGCGTATTGTGGTACGATGCGTGGCGGGAGAACATAGACTATCGGAACAGTTCTTCCGGGGATACGGTGAAACAGAATTTTGATATAGCCTTTGTAGTTGATACATCCAACAGTATGAAAGGGAACAGAATTAGTATTGCCATGACAGCGTTGGGCAAATTTATTGATACCATGCAGGCAGATGATGAAGCTGCTGTTATTACATTTAGTGCGTATGGTACTTTAAAACAGAGTTTTACGTCTGACAAGAAAACATTGAAACAAACGTTCCCGTCGATGTACCTAAGCAGGGGGACGAATGTAAATAATGCTCTGCTTACAGCACTGTCGGCATTTGATAAACATGACTGCGATAAACGAAAAATAATTGTGCTGATCTGTGACGGTGACGTCAATTATGTACAGTCAACGATTGACAGATGTATAGCCGGTGATATTCAGATTTATGCCGTTAATGTCGGATACGCGCCATCCCATGCGTTTCTGAACAAAATGGCGGAGCAGACAGGGGGCGAATATTATTATGCGGCCACGGCAGACCAGATTGAGGCGGCTTTTGCCGAAGTCATAGGGGACACGACAGACCAGATCGATCCCACGGATGCGGACGGCGACGGGCTGTATGATATCTTCGAAACTGCAGGCATGAAACTGGCAAATGGACGGATTATTTATACAGATCCTGCGAGTCCGGACACAGATGGAGATGGTCTTACGGACTATCAGGAGACAGGCATTGTTTACAATGTGGACGACAGATATATCGGGCTGGGGCATTCCATAAATATAAAATACTTTGCGATGAGAAGTTATCCGGATCAGATAGACTCGGACGGTGACGGACTGACAGATGACGTGGACGACAGGCCGTTAATGGTAGAGTTTAGTGAAGTCGCAAAGCTGAACAGTAAGTTCTCAAGTCATTATCTCAACATTGTGGGCAATGATGGTACGACTTATCATGGCGGAAATCAGGGCTGGTGGGAGGATAAGGCACATTTTCAGGAGGGCGGCAATAAACTGGAAGAGCAGGTGAAACTGGAACTGGATAAATATTATCGTTTATGGCATATGGGATGCGGAACAATCGCAATGAGCGACGCAGAACTATATATGACAATTCAAAATAGTGGTTACAGTTTGAGTGTTTCCAATCCATTTGGTAGCGATTTCCAGCAAACCGGAGTATGTACAGAGGATGCCTATCAGCAATATATAGAAAAGATGTATGACACAAAGTATGCAATTGCTGATGATGTGGTAAATAGAAATGTTGGGCTGTATCCGTGGGATATGGAAAGTGGGCTTAAGCGTTTCCTAAAAGCAAACAACAACTCAAGCAGAAATGTTGAATGGGCAAGATACCGCAGGGACACCTTTATTAAAGAGAAGCAAGAGATAGTGAATGAAATTGAAGAGATGCTGAATAAGGATATACCGGTGGTATTTTCATATAATACGTTTGAAGAAGACGATGGAATTAGATTATACGTTAGTTTAGAAAATGCCAAGAATGACATAACGACTAATAATGATAGAACACCGCCCTCTCATTATATGACAATAGTAGGATTGTATAAGTATGCAAGTGATCAACCTATGCAATACAAATATATTCTTGAAGTGGTGAGCTGGGGAAAAGTTTATTATATTGATTATGATATGTATGCAAAAAATTTAAATTATTTTTCTAATATTCTGTCGGTATATTAATGAGGGAACAAGCAATGAGAAACCAAATGCCTAAATTATATGCCTTAATTCTTACATTACTGCTGATAACGATCGTGACAGGATGCGGGGAAGTGTTTCGAACCGAAGTAAATAAAAATCCTGATGATGATATTTCAGAAGCAATTTTTGAAACAATAGGCAGGAAAAAAATGTATTATTATGGTAAACACTACAGTAACTCGGGTGAAGTCGCGTGGTATGAGTATATGGTACATGACTATGAAGATGAAGACGTGTTGACAGATATGATAAAAGCTGTCAATGCAGTTGTGAAAGAAAAGGAGATATCGGAAAAGATATGTTTGGCGATTCGTGAAAAAATACCGGGAGGTGGAGGAACTGAAGGGGTAGTTTCCTTAAGCAATTATTATGAAACCGAAAATGGATATGAAAAATATGAATCCCTTCAAAACCTATATATTCATGGAACTGAAGACTCCATCAAAGGAAATGCCAGTCCATATAATAAGGCAGCAATTTACATAAACATACCTGACATCAAAAGATTAGTTGTCGAAAAAAAGATAGCCAAAACCGCAGAAGAGGAAGGAATCGATTGGTACGAGATATGGCCGGATCTGGAGTACTACGAGGTTCTTGAGAATTAGTTTTTATGGACTGCCGCTTTAGCGAATGGATATTCGTGAAGCGGCAGCTTCCTATCGATCTTTTAGGAGTGTATAGTACGCTAACAATCAGCCTATGCAATACAAATATATTTTTGAAGTGGTGAGTTAGGGACAAGTCTTTTATATTGATTATGATATGTATGCGAAAAATCCAGACTATTCTTCCAATATCTTGTCAGTGTATTAATAAGGAGTTGTTATGAAAAAACGAATGCCTAAAATATATACATTAATTCTTTTACTACTGTCATCAATGATTGTGGCAGGATGCGGGGAAGGGTTTCGGGCCGACGTAAATAAAAGACCCGATGACGATATTTCAGAAGCAATCTATGAAGCGGTAGGCAGGAAAAAAGTATATTATTATAGTAAAAGATCAGATAACTCGGAAAAGATTGTTTTTTATGAGTATTTGGTACATGACTATGAAGATGAAAACGTTCTGACAGATATGGTGGAAGCAGTCAATGAAGTCATGGAAAAAGAAAATATAGAGAACAAAATACGTTTAGTTATTCGAGAAAAAATACCAGGAGGAGTCGAGGCAGTAGCAAGCTTACGTAATTATTATGAGGGAGAAAACGGATGCGAACAATATGAGATGCTCCAGTGCTTGTATATCACTGGAACTGAACACTCCTTTAGGCGACAACAAGGAAGCCCGTATGATAAAATATCAACCTACATTAATCTGCCGGACATCAAAAGCTTGGTTGTCAGCGAAAAGATAGCCAAAACCGCAGAAGAGGAAGGAATCGACTGGTACGAGATCTGGCCGGATCTGGAATACTACGAAGTTCTGGAGAATTAGTTTTTGTGGACTGCCGCTTTAGCGAAAGGATATTCGCGAAGCGGCGGTTTCCTTAGAAGGTGGTCATGCCTTGCGAGACTTTTGGAGGGTATAATGAAGTATCAACCTATGAAAATCTGAAAGATATTAAATCATTAATTCTTGAAGTAGATATTAATGAAAGAATGGAAGAAGGGGGAGTAGACTGGTATGAGATCTGGCCGGATCTGGAACATTATGATATTTATAATGAGGTTGATAGAACCACAACCAGAAACTGAGTTATAGGTTATGAGACTGCCGCTTTAGCGAATGACTATTCGTGAAGCGGCAGGTTCCTTAGAAGGTAGACATGCTTTGTGGGACTATAGGAGGTGAAGATGTATTTATCTTATGTAAAGATAGTGGGAATGATTGTTATGTTGGTTTGTATTCTAAGCGCTTGTGGTCATAAGCATGAGGCGTATAGTAGGGGAGATAATCTATATATAGACGGTGAAAAGTATATTACAATATCCGATTGTCTTTATAATGAGTCAAATAAAAAAATATGCAGAGACAAAGAGGATAGAACTGTATTGTTTATGAAGTGGAAGGAAATCAGGAGCATACTTATGTGGTGTACCGTTGCTTATGGGATGCAGAATTATTTGTGAAAGGATCCTATATTCCTGATGAGACCTTTGTAAGCGCGGTATGCTTTGGATGGAATACTGATAATTATATTTGCGACAAGAAAATCATTGACTGTGTTTTGTCTTTAACAAATAATGATGAATTTATTGATAACAGCGATGAGATTATGGATGCGCAAAACAGAGGAAGGAAGATCTATGTAAAATATGGAGATGAAGTTGTTGGAAAGTATATAGGAAAAATCTTTTTATATCAGAACCAGTACATGTATTACAGCTATAACGAACAAATAGTAACGGTACTTACGGATGATCAGATTAAGTTGCTTGAGAAATATTTATAATGCAGAAAGGAAACACCAGCCCTTATAACAAGGTATCAATTTTACCAACTTGCCAGACATCAAAAGGTTAGTTGTCACTGAAAAGATATGCGAATAAGTATTCGTGAAGCGACAGACGCCTCAGAAGACAATATTGATGAAGAACACTAAGAAGAGCCTTTTAATTAAAATATGTGTGAGTCCTGATACATTGGCCATAGGAGTTAAAGCCTTTATAGTCGTAATCGGCCGCTTTATAGCAGCATAAGATAAGCCGATATATAATATATCCATAAAACACATAACAATATGGACGAGGGGAGGGTACCACCCGTGAGTATACAGATCAACAATTTTCAGCCATCCTATGTCAGTACGGAAGCGCTGGCGAAGTCTGATTGCAGTGAAAAATTGAATTATCACAAGGATACCCTTGTAAAGTATGCGTTCAACACAACCGATCAGAACGGTAATAAAATCATGGATAAATTGAGTCATGCGGAAACAATGGAACTGATGAACCACGTCAGCAGGCAGTACGGGGACAATGTGCTGGTGCAGTTTTCCGGGGATGCGCTGGATATTCTGCAGAATGATGTCAAGGGGCAGTATTCCATGCTGAACGAGGAAGCGATCAGGCAGATGGAAGAGAAGGCGGCACGGCTTGCGGAATTTGTCAAACCGGCGCAGGAGCTATGGATGCGGATTGGAAATATACGGACTGATGTGAAATTTCAGGAGAGCCTGAAAGGAATGGATAATCACATCGCTCAGGCGGCTTTTTCCATTATCAAAACGGATCTCCTTCCCCATGACATTGGCAATATGACGGAACAGCAGCGTCAGGATCTTATTTCTTTTGGTATGGAGAAAGCGAGATATCTTGCCGGGAAGATGGGAGACAAAGGGGCACTGTTTCTTGAGGCCATGGAAGAAGTTGCGAAGTACGGCATGAGCGGCAAGACGGACTCAGCCGGAAAAGTTACCTATAACATACAGTGGGGACCGCCGCCCGGCTGGCCGGACGATCACGTGAATACGAGCGAACTGATGCAGGAGGTTTCACCCGATCAATGGAAAATTTATCAGGATATGAGCCGCCGGGCGCAAAGAACGGGGGATATTGAACTGAGCAGGAAAGCAAACCGCTTCTTTTGGGACTGGGAGAAGTGGGCTTACCAGCACCGCAGTAAAGAGGTCAATGAGATCAAATCCCGCTACACGGTATGGCAGCAGGAGCTAAGCAAGATTACTGTAAAGAAGTTTGATAACATAGACCGGACTGATACAGACAGTCTGCTTGACAGCGTCATCAGACAGAACACGTCATTGGACAGTGACTTTCTGCAGAAAAATATGGAGCGGTTTGAGGCGGCAATGAACAGAGATTATGAGGAATAGGTACAGTACGTGATAAGATATTAACTTTCAAACACTGGAAGAGCTGGACGGTTCTTCCTTTTTTATGCAAAAATAACGCGCCAGAAGACCTCCTATTGTCGTTCACAACAAAAAAACGACCAAAATCAGCAAAAAAATGTCGTTTCGCGAAAAAATGTTGATTTTAACTATGAAAATAGAATATGATAACAGAAAAACTTAAAGGGGGAAATCATGAGGTACTTTAAAAAAGGTTTTAAACAATTTATTGCATTATTTACGGTAGCGGTGTTGCTTGTTAGCAGCGTGCCCTGTTCTGTGAAGGCGCAGGAAACTGCACAAAGAGTTTATACGCACGAGGGATATGAGATTACTTATTCAGTATCAGGCAGATGGAGTGGAAACCAGAACATTAACATAACAGTTTCTAATACAGACGTGCAGGATATCTGCGGCTGGGCGGTTTCCTTTGTTCCCGGTGGGAAGATTTATAACATCTGGGATGCCCGGATTATAGCCGGTGGAGACGGGGAGGATACCACAGCAGAGTACCTGATCAGAAGTGAGAGCTATAACGGTCGTATTCCGGCAGGTGGTTCCATAAGCTTTGGATATCAGGTGGCGACAGACTCCGAGGAATACCCGGCGGATATAAAGCTTTGTGCGGAAAAAGTTATCTTGCCCGAAGAGGCGTACACTGTATCTCTCAACATTCAGAGCGACTGGCAGACGGGGGCTACGGGAGAGATTGTATTGCAGAATACAGGAGAGAATGATCTTTATTTCTGGGAGCTTGCGTTTGATACCAATATCTGTATCAACAGCGTGTGGAACGCACGGCTGTCAGAAGATTCGGCTGAGGGTGGTTCTTATTTTGTAAAGGCCAGTGATGATACAGCAACTATCGCGCCGGGCAGTGAGGTGAGAATCGGTTTTAATGCAACCAAGGATGCCGATGTACAGGCTATGATAGAGAATATTTCCTTGTCCCACACTTCTGTCAATAGTACAATAAGTGATGAAGGAAAGGGGGATGAGGAAGAGAACGATAAAGGGGATAATGATAAGGAAGACAACGATCAGGAAGGGAATGAAACCGAAGAGAATGATCAGGATTATTATGAGAAGATCGCAGAAGTGATGCAGCGATACGATGAGTCAACCTACTCGCTGGATACAGATGGAGATGGATTAAAGGATTGTGAAGAAGAAATCATCGGGACGGATTTACATACAGCGGATACGGATGGGGATTCTCTTTCTGATTATGATGAGGTATATCAAACATATACAGATCCTCTTGTGTCTGATTCGGCGGTGCCCGGCTGCTCTGACGGAGAAATTGACAGCGATGGGGATGGCATTTCGAATATGATGGAAATAGAGCTGGGGACTAATCCGCTCGCGGCAGACACAGATGATGATGGCATTTCAGACAGCGATGAGATTAATGTCTATGGAACGAATCCTAACCTGATCGATACAGACGGTGACGGGATTGAAGATCAACATGAGTTGACGCTCGGTCTTGACCCGTTGAAGAAGGATTCTGATGGCGATGGCATTGAGGATGGAGAGACACTGTTTTCACAGGAGACAGAGGCTGTATTTGAAAATAATGCATATGTAAGCAGGGTTCATGTAAAGGCGGAGGCTACCAACTTGTTCCCGGAAGTGACAGACATCAGGGAAAATCCCCGCTGCCTGAATGCGGATTTTGAAGCGGCCGGGGTATTTGGCACACCGGTGGAGATTGATACCAGATCAGATATCGAGACAGCGCAGATCGCATTTTATCTCCAAGAGGGATATAACGTGAACGATTATGTGGTGCTGTGGTATGATGAAGAAAACAGCAGGTTTGTGGAGTGTGATACGGAGTATAATGAAGCCGAAGGAATTGTCAGTGCGAATACCACGCATTTCAGTATTTATTTTCTTGCTTTAAAAGGAAAATGGAAAGGTTTGCTGGAAGATTTCTATAAAAATGCAACGTGTGCTTTTGAAACGGTTCTGGTGGTTGACTGCTCTGAAAGTATGAAAGTAAGTGATGCTACTTATGCAGATTTTTCTTATGGATACAGCACATCCACGAGACGTAAAGATATCTGTAAGGCATTTTACAGCAAGGTAAATGATACTAATAAACAGGGTGTTGTGTTTTTCAATGAAAATGGCGGCGTACTGGCAAGCTTAGGCTCTACAAAGACGGAACTCAGCAACACACTGAGAGAGATATGTAATGGCTATAATACCAATATCAAGACAGCATTGGGAGTGGCATTGGATGAGGTGCTGTCTTCCGGCGACCAGAATGCTGCGAAGAGCATTGTGCTTATTTCCGATGGCGGCGTAAAGTACGGTGGCGATACCCTGTTCTATGACAGGGAAGTACTAGAGCGTGCTAAAGCAGAGAATGTGCGGATTTATACCGTGGCAGTCGGCGATAATGCAGTGAAGGAAAATCTGGAAGAGATCGCAAATGTTACGGATGGCCTGGCATTTACTTATAGAATTAATAATTCCTCTGATATTGTAGATGAAATTTTTGCCCATCAGGCATATCATAATTATATCAATGTAACCTCTACTGAGCAGATTAAGGAGGAGGATATTCTGGGAAGTGAGGCTTACCTGAGGAAATTGAGGATGCGTGTGCCCCTGTATCTGCCTGGTATGCCTGGAACCTATAATACCTTATGTGGCATTAAAGTTTTAATTATGATGAGTGATTATGATACCTATTCCAAGCACAGTGATCCCGATGAAATTCCGGATGACATGTGGGATGCTTACTGTACGGAGTTCAATAAAGCGATCCGTGGTTCTGATGTAGATACTGAGGATATTCATTACTTCAGGAATAAACTGAATAGAGCGCCGGTTACAAGGGATGAATTGATTGCTGAGAAAGAGAAATGGAAGCTCCTGTCAATAGGCAATTCACTATATCATATGTATGGAGAAGATGGGTTATTTAATACAAAATTTATCTCCAATGAGGGGGAAGGGAAATATGAAGGGGTGTATAATAAAGAGGGGTTGCTGCTGGCAGAAGAAAATGATCCTGTAAATATGGGAACATACAATTATAGCAGCGCGACAATTAATGCACTATTACATCTCACATTGGACATGATTCCATATTATAGATGGGGAAATGCGAAGGGATATGAGGCCGGGAAGAAGAGGAGTATAAAAGATTTTTATGCTAATCAAGAAGCTCAGGATGCATATAACAAAATAAAGGAGCAGATGGAAAATAGCTAGAAAAAGCAGATTGCTTGCAATATTTCTGTTATTCATTCGGGCATAAATATGCTAAAACGTTATGAATGCGAACGACAAGAGAGTATAATGGTAATATGAAGAAATATAAGAATAGATTTTGCTGTGGGAGGAAGAAAACGATGAATCAAGAAAAAAAAATACGTCTGCTGCTAGTGCCATTGATTTTTATAGTACTTTTATATGTTCCTGCGATGGGGCTTGATATTGTACCGAGTGTATTCTTTCTAGGAGGGGGGATGAGGACATGGAATCCATGTGTGTTAATACTATTTATATCGATGTGGCTATGGTGTGCCTTATTTTACTATATGCCAATAGGCGTATATGTTGCGATGCTGGTTGTATATACGGTCATTTCCTGGAGATGGATTTTGCGACAAAAGAAAGGTAATGTAAAGTACTTTATCGTGTGGTTTACTCTCGGCGTATTATCGATTCTAATGTACTGGAAGTGGTGGCCGGAATATTATAGTATGGTAAGTGGATAATTAATTTTGGGGATTATGCCGCTGACCGGCTATCAGTATCATATGCACGAACAAGGAGAAAATTTACACCAGCGGAGGGATATAAGTCTGACGACCGTATTGCTGCAAAATCTGAACTTTGTCCAGCTAACAATATGGGTCAGAACAGAGGACATACTTTGATCGCAGAAGAGATAATCGCATACTGCGGGCAGAATGTGAATTTCTCTTTGCGTGTCATTGTAGTAAACTGCTTTGACAGGGATAATATGAAGAACTATAAGAATAGAATCTGCTGTGGGAGGGGAGGAAGAAACGGTGGATCAAGATAAAAAAATGCGTTTGTTGATAGTGCCAATGATTTTCACAATACTTTTATATGTTCCTGTGATGATTCTTTATATTATATCGGATGCATACATACATGAAATGCCGGAAGTGTTATGGAATCTATGTGTGTCAATACTATGTATATCGATGCTGATATGGTGTGTCCTTTTTTTACATATCCCAATAGGTATATATATTACGATGTTGGTTGCATATACGATTGTTTCCTGGACATGGATTTTGAGTAAAAAGAAAGGGAATGTGATGTATGCAATAGTGTGGTTTGTGCTTTGTGTATTGTCGATTCTAATGTATTGGAAGTGGTGGGAATTATATCGGGATATGATAAGTGGATAATCAACTTTTGAGATCTTCCGTTAGCCGACTATTGGCATTGTATACATAGACAGGGAGAAAATCTACACCAGCGAAGGGATATCAGCTTGATGACCTTATTGCTTTATGGTCTGAACTTTATTCAGCCAGCAATTTGTACCAGAATTGGGGACATACTTTGATCGTAGAAGAGATAATCGCATACTGCGGGCAGTATGCGAATTTCTCTTTGCGTGTCGTTGCGACACACTGCCATGACATGGATAATAGGAAGAACTATAAAAATAAACTTTGCTGCAGAGATGGGGAGGAGAAAAACGGTGAATCAGGATAAAAAAATACGCTTACTGTTAGTGCCTTTGATTTTTATAGTGCTTTTACATGTTCCTGCGATGATTCTTGCTATTGTACCGGGTGCATATTTGTTAGGAGGGGGAATAGGGTTAGGGAATCCATGTGTGTTAATACTAGCTATATCAATGTTGATATGGTGGATTCTTTTTTTACATATCCCAATAGGCGTATATATTGCGCTGCTGGTTGCATATACGGTTGTTTCATGGACGTGGGTTTTGAGACGGAAGAGAGGTAATGCGAAGTATTTTATTGTGTGGATTGTCCTCTGTGTATTGTCAATTCTAATGTTTTGGAAATGGGGAGTAATATATCATAGTATGATGTATATGTAAATTTTTGAGATATTCCGTCCATTTTTCGTCCAGATAGCAATTTGAGTCAGAACAGAGGACATGTTTTGATCGTAGAAGAGATACTCGCATACTGCAGGCAGTATGCGAATTTCTCTTCATGCGCCATAGCCGTAAACTGTTCTGACATGGATAATAGGAAGAACTATAAAAATAGAATTTTCTGTGGGAGGAAAAACGGTGAATCAGGATAAGAAAATACGTTTACTGCTAGTGCCATTGATTTTTATAGTACTTTTATATGTTCCTGCGATGGGGCTTGATATTGTACCGAGTGTATTCTTTCTAGGAGGGGGGATGAGGACATGGAATCCATGTGTGTTAATACTATTTATATCGATGTGGCTATGGTGTGCCTTATTTTACTATATGCCAGTAGGCGTATATATTGCGATGTTGGTTGTATATACGGTCGTTTCCTGGAGATGGATTCTGAGGCAGAAGAGGGGTAATGCGATGTACTTTATCGTGTGGCTTGTCCTTTGTGTAGTATCAATTTTAATGTATTGGAGGTGGGGATCGGAATTTTCTATCATGATAAGGCAGTAGTGTCCTTCATCCAGCCATCCCCGGATTCGTTGCAATTCAAATAAAGAACGGATATACTATAATTAGTACATCAAAAAATAAGTTTCCAGTTATGTGGCGGATTACTTATTATTCGCCGTACTGCTGCAGGGAACATATCCGGTTTTGTTTATCAGCTTTGCGGATGTGAAAGAGACTTCTTTCATACAGGCACGGAACAGGGTGATTAAAGTGCAGATTGATATGACCGGATATCCGGGCGGTCAGCCGGCGAGCGGGTGCAGAAACCGCCGCTCAGAACACCCCCTTCACAAATATCTCCACACCAATCCCGATCAGAATCACGCCGCCCAATATGGTGGCTTTATAGGAAAGCTGTGTCCCGAATTTCTTGCCGATGACCAGCCCGGCCATGCATATGATGAAGGTGACCGCCGCGATGACCAGCGCACATATGAGCGCCGGGAAGAAGCCGTAATCCGCGATCGTGAATCCGACGGACAGTGCGTCGATGGAGGTTGCCACGCCTTGTATGAGAAGCGCGGCAATGCCGACCTTGGGAGGCTGCACTTCTTCGTTTCTGCTGTGAATTCCTTCGAGCAGCATCTTGCTGCCGATCATGAGAAGCAGGATCAGCGCGATCCAGGGCACCAGCTTCTCGAACGTTTTAAAGTACTGCGATATGGTATGCACGCAGACCCATCCAACCATAGGCATAACCGCCTGAAATATTGCGAACACGCCTGCGATACCGCACATCTTATTCTTCTTCATAGCCGGCTCGTGAAGCCCATTCGCGAGGGATACCGAGAAGGCGTCCATCGCCAGTCCGATACCAAGTAATACGCTGTTGCAGAAAAATAACCAGTTCCATTCCATCTTTCGTTCCTCCTTATGCAAATCAAAATCGTCGCTGCTTCCTGAACAAATCGAGCAGGGAATGCTTTGCCCTACACATAAAAACCAGGTACAGCCGTTAAACTATACCTGGTTATATTTCCGAAAATATACAGACTCCATGCATAGTTTAGGCTATACATGAGTCTCGCAATTTAAAACAAGCCAGACCGGAAGGTCAGTATGTTGACTTGCTACGATATACGCTTGCTACTCCCTCATGAGTAAATGATTATTAGCAGTATACCATGGAATATTTTGGCTGTCAAACGCGGGTTTTCTCCAAATCGGAGAACGCTTCTCCGCAAATGCGGATGTTTATGCGGGCTGCACAGGGTACAATGTAAATGGTGCAGAGCCGTTTTACACGCTTGCGCAACACGGCTAACGAGTGCCGGCACAGCGGGCGGAACAGGCATGTAATCATAAAATCAGGGGGAGATGGGCGGATGGATCAGATCAAAATCGGGGAGTTCATTGCACGGAAAAGGAAAGAGAGGGATCTGACGCAGATGCATTTTGCGGAAGCAGTCGGGGTATCCAATAAGACCGTTTCCAAATGGGAAACCGGCTTAAGGCTGCCTGACGTGGCAATTTTGCAGAATGTGTGTGACGTTTTGCAAATAACGGTCAATGAGCTGCTGGCGGGAGAGGAGTTTTCACAATATACGGAAAAAGAATCCATGCAAAAAGCCGAGGACAACGTCATCGGGCTCATGCAGGAAGTAAGTGAAATAAAAGAGACTAAAAAGGGCGGACTTGTGGGGATATTATGCGGTATTCCCATTATGATCTGCGCCATGTTATTAACAATGGTGCGTGTGGTAGGCGTGGTAAACGCTGCGTACTTTTTCAATATGCAGACGATATTCTACATGGCTGGGCTTTTCTTTTTGATATTGGGCGTGACAGGGGCATTTCCCAAATATATAGCCGGATACAAATGCCTGTTTCATATAAGGAAATACAGTGCAAGAGATATGGATAAAATAATCTGTACATTGGAATATGTGCGAAAGCTGACATGGATTATCGGTTTCTTTATTTTTATGATCAACATTATGGCAATCAGCGTTAATTATCTACACCTTGAGGTGACGGGGCCGTTTTGGGCAGGCGTCGTTACAGCGCCGTTTTATACGGTCATTATTGTATTTATGCATAACTTTATTCTGTATAAATGCAGATTAATCATGACGGATATATAACACGGAAATATCATAAAATGAGGAGGTATGTTTCATGGTGGGTGCATTACAGAAGATTCCCATACGGAAGGCAATCCGGGAAAAAGGGAAAAGCCTCTGTGTCATACTGGCGGTATTTTTTACGACAGTGCTGTTCGTCACGGTTTTCTCGACCTTGTTCTTTACAGTGGACGCGGCGGAAGAGATGCTGCGGACATCTTCGCCCATACTGGCGGATGCTGTGTTTGTCACGGCCGGTGAAGAATACGCGAAAGTCTGTGAGAGTAAGCGGGTGGAAGAGGCAGGCATGGGAATACGGTTCGGAGAGGCGATAGAACCTTCGGGCGTCGGTGGGATGCCGCTGTTTTGCTTTGAACATAAAATGGCACAGTGGATGAAATATTATCCTGCAGAGGGGCGTATGCCTGAAAAGGGCAATGAGATTGTGGTATCTGACCAGTATTTAAAAGATTATGGACTTACATACATGGCGGGCGGCCAGCTGGAATTGACGTATTATGTCGAAGATGAAGAATATAAGGATACTTTTACCGTAGTAGGGAAATACGAAATGTCCGGACAGCCTCTGCATGTGATATTGACGTCGGATGATTTTTACAGGGAAGTCTGCGGGAAATTAGAACAGCGCGGAATCATGCCGGAAGATGCAACATATCAGATGACGGGCGTTATGTTTGCATCCCGCGGGAAGGTAAGAAGACAGGCCGCCATGCTGATTGCGGAGGAAGGGCTGGAACTGGAGGAGGGGGAGATCGTACTGAATGAGGTTTCCCTGTTTGACGGTATCGGCGCAGGTACTTTGGCGGCGATTATCATACTGCTGCTTTTTATTATGATGATCGGATATCTGTTTATCTCCAATATTTTCCAGGTATCTGTTTCCGGAGACGCGAGGTTTTACGGGCAATTGTCCACGAATGGCATAACGAAGAGAGAGATCAGGAAGCTCATCCAGCGGCAGGATGACATTTTGTTCCTGCTTTCCGCGGTTCCGGCGCTTCTTGCAGGATATGCTTTTGTGTCCGCCATTCTGCCCGGGATTCTCAATACTTACATGACTTTTCAAGTTCAAAGAAGCGGCAATGTGATGATCTTTGTATTATCGCTGGCGTTTTCCTATGCGACGATGAAGGTCAGCGAGCGGAAGTCGGTCAGGCTGGCGAAGAATGCCTCTCCGATAGAGATGAAGCGGTATTCGGGCAAGCTTAAGCCGGTGAAAACGGCCGACGATAAGGACTGTCTGAGAAAGTTTGTGTCGAGAAACTTTAAGAGCGATAAGGCAAAGGTATTAAAGGTGTGTATATCTATTGCGCTCAGCATTGTGCTTGCCAGTGCCTTCTATGCCGTAGCGGAGGGGTTTGATACGGAAGAATATGTGAAAACAGATTTGGATGCAGATTTTATCATTGCAAAGGAACCTATATTTACAAGCCCGGGGGTTAGTGCCGTTACTTATCTGCGCACGACGGAAGAAGAGATTGCGCCATACAGGGAGCTTCCCGGCATCAGAGAGGAAGGCGGAGCCGCCATGTCACATATATGTATTCATGCGTCAGAGCGGGTGTGGAATCATTTCGTCAGGATTGCGGGAGAGGGTTATTACGATATACCCGGTGAGATGTGGACAGCGGCTTACGGGGTGGATGACATGATGACCAGAAAACACAGACCCATAAAAGGTGAGATTGACTTGGAGCTGTTCCACACGGGTAACTATGTGCTGGCAGACCCCGTTATGAGCGATCATAATACGGCAAACGCGGCATGTTATGAGCCGGGAGACCAGGTGACGATCCCGTTCGCGAGCGGGGAGGAGAAAACTTACACGGTTATGGCAGTCGTGGAAGAACTGCCGGTCTCTTTGACATTTCCGGGAAGGTATTGGGGAAGTCAGTTGTACCTTCCGATGGAAGAGTGGCAGACCAGGGAGAAACGGAATGATTATTATCTGTATGCTTTTGATGTAAAGGCGGAATTTCATGAATTGTGGAACGAGGCAATAGAAGAAAGTCTGGCAGGAGGAGGCAGCCGGCTTGCCTGTCGGTCAGCGAAAACATCAGCCGCGGAGGCAGAAGGATACATAGACGGGATAAAGCTGGCTGGCTTCGTCCTGAGCATGATTTTCCTGTCCATGGGTATCCTGAACTTTATCAACTGTATGGTGGGTAGTGTCTACAGCAGGAGGAAGGAGTTCGCGGTCTTACAGAGCATGGGGATGGAAAGGCGGGAGATCCGGGGGATTCTTGCGAAAGAAGGCATGTTATATATGGCTGGGGGATTTGTGCCGGGAGCCCTGTTGTCGATGTCTGGCGTCCGGGGGCTCATTGATCGGCTTTTGGCAGAGCCTTACATACAATATCATTTTTATCCGGGTATCTATTTGCTGTTTGCCGCGCTTGGCACTGCGGCGGCGGTTCTGGTGCCGTGGGCGGCGTATACGGTGATGGACAGGAAGGAAGATTTCCTGTGCAGGATACGGATGTGCAGGAATTAAAAAGGTTAAAACGCAGAAGAGAGAAGCGAAAAAGGAAAAGAAAAATATGGAAAAAGAAATCATAGTTGAAGTAACAGACGTGAGTAAATTTTATGAGAGCCAGTCCGGCAGGAACTGCGTTCTGGACCATGTAAATATCCGCATCAGAAGAGGCGAATTTGTGGGAATCGTGGGAGACTCGGGCAGCGGCAAGACGACGCTCCTGAATCTGGTAGGCGGCATGGACAGCGTCAGCGCCGGGACGATCATGGTTGCGGGGGAGAACATCTCCGCGTTTGACGACAGGGAACGGACATTATACCGGCGCAGGCGGGTGGGCTTTATTTTTCAGGATTATAATCTGATCAACGAACTGACAGTTTATGAGAACATTATCCTGCCTTTCCAGTTAAAAGGCAAAAAGATCAACGGGCAGCACATTGACAGATTTCTGGATATGCTGAAACTGCAGGCGAAGAAAAACTGCTTCCCGATGCAGTTATCTGGCGGCGAGCAGCAGCGGGCGGCGGTTCTGCGCGCCCTGCTGAGCGGACCGGATCTTATCCTTGCGGACGAACCGACAGGCAATCTCGACAGCCGCAACACGCAGGCGGTGGTACAACTGTTGCAGTATTTTTCCAGGAAAATGGGGAAGACGATTCTGTTCGTGACACATAACATGGAATTGGCTGCGAGATGTGACCGCGTGATCGTGGTGAAAGACGGGAAAATCTGTGACAGCTAAATTAACATTTTTTCACGGACTTTGCAACAAGTGCAAAACTCTGAACTGAACTGTTACCGAAAAATTGCCACAGACTGATAAAATACTTTGCAATGCATGAAACATACTATATAATAAAAGCAAATTTATAGAATGTCATTGACGGGGCAGAAGGAGTTACTAGGATGAAACATGCGAATCGGGTATCAGAAATGATAAATGCCTTTTCACCGGAACCATTGCAGGGGGAAGAGATGGAGAAGTTTTACTGCAATGATACAATGGAATATCGTATGAGTGATAAATATGATTCTCCGATTGAAGATATCTTTGAGATGTGTCAGGAAGAGGGGACGCAGAATGCATTTCTACTGCTTGGGCACAAGGGCTGCGGGAAGAGCACAGAGCTAAATCGGCTTTCGGAGCAGTTGTCTGCACAGGGCTATAGAGTGAAGACGATTGTGTGCAGTACGGATTTGGATATGTTCAATATTGTATATTCTGATCTCTTTATTCTGATGGGAGAAGCACTGCTTGACATAGCGAAAGAATGCGGTTGTAAAATCAGCAGAGCGTATCTCGATGATATTATGCATTTCTGGGACGAAGGCGTGGAGACATCTGTGTCAGGGAGAGAAGAGACGACAGACATAGAGGCGGGAATGTCGGCTGAAACACCGGGGTTATTGCATGTTTTAAAGGTGTTTACAAAGATTAAAGCAGACTTGAAATATAATGAGGAAGTACGAAAAGAGTATCGAAAGAAAATAAGCATCCGTTCCAGCGAATGGATAAAGCTGTTAGGAAATGTTGCAGAGGAAATTGCCGGGGAAACAGCAGGGAAATCGCCGATCATTATTTTTGAGGATTTGGATAAGTTGAATCCGGAAGATGCATGGAAAGTATTTTATAACTATGCGGCGGTTCTCTCCGGCATGTCGTTTCCTGTGATATACACTTTTCCGATCGGGCTTTCTTACGATACGAGATTCGCCGCAATGGAGGGTTATTTTGTCACAAAAACATTGCCGATGATCAAGATTGAGACGATAGAAGGACAACCGTATGAAGACGGCATCAATATTGTGCGTGAAATTGTTCGAAAGCGTGCAGATTTAAACTTATTTGAAGATGACGTGCTGGATAACCTTATCCGGTATTCGGGAGGTTCACTGCGGGATCTGTTTCATACAATTAATGCGTCAGCGAAAAGGGCGGAGCGCAGGAACAGTGAGAGCATTTCCATGGAGGATGCGGAGCGGGCGTTGGAGGAAGTGAAGACTTCTCTGACCAGGCGGATCGAGCAGAAAGATTACGAATTTCTGATCAATATATGCACAGGGAATAAAGAATTGATTGAAGATAAGCAGGCATTGTTAAAAATGCTGCAGGCATCAGTGGTTCTTGAATATAACGGGAAACGGTGGCACAATCTGCATCCGTTGGTTGCGCGTTTTCTTACAGAGCAGGGGTTGATAAAAAATGTCGGAAAGTAATCAGGAGGGGTATCAGACATTAGGGTGGGTTATCAATCAATCCGAGGACGGACTGTTTCTGGTGATTGCAGATGAGCCGATACAGCGGGAGATTGTGGAAGTCTATCGGGGCGGTATGATAGGCGTATACGATTATAAGCGTTATCAGTGTGCATATTCTTTTCAGGATCTGAAAGACTGGATTGATTCGCAGGCGGATATCCGGACTTTTTTTCTTGTCAATTTTCAGCTTGCCGTGCAGAGCGGGCAGGAGATCAGCCGTCTGAATTTCAGCAGGGATATGCTGACGGGACTGGGTAAAAACCTGGTCTTTTTTACGACGGTATACGGTGATGACCAGCTTGCAAAAGGCGCCTACGACTTCTATTCTTTTCTGAAAATCAGGATTACATTTCATGATTATACGTCAGAAGTAAGTCGTGATTATTTAACATCGCTTCCGGACACCGGGACAGAAGCGCAGGGGGAAACCTGGCGGAGTGAAGAAGGGGATCTTGAAGATGCAAAGCATAGATTAAGCGAAGCGTATTCTTTGGTACAGCAGGCTAAGGAATACAGCGATAAAACGGATTATCATGAGAGCATAAAATTATTGACGAGAGCCGGGAAAATATACGAAGAAGTATTGGGAACAGAGCATTTGGAAACTGCTTCGGTATACTATGGATTGGCCGATGCGTATCGGAGATTATATGCGTATCAGCAGGCCGAGGAATTTTGTAATAAAGCGTTGAAGATACGTAGAGATATACTGGGAGAAAATCATCCGGATATAGCAGCATGTTATGATATTCTGGCACGAATATATAAGGGACAGGGAAAATACGGAGAAGCGGAAAAACTGTGCCAAAGGGCAGTGTCCATGTGTGAAGGCATGTTGGGAGAGGGACATCCGAAGACAATAGAATATCAAAACAGTTTGGCGGTTATATATGACGAGCAGGGTAAATATGCTGAGATGGAGAAGCTGCAAGAGCGGGTGCTTGCGTCAACCTTAAAGGTGCTGGGAGAAAAGCACATTAATACCGCAGTCTGTCACTATAATTTAGCGATAACATATATGGAGAAGGAGAAGTATGAAGAGGCAGAAGAACTACTCCGGAAAGCACTTGCCGTCTATGAAGAGATACTGGAGGACAATGATCCGGATATAGCAAGGACCTATAATGCTCTGGCAGCATTATATGAAAGACAGTCAAGATACGCGGAAGCGGAAGAAATGTATCGGAAATCCTTATCTATATATGAAAAAACGTCTGTGGAAAGCGACACGGGAACAGCGGATGCTTATAATAATCTGGCAGGTTTATATGTCTGGCAGAGAAAATACACGAAAGCAGAGCAATTGTATAAGAATGCACTGTCTGTCTATGCGAAACTGTTGGGTAAGAATCACCCGTATATAGCGGGAACTTATGGTAATATGGCATACTTATATGAAATGCAGGGTAATTATCAAGAAGCAAAAACATTGTGCCTAAAATCGATTTCAATATACGAAGCAACACTCGGAGAGGAGCATCCGAAAACAGTAAACAGTTATTGCAATTTAGCTGATTTATATGAAAAGCAGGGAGAATATGCGGAGGCGGAAGAACTGTACAGAAAGGTATTGCCGATTGCCGGACGGGTGTTGGGTGAGAACCATGACCTTACCAGAGAGGTTCACGACAGATTGGCGAGTTTATGCGGCAGGGAGAAGAAGGGTTGAGAAAACGCCGGGAACGTTTAAATGGATGCCAGAGAACAGCATTCCCAGCATGAACTGTTTGCAGCGTTGAATCGGCTACCGCTTATTGCGTACAGTTTGGTTGTATGCTACAATATACAAGGATTCCGTGCGCTTCACTACAGATGTTTGAATTCGCGAAAATTATGTCGGTTCGCGGCGCAGATCCGGTGCGGGAAACGCTTTCATCATTGTTTCCGTGGCAACACGATACTACAGTAATCATAAGGAGAAGGATATGGCGAGCATCAGTTTAACGAAAGTTATCGACAAATTTAAGTTGGAGAACCTTACGCCGGAAATTGACATTTCCAAGATCAATGTAACACAGCCGGATATCAACCGTCCTGCATTGCAGATCGCGGGTTATTTCGAGCATTTCGAGACTACGCGCCTGCAGGTGGTGGGATTCGTGGAGTACTCTTATATGAACGGGCTGGATGAGGAGAGACAGATCGAGATCTATGAGAAGCTGCTCAACAATCCGATCCCCGGGATTATTTTCTGCAGAGAACTGCATCCGAACGATCTGTTCCGGAAGACGGCAGTGAAGTACGGCGTTCCGCTGCTGATGACGAAGAAAGCGACGTCCGCATGTATGGCGGAGGTTATCAGATGGCTTAACGTAAAACTGGCGCCCTGTATTTCCGTTCACGGTGTTCTGGTGGACGTGTACGGCGAGGGTGTATTGATTACGGGTGAGAGCGGTATCGGTAAATCCGAGGCTGCGCTGGAGCTGATCAAGAGAGGACATCGTCTTGTCACCGATGACGTGGTGGAACTACGCAGGGTCAGCGAGGATACGCTGGTAGGCTCCGCGCCGGATATCACGAAACACTTTATTGAGCTGCGCGGTATCGGTATTGTGGATGTCAAAGCACTGTTCGGTGCTTCCAGTGTAAGAGATACGCAGAATATAGATCTGGTTATCAGACTGGAAGACTGGGACAAGGAGAAGGAGTACGACCGTCTGGGACTGGAGGAGGAATATACGGAGTATCTGGGCAACAAGGTAGTCTGCCACAGCATACCGATCAGGCCGGGACGTAATCTGGCGATCATCTGCGAGTCGGCGGCAGTTAATCATCGGCAGAAGAAAATGGGATATAATGCGGCGCAGGAGTTGTATAAACGTGTGCAGAACTCTCTGGCAGGCAAGCGGGACGAAGAAGAGTAAAAACAGCAGGTGCACAGGAATATAAGCATGCCGGCATATAGAGTATCAGCTTATACTGTGTCGGTGGATACGGATTTGATTGGATCAGCAATGCAGGAACAGACAAGATAATAAGGAAAAGAAGAGGAGAAAGAATTTTATGGCAGAATATGTATTTGGGGTAGATATAGGTGGTACGACGGTAAAGCTTGGACTTTTTGATGTAAGCGGCAATGTGCTGGATAAATGGGAGATTCCCACCAGGACAGAGAACGGAGGGATGAAGATCCTGCCGGATATCGCACAGAGCATTCAGGACAAGATGTCTGAGAAGAATATTGCCGCAGAAAATGTGGCGGGCGTGGGCGTAGGCGCACCGGGACCGGTAGACGGTGACGGGATCATTCATAAAGCTGTAAATCTGGGCTGGGATGAGATGAATCTGAAGAAAGAGCTTACGGCGCTTCTTGACGGTATGCGGGTAGAAGGCGGCAATGACGCGAATGTGGCAGCGCTCGGTGAGATGTGGAAGGGCGGCGGACAGGGCTATAAGAATCTGGTGGCGGTTACGCTGGGTACAGGTGTCGGCGGCGGCATTATCATTAACGGGAAGATCATGACGGGCGCGACGGGCTCCGGCGGTGAGATTGGTCATATCCATGTGGAGGATGATGAGACAGAGGCGTGCGGCTGCGGCAATTACGGCTGTCTTGAGGAGTACGCTTCCGCTACCGGCATCACCAGACTGGCCAACAGGATACTGCAGGCAAGCGAGATGGACAGTGTGCTCAGACAGGGCGAGGTGTCTTCGAAGACGGTGTTTGACGCCGTGAAGGCAGGAGATCAACTTGCTATTGAGGCTGCGAGGCAGTTCGGAGATTATCTCGGCAAGGGGCTGGCAGTGATCGCGGGTGTTATTAACCCGGAGATCTTCGTGATCGGCGGCGGTGTATCCAAAGCAGGCGAAGTACTGTTTGACTATATCCGGCCGGCTTTTGACAAGACAGTGTTCCATGGCTGTAAGAATACGAAGTTTGCACTGGCTACATTGGGTAACGATGCCGGCATATATGGTGCGGCCAGGATGGTGTTGGCGTGAAAAGGGATTAGATTAAATGATACATAATTTGTATGTGATTGGACTATTCTAAAATAGAATAATAGTGACTCTTCAGACTACGCCATGCACTCGCTGCATGGCGTCGGAATATAGATAAGTAAGAAGGAAAACTGTGAAACGGACGGTATAGAGATTGAGCGCATCAATGTATGATTATATGAAAACGATTATTCCGAGGGAACGTATACTGTTTCAGGAGCCGATGAAGCAGCACACGACTTTTCGTGTGGGCGGTGAGGCGGAATGCTTCATCACCATACAGCAGGAAGAGGAACTGGTCAAACTGATCCCCTATCTGAACCAGATCGAGCAGGATTATTTTATCTTGGGAAACGGCAGTAATCTGCTGGTGGGTGACAAGGGTTACAGGGGGATCGTGTTTAAGTTTGACGGACCGATGGAGGAGATCCGTGTGGAAGGTACGCGCATTACGGCAAAGGCGGGTGCGCTGCTCTCCAGAGTAGCGGTGACGGCTAAGGAGAACGGACTGACGGGGCTGGAATTTGCGGCGGGAATACCGGGCAGCATCGGCGGCGGCGTAGTCATGAATGCAGGCGCGTATGACGGAGAAATGGAACAGGTGGTGGAGGCTGTCCGCGTGATCGACCGTGAGGGACAGATCACGACACTCGACCATGATACAATGGAGTTTGGCTACCGTACCAGCATTATCAAGAACAGACCGTATATTGTGCTGGAGGTGGTGCTGCAACTCGCGGCGGGTGATCCGGAACAGATCAGTGCGAAGATAGAGGAGCTTTCAGAACTTCGCAGGAGCAAGCAGCCGCTGGAGTATGCCAGCGCGGGCAGTACTTTTAAGAGACCTGAGGGACACTATGCCGGCAAGCTGATTATGGATGCTGGTATGCGGGGCTACCGGATCGGCGGTGCGCAGGTGTCGGATAAACATTGCGGGTTTATCATTAATACGGGTAAAGCTACGGCGGCAGATATCCGGGAAGTGATAGAGGAAGTGCAGGAGCGCGTCAAGGAAAGATTTCATGTCGCGCTGGAGCCGGAAGTGGTTTATCTGGGAGATTTCTAGGTAGATTCCGCAGAGCGGAATCATGGAGGTTATTATGAGGTTTGTGGTGGTGACCGGCATGAGTGGCGCGGGCAAGAGAACGGCCATGAAGATGCTGGAGGACGTGGGATTTTATTGCGTGGATAATCTGCCTGTGCCGCTGATTGAGAAATTTGTAGAGTTGGTTGCGACGCCCAACGGTGAGATCAGTAAGGTCGCCCTGGGACTGGATGTGCGTGCGGATCAGCCTTTCGGCGAGGCGCAGAGTATACTGGACAAGCTGCGGGCAAACGGTTATCTGTTCGAGATTCTTTTCATGGATGCGGGCGATTCTGCTCTGCTCAAACGCTATAAGGAGACCAGGCGGATGCATCCGCTGTCACCGAACGGGAGAGTGGAGGAAGGCGTCAATAAGGAGCGGGAGATCCTGCAGGAGATCAAACAGAAGGCGGATTATGTGATAGATACTTCCAATCTGCTGACCAGGGAATTGAAAGAAGAAATTGACCACATATTCGTCCGCAATGAAGAGTATAGTTCTTTAATGATTACAATATTGTCATTCGGGTTTAAGAATGGTATTCCGGCGGACGCGGATCTTGTATTTGATGTCAGGTTTCTTCCGAACCCGTTCTACATCGACGAACTAAAGCATAAAACAGGTAATGACACGGAGGTACAGGATTATGTGATGGATTTTCCCGAGGCTGCCGTATTCTTAGAGAAACTGACAGGTATGCTTGATTTCCTGATTCCGAACTATATTAAGGAAGGAAAACATCAGCTGGTGATCGGCATCGGCTGTACCGGCGGCAAGCACAGAAGCGTCACGTTAGCGAATGAGCTTTATGCAGGAATGAAAGATCACGGTAATTACGGTGTTAAGCTGTATCACAGAGATATCAGGCAGGGAGTATAGATGCAGCGGCTGCTCTGCTATGGAGGATTGGAATGTCTTTTTCCGGAACAGTGAAAGAAGAACTGGCAGCACAAATCGGCACGGCGAGACACTGTCAGCTGGCGGAACTGGCAGCGATTTTTCATTTTGCCGGAAGTACCTGCGAGAACGGAGAACACTTAAGTTTTCATACGGAAAATGAAGCGGTTGCCAGAAAGGGCTTTACATTATTTAAAAAAGCATTTAATATAGATAATGTTGTGATGAAAGAAAGGGGCAGACTGCTGCCCGACGACGAGATGGAGAAGAAAGTGATACAGGCCCTGCACCTTGCGGGGACGGCGGAACCGATCGAACTGGAAGCACCGGTCAGCTCTCTGCTGGTGAAGAACTCCTGCTGTGCAAGGGCGTATTTGCGGGGTGCATTCCTGTGTATCGGCTCCATGAGCGATCCGGCGAAAAGCTATCATCTGGAATACGTATGCAGTAAGAGCGCGCAGGCGAAGCAGCTGCGGGATATGATACAGGAATTTCAGATTGAGGCAAAAATTATCAGGCGCAAGAAATATGATGTAGTATATCTGAAGGAAGGCGCCGGGATCGTGGATCTTCTTAATGTTATGGGGGCGCATGTGTCATTGATGAATCTGGAGAATCTCAGAATCGTCAAAGAGATGCGCAATTCTATTAACAGACGTGTCAACTGCGAGACGGCAAATATCTCCAAAACCGTTACCGCAGCGTCCAAGCAGATCGAGGACATATTGCTGATCAGGGATAAATATGGATTTGAGAATCTGCCGGACAATTTAAGACAGATGGCGGAGGTTCGATTAGAGTATCCGGATGCGGCGCTCAAGGAATTGGGAGAATATCTGGAACCGCCTGTAGGTAAATCGGGTGTAAATCACAGGTTACGCAGACTGAGTGAGATAGCTGATGGGATCAAACCGTAGAAGGAGGAGAATATTATGATACAAAAATCTATCCAGATTAAACTGGAGACGGGCTTGGAAGCCAGACCGGTCGCTATGCTTGTACAGGTAGCAAGTCAGTTTGAGAGTTCGGTGTACATCAATGCAGACGACAGAAAAGTCAATGCTAAGAGCATCATGGGTATGATGAGTCTCGGACTTGCCAGCGGTGAAGAAGTGGTAGTCGTTGCAGAAGGCAATGACGAAGGATCGGCGGTTGAGGAGATCGAGAAATTCCTGAGCGGCAGGTAAGAAGAGCAAATGATGTACATGACATTTAGATAAGGCAGAATACGAGGAGATTTCCTGAGGGAAGTCTCTTTTTGTTTCGCAGAAAAGTGCGTCCTGTGAAATAAGAACGCCTCGGGACATATCTGTAAAAATGGATTGCCTACGGCATATCGGAATGATAAAATGTTAAATATAAAAGGGTAAACAGCTTCGTGCCGGCGGTAAGGCGGCAAATTACGGAAAGGGAGTGCAGACATGAGTCAGAAGATGCTTTTCATCTATAATCCGAGAGCCGGCAAGGCGCAGATTCGCAGCAACCTGCTGGACATTATTGACATATTCGTGAAGGCCGGCTACGAAGTGACTGCATATCCGACGCAGGCGGCGGGAGATGCGGTCAAGGCGGTCAGAACACGGCGTGACGGTTACGATATCGTGGTATGCAGCGGCGGAGACGGAACGCTGGACGAAGTAGTAAGCGGTATGATGCAGTGCGACGAGAAGCTTCCCATAGGGTATATTCCAGCAGGCAGCACCAATGATTTTGCCAATAGTCTGGGTATCCCCAAGAGTATGATCAAGGCGGCGGATGTTGTCGTGAAGGGCATAAATTTTCCGTGCGACATCGGCGCATTTAATTACGACAGTTTTATCTATGTGGCGGCATTCGGTATTTTCACGGATGTATCCTACGAGACAAAGCAGGATGTTAAGAACGTACTGGGGCATGCCGCATATCTGGTGGAGGGTGTGAAGCGGCTTCCTTCGGTACGCTCGTATCCTTTAAAGATCACAAACAGCGATCAGGTGATAGAGGGAGAATTTCTCTACGGCATGGTGACGAACTCTTACTCCGTCGGCGGTTTCCGCGGCATAACGGGGCAGGATATTCTGCTGGACGACGGACTCTTCGAGGTGACACTGATCCGTAAACCGTCCAATCCGCTGGATCTGAACAATATTATTCTGGCGCTGGTGGATAAACGGGTAAAATCCGAGCATATTCATACGTTTAAGACAGCGCGGTTAATTGTGGAGAGCGAGACGCCGCTCTCGTGGACGCTGGACGGCGAGTTCGGAGGAGAACACTGCAGGGCAGTGATCGAGAACAGGCGGAAAGTGCTTGATATAAGAGTGCCCGGGGAATAATATTTTCCAGAATATGTTTGCGTAAGGCCATGCTTTGGGTTATAATAAAAACTGTAGTTAATATCCGGCATGACAGCCGGTCAAAATATTAATATTATTAAGAAAGGTGGTAATGACAATGCCATTAGTTACAACAAAGGAAATGTTTGAGAAGGCATACAATGGCGGTTATGCGGTTGGTGCATTCAACGTAAACAACATGGAGATCGTTCAGGGTATCACAGAAGCAGCCGGCGAGTTGAAGAGCCCTGTTATTCTTCAGGTTTCCAAGGGAGCCCGCGCTTATGCTAACCATACTTATCTGGTTAAGTTAGTAGAGGCAGCCGTAGCAGAGAATCCTGAGATTCCGATCGCGCTTCACCTGGATCACGGTGATACTTTTGAACTGTGTAAATCCTGTATCGACGGTGGTTTCACTTCCGTTATGATCGACGCATCTTCTAAGTCTTTTGAGGAGAACATCGCGTTGACAAAGCAGGTTGTAGAGTATGCTCATGATAAGGGCGTAGTAGTTGAGGCAGAACTCGGAACATTAGCAGGTGTTGAGGACGAGGTAGTAGTTGAGGCCGGTAAAGAGTCTTATACCCGCCCTGAGGAAGTAGAAGAGTTTGTTTCCAGAACAGGATGTGACTCTCTCGCGATCGCAATCGGTACTTCTCACGGTGCGTACAAGTTTACGGCAGCACAGTGTACAAGAAATGCCGATGGTATTCTTGTTCCCCCGCCGCTTCGTTTTGACGTATTAGAGGAGTGCATTAAGCGTCTGCCCGGCTTCCCGATCGTTCTGCACGGTTCTTCTTCCGTTCCGCAGGAGTTCGTTAAGATGGTGAACCAGTATGGCGGCGATATGCCTGATGCAGTTGGTATTCCGGAGGAGCAGCTCCGTAAGGCAGCAGAGCTTGCCGTATGTAAGATCAATATCGATTCCGATATCCGTCTCGCTATGACAGGTAATATCCGTAAGTACTTTGCGGAGCATCCGGATCATTTCGATCCTCGTCAGTATCTGAAACCGGCTCGTCAGGCTGTTAAGGATATGGTTGCTCACAAGATTAAGAATGTGCTCGGTTCCGACGGTAAGGCGTAAGAAACACAGAAATACACGCTGATAGAAGCACGCAGTATTTTTTATGAATAAAAAGTGTCGCGACATAGCCCGGAAAGGTTATGAAGCGGCACTTCTTTTTTGCACTTATCTGCTAACATATTTTTGCAGGAAATCCGTAATTGACCCGTAATACGCTTCCGGATCTTTATCCTGCGCCTGTGCGTGTCCCGCGCCGTCTATGACCAGCAGTTCTTTCGGGCAGGCGGCGGCTTCATAGAGGTCTTCTGACATCTGAACGGATATCATGGCATCAGAAGCGCCATGGATAAAAAGCGTTGGTGTGTGGCTTGCGGATACGGCATCGACGGCGGAAGCGTCCAGCAGATCATACCCGCCGCGCAGCCTGAGGGCAAGGCGGGCAGAGTCCACAAGCGGAAAAGCAGGCAGGCCAAACCATTCTGTCACCTTGTCGCCAAACATGGAATAAGCGTCTGTGTATGCACAATCTGAGATAACGGCGAGGACATGCTCTGACAGCGATGCTTCACCTGTCATAATAAGTGCCGTGGAAGCGCCCATAGACTGTCCGTGTACAATGATCTGCGCCTCGGCATCCTGGGACAGAATATAGTCGATCCAGAGATTGCAGTCATAATGATCGGTCCAGCCCATGCCGATAAAGTCGCCTTCGCTTTCACCCTGGCATCTAAGATCGGGCACAACGACGTGATATCCCTGCTCATAATACCAGCACGCAAAGGGGTACATTTCTTCTTTCCATCCTGTGTAACCGTGGAGAACAAGCGCCCATAAGTGTGTGTCTTCGCCGTCGTCCTGCAAGGCAGCGCCGCCCGTTGGAGACTGTCCTGTGTTCTGTGCCGCTGCGGTTTCCGGAGTGCTATCTTCACTTTCCCGATAGAATACGGTTGCGATCAGCCTGTATCCGTCTGTGCTGACTGCGGAAATACTGCGGGATATCACGGTCTCCATCCACTCGTCAGTGTGATTCAGCGCAATCTGCCGGTTCACCTGTATATCCGATGTCTGCACCTGTGCCGCATAACTCTCGTCAGTGATGCGCTGAAAAGCTTCCAGTTTCCGCATAAATGAAGGTACAAGCGCGGCGCTAACAAGGAAATTTACCAGAATAAAATACAGCACGGCAAGCAGAAATATGATGATAAATAGAGTAATAAAGACTTTGTGTTTTCGCTTCACGTTGATCTTTGTCCTTTGTAAAGTGTGATATGTCTTTATTGTACTATAAATTCATATTTCATGCTACCGTGCTGCTGTTGTTTTCGCTGCCACATTCTGGATGTAAAAGGTAATCTGGCCGTGTTCTGTCCGGTTCTCTACGGGATCATGACACGGTCAGTCTATGCCGGGGAGAACCGCCGGAAAATCAGGAATACTATTCTGCATGTTCCTCATTGATATCCGGGAAGACGGAAAGCATCGGCTCCACGTCTTTCTTGTGCAGTATGCGATCTATATAGTTTCTGGTGATCTTCATAACAAGCGGGGACAGACAGAGCACGCCGACTAAGTTCGGCATGGCCATCAGACCGTTGAAGGTGTCTGAAAGATCCCACGCAAGACTTAAGTTCATCGTAGCACCGATAAAGATCATCAGAATAAATACGATCTTATAGGCAATCGTGGACTTCGTGCCGAATAAATATTCCCATGCTTTAGAACCGTAGTGGCTCCAGCCCAGCACAGTGGAGAATGCAAACAGCAAGATCGCAAGAGCGATAAACATAGGACCGAGGGAGCCGAAGATCGTTGCAAACGCTTCGCCCACCAGTGCGGAACCGGCAGATTCGCTTAGGACAGCGCCGGTATCCAGGTCAACAAGACCGGAAGAGAGCACAGCAAATGCTGTCAATGTGCAGACAACCATGGTGTCCGCGAAGACCTCAAAGATACCCCACATACCCTGACGGACAGGCTCTTTGACGTTAGAGTTGGAATGCACCATAACAGAAGAACCGAGACCGGCTTCATTGGAGAATACGCCGCGCTTCATACCCCATGTCAGAGCCATCTTGACACCGGAACCGACGAGACCGCCGCCGACTGCTTTCAGTCCGAAAGCGCCCCTGAAAATAGCGGAGAAGATCGCGCCGACCTGGCCGATGTTTGCAAAGAAAATAACCAGAGCGCCGATAATGTACGCGATTGCCATAAAAGGAACCAGCTTCTCCGTAACGGATGCAATTCGCTTAAGACCGCCGACAATAACGAGGGCAGCCAGAATCATCAGTGCGATACCCGTCACTACGGGCGAGATATTAAACGCAGCGTCCATATTGGCAGAAATAGAGTTGACCTGACTCATGTTGCCGATTCCAAAAGAAGCAAGCAGACAGAAAATGGAAAAAAGTATTGCCAGTACCGCACCGATCTGTTTGCAGCCCTTATAGGAGCCGAGACCGTCTTTTAAGTAATACATGGCGCCGCCGCACCATTCATTCCGGGAGTTCTTCCTGCGGTAGTAGATACCGAGTACATTCTCGGAATAATTGGTCATCATGCCGAAGAATGCAACGATCCACATCCAGAAGATCGCGCCGGGACCGCCGGCGATCAGAGCACTTGCGACACCTACGATATTTCCTGTGCCGATCGTAGCCGCCAGTGCCGTACATAAGGACTGGAACTGCGAGATTGCCTGATCGTCTTTGCCGGTGTGCTTCGTAATGTGTTTGTCACTGAAGATACCGCCGATCGTGTTTTTAAACCAGTGTCTGATGTGGGACAGCTGGAAGAATCTGGTCAGCACAGTCATCAGGATTCCTGTACCAACGAGGAGTATCAGCATAGGGATACCCCATACAAAACTGTTGACAGCGCCGTTGACATTCGTAATCGTATCAACGAGGCCGGTAAAAAAATCGTTCATAATTATGAATCAAACCTCCTTCTCTTTTGCTTCCGTAAAAAAGCGTAGACATGATAAGTATGTCTACGCTGACATTTCGGAAATCATATTCTGGTTACAATATGTAAGTTTACACTTTATAAAGTATAGCATAGTCGGGCGGCTATCGCAAGGGAAAATTGTATACATGCATATCGGGATATATCAGAGGGTATTTTTAGGAATGACGCCTGACCAGATTGGCATAAGTGTGAAAAGCACCTTTCAGCGTTGCTATACGGAAGTGGAAAAAACAAAAAAACCCCTATAAAGGGAGGATGCCAAGTAAAGAAGATCTTTACTTGGCATTTATTATGAAAAAGTTTTAATTAATCAGTTACTTTGATGTGTTCGTTGTTGTGTTGTTATCTTATGCTCTTAGTATACGCATGAGAAATGTCTAAAAAATGATTCGCGGGTGAAGTTTTTTTAAATTAAATATGAACAATTCATGAACGTATGCTTTTTCAGGATCACGAAGCAAGAAATTGTTACGCATATTCGAGTTCGCGAAGCGAATCTCGCAAAGTTAATTCCGGATACGGATATAGGAAATTGTTACGCATATTCGAGTTTGCGAAGCGAATCTCGCAAAGTTAATTCCGGATACGAATATAGGAAATTGTTACGCATATTCGAGTTCGCGAAGCGAATCTCGCAAAGTTAATTCCGGATACGAATATAGGAAATTGTTACGCATATTCGAGTTTGCGAAGCGAATCTCGCAAAGTTAATTCCGCAGGAATTAACTTTTTTTACATAGACTTTACAATGCCATGGTATTGGATTTGATGTTTCTTCTGTATGATATGTCTTAGAAAACTCAATACTTAATGATATAAGTACGTAAATGCGCCGGTATCGTATAATGCGGATCAGACCTGTGCAGAAAAGAGGAAACTATGGATTTTTTTGACATCTTGACAATGACAGGCGGTCTTGCGCTGTTTCTGTACGGTATGCATCTGCTGAGTGAGGGGTTGGAGAAGCTTTCCGGCGGCAGGCTTGAGAGAGTATTGGAGAATCTGACCAACAACAGGCTGGGCGCGGTACTTCTGGGGGCGGGCGTGACAGCGGTCATCCAGTCGTCATCTGCGACTACGGTTATGGTGGTCGGATTTGTAAACTCGGGGATCATGAAGCTCTCCCAGGCGATCGGCGTGATCATGGGAGCCAATATCGGAACGACCATTACCTCCTGGCTGTTAAGCCTAACCGGAATCGAAAGCAGCAATTTCTTTCTCCGGCTGGCCAAGCCGACTTCGTTTGCTCCTGTGATCGCGATGGTCGGGGTGATCTTTGTTTTGTTTGTGAGAAACGGACGGAAGCGTGATGCCGGTACGATTTTAATCGGCTTTGCCATATTGATGACGGGTATGGATACCATGTCGCAGGCCATGAAACCGCTCAGTGAGGTGCCGCAGTTTAGAGAGTTGCTCACGATGTTCGACAATCCTTTTCTGGGACTCACCGCCGGCGCGGTGATCACAGCAGTGATCCAGTCCTCCTCTGCATCTGTCGGTATTTTGCAGGCATTGTGCGCAACCGGAAGCATCCGTTATGCAACGGCAGTGCCGATCATCCTCGGACAGAACATCGGCACCTGCGTTACGGCACTGATGTCCGGTGCCGGTGCGAGCAGGAATGCCAGACGTGCATCGATAATTCATCTTATGTTTAATCTTATCGGTGCCGGTGCCTTTATGGCCGTGTTCTACCTGCTCAATGCCGTATGGGGATTCGCCTTTATGCAGGAAGCGGCTGACAGCGCCGGGATTGCGCTGGTACACACAATTTTTAATCTTTCTGCGACCATACTTCTGCTGCCGTTTGCAGACCTGCTTGAGAAGCTGTCTTTCCGGATCATTAAACCCGATGCGGAAGAGGAACGTCAGGGACTGGAGCGGGAGCTTTTCTCCAGAATGGACGAGCGGTTTTTGGATGCGCCGGCTTTCGCGCTGGAACAGGTATATTCCTATGCACGCAGAATGGCGGAACTGGTGCAGGAATCTCTGGTAACGGCATCACATACCCTTTTCGCGTATGATAAGTGCAGGGCGAAGGAAGTGGAGCGGCTGGAACAGCTTGTGGACAGATACGACGATGAGATCAGCGGCTATCTGGTGAAACTTTCTGCCAGAAACTTAAGCGAGACGGATTCTAAGAGGCTCAATATGCTGCTGCACAGCGTGGGCGATCTGGAACGGATATCGGATCATGCCATAAATCTGACAGATTGTGCCGGGATCATGGATGAGAAGAAGCTGGATTTTTCGGAGAAGGCGACGGAGGAACTGCGGATATTTTCACAGGCGGTCGGCGATCTCGTGCAGGCTTCCGTGGATGTCTTCGGGACAGAGAACGTAGAGGCGGCAAGGTGCATCGAGCCGTTCGAGGAGACGATCGACGTGCTGCAAAAAGAGATGAAACGGCGGCATATGAAGCGCCTTAAGAAAGGAAAATGTACGGCGGAACTGGGATTTATCCTTTCAGATATTACGAACAATTATGAAAGAATCGCCGATCATTGTTCTAATCTTGCAATTAATGTTATGCAGCTGTACGAGGATGACACGCATGCACATGAATATATCGACAGTCTGGAAAGGGGAGCCGGCAGTGCATTTGACAATCTGCTGCAGGAGTATCTGCGGCACTATGAACTGCCGGGCAAGAAAACCGGGAAGCTTTAAAGCTTCTCCGGTTCCGGATATACCTACTTGTTCTTGCATTTCGCAGACAGCGGATATGGCAAGACGGAAGAGAGCAAGAAAAACTTGTACTTGACAAGTTCATTCAAAAAAGATAGTTTATTATCATATCAGATTTATTCTTATTTCATTTGTGCTTTTCGCACAGTCGGCGGTTTCTGCCGGAGATTTCAACTGTTTTGCGTTTGGAGAAACAAACTGTATCTAAAAGGAGGATAAGGTATAGTGGTAAAATTAAAAAGATTTTTCCCGATTATCAGAGAGCGGGAGGAAGTATTGGCGGAGATCGCGAAGAGCAGTCAACTTCGGACAAAGTTTGACGGCTGGGAGCCGGAGCAGCAGGAAGAGCTCCTGAATATCTGTACAGGTGTAAAAGGGCTGAAACTTTTGGATAACGGCTTTTTCAAAGAAATTATGAACCCGGAGTATGTGCCGGAGCGGTTCAATGATTTCCTGTCCAGTCTTCTGGGTCAGAAGGTCAGGGTGGTGAAGGTTTTGCCGAATGATTCCGTCAGGATCGCAGATGGAGTTCCTGCAAAAATACCTGTTTATTCCGCTTGACATCTTCCGGAAAAGCAAGCACAATGGACATATAAAAGACAAGAGGGATGCGTGGCTGACCCTATTTTCATGTGATGAACCGGAGATGGTTATGGGGCTGATAGAAACATATCCTGAGTTTTGCGAAATATATGAGGAAGGCTATGAGATCTGCCGGAATATAGAAAGGGTGATCGAGATGTTCTCAAAAGAACTGTATGAACTTGACAGGAATACAGTGCAGTATATGATTGATGAGATGCAGGATACAATAGGTGCACAGAAAGATGAACTCAATAAGCAGAAGGAGGAACTTACTGAGCGGGATCGGACAATCAAGGAACTACAGGAAGAACATGAAAAATCATTGGGCGGAGCGGTAAGTATCCTGCGAAGCCTGAGTATACCGGAACAGGAAATTATTACGCGAATCTGTGAGCAATATCAGATCGGCGAAGAACAGGTGAAGAAATATTTGTAGACAGGGAACCCAGAGAGCAAATGCCATCTGGGTTCTTATTTGTGAATTGCCGCAGATGAATTAAGCTTTCTTACATCTTCTCCGGTTCCGGATATTCCACGCCGAAAGTATCGACGGTAACGGTCCTGATCCTCTGGTCTTCTAAAGGCCGGTCTGCATAATCTGTTGTCGTCTCGGCAATCTTATTGACATTCTCCAACCCTTCAATTACCTTTCCAAACGCCGCATAAGCGCCGTCTAAGTGCGGGCTCGTCTTATGCATGATGAAGAAGTATGGAAGCTGGAAAGCCTGTAATTACGGTATATTTTAGCACTTATAAGGTCTGTTGACAACAAATTGACAACAATTTTTGTTTTGAGTAGTACCGAATAATACAGAATGGTACTTTTATTGAATAGCAGATGAGTTTGCGAAAAAAGGCATCCCAATAGGTGGATGCCTTTCTGTTTGGGGAACATGAACAAAAATTTATATTATGGAGGAAAGATTATGACGAACACAGCGTTAAGAGCAGAGGTGCAGAGCGCCAACAACACACACATGGTTTTTGTAAACGAGGAACATGAAGAGTTTTATTATGAGAAGCTGGAACAGGCAAGAAGTCAGGATTGTCATCATAAGGCTTTGATCTATGTCCTTGGCATTTCAGAGGACACAAGGAAATATTTCAACCAGATTTATGATATTAAAACCGGAAATATCAAGCGAGAGTGCCTACATCAAGGCTGGCTGTCAAGCGGCGGTGTCATTGTGATAAGGCTCGCATTTAACCTATACACAGACACAACGCCAAGCGCTAATGATTATAAGAGCAGGGACGGGCAGATGCGCGAGTGCAGAAAGTATTCTGTAAGCGATATTTTCTGCTGTAGCTATGCCATGTACTTTTGGGAAGGCATTAAACTCCGTTATCCGGAGTATTGCCGTAAACAGAAGCCCATTGGGGAAATCCTTGCGGAAATGGGGTGGAAACGTGCTGAAAATTCGACTGATGGGAACAAAGAATGATATTAAATGGTTCGAGAAGATTTTGAAAAGGCAGCCCAAAGTGGCTGTGACGGAAGTTTCGGAGATGTACCGAAACAAAGGTACAAATAGATTTTACCGGGCTTATGTGGAAGTACAGAAAGCCAATATTAAAGAAAAAACTAACTAAACGGAGGAATAAACCATGTGTAAAGTAATAGCAATCGCAAATCAGAAAGGCGGAGTCGGCAAGACTACTACCACAAGCAATTTAGGGATAGGACTGGCAAAGCAGGGAAAAAGAGTGCTGCTGATCGATGCAGATGCGCAGGGCAGTCTCACGGCAAGTTTGGGCTTCACAGAACCGGACAAGCTGGAAGAAACGCTTGCGACAGTCATGACCAATATTATCAACGATGGAGGAATGGAGCCGGATTACGGGATCTTAAAGCATGATGAGGGCATTGACCTTATGCCGGGGAATATTGAATTGTCCGGTCTGGAAGTATCGCTTGTGAATGTCATGAGCAGGGAGCTTGTACTGCGCTCCTACATAGAGAGGATACGGGCAGAATACGATTATATCCTGATTGACTGTATGCCCTCGCTCGGCATGATAACCATAAATGTGTTTGCCTGTGCCGACAGTATTCTGATACCCGTACAAGCCGCATATCTGCCAGTAAAAGGGCTGGAACAGCTTATCAAGACAATAGGTAAGGTAAAACGGCAGATCAATCCCAAACTTGCTATTGAGGGCATTTTATTGACGATGGTAGACAGCCGGACTAATTATGCCAGGGATATTTCGGCGCTGCTTATCGAAGCATACGGAAGTAAGGTGCGAATATTCGAGAACAGCATACCCATGTCGGTAAGGGCGGCGGAGATGTCCGCAGAGGGCGTCAGCATCTACAAGCATGACCCGAAAGGCAAGGTTGCGGGCGCATACCAATCCTTGACAAAGGAGGTGCTTGACAATGGGCAGTAAAGCAGGAAGCGCATCCAAAGTACAGATCAGCAATTTTGATGACTTGTTTGGCGGAGCAGAGAACACATCGGGGGAGCAGATTATCCATGCGAAGCTGGATGAGCTGCATACATTCAAGGGACACCCGTTCCGTGTCCTTGATGATGAAAAAATGGAGGAAACCACGGAGAGTATCGGGAAATATGGTGTGCTTGTACCGGGAATTGTCAGACCGAGGGTAGAGGGCGGATACGAAATCATAGCCGGACACCGCAGGAAACGGGGTTCTGAAAAGGCAGGGTTAGACACAATGCCCGTCATTGTCAGGAACTATACGGACGATGAAGCCACGATCATCATGGTGGATTCCAATATCCAGCGTGAGGACATTTTACCGAGTGAAAAAGCAAAGGCTTATGCCATGAAGTATGAGGCAATGAAACATCAGGGCAACAAAGGCGGCAGTACCCTTGACGAAGTAGGGGAAGCCGCCGGGGAAAGCGGAAAGACCGTGCAGCGGTATGTATGGCTTGCAAGGCTCACGGACGAACTGCTCGGCATGGTGGATGCAAAGAAGATTGGCATAACGCAGGGGGTGGATATTTCATTCTTGTCCGAAGAAGCCCAACAATGGGTATTTATTATTCTTGAGGAAACGGGTGCTTCGGTTTCCAACGCACAGGCGGCAAAGCTGAAAGAGTTTGGAAAAAACGGTGAGCTGACTTTGGCAATGGTCAGGCTGATACTATCAGAGGAAAAGCCCAAAGAGAGGAAAGTAACGCTTAAAAGCGATAAGATTAACAAATTTTTCCCGGAGGACTATTCCAGTGACGATATAGAGGGCATCATTATCCAGCTTTTGGAGGAATGGCAGAGTAAGCAGTAAAGGAGGCGGTAGAATGGGCGAGCCATTGAAATTTGATTATTACTATGGCGTAGAAGCAGAGCAGTTTTCTTTTTACCGTGTCCCACGTCTGCTGATTAAGGACGAGCGTTTCAAGGGGCTTAGCAGCGATGCTAAGCTCCTATACGGGCTTATGCTGGACAGGATGGCGCTTTCCATGAAAAACGGCTGGTTTGATGAAGCAGACAGGGCGTATGTGATCTATACGATAGACAATATCAGAGAAGATCTGGGCTGCAGCAAGGAAAAGGCGGTCAAGGTGCTTGCAGAGCTTAGTTCCAACAAAGGGATCGGGCTTGTAGAGAAGAAACACAGGGGGCTTGGTGTAACGCGGCACTTTGTAGTAGACGGAAAAAGCATTTTATTTTCGACAGTATAAACACCATTACGGCACCCTCTTTTCGCTGACCGCACACTACTGTCAACGAAACTGTGCAGTCAAATCGAAACCTTCCAACCCAAATTGTATGTACAATGAGGCTGCTGGTAGCATATGGAACCAGATAAGCGGGACAGCCGGGAGGCAGGGCCTGAAATTGTCTGAAAAATATTCCAGACAGAAAAAAGCAGTTCCCTAGGAATTGTGCCACTTTCATACACAATTGTTAAGGAAACGGCCGCGTATACAGATGCACGCGGCCTTCTTCGGTTCTTTTTAAGAATTGTCCCCTGTATTAAAACA
>CAJTPS010000016.1 GCA_910578555.1 uncultured Lachnospiraceae bacterium
TCAGCGATTTCGGAATACATCTTTTCCCGCATCTCACGCTCATAGGCTCGGTATTCCTTTGCCTTATCCGTTGGCTTGTACCAGACGGTTTTCTGGTCAGCTTCGTCCAAGCCCTCATAGCGTTCGTCAATCTGGTCAATAAACCTCTGATAGATGGCACGGGCGGCAGGGTCGTCCTTTGCATAGCGGTAGCGTTCAAGGCTCTTATGCGAACCACGAAGCTCGGCATACTCGTAGAGCATACGGATAACCTCACGGTCAAGCCCTTTCTGCCCCTCGGCATCATAAATCTCCGACAAGCCCCTGCACCTCCATGAATGGTAGGGAGAAGTGTCATTCGAGCTGTGAGAGGACAGGTAAACGCCGTCTTTCTTTATTGTGATGCGGTTGATTAGCTCGGTACTCACTCCTTACCACCGCCCGACAAAATAATCTGTTCCATAAAATATCAATCCTCCTCTTATCCATGCCCCGCCTTTAGGCAGGGGCATAGCTGATTCTGTTTTGTTCCATCCTCTGTGCAAACTCCCGAACGGCGTACCTTACGCCGTCAATCTCTGCATGGGTTTCGTCCACATAGCGGCAGACGGCAAAATAATCCTCCCCATTCCCATAAAGCATACGGATGACGCCGCCATCGGGGACAGAGAAAAGTGCCTTTCCTATGCTATCCGTCATGCAGATTTTCCGTCCTCCGCTCATTCCGTGCCACCTCCCAGAAAGGAGATGACCTTGTTTCCTTTGATGCTCTTTTGCAGCTCATTGATGAGCGTGATGTCCGCAACCGTAATGCCTTGCATGGATAAAATATCGTCCATCGTCATAGCGGCAATGGCTTTTTCTTCGGTAAAGCCCGCTTCAAATATCTTATTCAAAACCTTAACGGCTTTCTGGTTGACTGCCATGTTCCTTTCCTCCTATCGTTCATGGTCTTTGTGCTTCGGGGCTTTCTGTACGGATGGCGGCTCTTGCGGCTTCGGCTCATAGGTGTGTCCGTTCCTTTCCATACACTCGGCAAACTCGCAGATGTGGTAGAGGCTGTTGCCCACTTCGGTATGGCACTCATCAATAAAACGGCAGCTCTTTTCCGCCTTTTCTCCCCAATCATAAGTGATGATGATTTTGCCGCCGTCTGGGATGCGGAACTTCTCTTTATAATGTGGGTCAATAAAACGGATTCCCTGTTCTGCTTTTGCCATGTGCTTATCCAGCCATTCTTTCACATAGCAGTAGCAGTAAAAATCATAGTCGCCCTTTGTCGGGTTACAGCGGAGCAGGAAAGTGTGCTTGTCGGTGTCCACACGGAAACCGTACTCGGTACAGTAATTCCCTTTGAACGCACTTTCGGGGGATTTTTTTGCATATGCACCCATGTCATAACGGTTATGCAAAAGCCCCTTATCCTCACGCAAAGCATTGATTACATCATCAAGCTCCGACTTAAATTCATCAGTTTTCCATTGCTCCCTCGTATCCGTCCAAGTAGTATAAAAGCCATATCCAGAGGGGGCAAAATCACCTCGGAGATGACCGATGCACCCTGTCTGCCCCTCAAGCTGCATACTCTGGGCATAGGTGTATTTCTGTTCGGGCTGTGTCAAAGCTCGTATCTCCATCAGCGTTCCTCCCTACTCTTTGATTTCTTCGCTTTTTCTTGTTCCTTGATTTTTGTGAGGGCTTCTTTCGTCCAATCGGGCATTTTTTCTGGCTTGATTTCACCAAGAACATCATACCTTTCCCATCTGGCGTGCTTGCCGTCCGCAAGGGAAGTCCCAAACACCGCCTGCCCCCTGCCGCCCCTTGCACCGTGTCCGCCGTCCACCAATACAAGCTGATAGGCGGAATGCCGGTACTCATAGCGGTTGACTTCGGCATTGATAACGACCACTTTTCCCACAATATTTTTATCCCTGTCATCGGGGAAACAGTCAGAAATGGTAAAGGGCGTCATGTCAAACTTGAACTGTTCCTGCTCGGCTCTCACAAGCCCTATCTGCTCCTGCACCCTGTCGGTAAAAATCTGCATGGCTTCCAGATAGTCATCCGAGCCGACCGCATCCGTCACCCACTCTGCGGACAGCGGGTTATCGTAACTGCAATAGCAGACAAGATACGGGTATTCCTCTTTTTCATCTATGCCGAACACCACTTCCTTTTTTCCGATGTGGATGCTCTGTATGACCTCATAGGAGCTAATCATCCGTTTTTCTTCATTCTCCATCGGGCTTCTCCTTTCTTCGCTTCTTCTCCCTCTGCCAGTCTAAAACCTTTCGGATGCAGACATCGCAGAAGATAACACGGCTGTCCTTATATCGGGGGTAAGGACAGGTCGTGCAGTCATATTTCTTATGGCTTTCATTGCCGCTCATGCTACCGCTCACGCCCATCGTGCCGCTTCGCCTTTTTATCGTGCTGTTGATTGTACGGCATCTGGCTCTCCGACTGGTAGCGTTCGTTCAGCTTCTCCCTTGCGGCTTCAAGGGTATTGCAGTAGCAGCCCCAATAATAGTTGTCGCCGCCCTTACAGTACCAGCATACATAAGGGTTCGGGGCTTTCGGGTGATGCCCAATGACAAGCTCCGTGTTCCCGATTGTGCAGCTCTCTATGATTTCATAGCCCTGATTGGAGCGTGTTTCACCGTTCATAGGCGTTCCTCCTTTCCTTGATTTGCCCACGCTCTTTGGGCATCGTGGTATGCCCTTGTGGTATCTCTTTTTGTTTCCCGTCCATATATTGCTGCAATTCATACTGGCAGGGGACATACAACCTGCCGTTCTCCACGCAGCGGAAAATATCGCATTTCTTATCCGTGGATGCAGCATAAAAATCATCATAAGAATAAGGGAATTTCTGGCTTCCCCCGCCGTAATAGTCAGCGGCAAAAAATCCTAACTCCGTATCACTCCGAAGCCTGCGGGTAATCTTGAAAAAATCATCTTCCCGCTTTGTGAACCGCCGCTCTGGGATAAAATGATGCCCTCCGTATTCAAAAGACTTATCCTGCATCATACACCTCACGATTCTTTTGCATATCTGCGGTATGCCTTTTCCCCTTTGGCTCTGATTTTCTGCATCCGCACGCTGCCTAAAAGTTCGGGGCATTTCTCCTGCAATTTGCGGCGTGTCCTGCCCACGCTCTCAAAGCTCGGCAAGCCAAGCTCCTTATGGTTCAAAAGTATTCGGGCAAGCGGCATAGCTCCCGCATCTTTCAGATAAAGGTTGCAGAGGGCAAGGTACAGCACCATGTCGTCATTTCTGGCGTCCTCATTCTCTTGCAGGACGGCTCTGACTTTGCCCTCAATGGTTTTCAGACTGTCCATAATTACCTCCATACATGGAAAGAGGGCGGTCGCTGAAAACCGCCCCAATCCACAACTGTAAAATTTCTCTCAACTTATTTCCTGCGGATATGCAGCCACGCAGCCGCACCGCCGATAAACGCCATAAGCACAATGGCGATGATGGTTTTTCCCCTCATCCTGCTTAGTCCTCCTTTGTCTTTCTTCCGCACTGGTAGCCTGCAAACCCGAAGATTCCTGCACCGACTGTAAATGCAGCCGCAAGGCTCACCCACAAGCCAAGGCTGAAGTCGTCGCCTGTTTTCGGCGTGTCACGCAGCTCATTGTGCATGGTTACAACCGCCGTTTCGTCCGTCTTGATGGTCACTTTCTGGTCGGCGGGCAGGATATAGCCAGAGGATGCCTTGTCGCTGACCTCGGACACGGTGTATTCACCGATACGCAGCCCCTCAACAGTAATCTCACCTTTCTTGTCTGTCGTAAATGTCTGGTCGTAATCTTTGCCGATGACACGGAAAGAGAAGCCCTCCACCTTGCCGTCAGAGGAAGTCTTGACGATTTTAAGGCTGCCTTTCTGTGCTTCATTCAAGAAGCCTTTGCCCGCTTCATTCTCCACGTTGTAGGTCTTTCCGTTTTCCCCGATGGATACGGGATAGACATTCTCATCAAGCACGAAGCCTGTCGGGGCGGTTTTCTCACGAACAAGGTACTTGCCGTACCGCAGGTCGTTCATCTGATACACGCCTTTTTCCACCTCGCCCATCTCGCCGAGCAGCTCATCCTTTTTATCCAGTTTGCCGTCACCGTTGGCATCAGAGTAGACCTCGAATACCGCACCTGTGAGCTTGTTGTCGGGATAGTCCTTGTCTACTTTTGTCAGAGAAATGTTTCCTTTGATGAAATAATTTACAAGCTCAATTTCCACAACTTCGTCAACCTCGCTGATTGTCACGCTGATTTCTTCCTCGGAGAGTACATATCCTTTCGGGCTTTCGATTTCACGGATTACCCATGTGCCATACGGAACTTCCTCAAAAGAAAAACTGCCGTCATCCTCGGATGTGGCAGTTGCGATTGCATTTTCTTTCGTGTATTCTGTTGTCCCCGTCTTAAAGATGCCGATAACAGCACCGCCTAAATCTTCGCCGTCCTCATTGGATTTCCTGCCGCTGACCGAGCCGTAAATCAGTTCGTTTTCAATGGCTTCTCCCTCGTTGGCTGTGATATGCACAACGGCGGTTTCCTGCCCTGCGTACTCGAATTCAACAGGATATTTCTCGTCACTTATAAGATAAGCGGAGTTTGTTTTGATTTCCTGCACATAGTAGCTACCCATCGGTAAATCGCTGACTGCCTTTCCGTGACCGTTTTCATCAAGGAAGATAACCTCAATCAGTTCATCCGCAGGGATAGAAGAACCGTCTGCGGCGGTCAGTTCCTCGGCTGCATACAGACCGAACGTAACGTCTTTGATTTCTCCGTTATTTCCTACGCCGTATGCTTCGTCAACCTCAAGGCTCTTTACAAGGTCGATTTCCACACGCTGACGCTCATTGACAAAGCCTGTGGCTGTTTCCGTCACTTCGATTTCCTGTCCCGCATATACAAGCTCCACGGCGTGGACTTCCTCACTTAACACCATGCCATACGGGGCGGTCACTTCCTTAACCTCATACTTTCCGAGATAAAGTTCCTTGCTTTCCGCTGTGCCGTCCTCGCCTGTGGTAATTGTATCTACAACCTCGCCTTTCTCGGCTCTTACCGTTCCGTCCATCGTAATGATGTCCTCGGCGGCGGTAATCTCATAGACTGCACCCTCAAGGCTGTCCACTGCAAAAATCGGCTGGTACAGTCCTTTGTTTCCCGATACCCTGCTGAATACCTCGCCAGACTTTCCTACCGTGATTTTCCCTTTCTGTGCCACGTTGGAGCGTTCCACCTTTACAATGGTAATGCCGCTTTCTTCCTCGGAATTTTCCTGCTCCACGTCAAAATACACTGGCTCGGAGTCCAGAACATAGCCATATGGAGCCTGCACCTCAACCAAAGAATATCCTTTGCCGTATTCTAATGTCTGCGGCGTGATGAGTTCTCCATCTGCGGTAGTGTAGAACGTATCAATCTTCGTCACTTCGGGATAAGTGAACGTCATTGTTACAAGATTGCCCTCTGGGTCATAAATCTGAAATCCTGCACCTGCATATGGGATAACCCTGCCTGTTTCTATATCCTTTTTCACAATCTTGATATAGCTCTCAAAATTGGCATTGTTGATAAGGTAGCGGTAGGTCTGGCTGTCCTTGCAGATGAACACGTCAAAGTCTTTCATCAGCTCACGCCCGTCCCATCCAGAAGTCTGGTGCACGGTATAAATGCCGTATGGCATATCCTTTGTCTGGGCAAAGCCGTTCTCATCGCAGATGAGCGTGTCACGCTCGGTTTCCTCCGCCGCATCAAAGCTGCCTGCGGATTTTAGGAACACTTCAAAAACAGCCCCCTCCTCTGGCGTTTCAATCTGGGTTTCGCCGTTGTCGGTGTGCTTGATGATGGCAATATTTCCTTTGATAACCTGCTCGTTTACGTCGTTCTTTGCAGAATTGTATTCCACGGTGTAAAGCTCTGGCTCTGCCCCCACATGGTGTACGGTCGTGTCCAGAAGATAGCCCTCGGACGGAGTAATCTCACGGATGCTCCAGTCATCGCCGCATATATAATATTTTGTTGTGAACTGCCCGTTTTCATCGGTGGTATAGGTGTCAACCAGTTCCTCCCCCTTATAGATGCCGTAAACCGCACCTGCAAGGGAAGCGTCGCCCTGCGGCTTCTTTCCTGTTTCCACGTCGGTCTTTAATACCGTAACATTGAACTTCTTCAAAATGTTGTGGAAGCTGCGGTTTGTGACCTTTTTCCACTCAATCGGGGCTGTCTGGGATGCAGGCACGACGTAGCGGACTGCCGTGTCCACTTCCTCAAGGGTATATGGCGTGCTGCCGCTGATAAGGACGTTCTCAAACTTTGCCAGCCCGTTCTTGTCGGTTATGGCATACTCATCAACAGCCAATCCGCTCAATGACGTTCCGTAAAGGTGGAACTTCACGCCCTCCACCAGATTATCCTCGGATGTTTTCACAACCTCCAAACTGCCACGCTTCAAGGTATTGCTGAACGTGACCGTAGAAGTCTTTCCCCCAATGATTGTCACGGTCTGGGTTTTCTGCGGCTCGTAGCGGTCAATGGACTGCTCTGTGACAGTATAAGTGCCAGGGAATAACCCCTCTACCGTGATGTTTCCGTCTTTATCAGTTTTTACGGTCTTGTTGAAACCGTCACCCTTGATGGTAAAGGAAATCCCCGCAACAACGCCGTCCTCGGAAGTCTTTTTCAGTGCGACCGTGCCTGTCGGCGTTTCCACGTTGATATACGCCGTCATGGTATCTACGTTTTCCACGCCCGTAATGACGTCCTGCAAGTTGGGGTCGCCGTAAGCAATCATCATCGCCCCGCTGCTGACCGTCGGCGTGTTGTTCCTTGTAGCAGTAATCCTTGCTTTTCCGTCAATGGCTTTCTTGGATGTGACAGTGAGCTTGTTCCCAGACTTGGACACTTTCACGTTGCTGTCGGAACTGGTAAAGGAATACTCGGAAAGGGAATTGTTCTTATCCGTCAGCGTTAAGCTGTACTTCCCGTCCTTATAGGCAAGCTCCTTTGTAATGTCTTTCTTCCCTGCCGACATAAAGCTCGGAATTGTGCTGTGCCTTGTCATCAGCGACACAATCTGGTCGTAAGCCGCCCTTGCCCCGCTGTTGGCATAGTTTGAGCCAAAGTGCAGGCTGTAAACGGTCGTGCTTGTCTGGCTGTACGGGCTTGTGGAATTGCGGCATCCCGTGACGAACTCCCACACAAGGGTCTGGGTGGCAAGCCATTTCTCGTCATCACTTCCAGATAAATTCCCGCTGTTGCCCTGATACCCATACAAAAGTGCAAGCCCCACCGCCTTTCTCTGCTCTGCGGAGAGGGCGTTCCAAGCGTTGGAAGAAGCCTTTGCCAATGTGTTCCCCGTTTTCAGCGGCACGCCTGGCTGAAGGCAGAACGCCGTTTCCCCGTCCACATACATACGGTATTTGTATTCACCTGTCCCTCCTGCGGTGTGACCGCCGATATTGGCACTGGAATTATACCTCATGGCGTTCCCTGCACCGTCGTAGGTGTGGGTAAAGCTAATCGTTCCGATGTCGCCTGCCGCAAACGCTGTCGTGGCAGGGACGGCGGACAATGCCGTGACCGCAGCAAGGGCAAACGCCGCAGCCCTCCTTAATAATTTACGAATCTTCATCGTTACCTCCTGTTTGTTCTCGTGTTGATAGTTGCTGACTGATTTTCTAACAGAAAAAGCTGCCCGTCTGGACAGCCTTTAATATTTCTTTTCTCGGATAGTTACTGGCAGTATCAAGGGGGAGAGGTGTGGAGAGGGGGAAAGAGAAAAAAATTTTTTGTGTCCCAAAGGGCAGACTTCTCCCCAAGTGTACGATTATCTTTCCTGCCCCCGCTGCCTTTGCAGGTGGCGGTTATAAAACTCCAACGCCTTTACGACAAAATCCGTTTCCTGCCCTCTGGGGATGGATTTTGGTATGAGCTTGGTTATCCGCTCGTCCTTAAAGGCAGGCTTCTCTTTCTGGTTTGGCTTATCCTCCTGCATGATGGACTGGATAACCTCGTCCGTGAGTTTTCCCTCCTGCATAAACTTTTTCATTTTGATAGCCTGTGCAAGAGAGGGCGTGGCATCGTTGTAGCCCATCGCTTCTAAGAGCGTGTACTGCTGTTCCTCGGAAAGATAGGAGATTTCCACCGCAGGGCGGAAAGCAATCTGGCGTTCATCAACCATTTGCAGGATTTCGGGTACAAGCTCGGTCAGACGGATAAATCGGCGTACCTGCTCATGACTGTCGCCCATATCTTTACCAATCTTTGAAACCGATAAAGAATCTTTTCCTGCCGACTTCTCCACCAGTGGTGGAGAAGTTAAATCACTTCGCTCACCTTGTCGCTTCATGGCTTCAAGCCGCATTTTATAAGCAAAGGCTTTTTCACTCGGCAGAATAACAGAGCGTTGTAAATTACTTTCAACCATGACAATAACCGCTTCATCATGGGTCAGCTCCTTAACCTCACATTTCAGCGTTTCAATCCCTGCAAGTTCACAAGCCTTTTTCCGCCTGTGACCGCTGATAAGCTCGTACCGTCCGTCCTCTTTTTGCCGAACTGTCGCAGGGGTCATTACGCCGCTCCGACTGACACTTTCCACAAGCTGCTCCATATCCTCATTCATCAAAACCTTGAATGGGTGGTCTGGGAACTCGTCAATCTCGGAAATGGGTATCTCCCTTATCTTGCTTAGATTCGCTTCTGCTCGGCTCTCGTCTGTTTCAAAGAGGTCATCGTATGCGGTCAGCTCGATTTCTGTTCTTTTGTTTCTCGCCAATCTCTGCTACCTCCTTTCCGAATTGCTCATAAGCAGCGGCTACCTTTCCGCCTTTGTCGTAGGCAAAAATGCTCTTGCCCTCTGCGGTGGCTTCCACGGCACGGATGGAGTGGGGTATCTGTGTGTCGAATACTTTAATCCTCTGCCCATACGCACTTTTCACCGTAGCGGTGATTTCCTTAGAAATATTTGTGCGTGGCATTACCATCGTCATTAAGATACCGTCAATCCGCAGATGGGGATTGATTTGCCGTTTGACCTTAGACACGGAGCGAAGCAACAGCTCTAAGCCCTTTGCAGAAAGATAATGGGGCTGTGTCGGGATAACCACGCTGTCAGCCGCCGCAAGTGCGTTGATTGTCAGCATCCCCAAGCTCGGCATACAGTCAATAAGGACAGTATCGTAATTCTTTTTTACTTCGTTGATGCAGGTTTTCAGCACGCTTTCACGGCTTATGGCATTGATGAGCCTTACTTCCAAGCCCGACAGTTCAATGTTGGATGGGAGCAGGTCAACTCCCTCGTCATGGTGCAGGATGCTTTTGGAAACATCGACGGATTTATCATCAATAATATCCTGCATAATGGTTGAGAGAGTATTGGGTAAATCGTCTGGTCGGCTGTAACCGAGCGACATAGTTAAATTTGCCTGTGCATCGGCATCAATGAGCAGGACTTTCTTACCCTGCTGTGCCAGAGTTACTCCCAGATTGACCGCCGTGGTGGTCTTGCCGACGCCGCCTTTCTGGTTGGTTAAAGCAATCACTTTGCAATTTGACATAGGGTGCGTCCTCCTTTCGCATAGATTTAGCCACTTTGTCAAGGTGGCTATGTAACAATATCAGAGAACGACAGAACGCAAAAAGCCGCTTACTCTTAAAAAACAATAAGAATAAGCGGCTCTATGACGTGCCTTAGACATATTCAATTTTCATTCTCTTGACGGGTGCGTTTACAACCTTGAATATCAGTTCGTCAACGCAGTCTGTATATCTGCCCTGCTGAATGAGCTGGTTTTTCAGCTCCACAAGGCTATGTAGTAAAATGCTCCGTTCTTGGCTATCCACATACAAATGATTTTTCTTTTCTCTCATAAAGCTCACCGTCCTTTCTTGGCTTCATTATACAAGAAAATGACGATAGCACTCAAAGGTGTAAATCAAAGAGAAAAACTCCTCCTTTTCTAAGCAATCATCAAATCATATGGAAATATCCTAATGCCTCCCTTATCGCCGCTTCTTTCTCTGGCGGGCATTTCGACTGTCTGGAATTTTCTGATTTTGGCAGATTATAATTCACTCTCTCAATAATTCCGCACTTCTCCTTTACCTGTGCTATATACAAACTACTGACTTTCAATCCACTATGCTCCAACACATAATCCTTGATTTCCTCATAGGTGGCTTTGCTCTCCGCAGACGTCAAATCAAGCTCGTCCATCTGAAGCTCAACCTCGATATGTTGGTCTGAATGAAGTTTGGACAATAAACATACCGTCTCCACATTCGCCGTCCACGGAAACTGATCCACCGCCACGGCACGCTTCACCTCATAGCCTCTCTCCAGAAACACCTCCAGATCCCTTGCCAGACTCGTCGGTTTACAGGATATATACAGGATATGCTCCACGCCGTAGCGGATGATCTTGTCAAGCGCCTTGGGATGAATGCCGTCACGGGGCGGATCAAGTATGATGATATCCGGCTTCTCCTCTATTCCATCGAGCACTTTCAACACATCCCCGGCAATAAATTCGCAGTTATGTAAACCATTCAATTCCGCATTCTTCCGTGCAGCCTCCACCGCTTCCTCCACGATCTCCACGCCGATCACTTTCTTCGCCACCGGCGCCATCAACTGTGCGATCGTTCCGGTGCCGCTGTAGAGATCATAGACGATCTTCTCCCCGCCTGCTTCGCCGCGGCTGTCCTCCGTCTGCACAGACTTATTCTCTTCTGCCCCGCCATACGCATTCTCTCTCTTTTTCTCTGTCTCCAGATCGATATAATCCGCAATATATTCTCTCGCCGTCTCATACAGCACTTCCGCGCCGCGGCTGTTGGTCTGGAAGAACGAGAATAGTGAAATCCTGAACTTCAGTCCCAGCAGCTCCTCATAGAAATAATCCTGTCCGTAGAGAATCCTTGTCTCATCGCTTCGCACCACATCCGCCACCGCATCGTTTCTGACATGCAGGATACCGACGATTCTGCCGTCAAGAGCCAGCTGCAGAAGCGCCTGCTTGAATCCGTCCAGAATCTCCTGTTCGACCATATCTTCTTGTCTGCTCATTCCCGCCTGTGCATTCATCTGTGTCGTCGTCACAAGCGCAGCCAGGATTTCGCCCGTTCCCGCCGCCTTGCGCACGAGCAGATGACGCAGATAACCGGTATGACGCAGCCTGTGATAGAAGCGAATGTCCATCCCTCTTTCCTGTAAAGAAGCAAAATAGTCCCTGACACATCTTAAGATACTGCGGTAGTCCTCGTCTACGATCTGACAGTCCGTCACAGACACGATATCATAGAAACTGCCGCGTTTGTGCATACCAAGCGCAAGCGGTCCATCCTTTATCTCGTCTCCGAAGGAAAACTCCATCTTATTGCGGTAGCCGAAGCAGACGGGACTCGCCTTGATCCCTTCAAACTCCCACGTATCCTGTCTGTCTAAGACACCATCGAGCAGTCTTTTCACCTGTGTTTCCTTGATTTTCAGCTGCTCCTCATAGGGCAGCGAGAGATACGTGCAGCCGCCGCAGATCCCGAAATGCGGACACGGACTGCCGCATTCCAGAGGTGACGGCGCAAGTACATCAAGCAGCCTGCCCTCCGCCTTACCCTTGCGGACCTTATTGACGGCACACTGCACTTTCTGCCCCGGCAGTGCGTTCTTGACAACACATGTTCCCTCTTCACTTTCCACGATCCCTTTATTCGGGAAGTCCACCCGCTGCACGATTCCCTCAATTACCTGTCCTTTTTTCATATCTTCCTCATTTCCTATATAAGTTTGAGCCTATCGCAATTATAAAATTTTCTTCGCATACTCGACTATAACAATGGAAGTTGCCGCAAACCCGAATATGACAATAGAAATTACCGCAAACTCGAACATAACAAAGACGGGATGCATGACACACATCCCGCTTTCAGTTTACATAATATCAAATTTATAGACAGACTACCTGATGGCACCCGTGAAGCCAGCCTCTGCTTATTTGGTTACGCCCGCTGCATCCACCTCATCGTCCTCATCTTCGAAGAAATCATCATCAAAGTCGTCATCGAAGTCATCCTCAAAATCCTCGAGGTAATCCGGTGTCAGATACCGGTATACTGCATACGCGATCGCTGCAACTGCCGCCACTGCACCGATAATTGCCAGCACCCACAGCAGTGTGTTGCACTTCTTCTCCTCTTCCTTCTTCCTGCCGAGTATCTCGTTCACACCGGCATTCTCCAGTATATCGTCCAATTTATTTCTAATTTCTCTCTTGCTCATCATGTAGCCCTCTCTTTCTTTCATTAATCGGAAATTTCGTGATTTCCTTATGGGATATCAACCGAATCGGCTTTTATCCCGATAGCTGAACTATTATTATTAATAATATACCACTTCCCGCGGTTTTTTACTATAATATTTTTATAAAAAATCGAGCTGCGCCCGATCGCGTAAGAATTTCCTATACCATAGCCAGTCCTGCGCCGGATTCTATTCCGTCAGGGTAGATTAACACCAGTTTATGTTTGAGGAAAGGGTTCATGGCCGCACATACCCGTTCCGGCTGCGCGATCCGGCAGATCCGCTCCCGGTCAGGCGTCAGTAGCAGGATCAGTTTGCTTCTGGCATGGAATTTCCTGAGATATTCCATGACCGCTTCTGTCTGCATACCGTCAGCTTCCTGCTCACTGCTATAATCTGCAAAATAAGTCCCCATCTGCACATGTGCGCAGGCCACTGCCTCGGACCGGATCTCTCCTGCACCCCACAGCACCATATTTAACCGTACATTGCGGAAAATTTCGCTCTGTTTTTTGCAGGAAGAGATGATATCCGCACACAATTCCTGCACCGTCGCTTTCTCATAAGTACGGTCGATTACCAGCGCCATCTCCAATATACCACCCCGATAATTCCCCGGCGCGTGGAGCACCCGTTCGATCTGGTTATGCAGCTGCAGATTCTGTACTGTCGTAAGCGGCATAATTTCCCTCCTGTTACAGCTTCTTCAACTTCGCAAATCCGGCGTACATGATCTTCTGTCCCGCCTCGTCGAACACCACTGTCACCTGCGAATCCCGAGGACCCGCCTCGATCTTTAACACGGTTCCTTCCCCGTAGCGCATATGCCGCACTCGGTCGCCCACGCCGTACTCCAGGTTCCGGCTGCCTGCCGCCTCTATTGTCACCGCACCCACGCCTTGCGTAGCTCTGGAAATATAAGGCTGATTTTCTATAGCGGTTCGTTTCGGCCGGACAATCGCCTTCGGCTTCCCGGGCGCGGCCGCCTGTGCGTCAAATGTTTTGCCGAATGCCGCACCGGATGACTGTCCGGCTGTCATCCCCGCACCGTTTCGGGATGCCGGCTTGTCAAATACATCATCTGCGATCCGCCTATACGGCATATCTTTGGCATAGCTTCCTGCCGACGATACTTCCGCCCTGAAATACGGCCCTGTCTTTGTACTGCTTTCGCCCTGTCCGGCTGTACGCATGCCGCCAAAAGGCTTCGCCTTGAAGAAGCTCCGTTCTCTGGAATCCTCATCATATTCCTGATAGTCCCGCCGCTTCTGCGCCTGAGGCTTATCATCCATCAGTTCCGCCGGAATCTCCCGGATAAAGCGGCTCACGGGATTATACTGTGTCTCGCCGCGGATCATACGCTGTTTGGCATAAGTGATTGTCAGATCCTCTTTCGCCCGGGTGATCCCTACATAGGCAAGCCGTCTCTCCTCCTCGACCTCCATCGGATCGTCCGACATGATCGTCATATAGCTGGGGAAGATGCCGTCCTCTAGACCCGCCAGATAGACATGGGGAAATTCCAGCCCTTTTGCGGAATGGAGCGTCATAAGCAGCACTCTGTTATCGTCTCCGTCCACCCGGTCAATATCCGCGACAAGCGCCACCTCCTCCAGAAATTCACTTAAGGCCGGCTCATCATGCGTCTCCTCGTAAGCCGCCACCTTACTGATCAGCTCATCAATATTTTCGATGCGGTCCGCCGCATCCTCCTCATCGGACTCCTCCAGCTCCTTCACATATCCGGTCGTCTCCAATATATCTTTTACCAGTTCTGACAGACTGTAAAACTCCTGCTTGCTACGGAACGCCTGTATCATATTTACGAAGGGCTCCAGTTTTGAGGCGCTTCTGCCGATCGTCATGATCTGATCCGCCTCACGCAGCGCATCGTAGAAGCTGATCTGTCTGGCATCCGCATACTCCTGCACACGCACGATCGTCGTCATGCCGATACCCCGCCTTGGCACATTGATAATACGCTTCACCGCCACGTCATCCCGCCCGTTGTCGATCGTCTTAAGATATGCCAGAATATCCTTGATCTCCCTTCTGGCATAGAAATTCGTACCGCCGATGACGTCGTACGGCACGCCCTCCATAATAAAACGCTCTTCTAACAGACGCGCCTGTGCATTGGTGCGGTACAGCACGGCACAATCTCCGTAATCCGCCGTCTCCTCGCGCTTCTTCTTCGCCACATCGCCTGCGATATACTCCGCCTCCTCGTAAGCGGTATCGAACTGTCTGAAGTGAATGCGGTTTCCTTCCGTCTTTTCCGTCCAGAGAGCCTTCTCCTTACGTCCCGTATTATTCTTGATCACGGCGTTCGCGGCGTCCAGAACGATCTGCGTGGAACGGTAATTCTGCTCCAGCTTGATCACGCACGCCTCCGGATACACTTTTTCAAAATCAAGTATATTGCGGATATTGGCACCGCGGAACTTATAGATCGACTGATCGTCATCGCCCACCACGCACAGATTACGGTACTTATCCGCCAGCAGTCTGATCAGTTCAAACTGCGCCGTGTTGGTATCCTGATACTCGTCTACCATAATATAGCGGAACCGGTCCTGATAGCTCTGAAGCACCTGTGCATCCGCTTTAAAAAGCTCCACCGTCTTCATGATCAGATCGTCGAAATCGAGCGCGTTATTTTTGTGCAGAACCGCCTGATACTCCTTGTATGCCCTGGCAATCCTGCCGCCGTTATAGTCATACCCGTTCTGTAACTCATACTGCACCGGATCGATCAGTTCATCCTTCGCAGAAGAGATGGCGCTCATGATCGTCCTCTCCTTCAGCATCTTCGTATCGATCTGCAGTTTCTTGCAGATTTCCTTCATCACGCCCTTCTGATCGTCCGTATCATAGATCGTGAAATTATTATCATACCCGATCCTGTCTATGTATCTGCGCAGAATCCTCACGCAGGTCGAATGAAACGTGGAAACCCAGATCTGTTCAGACCCGAAGCCTACGATCTGATCCACACGCTCCCGCATCTCCCCCGCCGCTTTATTTGTAAAGGTAATCGCCATGATCTGATAAGGGTTCACGCCTTCCTGATCGATCAGGTATGCCACTCTGTGGGTGAGCACCCGGGTCTTACCCGATCCTGCGCCCGCCAGAATGAGCACCGGTCCTTCTGTCTGCATGACCGCCTGCTTCTGCCTGTCATTTAACGTATCGTATATACTCATATTTCTTTCCATTCCTCATTTCTACGCGCGTTAGCCGCATATCCGCTTCTGTCTGTCATGCTTCCTGTCAAGAAAAAAGCCAATCACGAATCCTCCTCGTGGTATTGGCTTTTATCGCTAAGCGCATGTCATGCGCTCTTCCTCTCATCCGGTTCCGTCAGACCGTATACTCACAAAAGCTGATTTCCACAGTTTCCGCAGAATTTAGAGCCCGTTGCAGGTGTGCCGCAGTTCGGACAGAACTTCGGTCCTACGCCGCTTTGCCCCGCGCCGCCCTGCTGCATCTGTGCTCCGGCGTTCCCGCCCAGATTCATCTGGTTGACCATCTGCTGCCCCATAGCCATGCCCATCTGCAGTCCGACCATGTCGGAGACAAGCCCGCTGCCGTTGCGGCCGCCGCGTGCCATACCGTCCGCCGCCGCAACCTGCGCATACTTATTCATATCGCCCACCATGGACTGTGCCGCAGCTTTCTCCTGCATCCTCTTGATCTCCTCCGGATAGGAGAAGCTCTCGATCGTAAAGTCGGTAATGCCGATTCCCAGCTTGCGCATATCCATATCCAGATCTGTCTCGATGCCTTTTGCGATGCTGCGCGCATCCGCCTGCAGATTGAACATATCCCTGCCCTCTTTACTGATCCAGCTCATCAGCAGCTGGTCAAGACTCGATATAATACGTTCCTTGACGTCGTCCACGGTATAGGTCTGTCTGATTCCCGCCAGCTTCTCAATCACCACGTCGTGTTCCACAATACGGCAGTTAAACGTGCCGAACGCACGGATCGGCATGCCGCCCGGCAGTCCCGGCGCCTGCAGGTTGATCGCGTTCTTTGTCCCCCATTTTACCAGCAGTTCTTTCGTATTGATGAAAAGCACTTCTGCGCGCAGCGGCGTGCTAAACCCGAATTTAAAACTTTTTAATGTCGTCAGAAAAGGAATGATCTCGGACTCAATATCATAATCGCCGTCATCCTCAAAGATGCCTTCCACCCTGCCGTTATACAGGAAGATCGCATCCTGTCCCGGTCGAATGATCAGTCGGGAACCCTTCTTAATCTCCTGATTCTGCCATTTATAGAACAGCACCCCCGCGCCGTTCTCCTTCCATTCCACCAAATTAGAAAACTGATTTTTCAGAAATCCCATTGTCTTCCTCCTCTGTTACATTCCCATCTCAGCCTTTAACGCTGCTAATTCGTCATCCACATCAGATCCGGTGTCCGCGGTATCATATTTGCTTGTCAGATCGTCTATGTCATTCCCGGAAGCGGACTTATTCAGTTCACCGATAGCATCCGCTTCGTCCAGCATCCTGTTCACCTTATCTTCCATCCTGTCAAAAGCCGCAGCGTTATTGCCGGCGCTCTCAAGTCCCGCACCCATCTCGTTGATCTTCCGCTGGGTTTCCGCTACCTTTACTTTCGCCTTGAGCATATCTCTTTTACTCTTCATCTCAGAGATATCAGCTTCCAGCTTATCATGCATCTGCCGCATTTTCTCGGAGTTAGCCTTTGCCAGCTCATAATTCTTCGCAAGCACTTCCCGCTTCTGCGTCAGTTCATTCTTCTTCGTCAGAAACTGGCGGGCATCATTGTCATTGCCTGCCGCAACGGCCTTCTTCGCATATTCTCCCATCCTGTTGATCTCTTCATCGCACTCGTTCAGTTTCCTTGACGCGCTCTTCTCCTCCGCTATAATGGATGCCGTCTCAGCCTTCACCTTCGCAAAATCAGACTCCAGATTTCTCAGATACTGGTCAATCATTTTCTCCGGATCCTCTGCCTTATCCAGAAGCGCATTCACATTCGCCGTCATAATATCCTTAAATCTTGTCATAATTCCCATGTTTTCATCCTCCATTTTGTTTGTCAGCAGTTTCTTATTATCTCTTATATACCTCGGTTCAGCTTTGCTGCCTGCTCGTTCAGGTCCTCCACCAGTCTGGATACTTCCTGTACGATACCAGTATTCCTGTCGCTGACCGTATAAGTTTCCTGTGCGTGTGCCGAAACCTCCTGCACAATAGCCGAGATCGTCTGTATACTCTCCACAATACCGCCGTTTGCATCCGACAGTCTTGCAACTGCATCGCTTAAGTGTGCACTCTGCTCATTCACCTGTCCTGTGCCTTCCGCGATCAGTCCGAAGCTCTCCGACGCCTGCGAAGCCGCCTCACTCTGCTTCCTGCTGCTCTCCATCAACTGTCCTACCGCATCTACTGCAATAACGAGTTTTGCCGAAACATTCTGTATCACCTCAGTAATATTGACAGTTGCCGCCTGTGTTTGATTCGCCAGATTGGAAATCTCTGTTGCCACTACCGCGAAACCTCTTCCCGCCTCGCCTGCACGGGCCGCTTCTATGCTGGCATTGAGTGCAAGCAGACTGGTCTGGCTCGCCACACTGGTGATCAGATCAATGATCGACTGCATGTTCGCCGTGTATGCTTCCAGAACCTTCATGTCTTCCACGGCTTCTCTGCCTATCTTCTCAGCTGCAGTCATCTGTTTCATCAGCATGTCAATATTCTTCCTGCCGCTTCTCACGCTGTCGTTCGACTGTTCGACACTGACGCTTATGCTCTCCACGACCTTTGCCATCTGTTCGATCGAATTCTGGATCTCCTCGGTCTTACTAAGCTGATTCTGTATGGATTCCGCAGTGTCATTCGTCCCCTCGGACACCTCCTGCATGGCGTTTCTCGTCTCTGAAACCGCACCGCCGAGTTCCTGCATGTGACCGGTCATATCCACGATGCCCTCCGACATCTGCCCCGATACCGCCATCACATTGCGCAGCAGCTCAGACACGTTTTCCTTCTCCTTATCCAGTTCCGACAGCTTCGCCTGATTGACCCTGGCAAGTGTCTGCGTCGCAATACAGATAAAGATCCCCATAATGAGTAACAGTGCCATCCGGATCTCATAAGTAGCCATATCCGCCTTATACAGATTACCGCCTATCGCCTGATAAACAAGAAAAATCACGTTAACCACAAATCCGGTTCCCGACACCGAGACGCATAACCGGAGATCGGAGTACAGGATCAGTACCATATAAATCGGGATAATAAAGGTAAATGCGATCATATTGACCGTGGTAAACACAACAAATATGTAAAATATCGTATAAAATGTCCCGATATAATATTTCAATCCCGGACTGTCCGGACGTGCACGGTATACGATGATTTCCCAGATCACCGGCCCCAGCGCCAGCATCGAGAAAACCAGATAATACGGAACCGTTCTGGCTCCCTTCATCACTTCCAGAAAGTAAGAAATCTCCAACACTACCGCCAAAACAATATGACAGGCAAGCGCAACTCTGTTTGTCGCTCTCCCCTCACTGAAAGCCATGTCTTTTGCTTTTGTTCCCATGTCTGTCTCCATACCTTTCTCTTTGTTATTAATCTAAGTAACAGTATACCATAAACTACAATCCACCTACAAGGATTTTCATGCATAACCCGATTCCCGCGTAACAGTTCAGCCTTCGGCTTCACTGTCACTCCTGATGCACACAAAATGCTCCAAAGTCGCATTTTGGCGCTTTCACAACTCATAAAATCGCATACAGAGCGATTTTACTCGCGGAATAGTGCAAGGCTGAACTGTTACATTCCCGCCCGTCTTCTCCCGTGCCTCCGGTTTATATAACGCGCATGATTCACTCCTGCAATACCGCGATCACGATACCTGCAATGATAATCAGCGCGCAGAACAGCTTGTGTGTCGTATGTTTTTCTTTAAAAAGATACCGCCCCGCAAGAATCGTCACGACGCACCCTGCCTGTTTGAGCAGTGTCATCACCGTGACACGGCTCCCCGGCATACCGTTGGCGATAAACAATGCCCGGTCGGCGATCACGAACAACACACTCAGGAGCCATATCCACCGGTTGCGCACCATACTGTGCACATTGACGGGCGTACGGGTGCACAGAATAAATGCAAGATACATCAACACTAGGAAGAACATATACCAGAACTGCAGCTGCCCGCTGCTGATCTGTCTCATCAACAGCTTATCCATAAGCCCGGACACGGCATTCAGCACACAGGATGCAAACGCCATGACCACATATTTCGTTTCCACCCTCTGTGCGGCCGCCTCCGCCTGCCGCCCGGCACGGGGTCTGTATTTGAGCAGAAGCAGACCGACCGAAACGAACAGCAGGCCGACTGCCTGACTGCCGCCCAGCGCCTCCTGTAACACGAATACACCCAGCAGAGTGGCGAAAAGCACTCTGGACAAATCAAGCACTCCGTACAGACTGATCGGCATTTTCTTAATCGCTTTGAAGCTGAACATCCACGCCAGAAAAATCACAAACGACTTAAACGCCACATAGAGGTAGAACTTCGTTTCCATGTCCATTGCTTCTCTCGCTTCCGGTAATACAATCAGAAAAGACAGGAAAGTATACATAAACAATACCTCTATGGTAGAGTTTTCCTCCAATGCTTTCTTTTTTACGATCTCCCTGACGCCTTTCAGAACGCCATATAACAATACTAACGGTATCCACATCATACTCATATCTTAACCTGCTGCATTTTACCTTGCGACGATCTGCCCTCCGGCTTCATCGTCACTTACTTTTTCCTTGTTTTTTATTTTTTGCTTTTCTTTTTACTGATTTGCTGTTATACTAGTTGCATGCGGATATAGTTCATCGGTAGAACGCCAGCTTCCCAAGCTGGAGAGGCGGGTTCGATTCCCGTTATCCGCTCTTTTATAACCGTCGGTTTTACGGCGGTTTTCTTATTTCATCACATAATTTCCCCGTATGAATCACCGATTGCCGCCTGCTGCATAGCCTATAATAAATGCGTTCACAGGATTTATAGCGAATTATGAAAAAATTATTGTGTTTACTTCTTACAACGTTCCTCATCATCGGTACGCTCGGCGGCTGCGGCAAAGTATCCGGATCAGACAAAGATTCCAAAACAGCTTCCGGCAGTACACCGGTCGTACTAAATGAAGTTGCCCACTCAATCTTCTATGCACCTATGTATGTTGCCATAGAAGAAGGCTATTTTGCAGACGAGGGGATTGATCTGACCCTTGTCACCGGCTTCGGCGCTGACAAGACCATGACCGCGCTGCTGACCGGAGAAGCCGACATCGGTTTCATGGGCAGTGAGAGTACGATCTATACTTACAAGGAAGGCGCCTCCGACTACGCCGTCAACTTTGCACAGCTGACCCAGCGCGCCGGCAATTTCCTGGTTTCCAGAGAGCCCATTGACAATTTCAGCTGGGATATGCTGGCGGGTAAAGATGTACTGGGCGGCAGAGCCGGCGGTATGCCGGAGATGGTCTTTGAATATATTCTGAAAAAGAACGGCATCGACCCCGCAAACGATCTCGCCATTGACCAGAGCATAGACTTCGGTTCCACCGCAGCCGCTTTCTCTGGCGGGCAGGCACAGTTCACAGTCGAATTTGAGCCCCACGCCACTTCTCTGGAGAGCAAAGGCGACGGCTACGTAGTGGCCTCCCTCGGAGAAGATTCCGGTTATGTGCCTTATACTGCTTTTTCCGCAAAGAAGAGTTATATTGCATCCAATCCTGAGATTATACAGTCCTTTACCAATGCACTGCAAAAGGGCATGGATTATGTGCAGACCCACTCTTCCGCCGAGATCGCCAAGGTCATCGCACCGCAGTTTGAAGAGACGGATCTGGACACCATCACTACGATCGTTGACCGTTATGCCTCCCAGGATACCTGGAAGAGCGATCTGATTTTCGAGGAAGACAGCTTCATGCTCCTGCAGAACATCCTGGAAGAGGCCGGCGAACTGGACGAACGCGTGCCCTACGCCGATCTGGTAGATACCGCCTACGCTAAGGCCGCGGCACACTGACAGACTGCTTCCTGTGCATCTGTCATCGGAATCTCTTCGCGGACCCGATACGCCGAATAACTTCTTAATCACAAAATACGGGTGTTTCACAAGCTATGAACCTGGAAACACCCGTATTCCTGTTTTCTGTCCTACGCGAGATTAGTCATTAGTTCATTCAGCACATCTATGACATCCCGGTATTGTGCGAGAACATCTTCCACGTTCTCATCCACCAGATCAAACCGTTTCTCTTTGACTGCCATCTCCTGTTCTCTGGCAGCCTCCGACAGCTTACCGGCGCCAATCGATTTCATGGCGTTCTTCAGTCCGTGCATTTCTATGCAATACCGCTCATAATCCTTTCGCTCATAACACTCTCTGATCAGCGGCAGTTTTTCCCTGCCCTCCTCCAGAGCTGCATCCAAAACCTCCAAATAAATCTCTTCGTCCCCGGCACACATCACAATTCCCTCTTCGACGTCGAATCCCCTTTTTTCTAAATCGCTGATCGTACGAACCGGTTCCATTTCTGTCCTCCATTCTGTCATGACAACATTAAGTCTACACAATTATTAATATAATATCACATCAGATGTCGGTTTGGCTACCGTCTTCTTGTTTTTTTGGTTTTTTTCGCTCCTTTTTCTCCCTGCCCCCCGCAAGTCCGTCTATCATTTTCTCAATGATCAGTTTCTTAATATATACATCGAAGCTGAGCATGCAGATCATCGAAAATGTCTGCAGGAACTCCCTCTCTTCCTGCGGCGCATCCTGAAAAGTCTGTTCCGCAATCTTAAATTTATCTGCAAGGTCGGCTTTCAGCACATCGATCTGCTCTCTCTCCAGCCCGAATACTTCCTCGTAGACCTGCTCCAGATTAAAACCGCCGGACGCGTGAAAGAACTTCTCCGTGACCGGCGCCAGCAGCTCCTGGATATCGCTGATCGACAGAATCCCCTTATAATAATAGATAAAGATAAGCAGCAGTACGTGCTCCTTGGAATACTTCTTCCGCACCGGGGGCGGCAGCAGATTATTCTTGGCGTAATTATTGATCATCGTCTTCGTCAGTATCTTATCTCCGGCCGGGTCCCTTGTGGTACTGCGCAAATGCGATTCCATAAATGTTGTGACCTGATCCATGTAAAGATCAATGTCCGGAATATCCTCCGCCTTGATATATTCGATTCTGTCCAGACTTTCCAATATGCTCTCCAGCAAATTCTCGTTATTGATTGTCATCTCGTGCGCCTTCCGTCCCCGACACACTGTCGCCCCTTTCTTAAACTGTGTCGGCAAAACCGTGTGTCAAAGGTAATCATCTTGTTTTAATATACATGTTCTATTATATAGTTTTTATTACTACATGACAAGTCTTTTGTCATTACGATTCTCATACGTTGAAAGTTTGATCTGACCAGTACTTATTTCCGACCGGTACTTTCACAATTATGTTTACAACATCTGATAATCATGTTATATTCATACATAACAGTATTAAAGTTTTAACGCGTGAAAGTGCATGACAGGAGGATAAATCATGAATCAGAAATTAAAGAATGCCGCTGTTGACCGTCTATTTGATGCCGTATTGTGTCTTAACACAAGAGAAGAGTGTTACAATTTCTTTGAAGATCTGTGTACGGTCAATGAACTTCTGTCTTTATCGCAGCGCTTCGAGGTTGCATCCATGCTCAAGGACAAGCGTACCTATCTGGAGATCGCGGATAAAACCGGCGCTTCGACTGCCACGATCAGCCGTGTCAACCGTTCCCTCAATTACGGTAACGACGGTTACGATCTGGTTCTCGAACGCCTGCCCAAAGACACGCAGTAGGAACAAAAGTGTGCTTCGCACACCCCCGCGTTCTAACTTCTATGGCAAGCGCAGCTTTTGTTCCGCGCGCGAAGCTGCGCATCCCTTTTATTTCTTAGGACGCACTTCCCTATGATAAATACAAGAACCGGCCAGTCGGCCGGTTCTTCTGCATCATCCGTCAATATTGATCAGTTCCATGGGATCAATATATTTCTCATCGTAAGTGATCTGATATCCTAATTCCGTATTATCTTCTCCGATCACATACAGAATCGCGCCTCTGACCACTTCATCTCCCTCTTTTACCATTACCTCGCCGTCATTGCGATAAAGACTGTTATATCCGTTCCCGTGATCGATTCTGATACAGTGAAGATAGCCGCTGTCCGTCGTGATCGATGCCACCGTACCATCCGCTGACGCAATGATACTGCTGCCCTCCGCGCCGTTTAGTTTGACCATCGGATTCTCGCTTTCCGCTTCCTCCAGAGAAGCCGATGAAGACAGTGGGAATCCTACCGGCATATGCGCCTGTGCGTGCGCCTGTGCCACAGCCTCTTCCTCTTCGACTTTCTGATTGATCGTATCGCTTAGAATAATGACTTTATCCGTCAGTTCTTCCCTGAGAGAAACCAGATCCGCATTTTCCTCTGTCAGCCTTGCAATCTCTTCCTGCTGCCCGGCCGTCTCCGTTTCAAGGACCTCTATCCGCTTCTCATCCCTGTAACATATGACCGACAGGATTGTAATCGCCGCCACGATGATCACCGCCAGCGACTCTACCAGCGCCGGCCCGATCCCCATCTGACGGATATGTCCATCCTTGGAATCTGCAAAAAGCATCAAAGTATAATTAAATTTTCTCCTTCTCCTGCTGCCTTCTGTACCGCTCAACGAAAATCACCTCCAGCACATATATAGGACTATTGTACCACATGTGATAAGGAAAAGACAATCTTTTGTTTACATAAAGACTATTCTCCGCACAAAAAACCGGCATCCGCCAATGCCTTCTCAACCGCATCAAGCGTTTCTTCCCGCTCCGCCTCAATGGTATGTATATGCACGCCCCCCGTCAGTTCCGTGAGCGGCTTCGTCCGGTACATCTCCACCCTGTGGATAAATTCCCGCACATCGGCGCGGCTGCGGATCACAAGTTCACCTGACAACCGGCCGTAGATCTCGTGTTCAATGATCACATCTACCACCCATCCTCCCGCATCCACAATACAGTTCAGTTCCCGCACGATATCCTCCTTGCTGTGCCTGACCCTGACCTCTCTTCTGCACCACTCCCGTTTCGGAGTTTCTTCATATAAAAGATATCCCCTGTTCGTGGAAATGATATTGCGGCAGGAAATGCGCAGCAGCGCCACGTCCTGCACGATCACCTGTCTGCTGACGCCCAGCCGCTTCGCGATATCGGTTCCTGATACCGGTTCTTTCGCCTCGTTTAAGATTGTTATGATCTCTTTTCTCCTCGCTTCACCTTTCAGCATGTCCGTTCACCCCGCCTGCACGATCTCCCGTAACCGGCCTTATCACCACGCACAAGATCCGTGCACGATATTTCACTACAGAAACTATACCATATGTTGATTTGCCGCACAAGAAAAACACAAAAACTGCGACTGATAAATATCAGTAAAAACAATGCTTTACATTTACAAAGACATGTGCTATCCTATGAATGTTGACACAACAATTTACTTATTATTTTGGAGGTATGTACGATGAACAAAGGTACAGTTAAATGGTTTAACAACCAAAAGGGTTACGGCTTCATCTCTGATGAACAGGGTAACGATGTATTCGTTCACTACTCAGGACTTAATATGGATGGCTTCAAGTCTCTCGAAGAGGGCGCTGCTGTTGAGTACGAAGTAGTTAATGGCGAAAAAGGACCTCAGGCCGTAAACGTAACAAAATTATAAGAAGCATCGTTCTTATAATACTATAATCACTATTACGATGTGCCTGTTCTTAAATATAAATGACAAATTTTATTTAGAATCAGCGATATTGTTATAACGGATTAGAAAAAACCTGTCAAATGACAGGTTTTTTTTATTTCTGCAAAAAAATCAACTGCACTCCCGCAATACATCCTCAAACTTCATACTGCCGCCGAACAGATCCAGCGCGCTCCCCACCGTCACATGTACTCTGTCTCTGCCGATTTCTTTAAGCAGATGCAGGTCGTCCATACTGTGTACACCGCCGGCATAAGTGACCGGCATCTTTCCCCATTCTCCCAGAAGCCGCACCAGTTCTTCCTCGATTCCTTCCGCTCTTCCCTCTACATCGACTGCATGAACCAGAAACTCATCACAGTATCCGGACAGTACGTCTAAAGTTTGTCTATTCAGTTCCACATCCGTATATTTCTGCCATCTGTCGGTTACAATAAAGTATCGGTTCTCTCTTTTTCTTGCGCTTAAATCCAAAACCAGCCGTTCACGGCCAACCTCCCGCACCATCTCATCTAAACGATCATAATGAATCCGGCCGTCCTGAAAAACATAGGATGTGACAATCACATGGCTGGCTCCGGCATCCAGGAACCCGCCGGCATTCCCGGGCGTAATGCCGCCGCCGATCTGCAGCCCGCCCGGATATGCCCTGAGTGCGCCAAGCGCCTGTCGTTTCGTTGTTTCATAATAAGGTGAGGAGACCGCGTTCAACATTATAATATGCCCGTTTGTAATCTTATATGCACGGTACACGCCGGCATAAAATGCTGCATCCTGACCGGACACATAATTTTCCATTGCCGTATCTCCCTGATCCCGCAGACTGCCGCCTACGATCTGTTTGACGCTTCCATTATGAATATCTATACAAGGTCGAAATTCCATTTTTTACAGTCTAACCTCCATGCCGGCACATTTCATTTGTGCATATTTTATTTTCTAACAGACATAATAACATAGGAGCAGGTGTTTTTCATAGAAAAATCCCAGCTTTCAGAATTAATGTAACATTCGGATTTAAGGAGGAGAATATGAAAAAGTCAAAAGCAATATTACTTGTTTCTCTTATGGCGCTGTCCATGGTTATGCTGACGGCATGCGGCAGAAAGAACGACGCGACAGACAATGGTAACAACAGTTCGACCGCTGCAGATTCCGGCACAAACAATACTACCGGAACAAATGCAGGAACTGCTAACGGCACAGGTACGTCCCAGAATATCACGGATAACGGTACTACCGGCGGCAATACAACAGGCGGTACTACCGGTGATACAACAAACGGCACTGTCGGCGATACGACAAACGACACTGTCGGCGGCACCACAAACGGTACCGGTAATAACGATAATGTCAATGACGTAACTGCCGGTGACACCGGTAACGACTCCGTACTCGACAATGTAGGAGATGCAGTCGGTGATGCAGGTAATGCGGTCGGTGACGTGATCGACGATGCCGCTGAAGGCGTGGAGAACATGGTAGACGACGTAACCGGAACAGGCAATACGAACACAAACGCCGGTTCCAACATGTCAACTCGTAGAACAACGGGTACAGGAAGGTAATAGAAGTATATTCCTTCGAAAACACCAAATCGGCCGGGTCCGATTACAAGAAATCCGTCCCTTGCAGAAACGGGACGGATTTCCTTTATTTTTCAATAATAATGCCATCTCTGTATGCCTGCAGGAGCTCCTCCAGCTGGTGTATGCTCTCCCGCAGTTCCGCACCGATATCGGTATCCGCGATCTTCTGCCGCATACTGCTGGTCTCCAGGATCACGGAATCCGAAAAGATATCTGACTCGTGCAGAATCGCAGACTCCGTAGACTCAAAAGGCTCGTGGGCAACCAGCCGCATGCCATGGGAATTGACTACCAGCGTATAGCCGGCGATTCCCGTCTTGTCCTGATAAGCCTTGGAGAAACCGCCGTCAATGATTAAAAGCTTGCCGCCGCATTTGATCGGTGACTCTCCTTTCTTGCGCTCCACCGGTACATGCCCGTTGACAATATGGGAATTTTTTTCATCCAGACCAAATTCCCAGAAGATCCTGTCGATCACGATCTCATTATCGAGCAGTCTGTAATAGCTGTTTTTCGTCTCCTTGTGCATCTGCGTATCTTCCAGAAAATACCGTTCGAAGGTCGCCATCTTATCCTTGCCGAACACCGGTGAATTTGGTCCCGCCCAGATATACCAGATGATATCCTGCCCTTTCAGCTTTTCTTTCAGATTGTTATCGGCATAATAGCCCTTTCTGGCATAATGCTCAAGTACATCGTAAAGCGCTTTGCCGCTGTATTCTTCACCGTACACATTAACCTTGCTGAAATCGCCCTTTTCATCCATCGGCACGCAGCCGTGGTAGAGCAGATTAGAGTTATGCACCTTGTACAGCCCGCCCTTGGAAAAGAGAAATCTGACATGCTTCTGCAGCTTCTCACACTTTACAAATCCCTGTCTGAGACGCTCCATAACCTGTTCCTCCGCCGGCGTCAGTTCATAAGGTCTCTCTGTGTTGATCGTCGGAAAATCGACATCCTTCATAGCGTAAGACATGCCGTCCAGAACAAGTGCCTTATTTTCATAATCGATCTTGTCAAGCAGCAGTCTGTCCTGCATGCCGAACTCAGGTCTGCGCATAATCAGCTGCCCTTCCAGCTTAAACTGGATAATCGCGATCGCCTTATGCATTTTCATATCAAGACTTAAGTCTTTCGTATCGTAGTCGGTGTTGTATTTGATGGTAAAAGCGCTGCAGTCCGTCTCCCTGTATGCATCGAGCGCAAAGGTTGCAAGTGGAATCAGATTGATACCGTAGCCTTCCTCCAGCGTATCCAGATTACCATACCTTGCCGCCATCCGGATCACGTTGGCGATACACGCCAGATGCCCGCTGGCTGCTCCCATCCATACAATATCATGATTGCCCCACTGTACGTCCACCGAGTGATAGGCGCACAGCGTATCCAGTATAACATGCGGTCCCGGTCCTCTGTCATAGATATCTCCCACGATATGAAGGTGATCGATGACCAGCCGCTGAATCAGGTAGCTTAAGGCGATAATGAACTCCTGTGCCCTGCCGATGCGTATGATCGTGTGGATGATCTCATTATAGTATGCTTCCTTATCCTGTATCTCCGCTTTCTCCGTGATCAGTTCTTCTATAATATAGGAGAAATCAGACGGCAGAGCTTTGCGCACCTTGGATCTGGTATACTTGGAAGAAACCCGCTTCGTGATCTGCACCAGCCTGTGCAGCGTGATCTTATACCAGTCCTCGACCGTGCTTTCATCTTCCTCCCGCAGCACCAGATCCAGCTTTTCCCGCGGATAATAGATCAGTGTCGCCAGACTCTTCTTATCCTTGATGCTCAGTGTATTGCCGAACTCTTCGTCGATGGTACGTCTGACAGAACCGGAACCGTTCTTCAGAATATGATTAAACTGCTCATACTCCCCGTGAATGTCCGTCATAAAGTGCTCCGTCCCTTTGGGAAGATTTAAGATCGCCTGCAGGTTGATGATCTCCGTCGATGCCGCGGCAATCGTCGGGTACTGCTTGGATAAGCTTTTCAGATATCGCAGCTCTAAGTCGTCCATGTATGCCTCCGCTTTATTCCTTTATCCAAAACTCTGCCCTTATGGCATAGTTATAGCTCTTTGTTATGATTATCCGCCTTTTTCCCTTATTATTCGCTGATCACATCGCTCATATCATACATTCCTGCCGGTTTCCCTGCAAGAAATTTCGCAGCCTGAATGGCTCCCTTGCCGAAAACCGCCTTGGAATAAGCTCTGTGCGAGAAGGTCACGACTTCGTCCGCTCCCGCAAAGATCACATCGTGATCGCCCACGATGGTGCCGCCCCTGACTGCACTGATCCCGATCTCCTTCTGTGTCCGCTTCTCCCGCACCTGACTCCTGTCATAAACATACTGATACGCCTGATTGAACTCCTCATTGATGGAATCCGCAAGGGCAAGCGCGGTCCCGCTGGGCGCGTCTACTTTCTGGTTATGATGTTTCTCCACGATCTCAATATCGAACCCTGCCGGAGCCAGAATCCCCGCCGCTTCCTTCAACAGCTTGAGCAGCATATTGATTCCCAGCGACATATTCGCCGACTTTAAGACCGCTACCTTTCCTGCCGCATCCTTCACTTTCGCAAGCTGCGCTTCCGATAGTCCCGTCGTGCAGAGCACACAGGGTATCTGCTTATCCACGCAGTAATCGAGCAGTCCATCCACTGCCGCTGCCGTGCTGAAATCAATGACGGCATCCGCCGTCACATCACACTCTGCAATCGAAGCGAATACCGGATACGGATTCGTGCCGTTATCGTAAGCATCCACACCTGCCGCGATCTCTATCTCTTCATCCGCCGCAATCAGGTTCGATATGGTCCGTCCCATCTTACCGTTGCAGCCGTGCATAATTACTCTGGTCATGTCTTGTATGTCCTTTCTCAACATTCGAATATGTTCGTAAGCAAATAAGTCCCGCAACCGGACAAAGTTCTATGCATTACAGTATCCCGTAGTTTATCATTGCCTTCTTCAGTTTCTCCACGTTCTCAGGCTCCATCTCAGATAAAGGCATATGCGCCGGTCCGGCATTCTTACCCATCAGATTAAGCGCCGTCTTAACCGGAATCGGATTCACCTCGCTAAAAATCGCATCATACAATTCGATCGCGCGAAGCTGTTCTTTCATACTGCCCTCGATATCGCCGTCAAAGAACTTCTGACAGATATCATGCATCTGTCCCGGCGCCACATTAGACAGCACGGAGATCACGCCCTTACCGCCCAGTGACAGAAGCGGCACTACCTGATCGTCGTTTCCGGAATACAGGTCGAGCCTGCCGCCTGCCAGCGACATCAGTTTCACCACCTGGGAAATATTACCGCTTGCTTCCTTAATTGCCACAATATTACTGACTTCCGTACACAGCTTCACGACTGTCTGCGGAAGAATATTGCACCCCGTTCTGCCCGGTACGTTGTACAGAATAATCGGCAGCTTCACGGAATCCGCAATTGTCTTGAAATGCTCATATAACCCCTTCTGTGTCGCTTTATTATAGTAAGGCGTCACGACAAGCAGTCCGTCCACGCCGTATTTCTCCGCTTCCGTAGACAGGTATACCGCCGTTTTGGTGCAGTTCGAGCCTGTACCTGCAATAACCGGCACCCTGCCGTTTACCTTCTCCGCACAGAACCGGATCAGATCCAAATGCTCCTCATGCGTCAGCGTGGAGGCCTCGCCGGTCGTGCCGCACACGATGATCGCATCCGTGCCGCCCGCAATCTGCTCATTGACCAGTTCCTCGAATTTCTCATAATTAATACTTCCGTCCTCATGAAACGGCGTGACGATCGCCACACCTGCTCCTTTAAAAATTGCCATATATTACCCCGCCTTTCCTGCAGCACTCATCAAGCATGGCTTCTGCTCCGTACGGCTTCTGCCTCTGACTGTATAAGCAGACTCGAAAAGCTTCGCTTTTCTCGTTCGCGTTGCTCGTCATAACCCTTCCGTCTCATACGCTCATGCAAGCATGGCGTATGTTCCGGCAGGCTTCTGCCTCTGCTTATACGCGCAAAAGAAGCTGACCGCACAGGGTCAGCTTTCACTCCAACATACCTGATAGCACCCCATCGATTCGATGACAGTCATACAGTTCTTAACTGTATGCCCAAGGTAAGAACCCGCAGACGACTCTTCCTTTCGGCGTTTTTCCCTTTCAAAGCCCTTCACCTGTGCCTGCCACATCTAAACCTCTACTGATAAAAAACGCAACCTCTATCCATTCCTATTTATTGTTGAACTCATCATAGCACCATGCCGCAGGTATGTCAACCGTTTCCATGCCTGTCGCGCATAAGCTCTAACTTCCTCAATCCCATTTTTTAAAACGCATACTCTCTACCCTGGTCACCTCGTCCGCCAGCATACAAACCTCATCGTTGAGTGTAATACCGGTCATAATGATATCCATCTCATCCGGCTTCAACGCCAGAAGCGCCTTTAATTCCTCCACCGTGATAATCCCGTTATCAATCAACCCCAGCACTTCATCCAGAATCAGCAGTGAACACTCGCATGTATTCATCACCTTCCTGGCGAAATTAAGACCGTTACGGATATTCTGGCACTCTTCCGCTTTACGCTCCTCGGTCAGATCCATAAAATCCCCGCTGGATTTCTCAAAGCGAAAAATCTTGATCTCCGGCTCCAGACGCTTCACAAACTCCGAATCCGCCAGCCCTCTTCCCTTTAAAAACTGGATAATGACCACATATTCGCCGCTGCACGCAGTCTGTACCGCTCTGCCGAGCGCTGCCGGAGACTTACCGTGCCCGTCTCCGCTATAGATCTGAATCATGCCGTTTTTCATATTGGCTCCCTCACTATTTTCCGCGCATTTCCTGTACAGCGCTGCCAATTCCCGCAATATGCACCGGTGCATACTGCATTCGAACCGTAATCTGCTATACCATGTTTGCCTATCATAGCACAATCGGGATTTTCATGCAACTGTTTGTTCTATCTTTGATAACAGTTCAGCCTTCGGCTGCCCTGTCACAGAATCTGCCCATTCCAAATCGCCTTCGGCGAGGGGCAGATTCTCTCCTGACTAAATCTACACGTTTTCACGGACTTTGCAGCAAGTGCAAAGGTCCTGAGCCGAACTATTTTGTACGCATTCTTAACAGCTCCCGGCTCTCTATTCTTCCTCCACCATTTCCAGCTTGCTCACGGACACCTCATATGCCACCCTTCTCTCAAGCTGATCTTCGGATAATTTCTTCATATATTCTCTGCTCTGGATTCTGCCCCAGATCGCACAACGGCTTCCGACCTCGAAGCTGCTCGCAAATCTGGCGTTTCTTCCCCAGCATATACAGGGTATGTAATCGGATTTGCCGTAAGGTCTGTTTACCGCAAGCAGCAGATCGGCGATCTCCCGGCCCAGCGGCGTCTTCCTGTAGATCGGCGCCTTACAGATATATCCGTCCAGAAAAATCTGGTTTGTTTTGGCATTCTCCCCGATATCTTCTACAAACTCAATCTCTCTCGCAAACACAGACAAAACAAGTCTGTTCTTTCTCTCTTCATGTCTGTTGTAGGAGCGGAACTGCCCTGTGATACATATTTTCATCCCCTTGTAGTCTTCGTTCACATCAAGGAGCCTCTCCGATACCATCACCGGAATGATATCCGTGGAATCACTCAGTCGGTCCACACTGATATCTACCATATAAAATCCCTCTCCAAAAATCTCGTGGCTGAAGGTAAAATCACTTACGATCTCCCCCATAATTGCCACCTGGTTGTTTTCAATTACCTTATCTGTCATGTTTTTCTCCCTTCCTACACTGTGGAATTGCTCATAGAAATTCCTTTTTGTATTGTAATATCAATATATAGGAAAATCCGTCAGAATAGAACTGTTAAGGGTCGCGGAATTATGCACAACGCGTCGAAAATGCAGATGCCTTAAGGCTTGCCAAATGCATATGTAAGTGATATAATAAACAGGTTTTGAAAAAATAAGCTGCGAATGGATGATCAGTGTGAAAAAAGCACACTGATGTACTGATTGTTTCAATGTCTGAACAAGTTCAGACGCAAATTTGTGCCGGAGTGTCACAAATTTGTTTGATGGCAGACGCAAAATGGAGATTAAATATGAAACAGACAAGAGAAGATGTAAGAAACATAGCGATCATTGCCCATGTTGACCACGGCAAAACGACACTGGTGGACGAGCTGTTAAAGCAGAGCGGCGTTTTCCGGGAGAATCAGGAAGTGGCGGAACGTGTCATGGACTCCAATGATATCGAGAAGGAGCGCGGTATCACAATTCTCTCCAAGAATACGGCAGTCATGTATAAAGGCGTGAAGATCAACATCATTGATACCCCCGGCCACGCCGATTTCGGCGGCGAAGTGGAACGTGTGCTTAAGATGGTAAACGGCGTCATTCTCGTGGTGGACGCCTTCGAAGGACCCATGCCCCAGACGAAATTCGTGCTGAAGAAAGCGCTGGAACTGGACTTATCCGTGATCGTATGTATCAATAAATGTGACCGCCCGGAAGCAAGACCCATTCAGGTGGTAGATGAGGTACTGGAATTGTTCATGGATCTGGACGCCAACGACGAGCAGTTGGACTGTCCCTTCGTCTACGCTTCCGCCAAGACCGGCACCGCCAGCACGCAGCTCACTGTAAAGGGTGGCAATATGACGCCCCTTTTCGACACGATCATTGAGCATATTCCGGCGCCTGCAGGTGATCCTGACGCGGGCACGCAGGTACTGATCAGCACGATAGATTACAACGAATATGTAGGGCGCATCGGCGTCGGCAAAGTGGATAACGGGTCCGTTAAAGTCAATCAGGAAGTCGTCATCGTCAATCATCATGACCCTGACAAGATGCGCAAGGTCAAGGTAAGCAAATTATATGAATATGACGGTTTAAACAAGGTTGAAGTGGCGGAGGCCGGTATCGGTTCCATCGTGGCGATTTCCGGCATCTCGGACATCCATATCGGCGATACGCTCTGCTCTCCGGACAATCCGCAGCCGATTCCGTTCCAGAAAATCTCCGAGCCGACCATTGCCATGCACTTTATTGTCAACGATTCCCCTCTTGCCGGTCAGGAGGGCAAATATGTGACAAGCCGGCATCTGCGCGACAGACTGTTTCGGGAATTAAATACCGACGTATCTCTGCGCGTGGAAGAAACCGAGACGACAGAGTCCTTTAAAGTTTCCGGCAGAGGAGAACTGCATCTGTCTGTCCTCATCGAGAATATGCGCCGCGAGGGCTATGAGTTTGCAGTCAGCAAGGCGGAAGTATTATACAAGACGGATGAAAACGGCAGGAAATTAGAACCTATGGAATTATGCTATATAGATGTGCCGGAAGAATACTCCGGAACGGTCATCGAGAAATTAAGCCAGCGCAAAGGTGAACTCCTGAATATGGGACTTGCCTCCGGCGGCTACAGCCGTCTGGAGTTCTCCATTCCCTCCCGCGGGCTGATCGGCTATCGAGGCGAATTCATGACGGACACCAAGGGCAACGGGATCATGAACAGCATTTTTGACGGCTACGGTCCCTACAAGGGCGATATCCAGTACCGCAAGCAGGGTTCCCTCATTGCTTTCGAAGCGGGAGAAGCCATTACCTACGGTCTTTTCAACGCGCAGGAACGCGGCACGCTCTTCATCGGTCCCGGCACCAAAGTCTATTCCGGCATGGTCGTAGGCCAGAACGGGCGCGGCGAAGACATCGAGTTAAATGTCTGCAAGAAAAAGCAGCTCACCAATACCCGTTCCTCCAGTGCGGACGAGGCGCTGCGGCTTACCCCGCCGAAGGTTTTAAGTCTGGAACAGGCGCTTGAATTTATTGATACGGACGAACTGCTGGAGATCACGCCCAAGACCATGAGAATCCGCAAGAAGATTCTGGACCCGACTTTAAGAAAACGTGCGGCGATCTCCAAAAAGTAAAGACAGACTTATCCGATGCCAAGCACCAGAGACGCAACCCGGAAATAAATCAATAGTGAAATCGCATCCACGATCGTGGTTATGAATGGACTCGCCATTACGGCCGGGTCCATTCCGATTTTCTTGGCAAGCATTGGCAGAGTCGAACCTACGATCTTAGCCACCACTACCGCTACAAACAGCGTGACGCAGACGACGAACGCCACCGCCACACTTACCTTATCTAACAGCAGCAGTCTTCCGAAATTGCAGAGCGCCAGCGTCAATCCGCACAGCGCCGCCGTCCTGATCTCTTTCCAGACTACCGTAAACCAGTCGCCGAATTCGATCTCATCCAGGGACAGTCCGCGGATAATGATCGCGCTCGCCTGCCCGCCCGCATTACCGCCGGTGTCCATCAGCATCGGGATAAAAGCAGTCAGAACAACATACCTGCTCAGCGCATTTTCAAAAGAAGTGATGATACTCCCTGTAAAAGTAGCGGAGATCATCAACAGCAAAAGCCATGGAATCCTTTTCTTATATGCCTCAAAGACGGTTGTCCTGAGATACGGTTTATCGGAAGGCATCACAGCCGCCATCTTCTCGATATCCTCCGTCGTTTCCTCCTCCAGAATATCCACGACGTCATCCACCGTGATAATGCCGACCAGTCTGTCTTCGTTATCGACGACAGGCATCGCCGTAAACTCGTACTTCTTAAACATTCTGGCAACTTCTTCCTGATCCATCAACGTATGCAGGGATACCACATTCCGGTGCATCATCTCCCCGATCACGGCATCCGCATCGCTAAGCAGCAGATAGCGCAGCGCAACCGTGCCCACCAGCGTTCTCTGATTATCCAGCACATAACAGATATTGATGGTCTCACTGTCGAGCCCCACCTTCCGGATTCGTTCGATCGCTTCCCCCACGGTCAGATTTTCCTTGAGATCCACATACTCCACAGTCATGATGCTGCCTGCGGAATCCTCCGGATAACGCATCAGGTGGTTGATCGCCTTCCTGGTGTCCGGACTGGTGTTCGCGATCAGTCTTTTCACCACATTAGCAGGCATCTCTTCCATCAGTTCCTTCGCATCATCAGACATCATGTTATCGATGATATTACCCGCATCCTTATCAGACAAAGAGGTGATAACGGACTGCTGCAGTTCGATTTCCAGATACGAAAACACGCTTGCAGCCATATCCTTAGGAAGAATCCGAAAAATCTTAACGATCTCCTCCTCATCCATCTCTTCTATATAATCCGCGATATCCGCGTCGTTTAATTCCTGAATGACCTGCCGGAGTCTCGTATACTGCCCCTTATGGAGAAATTCCAGTATCTCCTCTCTTGCCTCCGGTTCGTTCAAACCCTTTTTGATTTCGCTCATAAACCCGACCTCCCGTTCTCTCGGACAGTTTCCGGCATACCGACCGGGAGCATCGTGCGCATACCTTACACTTTATAATACTCCGGTTCGGAGACGGTGATGCCCGCCCTGCCCGCCGTTACCTCCGTAATCTCCCGCGCAGCGGCGTCCTTCTCTTCATAAGGAACCTTAACCCGCACGCTCACCTGCTCGGCATAATCCGCTTCCTCTATCGCAATGCCTCTTTGTCCCAAGATATATTGTACTTTACCGATCCCGTTATAATCCGTCACGATCGTCATCTCATAACCATAACGCATCGTGCGCACATCACTCGCCGCGATGCCCGCCTGCGCCGCCTTCGTATAAGCGCGGACAAGTCCGCCGGTCCCTAAGAGTGTACCGCCGAAATATCTGGTAACGACCACCACAATATTCCGTATGCCGGAACCCATAAGCACCTCCAGAATGGGTCTGCCCGCCGTACCGCCGGGCTCTCCGTCATCGGAGAAACGCACGGTCTGCGCCTGCTCTCCAAGCACATAGGCATAACAGTTATGTCTGGCATCCCAGAACTGCTTTTTCCTGGATTCAATAAAAGCGATCGCTTCCTCTTCGCTGTCCGCCGCCGCGACATGCGCGATAAAGCGGGACTTCTTCTCTTCAATCTCAGCCATCCCACCATATTCAATTATCTTATACGGTTCGTGTTCATGATTGGATTCCATACGCCTTCTGTGTATACTCCGTTCATCCTGCCGTTAACAGCCGGCATTTTCAAACAGACTGCTCAGATACCTGTTTGTTAATTAATACTACTACTCAATGTGTGAACGAGTCAAGCAACAGTTCTTCCGGACCGCATGTCGTACACACAAAATGTATAAATGTGTACAGAATCGTAAACAATTCTTAATATGGAAGAAAAATCCTTTATTTAGCCGAAAAACTTTGTTATAATGCATGATAGGTTTATAGTATCTTTTTAAGGTAATATGTGCACACCTGCGGCAAATCAGTCTGCGGGAACAGTAAATTGACCAATCAGACAGCTGTCTTTCTGGTCATGCAGAAATGAGGAGTATTATGAATTATGGAAAAAAAGGTGTCCGCAAAAGACAGCAGGCACTTCACGCTAAATCCACGAAGTGGGCGAGAAAAATCGGATTTACTTTTATTCAGCTGTGTCTGATCGCCCTGATCGGCGTGGGAATCATCGGCGCCAGCGCCGGAATCGGTATATTTAAAGGCGTGCTGGCCACGGCCCCTGACATCGGCAATATTGATGTTACCCCCACCGGGTTCTCTACTTTTGTATATGACATAGAAGGCAACCAGACCGCAAAACTGGTATCCACGGATTCCAACCGGATCCCCGTCACGATCGATATGGTTCCGGAGGATCTTAAGAACGCTTTCGTGGCCGTGGAAGATTCCCGTTTCTACAGCCACAACGGCATCGATATCAAAGGCATCGTCCGTGCCGGAGTTGTAGGCATACAAAATAAATTAAGAGGCGGAGACTTCACGGAAGGTGCCAGCACGATCACGCAGCAGCTGCTCAAAAACAATGTCTTCACGGACTGGACCAGTGAAGATTCTTTTGCCGACCGGCTAAAGCGTAAGATTCAGGAGCAGTATCTGGCGCTGGAGCTGGAAAAGGTCATGGATAAGGACTCTATCCTGATCAACTATATGAACACCATCAATCTTGGACAGAATACACTGGGTGTCCAGGCCGCTTCCATGCGCTATTTCAACAAATCCGTCAGCGATCTGAACCTGTCGGAGTGCGCCGTGATCGCAGGGATCACCAAGAATCCCTCCCGATACAATCCGATTACACACCCGGATAAGAATGCAGAGCGTCGTCAGAAAGTACTGGAAGACATGCAGCGGGACGGTTATATCACACAGGAACAGTTCGATGAGGCAATGGCGGACGACGTATATTCCCGCATCCAGATCGCCGATTCCGAAAATGAAGATTCATCTGTCAATACATACTTCGTGGATGCGCTGACGGATGATGTTCTGGAAGATCTGATTGCTGCCGGCTATAATGAAACGCAGGCATTTACCCTGCTCTACAGCGGCGGTCTTAAGATATATTCCACGCAGGACCCGAAGATCCAGCGGATCTGTGACGAGACTTTTGCAGATGAAAGCATTTTTCCCGCCAATACGAAATGGTATCTGAATTATGAACTGACCATAGAAAAGAGCAACGGAGATAAAGAAAATCACAGCAAGGAAATGTTCCGCACCTTCTGGAAAGAGAACCGCTCCAAATCCTATAATCTGATCTACGCCTCTCAGGAGGAGGCGTATCAGGATATAGAACTGTATAAAGAAGCCGTTATGGGATCGGGCGATGAAGTGCTGGGCGAGACGATCAGTTTAACGCCGCAGCCTCAGGTCTCTATCGTGGTTGAAGACCAGAGCACGGGTTATATCGTTGCCATGGAAGGCGGACGCGGCGCCAAATCCGGCAGCCGGACGCTGAACCGTGCAACAGATACGACAAGACAGCCCGGCTCCACCTTTAAAGTCGTATCCACCTACGCGCCCGCTTTTGACAGCGCGGGGCTGACGCTTGCAACCGTGATGAACGACGCGCCTTTTAACTATGCTGACGGACGCCCTGTGGCAAACTGGTACGGCGAGAATTACCGCGGTCTGTCCTCCCTCAGAGAAGGCATCGCACAGTCCATGAATATCGTCGCCGTCAAGACGCTGACACAGATCACGCCGCAGCTCGGCTTCGATTATCTGAGGAACTTCGGCTTTACCACGCTGGAAGAGCGCAAGGAAATCAACGGTAAAATATACTCGGATATCCAGCAGGCACTGGCGCTGGGCGGTATCACCAACGGCGTCACCAATGAAGAATTAAACGCCGCTTACGCATGTATTGCCAACGGCGGCACATATATCAAACCGAAGCTGTACACGAAGGTACTGGATCACGACGGCAATATCATCTTAGACAATACGATACCGCAGTCCAGACAGGTTATCAAGGAGTCAACCGCATTCCTGCTGACCAACGCCATGGTGGACGTAGTGACAGTCGGAACCGGCGGCTCCGTTCATTTCGGTGGAATGGCGATTGCCGGTAAGACAGGTACGACCTCCGATTATAACGATGTGTGGTTCTCCGGTTATACACCTTACTACACGGCAACCACCTGGGCCGGATTCGACAACAACGTCAAACTGACCGGCGATGAGAAGAACCTTGCCAAGAAACTGTGGCGTTCCGTCATGTCCAAGATCCATGAGGGGCTGACGAACGAACCTTTTAATGTTCCTTCAGGTATCGTTACTGCCACGGTATGTTCCCGTTCCGGCAAACTCCCGATTGAGGGATTGTGCAACGGCACGCTCCGCTCAGAATACTTTGCTGACGGCACCGTACCTACGGAGACCTGCGATGTGCACTACGCCGGTCAGGTCTGCACATACAGCAGTCTGCCGGCATGTGAGGGATGTCCGTTCAAGGTGGAAGGCATACTGGAGCTTACCCCGATCGAGGACGTTTCTCTGCAGAGCGGATCGGGTACGGCACAGCCACAGCCGGAGACGCCGGCAGCGCCTGTCGTCGGTGAAGACGGGTCTGTCATTCCTGCACCGCCGGCAGCGCCGCAGACCAATATGTGTCCGCACAATGCTGAATTCTTCGCAAATCCCGACTGGGAGGCTGTCATAAACGGGCAGCGGGCTGAGATCGAGCAGCGTAACGCCGCGGCAGCAGCTGCAGCAGCGGCAGCCGCGCAGGAAGCCGCACAACAACAGCAGGCTGCACCACCACAATAACAAATCGAACTGCGTTCGATTGCGAGATTTGCCTGCGGCAAACTCGAATAACCGAAGGAATTTCCTATATCTGAAAACGGCGCATGGTTTTCTGTTCCATGCGCCGTTTCTGTTGTCTTTCTATATGCCTTTGATTTCCCTGATCTTTGCTTCCAGATCCACGATCGTATTCTGTGCATTCTCAATATCTCTGCAAGCATCCTCATACTCTTCTTCCGGTGTAGAGCCGTGTTTTTCATAATAAATCTTGCCAATTTCCGTGTAGCGTTTACGGATAATATCTTCACAGGTATGGATCTGACCTTTCAGGTTCGCCACCTCCGCCATTTCCTTCGCCTTATCCGTCACTTCTTTGCTCTTCGTAGTGATCGTCTCGCCAATTCTGTCAAAAAAATCCATCATACCCTCCGTTTCCGTTCCGCCGGAACAAATGACTCGCATCCTGTTACAGTTATTATATGTTACTGCCCGCTCCCGAATCACATTCTTAGTAACAGTTCAGCCTTCGGCTTCACTGTCACGCCTGATGCACACACAATGCTCCAAAGTCGCATTTTGGCACTTGCATCAGTTATTATTCTACACTATCCGTCAGTCAGTGGCAAGAAGCCTTCTGCACAACGCGCGCAGGTTCATATGCTGCATAACATAATCCGCCGTAATCTGCTGCCCTTCATCACTCTGCTGCTTCGGCGATATGGCGGAATGAATATAGAAGCTGTCCATGCCGACCTGCTTCGCCCCTGTAATATCAGTCGCCATATCATTACCGATCATCAGCGACTCCTCCGGTTTCAGTTCGTACCGTTCCAGAAGGATCCGGTAAAACCGCTCGTCAGGCTTCCTGCATCCATGATCGGAAGAAATCAGAATCCCGTCAAAAAGACTGTGAATACCCAGATAAAACAACTCGTTCTCCGTAAAAATACGCTGTGCATTGGAGAGCAGATAAACTCCTCTGCCTGCCTCCCGAAGCGACGTGAGCAGTTCCTGCGCATAGTCATAGAGTCTGATGTATTTGGTGGAATACGCCCGGAACATCTGCCCCGTATGGATGGCAAGCAGCTGAGCCGCTCTGACGCCTTTCGCCTCATACAATTCCTGAAACACTTCCTCGATCGGAATCTCCGGATATGCCTCATGAGAATACTGTACGGCATGTTCCTGACTGAGCGCCTTCTCCTTACCCTGCACAGAAGCAAGATATGCCTGATGCAGCTCCTGTGCCTCATACCGCGCACCGTGATAGCCATAGAACAGACTCAGGTGCTCCCACAGCTTCCTCTCTGTCTCATCGGTGCGGATATCCACCAGTGTGCCGTATAAGTCAAATATGTAGTTACGGTATTGCTTCATGTTGTGTCCCCCTATACCATGCGCAAAACTGCGTTGCTGTCTTATTTTAATACAATAAAAAGAAACTATGTTGTACTACCTACTCATTGTACCATATAAGTTAAGCAAAATACATCCACTGATTATCATAATAAGTGAGATTATACCTGTCAAATTTACTTTTTCTCCGAATAATACTGCGGATATAATAGATGTCGCAACTATTCCGACAGCGCTCCAGGTTGCATACGCTCCCCCAAGATTTATTGTATTTAGTGCTTTCGATAAAAGATAAAAACAAGAAATATACGATAATAAACATCCCAGGGTCGGCCATAATTTTGTAAATCCTGCCGAGTATTTCAACAACGTTGTCGCCAACAGTTCGAGTCCTATTGCTATACTCAATAAAATGTATGCCATTTCTCAACCTCCCTATATGCAATTTCTGTTTAACAGCAAACCAAATACAATATTTTACAAATACTTCACAAGTTCATCTCTTACCCCATCATAATGCCCGTCAACGAGACCAAAGTCTTTCCCCCTGTAATTCCAAACGGCACGGCCGATTCCGTACTTTTCAAATATCACATTAATATCCTTAAACCAACGAACCGCATCCGCCGGGTCAGCCTGATCAATAACGCCATACTCGCCACAGTATAAACACTTGCCACGTTCTTGTGCCACTTTAATGGCCGGTGCAAAATTTTTTTCAAAGAAAAGCGGGCCAAGAGAATCTATTCCCATTTTTTTACTCTCTTCCATACAGGGAATGGCCGGTGCAATATTCATATCATAAGTCAGGCCGCAGACCTGATCCCACTCAGCAGGATAACCTATATGAAAATCAAGCGGCATATTTTCAACCCAATATGCTGACTGATGTGTGAAAAGCTGTGGTTCATAGCAATGAAAATTATAGACAATATTCTTGTCCTTAAAGTCCGGCAGAAGTTCCACGGAGCTTACCGAATTATAACATACACCGCCTACAAGAATCTTAATATCAAGCGAATAACTCCTAATAATCTCAATGCACCTGGTAGCAATATCGTTCCATTTGTCTGCAACATCATCCCTGACAACCTCGTTCAGCAACTCAACCATCAGCATATCCGAATCTCCCGCATATCTTTTCATGAGCTTATGCCACATTCCATAAAATCTGGCCTGTAACCGTTCATCATCAAAAAAATTTTTAGAATACTCGAAATCATCAAATATATACCCCTGCGTCTTGTGAAGATCAAGCACCATATTCAGATTGTATTTCTTACACCATGCAATACAATCATCAATATGCCTGTATCCTTCCGGAATATCCGTACCATCTTCGCGTTCAAAATTATCATAGTCGATGGGAAGTCTTACATGGTCAAGTCCCCATGATGCAACTCTTGCAATATCCTCCTCTGTAATAAATGTGTCTAAGTGCGCCTTATCCAGTGGTCCCTGCGATAACCAGCCACCCAGATTTGCACCTTTTCTAAAGCCTTTTACTGTGTTCATAGATGTCCCTCCTGTTATGATACAAATAGTGCTATAACTTTAATCATGCTGCTTATTTTTTATTGCCGGCAATTCATCTGTTTTTAGTCTATCATTTAAGACGTTTATGTAATATAATATATGTGACTCTTATATTATATATATGACTTTTAATTCAGCAAACAGGAGCAGCAATGAACGACCAGAATTCAACCACCAGGCCGAAAAACGATACAATTCCGGATCCATCAGTCAACAAATCCATGATGCTGCAAAGGTTCATGCAATCAGAGCATAACATAGAACATCCGACCTATGATTCAGAGCTTAGTTTCTATCATCTGGTCAGTTCCGGTAACTTTGAGGCTGTAAAGCATTATGATTATCTGGATGTAGATGCTGTCGAGCGCGGTATCTTGTCCGACAATCCGCTTCAGAACTTAAAATATCACGCAGTAGTAACGATCGCCATGATATGCAGATTTTGTATAGAGGATGGCATGGAAGAATCCATAAGTTATAACTTAAGCGATTACTATATCAAGCGTTTGGACAATGCTTCAGACCAAAGGACAATAAGAGAAATATACTACAAAGCATGTGTTGATTATGCCGAGCGCATGAGCCGTATTCAGAAATATAAATCTATGTCGATCTATTGTGTAAAGGCTGTGGATTACGTGAACAATCATCTTCATGAAAGGATTCAGGCTGCAGATGTCGCAGCGTACGTGGGCTTAGAACGGGCTTATTTCAGCAGATTGTTTCACAAAGAAATGGAGGTCACACCAAGCCAATATATCCGTGATAAGAAAATACAGACCGCTAAAAGTATGCTCATGTACTCCGATTATAGCTGCAGTGAGATAAGCCAATACCTGGCCTTCTCTGATGGAAGCCACTTTGCTCTTACATTCAGGAAAGTAACCGGGGAGACCCCCGACAATTTCAGAAAAAAGAATTATCGCAAACACTGGACAAGATAGTATAAAAAAATCTTAAAACCCAAAAGGTTCTAAGATTAAATTAAAAAAGCGAGGCTGTAAAAAATTCTGTGTCTATGGGTAAAAATCTTTTTTGATAAGAATTAGATATGTAGACATTTGCTGTCGAATCGTATTTGTTTTATGTTGTCGAATTTCTTCCTTGATAATAGTATTGCCAGTCTGCTTATGTTTATACATGTATTTTGATTTTTCTGCATACCAATCAGGCATTAGCAGCAGAAATACGTTATGTGGGCGCTGCCCACACCCGGCCTCCGGAATAAGGCTGGGTATTTCTGGCAATACTGCTAATGCCGATGGAATAAGGCCGGGACATTTTTTGATAAGATGTGGTGTCCCGGTTTTTCCTTTTTACAAATACTGGGTAAGCCTGTCTCCATAAAGGACAACCATCTGGTTGAGCACCTGGTCCCAGTTCCTGTACCGCTGTGTCCACTTCTTTATTACGTTCCCACTGGCAAGATAGAGCATTTTTTCTAAGGAACTGTCGCTTGGGAATACACTTTTTGTCTTGGTCACTTTCCTGTACTGGCGGTTAAGGCCCTCTATGATATTCGTGGTATACATGATGCGCCGGATATCATCAGAGAACTGGAAGAAGGAGCTGACATCCTCCCAGTTGTTTTCCCAGTTACTGACTGCATAGGGATATTTGCGTCCCCATTTTTCTTTGATCCTTTCCAATTCTGACAGCGCAGACGTTTCGTTTGGGGCATTATAGACTGCTTTGAAGTCGGAAGAAAATTTTTTCAGGTCGCTGTAATTGACATATTTGAAAGAATTCCGCAGCATGTGGATGACGCACCTTTGGATCTGCGCATCCGGATAGACTGCACTTATTGCTTCCTTAAATCCTGCAAGCCCATCCACACAGAAGAACAGCACATCCTGTACGCCACGGTTTTTCAGGTCATTTAACATCCCCAGCCAGAACTTGCTGGTCTCATTGGCGCCTACGGTGATACTCAAGATATCTTTATAGCCGTCTGCGGTGATCCCCAGCACAATGTAGGCGGCACGGCTCAGTATGCGTCCGTCTTCCCTGACTTTATAATGGATACAGTCCATGAATACAAAGGGATAGATGGGGTTCAATGGCCGCGCCTGCCACTCTTTGACCTCTGGGAGTATCCTGTCCGTGATCTTACTGACCATCTCTGCGGACAGTTCCATCCCATAAAGTTCCTGTATCTGGTCATGGATATCCCTTGTGCTCATACCCCTTGCATAGAGGGAGATTACTTTTTCTTCAATACCGGAGATATCCCTCTGGTATTTTGGGATGAGCTTTGGCTCAAATTCACCCTCACGGTCTCTTGGGACATCGATCTGGAATTCCCCATACTGGCTCTTGAGGGTTTTGGGAGAATGTCCGTTACGTTTGTTGGATGTGGGAGCATCACCTTTCTGGTTTTTTTCGTAGCCAAGGGATGCATCCAATTCCGCCTCCATAAGCTCCTGAAGGATATCTTTGAAGCTGTCCCTTAGCAGGCTGTAAACATCAGCCACGCTGTTAAGATTGTTATCTGCAATAATCTGTCGTATTTGCTGTTTTGTTGCTGGCATAAAAATACTCCTTTTCGATAAGAATTGTCATATCTTGATTCTTACCAAAAAAGAGGTATTTTTTTCCAAAGACACAAACTATTTTACACTACCAAAAAAGCTGCTGACGGGAATCGGACCCGTGACCTCCGCACTACCAATGCGACGCTCTACCGACTGAGCCACAGCAGCAAAAACAATATTAAATTGAACCAGTGATTCCATAACTACCAATACGACGCTCTACCGACTGAGCCACAGCAGCATTCCAATGATCACACTATGCGTAACCACCGAATTGTAGTATATCACAGTCTTTTCAGATTTGTCAACAGCGTATTGCTTTCTTCAGCTTCGTCTTGATCCTCTGCAGTGCGTTATCGGTGGATTTCTCATCTCTGCCGAGCACCCTTGCGATCTGCTGGTATCCCATGCCGGTCAGATACAGGTCGAGTACCTGTTTCTCGAAGCCGCTGAGTTCCCGCTCGATTGTCTCTTCCAGACGCACTACATTCTCCCTGTCGATCACAAGATCCTCGGGATTCTGTCCTGAGCGGGAAGCCAGCACGTTGACCAGTTCTTCTTCCTCCCCATCCCGGTTTACGCCTGCGCTGCCGTACAGTGACACATAGGTATTGAGCGGAATATGCTTCTGTCGTCTGGATGCCTGCACCGCCGTGTACATCTGCCTGGAGACACACAGATCGGCAAAGGTCAGGAAGCTGGCGTCCCTGCCGATATCATAATCCCGCAGTGCTTTAAACAGTCCGATCATCCCCTCCTGAATCAAGTCGTCGTTGTCTGCGCCGAGAATGTACATGGATCTGGCCTTACTGCGAACCAGATTCTTATACTTGTTCATAAGATATTCTGTGACGCCATCCTCCCCGTCCCGCAGCCGCACGATGAGTTCCTCGTCACTGTACTGTTCATAATCCTGTTCCATGAGAATCTCCGTTTTCCTCCGTTCCGTCCTCTGTTTCCGTCCCTTCTTCTCTGTCATCCATCTCTTCCGAATACGTTGTCTCAACTGCGTCCGTCTCTTCGGCTTCCGTATCTTCTTCCTCTGCATTGCCGGTCTCTTCCGGTTTCACACCTTCCTCTGCGGCAGCGCTTTCTTCCGGCACAGCATTCTCTTCCGACTCCTTATTTTCCGCCGCACTTTCATCATAATGTTCTATGATCTCAGCCGCAAAATGTTCCGCCATGACCTGATACCCTGCATGACTGCCGTGCACACCATCCGGTATATACTCCGCCACAACGTTCGCATCGTGGGAATCGAGAATGTTGGAATTATACAGGTCAATTACTTCATAATCATATTCCTGTGCCAGTGTCGTGATTGTCTCCGCAAACCTCTGCTGTGGCAGCAGATACTCCCGCTCGCTCATCAGATAATCCTGCAGCACATTCGGCAGCGGAGTCGCAAAGAAAATCTCCGCATCCGGATAATGCTCCCGCAGTCCGCGCATCAACTCATCCAGATCACCGCAGAATGTGCGCTGCGCCCGGTCCTCCAGATTGCCGAACTCCTTGTCCGACACGCAGAACCCGTCATTGGTGCCGCCCATCACGATAATCACATCCGTATCTTCCGGTATCTCCCGATAGCGTTCCACGTAGGGGTCCGACCAGTACCGGCCGATGGAGGAACCGCCGATTCCCAAATTATAGACTTCTTCCGCACCCAGCAGTTCTTTCAGTCTGGCCGGATAGGAATACTGCTGATAGCCTTCCTCGCTTTCCAGATTGGACGCAGCCGTGATGCTGTCTCCCAGACAGGCGATCTTCAGTCCCGAAAAATCATACCGGTTCTCCGCAATCCGCTCCCTGTCAGACTGATTCACCTCCAGCGTCTCCTGCAAAGAGGTTCGCAGTTCTCTGCGCTGTGCCAGTGACATTCCCTCCGGCTGCTCATAGATCCCGCGCCATGCATCGAAGATACTGCTCCCCGTCATGGAACCGTCATAGTAATTGATTTCTCCGTTTCCCGACACCGACGTATTCGCCGATACTGTCCCGTTATTCCATGCGGTTGTATTACCGGATACCGTATGGCTACCCGATACCGCTGCATTGCCGGATACTGTTTCGTTACCCGATACTGACACAGTTCCAGACCCCGTCCTGTTGCCCGACACCATTCCGTTACCCGACACTGTTCCGTTACCCGATACCGTAACGTTTCCGGACACTGTCCCGACACCAGATGCCGACATATTACCGGACACCGTGTCATAACCGAACGCCATCCTGTTGCCGGACGCGGTCCCGCCGCCCGATATCACTGCGTTGCCGGACACTGAACCATTCACGGATGCACAGCTGTCTGACAATCGTTCGGCTGCTCCCTGTCCTTCACTGTTCTGGATCTGTGTAATAAAATGTTCCAGTTCCTCCTTGTTTTCCGTCCGCTCCATGATTTCCGTCTGCATCTCCTGTACACGGCTCTGCGCCTCACGATTGCGCTCAAACACCTGTGCCAGTTCCAGTTCTTCCTGCTCCTTCGCAAGCTGCCTTTTCGTGTCATAGATGTCATAGGCTTTGAAACCGACCGCCGCCGCCAGAACTGCCGTCAATATGAAGATCAACACCAGTAATATTTCATTTATTTTTTTCATGATAAATCATCTGTCTTCCTATCTATCCCCATATCAGACCCGTTTACCGCGAACAGGACACTTTCCCGGCTCTGATTCAGATTGTCTGTACCCTCATCCCCGTCTCTGCCGCACGATTTCATAAGCCAGCACGCCCGCCGCCACAGAAGCGTTCAGGGAATCAATATCGCCCTGCATCGGAATCGACGCCGTAAAGTCACACTTTTCTTTCACCAAGCGACCCACGCCGTTCCCCTCACTGCCGATCACCAGACCGATCGCACCTTTTAAGTCCAGATCATACATACAAGTACCGCCCATGTCCGCACATACGAACCACAGCCCCTCTTTCTTCAACTCTTCTATCGTCTGTCCCAGATTCGTCACTTTGGCAACGGGCGTATAGTTGATCGCGCCAGCGGAAGCCTTCGCCACCGTCGCTGTCAGTCCGACCGCCCGGTTCTTCGGTATAATGACGCCGTGCGCACCTGCCAGATTCGCGGTACGGATGATCGCGCCCAGGTTATGCGGGTCCTCAATATTATCCAGCAGAAAGACAAAAGGCGCCTCTCCTTGATCTCTTGCCTTTTGTAAAATATCTTCTACCTCCGCGTAGGCATATGCCGCCGCATAGGCAATGACTCCCTGATGTCTGCCTGTCTCTGACATCTGGTCCAGCCGCTCCTTCGCCACATATTTAATCAGCGTGCCCTGCTTCGATGCTTCCCGCTTGATGGTCAGAACCGGTCCGTCCTGACAGCCGTCCTGTACGAACAGCTTGTCTATCGTTCTGCCGGCGCGAAATGCCTCTAAGACGGCGTTTCGGCCCTCTATTGTATATTCTGAATATGCCATAATAATGTTTTGTTCCCTTCTAACGATGTATCCTGTCCAGCCCGTACCGTTGCATTCCACTGCCAGATCATATTGGCGGTCATACATAATGCAAATGCTGCCGGCTTATATCGTCATATTTATTTTCTCGATCGCCGTGCGGATCAGATACAGCAGCCGTTCCTGATGCCCCTGCAGATACAGATAACCGCAAAGTGCCTCTAATCCCGTCGCCTTACGGTACTCTATCACGGATGCGTTCTTGGCCGCCGAGTAGGATTTGGCATTGCGCCCGCGATGATAGACTGCCGCTTCCTCCTCCGTCAGATCATTTTCCAGCGCCTCGATCATCCTCGCCTGCACACGGGCATTCACATAGGTCACCGTCTTCTTATGCAGCTTATCGGCAGAGCGGTTGCCTCGCTCCACCACGATCGTCCGGATCACCAGATCATAGATGGCGTCACCGATATACGCTAACGTCAAGGGGGAATAGGTTCGGATATCGACCTCCCCGCATCCGAAATCTCTCTTGATCGCCTCTAAGATCGTCATGCTCTCTTCCATTTGACGCCCTCTCGTGTATCTTCCAGAATAATGCCCTGTGCCGCTAGCGTATCACGAATCTCGTCCGCTCTGGCAAAGTTCTTCGCTTTTCTTGCCTCTTGTCTTTCCTGAATCAACGCCTCAATCTCCGTATCCAGAATCTCTTCTTTTTTCTCTACGATCAGTCCGCAGATATCGGACAGCATCACAATCTCATCCTTCATCGCCTGTATAAAAGCCTTGCCGGACTGCTCCGTTACATGCGTATTCGCAAATTTTACCAGTTCAAAAATGGCCGAAACGGCATCCGCCGTGTTAAAATCGTCGTCCATCGCCTCGTCAAACTTCTTGATGAAGACCTGCGCCTCCTCGGTCAGCGCCTTCTCCTGCGCACTCATCCCCGTATCCTGCACTTTGTCCATCAGATAATTCAGATTCGATACACTGGTCACGATACGGTCCAGTCCGTTCTTCGCCGCTTCCATCAGATCCGCGCTGAAGTTAAGCGGACTCCTGTAATGCGCCGAGAGCATAAAGAACCGCAGTACCTGCAGATCGTATTTCTCACTGATGTCCCTGACGGTAAAGAAGTTTCCCGCAGACTTGGACATTTTCTTATTATCAATATTCAAGAACCCGTTGTGCAGCCAGTATTTCGCAAACTCTTTATCATTGGCCGCCTCAGACTGCGCGATCTCATTCTCATGATGCGGGAAGATCAGATCCTCGCCGCCCGCATGGATATCGATCTGATCACCGAGATACTTTTTACTCATCACGGAGCACTCGATATGCCAGCCCGGACGGCCGTCGCACCAGGGTGACTCCCAGTACGGCTCGCCCTCCTTCTTAGGCTTCCAGAGCACGAAATCAAGCGGGTCCTGCTTCTGGTCTTCACCGGACACTAACAGGGAACGGCCGCCGCTTCGAAGATCATCGAGGTTCTTGTGCGACAGCTTACCGTATCCCTGAAAACTTCTCGTCCTGTAATATACCGTGCCGTCCTGTGCCACATATGCGTGCCCTTTATCGATCAGTGTCTGTATCATCTCAATCATGCCGTCGATCTCCTGCGTCGCCTTCGGGTGCGTGGTCGCTTCCTTCACGTTAAGCGCCTCCATATCTTTACGGCACTCCGCAATATAGCGTTCTGAAATCACGGAAGGGTCAACCCCTTCCTCATTTGCCTTCTTAATGATCTTATCGTCCACATCGGTAAAATTAGAGACGTAATTGACCTCATATCCCTTATGCTCCATATACCGTCTCGCCGTGTCAAAGATGATCATCGGTCTGGCATTTCCGATATGAATCAGATTGTACACGGTAGGACCGCATACGTACATGCTGACCTTTCCCTCCTGCAGCGGCACAAACTCTTCCTTTTGTCTTGATAGTGTGTTGAAAACCTTCATATTGATCCCCATTTCTGCGCACGTCTTAGTTTCACTTTGTTATAACAGTACCTCTGACAAGTTTGCGTCAAGTGCGCACAGACACAAATCCCGCGATTCTAAATTGTAACTTTCAATTTTATATACTAACCTTCATAATTTTGCTTGCTTGTTCCGGCTTCTGACTTCTCTCTCCAGATCAATCAGTCTGTTCGTCAGTTCCGTATTGGCACGCTGTAATCCCGCTATATCCTCCCTGACAGGATCGGGCAGGTTGATCTGATCCAATTCTTCCTGTGGCAGCAACCTGTTATTGCGCTTCACCACCCGTCCCGGCACACCAACTACCGTGGAGTTGGGTGGTACTTCCTCTAATACCACGCTGCCTGCTCCGATCTTGCTGTTGTCACCAATCTTAAAGGACCCCAGCACTTTAGCGCCTGTACTGATCATGACATTGTTCCCGATCGTGGGGTGACGTTTGCCCTGCTCCTTGCCGGTACCGCCCAGCGTCACGCCCTGATACAGCGTCACGTTGTCACCGATGACCGTAGTCTCCCCGATGATCACGCCATTGCCGTGATCTATGAAAAATCCTTTACCGATCTGCGCCCCGGGATGAATCTCGATCCCTGTCTTACGCACACCTTTCTGCGAAATCCATCTTGCCAGAAAGTAATGTCCTTTCAGATACATCTTATGCGCCATGCGATAATAGATCATCACCTTGAAACTGGGATACAGGAACACTTCCATATTGGAGTGGATCGCCGGGTCGCGTTCGCGTATGATCCTGATCTCCTCCCTGATATTTCGTATCAAACCCATGTTTTTTCCTTTTCCTGCAATGGAGAACAAAACGAGCAAAGCTCGTTTGCGAGATTCGCTTCGCGAACTCGAATAAGCGGAGCAATTTCCTATACCAGAACAAAACGAGCAAAGCTCGTTTGCGAGATCTGCTTCGCAGCCTCGTAAATCCGGAGCACTTTCCTATACCAGAGCAAAAGTGCGCTTCGCACACTCTTATTTCAAAGGACGCACTTTCCTATGAAATAAAAATCCGCGGTTCCCGCCCTATTCCGGTTCGGAAATAGAGACGAAATGATCCGCGGTTCCACTCTACTTAAAGAATGCATCTGCACTCTTTCACTCAAGACCTGTAACGGGGTCAGCCGGGTCAAAGACCGGACTCCGGGGCGCACTTCCCATTCTCTTCGCAAGAACCGTTTTCAGCCGGCGGCGGTTCCTCTCTGCTGCTTCTGACAAAGGTACTCTTCCCTTTCAGCATCCATTCATCCATTGCATTACATCTGATAAGTTTCTGCTATTAGAATATGCAAAAAAACGGATTTTGTCAATCCTAATCTGTCTGCAGAAAAGATCACTGCACAGACTGCCTCGGACATCCGCTGCACCCTCCACATTTCTTCCCGCTGACGTCCTCGCTGTACAGTTCTCTGGGACTGGTCAGCATACAGATCGCCTGAGCGGAGATGCCTTCGCCCGTACCGGTAAAACCAAGCCCTTCTTCGGTCGTGGCTTTTACATTTACCTGCCCTGTCTCGATCTCAAGCGCCGTCGCAATATTCTCCCGCATCCGGTCAATATACGGGCGCATCTTCGGCGCCTGGGCGATAATGGTCGCATCGATATTTTCGATCAGGAAGCGGTTCTCCACAAGAAGCTCCCCCACGCGCTTCAGCAGCTCTATGGACGAGATTCCTTTATATGCAGGATCGGTATCCGGAAAATGCTTCCCGATATCCCCCAGCGCCGCCGCTCCGAGCAGTGCATCCATGATGGCATGCAGAAGCACATCCGCATCCGAATGTCCAAGGAGTCCTTGATCATAAGGTATTTCCACGCCGCCCATGATCAGTTTGCGCCCTTCCACCAGGCGATGTACATCGTAACCCATTCCGATTCTCATACTGATTCCTCTTTCTATAATACGCCCTTTTTATCTGATATTTTCGCTTGCATGCCCTTTTCTGCAGTCCATACGCAGGACATACCTTCTATTGACAAAGACATCCTTTGCTTATTATACAAAACTATTGCGCACTGTTTTTGCACCTATATACGCAGTCAGGCTTGCGAAACCGATCGAATAATATGATCCAGCAGCCTGTCCGCCACTTCTTCCTTACTCATGATCGGCAGTTCCACCGTCTCTTCCTTCGTCAAAATCGTCACTACATTTGTGTCGGTGCCGAAACCTGCGCCCGCCTGTTTCAGATTATTGGCAACGATCATATCAATATTCTTCTTTGCAAGCTTGACACGGGAGTTCTCCAGCATATGCTCCGTCTCCATGGAAAAGCCACACAGAAACTGCCCTTCCCTGCGGTGGGCTCCGAGATAGGCCAGAATATCTTCCGTGCGTTCCAGTTCTATGGAAAATTCCTCATCTTTTTTCTTGAGTTTCTCATCCGCAGTCACCCTCGGACGATAATCCGCCACCGCCGCCGCCTTAATGATGATATCCTGTGCCGGCGCAGCCTCCTTTACAGCCTGTGCCATATCCGCCGCAGATACGACAGGGACTACTTTCACATCCATGGGCGGTTCGATATTTACTTTACCTGACACAAGTGTCACATCCGCTCCCCGCATCATGGCCGCTCTGGCAACGGCATATCCCATCTTGCCGGTGGAATGATTGCTGATATAGCGTACCGGGTCCATTTTCTCCCGCGTAGGACCCGCCGTAACCAGAACTTTCCTGCCTTGCAGATCCTTGGGCGTCAGCGCTCTAATAATATGCTCATAGAGCACTTCCGGCTCCGGCATCTTGCCCTCGCCCGTATCGCCGCAAGCCAGATAACCGCTGGCGGGGGTGATCACTTTCATGCCGTATCGCACAAGCGTCTCCATATTATCCTGCACAACAGGATTCTGATACATCCTCGTATTCATCGCCGGCGCAAAGAGTTTAGGGCAAGTACACGCAAGCAGGGTCGTTGTCAGCATATCATCCGCGATACCGTGGGCCGCCTTCGCGATCACGTTCGCCGATGCGGGCGCCACAAGCACTACATCCGTCTGTTTTGCCAGCGACACATGCTCCACCTGAAACTCGAAATTACGGTCAAAAGTATCCACCAGACATTTGTTGCCGGTCAGCGACTCAAAGGTGATCGGATTGATAAAGTTCGTGGCGTTTGGCGTCATGATCACGGTCACATCCGCGTTCTGCTTCACCAGCATACTGGCCAGCGAGGCGGCCTTATATGCCGCTATGCTGCCCGTGACACCGAGTAAAATATGTTTTCCTGCCAGCATTTTTATCCCTCCGTATTCTTGTTATATATGATACCCAGCCCTTTCAAGGTCAATTCATTGTCGTATACGATCTTTCTCTTACAATAAGGAACTATGCTTCCTGCCAGTCCGCCTGTCGCCACTACCGGCGCTTCATAGCCGAGTTCATCAAAAATTCTCTCGATCATGCCGTCCAGACAGGCTGCCTGTCCCATCACGATACCGCTCTTCATACAGTCGATGGTATTCCTGCCGATTACCTTCTTCGGCGCCTCCAGACTGATCCGCGGAAGCTGGGACGTACGATTGACAAGAGAGTCCAGCGAAACCTTAACGCCCGGCAGGATCATGCCGCCGATGTAGTTCTTCTTATCGTCCACCACGCTGATCGTCGTTGCCGTCCCCATGTCGATCATGATAATCGGCGCACCGTAATACTGCAGTCCCGCCACCGCATTGACTACCAGATCCGAGCCGAGCTGCCCCGGATTATCCATGAGGATGTTCAATCCCGTTTTCAGTCCGGGTCCTACCACAAGAGGCGTTCTCTGAAACAGTTTCTCCAAAGCCGCTTTGATGATATTATTGACGGGCGGCACTACCGAAGAAATAATACTGCCCGTGATCTCCTCCATGCTGATATGGTACAGTTCAAACAACGTGCGAAACTCCACCACGTACTCCAGTTCCGTATTGGACAGATTCGTGGACACACGCTCCACAAACCGTACCTTCTCTCCCTCGATACAGCCGATCACAATATTGGTATTTCCGATGTCAATCGCTAAGATCATGCCTGCTCCCTGCTTTCTATACTATTTCTGTTCATAAGTTCCTCTACCTTCTGAACTTATTTGTGATTTTCTCTGATTGTCAGACCGGCCGCGTTTCGTCAGCGGCCGGTCTGCGCTTATGCGCCATAGTGTATTGTTCTCTCTATTTACAAATTTCGTAACAGTTTTGCCTTCGGCCTCCCTGTCACATCTGTTGCACACAAAATGCTCCAAAGTCATATTTGGGTGCCTGCACAACCCGCAACATCGCATACAGAGCGGTTTTGCCCGCGAATAGTGCAATGTTGAATCGTTACCATATTTCTACTTTTACTGCATTCTGGCAGCTGCCTGCCGTGCCTCCGCCACATGCTCCGGCTTCTCGTAAACCGGTTTCACTCTCGTCAGCGCAAAGCCGACACCCGCCACGATGATTGCCGCTACAACCGCCTCGACAATACCGTTAAACGTCACGACGCCCATGATCACGTCGAGCACAGCCTCCCCGGCTACGCCCACTGCCTGCGCATAGGCTTCTTTATATAAGATAAAAATACCGCTCATAACAAACAGCGTATTGGTAAACGCACCTGCCAGTCCCGCATATGCGAGCGCGATATTCGCAGACTCTTTCTTATTGCCGCTCACCGTGAGAACTGCCATCAGTGCACTGCCCGCAGCGATGCCGATGATCGTGCATACGATCGCGCTGAATGTATCAGGAAGCAGCCTGATCAGAAAAGCCCTGACGGAGATAAACAGAATCAGTGACGCCAGTAAATTTACAACAATCTTACCTGTCTGCCCCTCGCCCTTAAGCGCCCTGCGGATCAGGAGATAGATGAAATAAGGCACCACGCCGACCAGGATTCTCGGTACGAAGCAGATATATAAGCTCTTAAAGATACCGGACACGCCGACTACGTTGTATGCCAGAACCGGCGAAAACACGAACGCCGATGCCGTAGCTGCCTTAAATGTGTTGTTGATGAAACTGGTCAGACCAAATACGAATCCCAAGAATGCACCTTTCTTCGGTCCGAGAAATAGCGCTCCAAGGATAACCGGGATATGAATGATCGTCGCGTTGATGACTACAAGCGGGATGTATCCCAGCGGTGTGAATGCCATAATCACGATTATGGCGGTGAATAGTGCCGTAAGCACAAGTTCATAGGTTTTTTCATTTTTCATGGTACAAATCCTCCTGTTATTATTCTCATACGAGATACAATACGGTGTCATCATACCACATTGATATTTTATTGACAATGTTTTTTTAAAGAAGCAATCCATTGTCCCCGAGGGACTTTGATATCGCAGGACGTACTTTCCTATGATGATCAGGGTGTCAGCAGGTACCTTGCACCGAAATTAAGGGGCGCACCGCTTTCCGGTGCACCCCTTAATCATGTTTCGTGCTTTTACATATTTTCTAAACTCTGAGCGTAAATGCCGAAACCAGACCGCTCAACTCTGTCGCCTGTGCATTCAGTTCTTCGCTCGTCGCAGACGTCTCCTGCGCTGCCGCCGAGTTATTCTGAACTACTTCCGCAATTCTCTCTACCGCTACATCCGCCTGTTCCATGCTGCCTGCCTGTTCAACGGATATTTCTTTCATTTTCTTTGCGCTGTCTGCAACCATCTGTATGCCTTCTACCACTTCTTTCAGTGACTCGGAGGCTTTGCTTGCGTATCTGTTTCCTTCTTCCACCTCATGCATCGCCGTTTCAATCAATGCTTTGGAATTTACAGCGGATTTCGCGCTCTGCTCTGCCAGATTGCGGATCTGGTCTGCCACCACCGCAAATCCTCTTCCTGCTTCTCCCGCCCTTGCCGCTTCAATCGAGGCATTTAAGGACAGAAGATTGGTCTGACTTGCAATATCCTCAATCTGAACAATAATCTCGCCGATCTTTTCAGAAGCCTCACTGATGCGGTTCATCGCCCCCATCATCGCTTCCATATCGCCGCGGCTGTTCTCCGCCACACTCGCATACTTATGTGCCTCATTATAAGCCGTTCCGAGTTCATCTGCAGTTGTCTTGATTCCGTTGCTCAGTTCATTGATCGTTGCCTGCATTTCCTCTACCGAAGCGGCCTGATCCGTAGCACCTTCCGCTACCGACTGTGCAGCCTCTGCGAGGTTTGTAGCGCCCGCCAGCACCTGTTCGGTTGCCGAATTGACGCCTTTGAGTGTTGCATTTATCTGATGATCCAGTTTTCTCATTTCCATCAATAGAGAACTGTACTCACCCACATATTGTTCTTCACATTCTGTTGTGACGGCAAAGTTCCCTTCAGCCATCTCATTTAAAACCCTGCCCACGTCAACGATAATCGCCTCAATCCGGTCCGCCATGACCTGAACACTTCCGACGAGGTCTGCAATCTCATCCTCCGACTCAACTACCGGAAGCGCCGAATGAATATCCCCGTCTGCAAATGTTGCAAATCTATCCTTTAATTCGTTCAACGGCTTCTCGATCCCTGTTGAAATGTTTCCTGAAAGTTTCATAGCATAGAAAATAACACCGGCTATTACAATTGCTATCCCCACTAATAATATGTAAAATAACGATCCCAGAAATGCTCTCTTCTTGTCACCCACAGAAGAGTTTACCTCCATCAGGTTTTCCAGTGCATCATCCAATGCCTGATATTTAGGTGCCGCCTCCACGGCCATCAGATCCTGCGCCTGCATGCATTGCTCCGTATCTGTTGTCGCCCCAAGCTCAGCCACCTGCGCATCAATCTGCTTATATTCTGCCCATGCTTTATCTATGGCTTCTATGCAGGCATGTCCTTCCTCTGTGACCATCGTAGGACGGACAACCTCCAACAGCCTCTCAAATTCGGAAACAGCCTCCTCATGCTGTTCTAACATGTTCGCAATCTGCTCATCACTATCATACCCGATGATTCCTCTTGTGGCGGCACGTACCTCCGCCGATTCATTCATGACTAACGCAATATCCCCCTGCGGATATGCATAATTGTCCAGAACGTGCTCAAACTCTATGACCATATAGAACATAGCCGCCAGGATCAATACCGATAATACGCCAAAGATCCCGATAATCTGCGAGAATGACTTTTTCAGCCGGACACCTATCCTCATTTTGTTAAGTTTTTGAATCACTATGTAACCCTCCTCTGATATTATATTTGCCGCTGCTTCTCCGGAATATGATTTGCAGTTTTCCTAATTTCTTATATGTGGCATAGGTGAACCTTTCCCCTGTACAAAAAATTGATCATTCCCAAACTCTCCATTGCAACATGCTTACTTTAATAATACCACCGTTATCTTAATATTCAAGTGTTTTGATCTATTTCTTCGTTTTTTTAGGAGAATACTTTTCTCTATCCTGCATACACGCATAAATGTTTTTTCAAGACACACAAAAACAGGACCCCATTCATGATCTCCCGAACGGATATGCCGTTACCGGAGCCGGTTGAAGTCCTGCTTTTACCAGCACAAATATAATTATATGTTTCTGATTATCTATTCTCTGTTCTTAAAATGAATAAAATGATAGCTCTCCATGATCTGCATATATTTCACGACCCGCGGATACAGCGGTTCCACTTCCTCGCCAAACGCCGCTTTCTGAAGATCGGCCAGCTCCATCACGCTCCGCTCCCCGTCGATTAACGGCCATAAGAAACTGCCGTATTTCTCCATATGGACTTTCGTCACCCTGGGCCGCTTGAACAACTTCTGGGCGATCCGGTTGAATACACCCGTATTCTCCACTTCCAGAACGATAATTTCCTCGTCGTCGGTACTCCATGTAAGTTCCGCCGCCCGTTCCGGAATCAGATCAAGATAATTCTTCTGCTGCTTTTTCTTCTTCATCAGTTCTTACTCTTCTTCCACATGGAAAACTTAAGCAGACACAGGATCATGACTGCCATCAGTACTACGCCGCCGATATTGCCAAGATTGAGCAAACCGGACAGATCCATGGTAATGCCGCAGACCGCCAGGATCGCCAGCAGAATACCTACCAGACCTTCTCCCGCAATCATACCCGCACAATACAGCGTGCCGTCTGTAGACTGACGTTCTTTCGTCTTCGCATCCACTTTCTTTCTGCCATCCATCAGCATACGGACAACGCCGCCGATCATGATACTTGCATTTAAGTAGATCGGCAGATACAGACCGATTGCAAAAGGCATAACCGGAATCCGTAAGATCTCCAGACCAAGTGCAAGGAATACGCCGATAAATACGAGATTCCAGGGAAGTTCGCCACCCATGATTCCCTCTACGATCATCTTCATCAGGGTCGCCTGCGGCGCCGGCACTTCCGTCCCGCCGTACCCCCATGCCGTATTTAACAGATACAGTACGCCGCCGATGGCAAGTCCGGAGGCAACCACGCCTACCAGCTCACCGATCTGCTGCCGCTTCGGTGTCGCGCCGAGCAGATAACCGGTCTTCAGATCCTGTGATGTATCACCCGCGATCGCCGCGATAATACAGATAACGGAGCCGATCGCAATCGCGCCCGTCATACCCGTAATGCCGCTGTCGCCCGTCGCCTTAATCGCCATGGTTGCAATCAGAAGCGTGGCAATCGCCATGCCGGACACCGGGTTGTTAGAGCTTCCGATCAGCCCTACCATACGGGAGGATACGGTCGCAAAGAAGAAACCGAATACCACGATCAGCAGCGCGCCCAGAATATTCACCGGAATCGCCGGAACAAGCCAGATAATCAGAATCATGACCGCAATGCCTGCCAGAACAAAGCCCATCGGCAGATCCTGTGCCGTTCTTGCCCCACTCGTATTCTTACTGCCCTTCATGCTCTTAATAGAATCTCTGAAAGTAGTAATGATTAACGGTAAAGATTTGATCAGGGAAATAATACCGCCCGTCGCAATCGCACCGGCGCCGATATATCTCACATAAGAACTCCAGATTTCCGATGCGCCGCCGCCCTCATAGAGCTGTCCGATGGTCGTACCGACCTCCGCCGGATACATCCATGTATCGGCGCCAAACAGGCAGATCATCGGAATGATCACCATCCAGCCGAATAAAGAACCTACAAACATATAGGAGGCGATCTTCGGTCCTACGATATACCCTACGCCGAGAAGCGCCGGATAGACCTCCATACCGAGTTCGCCTTTAAAAGCACGAAATTCTGCGGCAATATCCGCCGGAATCACTTTAATACCGTCCACAAGAAACTTAAAGACCGCCGCCAGTCCCATACCGCTGAATACGGTAGAAGCATTGGAACCGCCTTCCTCACCTGCCAGAAGCACCTCTGCACATGCCGTTCCTTCCGGATACAGAAGTGTCGCATGTTCCTTCACGATCAGCGCATTGCGCAGCGGAATCATAAACAATACGCCTAAGATACCGCCGCAGAGCGCAATCAGCGTAATCTCTATGAGACTCGGCATATCGCACAGGCCGTCCTCCGCCCATAAAAACAGCGCAGGCATCGTAAAGATCGCACCGGCCGCAAGAGACTCACCGGCGGAACCGATGGTCTGAACCATGTTGCTCTCCAGAATGGAGTTTTTCTTCATAATGACACGAATTACACCCATGGAAATAACCGCCGCCGGAATCGATGCGGACACGGTCATGCCGACACGCAGTCCCAGATACGCATTCGCCGCGCCGAAAACGATGGCAAGGATAATTCCCATGATGATCGATGTCACCGTAAACTCCGGCGTAATCTTCTCCGCCGGGATATACGGTTTGAACTCTTTGTTGTCGTTCATCTTTCCCTCTCCTTTATTATGTTTTGTAACAGTAAAATCGAAAACTTCCCTGACTGCAAAGTTTTCAATATAGTTAGAATTATACTGGAATTGTGCGGTATTTACAAGAAAAGATTTCTTCATCTCATCATATTCTTGTCATTTCTAACATAAGGAAGCGCTTATATAGAGATATTTCTGTTGAATATATATAATGATGTGCTTCTACACGATCTCGTCATTCACGTCGATGTTAAAGTGGGCATAATATGATTGCTGATTTTCTTTCAATACATTAAGATTCTGGCACATAAATGCGCATGTAAAATCATAAAAGGGCTTATTGGTCCCCATGGGCACATCTATTGCAAACTTCAATGCTTTCTGCAGCGTAATATCTTTTGCCTCACTCAATCTTTTCAGTTTTTCAATTGCTTTTGCCTGTACGTCCGGTTTACCCTCGACGTTTTTTAATGCCTGTATGATCAGCAGATATTCTTCATATCCGGCTTCTATCTCTGCCTCATTAAAAAGCGGATCAACCTATGCCAATCCAAGTTTCGCCAGTCCGGCGCGTCTGGTTCTTACACGCTCTGCATCTTTTCTGATGTCTTCAATATCCATCGGATAATCCCCGTTCTCTGCTTCTGCAATTCCCTGCCATATAGCTTAATAACAAATTTTACCGCACCGGAATATCGTTTGTACTGATACTTTATTTATCAAATCATATCTCTTTTTCGTAAAAACCTCCCGCCGCATACTTGTAAATCTGTATCACATTCGTGTATAATGATAATCTATTCATGCAATAAACACCCAGAAAGGAACCATAATAATCATGACCGAATTAAAACCCATCAAAGAAGGTAAAGTACGTGAGATCTACGACAACGGCGACACACTGATCATGGTTGCCACAGACCGCATCAGCTGCTTCGACGTGATTCTGAACAATCAGGTGACGAAGAAAGGCGCCGTGCTGACGCAGATGTCCAGATTCTGGTTTGACATGACGCAGGATATCCTGCCCAACCACATGATCTCCGTGGACGTAAACGATATGCCTGAATTTTTCAGACAGGAGCAGTTCGACGGCAACAGTATGCTGTGCCGCAAATTAGAGATACTTCCCATCGAATGTATCGTGCGCGGCTACATAACTGGAAGCGGCTGGGCCAGCTACGTGAAAGACGGCACTGTATGCGGCATTAGACTGCCGGAAGGCTTACAGGAATCCGACAAGCTGCCGGAGCCCATCTACACGCCCTCCACCAAGGCTGAGATCGGCGAACATGACGAGAATATTTCTTACGAACAGAGCGTGGATTATCTGGAGCATAGATTCCCCGGCAAAGGGGCGGAATATGCCGCTAAAGTTCGGGATTATACCCTTGCATTATATAAAAAATGTGCGGAATATGCACTCACCCGTGGTATCATTATCGCAGATACGAAGTTTGAGTTTGGTCTGGACAGCGAGGGCAATATTGTTCTCGCCGACGAGATGCTCACCCCGGACAGTTCCCGCTTCTGGCCTGCGGACGGCTACGAACCGGGACACGCACAGCCCTCTTTTGACAAACAGTTTGCAAGAGACTGGCTGAAGAGCCACGAAGAACATAACTGGACGCTGCCCGAAGAGATCGTGCACAAGACCATCAACAATTATCTGCTGGGGTATGAAATGCTGACAGGAAAGAAGCTGTAATGACTTTATATGATCGAGTAAAACGCCTGCCGGAAATCTGTTCCGACAGGCATATTTGTTTACCTACCACCAGAAGATCGTCTTCGGTCTGATCGTAAACTGTACGGTCTTGGTTCCTCCGTAATTCCCGATCCCTTTGATGGTTACGGAAGCCTTGCCCTTCTTGATATTATTGCGATATTCCACAATCTCATAATCTGTTTCCCATAAAGATACGCCTCCTAATTTTACCTGCAGTACATCCTGTCCGGGTCTGATCTCCTCACCGGTATATATCTGCGCCGGAATCGTTACCTTGGCTTTGCTGATGTCTGACCATACAATGCGGTATCTTCCTTTCAGTTGTCCTGTATAGTTTCCTTTTCCGGACACCGTAATTTCAAGCACTGTTCCTGCCGGAAGAATATCATCACTTTCCGCTGTATCTCCCGCCCTGCGCACAGAACCGTCTTCCAGCAGCACCTCCTCGGTATAAACATATGTAAAGTTCTTCTCGTAGTCCGTTCCCACCTTCAATACAGAACCATTCAGATCCGTGATCTTTGGTGTTGTCTTATAGGCATTTTTCTTATTCCGGTACACTCTGTCCGGCACGGTCATGGACATAAGACCCAAATCCTGCTGTCCGATGGTAAATGTCTGCTGTATAGTGCCTTTAAAATTCCCTTTTCCTTTCACCGTAACTGTCGGCCTCTTATCAGGATTCATACCATCATCTGCTTTCTTGTTGTTCCGGTAGCTTAATGTATAGTCTTTTCCTTCTGTCAGAAGCTGCCCGTCGTATGTTACCACCGGCTTCGGTTTACTGCCGCCTTTCATATAAGGAACCGGATTATCTTCCATCTGCACCGACATCTTACCGTCCGCATCCATATTTATGGCATAGGGTAGGATTTTAAAGTTCTTTTTCAGTGTTCCGCTATAGCCGTTCACGCCGGTAAAAATAACAGAAGCAGTGCCCGCATCTACGTTTTTCAGATAAGAAACCGTATAATCTGTCCCTTCCATCAATACCTTCTGTTCCTTATTGACGGTCATCGTAAGCACCGGCGAGATGCCCCAGAACGGTGACTCTGTTGTCAGAGCGCTTCCGGTATACGTCATCGTCTTCGGAATCCCTGTTACTTTTGCCTTCTTAATGCTGCCCCCTGTGATCTTGAAGGTCACTTTTTTGGTTCCGCTGTAAGCGCCCATACCCGTAATGATCACCGAAGCCGTACCGATTTTTGTATTATCCGCATAGGCTGTGGTATAATCCACGCCCTCTGCAAGCTCTTTTTTGCCATATTTAACGGTAAATTCCTGTTTTATTTCCTGACCGGTATAGGGCTTGTTTTTGATGCCTTTCACGGTTGCCTTACTGATCAGTTCATTGCTTGTGATCGTATACGGAACCGTTCTTTCTCCGGTATAATTGCCCGTTCCCTTGACAATGATACGGTAATCGCCTGCCTCTTTATAGGCTCCGGCACTCTCAAACAGATCAGGATATTCCACCGTAAAGTCTCTTTTGTTTGCCAGCTTCTTTCCGTTTCGTGTAACCACCGGAACAGGCTTTTGTACTTTGTTATTTGCCTTCTTCAAAAGTGCCGGCGCATCGATTTCCTCATCTGTACCGATATCCCTCGGCAGGATATTGAAGTTGACCGTCTGGCTTCCGGCATAGTTTCCTTTCCCCTTTACCACAACAGCCGGTGCTTTTGCCCCGTCTATTGCCAGCGCTGCTTTCACATTGTTTTTATAAACCAGTGTATAATCCTGTCCTTCCGTCAATGTTCTGGTCCCGTCGTATACCGTAATCTTCGGAAGGATCTTTCCGCCGGTATATACCTGATCCGGCACATCCGCCGCCCACATACCGTCTCTTTCCGGCAGCCACACCGCATAGAGAACCAGGTCACCCACTACATCCGTTCCGGCAATCAGCGTACCGTTACTGCCATAAGAAGTTCCGCTTCCATCCGACCTGTCGTTCCATCCATTGAAAATATATCCCGGCCTGGACGGCGGTTCCGGCAGAATAAAAGCATATCCCGCCGCTCCAGACTGAAAAGCAACGGACTCGGCCAGACTGCTGCCGCCATTGGTATCAAACGTAACACTGTACACGGTAAGCGCCGGGTCCGTCACCTCGATCATGCATACAGCCCGCACCTCCTCTGACGGCTCCGCACCTTGTCCCGTCTGCTCTTCCTGTCCCGCTGCGGCTCCGCGATAAACCATCTCCACATTCGCACTGCCCTGTTCCAATGCCGTAACCTGTCCTTCACTGTCTACCGTAACGACTGTTTCGTCAGAGGAACGGAAGGTAAAATCAGAAGCAGAAGCGCCTTCCGGCCTGCTCTCCCACGTCAGCTTCTGTGTCTGTCCCTTTTGCATCTCATATTCCGTCTGTGTGAAGCTGACCGCCTTGATCCCCTGATCCTGTACCGTCACGATACAGAAGACAGCACCGCCGTTTTCCGACACGCCTGTAACCACCGCGCTGCCCTCTTTCAGCGCCTTAACCCTGCATGCCGCTGCCGCGTCTTCCTCGCTGCCGCTCTCACCGCTGTCGTTCCCGCTTCCTTCTGTTCCGGTGTCTCCCGCTTCTCCGGCAGACGTATTATCTCCGTTGTCGCCTGTTGCAAGCGTTTCCGCCGTTACGCTGACAACACTTTCATCACTGCTCTGCCATGCCAGCACGACCGGCTCCGTGACAGTACCTTCCTGCCCGTCGGCATATACATATAATACCGTCTCCTCACCTGCATTCAGCGTCAATACGGACCCGCTCATACTGTACTCCGCACCTTCTGTCATCTCACTGCCTGCTGTGACAGTAACCTTACAGGTGTCAGCCGCCTGTCCGTCCTCCGTGATCACGGAAATATCCGTCTGTCCGATCCCATACGCCGTGATCACACCTTCCTGATTCACTGATGCCACAGAGAGATCCGAGGATGTGTAGATACACCCGCCATAAGCATTCTGCGGCATAACAGATACCGCCAGCTTCCGGCTGGTTCCGAGATCCATCTGGAAATCCGCCTCCGCTTCAACACTTTCTACCCAAACGGGTCTGAGCATCAGCACCTCCGAATTATCCGCATAATTAGTCTCCTTCCCGTCTCCCTCAACGGACACGTAGAAGTAATCCACGTCATACACATGGGTGAAATCTGTATATTCCTGCCCGACCGGCAGGGAAAACGGCAGACTCTCCCCTACGGAAAGACTGATATTCTCTATCTGTCCGATCACCTCTCCGTCCTGTCCTCCTGCTCTGATGTACAGCGTTTTACCACTGATGTCCTGATAGCCCTCATTGACCGCCATACCGGATATGACCGCCGTACCGTCCTCCTGTCCAGCTATGCTACAATCCTCCAACACCGCATTTCCATACCCGACCTGCGCCGACGCGCTGTTATTGGAAAGATCATTCTCTGCCACGCCCGTGCCGGTTACCGTCAGGACATAATCACCCTTTGCAAAATCCTGCGGAAGCCTGTACTCCAGCTCAACAGCCGCAGTCCCACCCACAGGAAGCTGTGCCACGCTGTCTTCCTCTTTCAGGATCTCCTCCCCGCTCCGCAGAACCAGATGCAGCGTGTCAATCTGGACTCCTGTATGGTTGGTCACCTCCGTCCGGAAGTGCAGGCTTTCTCCCGGCGCAGTATCCATGGCATCGTAATACAGGAAATCATCCACCAGAAGGTCCGACGGAATCAGTTCTTTTGTATAGCGCATGTTTGTCTGTCCATAAGGAGAATCCGTCCACTGGTCGAGCACCTCTTTCACATCGTAGAACAAACTGACACTTCCGTCATCTTCATACACCGCGCCGTACCCGCTTATATTAACCTGTGCAAAATTCGCTAACGGTATCGCCTTTGTAAACACGCCGCCTTTCTCGTATGAGATCATGGGAATTGTAACAAACCCATCGTTTTCCAGCCATACCACCGCTTTTCCGGCTGCGCCCTGTATCACCTGAAAAGCATCTCCACAGAGAATCCCCAGACTTTCGGACGATTTCACATCGAGTTGCGCCATTTTCCGGATCACGCCGCCCGAACACCAATACAGATCGTCGCCAAGAAATTGTACATAGCTGTCCTCCATCCCGTTATCCGTCAGGCGGCTCACGGAACCGTCTTTATATAAGTAAATATCCGCATCTTCGCCCGTGGTCAGATCGCCGTCCGTATCCTGACTCCATGCGGCAGTATAACTACCATTCACATATCCGCTGTCCAAACCATACAGATAAGGCAAAGACTCAGACAACGTCTGCCGGTCATCAAGTGTTCCTCCCTGATACTGTCTGCTGTAAACGGTATTTGCCCCCTCAGCGAGGAAGGCATTATTCGCACTGTTCTCCACCCAGGTAACCGTTACGCCGTCTCCGTCAGAGCACAAATCGGCCAACAGCGGCAGATGATTATCCTCCTCCGTAACCCTGACCGGCTCCTCAAATCCGGTACCGTTAAAGACTGACAGGTACAGACTCATATTACTGCAGAACTCTTCCAGTGTCGTACTGTCGCCGTACTGCCTGTCCGCGTTAAGCCATGCGAGATAGACACTGTCACCCTTCGCTAACAGCGTCGGGCTGTAATCGCCGCGTCCCGTCTCCCATACCGCTCCGCTGTCTGTAATCACGTCATCTCTGATAACCGCGTAATACAAAGTGGTACGGTCCGCAGAGGCTTTGCTGCCGTCGTCCGCGATCCAGACCGCCACTCTGGTGCCGTCAGCCGTGACACAGATCTGCGGATCACCTTCCGGATAGACATTGTCCATGTCAAGGCTCGTAAGCGCCGCTGCGCCCTCACTGGTCTCCGCATAAGGCCTCCTTCCCGCTGCAGGATCCGTCAGATAATCCCGGTCGGATATGTAGTAGGATGCGTCCGCCGCCTGCTGTACCTGTATGCCCTTTGCCTGTTTGGGCGGCCATATATCCACATTCCATCCTTCATAGCTTGTCTTAATTGTAAAAAAACCGACTTTCAATAAAGCATATGGCACCATAGCCGCTTTTAACGACAAATCTTCCTTCAGCTTCCAGTTTTTCTTAATATTAACAGAACCCTCAAGGCTTCCTGTAGCGCCAACCTCCCCCTTCGCGAAATCATAACCGATCCCCACACAGACTGTCCCGCTGATCCCCAAACTAAGTGTGGAGGCGAAATCAAAATACCCGAGTTCTTCATTAAACGTTATATTAAAGCTGCCCGATCCTTCTACATTAAGCCTGAATTCACCATAGGCAACTGTCCCCGCCCATACCGGGCGCACGGTAAGACTGCCTTCTCCCTCGGCGCCTATTACCATTCCCGATTCAATAATTTGCGGCGTCCCGCTTGCAAAATCTATTGTAATATATCCCGAGACATATATGGAAAGCGATTCCGCCCCAAACTTACCACTGATTTTCCGGGTATCCATGCTCTTCATTTCTTTCAGGACATCTTCTGATTGCTCGCTTTTCCATTTTTCCAGCAATGATTTTATATACTCATAATCATCATACTTCGTATACTTAGTTTTGCTTCCGATGGAAATTTTAGCTTTTGTTTTGTCCTCCCCATTTTCTCCGTTTTCCCATGTAATTTTAACAGGGATGGAATCTTTGAAACCTCCGCCGTTGTCTCCTTCTTCCTCGCCCGTTTTATTATTGAATTTCAAGTCAATCTTGATCGGAAATTCTTGTACATCCAACGCATTTGCCGTATCACCTTCAACCGTCGTTTCCCCTGCCTCAATATGCGGACTCGCATTTATCGACATTCTTGGCATTTTGATCTCTTTCTTCCGCTCCATCCGGATGATATTGACCACGCCATATGTAAGCTTCACTTCTTCCCTCGCGCCATGGTATCCGCTTCTTGTGACAGAAACTGTTCCCAATGCAGGATCAGCGGCCAGAATGCGTATCCTGCCGTTACTGTCGGCCTTCACCGTCCGTCCCTGATAAGAGAACACGGCTCTGCTGACTCCGATGCCGCTGTCCTGATCCGCCGCCTGCAGAATATATTCGCCGAAGGCAGTCTCCTCTCCGATCCCGCCATAATGATATACAAGATAGTTTTCGCCTACCCCCTGCAGGATCGGAAACTGATATTTACGATTACCTTTCTTCCAGATTGTGTCAAAATCCCAGTCTGTATATGTGCTGACCTGCGTCATCTGATCAATGGTACAGGCGACAGTATCTGGAAGCTTATATTCATGGTTATAGCTGTCCACCGCCGACTCGCCATCTTCCAGATAGTAAAGTTTCTGCGCCTGTATTTTCCCCTGGTCATATTCGGCAGCGCATCCTGCTATCGCTCCATAGTAACCCTTCTTGGCTGCATCATGTTCCAGTTTCCCGACATTATAGCAATGTTTCATTGTCAGAGATGTGCCTTCCCCGGACGCAAAGATATCTCCGATGATTCCTCCCGCCTTATCCGCCTGTGCGTTCTCAACAGCAATGATTCCACAGTTAAAGCAATTCTCGATTATCGCTTCTCCGGAATTGACCGTCTTATTCAAACTGCTTTCTCCGGCTATACCGCCGATCGCCTGTCCCGTCTTGCTGTCATCGGCTTCTACCGAAGAAATAATCTTCCCCATATTATAGCAGGTGGAAACCGTACCTCCGCTCAGCGTTGCAATAATACCCGCTCCCGTACCTCCTGCTGCAATTTCGCCGAGATTAAAGCAGGAGACGACACGGACGCTCATGACATCACCCCAGAATCCGATCGAGCTGGCAATACCGGCGGCAACTTTGTCTGATCTGATTCTGCCCGCATTATAACACTGTCCTATCACTGCGTAATTTACGCTTCCTGCGATGCCGGCAGCATATTGGCCGCCTTCTCCCGATACGCTGATCTCCCCCAGGTTGTAACAACCATTGATCGCCGTAGTACCCTGATGCTCCGAACTGTAATTAACATCCCGGACAATACCGGCTGCCGATGCCGTAGCCTCGATTACGCCATCATTATGACATTGCTCAATATGTACCTCCGCTTCTTTATTCTCAATACTTCCTACGATACCGCCAACCTCGACTCCTGACAGACTGCCTGTGTTGCTGCAGAGTGAAATTCTTACCGTTCCGGTATCGTTGCCTCCGCAGGAAATTTCTCCCACAACGCCGCTCAGATATCCGTTCCATTTCGTACTTTCCACCGTCAAATCTGCACGGTTTTCGCAGCGTGTAATGGTGATGCCGTCGGCGTCGGACTGTCCGGCAGTGCCGACAATCCCGGCAAGCTTTCCTGTTCCCTCCAGAGTACCTTCATTGATGCATTCAGCCATAATACCGTTAGAAAAGCTTGCGGCAATTCCGGCAGCCGTCTGCTTCTCCGCTGCGGCTTTCACAGTTCCTTTATTATAGCAGTTTTCTATTTTTCCCTTCCCTCGGACAACGATGCCCGCCGCGTCGCCCGTAAACGACGTCACACTCGCCTCCACCACATTATGGCAGGCCTGTATCTCACTCGCCCCATCATACACATAATATGCAATACCTGCCGCAGCCCCCTGCTCCATTGTGATCTGGCCGCTGTTCGTACAATATTTCAGTGTCTTTCTGTTAGTTCCGGCAATCCCGCCAATTCCGGTATTTGCATAGTTTGTATTAATCTCACCCGTACACTCCAGCATCGCTTTCATAGTACTATCGCTGACCGTACCGCCATTAAGACCCACAATTCCTCCTATGGTCGTAACATTCATTCCCTGCAGCGGATTCAGATTTCTCATCGTAACGCTTCCTCTGACAGTACAACGGTCAATTTCGGCATAGCTTTCCCCAACAAGCACGCCCATATCAAGGCTGGCGCTTCTTGTTATTTCCTGCACATCCAGCTCGAATAAAGCATTTTCCACAGTAAGATCGCTGATACTCGCAGATGAAGCTGCATAGCTGAGCAAACCAATATCCTGCCTGTAAATATTAGTATCCACTGACTCCAGATGAATATAAAGATTCTCTATCCTATGATTATTCCCGTCTAAATGCCCTCTGAAATTTTCGATTGGAACCCATGAACTCGTCGGGTTCTCAAGATTATCATTCAACCGTATATCTGATGACAACTTATAATATTTATTAATGGATTTGGGTGCTTCCTGACTGAACAGATTCAACTCTTCTATCGTCCCGATTAAATACGGATCATCCACAGTTCCGCTTCCTCTTGCAAATTCTTCCGCCACCTCATGATCCGCCAGACCATAGACAGATAAACTCTGCCTGTCGTCTTCCGGCTCCTCCGGCATCTCATTTATATCCTGATCCTCTGCGCCTGTTTTATCTTCCTCCGAATTCGGATTGTCTGTTTCCTGCTCTGAATCTATATTCTCCGTGTCAGGATCTTCTGTTTCCCCGTCTGGAGCCTGATCCTCCGTATCAGAGCCTTCCGTTCCCTCGCCCGGAGTCTTATCCTCCGTATCAGAGTCTTCTGTGCCCTCGTCCGGAGTCTTATCCTCCATATCAGAATCTTCCGTTTCCTCACCCGGAACCTTATCCCCTGTGTCAGAATCTCCTGTGCCCTCATCCGGAGCATTATTCTCTGTGTCCGGGTCTTCTGTTTCCCCGCCTGAGGCTTTGTCTTCTGTGCCCGGAGCTTCTGTTTCCCCGTCCAGGGCTTTGTCGCTTATGCCGGAATCCCCTGTTCCCTCTTCGGTCACCTCTCTCTGCGTGCCAGAAAGCTCACTCTGCTCTCCGACCGGGCTGTCACCGATACCGAAACCCATGCTTCCCCGGCTCTCTGCCGCCATAATATTGACATTTGCACTTGATACCGCCACTACAAATGCCAATAGCATACACAATACTTTTCTTCTCATCTTCTCCACCATCCTCATCAGGCATTCTCTAATGACCGTTCCGCTATATACAGGAAATCACTACACTTCTTTCTCATGAATATCTTGTCTCCTGCTTCTTTGCATTTATGACATTCATAATTACTTCTCCGCATATATATACCGATATCGGTCGCTATAAATATAATATACCGATATTGGTTATCATGCAAGTAGAAAGGGGTGCAAATTTGATCGTATATGACAATCTGTGGAATACCATGAAGGCAAAAGGTATTTCCCAATATGCTCTTACAAAAAAATACGGAATTAGTCCCGGGCAGATTACCCGGCTTAAACGTAATGAAAGTGTGAGCACACATACGATAGAAATGTTTTGTCAGATTTTAGACTGCAGAGTTGAAGATATTATGGAATATATTAAAGATTCATAAGATTTCATCTGTGCGCCCCTGCGCATTAAAAGGCTGCCAGTGACACCTGACAGCCCCGCATGAAATAATTCTTCACTGCACTTTAACAGAAAACCCCTCACAGATTCCGACCGGCACATCATCCCCGAACGAATACTGCTCCATCGTCTCTTCCTCGAACCGATATACCATAACGGACTCTTTCTCGGGGTCAACGATCCAATACTCCTTGACTCCGGCAGTCCGATATTTGAAAAGTTTCGTAAAATAGTCCATATGCTTACTGCCCGGCGATACAATCTCAATGATCCAGTCCGGTGCGCCAGCACAGCCTTTGTCGTTAAGCTTGCTGCCGTCACAGATTACGCTGATATCGGGTTCCACGTAATTCTTATCATTTTCATTGAGGAAGACCGCAAAGGGCGCCAGATAGACTTTACATTCACCACCCCTAGCGTCAATATAGTCAGCTATCTTCCGTGATAATGAAAAAATGATATCCTGATGTCTCCTGCTCGGCGGCGCCATATAATAAATTTTCCCGTCGATCAGTTCCGCACGTTCCCCGTCCGGCAGAGCATATATATCGTCTATCGTATAACTCTCTTCTTTTTTTAATACTTCCATAAGACCTGCCTCCGTCCATAACTATAGCATCCCACAAAGCGAACTTCTTGTAAAATATATCATAAACATTTTTCGTCAGGAATACAACAGATCTTCTCGTAAATCCCCAGATCGCTATCCTTAAACACATTAAAAATAATCCGTTCCATGCAGTCGCCATGCTTCTCCAAAAAAGCCGTGACGGTTTCCCATGCAATCTGCGCCGCCCTGTCATTTGGAAAATGAAATTCCCCCGTGGAGATACAGCAGAATGCAACCGATCGGATCTGATGTTCCAGACAGCACTGCAGGACATTCTCATAACAATTATGCAGAGCCTGACAGAGCTGCTCATTCAGGCTGTCATATACGATCGGCCCTACCGTATGAATCACATAATCACAGGGAAGATTATAAGCCGAAGTAATAGTGGCCGTTCCCGTTGGTTCTTCATAGCTCCTTCCATACCGCATACGCCTGTCACTCATAATGCGGCTGCATTCTTCCCGAAGCTGCAGCCCTGCCGCACTGTGTATGGCATTGTCAATACATCTGTGGCAGGGCACGAAGCAGCCCAGCATCTGTGAATTGGCCGCATTGACGATTGCACCAACTTCCAATCTTGTGATATCGCCCTGCCAGATGGATATCTGGTCTGCATAAAACGCCGCGCTGTGATACGCTTCCCGGATCGTCGGAATGTCGGACAGCGCCACGCTGCCTTTTGTCTGCAGTTCTTCCTGCAGATACTCGTCCTGTGCTTCCAGCAGTCCCTCCGGTAGTTCGCCCGGCATACGGATGTTCATCAGCGACCGGATCGCGCGTTTCTTTTCCTCTAAACTGTATCCGCCGATCGCAAGTGCTTTATACTGCGCCGAATCAGCCTTTAATTTTTCTAATAGTCTGTCTGCTTGTATTGTTTCATTCATTTCAGCAACCCGATCATCTCATCCGCCACGTTCATGACCTCTTCCATCATGACATCCGTAACCGCAACGCGAAGCGTCTCCATCTGTTCACCGCAGTTGTCCGGAATACGGCATTTCTCCAGTTCCTGCATGGCGGCGTCCACACCGTCTAAGTCAAACTGGTCCATGCAGTCCCGCATATTGGTCAGAATCTCAATCAGCTCTTGCGCGGAAACCTCCTTCTTATTCTGGTTTCCCGCTTCCCCGTAAGGACGCAGAACATCTTTATAGCTTCTAAGCTCGGCTAACAGCCCGGGTGTCTCGGCCGTGATCGTCTCAATATCGCCCGCGTTGCCGCAGTCCTCCATCCGGTGGAACCACTCGGACAGATGTGCCGCACCGACCATACGCGCCGTGTTCTTCAGGGCATGGACTTCAATCGTATAATCCCTGATCAGGCCGTCCGCAAGGCACTTCTCGATCTTGTTGGCCTTGGCATCGATCAGCTTATAGAAATCGCCCAGCAGTTTATACCACAGCTTCTCACTGCCGGAATACTTGATGCCGTCCGCCGCATTGATGCCCGGAAGATCGGGAAGCTGCGTGCCTTGCGCCTGTTGCGCACCGCCGGCTGTCTGTGCGCCTGATGCGCTGTTTCCGCCTGCATCTGCTCCTGCCACTGTCTGCCCCGCACCTGATGAATCATTGCCGCCTTCCCGGGCATTTGCCGCACCGGGTACAATCAGTTCCTCCGGAAGCCATCTCATAATACACCGGCAGATCTCCTTCATTTCAATGGGCTTCGCCACGAAATCGTCCATTCCCGCCTTCGCGAATTTCTCTCTGGCATCCATCAGCGCATTCGCCGTCAATGCAATGATCGGCACTGTGTGATAGTACTCGTCTTCCATCTGCCGCAGGCGTTCGGTCGTCTCGATGCCGTCCATGACAGGCATCATATGATCCATGAATATGATATGATATTTCTTTTCCGCCGCCATCTGCAGCGCGCGTTTGCCGCTGTCCACTGTATCAATCTGCATATGCAGCGGCTCTAACAGCCCTGACGCCACTTCCAGATTAATCTCATTGTCATCCACGATCAGTACGGAAGCATCCGGTGCCGTGAAATTCATGTATTCCTCTGTTACCGGTCCGGTGTAAGCCTCCTCATGATTGATCGTCTGACAGAAATTCAGACTGTAGAGCGGTTTATTGATGGCTGTGATGCCTTCCTCATTGCACTCCTCCGACAGCGGATTGCGCAGTACACACTTCTCTCCCATTTGTTCACCGTAGTTCCTGATCTCTTCCGTCAGTTTATCATGTCCCTGCATATCCATAAAGAAGCAGTCCAACTGCTGCCTCGTCTCCTTCCATTCTTCATAAGGTATACACGTAACTCCGAATCGTCCGGACAGTTCCTGCAGTCCGTGCCACAAGCACACTCTGCTGAAATATCCGCTGATCTTCAGACTCCCCCGCCGCTCATCGTCATGTATCTGCGTAGCGCGCTGATCCGTTCGTCTCTTCTGCATGATATTAAAATAAAATTCACTGCCTTCCCCGTAGGTACTGCGCACGCCGATACTGCCGCCCATCATCTCTACGAGCTGTTTGGATATGGACAGCCCCAGCCCGGTGCCTTCCTTGCCGCGGTTCCTCTTACTGTCCACCTGTTGGAAAGAGCCAAACAGTTTATCCATATCTTCTTCCCTGATACCCTGTCCCGTATCCTGCACGGAAACCAGCAGTTCGATATTTTCTCCGCTTTCTTTGCCGATCCGCACCTGCAGCTTCACAAAGCCGCGTTCCGTAAACTTGATGGCGTTATTGACGATATTAATGATGACCTGTCTGATCCGCAATCCGTCGCCATACAGCTTCTGCGGCAGGTTTTCATCAATATCAAACAGGATCTCCATGTCCTTATCCCCTATCCTGGTCAGGAAGATCATACTCAGATCACTGAAGATCGACATCGGCTCATATTCGTCTTCCACCAGATCCATCTTACCAGACTCCATCTTAGAGAAGTCTAAAATATCATTCACGATATTGAGAAGCGCATTTCCGGAATTCTTGATGTTAATCAAATATCCGCGGTCCTGCGGCGGCAGTTCCTCCCTGAGCAGAATCTCCGTCATTCCTACGATCGCGTTCATCGGCGTCCTGATTTCATGTGTAATATTGGATACAAACGTCGATTTTGCCTGATTCGCCGCCTCTGCACGCTCTTTTAATCCTTTCATGATATCCGCCTGTTCCTTCGCGTTTCTCGCATAGCGGAAGCTGTCCGTGATATCATTGAATACATACATTTTACCGAAATACACATTCTGTTTCGTCAAAAGACGGCTCTGCACATCATATACTTTATTATCATATTCTACATTCCTCTTCTCTATAATGCAGTTATCCAGTTCCTCAATAACTGCCGGCAGTGCGCTGACATCGTCAAAAGGATATAGCTCCCTTGCCTTCTTATTATGGTAGATCACCGTATTATCCCGGTCTAATACCACCAGCCCGGAAGATAACTCGTCAATCGCCTGATCCTGCGCCATGGACAGCGTTTCCAGAATCTTATCCTTATACAGATAGGCGGAAAGTATGATCACCGACACCAGATAGGCCATCAGTGTGGAATCGTAACCACCGAACCAGTTCAGCATATAGCCGGCCCACCCCACGCTCATGACCCCGAATATCGCAAAGAATGCGCGCAGCCTGTTACGTTCGGCCTCACTGGTAATGTGGACATACTTGTGCGCACAGGCAATGATCATCGTTATCACATATCCAATGAGTATAAAATGATAGATAATGTACACCGGTCCGAAGGTAAACACCAGATGCGGAAAAACACCGTCTGTCGTATAGCCGATGCTGCTGTAATACAGGTGATGTTTCTCGCACGTCATGACTAAAAAGGTGATCATGATATGGCTGCACGTCAACACAGGCGGCAGCCATTTTGGCATTCTGACTTTACAGTAGTCCAGAATAAAAAGAAGCATGATAAGCACGATGATCGGTTTGCCAAGATATGAAAATTTGACCGCCTGCAGCGCCAGTTCCTGTGTCGTCGCATGCATCTCATACAGATAGCCGATGAAATTGACCAGCAGCGCGATCATCAAAAGCAGCAGTCTGATCTGCTGCCTTGACGGTCTCTGATTCATGAGGTAAACCGCCTCACCGAATAACACGATGATCCCCAAAACCTGTAAGATAACAAATAATGTATACATTACGCGTCCTTCTCCACTTTTTCTTCAAACTCCGAAACCGGCATGGGTTTGGCAAAATAGAATCCCTGTATCATATCGCAGCCCTGTCCTGCCAGAAAATCCACCTGATCCTTCCGCTCGATTCCTTCCGCCACGACCCGCATATCCAGATTTCTGGCAAGCTGGATCGCCTCTTTGACAACGATCTCTCCCCTGCCGTCGTCATCCTCGCCGCGGAAGAATTCTCCGTCCAGTTTCAGCACATCAAGCGGTATATCTTTCAGAGAGTTCAAAGAAGAATATCCGGCTCCGAAATCGTCCATAGAGACGCGGAACCCGTATGCCTTCAACTGCTTTACAGTCTCTACCAGAATATCCTTGTCATCGAAGAAAGCGCTCTCCGTCACCTCCAGTTCAATCAGCTCATGCCGGGGTCCATATGCATCCACCAGTTCGCAAATGTGATCCGCCAGTCCCTCCTGCGCAAAATGCGCTCTCGACACGTTCACGGAGACCGGCACCATCTTCCTGTCTCTGATCATCCACTCCGCCTGCAGTTTTGCAACGTGAGATATCATATAATCGTCCAGTTGCGTGATAAATCCGGTATCTTCAAAGATTGGAATGAACCGGTTCGGCGCTATGAACCCTTCCGTCGGACTGATCCAGCGCACCAGTGCCTCCGCACCCACTAATTTGCCGTTAAGAGGGCTGTATTTCGGCTGTATGTATACTTGAAACTCTTCATTGTTAAGCGCTTCTTCCATGCTGTCTTCCACCCAGCGCTCCCATACCTGCTTATCTAACAGTTCCTGATCGAAGAAGGCAACCGTCTGGTCCTGCACGCCGGCAGCCGCTGTTCTCGCCGCATTGGCGTAAGTATAGAACTGATCGACATCCACATCTTTTCTGGCGTGGTACCATTTACCGTCCTCGTGTATGTATGGCGCAATCATATTAATACCCGCCTGGAAATGAATCTTCTGGTCCGGTTTCAGACCCGTCAGTTCCGCTGCTAGAGAACGGAGACGCTTCCTGCAGTTCTCCTGACACTCCTGTCCGTTCTCACCTTCGCAGCAAAGCAGCATACCGAAGTCCGCGCCCTCATATCTTGCAAAAGACTCATTCTTCCCGACTCTCGCTTTCAGGAACCCGTCCGTCGCTTCCAGCAGTTCCTCCCCTGCTTTAACGCCATAGCATGCACAATAATTCTGATAACGCTCCAAATGCAGATTGACAATCGCAAAGGTTTTCCTGCTGTTACGCAGTCTGGTCAGAATCCGCTCCGCATAGTTCTGGAAATAGAACCAGTTCCTGTCTCCGGTCACCGCATCCAGATAAATGAGCTGCGTCATTCTCCGCTGCGTCACGATAGAGCGAACCGTATTGATGAACAGCAGAATGATCGGAATCATCAGAAGCAGCAGCGCAATGATACCGAAAATGCATATATAGAAGATATCCTGCCGCTGTACCTCAATCGTACACTTGACATAAAGCTCGTATTCCCCGCCGCCCAGCGACGTCCGCAGCCAGTATTTCTGCGTGATGAGCGTATCGCTCAGCCATGTTCCTATTCCATTCCTGTCTTCTTTCCATGTAAAGGTCTCCCGGATTACCTCGTCAACCGGCACGGCAAAAATCGTATATACACCATCCTCCTGTATGACCGGATTACTGTTGTCCGCCACTGCCATGAAGCTCGCATCCAGTCCGAATTCCTGATTCAACTTAAAATCGAGAACCATGCTGAAATCCGGTTCGGACAATCCGGTTTTGGCTGCCATCCTGCGCTGCCTGTCAATCACATAGACATCGCTCCCGGCAGACGTGTATTTATGCAGGTTATCTACCGCTTCCGTAATCGTGTCCCCGTTTGAGAGGAATCCTTCTAGAACCGCCTTGACATGCTGTGTCTCACCGTACTGCTGCACGATCTTCGTTCCCATGATGTACAATGCGAACAACTGCAGAAAAAGGGCGATCATCACGACACACAGAATGATAAACATAATAAACGCCACAATAGACGGCCAGATCTTCTTCCTTTTCAGCTTCTTAAAGCGCTTTTCCTTCACACTGCTCATCAGGCTGCCTCCCACTCACGCATAATCGTTTAGCATTCGTTGCCCGGAAAAGAAGGAATGCCCGCCAGTCCTTTAGCCAGTTCCTCGTCCGTAGGCACATAATCCGACATCTGCCCGTCGTGGAATCTGCCGTATGCCACCATATCAAAATAACCCGTGCCCGTCAGCCCGAACACGATCGTCTTCTCTTCTCCCGTCTCCTTACACTTCATAGCCTCGTCGATCGCAACTCTGATCGCGTGTGCACTCTCCGGTGCCGGAAGGATACCCTCCACCCTCGCGAACTGCTCCGCGGCCTGAAATACCTCTGTCTGTTTCACACTGACAGCCTCCATCAGCCCGTCATGATACAACTGTGACACAACAGAACTCATGCCGTGATAGCGCAGCCCGCCGGCATGATTCGGCGCAGGCATAAAACCGCTTCCCAGCGTGTACATCTTCGACAGTGGGCATACTTTACCGGTATCACAGAAATCATAGACAAATTTACCCCTCGTCAGACTCGGGCAGGATGCCGGTTCTACCGCGATAATACGGTAATCCGCCTCTCCCCGCAGCTTTTCTCCCACAAAAGGAGAAATCAGACCGCCCAGATTAGAGCCGCCGCCCGCACAGCCGATGATCATATCCGGCTTAATGTCATATTTCTTAAGCGCCGCTTTCGTCTCCTCGCCTATGATGGACTGGTGCAGCAGCACCTGTGACAGAACGCTTCCCAATACATAGCGGTATCCTTCTCTGGCTCCTGCCGCCTCCACCGCCTCGGAGATAGCGCAGCCGAGACTTCCATTGGTACCGGGAAACTCCTCCAGAATCCTCCTGCCCACACTGGTCGTATCAGAGGGCGACGGCGTTACCTGTGCACCGTAGGTACGCATTACTTCACGACGGAAAGGCTTCTGTTCATAGGAAACCTTAACCATATAGACATGACAGTCCAGATCAAAATAAGAACATGCCATGGAAAGCGCCGTTCCCCATTGTCCCGCACCGGTCTCCGTGGTAACGCCCTTCAGTCCCTGTTTCTTCGCATAATATGCCTGCGCAATCGCGGAATTCAGCTTATGACTGCCGCTCGTATTATTTCCCTCGAATTTATAGTAGATCTTTGCCGGTGTATCCAGCTTCTTCTCCAGACAGTAAGCCCGGACAAGCGGTGCCGGACGGTACATCTTGTAGAAGTCCTGAATCTCCTGCGGTATATCAATATAAGCATCCGTGTCGTTTAACTCCTGTTTTACCAGTTCATCACAAAATACCCCGCTGAGTTCCTCGAAAGTCATAGGTTGTAAAGTGCCCGGATTCAAAAGCGGCGCCGGTTTGTTCTTCATGTCGGCGCGGACATTGTACCACTGCCTCGGCATCTCGTCCTCTCCCAGATATATTTTATACGGTATCGTTTTCTCTGACATTATTTTGCTCCCTTCAATGTTTACTGTATCTGATTATTCTGGTACTTTCTGATTCAAAAGCATCTCTAAAATTGTATGAAATATTCCAGAAAAAGTCAACTGATTCGTTCCGATTCCCGCAATACCGCCTCCGGCATCCATTAACGTATTCCAGTGTGTATTGCAACGGTTCATGCACACGATCCGGCCTGCCGGACTCAGAATCGTAACGCATGTCATTTTATATATTTAACGCCGAGAATCACGACACCCAGCGCCGCAAGCACGACCCCCGTTGCACGGTTTAATGTCGCCGGCACCGCACTCATGCCTGCAAACCCGGTGCCGAGACCCGCCCCGATTCCCGCGATAAAGCAGATGATAAATTTGTACATAGGATTCGCTCCTCTTTTATGTTTGGTTTACACTGTCGTACCTTCCTGTGATATAAAACAAGTCCCACCTGATTGTGAGACCCGCTTATCCGCAATCCGCCTCTCCGGCAACAAACAGTTTGCCCGTGGCAAAGGGACTGCCTACATCACATCTTCCGTGATGATATGCCTTCTGATGATCTCCCTTCCTGATGTCCTCCGAAGTCTCCACTTTGATCCGGCTGACGCCTTCTTTTGTCATATTATCCAACATTCTGATCACATCATCTATCTCGCCCATCGTTACCTCCATTCGCGTGTACACGCCTTTTCCGGCTTAAGAGCATCTGCTTCCCGAAACCGGTCGTGTTTCTATTATACCCCTGCCAAAATCTTATAGCAAATAAAACTTCCGGTATACATAGCGCGAGAGTTGAACTTCCGCAGAACGGAATCATGGACCTGGCGACACCGGAAAATCATGCGCTTCTATGTCCATGCCTCCAGGAAAGAATGGAAAAGCTGGGATGACAGCTTCTGTAGTTTATCGGCGGGCGCAAGGCTCTTCGGCATTTCCGCGGCAATTCTCGGCCTGGGCCATGTTCTGTTTGCCACACTTTTAAATAAGAGGAAAGATTAAAAATTTACACTGACAGCTTTATGTCCGGACAGATTTATTGTTCTTCCAGTTTTCTGGCAATTCTTTCAGCTACCCGGGGGCGGAATACTCCGGCTTTCCCTCCGGATATGTCCACCCGAAGCCGTCATTATCATATCGCGGAAACACGTGAAAATGAGCATGTCCGAAATCACAGTTCTTTCCGCCGTTCTGCTCAATGTCCAAAAACGATATTAAATGACGGTTCTCCGGGAAGAATACCACAGACAAAAAGAAAACGGAAACGCCATATCCATCAGCATTTCCGCACTCTTAAAGGTAATAGCGAGAGGGGGACTCACGCTGATTCTTCCTGCTCCCGCAAACTTGGGTCTGCAACTGAACGTATTCTATTTCAAAATAAATCGCTGTGTGTTCCTGTTCTTGTCAGATATAATACTAATTCTCCCTTATTAATTTCATAAATCAACAACCAATCTGGTGTAATATGACATTCTCTACATCCAATGTAATCTCCACCGAGAGAATGATCTTTATTCTTCTCTGGCAGCTGTTCTCCTCTTGCCAGTTTTTGAATAATTTCTTCCATCAATTTGGTATCATATCCTCTTTTAACAACCCTTTTATAATCTTTTTTAAAAGATGTGTGATATCTAATCTTCAGCATTTAAATCCTCCATCAGCTCTTCCACAGAAGAAAAAGAACGGCTTAAATTTCTTCCATGTCTCACATCTTCAATAGCTCGGATTGTATCTGCATTAGGAACATCCATAGAAATAGCAAACGGTATTCTCTGTTCTCTTACCGCCTGTTTCGCGGATATTGTAAAAAAAGTCGTCATATCCATTCCAAGATTAGAAACAAGTTCTTGCAACTGCGATTTTAAATCTTCATCCATTCTCATTGTTATATTAGTTGTTGCCATAGTATCAACTCCTTCCTTAATAATATTATATTATCCAAAATGTGCTACGTCAATACATTGTATGTATACAGCACATAAGCCTTCTGCGGCTTCTTTTTTATCTCGCTCTGATCATGGGACATACGGAAGAAGTGAAGCAGAGTGTCTCCAACGGGAGCCACATCTGGGCAAAAAGAAGGCGGAAAGCCAGTAAAATCTAGGCTTTCCGCACTCTTAAAGGTAATAGCGAGAGGGGGACTTGAACCCATTTCCTATATACTTCACCAGATTGTAGTATTTACGCCATTTCCGGGCAAACCCGCATAAACACTGGTTTCCTGCAATGTTCTCCCCGCTCTGTTATCGGAATGTCAAATCCCTATTTTCTATATAAAATCAACACTATGCAACACGAAATGCAACACGAAATCTCTGGATGAACTAGTATAACACTTTTTAATTATCTACACTTTTTGAAAATGTTTCGGTAGCCAC
>CAJTPS010000017.1 GCA_910578555.1 uncultured Lachnospiraceae bacterium
TTTATAATTTAGGCAACTTGGAGAGGTGATAAATGGATTTACCTTTCAGAGCTGGTATTTATATATCTTAATTGTAATATTTCTTCCGCCATGGTAGAATGACCTACATAAGTTATGAATATTCTTGCAGACAAAAATAGGAGGAAAGGAGATACCAGCGGGCAGAGTAAAGTAAGGCGTGCGATATCACCTGGAAGCGGCATGAATGACGGAAGAGAAGGCATGAAAAAAATAAAATTTTGGGATCTGGCACTGTTATGCACCAGCATCGGTTTCTATTTGCTGTATCCGCTGTTAGACGGCCCGGTGTGGTGCGCGGATTCCGGCGGATATGTTTCTATGCATATCACGCGGGAACCGCTCTATCCGACATTCCTTGCGCTGTGCAGAGGCATGGCGGGCGTCCTGCGGGTCGATGCGCTGATGATCACGGTTGTACTGCAGAGTGTGCTGGCAGGTTTCACTGCATGGTATGCAGGGATAGCGGTCCGGGACATGAAGGCGGGCAGCAGGGTCTTGCAGCTTGCGGCGATCCTGTTTCAATTCGCAGTGACGCTTCTATGCCGGTTTGCGGCGGGCAGAGGATCGGCATATACGGACAGTATATTGACGGAAGGAGTCGGGCTTTCGTTTTATGTGTTGTTTATCATCAGTCTGTATCTTTATGTACGGACGCGGCGCAGCAGGCAGCTGTGGCTGACGCTTTTATTTTCTTTTCTGCTGATCAGTCTGCGCAAGCAGATGATGATTACGCTGCTGATTATGGGAATTGTTTTTGCATGGTATATCCTGATACGGGAGCGACAGATCCGAAAGTTTCTGTGCCTGGCGGCGATGATCGCAGCGGTTCTGATTGCGGGGAAAGTATTTGACAGAACCTATCAGTATGCGGTCCGGGGTGAGTGGATGGAGCACAGCGGCAATTCCATGGGGATCTTGTGCACGCTGCTGTATTCTTCGGATGTGGAGAAGGATCAGACATTGTTCGAGAATGAGACGGTGCGGGAGCTCTATCTGGAGATTATGCGGCAGGCGGATGCGCAGCAGTTGTTGTACAAGTACGCGGGGAGCGGCTGGCTGACGGTGTCGGGCCATTATGCGGACAGCTATGATGCGATCGGCTACGGGATTATCAATCCCGTGGTGGAGGGATACATTCAGGAGAATTTCGAGTATTCCGAGACGGAGACGGCACGGCAATACGATGCGGTCTGTGGGGAGATGACCCGCACGCTTATGCGGCAGAGCCACATGCCGTTATTTAAAGTATATGTATATAATCTGTGGAAAGGGCTGGTCAACTCGATCGCGCAGGCGAACCGGCTGCTCAGCCTGTATGCTGCTGCGGCCTATTTGACCGCGGGTGCTATGGCGTGGTATCTGGCGCGGCGCGGGAGTGCGCTGCAACGGCGGATACGGAGTGTTCCGGACAAAGGGAGTATGCAGGAAGAAGAGAGCGTGCAGGCTGTGAGCGGAGAAATCGGGGCAAGTCTTTGTTTTGCATTTATTGTGATGACCGGTATTGTGGTGAACGCGCTGGCCGTCGGCATTGTCATCTTTGCACAGCCGCGGTATATGATTTACAGCATGGGGCTGTTCTATACCGCGGTATGCATGATGGGGTATGACATATTGCGCTTACAAAAGCATATATACCGGCCTGTTTATTGACATATATGCAGTACAAATGCCTCATAAGGCTTAAGGGTCATCCCGGCCTTATCATATACATTTTCCCTGTTAGAGATCAGGCAGGGTGCGCCCACAAACGCATCGGGAAGGGTATAAGCCGTCTCGCGGCCGCTGAAGCTGCACACAACGAGAAGCTGCTCTTCATCCAGTGTTCTGGTGTAGACGTAGAGTTCCTCACTGTCTGGCAGGAGCAGCTCATACCTGCCGTATACCATGACCGGATGCTCTTTTCTGAGTGCAATCAGCTTCTTATAATAATGGAATACGGAATCCGGGTCTGCGGTCGCTGCTTTGGCGTTGATCTCCTTATAATTGGGATTGACCGGAAGCCATGGTGTTCCGGCGGTGAATCCCGCCTGTGCGGAGTCATCCCACTGCATGGGCGTTCTGGCGTTATCCCGGCTCTTGAAGATAATACACGGCCAGAATACCTCGTGGGATAAGGAACCCTCGGCGCACCACTCTCTGTAAGCGTTAATACTCTCGATATCGCGGAAATCATCGGGACTCTGAAAAGGGTAATTGGTCATACCCAGTTCTTCGCCCTGATAGATATAAGGCGTACCCTGCAGCATGTGCAGGCAGGTGGCAAGCATCTTCGCGGAAACCTCCCGATACTGCGGACGGTCGTCACCGAAACGGGAGACGGCGCGCGGCTGGTCGTGATTGTCCCAGAACAGGCTGTTCCATGCCTGACCGTAAAGTTCAGTCTGCCAGCGGGACAAGGTCTTCTTCAGCGTGGTAAGCGGGATCTTTTCATCCGTCCACTTCCCGTATTTGCCGTCGCCTTCCACATGCTCGAACTGGAATACCATGTTGAGTTCATGTGCGTCTTCACCCGCGTACTGCTTCGCAAGTTCTGTCGTTACGCCGGCTGTCTCGCCGACGGTCATGATATCGTATCTGGAGAGCACTTTCTCGTTCATCTCCTGCAGATATTTGTGTACATTGGGACCGTGGATACAGTATGGACCGAAGTCTCCGTACTGACCGTCCCCCTTGCCGTCCGGCATTTCTCCGGTCTTGGAAATCATGCTGATCACGTCCATGCGGAAACCGTCGATGCCTTTATCACACCACCATGTCATCATGTCGAACACTTCCTGCCGCACTTTTGCGTTATCCCAGTTTAAGTCGGGCTGTTTTCTGGAAAAAAGGTGCAGGTAGTACATACCGGTCGCCTCGTCATACTGCCATGCCGATCCGCCGAAGCAGGAACCCCAGTTGTTGGGCGGGGTCTGTGCGTCTTTGCCCTCGCGCCAGATATAGTAGTCGCGGTAGGCGTTATCAGTAGATTTCCGGCTCTCCATAAACCATTTGTGTTCGTCGGAGGTGTGGTTGACCACCAGGTCCATGACGATGCGGATGCCGCGCTTATGCGCCTCGGTCAGCAGTTCGTCGAAATCTTCCATCGTGCCGAATTCATCCATAATGTCCTGATAATCGCTGATATCGTAACCGTTGTCATCGTTTGGAGACTTATACACCGGAGAAAGCCAGATCACGTCGATCCCCAGATATTTCAGATAGTCCAGCCTGCTGATGATGCCCTGCAGATCGCCGATGCCGTCTCCGTTGCTGTCCATAAAACTGCGCGGATAAATCTGATAGATAACCGCCTCTTTCCACCATGTTCTGCTCATATTCATTCTGTCCTTTCTTTATTTTGTTTTTACATTTCCAGTATCACTACCTGATAGCCGTGCAGTCTGATGCGACTGCCGTCCGCCGCTATTTCTTTATAATTGTTCAAAAGTACTTTTTTATATGCACCGGGCAGCAGGATCTCCTGCTCTTCACGCTGGTAATTGCCGATCACAAACAGCGTCCGGTCTCCTTTCCGGTAATATGCCATCAGGTTGTGCCGCTCCTCCCACGCCGGTTTCAGTGCGCCGTACACGATGGTTTCTTTGTAGGCAGGGTCTTTGCGCAGCGCAATCAGTTTCTTATAGAAAGCGTATACCGAGTCCGGATCGTCTTTCTGTGATTTCGCGTTAATGGAAGCGTAGTTGGGATTGACCCTGAGCCAGGGAGTACCGCTCGTAAATCCGGCATTGGCTTCATCGGACCACTGCATGGGGGTGCGGGCGTTGTCACGGCTGTATTTTGAGACGGCCTTTAAAGCTTCCGCAGGCGTGAGCCCGGCTTCCAGAGCGACAAGATATTCGTCGCGGGTAGAGATGTCGTCAATCTCTTCTATAGAAGTAAAGGGCATATTCTCCATGCCCAGTTCCTGACCCTGGTAGATAAAAGGAAGCCCGCGCAGCATGAAGTTTAACGCTGCCAGCATTTTTTTGCTCTCTGTGCAGCAGTCTCCTTCGGGAATGTAGCGGCTGACGCCCCGCGGTTCGTCGTGGTTTTCAATAATATTGGACAGGAAGCCGATATTCCCGACTTTAGCCTGCGATTCAAAGCAGCGGTGTTTGTAATCATCCGGCTCGACCGGTCTGGCGTCATACCAGCCTTTGTCGCTGGCGCCGCACATCGTCTCGTTAAAGTCGAACATGCTGGAGAAATAGCCGTCGTCGCCGATGAAGTCCGGGATTTCTTCCGCTTTTTCATTGAAAACCTCGCCTACCGTGAAGGCATCGTATTGACGGAAGGTTCGGTCACGCAGTTCCGAGAGGAAAGTACCGATCCCTTTTGCCTCCTGCAGCATGACATGCATACCGCACAGTCCGTCGTCCCGGTCCGGTTCATAACTGCGAAGCGGCAGTGCTTTCTTGATATTGATGATCGCGTCGATGCGGAAGCCGCCGAGCCCCTTGTCGAGCCACCAGTTGATATTCCGGTAGACTTCTTCGCGAAGCTCCGGGTTTTCCCAGTTAAGGTCCGGCTGTTTCTTATGAAACACATGGAGATACTGCCTGTCTGTGCCGGGCAGGTCTTCCCACACGGGACCGCCAAAGTAGGAACGCCAGTTGGTGGGCAGTTCCCCGTCCGTCTTTTTCTTCAGATAGAAAAAATTACCGTATTTGCCGTCGGGGTCTTCGCATGCTTTCCGGAACCACTCGTGCTCGTCGGAGCAGTGGTTTACGACCAGGTCCATCAGGATATACATATCCCGCCGCCTGGCTTCCGCGATCAGCCGCTCCATGTCTTCCATGGTGCCGAAGCGGGGATCGATCCGATAGTAGTCTGAGATGTCGTAGCCCTGATCCGCCAGAGGAGACTGATAGCAGGGAGAAAGCCAGATAATGTCTATGCCCAGATCCTGCAGATAGTCGAGTTTATCTATGATGCCCGGCAGATCGCCGATGCCGTCGCCGTTGGAATCATAGAAACTCTTCGGATAAATTTGATATGCCACTTTGTCATGCCACCATTTCTTAGTCATAACCGTACCTCCCGCAAAAATGTCTTATGAAATACATTATAATGATTTGCACAGGGAAAGTCTTACGATTATATGCTAAATAATTACGCTATATTGACTTTTATCACATGGATTAGCTCGATGGTGATTTGCAGGTTCTGCTCGGGCAGTATGCCGTTCTATTTTGCACATAGCGCCTTTGGACATCCGGGCAGCATTCTGATGGCATCAATCTGTGACCGCAGCTGCGCTTTTGCGGTACTGCAAGGGGGTCATGCCCGTATACCGGCGAAATTCCCGCAGGAAATTGCCCATATTGTTGAAACCGCATTCCAGACAGACCTCCGTCACGGGCAGACCGGTTTCTTCCAGAAGCCGTATTGCCTGTTTGATCCGATATTCGTTGAGATATTCCATCGGAGAATGTCCGACCGCTTTCTTAAAAAGACGGCAGAAATATTGTTCGTTCAGATTTACGCATCCCGCAAGATCGGCTATATGAAGTTTTTCCTGATAATGGTGCTTCATATACGTCAGTGCGGTTTTAATGCTTTCGACGCGCTTATCCTGGTTACTTTCGGCAGGCATGAAAAGCCGGTTGGCAGAGAGCGTGGCAAGGATGTAAAGCAGAGCGGATTTGATATATAATTGACTGGTTAAGTCATCGGTCACGGCAGTGCTGTCCACACAGGCGTCTTCGGGACGGGAAGTGTCTGCGGCCGGCAGAATTACAGAGGGATCTACGGCCTTCATCTGGCCAAAAGCGTGCATGACGTCTGTAAAAGCGCTTTTCATCGGTGCGAATGCGGGCTGTTCTGGCGTGAGGCACCGCGGAAACAGCAGTCTGCCGCTTCGAATGGGTTTGAGCAGGCGGATCTGCGCTTCATCGCAGGAGTCAAAGCACAGGAGTCCGGGGGAGAAGACGATCGCATCTTCCCAATGTCTGTCGGACGTCTCCGTGACGATGCTGTGCAGTTCGCCGGGGTTGATGAAGTAGAAGCATTCAGAGCGAATCGGAAATGATTCCATATTGATTTCCAGCCGGAACTTTCCGGCGGAAAAGTAGAGGATCTCAACCTCGTCATGCCAGTGGTGCTTGACCAGCGTGCCTTTGCCGGCGGAGTGGGTCCGGTAGATGGCACAGGGAAAAGAGTCTGTGCCGTGGGTACGGATTTCTTTGAGAATGGAGGGCTGCTGCATGGGCGGTTTCCTTTCAATCGGGCAGGGTGTACATGCCGCTTTATCTATTATAGGATTAGCGTGTCATAAGCACCTTTTGACACACTAATCATTATAGTAGAAAAACAGGAAATATACAAAGAAGATTGAAAAAGAGTACTTTCAATCTTGTAAAAATATTCCGCTCCTGCATAAAGATAAAAATAGTTGTTGACAAATTCCATATCATGGTGTATTATCATTTCATATAAATCCTAGTATATAAGTAGGAAATAAAACCAAGTGAAGCACACAAAGCATGTCCTGGTCAGCAAGAGACATCAGACGGTGCGGAACAGGGATATTTCAGAACGGAGGGAATAATGGCAGATATTAAAAAAAGTGCGGCGGAACTGATTGGCAGGACTCCTTTACTGGAGATTACAAACTATGAAAAGAACCATGAAATTGCGGAGGCGACGATTCTGGTGAAGCTGGAGTATCTGAATCCGGCCGGGTCCGTTAAGGACCGGATTGCGCTGAACATGATCGAGGAGGCGGAGAAGGCCGGCAGGCTGCAGCCGGGTGCGACTATCATCGAACCGACTTCCGGCAATACGGGCATCGGTCTGGCGGCGGTGGCGGCAGCCAAGGGTTATAAGGCGATCCTGACGCTGCCCGAGACGATGAGCGTGGAGCGCAGGAAGCTGCTGCAGGCATACGGGGCGGAACTGGTGCTGACCGATGGCACGCAGGGCATGACAGGTGCGATCGCTAAGGCGGAGGAACTGCATGCAGCCATGCCGGGGTCTATGATTCTCGGTCAGTTTGTGAATCCGGCGAATCCCGCAGTGCATAAGGCAACCACGGGACCGGAGATCTGGAATGACACGGACGGTAAAGTGGATATCTTCGTGGCGGGTGTCGGCACAGGCGGCACGATCACGGGCGTCGGTGAGTATCTGAAGGAGCAGAACCCGGCGGTGCAGATCGTGGCGGTGGAGCCGGAGAGCAGTCCGGTTCTGTCCGGCGGTGCTGCGGGCGCTCATAAGATTCAGGGAATCGGCGCCGGATTTGTGCCGGAGGTGCTGAATACGAATGTATACGATGAGATTATCAAGGTTACCAATGAAGATGCCTTTGCGGCAGGACGTGCGATTGCGGTAGAAGAAGGCGTGCTGGTGGGCATATCTTCCGGTGCGGCACTCCACGCGGCGACTAAACTGGCAAGGCGGCCGGAGAATAAAGGTAAAACCATCGTGGCGCTCCTGCCGGATTCCGGTGACCGCTATCTGTCTACACCGCTGTTTTCGGCGGAGTAGATACTGTGTAACAGTTCAGCCATTACGAATGGCGCGGGCTGAACTGCTGCAATATTAGTGTGAGTTTTCCTCCCACAACTTGACAAATGCCGCTATCCATACTAAAGTAGTCATGTTATAACAGTTTGATTTTATGCGGCATTTGCAGGGCGGAAGAGTATGCTTTTTCTTCTGTGCGCACAGATGAGACAGTCTGCAGGAGATAACAGCAGGCATGTGCATGGAAATGAGGAACAGTCGGATGGCGGGAATAATAGAAGTTCGTAATTTGAGTAAAACGTTTGTGACAAAAGATGGCGACGTAGAGGCGCTGCAGGATATTAACCTGTCGATTCAGGCGGGGGATATCTACGGCATCATCGGTATGTCGGGAGCGGGTAAGAGTACTCTGGTGCGCTGCCTCAATTTCCTGGAGCGGCCCACATCGGGAACGGTGGAGATCGAGGGCAGGGATCTGGGTTCCCTGCGGGAAAAGGAACTTCGCGCCAAACGCGCCGGGATCGCGATGATTTTCCAGCATTTCAACCTGCTGATGCAGAAAAATGTAATAGATAACATATGTTTTCCGCTGCTGTATGCCGGCGTGAGTCAGAAGGACGGCGGGCAGAGGGGCGCTATGGGTAAGAAGGACGCCAGAAAGCGGGCGGAGGAGCTGTTAGAGATCGTAGGTATGACAGAGAAGGCGGGGGCATATCCGTCACAACTCTCGGGCGGACAGAAACAGCGTGTGGCGATCGCAAGAGCGCTTGCTGCGAATCCGAAAATCCTGCTGTGCGACGAGGCGACCAGTGCGCTGGACCCGCAGACGACACAGTCGATCTTACAGCTTTTGAAACAAATTAACAGGGATTATGGCATAACGATTGTTATCATTACCCATGAGATGTCGGTGGTCAGGGAGATCTGCTCCCATGTGGCGATCATCGGCGGTGGCCGTCTGGTGGAACAGGGCAGGGTAGCGGAAATCTTTTCCCATCCGAAGACGAAGGAAGCGAAGGAACTGATCGTCAGGGGACGGGGAGAGGAACGGCGTACATTAGAGAGCCATCAGAAGGATCTGATGAAAGGAAAATGCTGTATCCGTATCGTGTTTTCCGTCAATTCCTCTTTTGAGCCGGTGATTGCCAATATGGTGCTGCGGTTCGGACAGCCCATCAATATTCTGCGGGCCGACACCAAGAATGTGGAGGGCATCGCCAGAGGCGAGATGATCTTAAGCCTGCCGGACGATGTGCAGGTGCAGCAGGATATGAAGGCGTATCTGATCGAGAGAGGTCTGGACGTAGAGGAGGTGGACGGCTATGTGGACTAGCGAAATGACACTCATGATGTGGGACGGTGTGAAAGAAACCATATTTATGACATTGCTGTCAACTTTGTTCGGTTATCTGCTGGGACTGCCTATGGGTATTGCGCTGGCGGTGACCGACAGGAGCGGGATCAAGCCTAACGCAGTGATCTACAAGGTACTGGATGTGATTGCCAATGTGGTCAGAAGTGTTCCGTTTCTGATCCTGTTGATTCTGGTCATGCCGTTTACGAAGATGATTGTGGGCAAGAGTTACGGCACGGCGGCTACGGTCGTTCCGCTTACGATCGCGGCGGCGCCTTTCATCGGACGTATGATCGAGTCTTCCATCAACGAGGTGGACAGGGGCGTAATCGAAGCGGCACAAAGTATGGGCGCGAGTACGATGACGATTATTATCCATGTACTGTTAGTGGAAGCGCGTACCTCCATTCTGGTGGGTGTGACCATCGCGCTCGGCACGATCCTCGGATATTCCGCGATGGCGGGTATCGTGGGCGGCGGCGGACTGGGAGATATCGCTATGCGCTACGGTTATTACCGGTACGAGTCGGAGATCATGTTTGTGGCAGTCATTCTGCTGGTGGTACTGGTGCAGATTTTCCAGACTGCGGGCATGAGCATGTCGGTGAAGCTGGACCGGCGGAAAAGATAGACAGGCAGCTTTTATTTTTCAATCAGAAATTTGTGCGGAAGCGTCACAGATTTCCCTGATTGCAGAACCGGATCTGAGATTTGGTTCGTGTTTCTCAGCGTAGGACGCTTCGGAATGGAGGAGATTATGAAGAAAAAGTTTATTGCAGGTATTTTGACAGCGGCATTGGCGGTCGGCGTTTTGACGGCGTGCGGCAATGCCGGTAATTCGGCAGACGGCGGTAAGATCACAGTTGCCGCATCCGCGACACCGCATGCGGAGATCTTGGAGCAGGCGAAACCGATTCTTGCAGAGGAGGGATGGGAACTGGAGGTAACGGTATTTAACGATTACGTGCAGCCCAATCAGGTAGTGGAGAGCGGTGATTTTGACGCGAACTATTTCCAGCATATTCCGTATCTGGATTCCTTCAATGCGGAGCAGGGTACGCATCTTGTCAATGCAGGCGGCATTCACTATGAGCCCTTCGGGATCTATCCGGGTACGAAGAGCGACCTGACGGCGCTGGAAAAGGGCGACGTGATCGCAGTACCCAATGATACGACCAATGAGGCGAGAGCGCTGCTTCTGCTGCAGGATAACGGTATCCTGACGCTGAAGGACGGTGTAGGCCTGGAGGCTACCGTGAGAGATATCGTGGATAATCCGAAGGAGATCGAGATTCAGGAGTTAGAGGCGGCGCAGGTTCCGAGGGTGAAGGACGAGGTGGCATTCGTAGTCCTGAACGGTAACTATGCGATGGAAGCAGGATTCTCAGTGAGCAAAGACTCGGTGGCTTATGAGCAGTCCGATTCCGAAGCGGCCAAGACTTACGTGAATGTGATCGCGGTGAAGGAAGGCAATGAGAACAGCGACGGAATCAAGGCGCTGGTAGACGTGCTGAAGTCCAAGACGATTGCGCAATATATCAATGATACATATGACGGCGGTGTAATTCCTTTTCAATAAGAAAGGACAGTACCGGACAGGATACGTAAGGGCTGCGGCAACGCAGCCCGTTTTTATACCCGCAGGACACGTCCGGAACGGGAGCCGGTGATGAAGAATCCGTATAAAGTGATAAGAAAGATTGGCGAATACAATAAAATGTATTATGATAAGAATAGAGAGATCACGTCGGCAGATCCGGAAGGGGAGTGTCTGCTGCGATGAGCCGGCAGGAACGCGGCGGTAATATTGCAGGCGGAGGCTGACAGCGGCGCGACGACGCTGCGCTGCCGTGAGAGAATATAGGAGGTTACTATGGGAAACAAATATGCAATCGACTGGGATGCGTATGCAGGGAAGGCAAGACAGGCAGCGGCGGAGGGCGCCGTTCTTCTGAAAAATGACAGGAATGCGCTTCCGCTGCGGGAAGGGGAGAAGCTGTCCGTATTCGGACGGATTCAGTTTGACTATTACAAGAGTGGTACAGGCTCCGGCGGCATGATCAACACCCGTTACGTGGTGGGGATTCCGGATGCCTTGAAGGAAGAGAAGCTTGTACTGGATCAGGAACTGGAGCAGATCTACAGGGACTGGCTGGCGGATCACCCTTTTGACATGGGAAAAGGATGGGCACAGGAACCGTGGAGCCAGACGGAAATGCCGCTGACTCGTGAGATCGTGGAGACATCGGCGGCGAAGAGCGATGCCGCGCTGGTCGTTATCGGGCGCACGGCGGGGGAGGATCGTGACGCCACAGCCGAAAGAGGCAGTTATTACCTCTCGGAAGGGGAGGAGCAGATGCTTGCGCACGTGTGCGGCGCGTTCGAGCGGGTGATTGTCGTGCTCAATGTGGGCAATATCATTGACATGAAATGGGTGGAAACCTATGCGCCGCAGGCGGTGCTCTATACATGGCAGGGCGGCATGGAGGGCGGACATGCGGTGGCGGATGTGCTCATGGGCAGGGTGAATCCCTGCGGCAGACTGACCGATACGATTGCCCGGTCTGTGGAGGATTACCCTTCGGCGGCGCATTTCGGCGGCTCTGACGGGGATCAGTACACGGAAGATATTTATGTGGGATACCGTTATTTCGAGACATTTGACTCGGCTAAGGACAAGGTGCTGTATCCGTTCGGATTCGGACTCTCTTACACTTCTTTTACTATGACGGGCAGTATGGAGGAGCAGAAGGACGGCTGGCTTGTCCGGGTGAAAGTAAATAATACAGGAGAATGTGCAGGCAAAGAGGTCGTGCTGGTGTATGCGGGCGCGCCTCAGGGACAGCTGGGGAAACCGGCGCGGATATTGACGGCTTTCGGCAAGACGAAATGCCTGAAACCGGGAGAAGAAGAGGAACTGACGTTCAATATACAGAAATATGCGCTTGCATCCTATGATGACAGCGGTGTGACAGGACATAAGTCCTGCTACGTACTGGAGGCTGGAACCTATCAGTTCTATGTGGGCGGGGACGTCAGGAACGCGCAGCCGGCCGGCGGTTTTACCATGCAGGAAACGGAAGTGGTCGGACAGTGCACGGAAGCGCTGGCGCCGGTGGAGGCGTTTGCGCGTATGAAGCCCGTGGGAGAGCAGGACGGCAGCCTGACTGCCGCGTGGGAGGAGGCGCCGCAGCGTACCTACAGTATGCCGGAGAGAAGTCGGCAGGAGAGGAAGACAGAGATTCCGTACAGCGGCAATCTGGGATACCGGCTGGCGGACGTCTACGACGGCAAGGTGTCCATGGAGGAGTTTCTCGGGCAGCTTAGTGACGAGGAACTGTGCTGTATCGTTCGCGGGGAGGGCATGTGTTCTCCGAAGGTGACGCCGGGGACGGCCTCTGCCTTCGGCGGCGTGACAGAGCCGCTTGCCGGCTACGGCATTCCGTGCGGCTGCTGTTCGGACGGACCTTCCGGCATCCGTATGGACTGCGGCACGTATGCGTTCTGTCTGCCGAACGGTACCTGCATGGCGTGTTCTTTCAATGAGGAACTGATCGAACGGCTCTATGAGATGGAAGGCGCGGAACTTCGGAAGAACCATGTGGATATCCTGTTGGGACCGGGTATGAACATTCACAGGCATCCGCTGAACGGGCGTAATTTTGAATATTTTTCGGAAGATCCTCTGGTCACCGGCAAGATGGCGGCGGCGCAGATCAGAGGCATGGCGGCCTATCAGGTCACGGGCGCTTTGAAGCATTTTGCCTGCAACAACCAGGAGTATCACCGCAGGCTGTACAATGCGGTAGTGTCGGAGCGCGCGCTGCGGGAAATCTATCTGAAAGGTTTTGAGATCGCGGTCAAAGAAGGAAATGCCTATGCGATCATGACTGCTTACGGCGGGATCAACGGGATCTGGACCGCGGGGAACTATGACCTGCTCACGACGATCCTGCGCGGCGAATGGCATTACGACGGCTTCGTCATGACGGACTGGTGGGCGGAGATCAACGATGAAGGTGAGACTGCTACGAGACAGAACGTTGCCGCGATGGTAAGAGGGCAGAACGATGTCTACATGGTGACACAGGATTCCGCGAAGAATGCCAATCGGGATAACCTGCAGGAGAGTCTGGCAAACGGAACGCTGCAGCGTGCCGACCTGCAAAGATGCGCCGGCAATATCCTGCGGGTGCTGATGCGCTCCGCGGTTATGGACAGAAGTCTTGACCGAATCAGTCAAGAAGAACTGGATGCGGTGGAGGCAATGGCGGATGATGATAAGGTTGACTTCGACATAAGGTGGTATACGCTGCAGGACAGCCTGGAACTGGACGGCAGCGAGATCGACACCGGAAAAGGAAAATCTTTCGTATGCGGACTGCAGACGGAAGGGATGCCTGTGTATAAGATTCATTTCCGGGCGAAGGTCGATGCCTCTGAACTGGCGCAGGTGTCCGTGTCCATCTTCATAAACGGCACATTAAAAAAGACCTTTACCCTGAACGGAACCGGCGGCGAATATGTCGAGATGGAACATGTGCTGGAACGGTTCTTTAATCCGAGCAATTATCTGAAACTGTTCTTCGCAGAGAGCGGGATGCAGATCGACAAGATCCGGATCGAGCGGGTGGAGCAGGAGAAGAAAGAACGATAATAGACGGGAAGAATAGGAACAGGAATGACGAACAGAGAGAGAAGACGTGCAGAGTGATCCGCAGGATCACGGAAGCGGATAGGAAGAAACTTTTCCGTGACGAGGAGATCAATGAGGAAGCATGGGCGGATAGTGTGGAGCTGATGGAGTTTTAGAAAGTGAAGTAATATCATTTACAGATGATTGACCTGCCGCATATGATAATGTATATTACTTTACTTTGGTAACAAATATATAAATTATGTTTTATTTCTAAAAATAGTTGATTTTTATTTAAAAATGGTGTATAACTAATAATATGGTACAACTAATAATATAAATGTATTTCGATAAGGAGGTAATACTATGAAAATTAAGAAAAGGTTATTGGCGTTATTTGTGTCATTAAGTATGGTTTTTTCTTCCTCGGTTTCAGCATTGGCTGCAGGGCAGCAACGGTATGAGTACAGTTATGAAAACTTGAATATTGCTGTAGAATATATTGCTGGAGAAACAACTGTTACTGAGAAGATTACTATTCATGAGGAAGGTTTTGAAACAATTATAGTTGAAAAAATTGTTTCAGAAGATGGTACAATTATGGTGTATCAGGATGGAATCCAGACAGGGGTACTCCATGATGGCAATTATGATCAATATGTAGCTATGACTCAGGATCAAATTGTATTTGAGAGTAGTCATAGATACAATAGTGGATATGCAACAAATGGATGCGGATATAGTCAGAATCATTCTTATGTAAGCTCAAATAAACAAACTGTTGATATCGGATTAAATAATACGGTTGGTTCTATTGCAGCAACTATTTTAGGTGCGCTTATGTGCCCGGTTGCTGGTGCAGCATTGGGAATTATTACAGCAATTATTCAACGTGCAGTAGATAATGGTGCAGACTATATTGATATTTCGGAAACAAAATATTTTGTGCATGGGGCATATGCAAATGATATGAATTGTTATCATGCATTATATACATATTATAATAAAACTGCTTCGGGTGGAAAAAATGTTATTGGGAATGAATGGGTATATAGTCAGGAGTTGATTTAAGTTTTGAATAGTATGTTTACTTTTTTCAGGAAGGCATTTCCGGTTAAAAAACACAGAATCGTACAAGGAATAGCCTATGGGGCGCTTTTATGTGCGGTAAATTTATTGACTCCATTGTTGGAAAGCACTGAGATTCCGATATGGGGGGCCAGGTTGCTGTTATTACTTTGGATTTGTATGGCGGTTGGCTTTTTTATGGCAGGTAAATTATTCTTAAGTCTGGAAATTGTAGGATGGACTGTGAGCGGATATACTGCAATAGGAGTTATCTTGACTATCCTATCCCCGGATAGATTTGGAAAAGTTTTGTTTACCGGTCTATGTGGAATTGTTGTTTATATTGTCATTTTCTATATTATTCATAAACATGATCCGCTATAATCTAAAAGCAGAGCTGTATCAAGTTATCGTTTGGGCAGTTGTTAATCATAAGAAATGGGTCGCCGCTCCATAGATGCTGATTTATCTATGGAGCGACGGTTTTATTTTATGTAAAAACATGGGGGTTCTGAATCGGTGATGAAGATGTTTTACGCAAGTACAGGAGCCAAATAGGGAATATATTACGGAATGATCAAGGATGATAAAGATAGCTAATTCCCCTCTCCTGTGGTATGATGAATATGGATTTGCGGCAGCATGAAGTCTTTCAGGTCTGCCGCAAATCATTCAACAGAGCAGGAACAGAGGACAAGTCAGTGTCACTTCAATTTTATTTCGGGGCCTCCGGCTCCGGCAAAAGTCGGAAACTTCACGAGGATATCATACGGGCATCGCAGTTGAATCCGCAGACGGACTATCTGCTGATCGTGCCCGATCAGTTTACCATGCAGACACAGATGGATCTGGTGGTGGAACATCCCGATCATATTATCATGAATATCGACGTCCTAAGCTTCGGCAGGCTCACCCACCGGATCTTAGAGGAGGTAGGGTATGAGGACGTGCCGGTTCTGGACGATACGGGCAAGAGCCTGGTGCTTCGCAATGTGGCGGGTCAGTGTGCGGACCGGCTGCAGGTGATGGGCGCCCACTTGCACAAGATCGGCTATATCCACGAGGTGAAGTCGGCGATTTCGGAGTTTATGCAGTACGGCATCGGCCTGCGGGAGATGGAGAAACTGGCGGAGTATGCCCGTTCCCGCGGTGCACTGTATTATAAGCTGCAGGATATGGGCGTGCTGTATCAGGCGTTTCTGGACTATATCCACGACAAGTTTATCACGACCGAGGAAACGCTGGACAGGCTCCGGGAAGCGCTGCCGAAGTCCGCGCTGATCAGAAAAAGTGTGGTTGCCTTCGACGGATTTACCGGATTTACGCCGATTCAGAACCGTGTCATTCAGGAACTGATACGATTGACCAGAAAGGTCATTATTACACTGACGATCGACGACAGAGAGAATCCGTATCAGCTTGACGGGGAGCACAGACTGTTTCATCTGAGTAAGAAGACGGTAGCGGATCTGCGCAGACTTGCGGAGGAGGCAGATGCGAAGGAAGAGAAGCCGGTGTGGTGCAGGGAGCGGACCGCGGGCAGACTGCCGCGGTTTGCACAGAATGCGGAACTGTCCCATCTGGAGAGCAATCTGTTCCGGTATTCGTCGGAAGCGTATGAGGAGCCGGTGGAGAGGCTGCATTTATATGAGGCGTCTACCCCGAAAGAGGAAGTCAGGCAGACGTGCATCGCGATTCGCAGGCTCGTTATGGGGATTGACGGCGCACGTGCAACGGCGGATGGCAGTGGTCAGACAATAGAAGGTTTACATAATACTGGAGGCCTGCACTATCGGGACATCGCTGTGGTGACGGGAGACATGGAAGTATACGGCAGTCTGGCGGAGGAAGAGTTTGCCAAATTCGAAATACCGATCTATCTGGATCACACGAGAGGAATCCTGCGCAATCCTTTTGCAGAATATATCAGGAGCGCACTGCAGATTGTGCTGCAGGATTTCAGTTTTCCGGCAGTATTCCATTATCTGCGCACCGGACTGACCGGCTTTGATGAGGAAGAGGTGGACCGGCTGGAAAATTATGTCCGCAGATTCGGCATCCGCGGGAAGAAGCGTTGGAGCAGTATTTTTATCTATAAAGAGGATAACGGAGAGGGCGAGGAAGAGGCGCTGCGGCAGCTTGCCTGCTATAATGCCATGCGGGAGAGGCTGATGGAGCAGCTTGCGCCGCTGCTTGCGCCGGTCGGCACAGCCGGCGGGATGGTACGTGCCCTCTACGATTTTATTGTGACAAACGAGCTGCAGCAGAAGCTGGCGCACTACGAGAGAGAATTTAAAGCACAGGGGGATATGGCGCGGGCGAAGGAGTACGGGCAGATATATGCGCTGGTGATCGATCTGCTTGACCAGATCTATGAACTGCTTGCCGATGAGGAGATGGAGCGCAGAGAATTTGCAGACATTCTGGATTCCGGTCTGACAGAGATCAGCGTGGGAACGATTCCCCAGAATGTGGACCGCGTGCTGGTCGGCGATATCGAGCGGACGCGCTTAAAGCAGGTCAAAGTGCTCTTCTTCTTAGGCGTAAACGACGGAAATATTCCGAAAGGAGCGACCAGGGGCGGTATTATTTCGGATATCGACAGGGAGTTTCTAAGGGATGCCGATCTGGAACTGGCGCCTTCACCCAGACAGCAGATGTATATACAGCGTCTGTATCTGTATCTGAACATGACAAAGCCTTCGGAACAGTTATATCTGTCCTATGCCAAGATCGGGAATGACGGACGCAGCCTTCGGCCGGCCTATCTGATCGATCTGGTGCGGACGATGTATCCGCTTCTTGCGGTGGAGGTGCCGGAGAGCGCGCCGATGGAGGAACAGCTTGTGTGCGGGGCGGACGGGATCGGTATCATGGCGGATATGCTGCGGGAGTATGCGGGCGGCAGACTTACGGATAAGGCCGGCAGACAGATGTACGCGCTGTATCACAGTTATCGCGGCAGACCGCGGTATCAGGATACGGTGGACCGGCTGATCGATGCCGCGTTCTACCGGTACAGCGACACACCGCTGTCCAGGGTAGTGACCCGTGCGCTGTATGGCAGGATGCTGCTTAACAGTGTAAGCCGTCTGGAGAAATACGCCGCCTGCGCTTACGGGCATTTCCTGCAGTACGGGCTGGCGCTTCGGGAGCGCGGGGATTACAGCTTTGAAGACGTGGATATGGGAAATGTCTTTCACGGCGTGCTGGAACTGTTCGCGCAGAGACTTGCGGAGAACGGCTATACATGGTTTGACTTTCCGAAGGAGGATGCACGCCGCATGGTGGAAGAGGCGATTCAGGCATATGCGGCGGCCTATGAGGAAACGATCCTGTACAGCAGCGCCCGTAACAGACATCTTCTGGGGAGAATGACACGGATACTGACCCGTACCGTATTGACTCTGCAGACACAGCTTAAGAAGGGTTCTTTCGTACCGGATCAGTTCGAGATGTCGTTCTCTATGATCGAAGATCTGGATGCGCTGAACATTGCCTTGAACGAGCAGGACAGAATGCGCCTGCGCGGACGGATCGACCGGGTGGATACATGCGAGGCGGAGGATAAGGTCTATGTGAAGGTCATCGACTACAAATCCGGCAGCCGCAGGTTTGATCTGGCGGCGCTCTATTACGGTCTGCAGCTGCAGCTGGTCGTCTATATGAACGCGGCGGTAGAGATCGAACAGAAGAAACATCCGGATAAGGAGATCGTGCCAGCGGCGATGCTGTATTATCATATCGACGATCCGATGGTGGAGGACGGCGACGGTATGACGCCGGAGCAGATCAATGAACAGTTATTGCAGGAACTAAAGATGACCGGATTAGTCAATCAAAATGACGAAGCTGTTAGAATGCTTGACGGAGAGTTCACTGATAAGTCGCAGATCCTGCCGTTAGAGCGGAAAAAAGATGGTTCTTTCTCGGCGCACTCGAGTGTTATAAGTGAGGAAGACATGCAGGTGGTTTCAAATTATGTAAACCACAAGATCCGACAGCTTGGAAGCGGTATTCTGGACGGAACCATATCGATCAACCCTTATGAGCAGAACGGGAACCGGGCATGCACTTATTGCGCCTACAGAAGCGTGTGCGGGTATGACAGCCGGATCGAAGGATACGGGATGCGCAGGCTGCCGAAGCTGAGTGCGGACGACGCGCTGTGTCAGATGCGGGCGGAATTGGACGAGCGTGAATGAAAAGAAGTATTTACGCGGGGAAATGATAGCGGCAGGAATGGGGTAATAGTTCAGCACAGGACACTGCACTTGCTGCAAAGTCCGTGAAAGCGTGATAATTTGACCGGGAGAGAAGCCGAAGAGTGGCAGCTGCGGAACAGGAGAACAGAATGGGGATATCGTTTACGGAGAAACAACAGAGCGTGATTGACGCGAGAGGGCGTAATCTGTTAGTGTCTGCCGCCGCCGGTTCCGGCAAGACGGCAGTATTGGTGGAGCGTATCGTAAAGATGGTGAGCGACGGCGATCATCCCGTGGATATCGACAGACTGCTTGTGGTGACATTCACCAACGCGGCGGCGGCGGAGATGCGGGAGCGAATCAGCCGGGCGCTGAATGACAGGCTGGCGGCCGATCCGGGAAACGAGCATCTGCAGAGACAGACGACGCTGCTGCACAATGCGCGCATCACGACGATCGACAGTTTCTGTCTCTTTGTACTCCGTAATCAGTTCCACACCATCGGTCTGGACCCCGGTTTCCGGATTGCGGAAGAGGGGGAAGCCAGACTGCTGCGGCAGGAGGCGCTGGAGGAGACGCTGGAGGCGTGCTATGCCGGGGAAGAGCCGGGGTTTCTGAATTGTGTGGAGTATTTCAGTCTGGGCAGCAGGGATACGGCGGTGGAGGAGATCGTGTTAAAGCTCTACGACTTCGCCATGAGCACCCCGTTTCCCGAGAAGTGGCTGGAAGAGCGGAAGCAGGATTACCGGATCGGATTCAGACGGCAGTCGGAAGCGTCCGGTGCGAAGGATAAGGCAGTGCCGGAGGAGGAAGCCGTGAGCAGGGTGACAGCAGTGTCGGATGAAGTTGACGGCGGAGAGCTGATGGCATTGGAGGGACTTCCCTGGGCGGCGCAGATGCTGCGGCAGGTAAAGCTTCTTCTTATGGGCTGCGTGTCGAAGCTGGCGGAGGCAGTCCGTCTGTGTGAGGAACCGGACGGACCGTACATGTACGGAGAACTGCTGGAGCGTGAGCGGGAGATGGCGGAGGGTCTGCTGAGATTGTGTGGTCAGGCAGAGGCTTCCGGCGCGCAGGAGCAGATGAATCGCACGGAATGGTATGACACACTCTACGCCGCTTTCGGTGCGCTGCACTTTGAAAGGCTGCCCTCGAAGAAGGACGACACGGTTTCTCTAATCAAGCGTGAACTGACGAAGAATCTGCGTACACAGGTGAAGGAGCAGCTTGGCGATCTGCAGAAGAAGTACTTTTTCCGGACGAAAGAACAGATCCTGCAGCAGATGGAGGTATGCGGTGCGGCGGTGGACGGGCTGGTGGATCTGGCGCTGGCATTCAAGAGGACTTTTGATGCGAAGAAGCGGGATAAAAACATTCTGGATTTCAATGACATAGAGCATTTTGCGCTGACCATTCTGGTTAAGGGAGAAGAGAACGGCAGGTGCGTGCCGACGGAGACGGCGCTGGAATACCGCAGTTACTTCCATGAGATACTGATCGATGAATATCAGGACAGCAATCTGGTACAGGAGTACATTCTGTCCTGCATCTCCGGCGAGGAAGAGGGCAGATACAACCGGTTTATGGTGGGAGACGTGAAACAGAGCATATACAAGTTCCGTCTGGCGAGACCGGAACTGTTTCTGGAGAAGTATGAGACCTATGCCGGACGGGAAGAGACAGAAACCGGTAACAACCGGCAGCCGGGCAACGCGGGGATCAAAGCCGGGCGGATCGACCTGCATCAGAACTTCCGCAGCCGCCGGGAAGTGCTGGACAGCACGAACATGGTTTTTGAACAGATCATGGGGAAAGACGTGGGCGGTCTCGTATATGATGATCTGGCGGCACTGCATGCGGGTGCGGTGTATCCGGCGCATACTGCGGACAACCCGAATCTCACGGAGCTTCTGCTCTTCCGGATGGGAGAGCAGCCGGAGGACGTCTCGACGAAAGAACAGGAGGCTTACGGCGTTGCAGCCAGGATCAAAGAACTGATGCGGGAGTTTCCTGTGACGGATCGGGAGAGCGGCGGATTTCGCAGGCTCGCTTATCGGGATATTGTGATTCTGCTCCGTACCACTTCAGGCTGGGACGAGATATTCAAGCGGGTGCTGGAAGAGGAAGGCATTCCGGTACATATGACTTCGCGCACGGGGTATTTCGCGGCGAGCGAGGTGCAGGAGCTTCTGCACTATCTGCGGATTCTGGATAATCCGCTGCAGGATATACCGCTGTACGGTGTGCTGCATTCCTATCTGGGCGGATTTGACGAGGAAGAGATCGCCATGATCAGGGCGGCTTATCCGAAGAAAAAATATATGTACGATGCGGTGAAGTGTTGGGCAAAGAGCGCCGGGAATGAAGGAAGGGAAGCGGATAAAGAGGCAGACCGGGCGGCAGGTGACAGCGTGGAAAAGAAGGACGTGGCAGAAACCAGACTCACAGACAAAATCCGGTTGTTTCTCGAGAGACTTGCACGCTATCGCAAGCTGTCCGCATACCTCTCTGTGCAGGAGCTTTTACAGATGATTCTGCGGGAGACGGATTATCTGAACTATGTGGCAGTCAGACCCGAGGGGAATAAGCGCCGCGCCAATGTGGAGATGCTTCTTGTCAAGGCGGCGGATTATGAGAAGACGAGCTATTTCGGACTGAATCATTTCCTGCGCTATATGGAACAGTTAGAGAAATATGAGGTGGATTACGGCGAGGCGGGACTGCAGGATGAGAATGCCGACGTGGTGCGGATCATGAGCATTCACAAGAGCAAAGGGCTGGAGTTTCCGGTCTGTTTCGTGTCGGGACTGGCGAAAGGTTTTCAGAACAGAGATGTAAACGGACATCTGGTACTTGATATCGATGCGGGAATCGGTGTAGACTATGTAAATACGGGGCTGCGTGTCAGAGGAAGAGATCTGCGCAGAAATGTGATCGCAGAGAAGATGCGGGCGGATAATCTTGCAGAGGAAATGCGTATCCTGTATGTGGCGATGACCAGAGCCAGAGAGAAACTGATTCTGACAGGCACCGTGAAGGACGCGCAGAAGCTGATGACGGCGCTTCTGCCGCTGCGGCAGAAGAAGGAGACACTTCTGCCTTATGATGTGCTCACAGGAAGCGGCAGTTTTCTGGATCTGCTTCTATATGCGCTTGCACGCAGCCATTGCATGGACGGGATCCGTCAGGCGTATGGCCTGCCGACGGTATCAACCGGAGATCCCGGCTGTCGAAACGTCGTGGCCGGTCATAAGGCTTCGGCTTTTGACGGTCAGGACTGCATACGCGTCTTACTTTCAGGGTGGGAAGACACCGTGGAAGAGAAACTGGAAGATACTGTGCGCATAGAGGGGGCAAAACGCAGTTTGCTCATGTCTGAGGCAGATCGGGATGCGGATGCTGCGCTGACGGCGTACATGGCGGATTGCTTTACATATCGGTATCCTTATGAGAATCTGCAGAATCTGTACACGAAGACGACCGTGTCGGAATTAAAAATGGCGGGTATGCAGGAAGAAACCGATTTTTCTTTTAAGATGTACGAGGAGGAGACGGTGGTGCCATACCTGCCCGGGTTTCTGGAGCAGGATGAGCGCGTCAGCGGCTCCATGCGAGGCAGCGCGTTCCATAAAGTGATGGAACTCTTTGATTTTTCAAAAGTGACTGATATAGTCAAAAAGGATGAAAAGGCCGCTTCCGAACTGTTAAAGAGCCAGCTTTGCGCTATGCGGCGGGAAGGAAGGCTGTCGGAAGAATACTATGCGGTGGTGTCGGCGCCCAAGATTACCCGGTTTCTGATGACTGATACGGCATACAGAATGGGAGAAGCAGCCAGAGCGGGCAGATTATATAAGGAACAGCCTTTCGTCATGGGGCTTCCGGCGGACCGGCTGAGCAGAGAGTTCCCACATGAGGAGACGGTTCTGATTCAGGGAATCATAGACGTTTTCTTCGAGGAGAACGGTAAGTATGTGCTGCTCGATTATAAGACGGATGCGGTGCAGACTGCGGAAGAACTGGTGAAACGCTATCATGTGCAGCTCGACTATTATGCGGAGGCGCTGGAACTGTCCTCGGGCTTCCGGGATACGGAGAAAATCCTGTACTCCTTTAAGCTGGGGGAGGAGATCCGGTTGACGAAATGATATAAGCGATTATAATATGTAACAGGTGGAAACAGAGAAAATCAGAAACGGGGCGGCAGGGTAATCAGTATGGGGTCTGGAAAAAATAGGAAGTTATCTTCTTCACAAATTATATTATTGGGTTTTCTGGGTGTGATCGTTGTGGGAACAATTCTCTTAATGCTTCCTTGGTCCAGGTCGGGGGAAGGCAGCGCACCCTTTTTAGACGCATTATTTACAGCGACATCGGCGGTCTGTGTGACGGGGCTTGTCACAAATGACACGGCGACGTACTGGTCCGCTTTCGGGCAGGCGGTGCTTCTGTGTCTGATCCAGATCGGCGGGCTGGGGGTGATCACAGTTGCGATTTTTATCACGAGGCTGTCCGGACGCAAGATCGGTTTGATGCAAAGAAGCACGATGCAGGAGGCGATTGCGGCGCCCCAAATGGGCGGTATTGTCCGGCTCACCGGTTTTATACTGAAAATGGTGGTAATCATAGAACTGCTGGGTGCGGCGGCGCTTCTTCCTTCCATGATCATGGAATTCGGGATCGGCAAGGGGATCTGGTATGCCTTCTTTCACTCGATCTCGTCTTTCTGTAATGCGGGATTTGATCTGATGGGGGTGAAAGGAAAGTATTCGTCTCTGACCTCTTACACAGGGAATGTACCAGTGAATGTGGTGGTCATGCTGTTGATCGTGGTAGGCGGGATCGGTTTCCTGACATGGGATGATATTAAGCGCAATAAACTGCACTTGCGCCGCTATCGTATGCAGACCAAGGTGGTGTTGTCTGTCACCGGAGTGCTTCTGCTTCTTCCGGCGGTTTATTTCTACTTTAATGAGTTCGGGTCGGCGGCATGGGAGAGCATGAGTGGCGTGGAGAGGGTTCTGGCAGCGCTGTTTCAATCGGTTACGACCCGTACGGCGGGATATAATACTGTGGATTTGACGCAGCTTACGGAGTCCGGTCAGATGATCATGATTATCTTGATGTTAATCGGCGGGTCACCCGGTTCTACGGCAGGCGGCATGAAGGTTACGACCTTTGCGGTTCTTTTTGCGACGGCAATCGCGGTATTCAAGCGCAGACCGAACGCGCATATATGCGGAAGAAGGATACCGAATGATACGGCGCATTATGCGGCGACTGTGCTGGTCTTGTATTTAAGCCTGTTCCTTGCGGGTGGTATCTTTATCGGAACGGTGGAACGCATCCCCATCATCCAGGCGCTTTTCGAAGCGGCTTCTGCGATCGGAACGGTGGGTGTCACGCTGGGGATTACGCCGGATCTGTGTACCGCGTCCAAGATCGTCCTGATTATCCTTATGTTTCTGGGACGAGTGGGCGGTATGACGATCGTGTATGCGGCGCTTTCGAGGAAGCACCCGTATGTGTCGGAGTTCCCGCAGGAGAAGATCATAGTCGGGTAATCGGCGAAAAGCAAGTAAGACAGATTCCGAAAAGCAAATATTTTGAGACGGAAGTTCAACAGGAGGACAGTCATGAAATCAGTTTTATTGGTAGGTTTGGGACGTTTTGGTAAACATATTGCGGAGAAATTATATGAGCTGGATCATCAGGTGATGGCGGTGGACAGGAGAGAAGGGCGCGTGGATGCGGTACTGCCGCTTGTCACCAATGCCCAGATCGGGGACAGTACGAATCCTGATTTTCTGCGCTCACTGGGGATCGGCAACTTCGATTTCTGCATTGTTGCTATAGGAGATGATTTCCAGAGTTCTCTGGAGACCACGTCCCTGTTAAAAGAACTGGGTGCAAAGCTGGTCGTGTCCAGAGCCGCAAGCGATGTACACGCCAAGTTCCTGCTTCGAAACGGGGCGGATGAGATCGTATATCCGGAGCGGCAGCTTGCCGAGTGGACGGCGATCCGCTACAGCGCCGACCATATTCTGGATTATATAGAACTGGATGACGAGCACGGAATCTTCGAGGTTCATGTGCCGGCGGAATGGGTGGGCAAGACAGTCGGAGAACTGGACGTCCGCAAGCGGTACAGCCTCAATATCATGGCTCTCAGGGACGACGGCGTCCTGAACCTGGCAGTCACACCGGACATTCAGATCGAGGCGGATCAGACCATGCTGGTGCTCGGGACGATGAAACAGATTCAGAAGGTGTTTCATATTTGACCGCGGAGCCAGTTTTCGAAAAACATGCGCATTGCAACAGTTATGACTGATACAATGCGCATGTTTGTTTTACCTGGCACCCTTATCATAGATCACGCCCAGCGCCTTGGGCGCGTGATTCTTCTTACTGAAGAAGATCAGCATAAGCAGTGTGAGCACATAGGGCAGTACCATGACCAGATCCTGATAACTGCTGGGCATCTCCAGGACTTTCACCAGTTCATAACCGCCGGAGCGGGCGAAGCCGAACAGCAGGCAGGCGCCGAGCGTCGGCATGATCTTCCAGTTGCCGAAGATCAGCGCGGCGATGGCGAGGTAGCCGTAGCCGGAATAGATATTTGATGAAAAGTTAGCCGAGATCGAGTAGGCGAAACAGATACCGCCCAGACCCGACAATGCGCCGGAAGCCATGACGGCGATCAGGCGTACACGGCTCACTTCGATACCGGCAGCGTCTACCGCATGAGGATTGTCGCCGCAGGCGCGCAGATGAAGACCGAATCTGGTCTTGTACAGGACGTACCATGTGATCAGCGCAATGACCGCGATGACGATCTCAAAAGGATACAGGTTCGTAAACACCGCGCCCAGCACAGGAATCTGCGACAGCACGGGGACCGTGATGCGGGCGGATACGCCGAGCACGAACTTATTGGAGGCAGCGCCGAAGACGCTGGCGTTGATCTGCTTGGTCATAAATTCCGTGAGCGCCATAGCCAGAATATTGATCACGACTCCGCTGATGACCTGATTGGCCTTAAATTTAATGCACAGCATGGCGTGCAGCAGAGAGAAAAGCATACCGCCGAGGAAGGCAAACAACATCGCCAGATAGAAAGGAACCGGTGAGTTGCCCGCAAAATACTGTGCGATACAGACGGCGAACAGCGCGCCGCAGAAGGCGCCGAAGCCCTGCAGTCCTTCGATGGCGAGATTGGTGATGCCGCTGCGCTCGCAGTAGATACCGCCGATTGCCATAATAAACAGTGGAAGTGCGAATGATAAACCGTCAATAATAATCGTATTCATTAAGCTGCCCTCCCGTCTGAAGCCTGGTGTCCGCTTTGCTTCTGTTCTTCTTTCCATCTGCCTGCTTTATATTTGATGAACGCGCCGCATGCGGAGAACAGCAGGATGATGCCTGTTATGGCGGAGGCGATCTCAGCCTGTACGCCGGATGCGGAATTCATATAGGTGCTTCCTTTCGAGATCACTGTGATCAGGAAGGAGGAGAAGATGATGCCGATCGGAGAACTGTTGCCCAGCAGTGCCACCGCGATAGCGTCATAGCCTGTGCTGACCAGCACTTTTGGCTGGATAGAGGCAAAATAACCCATGTAATAGGTCACGCCCGCAAGTCCGGAGAATCCGCCGGAGAGCATCATGGCGAGCACTCTGGTGCGCCCCACCTGTATGCCGGCATACTCCGCGGCGCGGGTGCTGCTTCCCACAGCTTTGATCTCGAAGCCGAGCGTCGTTTTATTTAATACAAAAGCGCTTACCGCGATGCCGACAGCCGCCAGCAGGATTCCCAGCGGAATATCCATCTTATAATCGCCGATCACTACATCCACAAGCGTCAGTCTGCCTGCAGCGCCCACGTTTCTGGACTGTCTGGAGACCGGGTCCACATAGAAGGTATTGATGAGGAAGCTGACCACATACTGGAAGATGTAATTGAACATAATCGTGGATACGACCTCGTTGATGTTAAAACGGTGCTTGAAATAACCGACCAGCGCGCCTGCCAGCGCACCAACCGCAAATCCGATCAGCACCACAAGAGGTTTGGCGAGCACCGCCGGAAGTTCGGAGTAGCCGATCAGGATGGTAGCGGTGAAGCCGGCAGCTAACATCTGTCCTGACACGCCGATATTGAACAGACCGGCTCTTAAGGCGATCAGGACTGCCAGTGCAGCGAAGAGCATCGGTGTCAGCGCATTTAAGAAGCTGGTAAAATCGGTAATCATGCCTTTGTGGCCCGCGTAGGAAGCCTTGGGCGCAAGACCGGAACCCTGAAGCAGATTGTAGTATGCCTTGAACGGGTTATTGCCGAGCAGCGCGATGACCACAGCGCCGAAGATCAGACTGAGCACAATCGTAAAAACAGGAATCATATAGTGCTGCCGTTTCTCGTGTCCGATCGTCTGGAAGATCAGTTTATGTATAATACTGTTGCTATTTTTCTTCATGTCGTCCTCCTACTCCCATCATAAACTCGCCGACCTGAGATGACGTGAGTTCTCCGGCGTCGGCTATTTTCTGGATTTCGCCGTTGTAGATGACACCGATCGTATCCGCAAGATTCATGACTTCATCCAGTTCCAGTGAGATCAGAAGGATGGCTTTGCCCTTGCTGCGTTCCCCGATGATCTGCTTGTGGATGTTTTCGATGGCACCGATATCGAGTCCGCGTGTGGGCTGGACGAAGATGGTCAGAGAAGAGCCGAGTTCGATTTCTCTGGCAATAATCGCTTTCTGCTGATTACCGCCGCTCATGGAACGAACGATCGTGTCGTTGCCCTGACTGCTTCGTATGTCATACTTATCGATCAGCCTGTCGCCGTATGCCGTAAATTCCTCGCCGTGCATGACGCCTTTACGGGAAAAAGGTTCCTTGAAATAACTTTTGAGCGCCAGATTGTCCGCAAGCGTATAATCCATCACCAGTCCTACGTTGTGGCGGTCTTCCGGAATGTAGGAGATACCCGCCAGATTGCGTTTTCGTATGGAGCAGGAGGTGATATCCGCGCCGTTTAACGTGACGGTTCCGCCCGCCGGTTTCACCAGTCCGGCGATGGCATCCGCCAGTTCGATCTGACCGTTGCCGGAGACGCCCGCAACGACGAAGATCTCTCCCTCTCTGATCGAGAAAGAGACGTCCTTGACAACTTCATATTTATCTTCATTGCGTACAGTCAGATGTTCGACCCGCAGGACTTCCTTGCCGTATTTCGGCGCAGGCTTGTCCACGGTGAAGCTGACTTCACGGCCGACCATCAGATTCGCCATGGTCTTCGTATCCGTGGAGGCTACGTCCAGCACGTCGATCAGCCTGCCGCGGCATAGGATCGCGCAGCGGTCTGCGATTTTCTTGATCTCTTCTAATTTATGTGTGATCAGGATAATGGTCTTGCCGTCGTCCCGCAGGCTTCTGATGATTTCTAACAGAAACTCGATTTCCTGCGGCGTCAGCACGGCGGTAGGCTCATCAAAAATCAATATCTCCGCTTCACGGTAGAGCATCTTGAGAATCTCGACGCGCTGCTGCATGGAGACATTGACCTGTTCGATCACCCTGGTCGGGTCAACTTCGAGTCCGAACTTGCGTGATAATGCAAGAATATCCTCATTTGCTTTCTTTAAGTCTACGGACCGGAAGAGACCGAGCGTCTTCTTGACCGGTTCCATGCCCATAATGATATTCTCGGCAATCGTATAGTTGCTTACCAGTTTAAAGTGTTGGTGCACCATACCGATATTCAGTTTGGTTGCGTGGTTGGGAGACTGAATCTTGACTTTCTCGCCGCGGATGATGATCTCGCCTTTATCCGGCTCGTACATGCCGAACAGCATACTCATCAGAGTGGATTTGCCGGCACCGTTTTCACCGAGAAGCGCGTAGATCTCGCCTTTTTTTACCTGAATGGATACGTCGTCATTTGCCACGATACCGGGAAAACGCTTCGTGATATGATTCATCTCGATAATGTAATCTGACATGCGTTGACCTCGCTTTGCTGGAAGTGTGTTCTGTAAATATAGAGTTATCATGAATCAATATTGAAGAAGTCCGCTTAGAGGAAAGATAATATCTATGAAGCCGCGCTTCCGCTCCGTACAGAATCGAACTCTATATTTATAGAATAAGACAAAATAAAAAAGGCTGCAAGGGGAATTTCCCTTACAGCCTTAAATTACGTAACGGGTAGTGGCAAGAATGTATGCGAAGCGACATTCTTGCGATTTAACCGTTTACGGTTAAATCAACTACCATGTGAAATCGTCGGGTGTTACGCCGTTGAAGTTAGCGGCGGGAACGATTGCACCGGATTTCACCTGCTCGTAAGCGGCATCAATCTTGGAAATGGTTTCTGCGGATAACTGACATCTGCCTTCTGCGTTTACATAGCCTGTGGAGTCTGTGTCAGCCTGCAGCGTTACGTTAGCGCCCTTGAAGGAACCGTCTACAACTGCGTTCAGCGCACGCTCTACATTCAAGTGCATAACTTTCAGTGCGGAGGTAAGTACTACGTTAGTGTCTCCGTTTGCACCGTCATCATACTGGTCTACGTCACAGCCGATGAATTTAACACCCTCAGCCTCTTTGACTGCGGTCAGCACGCCGTTACCGGAAGCGCCTGCAGCAACGAAGATGATGTCTGCGCCTTCGGCGATCAGTGCGTTACCTACAACCTTACCGGTTGCCTCGTCGGCGAAAGAACCTACATAGTTACCGCCCACGTTAGCGCCCGTCACGTCTGTGCCGGCGTAGGAAGGAAGCTCTACGATCTCTGCGGTAGTGCCTTCCGTTGCGTTAGCGTATTTGACACCGCACTCGAAACCGTACTGGTAATTTACGTTGGAAGGATATGCAATACCGTTGACAACAGCTACCTTGCCGGTGGTTGTCTCAAGAGCGGCAGCCATGCCTGCGAAGAAGCCGGACTCCTGCTCAGCGAACTGCATAGCGTAGATGTTGTCTACCGTTACCTCGTTGCCCTCTGCATCAGACGGGAAAGAGTCTACCAGCACAAACTTCACATCAGGATTCTCCTCTGCGATCGTTGCGATACCAGCGAACTGGAAACCGCAGCATACGATCACGTCGTAATCTGCAACAACGTCAGCGACTGCCTGTACGGCTGCCGTAACGTCACCCGTTGTCTCCTGTACCGGTGTTACGGTGCAGTCAGGGTGGCTCTCGATAAATGTCAGGATACCATTGTAGTTGTCTTCATTGAAAGAACCGTCATCTACGCCGGAAGGGCTGCTGACGATCGCGATCTTGAGTGCCGCGCCGTCCGTTTCTGCCGGAGCAGCATCGCCTGCGGCATCTGCCTGTGCGTCGTCTGTCACTTCGGGCTCTGCTTCTGCAGCAGCATCATCTGTGGCGGTATCTTCTGTTGCAGGCTCGTTTGTGGAAGACTGGGCATTGTCATTGCCGCAGCCGACAAGGGACAGAGCCATAACGGAAGAAAGAATCAGTGCCAATACTTTCTTTTTCATAAATATTCTCCTCTCTTATGTGGCATGTCCTATTATAATAGGAAGAAAAAGGTATTTTTCCGCTTGCTGTAACAGGAACATGCTGTAATATTCTATAATATTAGCATTGGTAACGGATAAAAACAACTCCTATTTTTGCTAAAAATGCAGGAAAAACATAATAAAAATATAAAACTCTTATGAATTTTTTGTGTTCTTTCTTGACATTAAAATTTATTTGAATAATGATATATAGGTAAATAAAGGAAGGGAGTATTACTGTCAATATGATCAAAACTTTAGCGGCACAGATCAAAGAGTTTAAGAAAGAATCTGTTTTGACACCGATTTTTATGGTCTTAGAGGTGGTATTCGAGACGCTGATCCCGCTCATGATGGCATCGATTATAGATGACGGCGTGGAAGCGGGAGACATGCGGCATATTTATCTGGTAGGCGCATGCATGATCGCATCAGCGCTTGGCGGACTGTTCTGCGGCATCATGGGAGGCAAGTTCGGCGCGCGGGCGTCAACCGGCTTTGCGCGTAATCTGCGGCAGGCGATGTTTGACAATATTCAGACGTTTTCCTTTTCCAATCTGGATAAGTTCAGCACGGCGGGACTGGTGACCAGAATGACTACGGATGTGACGAATATCCAGATGGCATATCAGATGCTTCTGCGTATCTGCTTCCGTGCGCCGATCAGTATGGTCTGCGCGATGTCGATGGCGTTTTTCATCAATGCGCGACTTGCATCCATCTATATGGTGGCGCTTGTACTGCTGGCAATCGTACTGTTCTTTATCATCAGCAGGGCGATGAAGTATTTCCAGATGGCGTTTCCGAAATACGACGAGCTCAACGCTTCCGTACAGGAGAACGTCAGCGCAATCCGTGTAGTGAAGGCATATGTCAGAGAGGACTATGAGACGTCCAGATTAAAGAAAGCCAGTCAGGCGATCTATGATATTTTCTTAAAAGCGGAGAAAAACGTGGTTTTGAATATGCCGGTTATGCAGTTTACGGTATATTCCTGCATCCTGCTGATCAGCTGGATGGGTGCGAAGATGATCGTACAGAGGGAACTGACGACCGGTGAACTGATGAGCCTGATGGCGTACTGCATGAATATTCTGATGAGTCTGATGATGGTTGCCATGATCTTTGTGATGATGAGTATGAGTATTGCCAGCGCGAGACGTATCAGTGAAGTTTTGGATGAAAAGAGCGATCTGACGAATCCGGAGAATCCGGTCTATGACATACCCGATGGAGAGATCGAATTCCGGAATGTGGACTTTTCTTATTATAAAGATGAAAACAAGAACGTGCTGCAGGAGATCAACCTGAAGATCAGGGCCGGCGAGACGGTGGGAATTATAGGCGGTACGGGCAGCTCCAAGACGACTCTGGTGAATCTGATCAGCCGTCTGTACGATGTCACGAAGGGCTCCGTCATGGTGGGTGGTCATGATGTGCGGGAGTATGATATGGACAGCCTGCGAGGTCAGGTGGCGGTAGTACTGCAGAAAAATGTGCTTTTCTCCGGTACTGTCTTAGACAACTTAAGATGGGGAGATGAGAATGCGACGGAGGAAGAGTGCCGGCGGGTATGCAGGCTTGCATGCGCCGACGAGTTTATCGAGAAGATGCCGGAAGGCTACAACACATACATAGAACAGGGCGGTTCTAATGTATCCGGCGGACAGAAACAGCGTCTGTGTATCGCCCGGGCACTGCTCAAGAAACCGAAGATACTGATTCTGGACGACAGCACAAGCGCCGTGGATACGGCTACGGACGCTAAGATACGGCAGGCGCTCGCACAGGAGATTCCGGATACCACAAAGCTGATTATTGCGCAGCGCGTATCCAGTGTGCAGCATGCCGATCATATTATCGTGATGGAAGAGAGCAGGATCAACGGTTACGGAACCCATGAGGAGTTGATCGAGACGAACGAGATCTATCGTGAAGTATATGAGTCCCAGACCAGCGGCGGCGGGGACTTCGACGAGAAAGTTGAGGTGGTATGAGATGCCGGGACCAATGCATGGCAGAATGCCGAAGGGAAAGAAAATAGAAAATCCGGGGAAAGTGTTTAAGAGACTGATGGGTTATGTGGCGAAGAGTTATGCGCCCCATCTGATCATCGTGGCAGTACTGATTCTGGTCAGCGTGCTGGCGAATGTACAGGGAACGATGTTTATCCAGAGCCTGATCGACGATTATATCACGCCTATGCTGACAGCGGATGTGCAGGATTTCCATCCGCTCGCGATGGCGATTCTCAGGGTAGCGTGTTTCTACGCAGTCGGCGTGGCGGCCGCATACACATACAACAGATTGATGATTAATGTGACACAGGGGGTTCTCAGGAATCTGCGAAACGATCTGTTTTCCCATATGGAGACGCTTCCGATCAAATACTTCGATACACATGCCCACGGAGATATCATGTCCGTGTACACAAACGATACGGATACGATCAGGCAGATGGTCAGCCAGAGTATGCCGCAGGTATTCAACAGCGCGATCACGATTGTCAGTGTGCTGGTCAGCATGATTATCCTAAGCGTGCCGCTGACGCTCCTGACGCTCGGCATGGTGGCGGTTATGCTGGTGATCACCAAGAAGACCGCGGGTCTGAGCGGACGCTATTTTCTGCAGCAGCAGAAAGATCTGGGTAAGGTGAACGGATTTATCGAAGAGATGATGGAAGGGCAGAAGGTGGTCAAAGTCTTCTGTCATGAAGAAGAGAATGTAAAACAGTTCAGGGAACTGAATGATAATCTTTATCACAGTGCGGATCGTGCCAACTATCTGGTCAATATTGTCGGTCCGGTCAATATGCAGCTCGGTAATGTGAGTTATGTGGTATGCGCGATTGTCGGCGGGATACTGGCGATTTCGGGTATCTCCGGATTGTCGCTGGGGGCGCTCGCCAGCTTCCTGACATTTAATAAGAGCTTTAATATGCCTATTAACCAGGTGAGTCAACAGTTTAACTCCATTGTTATGGCGATGGCGGGTGCGGAGCGCATCTTCAAGATGATGGACGAAGTACCGGAGACGGATGCAGGATATGTAACGCTTGTCAATGTGAAAGAAGAAGGCGGCAGACTCGTGGAGAGCGCAGAGCGTACAGGACGCTGGGCGTGGCGGCATGAGCACCAGGCCAATCATGCCGTGGACTATGTGGAGTTAAAGGGCGACGTGGTATTCGACGGTGTGGATTTCGGCTATAACGATGACAAGATCGTGCTGCACGACGTGAAGCTGTATGCGGAGCCGGGACAGAAGATCGCGTTCGTCGGTTCGACCGGCGCGGGCAAGACGACGATCACGAATCTGATCAACCGCTTCTATGACATACAGGACGGCAAGATCCGGTACGACGGTATCAACGTCAATAAGATCAAGAAAGCGGACTTGCGTCGCTCTCTCGGAATCGTGCTGCAGGATACGCATCTTTTTACCGGAACAGTTATGGATAATATTCGCTACGGTAAGCTGGATGCCACGGATCAGGAGGTCATTGCGGCGGCGAAGCTGGCAAATGCAGACGGATTTATCAGGAATCTTCCGGAAGGGTACGATACGGTGCTGACCGGTGACGGTGCGAACTTAAGCCAGGGACAGAGGCAGCTTCTCGCCATCGCCCGTGCGGCGATTGCCGATCCGCCGGTACTCATTCTGGACGAGGCGACCAGTTCCATCGATACCCGTACAGAGCGGATCGTACAGGACGGCATGGATAAGCTGATGAAGGGCAGGACGACTTTCGTGATCGCCCACAGACTCTCCACTGTCAAGAATTCCGACTGTATCATGGTATTGGAGCAGGGAAGGATTATCGAGAGAGGCACGCATGATCAGCTGATCGAGGAGAAAGGGAAGTATTACCAGTTGTATACGGGGAATGCGATCGGTGCGTAAGCGAAGAGATACGGGAAAATAGGATATTGGTTTTTATTAGAAAAATAAGCCGGAAGGAGAGCAGAATCTCTTCCGGCGTTTTCACTTTTGCGGGGTTAGTTCAGCGGCAAGATCGGAAAAGATCTGTTCCTGACTGACCGGAACAAATGGATTTGCAGGTTTTCTGGAACGCCTCATCTCATGATCGGAATCAATAGGAAAAGTATATTTTGCCATGTGTGAATTATGCATGAAAAAGGTCTGGGTTTTAACATAAGTAAAAAAATAACAATAAAATGAAAAAGTAAGTTGACAGAAATACACAATTAATTGTATAGTATAGGAAAGACTACATACAGTAGTCTAAATAGAAAGGGAAAATGAGACCATATGAAAAACATTTTCAACTTGTCGGAAGCTGAGCAGGAGGTGATGGAAAAATTATGGGATCAGAAAGGAGGGGTAAAACAGGCGCAGTTGCTTACTTTGTTTGAGGAAGACGGTAAAGAGTGGAAAAGACAGACTTTAAACACCTTCCTGTCGCGTTTAGAAGAAAAGGGAATGGTAAAAAGGGAAAACAGAATTGTCGTCACAATATATGACAGGGAAGAATACTATCTGATGCAGATGAAGAAAGCGATTGACCACATGTACGGCGGGAAGCTGAGCAACCTGGTGGCGGCGTTTACACGGAAAAACAGCATAAGTCACCAGGAGGCAGAGGAACTTGCCAAAATATTAGAAAAATACTAGGGAGATGAAACTATGAAGTATCTGCTGATTATGTCACTTTCAGGCAGTACCATGGTGGGAATCTATATGCTGCTCAGATGTCTGCTGCGAGATCAAATGCCGGCAAGACTGCAGTATCAGCTTGTAAAGGCAGCTGCATTGTTCTATATGGTGCCGCTGCCTTTTCTCAAAGTATGGTATGCAGCAATCGTAGAGGATCTGCGACCGGAGCACGAGAGTGTTTCGCGGGTCTCAGCAATCTGGGCGGGATGTATGGTTCATGCGAATGAGAAAACCTATATTAATGGTTATCTGAAAGTTCAAATGTTTGTGGCAGCAGCATGGCTTTTGTTCGCCGTAATGTGGCTGTTGCATGAACTGAGTGACTATTGTAAAACAAGGAAGAGAGTATTAAACTGCGCAGATCAGGTGATGACGAAAGAGGAAAGCACCTGTCTGACACTATTGAAGAAGCGTTGCGGTGTGGAGCGTGAAGTAACTGTATATCAGGATGTTGCAGGCGGGAAAACCATAACGTTTGGTTTCTTCCATCCCGTCATCTTATGCGATCAGAAACCGGGCAGCCCGGAGGCGGAGCTGCTGTTGTGTCACGAACTGGTGCATATCAAGCGGTGGGATGTATGGTGGAAAATGTTGTCGCAGTGTGTGATTCTGATGCATTGGTGGAATCCGGTCGCGTGGATTCTGTATTTGGATTTTGAACGTGTCAGCGAATGGTCGTGTGACGAGACAGTGGTAGAAGACAGAACGAAAAATGAAGTAAAGCGATATTTGCGGTTGATGATTCTGGAGTCCATAAAGACGGAGGAAAGCGCCAGACCTTACAGGCGTTGGGTGACGGGATTCGGAACCGGTGCGGAGCAACTAAAGAAAAGGATGGAAAATGTTATGAGAATGAAGAAGTGGAATAAGACCGTAGCAGGCGTGGCCGTTGCCGCATTGGTCTTTGTAAACTCGCTGACGGTATTTGCTTATGAGGATACGATTCATGAGGGATCGAATAACAGCATGTCTCCAGATGAAATAGAATATATCATGGAAGGCGATACATGGCAGTTTGTTCCGGATGTAGTGAATGAAGAAGCAATCGAAGAGGCTGATTTATATATTCCAAATATTGATGACATCAGATATGATGATCAGTTCGTGGATGCGGAAGGTAACATTTATCCGACACAAGGAGAGGAGCCGGTGAGTGCTTATAGAAGTTGTGACCATAGTTATACGCCAGGGACACGAGTTATGCATGATAAGAAATCAGACGGGAGCTGTCTTGTGAAAGTATATGACGCAGAGCGGTGTAGTAAATGTGGCTTTGTATTAATTGGCGATTTTATATCCGAAACAAGGTACGCTGTTTGTCCGCACTGACACCATATGACATCATAAAAGAACAATAAAAATACCGGTACTACAGATATTGTGAACGGAAGTAGTACCGGTATTATTGATAGCAGGGCAGGGAATTACTGCAGATTTGCCTGATGAGGATTAGCGTGAAAGAGTAGTTCGATAAATGATTTTCAGCTGCTAATTTGAATAAATATGATCAATGAAGTTTGACATCGTATAAGAAGGAAATTATATTGGGTAAGAAGAGATCAATTTTAAGCGGAATGCTGTTAGTCATTATGGTATGCTCATACTTTAACGCGAGCATAACTACATATGCGAGTACACTGCCGGAGGATAACTCAAATGCATTGGAACTGATTGAGATTACAAATGAAGAGATAGTACCTGAAACAATTCAGGAGGAGCATAAGGCAAACATAATTGAAAGAACATACAATGGGGAAAATTACACTGTTACTGAAGGGATAAGTGCTTATAGCGCGAGTGATGATTCGACATCCAATACGAATCCGAGTTATGCGTATGTTGTAACGAACGATACTGTTACACAGGGGGCAATTGAAACAGACCATGAGATGAGATGGTATGCTTTTACACTGAGTGAAAAGAGTAAAGTGACTATATTGCTGCAGATGGTAGATACGCTGGATGCGGATTTATATTTGTTTGCATATAATGAAGAAACATATGAATTAGAACTGATTGGCGGCAGCGCTGTCGAAGGAGCGGGAACGACAGAATATTTCAACAGTGTAATGGAGACAGGTATCTATTTCTTTGCAGTAAGTGGATACGAAGGTACAGGCGCATTTGCTTTTGCATACTATCAAAGTTCGACAGATGTACAAAATGAAATAAATGATACTACATCGGAAGCAACGGAAATAACATTTAATAGTGATATTGTCGGGGTAATTGATAATCCAAATGATCGGGATTTTTACAAGTTTACAGTTACGAAGCCAACGGTTGTTCAGTATTCTATTATATCATCAAACGGTTATTCCTTATTGTATGCGGGAGGAACTTATTATGGTGTTTATCTGATCAGCGCCGACAATAATACTTATAAATTTATGCCAGGGACTTATTATTTTGCAGCGATGTCTGAGAACGGGGCATATTCTGCAAGCAGCACGTATACTGTGAATTTTAGAAAAGTCGGAGAAATGTCATCTGATAGTTCAATCACGCTTGTAGGAGTGTGTGAACCCGCACGTATAGTATATGAAACGAATAGTTCACGTACCGTCAACTATATAAATGGGAATCCAATTGATATCAGTTATTCATGTTATGAAACGTATGCATTTGCGGAAGGTTTTCAAAGCTATGATATATCAATAGACGCAAATGCAGGAGCCCGTGTCAGTTTTTCCCAAGCATATGCGCCTGCTGCAGTGTATTATAATTATTCTACACGACCGGCAATGAATGTTAGCGGCAGACCTGCATTGATGCTGACATATATCTCGGAAAAACCTTTTTATAAAATACATTGCAGTACAACGGGAGCATTTAGTGAGAATAATTTTTGGGATGATCTTGGAGTTGTTACAGTATTAATCGATCCTGAAACCGGAAAGCTCATTGATATTACAGAATTTAACTTTTTTTATGATTTTGCGGTCGGCTCAAACCGTATTGATTGGTCAAGCGGATATAAAATGATATTTTATAATAATTAGGAGCTATTTGCAAAACAAATAAGAAAGTATAGAGAGGTGGCTATATGAAGATTAATACAGACTTTAATCTATTTACAAATAATTGTGATAAAATATTTGCATCACATAAAGTGTTTGAAGAGAGTATACGCAAACAAGAGGATACTCCGGTCAGGGTTGATATTTCGGAGCAGGGACGAGAAAGTTATAGGAAGAGTCTGTCCCAAATGTCCGTAAGTTTTGAAAGTGTGGAACAGCAGAGAGAAGAACTGCTGGACGAAGAAAAAGCGCCTAAGATTCTTACGAGCTATAGCTTTTTATTTGGAAATAAATTAAATGAATTGAAGAAAGACGATGAATACCAGTCAATAGTAAGTCAAGCGGATGATTTGCTTAAAGCATATGCGAGCCTGTATGATGAAATTGTACAGGGCCATAAGAATGGTACCAGAGCTTGTTATGTGGAAGATGTTACATCAGCAAGCGGCAGTCGTAAACTTACTATGGATGAAGAGATAAGTTTGCTGGATGAGACATATAAGAAGTATGCAGATTATATGGAAAGTCAAGCGCAGCAATGGCCTCAGTTAGCTGAAATATTCAATAGATATGTGGCTCAAATGGAGCGTATTGGGGCAAGGTCGGAACAGGCATCCAGAGCAGCAGATGCTTTTGCAAGGCATCTTGAGGAGGGCATACCGGAACATATCAGCAGAAAACTCGTGGATGCTTCTAAAGCATTTGTGATGCAGTATGCAAAACAAAATATAAAGGGTATGGGTATTGGCGGTATACTTAAGGGGATCGTGGTTTTTGACTGATAAAGAAGAAACACAAGCAGAAAATTGTTGTCCTGCCTTGAAAACATGTTGACAGCAACCGGTGCAGATGATAATATACAAATGACTACAATGCATAGTCGTTCGGAGTTGCACTGTGTTTTATCCGCGGTAGAAATGCAGAAACGCATTTCAGTGTAATTGTAACTTTGTAAAATGAAACTGTTAACGAAAGCATGTTTAAAGGAGGAATACATATGCGAAAGATGAAGAAAATATTGGCAGAAATTGCTGTAATGACTTTAACGTCAAGTTCTACGGTAATGGTTTATGCAGAAGAGGCAGATGATACGGACGTAATTGACGCATCAGTTGACGAAAGCTAATTGGGTGACGGTAAGACGCAGGAGATCTCTTACGGTAAGGAAGGCAATGTCGCGCAGATTGACATGCATGCTGACGGGGTGTATATTGGTACAAAGGACTATGCGGCTTCAGTATCCTGTAACGAGGAGCCTTTGGCAGCCTAGAAAATAGAAGTGTATAACGGGAAATTGCTTTCTGACTTTCCGTCATAATGCAGAGGGCGATTATGAGAACAAAATATTTACGCGCAGGTATAATTGTTACTTTGGTAATTATCACAGTCATCTTAAGTATGTATATTGTGCACTTAAGAAATAACAATCCTGTGATTTCCGAAGAAGAAGCCGGGGAAATTCTGCATAATCGTTTGATTGATTTGTATAAAATTGACCAATGGGAGGAGGAAGTAGTACTCGAGCGGCAGACGGGTTGGCAGCTATGCGATAACGGTGGATGGCAATAATATACTCTGTTATGATCCTGCAGATGACGAGTGGATTATGTTGGAATATGAGTAACAAATATCCGAAACAGGAAAGAGACGAAGGAGTGAATGCAGTATGCAACCTTTACCTTTATATAGAAAGAAAATCATTACGGTAAGTGATCCGGCAAAGAAAGAACTGGTACAGGGACTCCTTGCACGGCACAATATAGAGTACAGGATGAGAGCAAAGGAGATTCTACAGAAAAATCCTGTGGATACGGCGCGGGTCGGAACGCTTGGCATGAATCAAACGAAAATCACATACTCTTTCTATGTGGATAAGGCAGACGTGGAAGCCGCGAAGAGCCTTCTGCGAAGCGGCAGTCTGTGAGGGGAATGAACGCCGGGTATAATACGACATGATCCCGCAGGTAATGTGTAAAAAGTGAAATATGTAAGATAGTAAAGGATCAAACGGCAATAGATTTAAGATCGCCGTTTGATCCTTTGCTGCATGATTTCAACTGTACACAAGCATCCGATATGAATTTTGAACTGATGGCAGACCGGACACGGTATTTGAAAGAAAATCCGAAGGGAGTGAGTGAGATGTGCCGCATTATGGAGGATATGAGAAATGAATCTTTGAAAGAAGGTATAAAAGAAGCAGCACTCCGTATGCTAGCTGCAGGGCAATATGTCTTAGAAGAAATTGCGAATATTTCAGGACTTTCCCTTGAAGAAGTAAATCAACTGAAAGCAGAACAAAACGCATAAAGCACAGTCATAGAGTCAGGAAAATCATAACTTATCGGGCGGAGCATCACATGCTCCGCCTGCAGTATGTCCGGACCGTCAGCCACAGGAAAACAGGAATCTCCAGCGCCGGTACGATCATAAGCAGCCACGGCGTCCATACGGTGAGCGGACCTACTCCTAGAAATTCAAAATAGTATGTCGCGGCGTAGCTGAAGGAATTGCTTCCGCCGAGAGCGCCGGAGGGCAGCAGTACCCTCAGATAAGCGGACAGATTATTGCCGATCATCATGTAGAAGACGGACGGGACCAGGACAAATGCGATCGTCAGCCCTGTGGAGAGCGTCGTGTTCTTACAGGCAGAGGAGATATACAGCACGCAGCTGACGCATGCAAGCAGAGCAATGAAGCCGGCGAGCATGACCAGATTCTGCAGCTGCCCCATATTGATACCAAGCAGCGTGGATGCCGAGAACAGGATCTGCATGGAAGTCTGACGACATTCCCAGCCGAAAAGACTGTTCGAAATTGCCATGAAGACTGTCATACACAGTGCAAATGTGATGATACTGATGGTCAGAGCCGATAATATTTTCACAAAAGCAAGTTTGCGTCTGCCGTGCCTGGTACTGCGCAGAATATCGTCTGCGCCGGTCTGGTATTCGCTGCTAAACGAAGGCGCTGTGATCATGACGCACAGAAACATCAGCAGAAACAGATAGAAGCCTTCATATTCAAACATGTTGGTATCATAGCCCGGGTAATAGTAGAAAGGCATAGACACCTTCTCATACATGTCGGCGGCAAGCTGCTGTGCCTGTGGATTCCTCCGCTGTTCCAGCTTCATCAGATCGGTCAGATGGGTGCGGCAGCGCTCGTAGAAGTGCAGCGCGTCAGATTCGGTGATTTCCGTATAATCGGGAGCCAGCCCGCTTTCAGAATCCGCCATGACTTCATGCAGTCTGCTCATGAGCGGTGACCATGGAAAAATCTCTTCATTATGCACGTTGCGGGGAAAATCCCCGTAGAAGTCCCCGTACCGTTTCAGATTCTCCTGATAGGCGCGCAGTCCTTCCGCCATCTTTTCGGGCGTTACTTCGCCGGCGTTTGGCTGCTGCAGTTTCTTGCGGATCGCGAGGGCTTCTCGTCCCTTAATCGTCTTTTCCTGTCCGTTTTCTTCATAAGTAAACCGCACATAAGTAACCGGTACATACGCCATAAAGACAGACAATGCCACCGCCGCCGCAAGGAATAACAGTGCGCTTCTGGTCCGCAGAATACGTTTTAATTCTTCTCTGTATAATCTGATCATAGTGATAAGTCCTTTCTGTAGATACTATAGATTCGTGCATTGTGGGTGTTGTGTTCACTTGGTTAGGACACATTCCATAAAATGCTCACGCAGTTGTCCTGTGTAGGAGTATGAGATTTTGTTAATATTCCGTTCTATGATTAGCAATTTCGGAACAAGGATGTTCCGAAAAGCCCAAATTGAGCCTGGACGGCGAATAGAGGGCGGTTGCGTTCGCATATGATCGTCTTGCCGGAATATTTAGAAAATCCATTCGACGGAACACGACACAAGGGAGTATTTTATGGAATGTGTCCCTTCATAGTATTACTTCATGTCTTGGGAAACAAATCCAGATACAAATCTTCCAGCGTCGGCGCCTGTGGCATCGCATCCGGAATATCCGTCTGTTTTCCCAGATACCTAAGACAGATGCGTCCGTCTTCCTCATTCCGCAGATTGACGATCTGTATGCCGGGCTCAGCCTCCCACATGCCGAGTTCCTGCGGCGGGATAAACGCCTGAAATACCCGTCCGTGTATCCGGGAGACTAATTCCTGCGTGGTGCTGGTCTGCAGGATACTGCCGTTTTTCATAATGGCATTCTGCGAGGCGATGTATTCCACATCAGATACAATGTGCGTGGAGATCAGTACAATCCGGTTCCTGGCAAATTCTGAGAGCAGATTGCGGAAGCGGACCCGCTCCGCAGGATCAAGCCCGCTGGTGGGTTCATCCAGCACGAGAAATTCGGGATTATTGAGGAGCGCCTGCGCAATGCCCACACGACGTTTCATACCGCCGGAGAGCTTTAGGATTCTTTTGCGGCGAACATCTGTAAGCGACAGTTCCGTAAGTAATTCGTCGATCCGCGCCTTAGCCTGCCGGTCGGTCAGACCTTTGAGGGCGGAGATGTATTCCAGATACTGCTGTACGGTAAACTCGGGATAGAAACCGAACTCCTGCGGCAGATATCCGATGATGTCACGATAGGCATCGTCAAGCTGTGTGATATCTACGCCGTCGTAGCAGATGCGTCCGGCAGTAGGTTTCATAATACCGCAGATCATGCGCATCAGCGTAGTCTTGCCGGAGCCGTTGGCGCCCAAAAGCCCCCATACGCCGGGCGTCAGGCATAAGCTGACATCTTCCACGGCTTTCTTGACAGGATTACTTCGATTGTTTTTGTCCTTAAAATGTTTAGACACATGTTCTAATGTGATTTCCATGATTCCTCCATTCCGGAGTTTTTTTGCGATTGAAAAAAGCACATCAGTGTTTCAATCATTACTCCTTTTGTTTGCGTTGCTTTATTGATGCTGCTTCGCCTACGAAAGCATTTTTTCAATCGGTCTGTGCAGACACAGTCTGCGGCATTCCCGATACAGAATCGTGAGGCAGATCAGACAATATGCTGTAAAGAGACAGTACCTTTCCGGCGGAGCCAGCAGGCGGCTCCTGTCGATCAGACCGTAACACAACGGAGAGGACAGCAGACAGAGCGCAATACCGGCGGTCTGGAATAAAGCGGGATCGATACGTGTCCACAGCATCAGACAGCAGACTGTTGCTGTGAGAAACGGAACGACGAGGGATAACAGGGTGACTGATATAGTCAAACCATGTCTTCCGATCAACAGGGCCAGAACGGTCAGCATACCAAGATCTCCGATGCCGATGAACAATAACTGTGACAGGAGATTACCGCTGACGGCGAAACGAGTTGACTGTTCCAGCTCAAACATGTGATAACGGGCTGTTCTTCTTAACAGCGGCAGAGAACTCATCACGACAATGACGCTGCAAAGACACAGGAATTTCGTCAGCGCAGTTCCGGTCCACAGGTTGATCCTGATTGTATAGGTCATGAAAAATATCGTGCAGAAGGCGGCAAGCACCATGCCCTGTAAAAACCAGATTTTCCAGGCCAGAAATTTGAGTTGCTTCACAATTAATCCTGTGAGAGATAACACAGGTCCGGCGGCCCGGTTCATGGTTCCGGCTTCCGCCTGTACACACCGGATCGTGTCGCGCAGATGTGCGGCGTAGGCAGTATCTTTTTCGACCGTAAATAAATGATTCCATTGATAGTGGCGCATATAGTTCCTCCTTTGATCAGATGATAACACAGATTGTCTGCCGGACTGTGCCGGCAGTCATGAGCGGGACCGTCATGTTAGCGCATAATGTGCAGACGGATCACGTGTCAGCCAGTCTGCGCAGCTTCTGTATGGAACGCCTTAGCTTCGTCTGCACTGTCCGCAGGGGCAGTCCGGTAACGGCAGAGATCTCTTTCAGGCTCAGTTCCTGACCGTACCTGAGCAGGATCAGTTCGCGCTGTTCGGGACTCACACAGTCAAGTGCCCGGGCAAGCTGCTGGCGGTCTTCAATTCTCTGAAAGCTGCTTTCTGAACGGCAGTCCGCAAGCAACAGTTCCTCGGAAACAAGTTCTGCCGTTGCGGCGGTTTTGCGCTTGATGTCGATACAGGTATTGGCGGCGATTCGGTAGAGAAAGGATTTAAACTGTCCTCTATGACTATATCGGTCAATAAATCGCACCAGTTTGAGAAAGGTTTCCTGCGTTGCGTCCAGCGCACTTTCCCTGTCCGGCATGTGCCACATGCAGTAGCGCAGGATGGCGGGATAGTACAGTTCCACCAGTTCGTCCAGACACTCCCGTCTGCCCTGTTTAATTTGTCTGATCAGTTCATCTTCGCGTGCCAAGATACCTTCCTCCTATAGTCAACGACATTGAAATTTCGGTTTTGATCCTCCTTTAACTTTCGTATAAGTATTGGACAGAAGGACGAAGCAGAGATTTGTTATGTCGTTAACTATACTTATAAAACGTAAAGGATATACAGAATGATTCACTTTTATGTAAGAAATTCCCCGGCGTATTTCGAGTTTGCGAAGCGATAAAAAAAGACCGGTCGGCAAATGGGCGGTGGTCGTAAAACAGTATTAGGCAAAAGCCTGAAAACCTTGTGTTTCCAGGGGGCGGCGTGACTTCGGTCACGCCGTTTCCCCTTTCATCAGTTCATCCAGAGGGATGAAGCCCATGCCGTCATACTTGATGTGGATGCTCTGGCGGCGCTTGCCGCTGGATTTGTCCGGGGCCTCCACATAGATGGCCTGCACTAGTTCCCGAAGGGCATAGGGGTCAAGGGCCTCAATGCCCACATACTTGTGCGCCTTCTGGATGAACTTCTCAATGTTCTCGTTCTGTCGTTCCTGTACTTCAATGTCCTGCCGCAGGGTGATGACCTCGGCCTCCAACTGTTTCTGCTCCGCCTCATAGCTCTGGCTCAGCATATCGAACCGCTCGTCACTCAAGCGCCCACTGGCGTTGTCCTCGTAAATCTTAATGAAAAGCCGTTTCAGTTCGGTGATACGCTTTTCGTCCCGGCTGAGCTGCTTGCGGATGGCCTGCAATTTCTCCGCACTCTCCAGCTTCATCTGCTGTTCCATCACTGTGCGGAAGTAGTCCTCATGCCGGAGGATATACCCCATCACTAGCTGCATATGCTTCAGGACCAACTGCTCCAAAACCTTGACCCGGATGAAGTGGCCGCCGCATTTCTCCCTGTGCTTCTTATGCAGGGAACAGTCAAAGAAATCCTGGGTGAAGTCCCCGTTGTTGGAGGAACCATACTGCATCTTGGAACCGCAGTCAGCACAGTAGACCAGCCCGGAGAAGATACTGCTCCTGCCGGTGCGGGTCATGCGGTGACGCTGCTGGCGGATGACCTGGACTTTCTCAAACACATCGTCCTCAATGATGCGCTCATGGGTGTCGGGGAAAACCGCCTGCTTCTCGATTGGTGTCTCGCGCTGTTTCTTGTCCCAGATGGAGTTGGTGTAGGTCTTGAAGTTCACCGTACAGCCCGTGTACTCCCGGCGCTCCAGGATATTGACAACGGAGCTGTCGCACCAGCCATAGGGGTTTTCCGGGTCCGGATGCGGAGTAGCGCGCCCCTGCTGTTTCTTGTAGGCGGTGGGCGTCAGCACCTTATCCGCCCGAAGCTGATTGGCGATCTGCTGCGGCCCCCGCCCTTCCATGCACATCTGGAAAATGCGCCTTACTACCTGGGCGGCCTCCGGGTCGATCAGCCAGTGCTTCGGGTTCTCCGGGTCTTTCACATAGCCATAAGGGACATTTACCGTCAAAGGTACGCCGCGCTCACCTTTCGCCTTTTGAATCGCCCGGATTTTACGGCTGGTATCCCGGCAATAAAATTCGTTGAACCAGTTCTTGATGCCCGCAAAATCGTTGTTGATACTGTTCTGGTCGGCGGTGTCGAAGTTGTCATTGATAGCGATGAACCGGACGCCATTCTGCGGAAAGGTGAAGTTGGTGTAAAGCCCGGTCAGCGCGGAGTTTCGGCCCAGACGACTGAGGTCTTTCGTGATACAGACCGCCACATGACCCGCCTCAATTTCTGCCAACATCGCCTGAAAGCCGGGGCGGTCATAGTTTACACCGCTGTAGCCGTCATCAATGAAAAACTTCGGATTGCCGAAATGGTGGTCCTTGCAGTAGCTGAGCAAGATAGCCTTTTGATTCTCAATGGACAGGGACTCCCCAGCCCGCTCGTCCTCCTGTGACAGGCGGCAGTAGAGGGCCGTGATTTTATTTGTTGCTCCCGACATTTCTGTCTCCTCCTTTATCGGAGCAACTGTCAGTACAGGATTGGTTGACTCTATTTTAGCATGACTCGCTGTGTTTGTCACCGGCCCACCTCCATTGTTTCTGCAAAATTTTTGGCGGCGATGCGTTCCAGCCTGCGGACAAAATTCTCTGTTCCCTCATAGCTTCCTGTGACGGTGTAGACAGTGCCGCCGATTTCCTCCATAACCGTCAATTCCGGTATCCAATAGGCGGACAGGTTCCGAACATGGATGCGCCCCGCCTCATCAAACCGAAACCGATATTCGGCGGCTTCAATTGCCGTGTTTTTCTCACTCATGAAATTTTCACTCCTCTCCCAAAAGTCAATGCTCGACTTCCTGTTTCCTTTGTTGTTCTCGGCGCTGCTGGTCGTGAAGAATGGAATCCACCTTGTACTGAATATCCCGTAGCTTCTTCAAATCGACATAGACGGGTTTCAGTTCAGCGGTTTCGGCGGCATACTGCTCTATGAGCCTGTCCAATTCCGCCTGCCACTGCTTCGGAGTCAGCTTTTTGCCGGGAAGGCCGGCGTTGTCCAGCTTGCGCTTCACGGCATAAAACTGTCTGATCTCACTGTCATGCTCGGCCTTGTACTTCTCCTGCTTCTTTCCAAAGCCGCCCTTGGCGGGGATGGCGTCAACGATGGGCTTTAAGCGGGCGTAGTCCTCCGCCAGACGGATCAGGTCTTTCAGCTTTTTCATCTGCGCGGCTTTTGCCTTGGTGGAATTGTTCAGATCAAACACCTTACTGCTCATTGCGGACACGAACTCATGCAGTTGGTCGATGGTGAAAATGCCCTTGGCCTCCAAAAACGCAAAGTCCTCGGTGTACCGCTTCAGGTTGCCGACCTTCGCTTTCTGCGAGTAAGCCCCGGCGTTGCGAGCGGAATAATAGGTCGCTAATGCTTGCGCCAAATCCGGCGATTGCGCCGCACTCAATTTCTCCTTCACTTCTGTCAGCCACTCCATCAATCCCGTAATTTTATGCTTGATGTTGCGAAGCATACTGTTGGTGGCTCTGATCCAGCGGTTGAGGTTGCCTTTGTCGGTGCGGATACCTCTTGCTTCCATCTGCCGGACGGCGGGTCCCTCATGAACGGTAGGGAATTGCTCAATCCCCTGGCGCTCATAACTGCGGTGGTCGATACGGCAGGAAAATCCTTTTTCTTCAAACCGGGCATTGCACAAATCCGCCCACGCTTTGCGCCATTCCTCCAATGTTTCCGGTCTGCCCCAATCGGTGGTGGGGACGGCGTTGAACACATAGTTGCCAGCCTCGTCCCGGATGCGGCCGCCGTTTTCGTCCAGCACATAAACACGGTGCTGTTTGGCGTCCCATTTCCCGTTTTCTTTCAGAGGGCGGATGGGACACATGACATGAAAATGTGGATTGGCGATGCCGCCGTCTTCTTTGTCGGGCAAATGGACAGAGAAGTCGCAGATCATGCCCCGGCTAACAAACTGCTCCAACAAAAATTGCCTTGCGAGGGCGATGTTCTCCTCCAAGGAAAACTCGTTCTGCAAGGCGATGTCAAAGCTATATGCCAACTGTGCCTGGGGATGCGATTCCGCTTTCTCTACGGCGTTCCAGAGCGTCTGGCGGTCTGCGTATTCCGGCGGGGCGTGGGGCGGCAATAGAATTTCGGAATGGGCCACGCCGCCCTTGCGGGTGTAGTCGCTGGCCTCGCCGTAATACTCGCTGAACAGCTTTTCCCCGGATCGGTAGGCGGCGGATGCGATGGCGGACTGTCCCGCGCTCCGCTTGATCTGTGTTGCGTGGAAATGGTAAAGAGCGATTGTCAATCACCTCCCGACTGCTCGGCGATATTGTGGGCGTTGACCGCCTCCATCACCATGCCTTTGACCTCCGGCATGGAGAAGATGCGCTCTACAAGGGAGAAGAACTCGACTTCGCCCAGCACCTTTACCAGCGGGGACACGCTCTCGACAGCCGCGCCGCGGGTAATCAGGCGGTGCGCCCTCGCGGTGCGTTCCCTCTTTTTGTAATACTGCTCCCGGTTGCAAAGACGCTGGTACTTGTGCTGCTCCCGTATGAGCTGCTGTTCAGCTTCGGCTTTTTCGGCTTCGAGTTTTTTCAGTTCTGGGCTTGGCTCGTACATTCAAATGACCTCCTTTATTTTTGATGTAGATATGAAAAAACGCCTGTCAGGTTTGACAAGCGGTTTTTGTGTGTGTATGTAATTTGGAATGGGATAGCCGTAACGCGGCGCAAGGGGCGGACAGCCCCTTGTTTGGAGCGAAGCGACGGGAAACGGCCCTGACTTTCTTCAAGTCAGGGCCGTTCAGCCTCGCAGAGCGCACATACGGGGGACACCCCGTATAGAAGTGCGCCCTTCGGGATTTTCAATAGTCAGGACAGCCGACCGAAATGCTGGTCTACCAGCTTATCCAGTGTCCCAGCTTTTGCGGCCTCCGCCGCGTCAGCCTGGACAAAATTATGAGTGCTGCCCTTCAATTCATCATCAAATCCCAATATGTAGTTTGTGGCGATTAGGTAGATGATGCGGGTCGGAGCCATACCGTAGACCTGTTTTTGCAGGATGTGACGGATGCGCTCCTTTTCATCGGGGAATGTCGCTTTCAGTCCCTCGCTCCGGTAGAGCCGCTTGACGATCTCCGTGATGTAAAGCCCGGACTTCATATACAGGTCGGCAAGAGTCTTGTCCGGGTCATCGAAGCATCCGGGATTATTTTCCTCCAACTGGTCCACCATCATGGACACCACCCAGCGGGGCGTGAAAATTTGATTGGTCTTTTGGGGCGGGATGTAGTCAAAAATATCCTCATCATGGCTTTCGTCAAAATAGTCGGCCAACTGCTGCTTCTTGCTCCAGAACTCCGCCACAGAGTCGTTAAACACCACCTCATCAAAGAGATGTCCGTTAAAATGCTTGACCTCGCCGGTGTCCGGGTCAGGATAATCACCGCCGTCCCGCAGGAAACGAAAATTCTCGATGGTGATGCCGGTGACTTCCAGAAATACATCAGCCTCAGTTTTCGTATCGAAATTGGCCAGCGTCAGGTCGCCGTCCCCATAAGCCATGATGAAGCTGGGAATGGTGCGGGAGAAGCCCCGGAGATGGGCGCGGACTTCATCCTCCACGGACTGTTTTTCCTGCTCCGCCTTGTGTCGCTCCGCCTGCTCCACGACCTCCTTGGGCTTTTCCTCAACGGTCTGCTGAACGGTCTCCTGCACCGTTTCCACAAGCGATTGCAGGGCATTGTTCATGGCGGCAGTATAGTCGGACTCTGCCTGCTGGACCTCCTGCGCCGTAGACGCCGCCTGTCGCTTCCGCTCTAACTCTGCCTGGGCAATGCGAGACTGCTGCTCATAGTCACCCTGTATCTTCTGGAATGTATGGTCGATCTCCTGATCCACCTGCCGTTCCAAACGGGCCTGCGCACCCTTCTTCATGCCATAGCCCTCGGCGGCGGGAGCGACCACATTTTCCCGGATATGTGCTTTGACGGCCTCAGTCAAAGTCTCGATATGCTCGGCGGTGGGATTTTCCGCAATGGCTTCCACTTGGGCTTGGATGTCCTCTGTGACCTCGTAAATCTTTGGCCCAAACAAGTCCTGCGTTCTGCCAATGATGGTCTCATTGGGAATTTCTACTTCGCCGTCCTCATCCACAGTCACGGTGTTCATACCATCCAGCCGCTTCGGGTCAACTTTCCGGCCCTCCTCCTGGGCCGGGGTCAGCTTCTCCACGATCTCCCGGACGATGGCCGGAGCGCCGAAAATATTGCTGATGTTCTGGAACAGGAAGTTGGACATGAAGCCCCGCCGTACCACCTCCTGGCTTTTCAGCCGCCGAGGGATGGATAGCACAGACGCGGCATCCAGCTCCACCATCCGGCCCTCGCTGTCCTCGCCCAGAACAGGGAAGAAGTTCAGCAGCCGCCGGATGTTCTCCTTCCGGTCATCGCCGGTCCCCCGTCCGCCTGCGGTATCGGCGGTCAGATTGTTGGCGAACTCGTCAAAGATGATCAGCGTCCGGGCGGGATCAAAGTCGAAGACATAGGCGGTCTCTTTGCGGAAACGCTGACTGTCACGGGTCATGATGCAGGGGTTCTGCGCCCGGAACGCCGCCTGCATATAGCTGGACGGGCTTTTCATATTGCACAGCATGAGAACGCCGCTCCACTCCGGGATGGTGACGCCCACGGTGAGCTGGCCCACGGTCAGGGTGATGGTCTTATCGTAGTTTGCAATGGCCTCTTTCACCTGGTCGAAGGCTTTTGCCGACTGCTCATCTTCATCGCCGGTGCGTCCGTCCCCCGCCGCGAGAACAACTTTGTACTCGCTGAAAACCTCGTCCTCCCGGAGCAGCTTTTCCAACGCCTTGGCGCTTGCCACTCGGTTCAGATACCACATGGTATGGGACAGCTCCTGCCGCAACTCCGGGGTAGAGAAGGGGTATTTTTCCTGCGTTGTCAGAGCGTGGAGGAACTTCCTGATTTCCTCCTCATGGACAAACTTCCCACGCTCATCCGTGGCGAAAAACTCATTCAGGTCAAAGGCGTAGTCCACAGTATCCTCGCCGGACAGGTCCAGCCCCTTCTCGATGCGCTCCCGGATCATGCCGGAGAGCTGATAGGTGAACATGGCCAGCCGGGGCAGCGTTTCATAGGGATTGGCGTCCTCGCCGTCCCAACTCGCTTTCGCCTCCTGCTCGTCGGCGTAGGACCAGTTGAAGATCTGCTCCTTAGAAAATTGTTCGCTGGCAAGCTGCTTGAAAGGCGTGCCGGACAGATACAGCGTGTGCTTCCGCTTGATGTTGCGGAAGGCCCGCTCGGTCTTCATGGTGTCCACGCCCTCCTGGGCCTCGTCCACAATCAGCAGGTCAAATTCCAGCTCACTCATCCAGCGCAGCTTATCAAAATTGCCACCGAAATAGACGGAACCTTTCAAGCCTTGCAGCGACTCAAATGCGATCATGCGCTTGGGTGATCCTTCCTCCCGGTGACGCATGGCCGAGAGATATTCCTCCCGCGACAGAACACCGGGCTTGTCTTTCAAGGCATCGGTGTCGGAAACAAAAGAATACTCGCCCCGCCAGCCGATGAACTTGAAGAAATCCTCCGCCCAGGAGTTGGCGATGCTGGGCCGGTTGGTGACAATCAGCACCTTGGTAAAGCCCATCTGCTGGACCAGGTCATAGGAAGTCAGCGTCTTGCCGAAGCGGGGCTTGGCGTTCCAGAGAAATTCCGCGCCGCCACCCTCAAAATAGGCTTTTGTCATGGAGACCGCCTCCTGCTGTTCCTTTCGCAGGGCGTATGTCAGCTTTTCCTCGCTGCCGGGGAGCTTCCGCTGGGCAAAATCGCTGAAATGTCGGTGGGATGCGGGGCCGTCCACATGGAACCACTCAGTCCCCCGTTCCCGCTCCAGCCCCACAGCGGACTCCAGATAGGCGTGAAAATCATGGTCGGTGAAGTATTCCCCGGAGCCGTCTTTGAAGATGGCGTTGTCCTGCCAGGCCAGCCGGTACTGTATCCCGGCGGTGTGGGTCTGCTGTTTGATGCGCTGGGTGACAGTCTGCTTCTCGGTGTAGCCGATCTTCGTCCAGCCCTCGTGGTAGCTGACGCCGGGGGTGTTGTAGGCGTAGATCATGGGGACGACACGGGAGAAGGATTGAATTTTTGCAACTTCCATCATGTCATCTCCTTCGCGTGAGTTTCAATAAATTCAATTTCCTTTGCGTCCAGACCGTATTTCTTGTAAAGCTGCTGGTCGATTTCGGGAATAGATTTTGTCCAGTCAATGTCGGAGGCAGAAGTAAAATCTTGAAGAGGAACCATACGCCATGTATCACGGTTATTGTCTTGCGTGATTTTGAGAATGCCGAGCATTACTCGGGCAAATTTTGTTTTCACATATTTCAAAGTATTTTCTGCCTCAATCTGGGAGCTAAATGCTCCTATACCAATAAAAGTTTGCGTGTATCCTTCGTCAGGTTTAGCAACAACAGGGGTGCTAAGTATTTCGCCAACAGAGCCGACACCATTTACACGAACAACAAGGACTTTCCATTTATTGAGATTTTCGTGGGATGTATCAGTAAATCGAATAGGAAAGTATCTCCACTGGCGTTTATTCTTTATGACCCCCAAAACTGAGATGTCGCTCTCCTCCCGCCTTTGCTCGGTAAAGAGTGAAACTTTCTCAAAAATATTATTTCTAAATCGCTTGTCTTTCCCATTACTACCGATAACAGTTCTAAACTCTGGATAGGCCCGATATAATTCGTCCAAATTGAAACGGTTCTGAACATAAATAATGCTCATCAAACTGCCGCCTTCTTCTTTAGGTGCAGCCTTGTGCATGATTGTGTTCAGTTCTGTATATGGTGAAAATATTTCGATTGGGTCAAACACCCGAACACTATCGTGATATGTAATCGCAACGCCGCCTTTGATTTCCGTGTTCGCAAAAATCTTGCTTGCATCCTGTTCATAATGTAGTACTTTCAAATGTGGGTCAGAGAGCATTTTTTGATTCCATGCCTTGGGGGTAGAACCGGCATTGAAAAGAAAACGGGCAGGGTGGATCAACTCCACTTTGTCCGCAACTTTATAAGCGCCATCCAAAAACAGGTGATAAATTGGCGGCGCATAGCCCTTATTTTCACCCAAAGTTTCATCCTGATACGGCGGATTTCCAATCACAAAATCAAACTTCATCGCCCGTTTCCCCCTTGTTGGTAATGCTGAATATTCAACGCTCCCGCCGCCAAGCCAGTTATAGACCCGGCAGCGCGGTTGTTTATTTTCTTTATCAGGCTCGGAAATCCCATCCAAAAACTCAAACAGGTTAAATTGCCGGAACTCCTCCTCGGCGGTACTGTACGGAATGGTCCCATGTAGTCCGTCCATCTGCCACACATTCCAGACGATTGCCGTGATGAGCTTCCCATATTCGGAAAGGGTGGGCTTCCGCCGCCAGCGTTCCCACAGGTATTCCTCAAAGGTCATCAGCAGGTTGACACGGGCGATCAGGAGATTGTCCCCCTGAAACTCATAGCCATAAGTTGCGTGAAACGCTCGAAAAGTCCATTTCAGCCATTCTTCTTCCGTTTGGGTGTTCTCGTTCACTGTCCGCAGTTTCCGGTCCAGCAGGCCGATGCGATCTGGAACAGGGATAGCTTCGCCGCTTTCCACATCGTACCGGCTCACCAGAAACGGGGCCTCCCCGCAGGTGATCTCCAGCACACGGGCATCTACATACTTCTGCCAGCGGGCTTTGCTGTCCCACATCTCATCGGCGTAGCCGCACATCTTCCGGCACACCCACAGGGGCGTGGAGACTTCCCCATGCTGCCGTGTCCGGCTGGACTGCTGCTCCAGCTCCTTCCGGGCGCGGGTCTTGATAACGCTGGCGTTAGGGCCGGTGATTAGCTCCGGCATGATCTCCTCGTTGCGCCCATAGCGGGGGCCGAGAGCGGTATAAGCGTCTGTGGCCCACATGATGCGCTTTCCGATGGTCTTATCCAACAGCAGCTTGTCCAAAATGCCCAAGGAGTGAAGCTTCAGAATGTCGTCCTGGATGTTGAGTATCATTCCGCCCCTCCTCCTGGGCCTACGGAATGGTGTAGGTTTCCGCGGCCTTGGAGAGGTAAGATTTTCATTTGCTGTTCCGCAAAGAAATTCACGAAATAGCTATGGAAAATTTACCGTTGCTGTGGTATACTCTGAGCAAGCAAGAAAATGGGCGTTTACGGAAACCTACACCTTTCCGCAGAAACGCCCATTTACGGTAATATGGCTTTTCCGTAGACCGCCGCTTTGTCACGAAAGGTGGACAGCGGCAGCCCGCAGGCTCTTGCCGCAGTTGTGCAGGTAATCTCACCACTTTTCCAGCGTTGATAGTTCTCATGGAAGTTTTCTGGCAGCGGCAGAGGCGGTCTGCCAAAGCGGATGCCCTTAGCCTTTGCCGCCGCGATGCCCTCCGCCTGTCGTTGGCGGATGTTGGTGCGCTCATTCTCCGCCACGAAGGACAGCACTTGCAGGACAATATCGCTGAGGAATGTCCCCATCAGGTCCTTGCCCCGGCGGGTGTCCAATAGCGGCATATCCAGTACCACGATGTCGATACCCTTTTCTTTCGTGAGGATGCGCCACTGTTCCAGAATTTCGCCATAATTCCGCCCCAACCGGTCGATGCTCTTGATGTAGAGCAGATCGCCCGGCTTGAGTTTTTTCACCAGCTTCTTGTACTGGGGCCGGTTGAAGTCCTTGCCGGACTGCTTATCCATAAAGATGTTCTTTTCGGGAACAGCCATTTCGCACAATGCGATCAACTGGCGATCCTCGTTCTGTTCCCTGGTGCTGACCCGGATGTAGCCGTAGATGTTTGACAATTTCTCACCTCCGCTGTTCGATTTCCTTTCACTGTGCTATGCTAAAGTGGTGCGGGTCAAAACGACCCGCACCACAATACCGAAAATTAGCGGATAACTTTTCTCCGTTGATCCTATGCTGCGACAGTTGGTGGTAACCAATGTGGTCACCACCACAAATTTCGGAAGCCGCTACCGAAAAGCGTTTCTTCCTCGAAAAAGTGGTGCGGACAGAATTTGTTCGCACCATATTGGCAGTATCAGTGGTTCGTTTTGAACCACTGATTTTGCTATGTGACCAAATTGATCACTTACCAGGTCAACAGCTCAAAATGAACCGTTGCTCCAGAAAGATATGGTAAAGGGTCATTTTGACCATTACAAAAATCAGATGACCAGTTTGGTCACCTGATTTCACCGTTCACGCTTCTTCCAGATGATATCATAGCCCAGCGCGTCGGCCAGCTCCACAGCCTCGCCGTAGCGGAGGGAACCGCGCCGCAGTTTACCGGATAAGTTGGGAACACTGGCGCTCCAGCCATACTCGTCCGACAGATAGTCCACCACTTCCGTCATGGTCATGCCAGCCCGGACGATATAAGACTTGATTTCGTTTCGATAAGCTTCTGCTTTTTTCATGCTCATGGGAAAGTTTCTCCTCTCTTTCTGTTCGCTCTGTGGTATAATGGGTATGCGAATATGCGATGCCTGTTCGCCGCAGAGCGTTGTTTGGTGATATTGGGTCATGCGTTCAGATTTTCACTTGTGATGCCTTGCCCACATAGGCGGCCATTCGACTTTGCCGGTGAGTGTGCTTTTTTATTGAATAGAGAAAAGGTGTACCGGACAGCATACCACATTCACCATTGGGCGCAGCGCTCTTTGATACAGATACAGATACGCAAACAGCCGATTGTTTGCGGATTTCACAAGGCTTGAATCTGAACTGCGATTTTAAGGCGCCGTTCTCCCCGAATGCCGTTCCTGCCCGGAATCTCATCCCGGCGTATCGCTTCCCTTGGTGCGCTCATATCGTGACGGCACTTCGCCGGAAAGCATATCCCATTCGGACGGTCATGCAATTTTCAAGGTTCAGTGGTGTGTATCAGGTACATTGTAGCGAAAAAATGCGCCCCTTCCCGTATATCCAAGAGGATGGAAAAGGGCGGTAAATCGGCGTGATTTCCACGCTTATGGACGGAGGTAGAGATGGAAGCAAAATTGACCATACAAGAGCGTTTTAAAGACCTGCGGGTTGTTGACCGGGGTTTGAGCCTGGAACAGCTTGCAGAGCAGACAGGGCTTTCCAAATCCGCCCTTGGTAAATATGAATCTGAGGATTTCAAGGATATAAGCCCCTTTGCCATCGTGACGCTGGCGAAGTTCTACGGCGTGTCTACCGACTATCTGCTTGGTCTGACAGAAAACAAAAATCCCGCAAACGCAGAGCTACAAGCCCTGCATCTGCGGGATGATGCGGTAGATGCGATACGGGATGGGAAATATAATAAGCGGCTGCTGTCTGAGTTGCTGGTGCATGACAAATTTCAGCAGTTAATGGTCGATGCCGAGGTCTATGTTGACCGGATCGCCGACAGCAGGATCAACGATATGAATGCCATGCTTGAAGCGGTGCGCCAGCAGATTATTCAGCAGTATGCTACAGAGGATGGAGATTTGCATACCCGAACGCTGGCTCTCGCTCAAATCCAAACAGCGGAGTATTTCAAACAGGTGCTGTCTGATGATCTGATAGGTATTCTATCGGACATCAGAGAAGCCCACAAGCAGGATGCCACCACCGCAGACGAGGAGTCCACCGCCGAAGCCGTCAGCGAGTATTTACAGACCGCTATGAGTTATGAGGGCAGCCCGCAGGAAAAACAGGCCAGAGTTTATCTTGCGGGGCTGGGCATTGACTATGGCGCTATATCTAAAGAAGAATTTGTAACGCTGATTGGAATTTTGCAAAAATCCAAGAAACTGAAAATTAAGCAAGCCAATCAACGAGGCAAAAAACGGAGGAAATATGAAATTATCAAAGATTAAAATTAAAAATTATAGACTCCTGATTGATGCTGAACTGGAGGTTGACTCCCAAACAACACTGATTGTTGGGCGCAATAATACTGCCAAAACATCTTGCTTCGAATGTATCTGCAATGTGTTGAATGGAAATCCTTTTTCATTTAACGACTATCCCTTGCAAAAACGGGAGAATCTCTATACCAAGATAGCTTTATTTATGGAGAAAAAGCTTACTCTTGAACAACTTTATGAGCAGTTAGAACCAATATCTATAGAGTTACTAGTGGATTATACTTTGGATGATCCGGATGAGAACTTGGGTGCATTGTCTCCTTTTATAAATTTCTTCATTGCGGAAAATAAAGGACCCCAATTTGGATTCTTTGGTGATGCATGGCAAACAATATACCAATCCAATAAGGCGTGTGGGGCTATAGAGCATAATAATCTTATGAATACTGTTGAACCCGTTTATAAAGCCCTGGAAACATCAAATATGCAATTGCTTTTTGATGCTCTCGAAATAAAGCGATATCCGATTACTAAAAAGTCCGAAAAAGCCAGATGGAAAAATTTTCATAAACAACTAAAAGAGGTTAGAAGGAAAAAAGCTATCGATGTTTTTGAGTTAGTCAATCAATCAAACTTGATTCCTGTACCTCCCAAACTGGAAGGGTATTATCGTCTGTATTGCGATGCTCCTGAAACAATCTATGCCGCAGACACTACAATCCAATCGTTTTTAAATTTGGATTATGCACAGTTCGTAACGGCAATTGACTTTATGTATCCAGATGCAATGTTTTCAACTGAACATGGCGTCAAAGGAGAAGAGTACGATAATGTAGTCTTTGTTATTGGAAGAGGGTGGAATCAGTACCAATTTGAAGTCTATGCGCCGATGATAACAGGGCAATCTGCCATTCCAACCGGAAAACAGGCATCATATGAACGAAACCGAAACCTTTTCTATGTATGTTGTTCAAGACCGAAAAAAAGATTATTCTTATTCATATCCATACCAATAGAACCAACTTTTCGATCCTTTTTAGTTGAACTTGTTGGAGAGCAGAATATATTTACTTATAGTCAATACCTCGAGTCAAACATGAAATAAGCTGAATATGATGTCGATAGATATACCTGTAAAATCAAGGGAACCCCAATCCATCCGTTAGGCCAACTGATGAAGAAAGAAAAATTTGGTAGTTTCAAATTAAAGGCGCATGAAAGAGATACACTTATCCGTATGAAAAAGCAAAAAGCAAGCTGAGTATCGGTTGATTTGATACTCAGCTCGCTTACTATAAAATTAGGAATTGCCTTCAATTCCGCTGTGCGGGCCGGAAACCTGTCTGAGATAACCTTCCAGATTGCCGCAGAGAACCAACTCCGCATAGTCCAAAGGGGCGTTATAGATAAGCCAGTCCAATTCGGAACGGGCGTTGACGCTCATAGCAACCTCCCTCTCGACCTCGGCACAGTCAATAGAAATCATACTCCTGTCCGCATAGCGCAATTCGACATTGCCGGTGTCGATGTTAAACTCGCACGATAACAGCTTGTTCATAGTGGAACCTCCGTAAAACCTTGCATTTTGTAACCAATCCTGACTGACAGTTGCCATTCGTTTTTTGATTACTGTTTTACGGACACCCACCTAATGCCACAACCGGTCTTTTCTTAATTCCTTCCGCCTTTTCAAGTTTGCGAAGCAAATCTCGCAATTCCTTCCGTTTTTTCGAGTCCGCGAAGCGGAACTCGCAATCGAACTTGTTCGATTTGTTATTTTAATTTCGCCTTCTCCTCTATGCTCATCGGGCGTACAAGGAAGATGCTCATGAGCAGTGCGATGATATAGAGTACAATCGTTAAGTACAATACGTTCTGATATCCCACAGGGTTGATGTCGTTGCCGTGGGAGTCAGTGATAAATTCACCTGTTTTATTGACGATCAGATTGGCAACCTGATTACCGGTAAGACCGGCGAAAGCCCATGCGGATAAGGTGATGCCGTGCAGCGCGCTGATGCTGCCCATGCCGTAATGATCGGACAGAAGCGTAGGCACGTTGGAGAAACCGCCGCCGTAACCTGCATTGACTACGAAGATCAGTCCCAGCACCAGAACTGTCAGCAGGATATTGCCCTGACCGTTCTTGATACCGCCTGTCAGCATTACCAGTCCGGTAAATACAATTGACAGAATGAAAATCAGCTTGTAGATCGTGTTACGGTCCTTCATCGTATCCGCCCATGCGGAGAAACCGAGACGTCCGCCGGCATTAAAGACTGCGGAGACTGTGGAGATCACGCCGACAGCGCCGGCAAGACCGATACATTTCACGATCATCTTTTCCTGAGAGATCAGTGCAAGACCGCAGGTGATGTTGATGTAGAACATCAGCCAGATACCGATATAGTTGGCAACGGGTCTTGTCTTGATGACGGAGAGGATGCCCTGACCCTTCTCTTTCTTCTGCGGCTCATGCCAGCCTTCGGGTTTCTTGAGCAGGATGTGTCCTGCGAACATCATAACGAAGTATACGACTGCCAGGATCAGGAACATCTTGTAGATGCCGCCGTCGCCGAGGTTGTCAAGCATAGCCTGCATGATCGGGCTTGCAATCGCCTTGGCAGCGCCGAAACCGGCAACCGCGAGACCGGTAGCGAGACCTTTACGGTCCTCAAACCAGAGCATGAGCGTCTTGACCGGAGACAAATATCCGGTTCCAAGGCCGATACCCATGATAAAACCGTAGCAGACATAGATACCGATGAGTGCCAGCGGACTGGCCTGATGCTGACCGCCGTAGTAGATGAAGAATCCGGTACCCGCCATACCTGCCGCAAAGCAGATCGAGGCGATGAGTGAAGATTTATGTATGTCCTTCTCTACCACATTTCCCAGGAATGCCGCCGACATGCCGAGGAAGAAAATGGCGAAGCTGAATGCCCACTCCGTTGCGCCCTTGGAGAAACCGATGTAATCCGCAATTTCCTGGCTGAATATGGACCAGCAGTAGACCGTACCGATACTGCAATGCAGCAGAAGCGCCGGAATAGCGGCACATACCCATTTGTTTTGACTTGTTTTCATTGTGTAAGAGTCCTTTCTTATGTTATAGAAATATACCGTAGCAAATTCACTTTTTTTATTTTAACCCGAATAATGGAAAAATTCAAGGTGCGAAGCGCAATTTGACTATGTATATCAGTGGCGCGCGGCATAAAATAACCGATGCGGTACACAATAGTCTCATACTAGGAAAATTTTTGAATTATTGAGTCAGTGAACCGCCATGCCGTGTCAGACCGGCAGCGGTCCGGAACGGAGGAGATTATGGAGTCTGTTTGGCACAGGACGGCGTCGAGGCCGGCATTCGGGAGTCTGCAGGGAGATGTCAGCACGGATGTGCTGATTATCGGCGGCGGTATTACGGGGATATTGTGTGCGCATTTTCTGCAGGAGAGAGGGATAGATTATCTGCTTGCGGAAGGAAATGAGATCTGCAGCGGCGTGACCGGCAGCACGACGGCCAAGATCACGGCGCAGCACGGACTGATCTACGCGAAACTGCTGAAACATGCAGGATATGAAAAGACGAAGCTGTATCTGGAGGCAAACCAGAAGGCGGTGCAGAAGTATACGGAACTGGCGGCTGATATATCCTGTGATTTTGAGGAGAAGACGGCGTATGTATATTCGATGGACAATAGAAAGAAACTGGAGCAGGAAGCGGATGCCTACCGGATTCTCGGTCTGGACGACGGGATCGCGGAAACGGCAGAGCTTCCTTTCGACACGGCGGGGGCAGTGCGGATGAAGCGGCAGGCACAGTTCCATCCGCTGAAGTTTCTCTCGGAGATTGCCAAGGGGCTTAATATCTGTGAGCATACTTTCGTGACACAGCTTATGCCCGGGCGGGCGCTTACCGACAAGGGCAATATCACTTATCGAAAGGTCATATTTGCGACTCATTATCCGATTGACAATAAACACGGCTGTTATTTTATAAAACTGTACCAGCACCGCTCTTATGTGACCGCATGGGAACAGGCGGCACACATCGACGGCATGTATGTGGATGAGGCTGAGAAAGGCATGTCTTTCCGAAGCTTTGACAATCTGCTGCTTGTCGGCGGCGGCGGACACAGAACCGGCAAAAAGGGCGGAAACTGGCAGGAACTGCGGGAGTTTGCGCATAAGCATTATCCGAATGCCGTGGAGCGGTATCACTGGGCGGCACAGGACTGTATGCCGTTAGATGATGCGCCCTATATCGGTGTATATTCACCTGCCATGCCGGACTGTTATGTGGCGACAGGCTTTCGCAAATGGGGAATCACATCTGCTATGGTATCGGCGATGCTGCTGGCCGATCTGGTGCAGGGCATCGAGAATCCGTATGCCGAAGTATTCCGTCCGGCGAGAAGCATTCTGACGGGGCAGCTCTTATGTAACGGAGCGGAATCCGTGTGCAACCTGCTCACGCCGACGGTGCCCCGCTGCCCGCATCTGGGATGCGCGCTGAAATGGAACCGGGCGGAGCACTCCTGGGACTGCCCGTGCCACGGCTCGCGTTTTACGGAATCCGGCAAGCTGCTGGACAATCCGGCGAACGGGGATGCGAACTGGAAACGGCAGTATAAAATGTGATTGTGCGGCGAGTGCGGTGTAGTGTACAATAGTGTGAGCAGAATGATATTCCGCAAAGCGGAATCATGAAGGTTAGTGTGTGAATGAAAAATGATACGGAAGGAACGGATATGATGGCATCGCAGTATGATTTTACAGTACAAGATATCATTGCTTTGGTAAAGCAGACGAAATCGTTTGTGGAAAACCGGGAAATGGCGGAGCATATTAAGGTCAAAGGGCCGGCGGATTACGTGACGCAGGTCGATACCGGCATCCAGAACTTTCTGGCGCGGGAGCTGGGCAGGCTGGCGCCGGAGATTCAGTTTCTGGGTGAGGAGGAGGGGCTGCACGAGATGGCGGCGGATACCTACTGGATTCTGGACCCGATCGACGGCACCACGAATCTGATTCATGACTATCAGCACAGTGTTGTATCGCTGGCACTCTATGAAAAGGGCGAGATCACGCTGGGAGTGATCTATGATCCTTACAGGGAGGATGTCTACTTTGCACAGAAAGGACAGGGCAGCTTCTTGAATGGCAGCCCGGTTCATGTGTCGGAGGCGGAACAGCTTTGTGAGACGATTATCACCATCGGCACGTCGCCCTATGATCGAGAACTGACAGAGGTGAATTTCCAGCGTTTCCGGCGTGTGTTTGAGAAGAGCCAGGATATCCGGAGAACCGGTTCGGCGGCGCTTGATCTGGCTTATGTGGCGTGCGGGCGCACGGGCGGATTCTTTGAGTCCCTGCTTTCTCCGTGGGATTTTGCGGCGGGGATGCTGCTTGTCAGAGAGGCAGGAGGGCAGGTCACGGATTATGCAGGCGCGCCGCTGAATCTGCTGCAGAGAGGAAGCGTGATCGCCACCAACGGGAAGGTGCATGAGGAACTGCGAGGGCTGATCTATGCGTGAAACCGTACATAAGAAGGTAAGATATCAGCGACGATACGCGATTTGTGTAATTATTGTGGTGACATGCGTGCTGGCCGGCAGCATCGGTTGGAAGATTCCGGTGTTCTGGAAGATAGAGACGTTGAAGCTTCCTGACGGGTGCGAGACTGTCTATCCGCTTAAAGTGGAAATGTCTGATGTCCACTGGTGGCATATCAGCGGAGAGAAGGTGATTGCGTGCGATGCGGGTTACGACGCGGCAAAAGCGTATATTGAAAGCCATAATTCTATCGTAAAACTGCACCATCTCAGTATCTGCGGCTATGGCAGCATGTCCTGTGATTATATCTATGATTCCGAATATGATGAATATTTTGAGGAGCATTATAATCCGGATGAATATGTTAAGATTGTTTATGAAAGGAAGATCGGCTGGTAGGAAAGCCTGACAGGCAGCGGCTGTAACCGGCGAAGGCAGAGTCGATACGAGAGGACATATATGAATCAGAGTACATATTGTTTATTAGAAAATTATATGACTGCGTGCATGGAAGACAGTGCGCATGACAGAGAGCATATATACCGCGTGTTATATCATGCGCTGGATATTGCGAAGACAGGGAGCGGTGTAGATTACGATGTGCTGATCGCGGCGGACTTCTATCACTGTCTGCACCGGGAGGCACAGACAGCTTATGAAAATGGACGGGATGAACTGCATAAGAGGATCGACTGACCGGATATCAAGTGTTATCCTTCTGCGCTTAACGGAGTGGTGACGGCGTCATCCAGCATAGAAGTGCAATGAGGACATCGTGTGGCATGGATAGAGATTTTGGTTTTACAGAAAGGACACTCTTTTTCGGTCTCTTCCCTGACTTCCTCTTTTTCGTGCAGATGCTGCAGTTTATTGATCTGGCGTACCAGCAGGAAGAAATAACGTAATGGAAACAGAACAAATTTGACATGTGGTAGTCGTGACGGGGGTTCTTTTTCTTTTTATTTACAAACCTTTGTGTTCCTCTGTTTATACCTAAACCGCCTGCTTCATCTATATATACAGTGGATTTATTTTTAAGATATCCTTAAGATTATTGAGATTCAGGTCGAAATATGGTAGGTTTAAGGCAGGAACCGTAAGAATAATTCACAAGGCAATTATAAGACTGATTCTCAGGTCATCCATAAGGATCATTCTCAGGATGATAAAAGATGACAGCAGGAATATTTTTAGTGTCAACTGTAAGAATAAGTCTTAGCAGGAAACGGCAGGACAGATCAATCTGCTGGTTCTGGCGGGTCGTATTGTAACAATAACTGTATCAGCAGAGAAGAAGGACGGGTGTACGGATGAAGAGCAGACTGTATTATGCACTGTATTTTTTATATGCCATTGTTGTGGTGTTTGTACTACATTTAAACGGCGTGTTTACGGGGGAGGAGATCTCCGTTGTCAATCTTGCGATCAATATCGGATTCCTGATCATAATCGGGATTCTGTTTACGATATCTTCCATCAGCTTCGGCAGGCTGAACAGGGTTACTTATGAACTGGAAGAGGTTGCGTTCCGCCTGCAGAAGGAATATAAGGAGGCAGGCGGCAAGAGTCTCTGGGGCAATTACAAGGATAATGCCAAAGTTTTTGAGGAAGACAGGCTGCAGGAGGCGTTTGACCAGTACCGTCTGCGCGTGAAAGGCTCGAAGACGAGACGGGGTACGGGTGCGTCCTGTGATCTGGAAGAATATATCAATGAGGATCTTGTGGACAAAGTCGGCATGAATTTCTTTAATTCCGGGGTTTCCGGTACGCTGACGGGTCTGGGGATTCTGGGAACATTTCTCGGATTGTCCATGGGGCTGGGAGCGTTCAGCGGGGATGATATTTTTACCATATCTGATAATGTAGGTTCTTTGCTTTCCGGTATGAAAGTGGCGTTTCACACTTCGGTGTACGGTATCTTTTTCTCTCTGGTGTTCAATCTTGCCTATCGGAGCATTATGTCGGATGCCTATGAGACACTGCATGAATTTCTGAACGTGTTCCGCCAGACCACGCAGCCGGCGGCTGTAAAAGATGATGAAAATGCCGCGGCGATGCTTGTGTATCAGGCGGGCATGGCGAGTTCCTTAAAGCAGATGCTGGAACTGCTGAAGGGCAATGCGGCGGAACAGACAGCGGGCGTGGAGCGGATCGTGGATAAATTTACCGGACAGATGCAGTCTGCTCTGGACACGGACTTTAAGAAACTCGGAAATGTCCTGAAGAACGCGGGAGAGTCGCAGGCAGTCAGCGCAAAAAATGCGGCGGAGATGGTGGAAGCGGTCACGGCACTGGTGGAGGTAAACCGCAACGTGCAGGAAGCGCTTGCAAAGGTCATCGAAAGACAGGAGACGTTTGCCGGGCAGCTTGAGGAGCAGAAGAAAATGCTGGCGGATGCGTGCAGCGATATGAGCGATGAGATCAGCAGCCAGATATATACATTTGAGCAGATGAGGAATTTATATGAAAAGTAGACGAAGGAACAGAGAAGCTTTTGCGGAGCACAGTTACTGGCAGTCTTATTCGGATATGATGGCGGCGCTTCTGCTGATTTTTATTCTGATGATAGCAATTACCCTTGCCATATACAGACAGAAAACCAATGATCTGGATCAGACGAGGCTGGAACTGAGCACGGCGCAGAGTCAGCTGGATGAAACGATAGAGGATCTGGAACTCTCCAAGGCAGAACTGGAGAAATCCAATGAGGAGCTTGCGGCCTCTCTGGCACAGCTGCAGCAGGCTTACGATCAGGCGGCTCTGACCCAGGAAGAATTGAACAACGCTTATCTGGAAATCGAAAATGCCAGACAGGAGCTGACCACCACCAGACAGGAACTGCAGGATATCGTCGGCATCCGCACGGATATCATCGGAGCGCTGCAGTCGGCGTTCAGCAATTCTACAATGAAAGTGGATGCCCAGACAGGTTCCATTACGTTTTCATCCGACGTGCTTTTCCGGTATAACAGTTCCTCACTGACAGCGGACAGTAAGGAAACATTGAAGAATATTATTCCGATGTATCTGGATGTGCTGCTGCAGGATCAGTTCCGCGGTTATATCGCCGAGATCATCATTGAAGGCCACACGGATACGGACGGCAGTTACCGGAGCAATATGGAGTTGTCCTATGCGCGTGCCAATGCCGTGGCGGATTTCTGTCTGAATAAGAAAAACGGACTGAGCGAGACCGAGATCGAACAGCTTCAAAAGATTCTTACCGTCAACGGCAAGTCATGGAGCAGCCCGGTTTATAGGAAGGATGCGTCCGGCAACCTGACAGAAGAGGTGGATATGCCTTCTTCCAGAAGGGTGGAGATCAAGTTTCGGCTGAAGGAAGACGAAATGATCGAGAAAATCTCCGGGGTATTGGAGCAGAGATAATTAAAATGCCATATTTGACATATTAGAAGATAAAATGTGTCAAATATGGCATTTTTGCCACCCGTCTTTTTAGCCGATCGACAGTATCTCATCAATTCTGCGGCGCTCTTCCTCACTGAAATGCATATTATGAAGCATCCCCACGTTATCTGTGATTTGCGAAGGTCTGGAAGCACCAATCAGAACACTTGTTATGTCTCCATCCCGCAGAATCCATGAAAGCGCCATCTGGGCAAGACTCTGGCCCCGTTCTTTGGCAATCGCATTCAGAGACTGTATTTTTCTTAAAGTATCCTCGTTCACAGCAGTTTCCTGTAAAAATCTTCCGTCGGTCCTGATCCGGCTGTCGGAAGGAATACCGTTCAGATAACGGTCTGTCAGAAGACCCTGTGCCAGCGGGCAGAAAGTTATGATGCCGATTCCGTTTCGGGCGGCATAGTCTTTTAAGCCGTCTTTCTCGATATCACGGACGAACATGGAGTAATTTCTCTGATTGATGATAAACGGTGTTCCCATGCTGCGGAATAATTCCGCAATGGCAACGGTCTGTTCTTTATTGTAGTTGGAGATACCGACGTATAAAGCTTTACCGCTTCTGACGATACCGTCTAAAGCGGCGGCTGTTTCATAGAGCGGCGTGTCGGGATCGGGTCTGTGATGATAATAGATATCTACATAGTCAAGCCCCATTCGTGCCAGGCTCTGGTCAAGACTGGCAACCAGATATTTTTTGCTGCCTCTGTCGCCGTAAGGGCCGGGCCACATTTCATAGCCTGCCTTGGTGGAGATGATCAGTTCATCCCTGTATATACCGAGGCTTTTCTTTAAAATGCGTCCGAAGTTTTCCTCTGCCGCGCCGGGAACGGGGCCGTAGTTATTTGCCAGATCAAAATGTGTGATTCCGTGATCAAAAGCGGTCTGGCACATGGCGGTCATATTGTCGAAATTGCCGTTTGAACCGAAGTTATGCCACAAACCCAGCGATACTGCGGGCAGCAGCAGGCCGCTTGCGCCGCAGCGGTTGTATTTCATCTTGTCATAGCGTGTTTCTTGTGCCTGATACATTCTGATTCTCCTGTTTTCTTTTTCCCACTCGGATCATGAATAGGTTGGATTGATTATAGCATTTATTTGGAGGCTGAGTCCAGAACTTATTTGTAGTTTATTTGCCGGGCGGTGTTATATCATATGGCAGCAGGCATGGACAGAAGGCCTGTTTGCAGCTTTTCCAAAATATGACGTTAGTCGGGAACAGGAGAATCTGTGTGTATTGAAGGAAGAAATAGCAGATTGTAGGAGCGTGATGAATAAGGTATAATAAGATAGATAAATAAATTTAATTACGGATACAAATTAATTTTATTGAGTTAAGGAGTTTGAACTTGAATTTTGTGATATCTGAAAAGGGATCAAGGGAAATAAATGAAGATTCTTTTGCTGTTTTCGAGGGTGAAACCAGGAAGATATATATTGTTGCCGATGGGTGCGGGGGACATGCAGCGGGAGAGATAGCCTCTAAACTGGCAACGGATCTTCTTATGGATCAGCTTCTTGGTTGTGATGAGTCGGCGGAGGCAATCCGTGATGCTGTCAGTCTATGCAATCTACATGAGCGGGGGTCAGAGAAAACGATTGAGCATAGCAGTTGAATTAGTATCTGATCCGGGGTTGTTCTTTCTGGATGAGCCTGATTCCGGGCTTGACGGAATCATGGCCAAGAGCTTAATGGAGCAATTAAGGGCGATTGCGAATGAGGGCAAGATTGTTATGGTGATCACACATGCGCCCGACCGGGTAAGCCAGTTGTTTGACAAAGTGATTGTTCTTGCAAAGGGAGAAAAGGACAATATAGGTCATTTAGCTTTTTTCGGTTCGGTACCGGAGACGCTGGATTTCTTTGGAACAACATCACTGGAAGGGGTCATTAAGAAGATTAATCGTGTTGATGAGGGCGGTGACGGGCTGTCTGACTATTACATAGATATTTCCTGCGAGAATCGGTACGGTTATATTACTTTTTTCTATAATATTACAAATAAAGGCAGAGAAAGCAGATATATTGACTTTCAATCTTACGGCTATATAAAAGGGATTGATATAAGAAGCACTTCTAAAGGAAAACACGATATTGATCCGGGGGAAACTGCTTCAATCGGCTGTACTTTTGACTGGGATGTGATCAGCGCAGCCGGCTTTGAAAGGATAAACAATGTAGTGTTTAAGATGGAAGTAAAAGAGAACAAAGCTGCTAAAGAATATCTGGATGTATTTAATCAATGCATCAGACTGGATGAAGAAAAGGATACATGGATAGCGTGTGCGTATGATGAAATTGATAATTCTGATGTCGAAGCAACCGGCACCCAAAGCTATTCGTTTGATCAGCAGAATTTCAGTGTACGGTATGCAGGATATTTGAATCAGTACGGTTATATTACTTATTATTTTCATGTAACCAATCACGGCAGTCTGCCGCTGTATTGCAGCTTTGATAAGTATCAGGCGGTCAATGGCATATCGATCAGTTCGACGTCTAAGGGAAACAGTACGATTATGCTGCAAATAACAAAAAGTAGAAGGATTCCCGCATCGATTGATGCGGGAATCTTGTCTTTAGAATATAACCGGTCCGTCAACTCTGTTGTTCTCTTTATCCATCAGATCCATGTGATGGATCGCAAATCCCATATAAAGACATGCGACCGCAAATGCAAGGACAGAGTAACCGAAGAAACTGTAATTGACCAGCTTGAGCAGTCCTTTGATCAAAAGCGGCAGTGTCTTTGCATACAGGGACAGCAGATAGAGCTGCCCGAACGTCAGCTTCTGGTTCATAAAAGAACACATGATCATACCCACAAGCGCCACAAACACAGCGCCCAGCAGATATCCCGCCAGCGAGAACAGATAGGAAAATAGCAGGAACACTACCATTATCAAATAAATATAGTCAATTTTCTCATACACCCATGCTCTTGAAATCTCAAAATCATCGGGATAATCATACAGATTGATATCCCCGTCATTCTTGATCAATACCGTCGTTTCATCCGCGACGAATACCAGATCCTTATCATAGAGTATGTCGCGCCACTCTGCCTCGGGGACTTCTCTTAAATAGGAGCCAAACTCCGATTCCATCATAATTTGAACCCCGTCTTCAGTATAATAGAAGGATTCTTCCATCTGCAGTTTTCCTGCGTGCAGTTCAAAATCAGGAAACAGCATCACGGCTTCCCGCAGCTCGGACACCACATCCATCGTAGCAGGGATGGTCCGCAGATTGGCAATTGCAAAGTAGATCAGGATAAGTACGGTCACGTATAAGACCACTTTTCCTGTTTTGTTTTTTAAATAATCAGGATAATGCTTTACGCCCGCAACCGAGAAAAACATTTCTTTGAATATATTCATAACACCTCCATGTCTGCCTGACTAATACAGGAGTGAAGCGAGAACGACTGCCAGAATGAACTGCGCAATGGTTGATAGTAACCAGATCCCCACGCAGACCAGTACGCGCACGCCCGTTGCCTTCTTCCGGTTAGATGACACTGCCGCTATGGCGCTGATGATTAATACTTGTATGATGCCGCCGATTGCCCCGCCGATCAGGAAGAAGAAATCTACCGCGTGCAGGACTATAAAGACCCATGCCCAGCCGGGCATTTTGGAAGGGATATATGCTTCGCCTGTAGCGCAGTCCCGGCCGTCATAGCTTAAGACGGTAGCGCCGAACTGCTTGACATGCAGGACTGCCTCTTTTCCCTCGATCATCATAGAATAATGTGTTTCCGTGAGACTTGATTTTCTTGCCAGTTTGTTCAGTTTCACAGGTTCAGCGCCGTTTACCGATATTGCGTTCTTCTTCAGCTCTACCTTGTATGGAATACCTTGTACTTCAAAATTCCAGACCATTTCTTTTGCTGCCATTTTTGCCCCTCATTTCTTTTCTTTGGATTTTGTGCCAATACAGACACATCTATGTTTATTTTACCATGATTTCTTTTACAGATTCAAGTATACACTACAAATAACGAGTGTTATGCAAACTACAAAGTGCGATATATACCATAAAAAGTGCAATCTTTACTATTTTTGTAAACGAATTACATTTTACATGTATAATGTAATAACTATTATAACTACTTAAATATTCGAAAATTGGGAATGGTATTGTCGGGGAAGGGGGACGTGAAAAATATGGAAAATTTAGAAAACCTGGAAAACATAGAAAATGTGGAAAATCTGGAAGCTTTGCTTGCCAATGGGGGCGAACCGGAGGATACGGAGGAAGCCATCGCCCGCAGGGAGGAAGCGCTGAAGGAAGCAGCGGAATATTACAAGCTGATTTCCAGCGGGAAGTATTATGTGCGGATGCTTGATCCGGACAAAGGAGTGACGGCGGAGCCATTGACTGTGAATCCGGAGGATGAGGCGCTTCTTAAAACATATTTTCAGTTAAAGGCGATGCAGAACAGCGGGAACATCTCGCCGCTTAACTGGAACAGCAGCGGTAATAAGGGAAATTTATATGCAGATGCAGATGAATGGGACAGGATCGGCGTGAGCTGCTGTGCCGATGGCACTTCGGATACCCCGGGTTTTGTGTATTCTTTTTCCGAGCATATCCTGGATTCATCGGATACCCACGGAAACAAGAATTTTAAGGCTGTGATGGTGAAAGCGGACTATCAGGTAATTGTGCCTGCCTACTCGGAAGTTACACTGAACGTAACAATGAATATCCATGTATTCAAAAGGGGCGGGGAGACATCTTCCACATGGTTGGGCGCGTGTATCTCTAACAAAGATACATGGACGACGATCAATGATGATAATGATAAAAACAACCAGTGGGCGAATAACAATGGAGTCATCAAAACAAATAACTCTGCGGACTGCACCCTTGCCTCCGGTGACAGCAAAAAGGTAAACCTGCGCCTGAGTCTGAACAATTATAACTGCGGCACGCAGAAAAATACTTCCGACAAGGCAAGACTGTGGACTTTTACATTATACATAATGGGAAATATTGAGAAATCCTCCACAATCAACCAACGCCTGCTGTTGTTTGACCGTATCGAGGATAAGTTCAGCGCAAAAATTGTGGGTACGGCAGACATTACATATGATCCTGCCGGCGGCACTATGATGGACGGGTGCGGGGAAACGCAGCAAATATCTTTTGAATCGGGATATGATACGGAGATTTCTCTATACAAGGCGGAGCGTACAGGCTATGCGCTTGCAGGCTGGAATGATGAGGCAACGGGCCGGATTTATCCAGCCGGAGCCGCTTACACGGAATGGCGGGGAATGAAACTCACGGCACAGTGGATACCGGATAAAGTTGACTGCCGTATTGAGCATTACCAGTAAGGGGTAGACGGCAATTATCCCGGTACGCCTGTGGAATTTGAAATACTGAAAACTCCTGCAGGAAAGAATTTTGTACCGGACAGGAAAAAATATGAGGGATTTTATACGCCTGATGCCAGTGAAGTAATACCCGCCGGGGATGGGACAACGGTTGTAAAATATTATTACCAAAGGCAAAAGTATCAACTGATATTTTGCGCAAACGGCGGGATGTTCAGTGACGAGAACGGAGAAGAAGGAGATTTCATTATAAAGGTTATTTACTACGGAGAAAAGATACAGTATCCAAAGCTAAAGCAAAGATATAACTACAGCTTTGAAGGGTGGACGGAAAATCTATCCACTATGCCGCTCCGTGATGTAACCATCCGTGCGAATTGGCAGGAAAATGACTGACCGGAAGGGAGGACAATATGGAAGATAAAAATAAAACAGAGCTTGTCTCAGAAGAAAAGCAGGTATGTTCTGCACACGTGGAACCGCTGATTAAAAAGACTTATACCTTGAAAGCGCTGCAGAGCATCAACCAGCCGGATACCCTCACATGGGACAGTGTAGGAGATCAGGCAACTTATAATGCAAGCGGTGCTGCTACCATGCAGGAATGGAAGCGCCATTGTATATATCTCTGTTCGTCAGGTGAGTTTGGCTATAACCCCGGATTTTTTATTACGGATTATGACGGTTACTTCGACCTGCCGGCGGATGGCAATATGCTGTTCAAAGCGGCTATGTGCAAGCTGGCATATGACGTGACGCTGCCGCCGTATACATCCGCAACGATAGAAGTGAAGATTCTTTTAGCGTGTACGAAAATATCGGATTATAGCTCCTCATCCACATGGATGGGAGGAGTTTCGATGAAATGCGATCATTGTAAAACAATCGGAAAAAATAATAAAGAAAGTGGTGTATGGAGTGGTGTTCCGTCATCTGATTTGTATAATTCAGCGGAACGTAATTCTTCTGCCATTGATTTGCATTGCCTGGGTACAACTAATTATAAACGGACGGTTGATAACACATCCGATAGAGCGCAGCATCAATTATTAGATCCAATTTATTTGATGTCTATGTTGGAGCGCCCCAAATCTTACGAAACACATCTGGGGCTTGGAGACACCCAAGGTGTACGATGATGGAGCGATTGTCTATAATCTGTTAGAACATAATGAGGTAAAAACTCTTTATGCGGCGTGGAAATCTGCTGCTATCATGCTCCAGCAGTTGCAAATATACCATGAGGGCTTCTATTTTGACGCTTGGTATTTGGATGAAGACTTTAAGGAAAAAGCTGGGGAACCGGGCAGCTTGTATATACCGACCAGGAGTGAGACTCTGTATGGGAAAGTGGTCTGCACGGGAGTAAAAAATTTGAGGTGGATGCCGGGAGAAGAAGATTATGTAGAACGAACAATCGCGGCTGAGTGGGATGAGATGAAAGAGGCAACAGCTAATCTTGTTGGACTGGAGAATACGGCTAAGAAGGTGAATTATCCATTCCATGAAGAAGACTTTACGGGGGATGAGGATACCTATGCGGAATGGGAGGAAAAGCTGTATGCGTATGCCGAGAAAGCGCTTGCCGTCTGGGAGGAATACGAGGCGCTGATAGAGGAACAGCAGGCACAGATGCTGGAGGAAGAACTGGCAAAACTGACAGAGTGGGTGGAACTTGCGGAAACGCTTTCGGATCATGCGGTTATGCTGGCGGATAATAGTGAGCATCATGGGGAATTGGATTGGACGCCGCTTACTGCCAGTGATACAACATTAACCAGTGGAAAGTATTATTTATCCAGCAATATAGAAATGAGTACGATTACCATTACAGAAGATGTGACTTTATGTCTGAACGGTCAGACGTTGACACATCTCGGAGATACCGGAAGTGTTGTTAGAGTAAAAGGAAATGTTACATTTACGCTCTGTGACTGTAGCGGAGATGATAGTGGTTGCATTACCGAGGGAAAGGGGGAACAAGGTTTTCCGTCTGCAAAATATAAAGGAGGCGGAGGGATTTGCTTAGAGGATTATGCCCATTTCATTATGTTGGGAGGGACTATTTATAAAAATTGTGCAGGCAATGGTGGCGGTGTATATGTTGGGAAGAACGCCACATTGGACATGAGTGGTGGACATATTATAAATAATACCGCAGAAGAAAATAATGCTGGACTGGGCGGAGGCATTTATGCTAACGGGAACAGTCATATAACGATAACGAATGGAGACATTTCTGGAAATATTAGTGATCGTCAAGCCGGAGGTATTTTAATGGCATCTCCTAGTGAGTTGACATTAAAGACAGAAAATGAGACGGATATTATTAGTATAACTAAAAATGTAGCAAATAGTACTGGAGGAGGACTTGCCGCACTTTATAATTCATCGACGGAAGTGGCAGGTAATGTGACTGTTTTCGGAAATGAGGATGGAAATAAGAATCCAAATAATATATATTTTGATAGATCGCGTATCATTGTCACAGATAATTTGGCAGGTTATTTTGGTGCGACAACTCGATATTTACCAAATGATGGAAAAGCCGATGATAATTCCCCATTTATAACCATAGTAGAAGGCGGAAATGGTCATAAGATTCCGGAGGCGGACTTTGCTCGTTTTACCAGCGACAATAAGACATATTCTGTTTTAATGGTAGAAGATAGAACGGGCAAAGGTAAAGTTCTTGTACTTGGAAATAAAGATACCGGAAACCTTTCAGGCATGGATTTGTCTATAAAGGACGGTTCCAGCGGGGACGAAATCAAATTAAGTCCCGATTTTGCTGAAACCACTTATGAATATTCAGTCACAGTGCCTAATAGTGTCAAAGCGGTAGGTATAGTGGCAACGCCTAAAAATGCTGACGCAGTTGTGGCGATGACGCTTCAAAATGCCGACAAAGCAACCGATACAACCGTACAGGCGGATAATATACCGCTTGCCGAAGGGGAAAATACGATTAAGGTTAATGTGACAGAAGGCGATGCCTCAAAGGTTTATATCGTAACTATCACAAGGGAAGCCCCCGCAGGCAATCCCGTCACCATAACCCCCTACAAGGACGGCGAGAAGTGGACAGGAGCGGACGCACCATCTGACTCTGACTATAAACTTACTTCTGACGGTGGCAACACTTTTCTTCCGAGTCTTGTTGCGCCTGACGGTACATATAAAATATACAGCGGTGATACCGATATCGGCGTGGAGGTAACCGTAAATGGCGCAGAAACTTCCGCCAGAGTGGACTACTATACGGTTACGTTTTATGACGGAACTACCGAACTGACAACTCCGGCACAGCAGATCGTCCTGAAGGGTGCTGCAGCATTTGCGCCGGCAGATAATCCCACAAAAACCGACTATACCTTTGACAAGTGGGTAACGACAGACGGCGGCAGTACAGAATATGATTTTGCTAATGAGACAGTCACAGGAACAACCTCGATTTATGCGAGCTGGATTCCCGATACTTACAAGATTATATATGATCTGGCAGGAGGTACACTTCCGGCAGGGAAAACCAATCCTACAAGTTATACCATAGAGACGGCGGAATTTACCCTGCAGAACCCTGAACGCACCGGCTATACCTTTGCCGGATGGAGCGGTACGGGACTGACTGCCAATACAACAACCGTTACAATATCAAAAGGCAGCACAGGAGAGCGTAAATATACTGCTAACTGGGCTGCAAACACATATAGCATCACGCTGAACGGCAAAGGTGACAGCGGAAGCAGCCTTACCGAATATACCTGTGGTACAGGTGCAACTCTGCCTACAGACTGGACGAAAACAGGCTATACCTTTGCGGGCTGGTACGATAATAAGGATTGCACGGGAACTCCGGTAACAGAAGTTTCAGCCACGGATACAGGGGATAAAACATTCTGGGCAAAGTGGATGCCCAACACATATGAGGTAAGATTTGATAACCACGGCGCGACCGAGCTGTGGGTAAGCGTTGACGGAAAAGACTATACAAAAGTAGACGGTTTCTCAGGCGGAACAGGCAGCATGGAGTATGATTATGCCCCTGTTCTGGAGGGTGGGCATACCTATCGCTTCAAAGCAGTAGATGCGACGGGTAACACTTCCGCTGAGAGCGACCAGTTTACGGTGAAACTGGACCAGATAAAACCTGTGATTGGCACACTTACCTATGAAAATGCGGTGCATCTAAATCTCTGGCATTGGATCATCGGCAAAACGAGCATGGTTGTCCATGTGACTGTGACGGATACCGGCAGCGGCGTGAAGGAGATCCGTTATACCATGACGCCCGAAGATGCAGCAGGGAATCCGGATGAGAGCAAGGCGGTGGAAAAGACAGCGACAGTTACGGATGGCGAGGCACAGATTACCTTTGCTGACGATTTCCGGGGAACGATTGCCATCAACTGTACGGATGTGGCAGGCAATGCCGCGGACAGCGTGAGAATAGGAGCGGGAGCAGACGGCGTAAATGGCGTGATTGTGGAAGACCGGGCGCCGGACATCACGGTACAGGCTGATCGCAATCCATCCGATACGGGACAGATTCAGCCGGACGGTGTGGCTGTCTCAGAAGGATATTATGACTCCGCGCCCGCATTGCTTGTAACGGTAAAAGACGATACAGATCATGCAATTACAGCGGGAATCGCTTCTGTTACTTATAAAGTTGAGGACAGCGCAGAAAAGCCTGTTACTGTGAACGGCAGTGCATTGCAGGCGGCTGTTTCCTTTACCATCCCGGCAGCCGAGATACCTACAGGCAGCACGTGGATCATGGTTACTGCCACAGATAACGCCGGCAATCAGACAGTAGAAAGGATTTTAATCAAAATAAAAGGACCGGAAAAGCAGCCTGCGGCAAAGATTGATTACCGGAAAGAAGTACTGACGGGACTTGTGCCGGAAGGAGAATACCTGATAGACGGAAAGCTCTGTAAGGCGGACAAAGAAGGCTGTATAACGATTGCCGACAGCTGGTTTAGAACCACTGTCAGCATTGTCAGGAAGGGCAATGGCAGCGAGACCACCGACAGCCCGGCACAGAATCTGCCTATTCCGGCAAGACCGGCGGCGCCGAATGCACCGGAACTGAGCGCCCGTGACAGCAAGTCCATCACATTACAGACCATTACCGGTGCACAGTACCGTCTGGAGGACGGGACGGAGAACAGGAACTGGCAGGACAGCACCGTATTTGACGGGCTGGAGCCAAAGACAATTTATTATTTTAAGGCGCACTATCCGGCAACGGATACAAGCTTTGCGTCGCTCGAAAGTGATGCAGCGCAGATTGCCACCGTGCCCGAAGCGCCCGCAAAAGAAAAGCTTGTCATCGGCTATCAGGCGGAAACCATTACGCCTGCAGACGATATAGAAGCCTTTGCCGATCAGAACTGTACCATACCGGTCAAGGCAGGCAGTGCGGAAGACTATATGGGGCAGACCGTTTATATCCGCTACCCGGCAGTCGGCATAATTCCGGAGAGTCCGGTGACAGCGGTTCCTATTCCGGAACGACCGGCGATACCTGCGCCTGGAGCAGCTGACGCGTCCGGTCCGGGTGCAGCGGACGGTGCGATCACAGGTTTAGTTGCCGGCGCGGTTTATGAAATCAGAGTGAAAGACGAAAACGGCAGTTTCGGCGAATGGGAAGAGGCTCAAATGAACGGGACAGATATCGAAAACCTTCCCGCCGGGGAATACGAAGTGCGCATCAAGGCGGTGGAGACAGGGGAAAATGCCGGCTTCTGCAGTGAAGCCGCAGCCGTCACCATCGGGGAGAAGCCAAAGCCGGATGATCCGAATCCGAAACCGCCCATAAATCCGCCTGCGAAGATCACGCCGCCGGCACCTACGTCCGACGCCACACCACCGGTGGGAAAAGAGCCGGCGGGAGCAGAGCCGGACAATCCGGAGCCAGACGGCGCGGAAAGCGGACCGACGGAAAGAGAAACACCGGCAGAAAGGACAGAAGTCAAGGCTGGAAACGGTACAGTCATCGTTACGGTAGTATGTGAGGAAGAGAAATGCACTGCAGCTGTGGAGGATACCGAAGCGGTGATTAAGGCAGTTCTATCGCCTGAACAGCAGGAACTTGTAAATGGCGGCGAGACCATAGAAATTCGGATAGACGTGACGGATATTTCCGATCAGGTGCCCGCGCGGGACAAGGAAGTGATAGAAAGCGGTATCGAGGCATATAGGGAAGAAGTGCCGGGGCTTGTGCTTGGCATGTATGTGGATATTTCCATGTTTATCAGGATCGGGACAGGAGACTGGAACGCTATTACCGCAACGGATGAACCGATAGAAGTTGTGATCGGGATTCCCGATAAACTGTTACGAAGCGGCAGAAAATACTATATCGTCCGCGCGCATAACGGCGAGTACGCTTTTATGAACGATCTGGACGATGTACCGGACACTATCACCATCAGCACGGATATGTTTTCAAGTTATGCCATCGCGTATGTGGAGACGGACGAAAGCAAAGCAGATGACAGCGCCAAATGCGGACTCTGCCATATCTGCCCTACCTTTCTCGGAATCTGTTACTTTATCTGGCTGGCGGCGCTTGCAGTAATCTTTATTGCAATGTTTGCAGTACTGCGGCGTAGAAAAAAAGAGGAGCCGGACCGCCAATAAAAATCTAAAGAATCTGTTATTGCAAAAACCACTGATAAATACCGAAACCCGGTACTTATCAGTGGTTTTGTAGCTGCATTTCAATGGCTGAAATGCATTCCCTTTTTACATTGTTCATATTAACATATTTTCGCACATAAAGGAAGTGTGGGTTATCGCGTAAAATCGGATTGGGAGTTTTTCAATACGCTTTTAGCTTCCGCCACGATGGCGCGGTCGGTTCTGTAAACAGCATATTCACTCATGGCAGGCAGTCCCATGGGAACGCCTTCTTTACGGTACCGCATACCGCTGTCTATGAGTTTTTTCGCAGAAAGATGATAACTCGTTATTTCCGTATCGGCAAGAAACCGGCGGATTACTTCCGGTGTTACGCCTGCGCCGGCCATGATTTCAGGACCACTTATTTTCTTTTGAAGTTTACATAACTCAGATAAAAGGGGAATACCGGTCAGACAGTCTTTCTCCTGCCCGGACGTCAGTATGGTATCGATTCCCAGTTCGGCGGCCTGTTTGTAAGCTTGTATGGGATCGGCACATACGTCGAATGCGCGGTGGAGCGTTATCTTTAACGTGCCGGCGGTTTGGATCAGAACCGACATCTGTGTCATATTGAGGTTGCCATTCGGTGTGAGACAGCCGATCACTACGCCGTCGGCGCCTGCATTTTTAAAAAGTTCTACTTCACGTCTGATAATTTCAAATTCGTGATCCGTATAAAGAAAATCCCCGAAGCGGGGGCGTAGAAGCACACGGATCGGCAGATCGCAGGACTTTCTGACCTGTTCGAATAAGGCGATACCCGGTGAAGTACCGCCGATGATCAGTGCCGCACATAATTCCAGGCGGTCTGCGCCGCCCTCTGCCGCGGCCACAGCCGATTCCACACTGTCTACACAACATTCCAGAATATAGTTTTTATTCCCGTCCATAGGTCTCTCCGATTACATGATATCAGCAGCTGATACAGGTGTTACAACAGGATCGTATCATATTTTCAGTTTTCGTTCCAGATGCACTTCTCCATATACGTTTCTTCGTGCAAAGGAGACAACAACTACATATCTTCGCGTTTAAAGTAGGAAAAGATCAGAATATTGGTGAATGAATGTCTGACCGTAATCAAAAAGCGGAGAAAGCTTTTACCGACCGATGATGCTTTGGAACGGGAGGAGGTGTATTACGAAAAGGGATATGAACCGGATGACGACCTGGAAAAGGAATTGAACAGCCTGGAGCTTGATGTACAGGGAATTATCAGACTACGGTTTTTTGAAGAATTGTCTCTGAAGGAGATTTCCCGTATTACCGGATTAAATCTGAATACAGTGAAAACAAAGCTTTATCGTGGCCTAAAACAGTTAAAAGAAAATATGCAGGAGGCGGATTTATGAGTATATTGGAAATCATGAAAGAAAGATATGACAATATCGTCATTCCGGAGGAACTTAACGTTCGGGTGCAGCAGGAAATACAGAAGTCAAGGAAACAGCAGGAAGAAAAAGGGAGGGCCGGCAGCAGCCACAGGTTCAGAAAAGTGATACACAGTATGGAAGTAATGGCAGCGGCGGCATGTGTTCTGTTCACGGCGGCGCTTAATACAAGCCCGGTATTTGCAAAGGAGGCAGGGGAGCTTCCTGTGATCGGAGGACTGGCGCGGGTACTGACTTTCCGCTCTTACGAAACGGAAAAGGATGATATAGCGGTATCTGTGGAAATCCCCACGATTGAGATGATCGCGGAGGACACCGGGATAACGGTGGATGAGATCAATCAGGAAATTCTTGACCGCTGCAATCAGTATGCGGAGGAAGCGGTGAAACGCGCGGAAGAATACAGAACCGCTTTTCTGGAGACAGGCGGATCATTGGAAGAATGGGCGGAGCATAAGATCAGGATCACGGTCGGCTATGAGATCAAACAGCAAAATAGTGATTATCTTTCCTTTGTCGTGAGGGGAAACGAAAACTGGACAAATGCCTACAGCGAATCGAAGTATTACAATTTGGACTTAAACACAGGCAAATTTGTCACGTTAAAGGATATGCTGGGCGACGATTATGTGGAACTGGCAAACAGGAGCATCAGGGAACAGATCGCTGCAAGACAAAGGGCGGGAGAAACATTCTTTACGGCAGAGGAAGGCGGGTTTGCGGGGATTTCGGAAGATGTGAAGTTCTATATCAATGGGAGTAACCGCCCGGTCATTGTTTTTGATAAATACGAGATAGCACCCGGTTCATCGGGGAAAATTGAATTTGAGATGACAGGAGGAAACTAAAATGAGAAAGAAAATGAGACGTGTGATAGTTATGGTTCTGGGTTTTGCCCTGACAGGGGCAGTTCTGACGGGGTGCGGCGAAAGCCGCCAGCCCGGTCAGGAAACACAGCAGGGGATACCTGTGAGTATACCGGAGGAAACACAGCAGGAAACAGTAACAGAGGCGTCAGAAGCAGAGACGGTAAAAGAACCGATAGAGGCGTCAGAAGATACGGCACAGACAGCAGAAAAACCTGTGCAGACAGCAGAAAAATACGAGGATAATTTTGCGGTTGACAGTGAGGCGGCAAAGGCATTCGCCGAAAAGATTAAGGATGCAGCCGCCAGAAAGGATTTGGAGGCACTTGCGGAGCTGACAGCGTTTCCGGTCTATGTGGGCCTGCCGGGTGTCGATGTGGTAGAGACGAAGGAAGACTTTCTGAAGCTTGGTGCAGAAGCGGTGTTTACGGACGATCTGCTGGAATCCGTAGAGAAGACTGATCTCGATCATTTCGAGCCTTGCATGGCGGGATTTAGTGTTTCGGACGGAAGGATAACAAGCATAAACTTTGGCGTGGCAGATGGAGTACTGGCAATCAACGGAATCAATTATTGATCGTTTTCAGGGAGGCGTGCATTATCTTACTTTATCAGGTCTCGTAAAGCCCGTAAAATGGCACTTTGCGGGACCTTGCCATTTTTCATTAGGCTTCATTAAATTGTATCAATTTGTCTGGGTTCATCAAAAGTCGTCATTTTGTGGGAAAATGGTGTAGTAAATGGTGTACCGGATGAATGGCGGGAGGGTGTCTTGGATGTAAGTGATTTTCGATTCTGATTCATGTTTTTCATGTTGGGATTTCAGTAACAGGAAGCCGAGGGCTGAACTGTTACAGATTTCAGAAAAATCGGATTGTGAGTCCTTGCACGATAAGATATAATAATAGTAACTTAATGATGAGATGGCAAAAGAAGAGACAGTCAAGAAGACGGTGATTAGGTGGCTGGAGAAGAAATATGGCAGGATACCAGAACCGTAGAGCAGATTGTGGACGGTATGAGTTTATTCGATGACGATCTGATGTCTATGGTGTTTGATGGCAATATAGAAGCAACGGAGCTTCAGGATTCGTATATGGTGTTTATCACCCGGACGGATATCTTTAAGCATGGGATACCGATTTATACGATCAATTGTCATTTTGAGGAAACGAATGAGTTATTTGATGATGGTT
>CAJTPS010000018.1 GCA_910578555.1 uncultured Lachnospiraceae bacterium
CTTCGCAGCACTGAACGCATTTGCCAAGAGTGCAATTCAGGATGTATCCAAACAGAGATCTGACCTCGGTGCAATCCAGAACAGATTAGAGCACACGATCAGCAACCTGGATAACATCGTAGAGAACACTACATCTGCAGAAGCAGCAGTTCGTGATACAGATATCGCAACCGAGATGGTTAGATACGCGAACAACAACATTCTGCAGCAGGCAGGTACATCCATGCTGTCACAGGCTAATCAGTCTAACCAGCTGGCACTGTCCTTACTTGGCTAATACTGATCAGACAATAATCATTGCAAAGCTACCAGATAAGGAGCGGTATATACCGCTCCTTATTTTATTCGAGTTCGCGAAGCGAATCTCGCAAACGAGCTTTGCTCGTTTTTTATGGAATAAGTAATCAGCGGGTCAGGTCATCTACAAGGGCAGACGCGCGCTGAAGCCATGTATGCTGCAGACAAGCTTTTTCATAAGCATTGCTGCGGATCTGCTCTGCGAGCGTTTCGTCACTTAACACGGAGTGAACAATATCCGGCAGGGCATTCAGGTGTGACAGGGAATAGAACATAATATCTTCACGGTCTGTGAAATTTTCCCGTAAATAAAGGCTGTCATCAGTCAGTGACACGGCGCCTTGCAGCATGGCCTCGAAGATTCTCTCGCTGGCGCCGGCTTTAAACCAGGCAAGCTGGTTGAGTACAATCTTACTGTCCTCCATCATCCGGATGCCTTCTTCTGTGGAGCATCGCCCCTGATAGAGGAAATTCGGATGACCATATAGATCAGTTTCTTCGAAGCGGTCACCATATACGGTAACCGTAATGCCGGCATGAACAAGTGTCCGCAGAATCTCTAATCGAAACAGTGCGCTTATATTTAAATCAGTGAAGCGGTACTGTTCAATATACGCTTTTAATTCATGGTCGGACAGAGGACCGTGTTGCTCCAGCAGGCAGTGTTCTATTGCGGCTTCAAAGGTATCGGTCGAATGCTGTATCAGGTATTCTGACAGCCTGACGCTGAACTCGTCATGCGGTGCAGCGGCATCATACTTGTAGCCGCCGATGAATAGAACATCGATCGAACGCTCCCGGAAGGGCTTGAGATCATGATAAGGCTTCAGGCATTCGCCGGCGGTCGGGAGAAATATTGTTCTTGCCACAGTGGGGTAGAAACGCCGGATATAATCTTCATGGTATCGGTCGGCGCATGCCACGATGCCGCGTACAGGGGCATAATCCAGTGTCTCGTAATAATACATAGGATGATCTACGATTATATTGTAACAGGGAACGTCCCAGTCGTCCCAGAGACTTCTACGGGACTTGAGTTCCATCCGGAAGCCTGCGTTGTTGAAGACGATGACGCCGTCCAGTCCATGCTCACGAAAATCAAGCAGTGCGCCAAAGCTTTGCTCAAAGCACTGCATATCAAAGCAAAATACCGTATGACCGAGCGCGGTAAGCGCGGTAAGATATTGACCGGCAATATAGGACAGTATCGGAATGGAACTGCCTGTAAATATGGCGATCCGTCTGGAGGAAAAGGCTAACAGCTGCGCGTATTCCTCCGCCATTTCGGGATGGCCCATACGGGTGAGTACGGATACGATATTTGACAGGGTTGTCCGGTTGGTTTCCTGCAGGGGCAGCGCTTCCTCGAGAAATGACAGAGATGTCATATAGTCTCCGGCCTCCTCGTAGATGACGGCGAGACGGTTCAGAAGCTCCAGCGGGCAGGAGGACAGCTGCGCAAAATTCTGGATCATATAAATGAGACCTTTGCAGGAGATCCGGCAGTCGATCAGATATTGCAGTTCTTCCCCGGAAGCCGTGTGATCTTTGATCTGTTCCAGAATCCGCACCAGCAGACGAAAATGTCTGATCAGTACATCAAGCTCCCTCGAAAACTGCAGCAGTGTCGGCAGGCCGGCTTCTTCTTCTACCCGGCACACATTGAGAATATGTTCGATGGTTTCTAATTCCTGTCCGAAATCCGATACTTTCAGCAGCAGATCGGGACGCTTGTCCAGCGTGTCGCACAGGCACCGGTATGCGCCGCTGATATCGGCATGGGCAATATAGTCCCGTATATTTTCTTTCAGAAGGATTGTCTCCGCCTTTTCCTGGCTCACACTGTAAGGCGCTTCGTAGCAGGAGAGGCGGTTATGTCTGATCCAGACAGCCAGAAGCTGCTCGGAGAGAAAACCGAACACCCGCTTATGGTAATCATCGCAGGCGCTGCAGTCGATCCGCGTCTCTAAGACGGAGAAGATCGCGAAGAGCCATTCGCAGTAAGCGTAAAAGAGTGCGGCAGGTGCTGCGAACAGATTTCCTACATAGCATTGTCTGCCGGCAATGACGCTCTGAAATGTTTCATAATAGTCGGGATACAACTCGCGAATGACTTCTCCTGTCATATCCAGATTGCGGATGTCATGGGACCGTGCATACACGGTACGATAGTCATAATCGCCGAGGACCGGTTGTGCAATGATGACATCGTACTCGGACAGAATATGCATATAGTCGGCTTCGGTCATCAACGCTCCTTTTTCATTCAGAAAATATCTGCGGTAATGACACAGACCGAGGCAGTCCGCACCGGTGTAATTTTTCCAGATCCAGTACAGACCGGTCAGTTCACTGTAATAGGGGTTCTTCGCTGAGATATTGTCCCCTGTGTCATCACCCTGATACCCGCAGTCGTCATGGAGGGCACGACCGACCTGAAGTGGTATATAGACCGGGTCCTTCGGCGGGGTAAAGGGAACATGGGTGATTGTAAAAACGGAAACAGACATAGGAAACCTCGCTTGCAAATGAATAACTGTTTTACTTTTAGACTGTTTTTTATTATACTATAGTTAGTGCAAAAATGCGATAGAAGATTGGAAGTTTAACGTATGAAGATATTGTATGTATACGGTATGTCTACAGCAAAAGATATATATTATAACCTGCGTAAACTCGGCTATAAAGTGGAGGAGTATCCGGACAGACAGGAAAATTCCGTACTGAATGACGAGGAGATCGCCAGGCTGACAGCTTATGTCAGGAAACACCATATCACACATCTGATGTCAACGCATCTGATCTATAATCTGGCAATGGCGGCGTATCAGACGGGAATCAAGTACGTATCCATTATCTGGGATGCACCTTATCTGAAAATATATACACCATTCGGAAGGCTGGATAATTGCTGGTTTGCCGTGTTTGATAAGCTGGACTACGAGCGGTTTAAAGAGGACGGGATACCGCATGTGCTGTACCAGCCGTGCGCAGTGAATAAATATGACATACTGAAGTGGGATGTCAAACGCAAACTGGGCGGCAATTATTTTAACGAGATCTGTTTCCTGGGCAGGCTCTATGAAAACAATCTGTATGATGACAATGTTGGCAGGATACCGGAGCAGATGCAGAGGTATTTCACCAGTATATTTGAGGAGGCGGCATTCAGGTGGGACGGTGAGAACCGTGTATACGGCAAGACTTCCGGTGAGATATTGAAATATATTAAGCTGGTCAGTCCGGAGTTCGATCTGGATAATATTTATGATATTGAGGACGTCAGATATTTTGAGGTACAGTATCTGATCAGGAAGATCGCCAATATTGAGAGAATCTGTACTTTGAATATTCTGGCGGAACAATTTCCGGTATCTTTTTACACGGATTCCAAAACAGATCCGGAACAGCTGGGGGATGTGAAGATTATGCCGCCGGTGGAGCCGGGAGAGGCTTCCGCCATTATCTATGCGGGCAGCAAGATCAATCTGAATCTCTCACTCAAAGGCATAGAGGGCGGAACGCCGCAGAGGATCATGGATATTCTGGGAGCGGGCGGATTTGCCTTGACGAATTACTGCGCGGAGACGGCGGAACTGTTTGAAGAGGACAAAGAGATCGTTATGTTTAAGTCGCCGGAAGAGCTGGTGGAGAAGGCGGCGTATTACCTGACACATGACAAGGAGCGCGAGGAGATTGCGAGAGCCGGACACAGGAAAGTCATGAACTGTTATACATACGACAGGAAGCTGAAACAGCTGATGGAGTGGGTGGAGAAGGAGAACTGATTTGAAATTTTTAGTTGTGCAGACACTATGGAAACAGTACAGTGTTATGGATATTGCGGATGCAATCAGGAAATCGGGGTACGAAGTGGAAGAGTATCCGGAGATGCTGAAGATGGCTTCCTATTTGTCAGATGAGGAAGTGGACGGGCTTATGGCGTATGTACGGGAGCATAATATACAGGTGATTGTTACGCTGTATTTTGCCATGAACGCTGCTCTGGCGGCATATAAGAGTGAGATCAGGTATGTTTCCGTGTTATGGGATGCGCCTTATGTGGAGAACTATAATCCTCTGAGTAAGATCGACAATGTATGGATCACGACATTTGACAAGCTGGACCGTGACCGGTTTCTTGCGTACGGGATGCCGCATGTGCTGTACCAGCCGCTGTCGGTCAACGGGGATAAAGTCGTGCAGTGGAACGCTGAGATTCAGAAGACGTTGAAAGGGCAGTATATACACGATATCTGCTTCATCGGCAATCTGTACAGCCAGAATCTGTATAAACAAAATCTGCAGTATATTCCGGTGGAACTGCAATACTATTTTAACAGTATCTTTGAGGAGGCGGTGTTCAGGTGGGACGGCGTCAACAGGGTGTACGGCAAGACAGGTTCTGAGATCATTGAGTATATTAAACGTGTCAGCCCGCAGTTTTCCGTTCCGAACAGGCAGGAAATCGAAGACGTGCGGTATTTTGAATGTATGGGTCTGATCAGGGAGATCGCCAATCTGGAGCGGATTGCCGTACTGAATCTGCTGGCGGAGGAACATTCTGTTATGCTGTACACGACGGATCAGGAGGCGGCAGAAGAGAAACTGCAGGGAGTGGAGATCGGTCCGCCTGTGGAGTATGGCAAGGCGGCGGCGCTTGTGTTTGCGGGCAGTAAGATTAATCTGAATATTGCGCTCAAAGGCATCGAGGGTGGAACGCCGCAGCGTATCATGGATATTATGGGCGCAGGCGGGTTTGTCATGTCAACATACTGCGAAGAGACGGCGGAACTGTTCGAGGAGGATCGTGAGATCGTTATGTTCCGGACGCCGGAAGAACTGCTGGAGAAAGTAGATTACTATCTGACGCATGATGCAGAGCGGAAGCGGATTGCAAAGCAGGGATATGAGAAGGTGCTCCGGTGTTATACTTACGAGAATAAAATGCGGGAACTGATCGACTGGATCAACGCAGGGACATGAAGCAGCCAGAACTGTGGCAGCATGAGGTCTGCCGCAAGTCAGCAATTCATGTATGGATTTGCACAAATATATTGCAGAAACGGAGAAAAATATGGATATACAAAACTTGCGGGAGCAGGTGGACTGTCTGCTTTCCATGAAGAAGGCCGATGAAGCGGAAAAACTGCTTACGGAAAACGCAGAGACAGCCAAAAGTGACAAAAATCTCCTTAAAATCTATTATCTGATTCCGGTCTGCGCGGCAGAAAGGGAGGCGGGACAACAGACCCTCTTTACGAAGGTATCCGGAATAGAGGAACTGCTGGAGCGGGATACGAAGGTGAAGTTCTGGGTCAGAAGAATTGCGTTTGACGTGCTGGACGACGAGAAGGACTTTTACAGATTCTGTACGGCAAATCGTGTTTCACTGCCGGAACTGATGATCGAGGCATACTGTAATGCCGTTCATAAGGAGAAGGTACAGGCGTTTATTCAGAGAAAGATTGCGGAGGGAAAGCTTAAGGTATGAACAGGCTGAATGACAGAAAGATATGCTTTATCATATGCAGCAGCGACGCGCTCTATACGGAGGAATGTCTGTATTATATCCATCATCTGAGGATTCCGGAGGGGTATGAGATTGAGGTCCTCACGGTGGAGAATGCGGTGTCTATGGCAGCAGGATACAATGAGGGGATGCAGGCATCCGATGCCAGATATAAGGTATATCTGCATCAGGATGTATTTATTGTCAATCATGATTTTATACAGGATGTTCTGGATCTGTTTCAGGCGGACGAGCAGATTGGCATGATCGGGATGATCGGGGTAGATAAGCTTCCGGCAAGCGGTATTATGTGGGAGGCACAGCGGTGTGGTGCGATCTTTGTGCCGGCGTACCGTCATGATGACGTGCTGCAGTTCGGCAATGAGACGGCAGTGGAGGCGGAAGCGATAGACGGGCTCATGATGATCACGCAGTATGACATTCCGTGGCGGGAGGATCTATTCGACAAGTGGGATTTCTACGACTGCTCCCAGAGTCAGGAATTTATCAGACGCGGGTATAAGGTGATTGTGCCTGCGCTTCGCAAACCGTGGTGCATGCATGACAGTGTGCTCGCGAATCTGTCCGTATATGATGAAGAGAGAATGAAATTCCTGCAGGAATATTTTCCGCAGGCGGACGATGCAGAGCAGGAGACGGCGGCCTGCGGGATGACGGTGGTATTGACGTCTTTTCAGAGATGCGGGCAGCTTCAGGATACGCTCTCGTGGCTGAAAGGGACGGAAGGAATCGCGAATATTATTATTGCGGATAACGGTTCTGACGACGGCACGGCGGACTGGCTCGCAGCACAACAGTATGATTACGTGCAGTTTGACGAGGGCGTACAGGGATACGGCAGACTCTGGAATGTGATCCTGCAGAATTTTGATGTGCAGGACTGCGTCGTATTCATGGAAGCCGGTGTATACCCGGAGAAAATGAGCCTGGTGGAACTGTGGAAAGTTCTGCAGTCAGATGAGATCGGGATAGCCTGCCCGGTTACCAATTACTCCCGTTACGACGCAGGCGTAAAGGCAGGGAGCAGGGATGATCTCGCATGGGTCCGGCAGGACAGTCTGCGGCAGACGGACCGCAAGCTGTATGACCGGACGCTTCATGCCGACTGGCAGATGTGGGCGGTACGAAGGGATGTTCTGCAGCAGACCGGGTTATTGCGGGAGGAATTAAATCATCCGGAAAATGTTCTGAAGGACTATTCTCTGCGGGCGCTCCGGAACGGGCTGAGACAGGTGCAGTGCCGACGGGCGTTTGCATATGAAAGTTTCTGCAGGTGCAGGGAAGTGTATGCGCAGGCGGATCAGTGGAAGACGCAGGATCGAAGCGTTATGAAACGTGACTGGGGGATGAATTATTTCAATTTGACGCCCAACGATTTTCTGGTCAATGCGATTCAGGAGGAACCGGATGCAGTATTTCGGGTTCTGGAGATCGGCTGTGATCTGGGTGCAACGCTGCTTGCGATTCAGAACCGTTATCCGGGATGTAAGACCTGTGGACTGGATATCAATGAAGCTGCGGTAGAGATCGCGCAATATATCACCGAGGCCGAATGCGGCAATATAGACGAGTTGCAGCTTCCGTTTCAGGAGAAGTTTGACTATATTATTTTCGGTGATGTGCTGGAACATCTGCGCCATCCGGAAGAGGTGGTAAAGATGTGCAGGGATTACCTGAATGAGGGCGGGTATATTGTGGCGAGCATTCCGAACGTTATGCACATATCTGTTCTGGAAGAACTGATTGACGGAAGATTTCAGTATCAGGACGTCGGGCTGTTAGACCGGACGCATATTCATCTTTTTACATATTATGAGATTATGAGCATGTTCCATGAGACAGGTTACAGTGTCAGGGAAGTCAGAAAGACCGGCGTTGACCTGTCCGAACGGCAGCAGCGGATCATGAGGACGCTGCTTGCGTTATCGGAACAGACCGAGGACTGGATGTACGAGGCGTTCCAGTATGTCGTCAAGGCACAGAGATAACAGCGTGAATGAAAATGCCATTCCCATATACGCTGCGGAATCAGGGAGGTTAATTTGGACACGAGGCAGTTAAGACAGCAGGTGGATCATCTGTTACAGACAGGAAAATATGATGAGATCAAGTCGCTGCTGCTCGCTTACAAGGATACGACGGAGCATAACAATGATCTTGCCATGGTCTGCTATCTGTGCACCATATACGAGCAGGAGCAGGCGGCAGGACAGCGGACGATCTTCGAGAAGACGGGGAGCACTGCAGCGCTGCTGGAACGTTATACGACATTGAAGTTCTTCTTGAGACGGATTGATTTCGATGTGATGGACGATATGGGGATGTTCTACCGGTTTCTTTCCGAAAAACAGATCTCTTCTTATGAATTACTGCGGGTGATTGATTTCTGCGTGGTGCATAAAGATAAGGTATTGCAGAAGATCGGCGCGGGGACTGTGGAAGAGACAGCGGCGGATACAGCGGATGCCGGCAGCACAGCGGATGACGGTACAATAACAGAGAAGGCAGGTGCAGATGCTGCAAGGCAGGTCTGCTTTATCATCTGCACGAACAATCCCGTTTACGCTGAAGAATGCATCTATTATATCAGGCATTTGATCGTGCCGGAGGGGATGGAGATTGATATTCTGACGGTGGAGGATGCGCGGTCTCTGACCTCGGCCTACAATGAAGCCATGCAGTGCTCGCAGGCGAAGTATAAGGTGTATCTGCACCACGATACCTTTATCATTAACCCTCATTTTATCAGGGATTGTCTGGAGATATTTGCGCGGGATGAGCGGATCGGTATGCTCGGTAACGTGGGCGTGCAATCCATGCCGCGTTCCGGCGTGATGTGGGATGCGGACCGCTACGGGATGTTGTATGAACAGCATATCTATGAGACTGCACTGCTCGCCAACGCGACAGGCAGTGAGGCGCCTTATCTGGAGGCGGAAGCGATAGACGGTTTCCTGATGGTCACGCAGCATGACGTGGCCTGGCGGGAGGATCTTTTTGATAAGTGGGACTTTTATGACTGTTCCCAGAGCATGGAATTTATCAGGCGGGGGTACAAGGTAGTCGTTCCGAATATGAAGGCGCCCTGGTGTGTGCACGACTGCGGATTTATCAACTTGAAGAGTTATGATGCGGAGAAAGAGAAATATATCGAGGAATATTTTACGTGAAACTGATACTATATTCATGGGATGCCAATAATGAACAAATCCTGGCGGACAACTTAATAAAACTTGGCTTTGATGTCGTGTGGTTCCGGAAGGTATGCAGACATTATACACGCGACATGGAACTTGCCATGGAGATGATCCAGACCGTCCATCGGGAAGGTGCGGAGGCGGTAGTTTCTTTTAATTATTTTCCGATCATTTCCATGATTTGTCAGACTTGCGGGATCATGTACTATGCATGGGTGTATGACTGCCCGCATTTTACATTGTATGCGAAGCAGATCGGGAGTCCCTGTAATCAGATCGGCATATTTGATCGTGAGATGGCGCGGCGTTTGGAGGATGATTATGGTATCCATACGGTTTATCACGCGCCGCTGGCGGTGGACTGTGCATATTTTGAGAGGGCGCTCGCCCGTGCTTCACGTAAGGAGCGGGAGAAGTACCGGTGTGACGTTTCCTTCGTCGGTTCTCTGTATACGGATGAGCATAATTATTATGATCTGCTGTTTTCCGGTGACAGAGGGAACGGAAACGTGCAGGCTGCCGACCGGAACCGGCAGGGAGGCGATGCAGAAAGTGCGGCAGTGGCAGAGCGTGGCAGTATGGAAGCGTTGATCGGACAGCAGTGCTTTGCCTATGAAAAGGATTATCTCCGACAGGCCGTATCGTCGGAACAGATCAATCTTGCGGGACTGCAGAAATCTATGGAAGAGCAGGGGCTCATGCTGGGAGAGGACTATTTTGCAAGGTCGGAGGATATTCTGGTTGCAGCGGTATTAGAGAAGAAAGTGACGGTGGAGGAGCGGCGGAGGCTTCTCACGGAACTTGCAGAGCAGCAGAAAAATTATGACACAGATGTCACTACAGAAAACTGCGGTAAGGAAGGTGCAGACAGAAAGTATGACTTCCGGCTGTATACGGGTTCTGATACCGGCGCTCTGCCGAAACTGCATGCACACAACTGCGGCAGGGTAGATTACCATACGCAGATGCCGCTTGTCTTTGCCGGCAGCAGGATCAATCTGAATATTTCCCTGCGCTCCATTCATTCCGGCATACCGCTCAGGGTACTGGATATTATGGCCTGCGGCGGATTTGTGCTGTCGAACCGTCAGCCGGAGATTGCAGAATATTTCGGAGAAGGTGTTGAGATCGCCACTTTTGCCAGTATGGAAGAGTGTATGGATAAGGTACACTACTATCTGGCACATGAGGAAGAGCGCAGACGCATCGCGGAGGCGGGGCAGAGAAAGGTGCAGGCGGCATTTTCCTATGAGTCCGGGCTTATGAGACTGTTTAAAATGCAGGAATAGATGAGCACACATAGCGTTTATTTGTCAGCAAGTCTGCTTTCCAGTTCCCGCACTTTTTCCAGTGCCATCGGAAAATCCCCGCAGTTGCGGTAGTGCGTAAGTGCATCTTCGGTATTTCCCATCATTTCATTGATCAGACCGATATTATAAGTCGGTATAAACGTGTTTGTCCCGCTCTCTCTGACGACAGGACAGTGGATCGCTTTCACAAATTCCATCATGGCTTTCACATATTGTCCGTTGGCCATGTAGATCTGTCCCATACAGCAGTAGAAGTCGGAGGTGACCGCGAACGTATCATAGACCGCCTCTAACTGCAAAGCCTCTTCACGTCTGCCGGTGTGAAGCAGGGCATTGGCATAAGCGATGATCATCATCTGTACCCATTCTTCCTGCGGATCTACATCATACTCCAATGCTTTTCCATAATAGATATAGGAATTCTCATAATCATAGATCATGTTGTAGGACTGTCCGATCTGGAAATAGAGATAAGGGTTTTCCGGATCTTTCTCAAGCTCTTTGAACAGAAGCGTATTGTTGCGCTCTACTTTGCCGCGCAGGTCGGTCACACTGCCCAGATAGCCGACGTGATCGATCAGAAGCGGTATATCGTAACTTTCATAGTGCATTCCCTTCGTATTGTGGGTGATCTGCTCATGAATCGGGGATTCGAAATGGAAAAACCTGCGGTTAAACAGTCTTCCCAGACGATCCTGATATACCATGTCGGTTCCATTGGAGATATAGTGGTTGTCGATCGCCAGTCTGCCGACGGATTCAGGATGCTGTCTGATCAGAGAGGACAGAAGACCGGTGTCGAGCGAGGCAATCACCTCGTCGCAGTCAAGAACCAGGACATAATCATTGGAAGCATGTTTCAGGGAAAAGTTTCTTGCGGCGCTGAAATCGTCGATCCATGTAAAGTCATATATTTTATCGGTGTACCGTGCGGCGATCTCCTTCGTCCGGTCGGTGGAGCCGGTGTCAACCACGATGATTTCGAAGCCGCAGGGGTTGAGAGCGGCGAGACATTTTTCAATATTTTTTTCTTCATTTCTGGCAATCATACATACTGAAACAGGGCACATCGTTTTGAATCCTCCGTTGCAATTGACACCGCATAAACGTAAATTGATGCGGAATCCGGTATGGTGTGAATTGTAACGTTATCATAACATATTTTACGGGATCAGTCATTATGTGGTTACGTGCGCGCAGGCCGGCACTTTCCATAACTGATAGCGGGAAATGCGCGATCACCCCAGCATCTCCCGCACCCTGTGCCGGAAAGTATGCCCATCCGCGATTTTGTCATGGCCGTTTCTTGCAATCGCCATGCGTTCCTCTTCATGGCTAAGATAGTAGTTGAGCTTATGCATCAGATCTTCTTTGCTCTCATAATAATCGAAATCCTCGCCGGGTACAAACTCATCCAGATAATCAGCCTGAAAGTTGCTGAGCAGGAAACCGCCGCTTCCCATGATATCAAAGGCGCGCAGCGGAATACCGCTCTTGATGCTGCGAAGAGAAATGTTCAGATTGACCCGGCTCTGCTTAAACACCAGCGGCATTTGCTGATAATAATCGACCGTGCCGTGGTTGGTAAGGTTAGGCAGGGCATAATTCCGGTTGGGCGTAAACAGGTCAAAACGGAACTGCTGTGTGACTGCGCGGAGCAGTTCGTCCCGTTCCAGTCCGGTGATTTTGCGGTTGATCACATACTGCGCATAGAGATATTCCCGTGATTCCACGCCGTCCGGATTCGGGTCCATCGGAAGGGCATGATACAGGTCGTCTATGACCGGCGACAGGGATTCCTGAATAAAATTATATCCCTGCACCTTCATCTGTGCAGCCATAAGCGCATCCAGATATCCTCTGGAGTAATCTGACAGTGATGTCATACGATCAAAGAAGTTATGATCCTCGGTGTAGAGGGAGCCGACGAAAGAGACGTCGTACAGGTATGGGAAATCGGCGGAGTCCGGCAGAACCGGAACAATCCTGTCCAGGCGGTCTGTGTTTGCCGCCATCGGCAGGTAATGAACCGTCCGGATACCTGCATTATGAAATTCCATGTAAAGTTCTTTGTCGAAAACAAAGATTACATTACATGGATTAATTGCGGTGTAGGAATAAAGCATAACATACGGACTGTCGTAGATCCAGGAGATATAGCGTATACTTTCTTTTCTGCATACGTTTGAGACAACGGGAAAGTAATTAAAGGAAAAGACGACATCGGGCGATTCCTGATGTAGAGAGGAAGCCAGCGCTTTTTCTACCTCGGCGTCGCTTCGGGGATCTCTGTTGGAGAAAGGAAAACAGACCACGTTGTGTCCCTCCGCAGCAAATGCCTCCTTGATATCCTGATTTCCAAAACTCGCCCATTCGATAAAAAGTATATTCATATTCTCCTCTGTTCTGACCGCCGCGGGAGCGGCAGGCCGTTCTATCCAATCGTTTTACGTGCATGCGCCCTGATCTTCTCATAAGTTTCAGGGCTTAAATCATGTTCGATCCGGCAGGCGTCTTCTGCCGCGGTCTTCTCATCTACGCCGAGCGATATGAAGAAAGCCGTCAGAACTTTATGACGGTCGTAGACAGCGGCGGCAATTGCATAGCCGGAGTCGGTAAGGGTGATACGACGCAAATATCAAATTTGCGTACACCGATCTCCATTTGCGCAAAAATTTATTTTTCAATCCCCTGAAATATAATGCAGACCCAATGAAGTTAAGAAAGCAGCCGCAGCCTTGCCCTGGCGGGTTCATAATCGCCGCACTTGCGGTAGGCTTCTTTGGCTTTTGCAATATTTCCTGTGCATTCATGGATGACACCGATGTTATAACTGGCCTTGTAGCTGTTCACGCCTTCTACGGCAAACTCTTCCATCGTGGAAGCCTTATGAAGCTCACGGATGGCTTCCTCGAATAATCCATTATTCATATAGATCAGTCCGATCAAAAATACGAAATCGGCCCGCACTGCAAAGTCATCGTATACACCCAGCAGGTTCAGCGCGTCTTGCGGGCGTTTCAAGTCCAACAGGGTATATCCGTAGGATTCCACCATTGTCTGTACATAATCCATGGCAGGATCTACATCCATGGCAAGCCCCAGATCATAACAGCGGCAGGCGTTCTCATAGTCCTGCAGTTTGCGGTAACTCTGTCCTAACTGATAGTAGAGATAAGGATCGGCACCGTGGGCCTCCAATTCTTTTTCCAAAAGGGCTATGTTGCGCTTTGATTTCATACGCATCTCTTCCCCGGAGCCGTCGTAACCGACATGCAGCACCTCGATCGGGGCACAATAAACCTGCTTGACAGGCATAAGATCCGCTTCTGTGTCCGGCACAGCGGAAGCGGCAGAGGGGTTATCACCAGTAATCGGCGTAAGCTGTTCATGCACAGCGCCCGTAAAACGGTAATAAAGGCGATTTACGAAACGGCTGACGCGCACCCGGTCATAGGAAGTCCGCCCGTTTTCGGTAAAGCGGTTGCGGATGAGAATACGCCCGGCACAATGTGCATATTGCTCCATACACTTTTGTAATGCAACGGTGTCTAAAACCTCCAGATATTCGTCACAGTCCAGAGATAGTATCCAATCATGGGAGGCTTTTTGCATGGCAAAATTTTTAGCGGCGCTGAAATCGTTACACCAGTCAAAATGAAAAATCCGGTCGGTGTATTTCTGTGCCAGCGCCACGGTACGGTCCGTCGAGCCTGTGTCAGCCAGCACGATCTCGAACCCGTAGGGCTGCAGACGTTTCAGACATTCTTCTATATGCTTTTCTTCGTTTCTGGCAATTATGCAGACGGATATAGGCAGCACGGCAGTTCCCTTCCTTAAACAGATTTATATAATGTCTGGTTTATAACCGCACCGCTTCCGGATACCGTGCGTCCGCCTGCAGGGATCTCAGAAGCGGTAAGCTCTTTCAATTTCCTGACGGCAGGTTCATAGTCGCCGCATTTCCTATAGTATGTACGGGCTTCGCTCAAATTGCCCATGCTCTCATAGATGGAGGCGATATTATAGTTGGCGCGATAGCTGTTGACGCCTTTGCGGGAGTAGGAGGAAAGCGTGGTTGCCTTCCGGAACTCTTCGATCGCCTTGTCGTTTAGTCCCCTTTTCATATAGATCATGCCCATCAGATAGACGAAATCCGCGCGGTGGGAGAACAACTCATACTTATCCAGGAGTTTCATGGCAAGATCATATTTGGCCAGTTCTACCAGACAATAACCATAGGTTTCCGCCATGCTCTGCACAAAGGCGGAGCGGGGATCGGCATTCAGTTCCAGACCTTTCTGGTAGTAGTGCGCCGCTTTCTCCAGATCATTTAATGAGATATAGTTCTGACCGAGCTGGAAATAGATATAGGGGCTCGGTCCCTTGATCGCCAGATCGTGCAGCAGCATTTCCAGATTACGGGTAGCGCGCATGCGTTTATCGGATTCAGACACATATCCCTCATGATAGAAGGTCAGCGGAATCTCGAAAGAATCCGGTTCGCCGCCGGTGAGCAGACATACCTGTTCATGGATGCTGCCCTCATAATGACAGTACCGGCGGTTGAACAGCCGGCCGATGCGCTCCGACTGGATGGAACGTATACCCTGAACGATATAGGGATTATTACGGGTGATCATGCCCATGGAGCGGCTGTTTTCTTCTAACACATCCTCTAATTCGGCCAGATTGACATTTTCCAGATATTCGTCGCAGTCTATGATCAGCACCCAGTCGTTGGAAGCCTGCTGGATGGAGAAGTTTCTGGCGGCGCTGAAGTCATCGCACCATGCGAAGTGAAACACCTTGTCCGCGTACTTGTGGGCAACCTCAACGGTTCGGTCCACAGAACCCGTATCGACGACAATGACTTCAAATTTGCACGGGCGAAGCCGCTTGAGGCATTCTTCTATATGATTGTCTTCATTCTTTGCGATCATGCATACTGAGATAGGGTTCATGATATCACCTCTTCACCTGTGTGAAGATTTCTTCACACGTTTCTATCATATATATTAGCATTTTCTGCATGTTACGACAATAAAATATTTTGTTGTGTCCTGGCAAAAAAAGAACAGAATTAGGAAAAAAGTACCAGACTTATTGCACAAAAATAAAGTAAAAAATAGAGGCAAAATGACGATATTGACGGAATATCGTTTAATAAGCGTTTCGCTGGTTCCTTTTTTTGGAGCTTTGTGATATAATTTTCACAAAACAAAATCAGAATCATACACTATAGGAGGGCTAACATGACAAAGGCAGAAATTTTAAAGGCAGAAATCCTGAAGCAGTATAAGAGTGTCAGACAGTTCGCGATCGAGATGGAGATACCGTATTCCACTCTGGTTACCGCCCTGGATAGAGGTATCGAGGGAATGGCGTATGGCACTGTGATCAGAATGTGTGACAAACTGAACCTGAATCCGGTTGACTTTACACCGCTTAACCAGAAGAGCGTGCTTGGCAGCAAGATTATGGAGAACCGTGTGATGCAGTATTATGTGAAGCTGAACAAGACAGGACGCAAGAAGGCATTAGAGTTGATGGAAGATTATGCGCAGCTGGAAAAATATAAGGCAGTAGAGGAGAATTGATGCAGTACGATTATCTGATAGTAGGCGCCGGCTTGTTCGGTGCCGTGTTCGCACGTGAGATGAGGCAGCGGGGCAGAAGGGTGCTCGTGATTGACAGAAGGGAGCATATAGCCGGAAATATCTATACGGAGTCTGTGATGGACATCCAGGTACATCGGTACGGAGCACATATTTTTCACACTTCCGACAAGAAAATATGGGACTATGTCAATCAGTTTGCCGAATTTAATCATTATATAAATTCACCGATTGCATATTATAAGGGAGAATTGTATAATCTCCCTTTTAATATGAATACATTTAGTAAAATGTGGGGCGTGGTAACGCCGGCGCAGGCGCGCGAGAAGATTGCGGAACAGATTGAGAAACTGCAGATCACGGAGCCTAAGAACCTGGAGGAGCAGGCGCTTTCGCTCGTTGGCACAGACGTCTATGAGAAGCTGGTAAAAGGCTATACGGAGAAACAGTGGGGAAGAGATTGCAAGGATCTTCCGTCCTTTATCATTAAGAGGCTGCCGCTTCGGTTTACTTATGATAACAACTATTTCAATGACCGTTATCAGGGGATTCCTGTCGGAGGGTATACCCTTATGGTAGAGAATATGCTACAGGGGATCGAGGTACGGACGGGAATTTCTTATCAGGAATTTGCCGTGGAGCAGGAGATAGACGGTTTGCCAATGATCATCGACAGGGAGGGCAATACTTACCGCAAGGTGGTGTATACCGGAATGATGGATGAGTATTTCGATCATTGTCTGGGACATCTGGAATACCGGTCTCTTCGGTTTGAGACACAGGAACTTCCGGAGTGTGATAATTATCAGGGAAACGCTGTGGTAAATTACACGGAACGGGAGGTTCCCTACACGCGGATCATCGAGCATAAGCATTTTACGTTCGGGACGCAGCCGGGCACGGTAATTACCAGAGAGTATCCGGCACAGTGGCGGGAGGGGGATGAGCCTTACTATCCGGTCAATGATGAGCGCAATGACGATCTTTTCAAGCAATATCTTGCACTGGCGGCAAAGAAGGAACATGTGATCTTCGGCGGCCGCTTAGGACAGTACCGTTATTATGATATGGATAAGGTGATCGCCGCGGCGCTTGAAACGGTAGCTGAGTGTGAATGAAAATACCATTCCCAGCGTGAGAAAAGCACTCATGCGGAAGAACCGTCCGCAGAGCGGACTTGCTGCAAGCAGCATTCTTCCCACGCATTGAAATGCCGCAGAGTGAATTATGGGGAATAACTGTAACAGAAAATCCACGGGCAGAGTATTGACAAGTATCAGTACTCTGCCTATAATATGAGTTGATAGTTTGAGTATCAAAGTATTGGAAGCTCAAATTAACACACAGGTGTTACAGGAAAGAAGGTTCAGACACGGAAAGTGTGTGCGCAAGGTGCATTATGATGATTCAGACCATGGCGAAGCGGAGGAGACGGGGATCATGAAATGGAACGAAGCGATTAAAGAACTGGATACCAGAAGACAGAAGGCTCTTTTAGGCGGCGGACCGAACAGGATAGAGAAGCAGCACGCTGCCGGCAAGATGACTGCAAGGGAGCGGATCGAGGTGTTGCTTGATCCGGGGACTTTTGTGGAAGTGGACGGATTTATGGAGTCACGTATAGACGATTTTGATCTGGATAAGAGAAGGGTGCCGGGGGACGGTGTCGTGACGGGATACGGTGAGATCGACGGCCGGCAGGTATTTGTGGCGAGCGAAGATTTTACGGTGATCGGGGGAACACTGGGAGAATATCATTCTTTTAAGATATGCAGGATTCAGGATATGGCGATGGAGATGAAAGCACCGCTTATCTGCATCAATGACAGCGGCGGTGCCAGAATAGAGGAAGGCATCTCATCCCTGAGCGGTTACAGCGGCATGTTCCTGCGTCATACGAAGGCGTCGGGCGTGATTCCGCAGATTGCGGTGATCTTAGGACCTTGTTCCGGCGGTGCGTGCTATGCGCCGGCGATCTGTGACTTTATCTTTATGGTGAAAGATATATCCAAGATGTTTATTACCGGACCGAATGTCGTTAAGACCGTTATTAATGAAGAAGTGTCCGTGGAGGAACTGGGCGGTTCGGACGTGCACGCAAAGAAGAGCGGTGTGTCACATTTTACGTATGATACGGAAAACGAATGTCTGATGGGTGTGCGGAAACTGTTGTCATATCTGCCGAGCAGCTGGACGGAGAAACCGCCGGTTATCAATAATAAAGAAAGACAGAGCATCCTGCCCCGTGTAGGCAAGGTTTTCGGCAAGGTGGAAAACGGCAAGGTGGCTTCGTCCATGAAGGCGAAAGCTGCCAAGATCATGGATATCGTACCGGACAATTCCAGACACGCATATGACGTCAAGGAAGTCATTGACTGTATCGTAGACGAGGGAAGCTTCTTTGAAGTCCAGAAAGAGTTTGCCACAAATGCGGTGACCGGCTTTAGCAGAATGGAAGGTAAAGTGGTAGGACTTGTGGCGAATCAGCCCAATTCCATGGGCGGTTCCCTGGATTATCATGCGTCTGATAAGATTGCAAGATTTATCCGTTTCTGTGACTGCTTCAACATTCCGCTGATCACGCTGATCGATGTACCGGCATTCCTGCCCGGCACGGCGCAGGAGCATAACGGTATTATCCGGCACGGCGCGAAGATTCTATATGCCTATTCCGAGGCGACGGTGCCGAAGATCTCACTGATTATGCGTAAAGCATACGGCGGCGCTTATATTGCAATGAACTCCAAGGAGATGGGCGCGGATATTGTCTACGCATGGCCCATTGCCGAGATCGCGGTTATGGGGGCGGACGGCGCCGTAAATATTGCGTTCAAGCGTAAGATCAAGGCGGCGGCAGATCCGGAGGCCATGCGCGCGCAGTGTAAAGCGGAGTATGAAGCGCGGTTCCTGAATCCTTACGTGGCGGCCGCAAGAGGATATGTGAACGAGGTCATCAAGCCGGAAGAGACGAGAGAGGCACTGGTGCGGGCGCTTAGGGGACTGAAGAACAAGCAGACCAAAGCCCCTGAGAAAAAACACGGAAACATACCCCTCTAGATGAAAAAGAAAACAGACGTCGCAAGGCGCGGGTCTGCGATCCTCAAAACCGAAAATAAAATCCCGACGGGATGAAACGGCAAACGACAGATCTTCCGATCTGTCGTTTCTAATAGTAATTTACCGGTTATCAGGTTGAGCGGACCATGAATCATTAACAATAACCGTTAAACATCATGCCGCTGTAGGCGCTCGTGATATACGGACTGGCGAAGTTCTTGCCGGGATTCTTGTATGCCACGATTACGTTATTGACATAATTCATCGGGTCCAGGGACACCTGGTTAGACTTGCGCAGTACCGAGTTCGTGAAACTCTTCATCGGTGAAAAAGCTTCCTTCGCGTTATCGCTCATAGCGGTCTGACGCAGCGCCGCGTCATCGACTTCCAATGTGCCGTCCAGATTCAGATTCAGTCCGACGGAAGTAAGATCGCTGGCATAGACCCGTGCAACACTGCTCATTTCATTAAAAAGCCGGTTGCTCTTTGGCTGGTTATCACTGTATTCCGCCACGGCATGCAGGAAAGAATTAAAACCCTGCACCAGCGTGTTGATATTCTCCGTAAGCGATTCCACATCCGTCTTAAGCCCGATGGAAGCGGTCTCACCTTCCATACTGCTTAAACCGGTCAGTTCTACCTCGTAAGCGTGAGCCAGCGTAAAACGGTTGGAAGTAGAAGAGCTTTCCTCACCGTTCACGATGTAGGATGCGTTAGTCGGTTGTACGGATACATGATCCAGCCCGAAATAGTCTACCGCACCGGAGGTCTTACTCGTCCTGTGATCGGATATTTTATAGATATAAGGCTTATTATCCTTAAGCCCGGTAGAGTTGGATTCCATTCTTAAATAAGAAGTGTTGTCCTCTCCGGAGATCACCTGTGCCGTGATGCCGATATTGGCGTTGGTGACCAGGCGCGCCAGACGATCCTGCACATCCCTGTTTGTGTCGGTAGGCTTGATGCTGAACTGAAATTCATAATTCAGTCCGTCAATACCGATATCAAAAGAGTAGGTGTCGGGCGTAAGTGCTACAACTTCATCATTCGGAAGGAATTTCCCTGTATTTACCTGTGAGGATGCCAGCTGGTTTACTTCGACGTCATAGGCAGGCAGATCGTCAGTTGACCTGGCGGAGCCGATAAAAGAAGCTTTTGCGATATTCGGGTTGCTGGAATAAGCCACCTTTTTATTCAGAAGCTCATCTTCATCCAATCCGCCGAGTGAAGCGATCGTATTGCGCAGTTCACGTGCATTTTCTTTTACACTGATGGCAAACCGCTGTGAATCCTTACTGGTATCTAAGATATACAGAGGGGATTCCTTATTCATTTTGACAATGGAATTATAGACGCCGCGCAGTTCGCTCTTCTTATGAGAGTCATAAGGCGTACTGGATTTCGGCGCGTAGGTAGTCATATAGAAGTTGTATACATTGTTCAGATTATGAATCGTATTATAAGACACAGTCCCCCTCCTTTCTTCCATGAAATATTCTCGGAACCTGTCAGATCATCGATAACTGCCGGTCGCTGTCCTTAGCATACAGTCCATCGATGCGGTATTATTCAGGAAAATCCTCAAAAGAGTATTCTATAACTCTATTTTATCACCGCAATTATAGGAAATGCAAGCATATTGTAAGCTTTCTGGCCGAAAAACATCAGAAAATGTTGCCGGAAATTGCAGCAAGTGATCAAACCATGTTCGTTATTTAATATGTATATCGTAGTGTAGATGACAAAAATGAAGAGGGAAAAACCATAAATTTAAAATATTTTATAAATAATGTACAGAGCTGTTCGGGAGAAGCGGTGTTCGAAGCTTTTCTGTTCGGCCATTCTATTTGTTGAAAAACAAGTTGACTTCGCGTGCGGCGTATGGTATATTGATTGAGCAAGATAGGATTTAGGTCTTTTTTTTATGCTCAAAAATAGTGACCAGCATGTCTGAATCATACACGTGGAGGTAGCAAGATGCGTACAAAAATCACATTAGCATGCACAGAGTGCAAGCAGCGTAACTACAATACGACGAAGGACAAGAAGACTCATCCGGATCGTATGGAGACGAAGAAGTATTGCAGATTCTGTAAGACACATACTCTGCATAAGGAAACAAAATAGTCGCCGGTTGTTTGGGCGAAGGGATTCGTGTGAAATTTTTTCACACGCGGGATTTGTGTCCGTGCGTACTTGACACAAATCCGTTAATGTGCAAAAAGTGCGCAGGAAAGAGGATTAACATGGGAGATTCTGCAAAATCAGAAGGAGCGTCCAGAATTACGAAGTTTTGGGATGGCGTGAAAGCTGAATTTAAGAAAATCACTTGGCCTGATAAAGATGCCCTCTTGAAACAATCTATTGCGGTTGTTATTATTTCTGTTGCGGTTGGAGCTGTCATCACGATACTGGATTTCGGTCTGCAGTATGGTGTGGACTTCCTCACCACTTTTTCATTATAAAAAGTGCTGTAAACAGAATCTGAGAAAAGCATGATACAGGACTGACAAATCATGCTGACGTGGAGGGACGTATGGCAGAAGCAAATTGGTATGTTGTTCATACTTATTCCGGATATGAGAATAAGGTAAAAGCCAACATTGAGAAGACTATTGAGAACAGACATCTGGAGGAAGAGATTCTGGAAGTCAGAGTGCCTATGCAGGAAGTCATGGAGATGAAGAACGGCGCGCGCAAGACGGTTCAGAAGAAGATGTTTCCCGGCTATGTTCTGATCAATATGATCATGAATGACGATACATGGTATGTCGTGAGAAATACAAGAGGCGTCACGGGATTTGTCGGACCGGGAAGCAAGCCTGTACCGCTCACGGAAGCGGAGATGAAGCCTCTCGGCATCAAGATGGAGAATGTGAGCGTCGATTTCGCAGAAGGTGATACCATCGCGGTGGTTGCCGGTGTCTGGAAAGATACGATCGGCGTTGTTCAAAGAATCGACTTCGGTAAGCAGGTCGCTACGATCAATGTTGAACTTTTCGGCAGAGAGACGCCTGTGGAGATCGGTTTCGCAGAAGTCAGAAAAATGTAATTGATATTTATTCCGCTCCGGCGGATTAGATATATTGTGGGAGCATCACTTCGTCTGCGAAGAAGTGACAATAATTTACTGACGTAAATTATTGTGCGTTGAGCATGACTGAGAAGTATGGTGTGCCCGTACCACATTATTTTAGGAGGTGCCATTATGGCAAAGAAAGTAGAAGGATATATTAAGTTACAGATTCCTGCCGGCAAAGCTACACCGGCGCCGCCGGTTGGTCCCGCACTCGGACAGCACGGCGTAAACATCGTTGAATTTACAAAACAGTTCAACGCAAGAACAGCCGATAAAGGTGATGTGATCATCCCGGTTGTTATTACGGTTTATGCAGACAGAAGTTTTAGTTTCATCACAAAGACTCCCCCTGCAGCAGTTCTTTTAAAGAAAGCATGCAACATTAAATCCGGTTCCGCAGTTCCGAATAAGACGAAGGTTGCTACGATCTCCAAGGCAAAATTACAGGAGATCGCTGAGACAAAGATGCCTGATCTTAACGCTGCAAGCCTGGAAGCAGCTATGAGCATGATTGCCGGAACTGCCAGAAGCATGGGCATCACAGTAGAAGAGTAATGGAGGATTTGACATGAAACATGGTAAAAAGTATGCAGAAGCGGCTAAGCTCGTAGACCGTATGGTTCAGTACGATACGGCGGAAGCAATCGCTCTGGTTAAAAAGACAGCAACAGCTAAATTTGATGAGACGATAGAAGTGCATATTAAGACTGGATGTGACGGACGTCATGCGGAGCAGCAGGTCCGCGGTGCCGTTGTACTTCCGAACGGAACAGGTAAGACTGTCAGAGTACTGGTATTTGCGAAAGGTGATAAGGTGGCTGAGGCGGAAGCGGCAGGCGCTGATCACGTAGGTGGTGAAGAACTGATTCCGAGAATCCAGAATGACGGATGGCTTGATTTTGACGTAGTCGTTGCGACACCGGATATGATGGGCGTTGTAGGACGTCTCGGTAAGGTGCTGGGACCGAAAGGACTTATGCCTAATCCGAAGGCAGGTACGGTAACGATGGATGTTACCAAGGCTGTCAACGATATCAAAGCAGGTAAGATCGAGTACAGACTGGATAAAGCGAATATCATTCATGTTCCGGTTGGCAAGGCTTCCTTTGATGAGGCGAAGATTCAGGAGAACTTTGACGCACTGATGGAGGCGATTGTAAAGGCGAAACCGTCGGCACTCAAGGGTCAGTATTTAAGAAGCATCACACTGGCAACCACGATGGGACCGGGTGTGAAGGTAAACACGGCGAAATACTAATCAACCGGTTTAGAGCCGTAACAGATGAATCAAGAAGTAAGAGGGCAGCACAGATTGTGCTGCTCTTTTTGGAGAATGCGGAGCATTCTCTGAATCGAGTGCGCCGGCACTCGATATGTGTTGGAAAGAGGAAAAAGCAACAGTGTAGATCATTTAGGGAGAATGCGGAGCATTCTCTGAATCGAGTGCGCCGGCACTCGATATGTGTTGGAAAGAGGAAAAAGCAACAGTGTAGATCATTTAGGGAGAATGCGGAGCATTCTCTGAATCGAGTGCGCCGGCACTCGATTTGTGTTATAATAGGAACATGGGCAAAAAGAGGAGAAGAAAGAAGCAAAATCGAATAAGCATAGGGCACCATTTTATGAAGCCCTTTATCTTGACGTTCAGTATGGTGGTGCTGGCCGGCGTTGCCGGAATCGCGGCGTACCAGTGGATCGTAGAGCCCGCCAGACCGGAAAGTACCAGCCATTTTCAAGTGTCAGTGGATCATCTGGATACGACAGGAAAATCCGTGCAGGAGGCTGAAGCGGAAACGGAGGCGCAGACACAGGCGCGGATTGACGAGATTGTGAGTGTCAACGATAAGTACGGCGATGTGCTGAATGATCCCGAATATATGGTGGAGAATAACATCTACGCGAAGGAGGCGGCAGACCCCGAACGGGTAACGATCACTTTTGCGGGTGATATTCTGTTTGATGAAAATTATGCGATCATGACCAGGGTGGCAGGCAACGGTGATATAACCAACGGTTTCTCACCGGATCTGATCGAAGAAATGAAGAGCGCCGATATCATGATGCTTAATAATGAGTTCCCTTATTCGGACGGCGGAACGCCTCTGGAGGAAAAACAATTTACGTTTCGCGCCAGACCGGCGACGGTGTCGTATCTGAACGATCTGGGGGTGGATATCGTATCGCTGGCCAATAATCATGCTTATGATTACGGAGAGAGCGCTTTCCTTGATACGATGTCAATTCTGGAGTCGGCGGGCATAATCTACGTAGGCGCCGGATGCAATCTGCAGGAGGCACGCAGGCCGGTCTACTATATTATGAATAATATAAAGATCGCGATCGTGTCGGCGACGCAGATCGAGCGGCTGGATCATCCGGACACGAAAGGGGCAACGGATGTTTCGGCGGGGGTATTCCGGTGCTGGAACGGCGACAATCTGCTGGAGACGATACGGGAAGCGAAGGCAAACAGCGACTTTGTGATCGCGTACATACATTGGGGTACTGAGAATGAGACGCAGATCGACTGGGCGCAGGAGAAACAGGCGCCGGAGATCGCAGCCGCAGGCGCGGATCTGATCATTGGTTCCCATCCGCACTGTCTGCAGCCTATCGGCAGCGTGCAGGGCGTGCCGGTAGTCTACAGTCTGGGTAATTTCTGGTTCAACTCTAAGACCGTGGATACCGGAATGTTCAAGGTGACGCTTGATGAGAGCGGACTGCTGAGTTGCCAGTTTCTTCCGTGTCTGCAACAGGGTTGCAGGACGGAACTTCTACAGGGTGAGGAGAAACTGAGAGTGCTGAATGATTTGCGGAATATGTCCGCGGGTGTGCGGATAGATGATGAGGGGTACGTGACCTGGTAATATAAGAGGAGTGCGTACCTCCTTCCGTATGAGAAAGAAAATTGCGAAAAAAAGATTTTTTGAAACTTTTCGGGCATGTGATTCGTATTTATAGTAAAACATGAAGCGAGGGGCAAAAAGCGGAGGCTCCTGAACGGGGGATTAGTATGAATATCAGTCAGAACCAATACGGACCAAGGGTAGGATACTGCACGGAATATGCCGGAAATCGTGCCGGGAGCCGTGCAGAGAAGGAAGAAAACGCAGGCTTTGTAAACAGTCTCGAGGAAAAGCAGAAGGAAGCGGCGGGGAATGTAGAGGACAGAGAAAGCGCAAAAGACAGTGATCAGGATAAGACCGGCGAAGAGAAGTCTTATCGGGAACAGATCTTAGAGAAGATGGAAGAGATGGCGCAGAACATCAAGAAGGGCACGATACAGCCGAAGTTCAAGATCGGCGCGCAAGAGTACACCGTCAAGGAATGGGAGAAGCTTCTGGAGAAATTTGACGCCGCAGAGGAAGCGCTCCGGGAGGCGGTGGAAGAGCAGATCGAGGAGATCAAGAAGCAGGCGGAGCAGGAGGCGATCAGGAGAGAAGCTTTAAGCGGCATGCATGATCCGAAGAAAATGGCATATGTGTCAGAAACGACGAAAACGTACACTGTGCCTGACGTGACAGGCGTGTCGGCACAGTCGTCCGCAGGCGCGGCGGGAACAGATACCGGTAAGACGGACGGGATCGGCGATGAGGCGGCGGCAGCACTTTTGACGGATGAGATCACGAAGTGCAGTTATCCGACCGGAAACCCGGAGCAGAAGCATTGGTATATCACCTGCTACGGGCAGGACGGGATATCATGCAAGGAAGCGTACTATGACGGGACGAGATGGGTCAACAAGGATCTGTGGAGCCTGTCTTATACTGAGAAGGGGCAGTATGAGAAAGTCATGGCATTTCTGCGCCGGTTTCCACAGGATGCGAATCTGCGGTTTGCAGCCCATGAGAACTTCTGGAAGGATTTCCTTGCGGACAAGATCAACGAGGACGAATTTGTTGCTTTCTTTGAGACAACGAAAGACGGCGTGCCGGATTATACTTATGAGAAGGACGGCTCTACGTATATAGATGAAGATAAAGTCAAGTTCGCAAAATATATGAATAATTTTGGTGCCCACATGTACACGCGGGAAGAGATGGAATTGATTCAGCGGGGGATTATCAACGAGAACAGGAAGAAACTGACACCTCTGTCGGATGAGGGCGGCAAGATGACGATTCCGGAGGGGACCGGTGCGCATAAGGATTCAGAAGAGGATGATATCGAGACGAAACTCGTGACCAAGCCGGACGGTTCTACCGTACTGCAGATCAAGACCGCCTACGGCGTGATGGAACTGGAAGTCACGCAGGCGCAGAAGTTCGGGCTGCTGGTTGATGTCGGGAGAAACAGTGCCGACGCTGACAATATTTCAGTCCAGGAAGCGTGCTCATAGCAGAGCAGATGTACTCATTCATGCAAGCATGATTCGTACATCCATGATTCGTACATCTTATCAGCTATGGCTGCTGATGTCGGGCTGCTGATGTCAGAAAATTCACACTTGACAGCAGCAGCACCATATGCTATAGTTGTCAAGGTTGTAATGACCATGCCGAAGACAGTAGGTGCCGTATTGACGGCGTAAGCAGACCGCCTACCGAGGAGAAGAGTCAGTTTGTATAATCACTCCTTCCTGTCTTTAGGAAGGAGTTTTTTGATATAAGACTCCTTTCGGCGTAAAATCTATAAGGAGGTAAATGTAATGGCAAAAGTCGAACTCAAAAAACCTATTGTAGAAGAGATCGCGGCTTCCGTGCAGGGCGCACAGTCGGTTGTACTGGTCGATTACCGTGGACTTACGGTGGAGCAGGACACAGAACTTCGTAAACAGCTTCGTGAAGCAGGGATCACTTACAAGGTTTACAAGAACACAATGATGAATTTTGCATTCAAGGGTACAGATTTCGAGTCACTGACTCCCTATCTGGCAGGTCCGAGCGCAGTAGCTATCTCTACTGAGGATGCGACGGCACCGGCAAGAATCTTATGCAAATTCGCGAAGACGGCAAATGCTCTTGAAGTCAAGGGCGGCGTTGTGGAAGGTGTGGCTTACGATGCTAAGGGAATCGAGGACATCTCGAAGATTCCGTCCAGAGAAGAACTGCTTTCCAAGCTGCTTGGAAGCATCCAGTCTCCGATCACCAACTTTGCACGTGTTATGAAGCAGCTGGCAGAAAAAGGCGGCGCTTCCGAGTGTGCGGCAGAAGCTGCACCGGCAGCAGAAGCGCCTGCTGAGGAAACACCTGTAGCAGAGGCAGCGCCTGCAGCAGAAGCACCCGCTGAAGCAGCGGCAGAGGCACCTGCAGAAGCAACAGAAGCGCCTGCGGCAGAATAACAGATTGAGCGCTGTTTAATCGCGAGAGTTGTTCAATTGCGAGCGCTGCTCGATTGCAAGATTTGTTTTGCTCACTCGAAATCAGGGCGGAACACGAAACAGAAGTTACAGTTTCTATTACAATAAACAAAAATAACGGAGGTAAACAGTAATGGCAAAATTATCTACTCAGGAATTAATCGATGCGATCAAAGAGTTGACAGTATTAGAATTAAATGATTTAGTAAAAGCATGTGAAGAAGAGTTCGGCGTATCTGCAGCAGCAGGCGTTGTTGTTGCAGCAGCAGGTGGTGACGCAGGCGCAGCTGCAGCAGAGGAGAAGACCGAATTTGATGTAGAGCTGACAGAGGTTGGTCCTAACAAGGTTAAAGTAATCAAGGTTGTTCGTGAAGCAACCGGTCTTGGTCTGAAAGAAGCAAAAGACCTGGTTGATTCCGCTCCGAAGGTACTCAAAGAGGCTGCTTCCAAGGAAGAGGCTGATGATATCAAGGCTAAGTTAGAGGCTGAAGGCGCTAAGGTTACCCTGAAATAATTCGGGATACAATTTACGCAAAGAGAACCGTTCATGTCAGGCATGCATACGCATTGTCGGCATGAACGGTTTTATGCTTGTCTGCAGAAATAATTTACAGGTAAAAATCCGGCCATGCATAATCTTGTTTCGTATTTGGCCAAAAATCTCGTGAAAAGTCGCAAAATAATCATTGACTCTCCAAAAAGTTTGTAGTAGAATGGATAATGCACTATTGTGGTGTGGTATGCTTATTTGCATTATAATTTTTAATCGATGAGCAATAAATCATAAAGAACGGGGTGAAATTGTCGATGGAAAAGAACAGGATCCGTAAGACTGCCGCCGGCAGAAATACGCGTATGACCTATGCACGACAGAAGGAAGTTCTGGAAATGCCAAATTTGATCGAAGTCCAGAAGGACTCGTATCAATGGTTTCTGGATGAAGGCTTGAAGGAAGTCTTTGATGACATCTCTCCTATTTCAGACTATAGCGGACACTTAAGTCTGGAGTTTGTGGATTTCGAGTTGTGCGAGGATGATGTCAAGTATTCGATTGAGAAATGTAAGGAAAGAGATGCTACCTACGCGGCACCCCTTAAGGTTAAGGTCCGTCTGATCAATAAGGAGAAGGACGAGATCACGGAGCACGAGATCTTCATGGGAGATCTGCCTCTGATGACGGCTACGGGCACTTTTGTTATCAATGGTGCGGAGCGTGTTATTGTCAGCCAGTTGGTGCGTTCTCCCGGCATTTATTACGGAATCGGGCATGATAAGATCGGTAAGCGGCTGTTTTCTGCAACCGTGATTCCGAATCGCGGCGCATGGTTAGAGTACGAGACGGACTCTAATGATGTGTTTTACGTGCGCGTTGACAGAACGAGAAAGGTTCCGATCACCGTGTTAATCCGCGCGCTCGGCATCGGTTCCAATGATGAGATCAGGGAACTGTTCGGCGATGAGCCGAAGATCGAGGCAAGTTTCGCCAAGGATACGGCAGAGAACTATCAGGAAGGTCTTCTGGAATTATATAAGAAGATACGTCCCGGCGAGCCTCTTAGCGTGGAGAGCGCAGAGAGCCTGATCACCTCCATGTTTTTTGACCCCAGAAGATATGACCTTGCCAAGGTCGGCAGATATAAGTTTAATAAGAAATTAATGTTCAGAAACAGAATCAGACATCATATTCTGGCAGAGGATGTTGTGGATACGCTCACCGGTGAAGTACTGGCTAAAGCCGGCGATAAGGTTACCGCAGAGATGGCGGATGCGATCCAGAACGCGGCGGTGCCGGCTGTAATGATTCAGACAGAGGAGAAGAATGTCAGGGTTCTGTCCAACATGATGGTGGATATCACGAATCATGTGGAGTGCAATCCGAAGGAACTGGGCATTACGGAACTGGTGTATTTCCCTGTGCTGCAACAGATTCTGCAGGAGTACGGCGAGGACCCGGAGATGCTCGCCGAGGCGATTCAGAAGAATGTACATGAATTGATTCCGAAACATATTACAAAGGAAGATATCATTGCTTCTATTAACTATAATATCCACCTGGAGTACGGCATCGGTAACGATGACGATATTGACCATCTGGGTAACAGACGTATTCGTGCGGTGGGAGAACTGCTGCAGAATCAGTATCGTATCGGTCTGTCCAGACTGGAGAGAGTGGTTCGAGAGAGAATGACGACACACGATGCGGAGGAGATCTCCCCGCAGGTGCTGATCAATATTAAACCGGTACAGGCTGCTGTCAAGGAGTTCTTCGGTTCTTCGCAGCTGTCTCAGTTTATGGATCAGAACAATCCGCTTGGTGAACTGACGCATAAGAGACGTCTTTCCGCACTCGGACCGGGAGGTCTGTCCAGAGACAGGGCCGGATTTGAGGTTCGTGACGTACACTATACGCATTACGGCAGAATGTGTCCTATTGAGACGCCGGAAGGTCCGAACATCGGTCTGATCAATTCACTCGCATCCTATGCGAGAATCAATGAGTACGGATTTGTGGAGGCGCCTTACCGGGAGATCGATAAATCAGATCCGCAGAATCCTCGTGTAACCGACAGCGTTGTGTACATGACTGCGGACGAAGAGGATAACTACCATGTGGCACAGGCATCTGCGCCGCTTGACGAGAACGGCTATTTTACACGGAACAATGTTTCCGGACGTTATAAAGAAGAGACACAGGAATATCCGAAGACGATGTTTGATTATATGGATGTGTCGCCGAAGATGGTCTTTTCCGTGGCAACGGCGCTCATTCCGTTTCTGCAGAACGACGATGCGAACCGTGCGCTGATGGGATCTAACATGCAGAGGCAGGCAGTGCCGCTTCTGTTTACGGAAGCGCCTGCAGTCGGTACCGGTATGGAACCGAAGGCGGCTGTGGACTCCGGCGTATGTGTGGTTGCAAAGAAAGCAGGTACGATCGACTATGTATCATCCGACCTCATCAAGATGACTTATGATGACGGCGAGAAGGATGAATATCATCTGACCAAGTTCTCGAGAAGTAACCAGTCCAACTGCTACAATCAGAAGCCCATCGTGTTTAAGGGGAATCATGTGGCGCAGGGCGAGGTGATCGCGGACGGTCCTTCTACGGACGGCGGTGAACTGGCGCTCGGTAAGAATCCGCTGATCGGTTTTATGACGTGGGAAGGTTATAACTACGAGGATGCGGTACTTTTAAGTGAGAGACTTGTGCAGGAAGATGTCTATACTTCCGTGCACATTGAAGAATATGAGGCGGAGGCGCGTGACACAAAATTAGGACCGGAAGAAATTACAAGGGATGTGCCGGGCGTAGGCGATGACGCGCTCAAGGATCTGGATGACAGAGGCATTATTCGGATCGGTGCGGAAGTCCGTGCCGGTGATATCCTGGTCGGTAAGGTTACGCCTAAGGGCGAGACGGAACTGACGGCGGAAGAGAGACTGCTGCGTGCGATCTTCGGTGAGAAAGCCAGAGAAGTGCGGGATACTTCCCTCAAGGTTCCGCACGGCGAATACGGTATTGTTGTGGACGCCAAGGTATTTACACGAGAGAACGGCGATGAACTGTCACCGGGCGTAAATCAGGCAGTTCGTATCTACATTGCACAGAAGAGAAAGATTTCCGTCGGTGATAAGATGGCAGGCCGTCACGGTAACAAGGGTGTTGTTTCCCGCGTGCTTCCGGTGGAGGATATGCCTTATCTGCCCAACGGCAGACCGCTGGATATCGTGCTGAATCCGCTGGGCGTGCCTTCCCGTATGAATATCGGACAGGTACTGGAGATCCACCTGTCACTTGCGGCAAAGGCACTCGGATTTAACGTGGCGACGCCGGTGTTTGACGGCGCTAAGGAGGGTGATATCGGCGACACGCTGGAACTGGCGAACGACTATGTCAACCTCGAGTGGGAAGAGTTTGAGAAGAAACATAAGAATGATCTGTCAGATGAGATCATGGAATATTTGTATGAGAACAGAGACCACCGTGAAGTGTGGAAGGGCGTCGAGATTTCCAGAGACGGTAAAGTGCAGCTTAGGGACGGCAGAACCGGTGAGTACTTCGATTCGCCGGTAACCATCGGCCACATGCATTATCTGAAGCTGCACCATCTGGTAGACGACAAGATCCATGCGCGTTCCACGGGTCCTTACTCCTTAGTAACGCAGCAGCCGCTGGGCGGTAAAGCGCAGTTCGGCGGACAGCGTTTCGGAGAGATGGAAGTGTGGGCGCTGGAAGCATACGGCGCAGCTTACACACTGCAGGAGATCCTTACGGTGAAGTCCGATGATGTGGTAGGGCGTGTCAAGACTTATGAGGCGATCATCAAAGGGGATAACATTTCTGAACCGGGTATTCCGGAGTCCTTCAAGGTACTGCTGAAAGAACTGCAGTCTCTGGGACTGGATGTGAGAGTGCTTCGCGATGATCAGACGGAAGTAGAGATTATGGAGACGATCGATTACGGTGAGAACGATTATCGTTATGAGATCGAGGGTGATTCCAGAAACTATGACTATGAACAGGATTCTCTTGGCTCCATGGGATACCAGAAACAGGAGTTTGACGAGGACAGCGGGGAGCTTGTGAGCAGCGATGAGGAAGACGACGCATTCGCAGAGGACGAGATGGACCTGGACGCTGATTTCGCGGAAGAAGAGAAAGAGGTTTTCTAAGACGTCATAGGACGCCGCGTAAATTTTTAATCTGGAAGGAGCATGGTGATATAAATGTCAGACATGAAACAAGCAACCTATCAACCTATGACATTCGATGCCATCAAGATCGGGCTGGCATCGCCTGAGAAAATCAGAGAATGGTCAAGAGGCGAGGTGACGAAGCCGGAGACCATCAACTATAGAACTTTAAAACCAGAGAAGGAAGGTCTGTTCTGTGAGAAGATCTTCGGACCGAGCAAAGACTGGGAATGTCACTGCGGTAAGTACAAGAAAATCAGATATAAGGGCGTGGTCTGTGACAGATGCGGCGTTGAGGTAACCAAGGCCAGCGTCCGTAGAGAGCGTATGGGTCATATCGAACTGGCGGCGCCGGTTTCCCATATCTGGTACTTTAAAGGCATTCCCAGCCGTATGGGACTGATCCTGGATCTGTCTCCGAGAGTGCTGGAAAAGGTACTGTATTTCGCATCCTATATTGTGCTGGACGGCGGCGAGAGCGATCTGGAGTATAAACAGGTGCTTTCTGAGAAGGAGTATCAGGATGCCAGAGAAGCATGGGGCAACAGATTCCGCGTTGGCATGGGCGCTGAGGCGATCAAAGAACTTTTGCAGGCAATTGATCTGGAAGCCGAAGCAGTAGAGTTAAAAGAAGGACTGCGGGAGTCCACGGGACAGAAACGCGCACGTATCATTAAGAGGCTGGAAGTGGTAGAGGCTTTCAGAGAGTCCGGCAATCAGCCCGAGTGGATGATCATGGATGCGATTCCGGTTATCCCGCCTGATCTTCGCCCGATGGTGCAGCTGGACGGCGGTCGTTTTGCAACGAGCGACTTAAATGATTTATATAGAAGAATTATCAACAGAAACAATCGTCTGAAGAGGCTGCTGGAGCTCGGCGCTCCGGATATCATTGTCCGCAATGAGAAGAGAATGCTGCAGGAAGCGGTGGACGCTCTGATCGATAACGGCAGAAGAGGCCGTCCGGTAACGGGACCGGGTAACAGAGCGCTCAAATCTCTGTCAGATATGTTAAAAGGTAAATCCGGTCGTTTCCGTCAGAATCTGCTCGGAAAACGTGTGGATTATTCGGGACGTTCCGTTATCGTGGTAGGTCCGGAATTAAAGATCTATCAGTGCGGTCTGCCCAAAGAGATGGCGATTGAACTGTTTAAGCCTTTTGTAATGAAAGAACTGGTGTCCAGAGGCATTTCTCAGAACATTAAGAATGCCAAGAAGCTGGTGGAGAGACTGGACACGCAGGTATGGGATGTCTTAGAGGAAGTAATCAAAGAGCATCCGGTTATGTTAAACCGTGCCCCTACGCTGCACAGACTCGGTATTCAGGCATTTGAGCCGATTCTGGTAGAAGGTAAGGCAATCAAACTGCATCCGCTCGTATGTACGGCGTTCAATGCAGACTTTGACGGCGACCAGATGGCGGTTCATCTTCCGTTATCCGTGGAAGCGCAGGCGGAATGCCGCTTCCTGCTCCTGTCACCGAACAATCTGTTAAAACCTTCCGACGGCGGACCGGTAGCGGTTCCTTCACAGGATATGGTACTGGGTATTTATTATCTGACGCAGGAGAGACCCGGTGCAGTCGGCGAAGGCAAGTTCTATAAGAATGTGAACGAAGCGATTCTGGCTTATGAGAACGGCGCATGTACGCTTCATACGAGAATTACGGTAAGAGTCAGAAAGGAACTGTCCGACGGCGGGACGGTGACCGGCAATGTGGAATCCACACTGGGAAGATTCCTTTTCAATGAAATACTGCCGCAGGATCTGGGTTACGTAGAGAGAAATACACCGGAAGACCTGCTGAAGCTGGAAGTGGATTTCCATGTAGGAAAGAAGCAGTTAAAGCAGATTCTGGAGAAGGTCATTAACATCCACGGTGCGGTAAAGACGGCGGAAGTGCTCGACCTGATCAAGTCTACGGGATATAAATATTCTACGAGAGCAGCCATGACAGTATCGATTTCCGACATGACAGTGCCGGCGAAGAAAGAGGAGATGCTGGAGGAGGCGCAGGCTACCGTTGATAAGATCTCCGTAAACTTCAGACGTGGTCTGATTACGGAAGAAGAGCGGTATCGTGCCGTTGTAGAGACGTGGAATGAGACGGATAAGAAACTGACGGACGTACTTTTGTCCGGTCTGGATAAATACAATAATATCTTCATGATGGCGGATTCCGGCGCCCGTGGTTCCAACCAGCAGATCAAGCAGCTGGCGGGTATGCGCGGACTGATGGCGGATACGACGGGAAGAACCATCGAACTGCCCATCAAGTCAAACTTCCGTGAAGGTCTGGACGTACTGGAATACTTCATGTCCGCTCATGGCGCACGTAAAGGTCTGTCCGACACGGCGCTGCGTACAGCAGACTCCGGTTATCTGACCAGACGTATGGTTGACGTATCGCAGGAACTGATCATTCGTGAGACTGATTGCTGCGAGGACAGGGAAGAGATTCCGGGTATCGTAGTGAAGGCATTTATGGATGGCAAGGAGACCATTGAGGGACTGAGAGACAGAATCACGGGACGTTTCTCCTGTGAGGATATCAAAGACAGAGACGGCAATGTGATCGTTAAGAGAAATCATATGATTACGCCGGCCCGCGCGGCAAGAATCTTGAGCGCAGGCGTAAATGAGAAGGGTGAGCCGGTTGAGGAAGTGAAGATCCGGACTATTCTGACATGCCGTTCCCATGTGGGAATCTGCGCGAAGTGTTACGGCGCGAATATGGCAACAGGTGAGCCGGTTCAGGTCGGCGAGGCAGTCGGCATTATCGCGGCACAGTCCATCGGTGAGCCGGGTACACAGCTTACGATGCGTACCTTCCATACAGGCGGTGTGGCCGGTGACGATATCACACAGGGTCTTCCCCGTGTCGAGGAGCTTTTCGAGGCGCGTAAGCCGAAAGGTCTGGCAATCATTGCAGAGTTTGGCGGTGTAGCTACGATTAAGGATACAAAGAAGAAGAGAGAAGTTGTGATCACCAATGACGAGACAGGCGAGTCCAAGACATACCTGATCTCTTACGGTTCCAGAATTAAGATCTTGGACGGCACCGTGCTGGAGGCGGGTGACGAACTGACAGAAGGTAGTGTGAATCCGCATGATCTGCTGAAGATCAAAGGCATCCGTGCTGTGCAGGATTATATGCTGCGTGAAGTACAGCGTGTATACCGCCTGCAGGGTGTTGATATCGCCGATAAGCATATCGAAGTGATCGTTCGTCAGATGCTTAAGAAAGTACGCATCGAGAACAGCGGCGATACGGATTTCCTGCCGGGTACACTGGTAGACGTTCTGGACTATGAAGATATGAATGAGGAACTGGTGAAAGCCGGTAAAGAGCCTGCGGAGGGCAAGCAGATCCTGCTCGGTATCACAAAGGCGGCGCTGGCGACGGATTCCTTCCTGTCGGCGGCATCCTTCCAGGAGACCACCAAGGTTCTGACCGAAGCTGCAATCAAAGGTAAGGTTGATTCCCTGATCGGTCTGAAGGAGAATGTTATCATCGGTAAACTGATTCCGGCCGGAACCGGTATGAAGCGCTACCGTGACACGACACTGAATACGGATGAAAATCTTTTAAGCCGTCTTGTGACATCGGATGAACTGAACTTTGATGATGGGTTCGACGGTGAAGACGCGGAAGATATGGACGACGAACTGCTGGAAGAAGAGGATCTGATCGACATCGATGCGGAAGATGATATCGACGTTGACGAGGCCGGACTCGAAGAAGCGGAAATGGAAGTCGTCGAGTAAGAGACAACGGCGCTAAAACCGTTAAAGGAAAGCAAAAAATGTATTGACAATGCATTCGCGTGCAAGTATACTATTTTAGTGTGCACGTGAATGCATTTTTTTGTGTTGCATAGGAAAATATATTTTGCAGACATGAGAAAAGAGATTTGCGCGCCATATAATGTCAAAAGGCATACAGTATATTTTGTAGGAGGTGAAAAGAATGCCAACATTTAACCAGTTAGTCAGAAAAGGACGTCAGACATCTGTAAAGAAGTCAACCGCACCTGCATTGCTGAAAGGATATAACTCCCTTCACAAGACAGCGATCGATACAGCTTCACCGCAGAAGAGAGGTGTCTGCACTGCTGTTAAGACAGCAACGCCTAAGAAGCCTAACTCCGCACTCAGAAAGATCGCCAGAGTACGTCTTTCCAACGGAATCGAAGTAACAAGCTATATTCCGGGTGAAGGACATAACTTACAGGAGCATAGCGTTGTCCTGATCCGTGGCGGAAGAGTAAAGGACTTACCCGGTACAAGATACCACATCATTAGAGGTACGCTGGATACCGCGGGAGTCGCTAACAGAAAGCAGGCTCGTTCTAAGTACGGCGCTAAGAGACCTAAAAAGTAAAATTGCTTCGCAATTTTACTTTGTAAGTTTGTAAGCAAACTTACAGGTTGAGAAAGCTGAACAGGTCACAGGCTTTAGTACCACAAACAGAACTAATTTAGTGTTGGGATTCTTTTTTTTATACCGCACGAACACATTGAATTAGAGGACACATGTGAGTACCGTTGAATTAAAATAATTTTTAAGGAGGGAAGAAACGTGCCACGTAAAGGACATATTGCAAAGAGAGATGTATTGGCAGATCCTTTATACAATAATAAGGTTGTCACCAAACTGATCAACAATATTATGTTGGACGGTAAGAAAGGTGTAGCCCAGAAGATTGTATACGGAGCATTTGAGCGAGTAGAAGAGAAAGCCGGCAAACCGGCACTTGACGTATTTGAGGAGGCTATGAACAATATCATGCCTGTCCTCGAAGTAAAGGCAAGACGTATCGGCGGCGCTACCTATCAGGTACCGATCGAGGTTCGTCCGGACAGACGTCAGGCTCTGGGTCTTCGCTGGCTGGTAATGTTTTCTCGCAAGAGAGGCGAGAAGACCATGAAGGACAGACTCGCAAACGAGATTTTGGATGCTGCAAATAATACAGGCGCAGCAGTTAAGAGAAAAGAAGATATGCACAAAATGGCAGAGGCGAACAAGGCGTTTGCGCACTATCGCTTCTAAAAACGAGAAGATATTCAAAGGCGTCAGAAAACGCCGCCTAAGAACATCTAAGTCTTGTTTTGTTTTTGGATAAATATAAGGAGGAAAAAACCTTGGCTGGAAGAGAATATCCGTTAGAGAGAACCAGAAATATAGGTATTATGGCTCATATCGATGCCGGTAAGACCACATTGACAGAGCGTATCTTATATTATACTGGCGTAAACTACAAGATCGGTGATACTCATGAAGGTACTGCTACCATGGACTGGATGGAACAGGAGCAGGAAAGAGGTATCACGATCACATCAGCCGCTACGACATGCCACTGGACTTTGGAAGAGAATTGCAAACCGAAGGAAGGTGCATTAGAGCATCGTATCAATATTATTGATACGCCTGGTCACGTTGACTTTACTGTAGAAGTTGAACGTTCACTCCGTGTACTTGATGGCGCCGTAGGTGTATTTTGTGCAAAGGGTGGTGTTGAACCACAGTCAGAGAACGTATGGAGACAGGCTGATACCTACAACGTACCGAGAATGGCATTTATCAATAAGATGGATATCTTAGGTGCAAACTTCTACGGTGCGGTAGACCAGATCAGAAACAGACTGGGTAAAAATGCTATTATTCTTCAGCTGCCGATTGGTAAAGAAGATGAGTTTAAGGGCATTATTGACCTGTTCGAGATGAAGGCATATATCTACAATGATGATAAGGGTGAGGATATCCAGATTACGGAGATTCCTGCTGATATGGCGGATGACGCTGCCCTCTATCATGATGAACTGGTAGAGAAAGTCTGCGAACTGGATGACGATCTTACAATGATGTATCTGGAGGGCGAGGAGCCTTCCGTAGAAGATATGAAGAAAGCACTGCGTAAGGGTACCTGCGAATGTACGGCAGTTCCCGTTTGCTGTGGTTCCGCGTACAGAAACAGGGGCGTGCAGAAGCTTCTGGATGCAGTTCTGGAGTATATGCCGGCGCCCACAGACATTCCTGCGATCAAGGGCGTAGATCCTGATGGTAACGAGGTAGAGAGACATGCATCTGATGATGAGCCTTTCTCTGCGCTTGCATTTAAGATCATGGCTGACCCGTTCGTAGGTAAGCTTGCATTCTTCCGTGTATATTCCGGCACGATGAACTCCGGTTCTTACGTGCTGAATGCAACAAAAGACAAGAAAGAGCGTGTGGGACGTATCCTGCAGATGCACGCAAATAAGAGAGCAGAACTGGATAAGGTATATTCCGGTGATATTGCTGCAGCAGTCGGTTTTAAGCTGACAACAACAGGTGATACTATTTGTGATGAGCAGCATCCGGTTATCCTGGAGTCCATGGAATTCCCCGAGCCGGTTATCGAGCTGGCGATCGAGCCGAAGACCAAAGCAGGTCAGGGCAAGATGGGTGAGGCGCTTGCAAAGCTTGCAGAAGAGGATCCGACTTTCCGTGCGCATACCAACCAAGAAACCGGTCAGACAATTATCGCAGGTATGGGTGAACTGCATCTGGAGATTATCGTTGACCGTCTGCTTCGTGAATACAAAGTAGAGGCTAATGTAGGCGCTCCGCAGGTTTCTTACAAAGAGACATTTACCAAGCCTGTGGATCAGGAGTACAAATATGCGAAACAGTCCGGCGGTCGTGGACAGTACGGTCACTGTAAAGTTAAGTTTGAGCCTATGGACCCGAACGGTGAGGAGACATTCAAGTTTGAGACCAGCGTAGTCGGCGGCGCGATTCCGAAGGAATATATTCCGGCGGTCGGCGAAGGTATCGAGGAAGCGTCCAAAGCAGGTGTTCTGGGCGGATTCCCGGTACTTGGCGTTCATGCCAATGTATATGACGGTTCCTACCATGAGGTTGACTCTTCCGAGATGGCATTCCACATTGCCGGTTCCATGTGTTTCAAAGAGGCAATGAAGAAAGCAGGTCCCGTACTTCTCGAGCCGATCATGAAGGTTGAGGTAACAATGCCGGAAGAGTATATGGGTGATGTTATCGGTGATATCAACTCCCGCCGCGGACGTATCGAAGGTATGGAAGATATCGGCGGTGGTAAGATGGTGAAAGGCTATGTGCCGCTTGCTGAGATGTTCGGTTATGCCACCGACCTGCGTTCTAAGACACAGGGACGCGGTAACTACTCCATGTTCTTTGAGAAATACGAGCAGGTACCGAAGAGCGTACAGGAAAAGGTTCTGGCAGCAAAAGCAAAGTAAGGTTGTGAAAACATTTAGAACAGGCTCGAAAATGCCTCGCATTTCCTCGCTGTATTGGATTTATCCAATAAAAATATTTGAAAATCGTCTTATGTCTGCAAGCAGCCAACAACGATTTCCCAATATTTTTGCTGTTCTAAATGGTTGATGCAAATAATGCTTGAAAATCTTGGCAATCTTTAATATAATCAAAGATAGCTGATTGTAGAGAAACATTTTAAAAATTTATTGAGTTTTATAAGGAGGACTTTAGAAATGGCTAAAGCTAAGTTTGAAAGAAACAAACCACATTGTAATATCGGCACCATTGGTCACGTTGACCATGGTAAAACAACTTTGACGGCAGCGATCACAAAGGTACTTTCCGAGAGAGTTGCAGGTAACACTGCTACAGATTTCGAGAATATCGATAAGGCTCCGGAAGAGAGAGAAAGAGGTATCACGATTTCTACCGCTCATGTTGAGTATGAGACAGATAAGAGACACTACGCTCACGTTGACTGCCCCGGACATGCTGACTACGTTAAGAACATGATCACAGGTGCTGCTCAGATGGATGGCGCTATCCTTGTTGTAGCTGCTACAGACGGTGTTATGGCTCAGACCAAAGAGCACATCCTTCTGTCCCGTCAGGTAGGTGTACCTTATATCGTAGTATTCATGAACAAGTGCGATATGGTAGACGATCCTGAGCTGCTTGAGCTGGTTGAGATGGAGATCACAGAGCAGTTAGAGGAGTACGAGTTCACAGACTGCCCGATCGTTAAAGGTTCCGCTCTGAAGGCTCTGGAAGATCCTGCCAGTGAGTGGGGCGACAAGATCATGGAGCTTATGAGCACAGTTGATGAGTATATTCCTGATCCTCAGCGTGATACAGATAAGCCTTTCCTTATGCCTGTTGAGGACGTATTCTCTATCACAGGTCGTGGTACTGTTGCTACAGGTAGAGTAGAGCGTGGTACACTGCATATGTCTGATGACGTTGAAATCATCGGTGTAAAGGAAGAGACACAGAAATCTGTTGTAACAGGTATCGAGATGTTCCGTAAGTTACTGGATGAGGCACAGGCCGGTGATAACATCGGTGTTCTGCTTCGTGGTATCCAGAGAACTGATATCGAAAGAGGACAGGTTCTTGCTAAACCCGGTTCTGTAACCTGCCACAGAAAGTTTACAGCTCAGGTTTACGTTCTGACAAAGGACGAGGGTGGCCGTCATACACCTTTCTTCAACAACTATAGACCGCAGTTCTACTTCAGAACAACAGATATCACAGGTGTTTGTAATCTGCCTGATGGCACAGAGATGTGCATGCCTGGTGATAACGTAGAGATGACCATTGAGTTGATTCACCCGATTGCTATGGAGCAGGGTCTTACGTTTGCGATCCGTGAGGGTGGTCGTACAGTAGGTTCTGGACGTGTGGCTACTATCATCGAGTAATTAGTAAAAAGCTATATTTTATGGGGCTTTCCGAGAAATCGGGAAGCCCTTTTTGAAACTTTGCAACAGTGAAAATGTGCAAAGCGGTGCCAAAACGGTGCCATAAAAAGAACTCCGATGAAATTTGGCACCGTTTTCATCGGAGTTTGTCTTTTTACCAACCTTTTATTTGCTTATTTGGACAGAGCCTATTTCATAGAATTCCAAAGTTTAGTGACCTTTTTATAGGTTACTGGTTTTCTAAGATGATGAGGTAATTCAATTCTATCTTCATCTTTAAGATAATAATATATAACAGACTTAATTTTCGGATTAGTGTTGATTAGTAAAAATAGGTGTTCATCATTTGCTGGTGCCAAACCTACGATTTCTAATTGACCACTAATAGATTTAAAAAGAATTTCTTTATTCTTTGTATCAGGTTCAATCATTTCGCCGTACTTTTCTAGCCAAGACCAACTCATAATTGCGTCGCTATATATATGTTCCATATTGGGAACTTTCTTAGATATTAGTACATCACATTCTGTTTTATGTGTTGCATAGTATAGGCTTGTAACATTGTATTCAGAGGATAGTTTTCCAAATTCACCATGAAGGTGACACACTTTGTCTGTACTTCCTAATGAATTTTCTAAGTTATAATCGTAGTTTGTTGTAAATATATTTTTAAATTTGTTGAGATATGTATTTAGCCCCGGATAAAAGTTTTTGTATACATCATTAATCAAACCATCATTATATATTCCATCAACAAACATCTGTTGTAATAATGTGAATACAGTCTTTCTATATAATTCACTTTGGATTTCTCCGTCTTTAGATTTAAAACCATTATTGAATATCTCAAATGCCAAAAAGTAATCTTCTAAAAATACAGAAGTAATACTACTATTATTTGGGTACGTTCTTGTAATTCTGTCTAATTCCATAGCCATAAATGCATTATCAACCTTGTTTCTGCATTTGCCGGCTTTTATATGATTAATTACTATAACCATTTTCTCTAATAACTCTATTTGCTCGTTTGTTGATAAGCTATTTTCGGTTAAAGCAGTATATTTACCTGCATTGATATTGTTAATAATTCGATTCATTATGGCAGCACCAGAGTATACATCAAGTCCACCAAATTGAATATTAATACCATTTCCTATTAATAAATTATGCTCCATATTTTTCCACCTTTAAATTGGGTTTTATTTTTGTATTTATTTTGATTTTTTACCAACCCTTTATTTGCTTTACCTGTTCTGCCCGCTCTTTGTCTTTATGGTACTGCAACTTGAACTGTATCGTTTCCACTACTTCCTTTCTTGCTTCATCGTCTAGCTGATAAAATGAAGTCAACAGGTTATCCACATCGGGCATACTGTTTTTCCCAAACAGGTACATAAGCGGATATAGGGAATTTTTCAGATATACTTTTACCCTGTTTCCGTCAAGAGCGCCATTTAGTCCATCGGGGAGCGTGGGATATATTTCTTCTTCGGTAATAGCGCCGGAGAATGGACTAGCAGCGCATATCTCATTCACATCAATTTCTAATTCGTTTGCCAACCGCAAGGCAAAGTCAAATCGGATATTGGAATCCTTTTGAATAATAGAATATAGTGTTGTAGCACTAATTCCAGTAGCCCTTGCAATCTGACGGACATTTGTGTTCTTACTGTCAAGTATTTCTTTCAGTTTCTTTCCATCGCCCATAGTAACCTCCTATTTTCATATGTTGAATAATTACGAAAAGCATAAATCCTATTTATCATCATACCACATATACGAAAAACATAAAAGAGTAAAATAGAAAAAATGTAAATACGAAGTTCGTAAAAATATTTTTACGAAGTGTTGACATTGTTTGGATAAGGTGCTAATATGTATATACGAAATTCGTACAGTAACGAAATACAAATAGTGTAATGAATTTCTAAAAGGGGAAAGGAGGACAAACGTGTGGCAAACTACCGTTATATGTTGAGTGCGGAAGATATAGCCAAAGAGTTAAATTGTTCAAAATCTCATGCCTACAAGATTGTAAAAGAACTGAACAAGGAACTTGCAGGACAGGGGTATATTACAATGGCAGGACGTATTCCGAGGGCATTTTGGGCAAAGAAAATGTACGGATATGAGTTATCAATAAGCTAAGGAAAGGAGCGTGGCAGTATGGCTTATAAGGAGAAAGACACGAAAAAGTGGTCGGCGCAATGGTTTGAAACAACGGCAAAGGGAGAGAAGAAAAAGCGGAGAAAGAGAGGATTTGAAACAAAAAGAGAAGCGTTAGAGTACGAGCGGCAAAAGAAATTGAGCAGTAGCCGAAGCATGGATATGAAGTTGAGTGAATTTATGGAGGTCTATTTTGAGGATAAGCAGAATGAATTGAAAGACCGCACCATGAAGAATAAGCGGTATATGATGGAGCAACACATTATTCCGTACTTTGGCGAACAAATGTTGAGTGAGATTACCGCTTCACAAATCATACAGTGGCAGAACGAAATGCAGACAAAGGGATTTTCTGAAAGTTATTTGAGAATGATACAAAATCAGTTGACCTGTATATTTACTCATGCGTCACGCATTTATGATTTGCACACAAATCCATGTAAGAAAGTGAAGCGCATGGGAAATTCCGATTCAAGAAGTTTGGACTTTTGGACAACAGAGGAATATCAGAGATTTATTCGGACGATAGAGCCGGGGACACGCTACTATTTAATCTTTGAAATCCTCTTTTGGACGGGCTGTAGGATTGGCGAATTATTAGCCTTGACAAAGGGCGATATAAGTTTTGAAAATAACCAAATCAGCATTACCAAAACTTATTATCGTACTGGAAGGCAGGACGTTATTACAGAACCGAAAACAAAGCAGTCGGTAAGGATGGTTGAAATCCCGGAGTTTTTGAAAAAGGAAATTAAAGATTTTGTTGACGGTCACTATGGTATGCCGGACGATGAAAGACTTTTCCCAATCGTGCAGGAAGCGGTTCAGCATAAAATGAAACGCCAAATTGCGAAAGCCGGAGTGAAGAATATCCGGGTACATGACCTTAGACATTCTCATGTGGCGTACTTAATCAATAAGGGTATAGAACCACTTTTGATAAAAGAGAGGGTAGGGCATAAGGATATTCGCATTACGCTGAATACCTACGGACACTTATATCCTAATCAGCAACGGAGAGTGGCAGATTTACTTGACAATGAAAAAGGAAATAGCCCCGACAGCGGCAACTGTTAGGGCTGTGATAACTGGAAAACCTCTGTTATCAACCTCACAATATTAGTATAGCAGAGGTTTCTTCCAGTGGCAACGATTTTTCAGAAATGGAGGGCATTATGGAAGAAACAAAAACAGAATTACAGTTGATTAAATTGTCGGAGATACAGTCGCAGGAAGTTTCTTGGCTGTGGTTTCCCTTTATCCCTTATGGCAAGCTGACTATTGTTCAAGGCGATCCGGGGGACGGAAAGACAACATTTATTCTGAATATAGCGGCGAAACTGTCTAAGGGAGAAAATTTAGACAATGGAATGAATTTTACAGAGCCTTTGAATGTCATCTATCAGAGTGCGGAGGACGGTCTTGCCGATACGGTAAAGCCCCGGTTAGAACAGGCAAAGGCAGACTGTGAGAAAATCTCGGTCATTGATGAAAAGATAAAATCCCTTTCCATGATAGATGAACGCTTGGAAGAAGCTGTTATAAAGACGGGCGCAAAGCTGTTGATTTTAGACCCGATACAAGCCTATTTGGGTGGCGGTATGGATATGAACCGGGCAAACGAAGCAAGAGATATGACAAAGAAATTAGCGGCACTGGCAGAGAAACATCAGTGTGCGATTGTCCTTGTCGGGCATATGAACAAAGCGGCAGGGAATAAGGCGGCATACCGGGGAATGGGTTCGATTGATTTCTTTGCAGTTGCTAGAAGTGTTTTGTTGGTTGGCAGAGTAGAGGGGGAAGAAAATATAAGGGCTGTAGTGCAGATTAAAAACAACCTTGCGGCGTTAGGACACCCGAAAGCGTTTGCACTGTCGGAGGACGGCTTTCAGTGGTTAGGAGATTATGAGATTACCGCTGACGAAGTCTTAGGCGGCATTGCTCCTAAAGCAAATAAAATGGAACAGGCGAAGCGTCTGCTTCGGGAACTGGCAGAAACAAACAATGCCATGCAGAGCAATGAGATTTTCAATCTAGCGGACGAACAGGGCATATCAAAGCGGACACTGGAAAATGCAAAGAAAGAGTTAGGCATCCGGGCAAAGCGGATAAACAACACATGGTATTGGGAACTGGATAAAATCAGACAGTGACGGACAGGCAAGGCAACAGCGCAACAATGCAGGGTATTAGAATTTTGCAGTCTTGGAATTGCGTTCTTGAAGATTGCAAGGTTGCAAAAATTATAGACATTGCAATGTTGCGCTGTTGGGAGAAAGCCGGAAAGCGGCGGTATCAAGGCGGCGAAAAGCCGCCCCGTCCGTTAGGACGGAAAGCCCCCGGCAGGGCGCAAAGGCACTTTTGATAGAGCGTAGCCTGTCGAAAGTGCTTTTGCGTTACTTTCGCAGAAAGTAACAAAGGCTATGCGCCGTATCCGGCGCTCATTACCCGATAGGGAGAAAGGGAAATTGATTGAAGCGGACTATCAGCGTTATGACAGGGAAAGGCTCTGTCAACCACAACAGCAGAAAATTCCATGCAAAGAATACTGACCCGGAGCGGAGTTGTCTGAACGTGGAATACTGCAACGAAAATATCAAAGACGTATACCACGAATTATTTGATGAAGCACTCGCCCGGTACAATGAGAAGCAGACCAGAAGTGACCGCAGGATTGATGATTACTATGAGAAAATTTGTTCCGGCAAACAGGAGAAGCCGTTCCATGAGATTATTATACAGGTAGGCAACAAAGACGATATGGGAGCAAAAACAGAGGACGGACGGCTTGCGGCAAAAATACTTGATGAATATATGCAGGACTTTCAGCGGCGCAATTCTACATTGAGAGTGTTCTCTGCTTATCTCCACATGGACGAAGCCACGCCGCATCTGCATATAGATTTTATACCTTATACGACTGGAAGCAAGAGGGGGCTTGAAACAAGGGTGTCACTGAAAAAGGCACTTGCGGAACTTGGATTTAAGGGCGGTACAAGGAGCGAAACAGAACGTAACCAGTGGGTAGCGACAGAGAAAGAACGACTTGCGGAGATTATGCTACAGCATGATATTGAGTGGGAGAAAAAGGGAACACATGAGAAGCATTTATCGGTTTTGGATTTTGAGAAAAAGGAGCGTGCAAAAGAAGTTGCCGAACTGGAACAGACCATTTCCGGCAGTAAAGAGGAATTATCTGATATTCTTCATCAGCAGATAGCGGCAGGACAGGAAACGGAGCAGATACGGAAAGAGGGCGAAGCGATCCGGCAGGAAGTATCGGAACTTACTGCTACAAATCTTCTTTTGAAAGAGCAGACGGAAACACTGGCAGAGGATAAAGAAAAGCTGTTATCCGAAAATGAAAAGTTGGAAAAACAGCAGAAAAAGTTACAGCAGGAACTTAACAAAATGGTACAGTCAAAGGAAGTCATGGAGCGTAATATCCATGCCTATGATGAAGATGTGAAATGGCAGTTGGCAGAACCGGGGGCATTGATGAGCGCAAAGAATTATCGGGATAAGAAAGCTTTACCGCTTGTGGAGAGATTGAAAGAGGTAGTGAAAAATCTGACTATCAAATGTGTACAGCTTATGGAGCAGGGCAGGAAGCTGACTGCCAAAGTGGACGGGCAACAAGTACAGATTAGCCGTTTGACAGATAAGGTCATGGAGCAGAGCAACATCATAGACCGATTGCAGGAAAAAGCGTCTGATTTGGAGTGTTTGGAGCGTCATTTAGGCAGGGAACAGGTGCAGTCGATAGTGGAACGGTCAAAGGCATTAGAGCAGGTAGAAAGGGCAAAGAAACGCCTGAAACGTACTTTTGAAATGAGCCGATAGGAAAGGGGATTGATAGGATATGACGGATATGGAGAAAAAAGTTATGATACGGCTGTGTGCTAAAATTGTAGCAGAAACAGACCTTTACGAAACAGACAAGGAAGTGCAAAATCTGATAGACTGGGTATGCCTGTCGGAGCAGATAAAGGAAAACAATAATACAATCCGCAATCTGACCGGGGAATATAAAAAGATAGAGCCGGATTGCCGGGAGGGAGTGCGGGCGCAGTTGGAGCGCATGAAAGAACTCTGCAAAGAGCGGAATAATCTGTATGAGAAGCAGAATGACTTGAAGGGGCAGAAATGGAAGATTGAGAAGTCGTTGGAACGATAAAAGATGTGGGGTGTGGCGGTTGCTATGCCCTATATTTTTGTGGTAAATGAGGAACGGAAGTGATATAATTAAGCGAACAATGGGAATTTGGAAAGGAGTGCACTAAATGAAACGCTTATCAATCACGGCAATGCTCATGTGTGTAGTATTGCTTTCTTCTTGTGGACAGGGGCAGAATTTGCAGCAAGGAGAATCTTCGGACACACAGAGCGGCAGCCTGCAAACTTCAGAACAGGCAAGGTTTTCTTTTGAAGGAACTGTATTTCATTATGGGAATCATGACTACGACGTTTCCACCCGAAACCAATCGATAAACAGCATTTTATCTGCAGTTCCTGTGGGACAGAAAATCGTGATTAAGTGCCATGTTGGGCCAAAGAATGGCGTTTACTGTATTTTTGATACGGAAAGCGAGTCATTTGATGAGGACATCATAGGAAACAATTTAATCTGGCACAGCGATGATATAGCCACATCGGTGTATTCATTCTGGTCGGAAGTCCATACATATGACGGGGGTATCGTCAAAACATATGACCTTGCAGAAGATGCGTTCATCTACGATTTGAAGTTTTCTGACGACTGCACAAAGCTTGATGTAACCATTGTGCATGATGATGGTACAGACGAAACGGATACGATTACCCTGCTGAATGAATAAAGCTAACTTCCTATTTGATGTTTAGAGTGGTGGAGAACAACGAATTGATATTTTCCTTGTTAATGTTCTTTATACATGGTGCTAGCACCATGTAATAAGGGTAGTTAAGGAGAAAATCATTTTGGTGCCAAAACGGTGCCAAGAAATCAAGCAAATAAAAATACGCTACATAAAAACAACGATTTTACGCTGTTTTCCGCAATAAAAAGCATAGAAAATACTACAAAAAACGCTATTCAAATACCGTGAGGGTGGTAGGACTGTTGGATCGGGCCGTGTTGCTACAATCATTGAGTAATTACAATTTATTCAGTAAAATCAAGGCTTTCGGGGATTTCTCCGAAAGCCTTTTTACGTGATGAAACAGCTAAAAATTCTCTTGTGGTTCTAATATGGTTCTAAAAGATTTGCTCATCAGGAAAATATATCAAAATATTTATTAATAGTTCTCTACCGAAATATTAAATGAGTTCATCAGACTGTCTATCCATATGTTGTATTCGTCACTGTCAATTTTTTCAGTTTCCAGTTCCTTGTTCAATTCATTCCAACGAGATACAAGGGAGGCAATCTGTGGACTTTCTATGTTGATTGATGCCACTAATCGTCTTGTAGACGTATTGACGGATGTGGAACATTCTACAGGAATACCTGCTCTTATCAATTCCATAATTACCTTTAAAATATCTGAATATGTGTTAATGCTCAATTCTTCGTTGGGTTTAATCGTATATCCAAAAAATAATTCCTCTTTAATTCCAATAATAGAACAGAATTTTTGTATTACTTCCATAGGCGGTTCACTATAACCATTTTCATAATTAGAATAAGTCGGAACAGACAGTTCCAACTTCGCAGCCATTTCTTTTTGAGACATGTCAGCCCCCATACGAAAAGACTTCAAACGTTTGTCTACATGTAAATAATGCGCTATTCGCATATTCTCACCTCGCATTGGATTTTTAATTATTATACCACAATTTCAACAATAATAAATAGAAATATTTAAATTTTAATATTTTTGCTTGACATATCTAAAAATAGATATTATGATAAAAATACAAGAAATTAAATATTTCTATTAAAATTCAAATTGTAAGGAGGACTATATGAAATCAAATTACCTGATGGATGCGGAAGATGTGGCTAATGAGTTAGGAATTTCTAAAGGACACGCTTATAAGGTCATTCGGCAGCTTAACGAGGAATTGGAGAAATCCGGCTTTATTATTGTGGCAGGGAAAGTTCCCAGAGCATTTTGGGAAAAGAAGTTCTATGGTTATCAAACAGTGCAGACAGCATAAGGAGGGAAAACAGATGCCGGCATATAAGGATGAAAAAAGGAATACTTGGTTAAGCCTGTTCTACTATGAGGATTGGCAGGGCAACAAGAAGAAAAAGCAAAAACGTGGGTTTAAAACAAAGAAAGAAGCACTGGAGTGGGAAAATAATTTCAAATTATCCGCTAATGCCAATATGGATATGGCGTTGGGAGCGTTTGTTGAGATTTATTTTCGTGATAAGGAAGGCGAGTTAAAGGAGCGTTCAATCAAAAATAAAAGGTACATGATAGAAGCTCATATTCTTCCGTATTTTGAAAATAAGAAAATGAATGAGATTACTCCGTCAGATATTATCCAGTGGCAGAACGCAATGAGGGAAAAGGGGTATGCGCAGACATATCTTCGCATGGTACAAAATCAAATCACTGCATTGTTCACTCATGCAAGCAGTATTTACAATTTGTCGAACAATCCATGCAAGAGAGTGAAAAAGATGGGAAAGCCGGATGCTGATAAGTTAGACTTTTGGACGAAAGAGGAATACGACAAGTTTATCAGTACGATTGAGGTTGGAAGTCGCTATTACGTGATTTTTGAAATTCTGTTCTGGACGGGAATTAGGGAAGGAGATGCTTACGGTAAAATAAGACTAAAGTTAGACAAACCCAGTAAATACAAGGGTTTGAGCTGATTTAGTCCTTTCTCAAACTTGCAACGAAACAAGGTTTTGATGGAGGCAGCGCTGTTTTACCAATCAAATATCTCACAAATGCCTATGGCGCATCAGAGTTCCGGCAGGGATATATGCCATATGGTTTTAAAGGGGTGAAGATTGTTTTTCTGATGCAAATAAATATAGAAATTATTTAGGTAGGACTAAATTAGCTCTTAAAACGGATATTCCGTTTATGTATCGCTAATCTGTTCCTGCCTTTTTATTTTGGGAGAAGGAGGATTAACAGATGGGTTTTACAAAGAGAGAGCTAGTTGAGTTCCTAGACGGACTGGTGGAGTTAGCCAGTGAAGATAACAAGGCAAATGCAGTCTTGGTAAAAGAACAGTTTTTAAGTGACTTTGAAAAGAGTTACGGATTTGAAAAGGAGGTAATAACAGAAGTTTCAAAGCTGCCGCCACATTATATAGCAGCAATGCCAGATTCTGTGCAGGAAGAAATCAAGCAGAAAGTAATAGCAGCATTAACAGAACATGGCGAATGCACTCCTGAAAATGTTGACCGTGCTATGGGTTCCAAAATTTATGACTTGGAGGATCTGATTGATATTCGTGAGTATGTCAGGCAGATGGAGGCGGAACAGAGAAAGAAATCGGAACAGAAAAGGAGGAGCGGAAGATGATAGGAGCAGTAATCATTGTAGCAGTAGTACTTTTGTTATACTTTTCCCTTGCAAGATCAGCAGGGATGGCAGACAGGAAATTAGAAGAGATATACAGGCTTTCCGCCGCAAGAGAGGCGGGTGGCGTGGATGGGAATTAACGTAAGGATGCAGAACGCTCCAAAACTGGATGGAATTATTGCGGCACAGGTAAAGTTGGAAAACGATTTAAGAAGCTGTATGCGCTGTCAATTCTTTCACGGAAACAACCGTCAGTGTCTCGCTAAGAAATGTGTTAAGGAAGAAAGCAAGCCTGAAATTACGGTGCAGGACAAAGAAGATATGTGCTTTGGATGCCCGTACAGACAGTCAGATAAGTACTGCTTTCCCTGCATGAAAAAGATATTAAGGAGATAAGTCTACATGAAAAAAATATGGAGGAAGAACACAATGGATAAACATATTGAAGTAATCGGGATCGATCATGGCTGGTCGAACATGAAAACAGCAACGCAGATTTTTACGACAGGAGTAAAGGAAATAACGACAGAACCTGCATTTTATGATGATTTGGTGGAACTGGACGGAAGGTATTACAAGGTAGGCGGGAAACGTCTTGAAGTCAGGGATACAAAAGTTGAGAATGACAACTTCTACCTGCTTACCCTTGCAGCAGTAGCAAAGGAGCTGAACAGGCGTGGAATGAGAAATACAGATATCCTTTTATCGGTAGGACTTCCGCTGACAAGGTTCGGCGCAGAGAAGCAGGACTTCATTGATTATCTGTCAAAGAATAAAGAAGTCAGTTACTTCTTTGAGAAAGAGAAGTATACGGCAAGGATAGCAAGGGTGTCCGTGTTCCCACAATGTTATGCGGCGGTTGCAGAACAGTTGAAAACCCTGCCGGAGCGTGTGGTGGTGGTAGATATAGGCAGTTGGACGATTGACATCATGCCGATACAGAACGGCAAGCCGAATGAGGCAGAGTGTATCACAAGCCAGCAGGGGCTTATCCGCTGCATGAGGACAATCAATGAGGAATGTAACAGGCAGATCGGACAGGAGCTTGAAGAAAACGTGATACAGCAGGTCATGGCAACCGGAGAAGCGGCGCTGCCGGATAAGTACATGAACATTGTAAGGGACTGCCTGCGTGATTTCGCACAAAAAGTCTACAATACCCTGAAAGAACACGGTTACAACCTTGATGTGATACCGATTGTGTTCGTGGGCGGGGGTGCAGCGGTCATGCGGCTGTTCGGCTCACATGACGGTGGGAATATCCGTTACATTGAGGACATCAAAGCAAATGCAAAGGGGTATGAGCAGCTCGGCAGGGTTTTCCTTGCAAAGCACCGTAACCAGATAGGATAGGGGTGGGGTATATGGCAAAGTCAAATATTGTCTACCGAAGTTACCGCCTCAACCTTGACAATGAGCAGCAGCGCAGGGTAAACAAGGTGCTTGCGGAACTGAATACAGAGATCCATAAGTCTGTAAACCAGTTCATAACGGATGCCATAGACTTCTATGCAAACAGTTTTGAGAATGAAGATCTGCTGAAAGAGACAGCGGAACGGAAGAAAAAGGAAGAACAGTATATCTCAAAGAGTGACCTTGATGGTATCCGTGAAGAACTAAAGAATGATGTTAAGAATGAGATCATCATGCTGCTCGGTGCTGCCCTCGGAGGCGGGGCGGCACGGGTGGCGGAGGGCAGCATGGGAAGGATGGTCATGGAAAGCGTGGCAAAGGAAACACTAGCCGATAGCACAGAAGAAACCACAGATCCAACCATGATGGAACTGGTTGATAACTGGGGATAGGAGGAAAATTCCTCTGCTCCTGCAAGGGCAGTCGCATTTTCCTGTGGAAAACAAGGAGGAATGTTTTATGGCAGGGATAGTTTTAAGAAAGACCGGGGTGGTATTGCTTACCATATTGAAATGGATATTACAGGCGGTGCTTGCGGCATTGAAGCTGGTGTTTGGTATCGTAAAGCTGTTCCTGCTTCTGCTTGCTCTGGTTATGAGGATTATGCTGATAATGGTCGGCGTTTCCATAGGCAGACGGTGAGAGGAGTTTGCGAATGAAAAGAGCAAAGATGACGGAAGAAGAAAGAAAAATACATAGGTATGAAATGTCAGAGGCATACCGCAAGAAAGTATTGAGATTTACACTGCAATTCAATACCACAACAGATAAAGAAGCTAGGGAATGGTTTGAGAAGAACAATAAAAGCGGCGCTTATCTGAAACGGCTGATCCTTGAAGATAAAGCAAGGAGATCCGGCGAAAAAGGGCAGCATTGAAAGGAGGTGATGGGTATGTGGAGGTTGAAATTCTACAAGGCATATGCAAGCGACAAGAAGCTGAAAAGGATGCTTGCATACTGGGGTAAGTTTAACAAAGCAAAATGATAGGAGGAAACAATGCACAGAATACGGGACAGTCCTAAACTGATATGTGTCCCGTGCAGACCATGCAGAGTCTTTTCATAAGGGAAAGAACAGCGGCACACGGACACAGCCTGCCTTTCCCTTATGAGGAAAGGATAGGCGATTCATATGAAAAAGAGATTATTTCTGATTTTATCCGTAGGTATCATGCTTTTTGCCGGATGCGGCAATAAGGACAATCTTATGGCTGATATGGAGACGGAAAAGACCGAAACAGTGAGAGACACTGAGGAAACGGATATAGCAGGGAACACAAATAAACCTGCGGCGGTGCAGACCGGGGAGGGGGAAACAGAAAAGCGGCAGACCGAAAAGGAAACGCCGGAAGAAACAGAAACGGAAGAGGGGGATGTGAAAGCAGCAGAAACGCCTGAACCGCAGCCTGTAAGCCAGCCGGAGCAGAAAACCGAAACGGAACCTGCACCAAACAGTGCAGATGTGCCAAAACAGGAAGAAGCAGGGCAGGAAGAAACAGGACCGGAAGAGACGGAGTGTGAAGCAAAGCCGGAAGAAACAAAACCGAAAGAGACAAAACCGGAAGAAATCAAACAGCAGGAACAGACAGTGACCGTATCGCCATACAATCCCGTATCCGTATGCAGTCAGGCGGTTGCAAAGTGTCAGGCGGGCGGGATGATAACCACCACGGACAACCTCGCAAACCTTCTGTCAGAGGGGAAGATAACACAGGAAGAATACAATTCTTATTATCCGTATGACGGACTGGGGTATTACAGCGTTTTTGTGGAGACAGACTTAAACAAAGCGTCCACCACGTCCGGCAGGAAACTTGGCAGTGAGGACGGGATAGCGGATTACATTGCGGGGATGATGATGCTGGAAACGGAGCCTGTGTTTTATATCGAATATGCAGGGGTGTACAGCCTGAACGAGACAGATTTTTATGAGTTCCGCTGTTACAGGTAAGGGAGCATACCGATGTTCTGATGAAAACATGCATTATTATGACTTAATCTTGACAATGGACAGCATCAGAGGGTACACTTGGTATTGTCGTGCATTACGATAGTTGATATAGGACAGCGGGCGGTTCAGTCATGATAAACGGGCTGATAACCGTGGATTGGAGGAAATGCTGATGGTGGGAATGGTTTTGAAAAAGGCGGCGGTGGTACTGCTTACCATACTGAAATGGATGCTGCAGGCAGTGCTTATGCTCCTGAAACTGGTACTTGGGATAGCAAAACTGTTCCTGTTGCTGCTTGCACTTGTTGCAAGGGTTGTACTGACAATGTTCGGTGTCGTGGCGGGCAGACGGTAAGGGAAAGTCCCTCACTGGTATGTGAAGTGCGGTCGGGCATTTCAAAAGAAAAATGTTCGGTTTCCCTTTATCTGTCTATCAAATTCTGATATGTGGGTTCCGCCCGGATATAAAGGGAAACAGACAGAGATTGAAGTTCAAAAAAGAATAACAGTAAACGGAAAATGACAAGCCATTTTACATGACTTGTTATTTTTTTGCCCTATTATAAGGAGGAAATGAATGAAACAGAAAATGAAAAGATTTATGGCAGGATTCTTAGCCCTGCTCACGGTCTTTACCACGCTGTTTAGTAATGGAACAACCGCTTTTGCGGCAAGTTCCAGTGCGAACATTTCTTTCTGGTATGCGTCAACAAGAGCATCCGGCGAGGTAAGGGAGTTAAAGGCAGGCTATGACCACGGGAAGATCCTGTATGCCATATTGGACGGAAACGCCGCCTACTGCATGAATTTCGGACTGGCGGCAGATGGCGGGCAGCTCATGAACAGCTACCCTAATTCAAGCACTTCCATGACGGCACAGCAGGAGAAGCTGTTAAGCTACTGCCTCTATTTTGGTTTTAACAGCAACAGCGCAACGCCGCCTTCAAATGAACAGTGTGACCAGTTCATAGCGACACAGGCAATGGTGTGGGTGATCGTAGGGAACCTGTTCGGCACAGGCAGCGGGGATTCAGCGGCAAGGAAGCTGTGCGATACGGCTCCAAACCCGTCATCGTCTTACGATTATTATACAAGCCTGAAAAACAACATTAGCAAGTCTTATAATGCCACAAGACCGAGTTTTGCAAGCAGGACACAGAGCGGTGCGGAGACTTATGAGCTGAAATGGAATGAAGCAAACCAGCGTTTTGAGAAAACCCTTACTGACAGCAATGGCGTACTTTCCAGTTTTGACATTTCACTGAGCGGGTACACGGTGGAAAAGAACGGGAACAGCGTTACCATTTCCAGTAAGGAAGTAAACACGGCGGCAACAATGGCAACCATGAACTCTACGGCAGGGGAAGTGGAGACGACTTCAAGCTGTGTGTTCTGGCTTACGGAAAAGGCAAACTATCAGGAGTTTGTTTCGGAAAGACCTAGCGCCGATCCTATCCATGCTTATTTTAAGGTAAAGACGGAAAACATCGGCTATGGGGAAATCGTTAAGACCGATGAGTCCAGCGGTGTTAAGCTGAAAGGAGCCGTATACGGTATTTATTCCGACAGCGGATGCACCAATAAGGTAGATACCATGACTACAGACGGTAACGGTTATGCAAAATCCAATGCACTTGTAGCAGGAACCTACTATGTAAAGGAAATTACCGCTCCGAAAGGATATGTATTGAGCGGCAAAGTCCATACGCTGACCGTCAAGGCAGGACAGACAACCGGGATCAGCGCAACGGACAAAGAGCAGCTTGGGGCAGTCACCATTTATAAAGAGGGGGAAGTCCTGACCGGATGGAATGGCAGCAACTTCACTTATGAGAAAAAGAAGCTGCCGGGGGCTGTTTTCAAAGTGACAGCAGGCGCAGACATTTATAAGGCAGACGGCACAAAAGTCTATAACAAAGGGGACCTGATCGCTGAAAACCTTGTAAGTGGAAGCGACGGGAAGGTGCTGTTATCAGACCTTCATCTTGGAACCTATATCGTTACAGAGACAAAGAGCATTGACGGATACACTATCAACACCACACCGCAGACAGTAAAAATCGAGTATAAGGATCAGACGGTGGAAGTGCAGTATGAAGAGGCAACCGTCCTGAATACCAGACAGAAAGCGGAAGTTTCCGTTACAAAGAAAGATTCCGAGACAACAAACCCGCTGGACGGCGGACAGTACACGCTTTATGCGGGAAATGACATCAAGAATTATGCAGGACAGGTCATTGTGACAAAGGGGACTGCATTACAGACCGTTACAACAGGGGAGGACGGCAGCGCCGCTTACACGGTAGACCTTCCAATCGCAAACAGCTATTATATTTCAGAGACACAGGCTCCTTACGCATATTACAGGAACAGTTCTGATATATACAGCTTCAATTTCAATTTTCTGCCAGAGACAACCGCAAAGGCGACATTTACACACACCTTTGCAAATGACAGGACAACAGCAAAAATCCACATCTACAAGGTAGATAAAGAGACAGGAAAAGCGGTTCCGCAGGGCGATGCAAAACTGGAGGGCGCTGTTTACGGCTTGTATGCCCGCAACGATATTGCGCACCCGGACGGGGCAACAGGCATTATCTTCCATGCGGGGGATCTTGTTGCGACACTGACAACGGATGAGGGCGGCAATGCGGAGGTAAACAACCTTTATCTCGGCAATTATTATGTAAAGGAAATCACACCGCCGGAGGGCTATCTCCTTGACGAAGAGGAACATGATGTTGTCTGCGATTATGAGGGCGATCTGGTAGCGGAAGTGTCAAGAAGCACAACATCGGCAGAGCAGGTCATCAAGCAGCCGTTCCAGCTTATCAAAGTATCCGACAACGGGGACGACACGGAGGCGCCTGTACTGTCCGGCGCAGGCTTTACCGCATACCTGAAATCTTCCTTATCCGTACTGGAAGATGGAAGTTATGATTTTGACAGCGCAGAAGCCGTAAAGATCGGCAGCAAGGGGGAAACTACCCTTTTCACGGATGCAAAGGGGCATATCGTGACACAGCCTATCCCTTACGGGACTTATGTGGTGGTTGAGACAGTCACGCCCCACAACATGGAAACAGTAAGACCTTTTGAAGTAAGGATTGTGGAGAACCACCCGGCAGAGCCGCAGGTTTGGCGTGTATTCATTGACCGTGAATTTACTGCAAAGCTGCGTGTGATCAAGAAGGACGCTGACACAAAGCAGACAGTCCTTATCCCGAATACGGAGTTTAAGATTTTCAACATTGACAAAAACGAATATGTCAAGATGGTTACAACTTATCCGTCAAAGGTTACGCACACTTCTTTCTTTACGGACAGTGACGGCGACTTAATCCTGCCTGACACATTGAAGATTGGAAATTACCGTATTGAGGAAGTAAAAGCGCCGCATGGATATGTGCTGAACACTAATTATGTGGAAGTAGCGGTTGATTCCGATACGTTCTATGAGACTGATCCCGACACCTATGATGCAATTATCACGGTGGAATATGAGGACGAACCCGTTACCGGGGAACTGACAGTGGAGAAAAAAGGCGAAATCCTTGACGGCTACAAGGGCGGATTATTTGCGGATTCTGAAGAAAAAGAGTTTGTTTATAAGGAAGGCTCCCTTGAAGGGGCAGAGTTTGAAGTCTATGCCGCCGAAGATATTTTTACAGCAGACATGCAGAAGGACGAGAATGGAAACAGGACAAAGTATTACAGAAAAGGCGATCTTGTTGCAACGCTTACAACCGGGAAAGATGGGAAAGCCAGTATTTCAGGACTTCCGCTCGGACAGTACCGTGTAGTGGAAACAGAAGCGCCTTATGGTTATGTGCTGAACGGGGAAGAGCAGCTTGTAACATTCGTTTATGTGGACGATAAAACCCCGGTGATCTATGAAAGCGTGACATTTACCAATGACAGACAGAAACTGGATATGTCAGTCATTAAGAAAGATGCAGAGGAAGATACACCAGTTGCGGGCGCAGTGTTCGGTCTGTTTGCCGCAGAGGACATTGAAAATGCCAATGGGGAAGTAATCATTGAAGCAGGCACACTCCTTGAAACTGCAACATCTGACGAAAACGGCAGGATCGCTTTCGTAAAGGATTACCCGTTTGCAGTTTATGAGGCAAAGGAACTGGAAGCGCCGAAAGGCTATGTTTCCAGTGGGGAAGTAATCACTTTTGAGACAGAGTATCAGGGACAGCATGAAGCAGTTGCAGAGTACAGCAGCGAATTTCTGAATGAGCCGACAGCCTTTGAATTTACAAAGGAGGACATTGCAAGCGGCGCAGAGCTTTCCGGTGCAATGCTTACAGTCATTGACAAGGACGGCAATGTGGTTGACAGATGGACTTCCGTGGCAGATGAGGCTCATGTGATCAAGAGACTTGCCGCAGGGGAGACTTATACGCTCCGTGAGGAATTTGCGCCTTACGGCTATCTGAAAGCAGAGGAAATCCAGTTTACGGTAGAAGATACCACTGACATTCAGAGTGTGGTTATGAAAGACGAAGTTCCAACAGGCGCAATCATCATCAACAAGGACGGCGAATTTGTAACTGATACTACCCTTATGAAAGGACACTGGTATGATTTCATTTTCAACTATTTCAAGGACAGCCTTGCAGGTGTTGAATTTGAAGTCTATGCAGCGGAGGACATTGTAAGCCCGGACGGTCTTGACACCGTATATTATGAGGCAGACGAACTTGTAGCAGCTATCACTACTGACGAGAAAGGCTATGCAGGCATTGACAATCTGCCGCTTGGAAAGTATTACCTTGTGGAGACAAAGACACTGGAAGGATTCGTTCTGGACGATACACCAATCGAAGCAGACCTTTCCTATATCGATCAGGATACCAAAGTGGTTTATGCAGGAATGAACATCAGCAATGAGAGACAGAAAGTGCAGATCACTGTGGTTAAGAAAGAGGCAGGAACGAAAGAAGTTCTTGAGGGAGCCGTATTCGGACTGTTTGCAAAAGAGGACATTGTGAACAAGGATGGCAAAGTCGTTGTAAAAGCCGGAACTGAAATTGAGCGTGGCGTGACCGGAAAGGACGGAAAGCTGACCTTTGTGTCTGACCTCCCGCTTGGAAAGTATTATGTGGAGGAAATGACAGCGCCAAAGGGATATGTGAAGTCCGGCAAGGTATTTGATGTGGATGCGTCATATCAGGGCGATGATAAGGAAGTAATCGAATTTGATGCAGAGTTTGAGAATAAGCCGATCAAAGTCCAGATTTCAAAGACTGACATCACGGGCGACAATGAGCTTGAGGGTGCAGTCCTTTCCGTCATTGATGCAGATGGCAACTTGGTTGAGAAGTGGACTTCCGGCAAAGAGCCGCACATGATTGAAAAGCTGCCTGCCGGAAAATATACCCTGCGTGAAGAAACAGCACCATTTGGGTATGTAATTGCACAGGACATTGAGTTTGAGGTAAAGGAGACTGATGAAATCCAAAAAGTGGCAATGAAGGACGAAGCAGCAGTTGGAAAAATCATCATCAGCAAGAAATCAGAGGACGGAAAGGCGCTTGCAGACGCAAAATTTGAAATCCGTGACAAGGACGGGAAAGTGATCGAGACGCTTACAACGGACAAGGATGGTCATGCTGAAAGCGGCGAACTTCCGATTGCAGCATTTAAGGATGGCAAGTATGAGGATACAGTCACTTATACCGTGGTGGAAGTGGAGGCTCCGAAAGGGTATCTCCTTGATTCCACACCGAAGGAAGTGAAGTTTGAATACAAGGACGGAAAAACGAGAGTGGTAGAGTACACCCTTGAAGTAACAAACAAGCCTACGGAACCGAAGCTCCCGCAGACCGGGGACAACATGAACCCGTGGGTATTTGCAGGGTTCGGGCTTGCGGCTGTTGCTGCCGGACTCGGCATCATCTTCTGGAAGAAGAAAAAAGATGGCGCAGAAGCGTAAGTAATGAATAACAATAGTGCATGAACCCGGCGGGGCGTGTAAGCAGGATCGGCTTATGTGTCCCGCCTTTTTTGCAGCATGGAAAGGAGGACACATGACAACAGGGGAAAGGATACGGTTTTACCGAAAGCAGAAAGGAATGACCTTAAAGGAACTTGGTGAGAAAGCAGGCTTTTTAAACTGCGGGGATGTGCGCATGGCACAGTACCAGAGCGGTGCAAGGGTTCCAAAGGCAGATACCCTTGAAAAGATTGCAGAGGCTCTTGATGTGCCTGTGGACGCTTTATGCTGCACTGCATCGGAATGTATGAAATGCAAAAGTTTCAGGCTGGAACAGTTGCAGGAATACAGGAGGGCAGGAAAGGAGGAGAGGATTTAATGATGGATTATGAGATTTTTAAAGATGTGGTAACAGAGAAATTTTTATCCTATATGCCAAAAGACTATCAGGGCATGGAGGTAAAGGTTGCGTCAGTGGAAAAGGTCAACCGTAAACTGGACGGGCTGAGCCTGCTGCTGCCGGACAGTGAGCGCATGATTTCCCCCACCATATATATCAATGACATTTATGAAGAATATTTAAGGACGGGGGACTTGCAGGAATCCTTGCAGAATGCAGCAGATGCATTGGACAGGGTGTTTAAGGAGGAACCAGTCCCGCCGCTGGATTTGCGCACGGCAAAGGACAATATCATATTCCAGCTTGTGAATACCGTGCAGAATGAGGATATGCTGAAAGAAATGCCGCACAGGGAGTTTCAGGATTTATCCATTATTTACCGATGGGTGGTAAACGTGGAGGACAAAGGCATTGCAAGCGTGGTAGTCCACAATGGACTGGCAAAGGAACTGGGGATGGATGAAGAACAGTTATTTAAGGCTGCTGCGGAAAACACCAGACGAATACTGCCTCCCGTGGTGCAGACTATGAATGAAGTCATGAGGGATATGTTTGTGGCTGACGGTATGCCGAAAGAACTGGCAGACCTGATGATCGGGGAGCAGGAGCCGGAAAGGACCATGTGGGTTATTTCAAATGAAAGAAAGATAGACGGTGCGGTTTCCATGCTTTATGAGGATAAGCTGCACAATCTGGCAGAGAGTGTGGGGACAGACCTGTATATCCTGCCATCTTCCGTACACGAAGTGATTGCCGTGTCTGTGGAAATGGGAGAACCGGAAGAACTTGCACAGATGGTTGCAGAGATAAACATGGATCAGGTGTCACTGGAAGAGCGGCTTTCCAATCAGGTGTACCACTATGACAAAGACCTGCGGAAAATCACGCTTGCCACCGACACGCCAAACAAGAGACTTGACGGAGTTGTGGCAGAACAGGGGCTTGTCTATGAAGCGAAACAGTCCAGATAGGAGGATTGCTGTTATATGGAAGAAATAGCAAAAGAACTGACAGTAAAGGAGCTTTTGGAACTGGTGCAGCGGCAGGAGGGGGAATTTATTATTCGTATTGAGCCGGGAGGGGAGAAAGCAGATGCAGGAACAGGAACCCTTTAAACTGGAAGTCGTATCGGTAAGGCTGGTAAAGGATGCGCCCCTGTTTTCAGACCATAAGATCACAAGCCCGCAAGATGCCGTAAAGGTAGTGGGGGATTTTCTGTGTGAAATGGACAGGGAGGTGGTGTGTGTCATCAACCTGAAATCAGACGGAACCCCTATTAACTGTAACATTGTGAGCATAGGCGCAATTAACCAGACCATTGCAGAACCGAGGGAGTTTTTTAAGTCAAGCATTTTATCCAATGCAGCGGGGATGATCATGGTGCATAACCACCCAAGCGGTGAGCTTGTGCCTTCCAGACAGGACGTTTTAATAACACACAGGATTTTAGAATTGACGGAACTTATGGGGATAAGGCTTGCTGACCATGTGATTGTAGGCGGAGACAACAGCCAGTATTTTAGTTTCAGTGAAAAAAAGCTGTTACAGTATCCCTCATTTTCTTTTACTGCGGATTATAATGAACTGGATTTTGGGAAAACGGCAATGGTGGCAGAAAAAGGGAAAGCAAGGTGAGGCGATGGAAGAAAGGAGAAGTTTTACGGCAGAGGAACTTGCGCTTGCAAAGAGCGTTGACTTAACGGCAGTAGCGGCAAGCCTCGGCTACACCGTGAAAAAGATAGGCAGATACCACACCCTGAAAGAAATGGATTCGATACGGATTTACAACCGCACGAACTGGTTCCGGTGGTCAAGGGAACATGAAAGGGGAAACAACGGCGGCTCGCAGATAGATTTCCTGCGTGTCTTTGCAGGAATGGAAGTCAAGGACGCTGTTTTCTGGCTGCTTGATTTTTCCGGATACCGGAGGGACGGGGACTGGGAAAAAAAGAGCGCCAGTGTGTATGTGGAAAAAAAGGAAGGCAGGCATTCCACGGAAGAAAAGAAAAAGCCGTTTGTACTCCCTGCCCGTGCAAAGAACAATGACTATCTGTATTCGTACCTGACAGGGGACAGGGCTCTTGACAGGCATACAGTGGATTATTTTGTAAGCTGCGGATTGATTTATGAAGAGCGCAGCCACCACAACATTGTCTTTAAAGGGAACGATGTGCAGGGCAAAACCCGCTTTGCAAGCATGAGGGGAGTGTTTGACCGGGAAGGGAAACCGTTCAAGTGTGATGTGGCGGGCAATGACAAGAATTACGGGTTTAATATCTGGTATGGAAAAAGCGATGAAGTCATGGTATTTGAAGCACCGATAGACCTGATGAGCTATGTGGAGATCCGTGGGGATTATGAGACAAACAAGGTGGCTCTTGGGATGCTTTCCGATGCTCCGCTTGCCACATTCTTAGAGGAACACCCAAAAGTCAGGAAGATTTCTTTCTGTCTGGACAATGACGGACCGGGCAGGAAAGCGGCAGATGCACTCATGGAAAAATACTACGGGCTGGATTATGAGGTGGAGGACTGCCCGCCGCCAAAGCCTTTCAAGGACTATAACCAGTGGCTTCAGGAAGCGAAAAAATGCCTGTGTGCAGCCACGCCAAAACGGGAAATGGCACGGTAAGGTTGATTGCAAAAAGTGAGTTCATTTTCCAAAAAAGAACTGAAAAAGCACAATCATTCTGCAAAAATGATTGCAAAAAGCACAATCACTGAAAAAGGGCGGAAGGACTGGCGTGGAAGTTCCCAGAAAAAAGAACTTAAAAAGTGCTATCAGAACAGGAAAATGATAGCAAAAAGTGAAATCAAAATAGAAATATACTATCATATTTTAAGTTCACTATATGTATCAGCGGGGTTTTAGGGGCAGCCCCCTAACCAGAGGCATGAGGCGTCTCTCATGCGTATCTGGCAAATTCCTATCGGAATTTGGACTGGGGCGGGAAACAGTGGCTTTGTATCATACGGATAAGGAGGTGGTTGCAGATGGAAGTCATTGACATTCAGAAAGAGGTGCTTGAGGAAGTAGACCTGTTGGGCAGGAAAGGGTATTTCACGGAGCTGCGTGTGGATAAGGAAACAGTGCCGGAGGGGATGCACTGCTATGAGCTGCGGTATGGTGATGACGACGGTTTTCCAGTGTCCGTGGAGGAAAGTGTCAGGGTAAATTACTTTGGCGCTGTAGTTCTTGCGGAAGAACTGGAACTGGGGGAAGAAAAAGCACTGCAATTCGGTTATGAGGATTTCGGATATACAGGCGAGCAGATGTATCTTGCACAGGTACAGGGCAGACAGCGTGATGCAGAAGGATATGAAGCAATACCGACAGGGGCAGAACTTATAAAGTTCATGGAAGAAAACGGCATATCCTTTCAAATGAATGAGAAAGAAGCAGATCTGATCTGCGGCTATATGGACGGTCATGGTTATGTAGTCGGTCAAAAGGACGGGCAGCTCTGCCGTGGGGATCTGTGTGCAGAAACAGACAGGACAGTATGGGAAGAAACAACTATAGATGATCTTGTAGATTCTGTGACAGAGTGGAATTATGAGCTTTTGCAGGATGCAAAATCATCTATGGACAATCCAGATAATTTTTCGGATTTTGTGTTCCAGCACAGCCGCTATGAGGAGTTATGTGCAGACGAAAAGATACTGGATGCCGTGTTTGACAGGACAAAGTATGCAGAGCAGATAGAGCATATGGCACAGATGTTTGCGGAACAGTTAATTCAGAGTCTACAGTCAAAGGGGGATATTGACGGGGCGGTAAAGGAACTGGTACAGGGTATAAAGGAACAGCCTGAACAGAAGAAAGGGAGGGCAAGGTAAATGGCGGACAGCATACATTCCGTAAGGAAAACGCTGCGGCTTATGCCGTGTGAGGCAAAGGCGCTTTCGGATAAGGCGGGTGCGGCGGGGATGTGCGAAGCTGATTACCTGCGCCTGCTGATTACACAGAAACCGAATGACTATCCTGAAATCCGTATCCTTTTAAAAGACCTGATTAATGAAGTCAATGCAATCGGGAACAACATCAACCAGATCACAAGGAACTATAATTCAAAGCTGTACCGCACGGAGGACAGGGAGCTTTTAAGCGCTTATATGAAAAAACTCAACATGACCGTAAGGGAGGCGGCGGATAAGATAGGGAAGCTATAGGGAGGGAAGCTGTTTGACAGAAGTACAGGAGGCAAGGCTGCGTGAAAATGGATATTTTCTCTATCAGGGATGCCATTTCAAGCCGGTGCGTCAGTTCACAAAGGCAGAGGGGGACTTTTATGATATAACAAGGCGGCTCAGGCGTGATGTTGAACTGGGCATGATGGAGACAGATTATTACGGGAAACAGAAACACCCATACTCACATGAGGAATTTTATGCGGCATCTACAGATAAGGAAGCGGATATTTTCTTCTGTCTTGAAACAATGAAACAGTATGTCCCATGTACGCATGAAATGCAGGAGTATGTCATGCAACCAGAAAAGAAACAGGACAGGGGGAAAATAAGGTAAAGGCGGCGGGGAAGATTGGCGATCAGCAAGATACTTTATATCGGGGACTGTGGTGCCGGGTATGCAGGGAAACATTTAAAACAGGCGCTTGACTATATTACGGTGCCTGAAAAAACAGGCGGCGGGCGTTTTGTGGGTTCCTTAAACTGCCAGCAGGAACAGGTGTATGAGCAGATGCGGCAGACAAAGGAACAGTTTGGAAAGACGGACCAGAGGCAGGGCTACCACCTTATCATATCCTTTGTGGAAGGGGAAGTGGATGCGGACACTGCCTTTGAAGTGATTGGAAAGTTTGCAAAAGAATATCTTGGAAAAGATTATGAGGCGCTGTATGCGGTGCATGACAACACGGATCATATCCACGGTCATATCATCTTTAACAGCGTCAGTTTCCGTGATGGTAAAAAGTACCGCTATCAGAAAGGGGACTGGGCAAAGGAGATACAGCCCATCACGAACCGCCTGTGCGAAGAATACGGGCTTTCCACGATTGAAATATCGGAGGACAGGGCGAAGAAGTCCGAGAATTACAAAGAATGGAACGATTTCAGGGACGGGAAATTTGTGTGGGCGGACATGATAAAGCGTGACATTGATGCAGCAATCATACAGTCGGCAACCTATGAGTCCTTTTTATCCGTGCTTTCCGATATGGGGTACGGGATCAAGAATGCATACCGTACAGAAGGAAAGTACCTTGCAATCAAGCCTATGGGCATGAGCAGGTTCCGGCGCTGCAGGTCGCTTGGGGAAAATTACACGGAGGAACGCATACGGGAACGGATCGGACAGGAAAGCCTTTCTTCCTATAAAAAGATACAGGCGGTGCAGGAGACAAGGATTGTGCGGTGCCGGGTAAAGCGCTATAAAAAGGCGAAAATGTCCGGCATACAGAAACGCTATTTTGCAAGGCTCTACAAAACAGGACTTTTAAAGAAACGCCCGTACAGCAAGGCTTGGCAGTACCGTGACGACATCAGGAAGATGCAGAAGCTTCAGGAAGATTATCTTTTCCTTACAAGGCATGATGCCTCCACGGTGGGGGATATAAGGCAGGCGGCATTACAGATGGCGGACAGGAAGAAAGAGACTTCAAGGGAAAAGAGCCGCATATTCAGGGAACGTGCAAGAATGAAGCCGCTTTTTGATATTGCGGATCAGTTGGAAGGACTGCAGGAGTGTGAAAATTGTTTCCAGCGGGGGGAGAACCTGTTTGAAAAAGAGCATATGCGTTATATGGAACTGTCGGCAAGGCTTGCAAAGGAAGGGTACACGGCGGGGCGGCTTGCGGAATTTAAGGAACATTATCGGAGTGAGATTGCACGGATAAGGGAAAAAGAAAAGTCTGTGGCGAAAGAGGAACGGATCGCCGCCCGTATCCTTGCGGAGATTACGGCAGGGGAGAGGGCAGGAAAACCGGAACCGGATAAGGAACAGGAAAAGCAGCGGGGACAAAAGGAAAAAAGCAGGTAGGACATGGCAGCCGGGAACGGCTGTTTTGTTTTGCCCAAAGCGGGCAGGACAGGAGTTTCATGTGCGCCTGCACATAAATCCGCATGGATAGCGGGAAAGGGGGTTTTTAATGCAGGAACGGACGGTGCTTAGCGGCATGGACCTGAAAGCATATCTTGGCAGGTTAAAACAGAACCCGAAGTATACGGAGGAAATCTTAAAACTGATAGAAGATGACCTGCGTTTCGGTCTGACAAAGGAGGAAACAGAGGAATACAGCAGCGGCAGGTACGATTACAGGCAGATGCGTGTGTATTCAAAGTGCTTGCGGAACAATTACAGCAAAGAAGAAAAAGCTGCAATCCTGAAAGAAGGGTTAAGCGGCGAGCAGATGGCGGTTGCGCTGGAATTTTATGAAAAAGGCGTCCCGATGGAAACTATAAGCGGGGTGCTTGCCAGTGCAGAAAATACGGCGTACACCATGAAACGTCTCTTTTCACAGGTGCTAAGCAAGGCAAAAGAGGCAGAACCGGCAGGCGGTCAGGATATGGCATACGCAAAGGAGCTTATGGAACAGATCCGTGAGGTGGTGGAGAAAATTTCATGGCAGGAAAAACGCTATGACGCCTTAAATGAGAAGCTTAAAGAGATTGGAACGGCGGGGCAGGATGCACAGGTTCAGGGCAATCTTATCGCACAGCTTTCCGAAAAGGACAGAATGCTGGAAAAGCAGCAGAACGAGCTGAACGAGGCAAGGGTGGCGTCTGTAAAACTGCGCGGGGAGATGGAAGAAATGAGAAAGGAGATGAAAGCGTTGGAGGAACAGCTAAAAAAGGCAGAAAAGGCAGAAGCGGCAGCACCAAAAGAACCGGAAAAGGAAGAAAAGCCGGAAAAACAGACAGAGGGCAGTGCGCCCGGTGTGCCGGAATCAGCGCTTTACCCCGGAATCGAATACCATGCTGCAGTAGTGGATAAAGACGGCAATATTGTCCGGTTTGTCCCGGTGGAGCGCATGGAGAGGAAAGACCGGGGAAGTGTGATGAGTTCCATGTTCTCACGGCTGTTCTTTAAAAAGAAAATGGACATCGTAAAGCTCCTTGCGGAAAAGGACCTTTCGCCGGAACAGCTTGTGCAGATAAGGTGTGCCATTGAAAAGGGGCTGTCAGAGAAGCAGTTGCTTGTGCTGATCAACAACAAAATCCCGGCGGTGCAGATGGAGGAGATCATAAACATCGCTGTCTATGAAAATAAGATGAAGGAGGGGCAGTAATGGGGCTGATTGCAGTAACAGAAACGGCGGAACTGTTCCGGCAGAAAAATATATCCATGACAGAGAGGGACAAGGAGTTTGTGGTACAGTTTGCTTTTCGGACAAATGACAGGGAACTGACAAACAAGCTGATTGACGAGCTTACGGAGGCAGGTGCGGACAGGGATGCCATATGCAGGAAATACCAGACACTCACAGGCTTTACGCCGGACTGGGTACAGCGGATTGAAAACCTGCTCATTTCGCTTGAAATGTACCGTGTGCAGGAAGAACAGGCAGTAAAGACCTTATCGGAACTGCTGTCTGCCTGCGGCATTTCCATGAGTGAGGATGAGATCAGGCGGACGGATACCGTACAGATGCAGGCGAGAGTTAAGAGAGAGGCAAGTTTATAGGAGGTGTCGGCTGAATGGAGCAGGAAATGGAAGCTGCCGGGGAAAACAGCGTGGCAGCATGGTATCGTGAGGAATTTAAAAAACCTTTGGAAGAAATTTATGAGGATATTTTCTTCCGGATGGACAACTTTGAAGGAGAGGAATGGTACGGCGATATAGAGATTTATGCCGGAATCGGAGTGTGCCAGCCCGAACCGGAACATTTGGAAACCGTCCAGAAGGCATTGAAGATCCTGGGGTATGAAACGCATGTCATTAACCGTGATGGAAAGAGATACCTTTTACCCGGTGAGTATTGTGATAGGGAAAAGCTGATAGTCCGTTCTGAAAAATCATTGAAGGAAACAAAACAATATAAGGAACGGGAAGGGGCAGGGGAAGAAAATTATGAAATCACCTGTATTTTAATAAAAGGAAGTCCGGAAAAACCGGAGGATGTGATTGCTTATGCAGAGCAGGCAGATGAATATCTCATATTGTACCCGTTGGAAAAGTCGCAGGAAGCAGAACGTTCATTTGGGTTTCACTTTGACAGTGAGGTGTTTTTCCCACTGGAAAAGGGTTATGACATTATTTTTATGACAGCCGAACGGCACTATGATATTTGGACGATGCTTGGGGAGTATGAGGAAGAAAAAGTTCTGCATGGGCAGGGGTTTGGGAAGTATCTGGAATACTGCAAAGAGAATATGATTACGACAGATTATTTGCAAAAGGAAACTTCCTATTTTGGTGCAGATTTAGAATCCCTTTACAGGCAGAAACTGAAAAGGGCAGAGATTAACAAAGGTGCAAGATAATTAGGAGGTGGTAAATATGGCGGAAGAGATACAGGAGGCAGTCCAGATTATCCGTGTCGGCTATGACGGGATAGAGATTGCGATGAAAGTCTGCGGCGGCACCATAGCGGGGATGAAAAAGGCGCTGGATTTTCTGATTGCGGTCATGGACCATGAGAAAACATTGGGAAAAACAGACATGCGCAGGCTTCTTATGAAAGGCGGGGACTTGCAGGTGTTCCAGTTCCCCACGGAGGACAGGGCAAAAGTGGAGAAGATGGCGAAAAAATACGGACTTCTTTATTCCGTCCTGCCCGACATCAACAAGGCAGACGGCATGAGCGAAATCATCTTCCACACGGAGGCAGTCCCACGGGTGAACATGATGATACAGAAATTAAAATCCGGCAGGATCGCCACGTTTGACGATTACCTGAAAAACGGTGATGAAAAGGAAATGGATAAAGTGCTGTCCTTTCTTAAAGAGCAGAAAAAGGGAAACGATAACCTCCACACTGAGGAAGCGGCAAGGGCGGGCGAGGCGCTCGAAGGGCTGATTGAAAAAGTCGGCAGCTATGCGATGGAGAAAAAAAGCATCAGTGTGGAGGAAGTAAAGGAGAATTTCAGCCTTGAAAACGAACAGGCGGAAAACGTCGTGGGGCAGCTTGAGCGGATCGGTGCCATTTCCAAAGAGGAAAATGGAAAGCATAAGGTGCTGATGGACAAGGAGCGGTTTTTAAGCAGCATGAAAGGCTACCGTGAACTTGCGCAGCGTGTGCAGGCAGTAGCCGCCGCACAAAACCCTGACCTTACGGACATCACCATTACAAAGAAACTGATAACGGAGGAAAATGACCATGCCATAAAGACAAGGATACCGGGGACATGGGGCGAAAACGCTCAGTATGTATGGATCAACAAGGATAAGGCAATGGAAATCCATGAGGGCAAGACCATACTGACCTTTCTTGACCGTGACAAGGATTACAAGATTTATTCCGCAGACAACCGGGTAGTCGCAACCATGAAAGGGAAGGAACTGTATGAAGGGCATTATGACAGCGTAGGTGCGGAAGTGCGGAAACGCTATGCAGACGTGGAACGGAAGGCAAAGGAAAAAGAGAATATGAGGAAGAAAAAGCCTGCACCGAAAAAAGCGCCTGCGCCCTCAAAGAGGTAGCAGCCTATGGTGCAGAACAAGAAAAAAGTGTCTGTATGGTTCGTCGTATTGGGGGCGGTGCTGTGCGCCTATGCGGGCTATCTCTTAAACGGCGCATGGGAGCCGGGAATGGAAATGAATGCCTTTCTGGAGTCCTTCAACCGTGTGTGCGCCGAACCATTTGCAGATTATTATAATGAAACAACCTTAAAAGCGGTAGTGATAGCCTTAATTGTCTATGCTACCGCCCTTTTAATGTATGTCACAAGCCAGCGGAATTTCATGCCGGGAAAGGAATTTGGAACGGCAAGGTTTGAATCTCCGCAGATGGCAAACAAGATACTGGCTGACAAGGACGAGAATTTCAACCGTATCCTGAGCCAGAACGTGAAGATGTCATTAAACTTCCGTCGGCTGAAACTCAACGGCAACATTTTAATCTGCGGCGGTTCCGGTGCAGGAAAGACCTTTTATGAGGTAAAGCCGAACCTGATGCAGATGCCGCATAACTGTTCCTTTATCTGTACCGATCCCAAAGGGGAAATCTTACGGAGCTGCGGGGAGATGTTAAAAAACAACGGTTACAGCGTAAAGGTCATAAACCTTCTGGAAATGGAAAAGTCGGACTGTTACAATCCCTTTTCCTATATCCGTGAGGAAACGGATGTGGTGAAGCTGATTACGAACCTTATCAGCAATACCACGCCAAAGGGCGCAACACCCTCCGATCCGTTTTGGGAGAAGGCGGAGGGGCTGTTCTTACAGGCAATCTTCTATTATGTGTGGCTGGAAGAACCGCCCGCAAGGAGGAATTTTGAGACAGTCTTACAGCTTCTGGGGGAGGCGGAAGTGACAGAACAGAATAAACCGTCAAGACTGGACGTGCGCATGAAATTCCTTGAGGAAACATCAAAGCTCGGTGCGGCGCACCCTGCGGTGAAACAGTACAACAAATGTATGCGTGGTGCGGGCGATACCGTCCGTTCCATTATCATCAGTGCCAACTCCCGTCTTGCGTTTCTCGAAAACAAGCAGGTATTAAGGCTTTTGTCAAGAGATGACCTTGACCTTGCGGAACTTGGGATTGGCGTGAACGGGGACGGGGAGACGAAAACGGCGCTGTTCTGCGTCATACCGGATTCTGACAAGTCCTATAACTTCATCATCGGAATGCTTTACACGTGCGCCCATAAGGCCAGGCGCTACTAAATCCGGCCGTGGCTTTTTTGAAAATCTGCTGTGAGAAAGCAGTAGGTAAAATACCATGCGGTTCGCCGCAGCCTATCATCCCCCGACTTATCTGAAATGGGAAACCTGACAGGGAGTGTAGCATGTCGGAGAGTGCGTAGCCGCAAGTTCCATGCGGTGTACAAGGCACAATAGGATGAAAAATTGCATATGAGGATGAAAGCTATACTGCCTGCTGGATAGCCGTGAGTAGGGTCTATGATCGCTCCTGGCGTAGTGGAACTGAATCCGCCAGTGTCCCGGTAGCAAGCCTGAGTGTAGGGGAGCTATGTGGTATTCGGGGCAGACAAGTCACAGGATAAGTGATAGAAACGGCGAAAGTCCCATCCGACAATGCAATAATCTCATGTTTCATGAAAGCTAAATGGGGATTGCCTAAAGTGGAACGCCTGCAAAGGCTATGAGAACTATGCGAAAAGTGGCTCTGAATATCCACCATGGTAACACAGCTCCAATAGTAGTCTGAGAACCCTGAAATGACAGGGAATGCCGTAAACCGGATGCGGGAAAGCCGCTCACATGGCGAAGTGGAGCAGTCTACTACTCAATATAAAATAAGGAAAGGTGTGGGAGACACTATGAGAAGTCCAGAAGTTATATTGAAAAACTTGGAATCAAAAACAAAAGACAAATCGTACAGGTTTGAAAGGCTTTACCGGAACTTGTACAACCCGGAGTTTTACCTGTTGGCATACCAGAAGATTGCCGCTTCTGAAGGGAGCATGACCGCTGGAACCGACGGGAACACCCTGGACGGTATGGGTATGGCGAGAATCAACAGAATCATCGAATCGCTGAAAGACCACTCATACCAGCCACAGCCAGTACGGAGAACGTACATTGCAAAGAAAAACAGCGATAAGAAACGGCCGCTCGGTATACCGTCAACCGACGACAAGATCGTGCAGGAGGTTGTAAGGGTATTGCTGGAGGCTATCTATGAATCCAACTTTTCCGAACATTCCCACGGGTTCAGGCCAGACCGCAGCTGTCACACCTGTCTGGGGGAGATAAAAAGAACCTTCACAGGGACGAAATGGTTTGTGGAAGGGGACATCAAAGGCTGTTTTGATAACATCGACCACCATATACTGATTAACATTATCAGGAAAAGAATCAAGGATGAAAGTTTTGTGGAGCTGCTCTGGAAATTTTTAAGGGCAGGCTACCTTGAGGAATGGGAGTACAACACCACCTACAGCGGTGCGCCGCAGGGTTCGGGTGTCAGTCCCATACTTGCCAACATCTATCTCAACGAATTGGACATATTCGTTGAAAATCTAAAAAAGGAGTTTGACAGGCAGGAATCCTATAGGAAGCCACAGAAGGCATACTCCCAGACGCTGGGTTTGCTGGGATATTGGAAGAAGAAGCTGAAAACTGCCAAATCAGAAAATGATGAAGCAGGGATGGCAAAGGCAAAAGGGAGAATTAAAGAACTCTATGCAAAGCTAAGAGTAACTCCATGCTACGAAGCCATTGATGAAAGATTTAAGAAAATCCAGTATTCACGCTATGCAGATGATTTTGTGATTGGTGTTATCGGCTCAAAAGCGGACACAGAGGAGATAAAAAAGAGGGTTGGAGATTTCCTGAAAGGGGAACTGAACCTAATCATGTCAGATGAAAAGACAAAAATCACACACTCTGCGGAATTGATACGCTTCCTGGGCTACGACCTTTCTGTGTCAAGAAGCAAGGACTGTATGCGTGACAAGAACGGCAACCTAAAACGGGCATGGTACGGACAGGTCAAACTATACGTGCCAAAGGAAAAATGGTTCAGTAAGCTGATGGAATATCAGGCAATGTATATCAAGAAATGCAAAAACGGACAGGAATTGTGGAAACCAACCTACAGAGGGAAATTCATCAACATGCCGGATGCGCAGATTGTCAGCCAATTCAATGCTGAAATCAGGGGCATATACAATTATTACCGCCTCGCAGGGAATGTGTCGGTGCTGGATAAATTTTACACCATTATGAAAGCAAGCCTATATAAAACTTTCGGCTGTAAATACCGCACAACGTACAAGCATATCTGCAAGAAATATAAGCGCAACGGTGAATTTATAGTCAAGTACAAGACCAAGAATGGAATGAAAGAAACAGTATTCTACCATGAAGGTTTTAGAAAGAATATGAAGCCAGCCCCGGAATTTGTGGATGTCATGCCGCATTACCGGAAGTATACGAAAAAGAACAGCCTTATCCGTAGGCTACAGGCTGGACAGTGTGAACTCTGTGGGAGAAAGACAGACGAGGTTATCATGCACCACGTCAGGAAATTAAAGGAGCTGAAAGGCGTTACGGAGTGGGAAAGGAAAATGATAGAAATCAGAAGAAAGTCCCTTGCGGTATGCCCGGAATGCTTCAAAATAATAAAAATTCAAGTTTAGTTAGTAGATGGAGAGCCGGATACGCCGAGAGGTGTCCGTCCGGTTCGGGAGGGGGAAGGTTGAAACCTACCGGAGTAATCCGGCAAGGCGCAACCAACCTACCTCATGCAGATTTTTCAAGAGCTTTACTATCAGGCGGACTTCAACTGCGGCGGGCGGCTTCCGATCCATGTCACCTTCATGCTCGACGAATTTGCAAACGTCGCACTGCCGGATGATTACTGCTCCCTTCTGTCAACCATGAGGTCCAGAGAAATTTCCAGTATCATCATTATCCAGAATTTTGCCCAGTTAAAGGCGCTTTTCAAGGATACATGGGAAACCATTCCGGGCAACTGCGACACGTTCATCTATCTTGGCGGCAATGAGCAGAGTACGCACAAGTATGTTTCGGAACTGCTTGGCAAAGGCACGATTGACAAGAAATCAAGCGGCGAGACAAAGGGCAGGCAGGGAAGCTCAAGCCGTAATTATGACGTGCTTGGCAGGGAGCTTTTCACGCCGGACGAAGTGCGGAAACTGGACAATAAAAAGTGCATTATCTTTATCCGTGGTTTTGATCCGATTATGGACAACAAATTCATACCGTTCGGACACCCGGCATTTAACCAGACCGCCGACGGGAAAGGGGAGCCATATGTCCATGTCCCAAACAGCGTAAAAGGCGGGCAGGCACAGTCTTATCAGCTTTTGACGCCAAAGGCGCTTTCCTATTATGAGGGGCTGAAAAAGAAAGGCGAGAATGTCTACATTGACAAAATCGACTATAAGGACTTTGAGCTTCTCACGGACGCTGGCATGAAGAAACGCTTCATCAGCATGGAGGAACAGGAACAGAAAGAACAGCTTAACAGGGAACAGGACAATGAACTCATGTACGCACCAGAGGAACCGGAGGCAGCGGAGCCGGGGCAGGCGGCAGGGAAAACGGAACAAAAACAGGCTGTGGCAAAAGCGGCTGCACCGGAACAGGCGGCAGCGGGGCGCAGGATTGAAGGCGAGGATACCATTATGAACCGTATGGCACAGTGGAAGTATTCCAAAGAGCAGAAAGACGAGCTGCATAAGATGATTGCGCTCGGTATGCCCACAAAGACCATACTGGCGGTATTCTACCCGGAAACGGATGTCATAAAGATGCGTGAGATCAGAAAGACATTCCAGACAGTAAGGCATTCAGAAAATTAGGGGCAGTCCCCAATGGAAAGGCGGTGGTTAAAGCAGCAGCGCATCGGGGAAAGCCCGATTAAACAGTATTCCGGGGAAAACCCGTTTTGATAGAGCAGCCAGTAACAATTAAAAACCAATATGAAAAGGAGATTATTTTTATGCGTAGAACAGAGATTATTTCAGAGACAATGGCAGCAGGCACACAGGCAGCAGAGGCAAAGGCAGGAAAGGGCAGGTTATCAGGGGCAAAAAAAGCAGTGACGGCATTCTGCGGTGCGGCATACTTTGCAGTCAATGGACTGCCTATGACGGTGTTTGCGACAGGCGGCGGAACAGGTGCGATCACACAGCCGCTTGACAACTTAAAAACGCTCGTGATTGCGGTCATCGGTGCGGTGGGTGTCATTATTCTTGCAAAGAACGTCATGGAATTTGCACAGGCATACCAGCAGCAGGATTCCTCAACCATGAACTCGGCGCTCAAGGGCATTGTAGCCGGGGTTATGATGGCAGGCATTTCTACGGTCCTTTCCTTCCTCGGCTTCTAAGCGGCAAAAGACATTACAGGCTGTAAATACAGGCTGTCCATGCAGCCGGAAGAACGTACAGCGTGTGCGTTCTTCCGCAATGCAAAGGTCTGTACAGATATGAGAAAGAGGTGAGGACTAAGTGGATATTTTTAAACTGGGGGAAAAGATACTGGACCTTCTGGAAATGGTGTTTGGTTTCTGGAACAACCAGGTAAGCCTTGTGTTTGCCCTGTTGGGGCAGTCCCCGGTAAGTTTTAAGGGCGGCGGTCCGTGGGGGCTGGTGGAAGGCATACAGCCCATCTTCGTTGCGGTGGGTTCTTCCCTTGTGGTGCTGTTTTTCGTGATAGGGTTCTGTTCGGAGAGCGTGGACGTGCGGGAGGAAATGCGCTTTGAGGTGATCCTGCGTATGCTGATACGGCTCGGACTTTCGGAATGGCTTGTAGCAAACAACGTCACGATCATGAAGGCATTCTTCAATACAATCGGGAACCTTGTAAACGCACTGTCGGCGGGGAATTACACGACGCTTACCATTGACAGCACACAGGCACAGGTCATAAAAGATTTAGGTTTTGGAGAGGGGCTTATCATGCTGATACTGGCGGCGCTTTTGAGCGTCATTGTCATTATCTGTGGTTTCTTTATGATATACACGGTGTATTTCCGTTTTTTAAAGATTATGGTAATTGTACCAATCGGTTCAATCGCTTTTTCCACGCTGGCGGGCAACCGGAACGTGGCAAATACGGCAAGCACCTATGCCAAATATTTCTTATCCGTTGTGTTTGAGGCGGTCACGATGGCGCTGGCAATCATGCTGTGCAATGCGTTTATCAGTGCGGGGCTTCCGTCCTTTACAGGAAGTTACTCGGACTGGGCAAAGACGCTGATCTATCTGTGTGAGATGACCTTTACGATTGCCCTTACCGTGGGGAGCGTGAAAGGGGCGCAGTCGCTTACCAGCAAGGCATTAGGATTATAGCTTATTGATACGAGGGGGTGTGGGATGGAAATAAGACCATTGACAGAAGCAGAACAGAAATACACTTACAGGCAGAGTATGCAGATACGGGGGCAGACAGGGAGTATCGGAATCTTACAGGGCGGATATGGGGCAGACCATGAGTTTCATTCTGATTTTCAGGAATTAAGCAGCCGCCTGAATACGGATGAATTTGCGGCGGAGCTGCAGGAAGTCCTGTGTACGGGGGAAAACAGCATCTTACAAAATCTGGATATCATGCAGGAATTTATGATGCAGCATACCCGGAACGGGTTTTCGGGAAAAGAGTACGGTTTCCGTGTGGAAACGGAAAAACATGCATACCTTGTGCGCTGCAATCCTGAAAAGGAGGGCGGCAATATTGAAGTCCACTGTTATGTGAAGAAATGGCTGGACCATCATATCGGGGAGGCAGAGAAAGGAATCCGGTTTATCAACAGCAGGTATAAGGAACTGTTCCGTATTGCAGACGGGGAAAAAATCACGGTTATGGACGCAATGGGAGAGAAGTCGGAGCGTGTCTGCCGCTATATTGATGAATACCACACGGAAGTGGGCAGCAGCCTGTTCCATATCTGCCAGTTTGCGGAAATCATGGAACAAAACGGCTCAAAATATACACCAGTTGAACCGGAAACAAGACAGCCGGAGGAAAAGGAACATGGGCAGGAAGAAAAAACGGAGGGGACACTGGAACTGAAAACCCATTTTGGCACTACGGAGAATGTAACGCTGACAGTCAACACTTACGCTGACAACAGCAGCCTTTATGTGGGAATGACAACAATGGAGGACGGGTTCCCGGAGCCTTACGGCGATGTGACGGTGAACCTGCTTGCTGCCGTCCCTCCCTACTGTGCCTTTGTGGATACCAACAATATGCCGGAGCTTGAGGATTTCCTCGCCAAAAACGGGATTGCGGAGTTTACCGGGATGATGCAGCAGAGCGGCTACTGTAATTATCCCCTTTATCTGTTTGATACGGAAAAAATGCGTGGACTCTGCCCGGACGGGATGGCGGCATATGAGCAGGAAAACGGGCTAAACAGGAAACAGGAGAAAAAAGAAAAGAGCAGATAGGAAGTGAACAATGGAGGAATTGACACACATCAGCCTGTTTACAGGGATTGGAGGACTGGACATTGCGGCAGAGGCGGCGGGGTTCAGGACCATCGCCCAGTGTGAACAGGGTGTAACGCGGCACTTTGTAGTAGACGGAAAAAGCATTTTATTTTCGACAGTAT
>CAJTPS010000019.1:0-51259 GCA_910578555.1 uncultured Lachnospiraceae bacterium
AGAGATGCGCTAGATTACATTAAGACAACTGCGATTGAGGAAAAGGTGGTAAAGGTTGATGGAAGGGCGGAAGCAGACCGTTTTTTCAACTATCCGTATAATGCTTTGGAAGAAGCGCTTGTAAATGCGGTTTTACACAAGAATTACAAAGGGGATGTGCCGGTAGAGATTCGGATTTATTTGGATCAGATTCAGATTATCAATTTTTCCGGACCGGATCATTATATTGATATGGAAAAGTTTGCGGCGGGGAAAGTCCGGGCAAGAAGATATAGAAATCCTAAGATTGGAGAATTTTTCAAGGAAATTGATCTGTCTGAGAAGAAATCAACGGGTATATCAAAATTTTGCGCGAACTGAAAAGAAACGGTTCGCCCATGCCGGCGTTTGAAACGGATGCGGACAGAGCTTATATGATTACTACAATAAGGATTCATGAAAAGTTTGGAACTGAGAATGAAAACTTCGCTCAAAAAATGAGCGAAGTTTTGGCACAAAAAGATTATAATAAAGTAAGTACAATTGTTAGTTTTATGGAAAAACATGGAGAAATCACTCCTAAAGAAGCAGAAGCGGTTACGGGCAAGTCTGCTGCGAATTTATCAGAAGATGATTAAAATGGTTTTTCAAAAGCGAATTGCCTAAACAGTGATTAGGCGATTCATACAAATGAACTTCAATGCGTTGTTAAAGAGAATTTCAATATGTTCTTTTGAAGGGGGATTAACATGGACAAAACAGATGCAAAAACAGCAATGGAAGAATTGACAATGATGTTGATTTACTTATCTCATTTTACGGAAAGAGACAGGATGGCAGACCCAAATAGTAAATATGCATGGAAGGGTTATGATTTTGATGTCCTGAACCAACTTGACGAAAAAGATTACATAAGACAGGGTTCCCATCGGTCAAAGTCCATGTATATTACTAAGAAGGGCGAAGCGAAGGCAAAAGAACTTATGGAAAAGTATAATGTGGCAGAGTGGTAAATGAGGTAAAAAGGCGTATAGATACAAAATGCGTAGCTGAGTCTTATGCGTAGTCATAGGGAAGGAAGTGGGCTGATGCAGATTGATCCAAAGACATTAATTGGAGAAGCAACTGAATATGATAAGAAACGCAGCGTGGAAAGAAAACAGGTAAAGAGTTGGCTGAAAAGCGTCAGTGCGTTTGCGAATAGCTTCGGCGGCTTCAATGTGTTGTTAAATACTGCAGTTGTCCGATAAAGTCGGGGATTCTACTCAATTTGTAGAGTTTATGCTTGGGATGATTCGTAATGCCTTAAAGGAAATCAGTGAAACACATAGTGGAACAAGTGTCGTAATAAATGTCGGGATAAATGTCGTGACAAACGAGGAAAAAATAATAGCTCTTCTAAAGCAGGATGGCAATATGTCAGCTAATATGTTGTCTGTATCTGTGGGAGTTACCGAAAGACAGGCACAACGTATTTTGGCTAAATTAAAGACGGAGGGAAAAATAATACGGCATGGGGCAAATAAAAACGGTTACTGGGAAGTTATAGGTTGAAAATCCGAAACAGCGTTTAGGTGTCTGGTGAGAAGATATTTAATATGCTTGTGGGATATGAATGCCTTCGTGATAACATCATGATTTTCGGTAAATAAAACCGCGAGGGTGGCAGAACGGTTGGATCTGGTCGTGCGGCGTTTCACAAACGCCTGATTATAAATATAATGGAGGATGGTTATGAGCGGGAATGTTTGTGATGAAATCAGACTTGTTGATAATATTTTACAGGCGGAGGATTTTGTAAGATTGAGAATACAGGCAGGATTTGTTGAGATACCAGTGGAGCATGCTCGAAAAGCTCTACAAAACGGTTTAGTTAATGTTTCCGCAATATATAATGGTGAACTTGTGGGAATGGGTAGACTTGTTGGAGACGGTGCTATGTATTGGTACCTTCAGGAAATAATAATATTGCCCCGCTTTCAACGAAAAGGTATTGGTACTATGATTGTTAACCACCTGGTTGACTATGCAAGAGCAAATTCTGTAACTGGAAAATTTACGACAATCGGAGGCGTTTCAGCTAAAGGAAAAGAACCATTTTATGAGAAAACAGGGTTTGAGATTATCCCGAATGGAATTATAAAGATGATAGAAATCGAATAAAGTAAGAGCGCGAGACAACTGTATATGTGATTAGGGAGGGTGACTGTAATTTAGCTCTCCGTTAGTTAATAAGGAGAGAGAACTGATGGATATTTTAAGCTTTGAAAAAAAGCATGTTAAGGAAGCAACGGAAATTGCGCTTGCGAACTATTATGATGAGCGACAATATGTAAAAGAATTGCCACAGGTATGTGATATTCCTGATTTATACAGTTTCGCTGAAAATGGATTGGGTGTTGCAGCATTTGAAAATGAAAAGATGATAGGATTCTTGTGCTGTTGTGAACCATTTGACAATGCGTTTCGTGCCACTGATGTGAGAGGGATTTTTTCTCCTATGGGTGCAAATGCAGCCGTTTCTATAAAACGCCCCGCAATATATGCAGCCATGTATCAAGCGGCAGGAGAAAAATGGATAAAGACCGGCGCAGTTTCCCATGCAATCTGCTTATACGCTCATGATGAAGAACTTCAACAACAGTTTTTCCGTTATGGATTCGGTTTACGCTGTTTAGATGCTGTTCGTCCGATGGAATTGATTGACTGTGAAACGTGCGCGGGATATGATTTTACCGAATTGCCAAAAGCAGAATGCCATTTTGTCTATCCGCTTCATTTGGCGTTGTACCGCCATTACTGCGAAAGCCCTTTCTTTATGTATCGCGTGCCAGAAACACAAGAGGAGTTTATGGTATCCGCTATGCAGGAAGGGGCACGCTACTTTGTGGCAAAGCAGAATGGAAAAATATGTGCGTTTGTAAAAATTTCGGTTCCCGGCGAAACATTTGTTGCAAGGGGCGACAGCTACCGTCATATCAGGGGTGCATACTGTCTGCCGGAACACAGGGGCAAGGGATTGTATCAGAATTTACTGAACTTTACCATATCTGTGCTGAAAAGAGAAGGTTATACCAGACTTGGAGTGGATTTTGAAAGTTTTAATCCAACAGCCCGTGGATTCTGGCTAAAATATTTTACTGCATACACCAATAGTGTAGTACGAAGGATTGATGAGAGAATTACACAGTTGAGATGATAAAAGTGATTTCGCTATGATCGAGTAATCTTTATATATATACCATTCGGAACTGGTATTGGATAAACAAAGAATTATTATGAGTGACCATGTGGATATTGAATTTCAAACGTGCTATTCTAATTTCCTTACTATTATGTATGATACAAAAGAAGAAGTGCAAAGCGCATATGAAATCATGAAAGAGGGAAGTAAGACAATATATCAACTGGAAGCAACGCCCTACAGTTCATGCCGGGTTGTTTTCGTTGATAGGTTTGGAATTCGCTGGGGAATTATGACCGAGCAGACAGAGCGTTGAATTTCAATTTGTTGAAATCATCCTGGTGCCAAAACGGCGCTATAAAAGAAAATTTGATGAATGACATTCTGATAGGAAGGGTGAATAGAAACGGTACGACGATATGGTAAAGCACCTTATAAAATTGTTTTGGTTCATGGCGGTCCTGGAGCAATAGGATCATTAAGCGGATTCGCACAGGAATTGTCGGAATTATCGCAAATGGGTGTTATCGAAGCTTTACAATCAAAATATTCCATAGCTGAACTTAGAGAAGAACTGTATATTCAGATTAAGGATAATTGCAGTGATAAAGTAACTTTGGTCGGGCATTCCTGGGGAGCGTGGCTGGCGACGCTTTTTGCAGAAAAATATCCGGAACTGATTGAACATGTAATTCTAATTGGCTGTGGTCCGCTGGAAGATAAATATGTTTCGGAGATACGTACTCGCAGATTACAAAATTTATCTGAAGAAGATGGTGCAATATATCAAAGGCTGCTTGACAATCAGGCAACGGATGAGGATATGGAGAAAGTGCCGCATGTATTTGCTAAATCAGATCATTATTGCCTCGAAAGCAGAGAAGAACATAAGGCAGATCAAACAGACAGCGAAATGTATAATAAGGTATGGAGTGAAGCGGCTAAGCTAAGAACTAGCGGGAAACTACTGACATCCTTTAAGAATATCAAGGCCAAAATATATTTAATACAAGGGCAGGCCGACCCTCATCCGGTAAATGGTGTAACCATTCCGCTACAGGAAAACGGGGTTATGTGTGAGACTTATGTTTTAGAGAAATGCGGACATAGCCCGTTTATGGAAAAATATGCAAAAGATGAGTTTTATAAAATTCTTATTCATGTAATTGCATAAAAGTTATTTGGCAGAGGAATGGATTGAAAAATCAAAGATTTTTCAATTTTCTATTTAAGCAGTATCGCAAGCAGGCTTGTGATATGCATGGGGAATAGGTTGAAAAATTATGCTGATGCACTAATTTTTCAATCGGCAATCTGAGTCAGTAAATATGTGTGGAAAATATGGGCTTTAGCCTGCTGAAGGCGTTGGATTATTTCGCGCTTCGATGGAGGGGATTGACATGGATATAAAAGAAATCTTTGATACTAATTTCAGGGGAAATATCTATATTGTGCAGAACGGACGGCTCCTGTATGAAAGAGAAAACGGGTTTGCAGATTTGCCAAATGAGATTTCAAACACGATTGAAACGAAATTTGCGAGTGCTTCAGCGGGAAAAGTATTTGTGGCAGCAGGAATACTGTAGCTGATTGAACGGGGAAGAATCAAGTTTGATGATACACTGGGTATGCTGCTGGATATACCTTTAAATCAAATTGATCGGGATGTTACGGTCAGATAGCTTTTAAACCATACGTCGGGTGTTCCGGACTATTTTGATGAAAGCATTATGGATGAATATGAAGAATTATAGACGGATTATCCGAATTATAAGATCAGACATAACAGCGATTTGCTTCCGTTATTTATAAATAAGCCTATGATGTATCCCAGGGGAGAAAAATTTCCGTATAATAATTCGGGGTATGTGCTGCTTGCGATGATTATAGAAAAAGTTACAGGAACGTATTTTGACCGATACCTGCAAGAGAGTGTTTTTGATAAATGCGGTATGGCGTCAACAGGTTATTATGAGCTGGACAGACTGCCGGCAAAGTGTGCCAATAATTATATATATTGTAACGAGACGAACGACTATCGCACAAATATATTTTCTGTTGATGTAAAGGGGACCGGTGCCGGCGGAGCGTTTATTACGGTCAGAGATATTATTCGCTTCTGGACTGATTTACTGGAAGGCAATATAATTTCAAAAGCGTTTGTTTCAGATATGCTCAGTAAGCAGAGCGGAGACGGGGGCGATGCAGAAGAGGGGGATTATGGTTATGGCGTGTGGATCATTGACAATCCCGATGGTAAAGATTTTGCATATTTTCAGGGCTGCGATCCGGGAGTAAGCTTTCTGTCCGAATACAATCCGAATAACGAGATGATTTCCGTTTTGGTAAGCAATTATGGAGACAATGTCTGGAGAGAAATGAGAAAGATCAGAGAAGCGCTCTACTGATATATAACAAAGCAATCGTAATGAAAAGGATGTGGTTTGCCCGATTATTGTACTATCGGTTACCGGTAGGAAGATAGACGGAAAGAGCAGAAAAAAGATTTTTATTCTGAAATTATGAATGCATTGCCGGAGTGGTTTTCACCGCCACAAGACATTGTGAATAAATCTGTAATACACAGAGACTATCCGTTTATTGCAGCGTTTGATGGCAGTAAGGCGGTCGGGTTTGCGGCATTGAAGATTCATAAGTTCCGGGAGGCAGAAAACGTTGACTTTGTACATTGCCGGTTTTATAATATACTTAGCAATACAAAGTATATGAGGTAAACGATGAACGAAAAATATGAAAGGCAAATGAAAAAAGGCGTTTTGGATATGCTCGTTCTGAAACTGCTGCGATCAGAAGCAAAATACGGATACCAGATCATTCAGGAGATGAAAGAAAAGAGTGGAGAGACTTTTCTGCTGAAGGACGGCACATTGTATCCGATTCTCTATCGACTGGAAGATGAACAGCTGGTGGTAAGCAAGTGGAGCGAAGCCGAGGGGAAGCAGGTGCCAAGAAAATATTATGAAATTACCGAGGCGGGACAAAAGGCGTTAGACGAGATAGAGGAGGTCTGGAAAAGGATTTCTGACGGGATATCAAGGATAATGGAGGAGTAGGCAATGGATGCGAAAAAATACGTAAATGCGATTGCGGGAAAAATCAGGTGCAATGAGAAAAGAAAGAAAGAGATTAAGAAGCAGTTGATGATGGATATTGATATGCGGATAAAGCAGGGGGAAACGCTTGCAGAAATCATCTCGCAGATGGGAACGGTAAAGGAAATCGCAGACAGTTTTAATGAAAATATTTCTCCGAAGGAGCAGGCGCGCTATGCCAGAAACAGGGTGCTGAAAATTGTAATTGCGGTCATTGCGGTACTGGCCTTGCTGATCGGGTTCGGATACTGGATACTGCCGAAGCAGTATGATATTGAGCAGAGCGAATGTTTCGACAGGGAACAAGTGGAGACCGCCATGAAAGATACAATTGCGTTATTGGATACAGGAGACTATATTGCTTTACAGGAAAACAGTACGCTTCAGATGAAATCGGTGCTGAATGCTGAAACAATGGGTAAAGCAAAAGGAGCGCTGTCCGATGACTGGGGAGAACGCAAACAGTTTGGCACGGTATATATGGCAGAACTGGTACAGGGCAACAGGCATTTTGCAGTAGGAGAAATCACAGTCACTTATGAAAATGTGAGCGCCACTTATCGTCTGACATACGATGAGGACATGCGCCTTTCAGGGATCTATGTGAGATAAGAATCGGGCATCCTGATGAATAATATTACCGCTCCGACCAGCAAAAAGAGCAGGCCGATGATTCCTGTCGGCAGCGGTCCCAGCAAACTGCTCTTCGTAGATAACGATATCCATGCGCCGGCTTCTCCGATGATATCGGCGGCGCCATGAATAATTGCCGCATACATGCAATTATGTGTTTTTTACGTTATATAAGACATCCATGTTCCAAGTACAATCGTTACGAAAACCATCATGATGATTCCGGTATATGGCGCCCCGAAATAATCTGTACCGTAATTCATGCCATAATAAATGAGCGGGGCATGCGCAAGCCCCCATAATGCGCCATTGATGATAACGGCACGTTTCACAGGCATTTTCCTGCATAATAAGGGAAGCATATATCCCTGCCATCCGATATCTTCTCCGAGAGCGATATACCAGATCGGGAATGCAATGGCGGATATGATGTAAATGATGAATCCCATAAGGAACATGGAGCCGATTGTCAGTTCAATATCCTGCGGGGCACCATATGCACCATAGGTCGCCGATATGTATCTGCCCTGAAAGTCTAAATCTTAGAAATATGAGCATTCGCTTTCGGGTGAAATCTTTTATTCTAGTCTCCATTGTGATCCTTTCCGCCTGAATGATTCCCCGGATTGCAGTATAAATTCATATGATCCTGTACCATTGCATAGGCTTCAGCTTTGGCTGCTTTGATTAAGCCGGACACGATAAAGCAGGCCAGACCGTGCGTGTAGATTATGGTATCCCTGAAAAAAACGTTCACTTTATCAACTGGCAGCTTTAATTGTTTTGCAATCTGTACTACCATGGCAGAGTTTGCCTCGGCAGTTGTTAATATATCAAAACCGCCGGCGTGATATCCGCTTTCACCACTCATATACAGATAGCGAAACAGATTAGGCTCATCAAAGGCAAGATCAATATACCCTTTCCCTACGTTTGCAAAGGCTGACATGCCTTCCGAAGCAGAAAGCATTTTTTTATTTGCATAATGCAGGGCATAGTCGGTAAGTTCGCTGCGAAAATTCTCCATATTACCGAAAGCTTGGCATATCGGCACCCTCTTTTCATGTCGATACATCAATGCGGCTCGCTTACAGGTTGTTTCCGGCATAGATCCATCTTGTTTTTGCCTGTCTGATCTTATAAAATAATCTATAAGATCAGCTTGGAGGCAGGATATTACGATGGACATTTCTTTATATTATCAGGAACAGGGCAAAGGCGAGCCGTTTATTCTGCTGCACGGCAATGGGGAGGACGGGACTTATTTCGTGAATCAGATCGGATTCTTTTCGGACCAGTACAGAGTGATCGCAGTAGACACAAGAGGGCACGGGAAATCCCCGCGGGGAACCGCGCCTTTTACGATGGAGCAGTTTGCCGATGATCTGTATGAGCTGATGAACGAACTGCAGATTCCCGGAGCGGTTATTCTGGGTTTTTCTGACGGTGCGAATATCGCGATGAAGTTTGCACTTAAGTATCCTCAAAAAGTCACGGCACTGATTCTGAACGGAGGGAATCTGGACACAAAAGGAATCAAACGGAGGATTCAGATCCCGACGCTTGTGATAGCGGGGACGAGAGATATGATTAAGCAATCGCATACGGAACTGATTGCGGCAAGCATTCCGGACGCGAAACTGGCAATTGTGAAGGGCAGTCACTTCATTGCAAACAAAAAGCCTGTGGAATTTAATAAAGAGGTCGGAAATTTCCTGAACGGGGCAGATGTAAGATGATTTAACTATAGTTGCATTTTGCCGATCCCGGTCGGGAAAAAATTTTCGACCTAAAAAAGAAATTGTTCGGTTTATTAAAGCGGCTATATCTTGACATTCAAGATATAAATGGTAAAATATAGTTGCTTGGTTTCGAGCAATTCTTTTTTTTCGGGTTTATTCAAATAGTTATTACCCAATTTTAAATGTCTTAATGTAAGACGAAACATTATGGTGCAGGGGCATCATGATCAATTTAATTTTACAAAAATATAGGAGAGGACAGCGATGGAAAAGGGGAGACCAACACAAAGTCATGAGAAGGCGGGGGTGAAAAACGGCACGAAAAAATTGGAGATATCGACGCTGCGGTCTATTCGTGTCAGGATCATATTTATAGCGATGCTTGCCATCGTAAGTGTGAGCGTAACGCAGATCATTATTTTCGGCTCTATGTCAAGAAAACAGTTCAAGGATATGGTGATCAGCTATATGGATGACCTGGCGGATTCCTATCAGAAGACGATGAATATCCGGGTTGCAGAGCTTGTGGAAGAAGGAAAGCAGCCGGATGCAGCATTCTGGGAAAAGATGGTCGGCGGTCTGGATATTATGGGCATGGACGGGTCGTATGCTTATATCGTGGACAGCAATGGAACGATGTGCTATCATCCTACGGCAGAGAAGATTGGAAGCCAGGTGGAAAATGAGGCAGTGAACGCTGCGGTAATTAAAATAAAACAGGGAAATATTCCGAAAGAAGCAGTCACCATTAAGTATGAATATCAGGGAGCGCAGAAATATGCCGCATACAGTGTGACAGAGGACGGCACATACATATTTGTTATAACCGCTGATGAGGAGGCGGCACTGAAGTCTTCCGGCAGCAATATGAAATCTTCAGATGAGATTGTGATGACTTCTATCTTCTGGGGCTGTATTACGATGCTCATATGTATGATTATAGTATTTTTCATCTGTGACATCATCGTAAAGCCGCTGCGCAGCATTGCAGAAGTCGCAATGACATTTGCGGAACTGGATTTCAGGGAGGATCAGAGCCAGCAGAAGCTGAGCGCCAAGAAGGATGAGATCGGAGCCATAAGCCGGGCGGTGGATACGCTGCGTGGACACTTGAGCGGGGTAATCGGCAGGATCGAGGGACACAGCGCTACGGTGATGAAGACTTCCCACATGCTGAATGAGGATACGGATCTGATCTTCGGTACGGTCAAGCAGGTGGAGCGGGCCGTACAGGAAATGGCTAAGGGATCTACGGCGCAGGCGGAAGAAACCCAGCAGGTTATGGAAAGTATCGTCCAGATGGGAAGCATGATTGAAGAAAATAATGCGGAAATGGAGGTTCTGCATAAAACGGCTGAGGGAATGTATAGCTCCAGCGAAGTGGCAGCCAATACATTAAATGCGATGGATGTAGTAAACCGGAAAGCGCAGGATGCCATAGAACTGATCTATGAACAGACCAACACAACCAACGAATCTGCAGTCAAGATTAAAGCGGCTACGGCGCTGATTACATCAATTGCGAAGCAGACCAATCTGCTTTCTTTGAACGCATCGATTGAAGCGGCAAGAGCGGGAGAACAGGGGCGCGGTTTCGCTGTGGTGGCGGGGCAGATCCAGAAGCTGGCAGAGGAATCCAATGAATCGGCGAATCAGATCGAGGAGATCATTGCGCATCTCATAGAGGATTCTGAGAAAGCGGTTCAGACGATGGATGAAGTAAAGGAAGTCATGGCGGATCAGAATGAAAATGTAGGGCTGACCAGAGCACGGTTCTCGGAGGTACATGACGGTGTTGAGAAGACCATATCGGGTATCAGAAGCATCGCCGGAAAGATGGGGCAGATCGACGATACCCGATCCAGCGTGGTGGGCATTATACAGAATCTGTCGGCTCTTTCGGAAGAGAACGCCGCGGGAACGCAGGAAGTATCCGCTTCTGTGACGGAAGTAGGAGAGCACATGTCCCGCATTGCACACAACTCGGGAGAATTACGGCAGATCGCAGACGGGCTGCAGTCCGAGATGGAAGTTTTTACACTTTAATATATGGAAATAGAAATCCCGTCGGGAAACCGGCGGGATTTTTGGCGCATCGTGTCCGGCAGCGGATACCCTGTGTCTTATATTGGCAGGTCATGACGGCGTAAAGGGTGTAACAGTTCAGCCTTGCACTATTCCGCGAGTAAAATCGCTCTGTATGCGATTTTATGAGTTGTGAAAGCGCCAAAATGCGACTTTGGAGCATTTTGTGCGCATCAGGAGTGACAGTGAAGCCGAAGGCTGAACTGTTACCAAAGGGTGGAAGATGTCCGGATACCGCATTGACGCGATTGAGGGCACATGGTATTCTAATACAGGCACAGCTGATTTTGACGATGAAGCTTTAGAGAGACAATACAGATGACAGGAAGCAGTCTGTATGGAGGGACGCGTATGGATTATTCAAAGAAGTTTGTAGAGCGGGCTGATGAAGGCGCTATTGGCGAGGGGAATCGTGAGCAGCATAGTGACATGCAGAGCGTTCAGAATCTGGAGACGGTCATCAATGAGGGTCTTCGTGTTGCGCTGCAGGAAGAGACGCCGGATCAGTCTCTGGATGTGCTTCTGGAGCATCTGGGAAGGGCGCTGAACGGGGAGCGGATCTACATATTTGAACAGAACGAGTACGGCGGCGATGATAACACTTATGAGTGGGTGGCCGACGGGGTGGAGCCGGAAAAGGAGAATCTTCAAAATGTCCCGCCTGAGGTGTGTGCGAGTTGGTATCGTAATTTCAGAATCGGCAGGCATATCGTCATTAAGAATCTGGAAGACATTCAGGAAACTGACCCTCTTCAGTATGAGAACCTGAAAAGGCAGGGGATACATTCTCTTGTGGTAGTGCCTCTTTATAACGGTGAAAAGATTATCGGCTTTTACGGCGTGGACAATCCGCCTGTGAAGTCGCTGGAATATGCATCCAATATGCTTCAGACTGCGGCATATTTTATTGTATCTTCTCTGAAACGGCGTAACCTGTTCCGCCAGCTTCAGAAGCGCAGCTATAATGTCCTCCATGCCCTCAGCGTGGACTATCTGGGTATCTGTCAGGTGAATTTTGATACAGATGAATGCGAGATCTACCGGGACAACGAAAAGATGCGTAAGGACTGTGGTGTGAACTTTGAGGACGGCTATCAGACGGCTATGGAGCGTTATATTTCCCGGTGTGTGGTTCCAAGAGATCAGGAAAAACTCCGTGCCGTGACAAAAAAGGACTATGTGCTTGCCCAGCTTCGGATAAAGAAGAAATTTTTTGTCCGGTATCAGGTAAAAGACAGTTCTTACGGGTTGAAACACATGGAGATTCATTTTTCCGCCACGGAGAAGACGGCAGAGGAGAACTGCGTAATTTTTGCCAGGCGGGACATCAATGCCGTGGTGGAGAAAGAAGAGAAATACAGACTGGAAGCAAGGCAGAGTCTGGAGGATATTCTGGAGGGAGCAAGAACCGGGATCTGGACGATTGAACTGGAGGAAGGGTGCCGGCCGAGGATGTATGCGGACCGGACCATGCGGATATTACTGGGCGTGCCGGATGGAATCGAACCGGAAGAGTGCTATCAGCACTGGTTTCAGAACATTGAGCCGGACTATGTGGAGATGGTGCAGGAAGCGGTTGGGGAAATACTGGAAATCGGCCGTTCCGAGGTGATTTATCCCTGGAATCATCCTGAACTGGGTAAAATATATGTCCGCTGCGGCGGTGTGCCCAACAAGGCATTCAAAAAACCGGGTACCAGTCTGAACGGATACCATCAGGATATCACGGAGACCATGGTGGCGAAGAACAGGCAGGAGCAGTCTATTCTGGAACTGCTGGAAAGGGTCAGACGGGCCAATTCGGCAAAGAGTGAATTTCTTTCCCATATGTCACATGATCTGCGCACACCGATCAACGGGATTCTGGGTATGCTGGCTATTATGGAGAAAAGCCAGAATGATCCGGACAGACAGAGTGAGTGCCGGAAGAAAATCCGTGTGTCAACGGAGCATCTGCTGTCGCTTGTCAACGACGTTCTTCAGGTCAGCAAACAGCAGAGTGGAAGACCGGCGACGGTGGAGGAACCTTTTGATCTTCATGATATATTGGAAAACAGTATTTCGCTTCTGTCCGCCAAGGCAGAGGAGCGTGAGATTCAGCTGACGCTTAAGGAAGCTGATCTTAAGCATGGCAGACTGATCGGCAATCCGCTGCACGTGCAGCAGATTCTGATGAACATCATCGACAATGCGCTCAAGTATAACCGCCCCCATGGTTCCGTATTTATTCAGGTAAAGGAACTTTCCTGTGAGGACGGGACTGCCGTCTATCGGTTTGTGATTGAAGATACCGGAATCGGTATGAGTGCGGAATTTATAAAGCACATTTTCGAGCCGTTTACGCAGGAAGATCAGGGGGCAAGAACCAACTATAACGGCGTCGGGCTCGGTATGTCCATTGTGAAAGATCTGGTTGACCAGAAGAAGGGAAGTATTGAGATCGACAGCCGGGTCGGTAAGGGAAGCGTGGTTCAGATCACTCTGCCCATGCAGATCGATGAAACCCGGAGTCCGCAGTCTGAGGATGAGGAGCCGGATCTGCGGATCGATATTGCAGGTATGCGCATTCTTCTGGTGGAGGATAATGAGATCAACTGTGAAACCATGGAGTTCATGCTTACGGAGGCGGGTGCGAAGGTCGTGACTGCAAAAGACGGAAAAGCGGCCGTGGATGCATTTACAGCGGCTGATCCGGGAACATTTGACTGTGTGCTTATGGATCTGATGATGCCGGTCATGAGCGGATACGAGGCGACCCGTGTGATTCGCAGTCTGGACCGTCCGGATGCGAAGGCTGTGCCCATCATTGCACTGTCAGCTAACGCGTTTGAAGAGGATGTCGCAATGGCGAAGGATGCCGGAATGAATGAACATCTGGCGAAGCCGGTGGATATCAGAAAAATGTTCAAGGTAATGAAACGGCTGCGTCCTTCTTCATGGCGCGAAACCCGATGATTACGGCCCATACATACGCGCAGGTCTTGGGGATCATCAGCATACCTACCCACGGAACCGCATCTGCAAACAGTACTACCGGAATATAAAAGCCGAAGCTCAGAACCACTGTGAGCCATAAAAAACGAAAGGCACGGTCCTGTTTAGCGCAGGCGCTGCGGTAGAAGTGATCAGCTTGCTGATGCCGAGAGCCGCCGTGTAGTTTTCCAGACCTGTGGTACACAGGGCGATTGCCCGGGGAATCAGATGGAACGCGTCACCGCAGCCCAGAGTCACCGCCATGGCGCCGTACAGCCGGTACTGTTTCTTACACGCGCAAACAGACGGGCTGCATAATCAGGAAAGGATAGTGCAGGCCGGGCGCCCTTGTCTTCCGGAAAAATCTCTTCTCAGCGCAATGCCGCATTCCTGTGCAATCGCACGTATTGTAATTTTCCCGAATTCCTGTGTGGCGGCAATGCCGCTGCTGATTTGCAGGATATCTTCTTTTGACGTGATTTCTTTATTCACTTTGCTTCCCTCCAACATGAACAATGTTCATTATGGCATACAGAACAGGTATTTTCAAGTTCTGCAGGTTACCTATTCCGTTTTGCAGGGTACCGCTTCGTAAAAGCAGCTTAGTGCCGCAGGTATTGTGCGGGAATCAGATTCTGGTATGATACAGTTACAGGATGTATTTCGGCGTGCAGTGAAAGTGGAAAACGTACTTGGACGGAAATGCGGCGTGCAGCGGAACAGGGAAACGTGCTTTTGGTAGAAATGACTGAAATACATTGTGAAAGAAAAGAGGGGGAAATTTATGATGGAAAAATCAAAAGGAATCAAAAGATTCGCATTGCCGGTTATGATGTGGCTGATTTTCGAAACGATAGCCGTCACGCTCTGGCTGGCAAAGCAGAATATATTTTATCTGTTTAATTTCAGTTACATCGGTACTTCACTGGCAATCGGTTTTCTGCTGTTTCAGCTGCGATACAGACATGCGCGCAGGGTGGCACAGTTTCTGGTGGGCACTTATATGCTTGTCTATCTGGGATTGATCTGCAACGAGAATATGCAGATTGAAGGCTTCTGGTATTATCTGTTTACCGGTGTATTTGAGGCGGCGACCATTCATTACGCGGTGGCGAAGATTTTCGGACCGCTGGTCTTCGGAAGGGGCTGGTGCGGGTATGCCTGCTGGACTGCGATGATCCTGGATCTGCTTCCGTATAAGACGCCGCAGCGCCCCGGGAAAAAATGGGGCTGGATCAGATATGTTACCTTCCTGCTGTCCTTTGTATTTGTCATCGCCTTATTTCTGGCGCAGGTAAATGACATGGAGCGGATCATGTTCCGGGCGTTCTTGATCGGCAACGGTCTGTACTATGCGGTCGGAATCATTCTGGCTTTTGTGCTGAAGGATAACCGGGCTTTCTGCAAATACATATGTCCGGTGGCCGTGTTCTTGAAGCCGATGTCGTACTTTTCTCTCATGCGCGTCAAATGCGACAAGAACAAATGCGTCTCCTGCGGCAAGTGCAAAAAGGTCTGTCCCATGGGTGTTGATGTCACGGACAATTCGAGAAAACGCAAAAACGGAACGGAATGCATACTATGCTATGAATGTGTGAAAGCGTGTCCGAAGGACGCGCTGTGATTAAGCAGTATTGCAGGCAGGCTTGCGACATGGAGGGGGATTAGAGTGAACAGTATAGAAATCAATCGACTTACGAAGAAATACGGGGAGTTTGTGGCGGTGGATCATGTTTCTTTTCAGGTGGAAAGAGGGAGCCTGCTGGGATTCCTGGGGATCAACGGTGCGGGGAAAACTACCGTGATCAATATGCTGGCAACGCTGCTCAGGCCCGATGCGGGAAGCGTTACCATATGCGGGTACGAACTGGGGAAAGAGGATATGGCGATCCGCAGGAAGATCGGAGTGGTTTATCAGCAGAACTGTCTGGATGAGCTACTGAGTGTACAGGAGAATCTGATGTGCAGGGGAATCTGGCACGGGATTTCCGGCAAAGAGGCAAAGCGGCAGTGTGATAAACTGACGGAGATTTTGAAATTAGAGGAGATAATTAAGAAGAAGTATAAGACCCTGTCGGGAGGGCAGAAGCGCCGGTGTGAAATTGCGGCGGCGCTCATGCATGCGCCTGAGATCCTGTTTCTGGACGAACCAACGACGGGACTCGATCCGGCTACCAGAATTGATGTATGGAAGATCGTGGAGCAGCTGCAGAAAGAAGAGAAAATGACAGTATTTCTGACCACCCATTATATGGAAGAGGCCGCGAAGGCGGATGACATTATCGTGATAGACCATGGGAAGATTATTACTGCCGGAACGCCTTTTGAACTGAAACAGAAGTATGCCAGGGATAAATTAAAGCTTTATTATAAAACGGAACATGTCAGTATTCCGATCGAATCGACAATGGACGCACTGCCGATCCTTTGGGCGCATAAGGATGAGATCGAGGGATTTGAAGTGATTCTGGGGAATATGGATGATGTATTTGTGAATGCTGTGGGTGAGGAAAACCACTAAGCGCAGAGAGACTTTACTGAGTGATTTCGATTTGGAATGGGCAGATTCCGTAACACAGAGGCCGAAGGCTGAACGGTTATGAAAAAGTTAAGCTGCACAAATGGAGGAAACAATGGAACAGTTTATGACGCTTGCAGGAAGAAATATTAAAATATATATGCGCGATAAGGGTGCGGTATTCTTTTCGTTCTTATCGGCGGTCATTGTGATCTGCCTGATGGTATTTTTTCTGGGAGATATGAATGTTGATGAAATTCTGGATGTTTTGAAGCTTTTTTCGGGAAAAGAAGACAGCGTGAATGAGGCAAATGCAAAATTGCTGGTATTATCCTGGACTTGTGCGGGAATCATCTCCATCAATGCGGTGACGGTGAGCCTTGCGGTGTATTCCGGGATGATCAGAGACCGGGTGAGCGGGAAGCTAAACGCGATCTACACGGCGCCGGTCGGACGTTTAAGAATCTCGCTGGGCTATATTGTGTCGGCATGGGCAGTCTCTGTACTGATGTGTATGCTGACGCTGGCAATCATGGAAGTCTATGGTGTTTTTCATGGTCTGGCGGTATATGCGCCGGCTGACCATATCAAATTGACGGCACTGATTATGCTGAACTCTTTTGTATATGCGTCGCTTATGTATCCGCTGGCGCTGGCGGCGAAGACGGAAGGGGCATGGAGCGGTTTCGGCACGGTGGTCGGTACGCTGGTGGGTTTCTTAGGGGGGATTTATATTCCCATCGGCACGTTATCCGAGGGGATAGCCGGTGTCATGAAATGCACGCCGGTCATATACGGGACCGCGTTGTTTCGCAGTATCATGACACAGTCCGTCGTGGAGGAAACTTTTGCGGGGGTGCCGGAAGCGGTTGTGGAAGAGTACCGCAAGGCTATGGGCATTTCGCTTACGATATCGGATTATACGTTATCGCCGCAGGATGAATGGCTAATACTGTTCGGGTGTGGTGTGATATTTCTTGCAGCGGGAATGGGAATGCTCAGATCGAAGCATGCCTGCGGCTAATGGGATTCTGCAAAGGAATCATGGAGGTTAGGATGAAAATAACAATTGAGACGCCGAAACCGGGCGAGGAGGATGAGGTGATCATCCGCTGTGCCGGGTTGGATGATAATATGATGCGCCTGATTTATGCATTGCGGGAGGGCGAGAAGCTGACCGGGTATATAGAAGACAGGATTGTAAAGCTGTCACATAAGGATATCTATTATTTCGAGGCGGTCGATCATAAGATTTTTGCCTATACGTCAAAGGAAACTTATGAGATTCACAAAAAGCTGTATGAAATCGAGCAGGATTTTGAGCATACGGATTTTCTGCGTATATCGAAATCGGCTATCGTAAACACGTCTAAGATCGCTTATGTAAAACCTGTCTTTAACGGGCGTTTCGAGGCAAAACTGAAGAACGGCGAGAAAGTCATTATTTCGCGTCAGTACGTGACGGAACTGAAGAAAAAGATAGGGATATAGGAGGCGGACAGCATGAAGATATTGAGTAATTTTGTAAAATGGTTTCTTTATATTACGACGGGAATCCTGATCGTATGCGGTATCCATTATACGCTGGCGGGCGCGGAGACGGTCACGGTGGCTGTATTCTGGAAAATTTTATTCTGCGGGTTTGTGACCACTTTTGTAACGGTGGTGCTGGTTCCGAAGGAGAATGACGGAAGGACGAAGTCGTACATCAAATTTGCATTGCATTATATAATGCTGTGTATCGTCATGATTCCCATGGGTATATGGTTTGACTGGATCAGCTTTAGCCCGGGCGGCGTTATAGCTATGATGGCAGATGTGGGCGGCGTATACTTTGCGGCCGGTTTCGCCTATTATCTGATCGACCGCAGGCAGGCGGAAGAGATCAATAAGGGTCTGAAGGAGAAGTATGGAGAGGATGTGTAGGAGGCGGACGGATACAGCAGGACCCGTTACGATCCAAGAGCCATCTGCCGTCCGAGCCGTTCCTTGATCTGCCGGAGAAAAGTTTCATTTCCCGCGACTTTGATCATGGGGCCGAAGGATAGGATTTCGATCAAAAGTTCTGCCTCGGTTTCCTTATTATAGTAGATCAGGCACTCGTAGGTATCTTCGTTCAACCTTCGGGTGCTTTTTTCGTAATTGGCGAATTGCAGCATGGCGCGTTCTAATGCATTGCGGCGGTTTTTGATCAGAATTCTGACCGGCTCATGGTAGCAGGAGCGTCTGAGCAGACTGTTGATGTCCGGAATTTTGGGTGCGACTATTCTGGTTGACATAACTTCTATGATGCGGCCGAGATTCAGTGTGATGACTTTCGGGTTGCGGTGGGTATGAGATTTCACGGCCAGCAGCCGAAAGCAGTCGTTTTTGATGGAATATTCCAGGCGGCAGGGCAGATAGCTGTGGTGAAGCCGGCGTTGCTGGCGTGATTCGTAGAGGATGTCTACATACTCATGATTGCGGATTGCGGACAGGATCGTCCGGAAATGTTTTTTGTATTCAGGATTTGCATAGTCGTCCTTATCGGCAAAGCGGTCATAGTAATAGAAGTCGCCGGGAAGAAAAAGGGGTTCCACGTCCGATAGAGCGGCATTGATCTGCCTGATCTGTGTCTCATCGAGAAAGAGACCGATCTTTTCATCCAGAAGGATTGCTTTCAGATAAGATTTCTGCAGGCCGGTGAGGGGAACGTGGAAGTTCCCGGACAATCTGGAATGCAGGACGCCGTCTCTTCTCTCATAGAATCCCCAGCCGTTTTCGGTGAGTCCGGGCAGCAGAGAGAGAATGCTTTCTTCGAAACAGGCATTTTGAATGCGGTATTGCAGTTCGCCTTCTGTTATGTAGTTTTTCTGTTCAACCAGTGATTTGATCACCTGAAAATAGCAGTTGTATATTTCTGAAAATAATTCGCTCATCGGTATGTCCTCTTCACGTTTCAAAGTAAATATGGTACATGGACAGAAAATCTCTCTGAAACCGCGCGGCAAGCTGCGGGCAGTCTGACTCGATGGAAAGGATACGCCCCATAAAGGTGCGGAGCCAGGGCAGCATTTCATTGGCGTCAAATACATCGGTCTCATAGGTAAAGGTGTCGGCGGCGGTGCGTGTTATGGTGCCGCCTTTTCCTTCCCGTTCCAGCCGTTTTAAGATATAGCTTTCTGCATGTTCATTTATATGTAGTGTAAGCTTTACGTGCTCGGAGTGCCGGCGGTTTTCGTTTTGAAAAGAAACGCCCCACGCGGAGCCTTTATTTTGTTCCAGCTGTTCCCGGATGTTTTTATAATCCGGAAAGGGTTCCTGTATTTTCACGGATTTAACGGCGTCCATCCGGATATTTGTGAAGCGTTTCCTGTGCGGCAGATAGAGGCACAGGTAACGCCTTCCGGTGCGGGTGCTGGTGAAGATTTTTAAGGGTACGCCGGCTGTTTCGTGAAAGCGGGGGGATTGTGCGGCAGTACGGGAAGCAGCTTCGGTTTCTTGTGTGCCCGGCGTGCTTTCTTTGCGCGGGCTTGCCTGCTTCGTACTTTTTACAGTCAGGAGGACGGATTGCTCTTTGTGCATGGCCTGCAGGAGCGGCAGCAGCATTTCATCTTCCAGCGTGTGGACAAAGAAATTGTGCTTGATCCGAAACAGTTTATTCTGAAATGAGGCGGTATCCATGATCGTACTCCCGACAACGCCCAGCGGCGAGGCAAGCTGGTACAGCTTCACGGCGTCCCGCAGACCGGGGTGCGCGGTAAAGAGCGGCCGGGCGGGCGGAGCAGGGCGGTACCGGACTTCCCGGCCTGTTTTTTCTTTGATCAGAATGCCTTCGTCAGCGTATTGGTTGCATTTGCGGCGGACGATCTGGGAATCGAAGACCGTGCCGTACTGCGCAAGGAGACCGTCGGTGATCTCGTCCGCGGTCTGGCCGCAGGCAGTCTGATCCGGCGCTCTCAACAGAAGATCCAGGATATAAAAGTGAAGCATAATATCGTTATCCGTGAAGCTCTTGGCTTTCCATACCCGGTACAGCGGATTGGTGTCCAGCAGGTTACTGTCGATGGAAAGGTAGATGTTTTTGGCTTTGCCGGTGTGCTCCTGCCTGACATAGCCGGCGAGCCAGCTTTCCAGACGGCGGCGCTCGTTATCGTAGGTCCGGCTGCTCCATCCGTCAAATTCATCGCGGGTCTTGAAGCCGTACACAAAGAAGTCGCGCACATACTCTCTGCTTTTTGCAAATGATTTGATAAGTTCGTTAAATTCTGACATACTAATCCAAACCTAATCCCCTATGGCCTCGTCTTACGAAGCGAATCTGTTTTCCATACTCTTTTTTCATTCTATCATAACTTCGCAACTTTTTTGAAATGATTCTTTTGGCGGGATATTATATCCTGTATTCAGACAAGGGGAAACGCCTCCAAAGCCGCCGCCACAGTAGCTCAGATGGTAGAGCACGAAAAAAATAAGTCTTGGCAAAGGCTTAGTGGATACCGGGCAACAACACTTCTTCCGGGGAATCCAGACGGGCAGCGGCCAAGATACAGCATTTCATGGGGATGGCTGCCGGAGAGTACAGAAAGATGCTGTCGGCGCTGCGATCCTATACAGGGGTGACGGAGGTGTACATGAGCGGAAGCCGCTGGGAGGAAATCGACTATACAAGAGTTGCGTCCCGCGCCAATCTGGTATATCGGAACGCCTTTCTGCTTCACGATCAGGTACGCAGGCAGGAGTATCTTCAGGTCGTGCTGGAACAAAAGGCGGTGGTTCATGCAGGCGTGCTTATGCCGCATGAGATCGTGGCGCGATATATGGTGCAAAAAGGCTGGCGGAATGAATTAGATCCGTTCCGGTGCCTGAAAAAGACACTGGACGGTGAGCGATACAGAAAGGTGGAGGAGAGATTATGTTCGTAATATATGATGAAAACACAAAATTTCCGGTAAAGGTGTGGCTGTCCGGGATCGACCGGATCGAGGATACATGCATTGAGCAGGCGTATCATTTGGCCAATCTGCCTTTTCTTCATAAATGGGCATGTCTCATGCCGGATACGCATACAGGCAAAGGAATGCCTATCGGCGGCGTCATTGCCGCGAAGGATGTGATCATTCCCAATGCGGTGGGCGTGGATATCGGCTGCGGGATGGTGTTTATGGCGACGGATATAAAATATAAGGAGATCAGGGATGTGACGGCCGGGACGGCTTCGATCATGCAGTCCATGGTGGGTGACATTATGCGCACCGTTCCTGTGGGATTTCAAAAACATAACGAGAAGCAGGCGTCGGCGGTGCTTGATCGGGCGCTTGGCGAGATGGAAAGGTATGAGGCCGACCCGGCGCTGCACCATCTGATCGAGGAAGGATATTATCAGGTGGGCACGCTGGGAGGCGGCAATCATTTTATTGAATTGCAGGAGGACGAGGAGGGATATCTGTGTATCATGATCCATTCGGGCAGCAGGCATTTGGGGAAAGAGATCTGTGATTATTTTCATAATAGGGCGAGGAAATTGAACCGGACATGGTACAGTCAGGTGCCGGACGAGTACAGGCTTGCGTTTCTGCCTGTGCATACGCAGGAAGGGCAGCGGTATATCAACTGGATGAATCTGGCGCTGGATTATGCTTTTGAAAACAGAGATCACATGATGGAGCGGGTTTGTGCCATTGTGAAGGAGCAGATCGGAAGGTATGCGGGACGGACGGTATCGTTTACCGACCGGATCAACTGTCACCACAATTATGCGGCGCTGGAAAATCACTACGGAGAGAATGTATGGGTACACCGAAAGGGCGCGACCAGGGCAAGGCGTGGAGAGCGCGCCGTCATACCCGGTGCCATGGGGGCTGTCAGCTATGTGGTGGAGGGCAGGGGAAATGAGGAATCTTTCCATACCTCATCACACGGCGCGGGGCGGGCTTATTCCAGAACCGGCGCAATGAATGCCTTTACCACGGAGCAGGTGATGGTGGATCTGAAAGAGCAAGGCGTAGTGCTCGGCAAGCGGAAGAAAAATGACGTGGCCGAGGAGTGCAGATTCGCTTACAAGGATATCGACGAGGTGATGGCACAGCAGACGGACCTGGTAACGCCGATCAGGAAGCTTAAGACGCTGGGCGTGGTGAAGGGGTAGTAAAAGCTGATTTGTTAAAATGATTATGAAATTAGTTATGTAAACTGAGATGGCTATGGAAGAGATATAAAATTTATGATAGAATAAGCGAATGAGTTAAAGCCGGAAAGAGATACGACTGAGCTATGCAAGGAAAGTGCGGAGGAAACAGGTAAAATGAAAACAGACACCAAAGATATGACAACCGGCAGTCCTGCGCGGCTGCTATTGGCGTTTTCCATGCCGCTTATGCTGGGGAATCTATTTCAACAATTATATACGTTCGCGGACGCGGTCATCGTGGGACAGTGTGTGAGCGCCAATGCACTGGCAGCGCTGGGAGCGACGGAATGGCTGACTTTTATTATGTTCGGCGTGATATCTGGGATCACACAGGGATGTTCGGTGGTGATCGCCGGTTTTTTTGGAAAAAAGCAGATGAATGAATTGAAGCGGGCAATCTGCAGCGGCCTCCTCATTGCTGTCCTGGGTGCGGCGGGATTTACCCTGATCGGGCAGATTGTTCTTACGCCGGTGCTTCGTTTGCTGCGCACGCCGCCGGAAGTGTTTGATTTGACGAGAGAGTATCTGCGCATTCTGTATGCGGGGGTGCCGGTGACTTTTCTCTATAATATTACGGCGGCAGTCCTTCGGGCGCTGGGCAACAGTAAGAAGCCGCTGCATGCCATGATCATAGCGTCTCTCGGAAATATTGCCCTGGATCTGCTGTTTGTGGCGGAAATGGATATGGGGATTGCGGGAGCGGCATACGGTACGGTGCTGGCACAGCTTCTGGCGGCGGTTTACTGCGGGGCGGCGCTGCGGAGAATACGGTTTCAGACAGGCGAAAGGCTGACGGAGGCAGGAGCGGATGGGCAGGAGAGATACGACACGCCAGAACGGCCGGATATGGATTACGGTTTGATGGGGCAAGAGACAGCACTGGCAGATAAGAGGTGCTGTGAAGAAAGCGAAACAGGACTGTCCGGCAGGATAGGAAAGCTGATCGACCGTCAGATTCTGCGGGAGCAGATCAGAATGGGGATTCCCATGGGCGTGCAGAATATCATTACCGCGGCCGGCGGGCTGGTGGTGCAGGCTACGGTTAACGGTTTCGGCATTCTGTTCCTGACGGGATACGCCGCGGCGAATAAGCTGTATGTGCTTTTGGAGATTGCCGCCACGTCATACGGACACGGCATTCTTACCTATACGGCGCAGAATAAAGGAATCGGCAGTGATAAGAGAATCCGGGAGGGGCTTAAGAGCGCGCTGATCATCGGAATCATTACGGCGCTTGCGATGTCTGCGGTCATGGTTTTCGCCGGCCGGCCGGTTCTGGGACTTTTTATCAAAGAGACGGAGACAGGCGTGGAGGAAATGCTGCGGGTGGGCTGTAATTATCTGTGCGTGCTTGCGGCCGGATTCCCGCTGCTGTACTGTCTGTATGTGGTCAGAGCCTGCATTCAGGGAATGGGGGATTCTGTGATTCCGATGTTGTCCAGTTTCATGCAGGTCGCGATGCGGATCATGTGTGCACTGTTTCTGACGCGCCTGATCGGACATACGGGTGTTTTCTGGGGAGAGGTGGCGGCGTGGATCGGTGCGGATATTTTTCTGGGGATCGTCTGTGCGGGTCGGTTAGAGAAGACCACCGAATCTGTGAGGCTTTAAGCGGTAATCATATTATCTAATCCCAGAATTATAGCAAATTTGTTATTGAAAAGGAATAGCAAATTTGTTATAATTTAAGCCTAAAGAGGAAATTATATGTATGAAATTGAATTTTATGAAGATAAAAATGGGAAATCTGAAATTGCCGAATTTATTAAACATCTAAGTCAGAAAGCTTCTAGAAATAAGGAATGTCGTATTAATTTCAACAAAATTGCGGCATATTTAGACTTGCTCGAAGAATATGGTACAAGAATCGGGGAACCTGTTACGAAGCATCTGGATGGCGAAATATGGGAACTTAGGCCATTAAGGAACAGATTGCTTTATGCGTACTATAAGGATAACAGATTTATTATATTGCATCATTTTGTGAAGAATGCTCGGAAGACACCTAAAAGGGAGATTGAACAGGCTGAGAGAAATTTACAGGATTATTTGGAAAGGAATGAGTAAGATGACTACGTGGAAAGAATTGAAAAATGATCTTGAATTGAGTCAGGAAAATTTGAATGCTATTGAGCTTGAAAAGGATCTGATACGCACAATGATTCAGATAAGAGAAGAAAAGGGACTGACACAGTCTCAATTAGCCCAAATGTGCAATGTAAAACAGCCGGTGATTGCCAGAATGGAATCGTCAGTGCATTCACCTCAAATTGACAGCCTTTTGAAAATCCTGACACCATTAGGATACACTTTACAGATTGTGCCGATGGGAAAGAAGTAATATGGACAAAAATCAAGAAAGTAACGAAAGGGCAGATCACTCGTCTGCCCCTTCTCTGTATTCAAAAACTATCCACTTCTCATTCATATAAACCTCAATCGTGTCTTCTTCACTGCCGTACTGGAATCCAAAACCGGAACCGAAATTGGACTCGTTGTTTTGGGTGGGGATCTGCGTACCGTCGACAGATGAGGTGATCTCCCCGTCCATGTTGCCGCAGCGCATCTCGATTGTGCTCTCGCGTCCTGTATCGTAATAAAGCTTATCGTTTACCATGACCATAGGAATCCTGTCCCATTCGTGATCCGCTTCTGTCTGCGGTGCTTCTGTATCGGCTTCCGGGTCGGTTTCCGGCGGTGCTGTTTCTGAGGCGGACTGGATTAAAGTGATCTCGTGGACTTCGCCCAGCTGTGCGGGATAGGATTCCATGATTTCACCATTGTATGTAATCTCGACCAGATCGCCGGTCTGAAATGTCATATCGTCCCGAAGCGGCACGGAGATCCGGTCAGCAGAATTGAGTTCTGCAGAGCCGGGCACGGGTTCTACCAGAATGGTGTGCTCGGCAGCTTCGATGACTGTGGCTTCAAAGATTGATGTGGCCGGAGTCTGGGCACTGGAGTCTGGCGGTGTATCCGGATCCGCGGTCTGCGCAGTTCCACAGGCTGTAAGGGTTAATACGATAAGGAGCAAGGTCAGTAAAATTTTATGATTCAGCATTTTAAATGTGATACCTTTCTGAGAAGTTGTGGTGATTGAGTTGAGTTTAGCATAAGCATGAGGATAGTGCAAAAGTGTTGGTATATTATTACAATAAATGGTGGGCTTACTTTGATATTATTTACCAATCCTGTTATTTGAATAATAAATCCAATGCATCATGAGCTGTATTATTTCCGCCTCTTCCTTCACTTGGAGTACTTGCAATTGTTACCATGTATCTTCCATCTCCATGAAAATACGCTTTTTGGTGATCATTTCCTTTCATTTCAAATCCGGCTCTTTGTAAATCTGCTATTGTTCGTTCGTTTACATTTCTCCTTTCTATAATTTCTCTGATACTTTGTTGCATTTCTGTTCTATACTGACTAATCGTGTTGCAGGCTTTATGTCTTGCATAACATGATAGGATCTTCTCTTTTTTTCTGCTTCACCCATATGTTTTTCAATTTTATTAAGAAGTTCCAATAAAACGTCCTTTATTTCCTCTGGATAAAATTCTTTTTCGGCATAGTTTAGTGCTTTTTCTTTATTTCCAAAGGTTTCGACATATTCCTGCAATTCTTGCTTTGATTCTTCTAATTCAATACTTTTTTGGTCAAGTTGAATTTCCAGCTCTTGTATTTTTCGTTCCTTCTCACTTAATTGCGGATTGTTATGGACCTTTTTTAATAATATATTTGACGTTATTCGAGAAATAGATTGCTTTTCCGGAATATTTAACATCGCCATTCTTGCATATACACTATGTGAAACTTTCCATCTGAATTGATTTTTATTATCCCATGTATTTTTTGTTATACGAACAAAATCGTCTTTTCCATAATAAATGCCCACCGCACCATTATACGGATTTTTCCCTGTAGTCTCTTCTTTCATTTTTGCTGTGACAGATGAATCCGTTTCAACAACCACATGTGCTATTCCAGCTAAATCGACGGCTAATTCTCTTACATCCAGAAAATACTCGTCTGAATAAAACGGCATAGAAACATATACAATTGGCATTAGGAAACGGTCTGCGTTCATAAATTCACCTTTTTCATTTTCAAGTTTCAGGCAAAAAGCAGTTGTTTTTTGTTCAGTGTCTATTGCATATTCGACAAGATTAGCACCGTCTTGTATCTCATTCATTTCAACTTGTTTATACTTTATAGCTTTAAATTTTTCTGGAATTAATTTCATTCCGCTTATCCATGCTAATGTTTTTTTCAGAAATACTTCTGTCTTTAGTTCTTTTCGTACATAAAACTTTCCATATAATACAATCATCCTGTAATGCTCCTTATAAATTTATAAATCTTCAGTGCTATATTTGTAGCCCTGTATACAGTATAATATAGCGGTACTGGTTTATCAACTGATTTTAGTACAAATGCTTTTCTGAGAACAAATAGATACTTTGTATGTGGTGGAGTTGTTGATATGTCATTGACAAGCGGAAGAATAAACTGTAAATGATAGATATCTATTTTAAATTCTCTTTTTATGCGATATAATTTTAACAGTGTAATGAATAAATCAGGCATAGAGTGTTTTGGACTGCTTTGATATGGTTGGAAGGTGTGAGAATACCGTATACGCAGAAATAGACAGTACAGGATGAGGAGAAATGCAAATGTGCGCTCAAGTCACAAGAGTATATTTTGTGCGCCATGCACAGCCGGAGCATGCGTGGGAGGATGACAGAACCAGACCATTAACTGATGAAGGCAGGAGAGATACTGCAATCGTACTGGACTTTCTGAAAGACAAGGAGATTGATGCATTTTACAGCAGTCCGTATAAGAGAAGTTTTGATACGATTGCGGATACAGCCGGTTTTTACGGAAAAGCGATCCTGACCGACGAGCGGTTACGTGAGAGGGAAAAGGGACCGGACGGCAATCAATACGGCATGTTCGAAAAACGTTGGGCGGATCATGATTTCCATGAGGAAAACGGTGAATCGATCAGCATGGTGCAGAGAAGGAACATAGAGGCGCTCACGGAGATTCTGCTGAAAAATAAAGGGAAGAACATTGTGATTGCGACCCACGGGACAGCGCTCAGTACGATCCTGAATTATTACCATCCGGTGTTCGGGTGCAAAGATTTCCTGCGGATCATAGACTGGATGCCCTATGTGATCGAACTTGATTTTGACGGGGACCGGCTGGTGGCGGAGACGGAGCACTGCTATGTAGAGAAGGAATTTAAGGGCAGTCAAAGAGCGGATAAATCTTTATAGAGTTGCGAATACGGTAGAAAGTAGTGCCGAGCTTGTACCGGAGAGTGCGCTCAAAGTGTTTGCAAACGAAAATATGCGCTCAAAATGCGCTTAAACGAGACTTGACTGCGCAAGAAGTTCAAATAATGGATTATATTATTGCGAACGGAAGTATTACATCAACCCAACTGATGGAATCCTTGCATATAAAGAAAAGAAGAGCGCAGGTTATTCTTAGCCAGATGGTAGAGGATGGACTTATCCGTAAAAAGGTGCATCAAGAAATACAAATTATGTACTCAACTTCCCCACTCAAATAATTGGTGGAAGCATTTGATTTTGACAGGGACAGGCTGGTGGCGGAGCCGGAACGGAGGTAACATTATGGCGGATATGCTGGTCAAATTATACAATATTTCAGATTCGCATGACATAGAAAGAAAGCTTTCAGAAGAGGGAATCAAAATAAAAAAAGCGCTTGCGCCTGACCGGAGTAAGATCATTAATTTTGCCGGAATGTGCGCAAAGGACGACTATTCGGATGAAGTGACTGCCGCCTTTTGCAATAATCCCGTGACCTGTTATATTGCGGTGAGGGAAAAGAAACTCATCGGGTTTGCGTGTTATGAAGCAACCGCCAGAAATTTTTTCGGGCCCATGGCCGTGCTGGAAGAGGAAAGAAAGAAGGGAATCGGCAAGGCGCTATTATTAAAATCTCTGGAATCCATGCGGGAGCTGGGTTATGCATATGCCATTATAGGCTGGCCGGCGGAGTCCGCTGCTGCATTTTATCAAAAATGCGCAGGAGCGGTCATGATCGATGAAAAATCATCGGGCGTATATCAAAGAATGATTGAAATGGATGAGTAAGTTATGGTTTGCGGTGGCTGAGGGAACTGTGAGATGATAAAGGCCGGATCAAAAATAGGGATCGTCTGCTGTTCAGACGGGCAAAAAAGAGAGTACGCAGAGAAAATCAGACATCTGGAAGCAGTCCTTAAATCCATCGGTTTGCAGCCGGTGTTCAGCGATTATATTTATGTGTCGGAAGAGGGACTTAGCAGTACGGCACAGAAGCGTGCCGCGGCGCTGATGAATTTCTACCGGGATGATGAAATCAAGGGAATCTTTGATATTTCCGGAGGCGATCTTGCCAATGGCATTCTGCCTTATCTAGACTATGACGTGATCGCGGACAGTGGTAAGACCTTCTGGGGGTACAGTGATCTGACGACGGTGATCAACGCGGTCTACGCTAAGACGGGAAAAGCTTCGGTGCTGTATCAGATCCGGAATCTGATATATGATCACGCGAAGCGGCAGACCGCGGATTTCAGGAACAGCGTGATAGACGGCGGGGAGGAGTTGTTTCGGATAGAGAAGCATTTTCTCACGGCGGATACGCAGGCAGAATGTGAAGTGACTGACAAGGTTGAAACGGCCGGGAATCAGCGTCGGCTTCACGGAATCGTAGTGGGCGGCAACATCAGATGTTTTTTGAAGCTGGCCGGGACAGAGTATATGCCTGATCTTACAGATAAGATATTATTGCTGGAAAGTTACAGTGGAACGGCGGCCCGGATGGAGACATATCTGTGCCAGCTGGAACAGCTTGGTGCTTTTCGGAAGGCGGCAGGCATACTGCTGGGAACCTTTACCGAAATGCAGGAGAAGCGGTGCAGGCCGTCTATGGAGACGCTTGTCAGAAGATATGCCGGAGCGGATATGCCCATTGCGGTTACGGGGCAGATCGGACACGGGACGGACGCGAAGGGGATCTGGATCGGGAAGACCATGCGGGAATAGTGAGAGCGACCGGAAATACGGCGGTTAATTCATTTTATATAGAGTAAGGATAAGGGTACGGGAGAGAGTATGGCAGGAAAATTGAAAGTGATTGATTTATTGGCGGGCATGGGCGGAAGATCATTGGGAGTATGTACGAATAGCTTATGAGTCTAATGTTTATGTTGTGAAAGCAATTGCAGAGAGCTTAAGAAGCTATTTGGGGGATCTGGGGATACTCTCTCATGTCAAATCTGCGCTCATCCTTCATGGAAAGTCCGATTCCCCAGATACAGTCCTGCACAAATTTTTCCATCAGTCCACGGTACACGCAGTATTGCTTAAAATCGGAGAAAGCATTTGAAGCGCTGGCAGAGGATATGCAATCATTGGAAGTAGCAGATTATCGTACTTTTCACGAGCAATTCAACCTGTGGGATCAGGCCGCGAGGCGTGCGATGAAGGAATTAATTGATTCAGAGAAAAATAAGGTTACAGAAGTTTTCAGTACATTGTTATAACTATCGTGGATGGGAGAGGCAGCAATGGGTGCATACAGTGAGGTTTATCTTCAGGAAATTGTGGAGACACAGGGCGACTTTTTTGAGAATATCAGAGATTATGTTCCGGGAATTGATGTCAGGAACTTTATAGAAGTATATATGTCTGGAAAAACACGAAGCTATATCGATCAGGCTAAGGCTTATGTCTGCACAATGAATGCGGAACAGTTATGGGAGTATTTTAGACGGGGAGAATTTTTTCAACCCAAAGAGGGAAACGGCATAGGGGGATTTATTCCGAATTGGATCGGACAGTTTTATTTCAGGAGTCGGAGATTGCAGAACAGATCATGCAGACAGATCAGGTCGGTGCGATCAAGAGGCTGGGGAGAAGCGTGCGCCGCTATGAGGAGCATATTTGGGCTGGACGCCGCCGGATCATCGAATGGCGAGGGCAGAATCTTCTGGGATACGCACTGATGGAAGTGCGGTCGCGGCTGGGTAAGTAACGTGACAGTACAGCCGTAGAATTGGTACGACTGCAGGACTCATAGCGGTGAAAGGAAAAGATGGAATGTGACGAATGTCGGGGACATCGCAGCAGGTCACGGCATAAGCAGGTGTGGCCGATGATTAAACGAGGAAAGGCAGGTGAACACAATGAAATTAATGAGTGCAGCAACTCCATGCAAAGTCTGAACGGGCAGTGATTGCATGGAGTAAAGATTGAAAAATAAGCTTAACGATCTTGTTTTTCAATAACTGTCCTTAGACTTTGCAAATTTCAAATACAGTACAATTTGAATAAAAGGAGCAAAGTCTATGAAAAACAAAATAAAAAACAAAGAATATTTACGCAGTCTGAAAGAAATGAAGACTTATCTGCTGCTGTGGAGCACCCAGTCTTTTTCAGGGCTTGGCAGCGCAATGACAAGTTATGCGCTGGTGATCTGGTCCTATACGCAGAAAGGGTCGGCACTCATGACAGCGCTTTTGATGGTAAGTTCCTATGCGCCCTATGTGCTGCTCAGTATTTTTGCGGGCGCTTTGAGCGACAGATGGAACAAGAAGGCGACCATGCTGGTGTGTGATACGCTGGCGGCGGTAAGCACGGTGGTTATGCTGATTCTGCTGAAAAATAACGCACTGCAGATCTGGCATTTATATCTGATCAACGGCGTTGGCGGCGTTATGAATACGGTACAGCAGCCGGCTTCCGAGGTGGCGACCACACGGGTGCTTCCCAAGAAGTATTATCAGCGTGTGGGCGGGCTGCGCTATTTTGCCAGCTCCCTGAATTCTATTATGACGCCGATCATTGCGACGGCGGTTCTGGGGATCGGCGGCATGAATGCGATCGTGGTGTTTGATCTGCTTACCTTCGGAGTGGCGTTTGTCACGCTGGCGTTCGGTATCCGGATTCCGGATCATGGAGAAGTACAGGAGGGACAGGAGAAGCTTCTTTCGGCAGCGAAAAAAGGGCTTACTTATCTGCGCAAGGAGCGTGGAATCTTCGGGCTGATCATGTTTCTGGCTGCCATTAATCTGGTGGCTTCCATCTATGACGCGGCATTTCCGGCGATGATGCTGTCGAGAAACGGCGGCAGCGAGAGAACGCTGGGACTGGTGAATGCAGTGATCGGGGTGACTACGTTGACTGGAAGTGTGCTGGCTTCTTTTGTAAAGAAGCCGAAAAGCAGAGTGCGGGTGATCTGTAACTGTCTGCTGTTTTCCATGAGCACGGAGAACTTCCTGCTGGCCTTCGGGAGGACGCCGCTTGTCTGGTGTATCGGCGGTTTTCTCGGCTGGATCGCCATACCGCTTATGAGTACCAACCTGGACGCGATTATGCGGCTGCGGGTGCCGGAACAAATGCAGGGGCGTGTCTATTCGGTGCGCAATTCTCTGCAGTTTTTTACCATACCGATCGGATATTTTCTGGGCGGTTTTCTGGTGGATCAGGTGTTTGAACCGGTCATGGCGGTACAGCGAAAGGGCAGTGTGCTGGTCAGGATGTTTGGCAGTGGAAAGGGTTCCGGCGCGGCGTTTCTGTTCTTCGTGATCGCTTTTGCAGGAATCGGCGTATGCCTGTATTTCAGGAGGAATAAGGATATTTGGGCGCTGGAAGAAAGCGGCGGTGAAAGCGTGCGCTGAAGGAAATATATCTCCTGCCATGATAGAGAATAGCGTATTGATTTGAGACTCCGCATAGCCGGATTAAGGTGTAATTGAAAAGAAAAGTGAGGATATGAAACATGCAGGAATTTACGATTGACTTGAAAAATTATAAGACTGACGGCACTGTTTTCAAGAGAGCCGCGGTCAGGGGCATGATTCGGAGGGACGGTAAATTCCTGCTGATTCACGGGATGAAATACGGCGACTACAAGTTTCCGGGCGGTGGAAAGCACGAGGAGGAAGCGCTTCTTGATACGCTGGTCAGAGAGGTGGCGGAGGAGACGGGCTACCGCATAAAGCGGGAGAGCGTGGAGGAATTTATGAAAGTGACGGAGCGCCGCAAGGGAGATCCGGATGATCTGATGGAGATGGTTTCCTGGTACTATGTCTGTGACGTGGAGGAGACAGCCGGAAACAGAAATCTGGATGATTATGAGAAGGAATATGATTACCGGGTGCAGTGGATGTCTCTGGAAGAGGCGGTTGCGGGCAACGAAAAGGTACAGCAGAGAAAAGCTGTACCCTGGGTCGAGCGTGAAACTGAGGTTATGCGGCGGATATTGCGGCAGCAGACGTGAGAATCCGCAACCGGAAGCAGGTGGGAAGCCACGAAATCCGTGGCATGAATCAGCAGACTGCTGTTCCGGGATCTGGCGGTTTTCAGTGAACGTCGCCGGTAATACCGCTTCCGAATAAGTCCAGTGTATTGATATAGGCGCCGGCAGCCATGGCGGCGGCCATGCCTTCGGGATTCGGAACTGCCGCCGGCATATCCTGCGTACCGGTAGTGAGGAAGCTGTGCTGCTTTGCACGGCTCAAGTACTGCTGGCGCGCATATATTTCTTTTGCGGCCGCTTTTTCGGCCGTATTTTTTCTGATGGATCTTTCTACCTGTTCTTTCATCAGCTTTTTCATTCTCTTATGACGTTTGATCCACCAGTTTTCTTCCTCATCGTCATCATCATCGTCCGGTTTACGGCCTTCCAGGGCGGCTTTGCTGATGCCCTGGCCGTGGTGCTCTTCGATGGAGGCGCCGAAATGCTCGGTCACGACACAGCCGGCGTTATTCCCCCATGCAAAGAAAGGATTGTGCACGGCGCGGTCTTCCACAAAATAGCCGAGAATCCATGCCTCATAATCCGGATCTTTACGCATTTGTTCCCAGCCCTTTTCTGAGATGGAGATAATGTTGGTGTCATTCATGTGTGTGGAATCATAGGGAATCGTATCCAGCAGAGCGTAAAAATATGCCTGATATTCTTCCATGGTCATATCGTCAGTTGAGACGCTGCCGCCATGCTTTTCACGCACAGCCCGGCCAGCCCGGACCTGTTCATCCACATGTCTGGCGCTGTCGGGGTGTCTTCGTTTAAAGGTATCGACAACGCTCTCCTCTATGGAATCTTTAAAGGTTTTTTCAGGCTGAGCCTGCGTCTTTTTGGAGGAGGGAACGGGAGTGTCATAGATTGTTGTCGGGCGGTTGGTAAACATGATATCGGTTATATTCATAGGGCATCTCCTTTTGCTGTGTTTGTTGATGAATCGTTTCCTGTGCGGCTGTGTTCTGTTATGCGCCGCATTAATATAAGTATTGTAATATTCTGAAGCGGCTGTATTTACTTTTGTTATTATTATATTCGTCATCAAGGGCAGAGTTTTGAAGCGGATCGTTATGAATGAGGGCTTCTGTGTTATGAATTGAGAGCGGCTTTCACAAGTTATACGGTATGAAGAAGATTGTGAACAGCACGGATCAGTGCTATAATTTCAATATTGCGGGGCGCAGAGATTGAAGAGAAACATGATGTAATATCATTTGTTCAGAAAGGGAGACAGAGCAACCATGAACACAGCCACAGAATTACGAACAAAACTTAAGAGTATTGACCATAGAGGATATCCTGCCTACAAGGAGTTGAAAGGGCAGTACAATTTCGGAGATTATACTCTATCCATTGATCACGTGCAAGGAGACCCTTTTGCGTCCCCGTCCAGACTTTCCGTGCTGGTGAAAAAAGAGAAGGCAGGATTTCCGGCGGAATACTACGATACACCTGCTAAAAGGATCACCTTACAGGATCATCTGACCAGACTCTTTGGCAGATGGGTGGCGGGCGGCAGTTTTCAGGCGAAAGGTTCCGGTAAGAGCGGGTTAATGACTGTTTCACGGTGCGGACAGCAGGTGTTGGAGCGCACGGCCATGCGGGTGCAGGACGGGGATGTGACGCTTCGGTTTGAAGCCGGATTTCCGGCCAACGGGCGGATCATCAACGCCAGAGAACTGGAGAAAATGCTTTTTGATATTCTGCCGGACTGTGTGCGGAAGAGCCTGTATTACGTAAAAATTGATCAGGAGAAGTTAAAGCAGGCAATCTGGCTCTGCGAGGATCAGCAGTACATCAGACAGAGCCTTTCCGAGAAAGGATTGTGTGCCTTTATCGCGGACGGTTCCGTGCTGCCGAGGGAGAGCGGGGTGTCGGAGAAACCGATGAAAGGAGCTGTAACCTTCCTGTCACCGGAGAGTTTAAGAGCCTCTTTAAACCTTCCCCACAGGGGAGAGATTTGCGGCATGGGGATTCCCAAAGGAATTACCTTGTTTGTGGGCGGCGGGTACCACGGCAAGTCCACGATCCTGCAGGCACTGCAGAACGGCGTGTACAATCATATTGCAGGAGACGGCAGGGAATATGTCATTACGGACAGTTCGGCGTTTAAGCTCCGCGCCGAGGACGGCAGGAGTATTACCGGTGTGGATATCTCGCCTTTTATCAGGAATCTGCCGAATAAAAAGGATACGGTGCATTTTTCCACGGAGGATGCCAGTGGCAGCACCTCTCAGGCCGCAAACCTTATAGAAGCTTTAGAGAGCGGCAGCGGGCTGATCCTGATCGACGAGGATACGTCGGCAACAAACTTCATGGTACGGGACCAGCTGATGGCGCAGGTGATCACATCCGGTGAAGAGCCGATTACACCATTTATAGACAGGGTGCGGGGGATGTATGAGGACCTGGGTGTGTCTTCTGTGATCGTGGCGGGAAGTTCCGGCGCTTTTTTCCACATTGCGGATACTATCATACAGATGAAAGAGTATATGCCGATTGACATTACCGGGCGGGCGAAGCAGGCGGCGGCAGCTTATGACAAGGCGGCGGAGTATAAGGGGTTGCCCGAAGGGGAAGGCACGAGCGGCGGCAGTATTGCGGACGAGCGGTCCGGGCGGACAGACACCCGGACAGGCGGTAAAGCAGAAAGCGCACAGTTTCCGGCATTTAACCGTAAGCGTTGTCCGGAGCCGGATATGGCGCTTCGAAAAGACGACCGTATCAAGATCAGGACGACGGGAACCAGTGAACTGTCACTTTCCAGGGAAAATGTGGAACTGCGGTATTTAGAGCAGCTTAAGGACCAGGAGCAGACGGCGGCGCTGGCTTATCTGCTGAAATATGCACAGCTTAAGATGATGGACGGCAAGAAGGACTTGAGGCAGATCGGAGACATGCTGGAGGAACAGCTTGACCGGAAGGGACTGGAAAGTCTTTTTGAGCGCGGCGACGTGGCAGCACAGCTTGCCAGGCCGCGGCAACAGGAGATACTGGCATGTATTAACCGGTATCGGCGGTTGAAGATATAGGTTTCTTTGAAAGCATTGTTATGAAAACAATACAGGCTGTTGTTAACTTATTAATAAAAGAAGTTGACAACAGCTTTTCGCCATGTTACGATAGCTTCGTTAAGAGGGACTCGGAAGAGCGACGGTGCGCAGGAAGATGAGCGGGAAGGTATATCACATTAGAGATGTACAGTAATTCGCTTCATGTTACTGGAAATTACAATGCAGGAGGAAGCTATGGGTACGAAAATGAAAGCACAGACGGAAAATACCGGCGTAAGGACGGGGGGAAGGGGTAAAACATATGATATGGCGTATATCGCTGTCTTTACAGTGCTGATCGCGATCTGCTCATGGATTTCGATTCCCATGGCAGTGCCTTTTACGCTGCAGACATTTGCGATTTTTCTGGCGGTTTCGGTTCTTGGCGGCAGGCGCGGCACGATCGCAGTGGTTGTTTATGTATTATTAGGAGCGATCGGCGTTCCGGTTTTTGCGGGTTTCAGCGGCGGCCTCGGCGTTATAATGAGGAATACGGGCGGTTATATCGTTGGATTTATTCTGACGGCGCTTATCATGTGGCTCATGGAGCGGTTATTCGGGAAAAAATTATGGGTACAGGCGGTCTCCATGGTACTCGGATTACTTGCATGTTATGCGCTGGGAACAGCGTGGTTTATGTTTGTGTACATGAGGACAACCGGCGCAGTCGGTTTGGCAACGGTGCTCGGCTGGTGTGTGATTCCTTTTATCATACCCGATGCCGTTAAGATCGCACTGGCATTGACGCTGGGAAATGCGCTTCGCAGACCGCTTGGGGCTATCATGGGAGAAAATTAGAAGAATGGATCAACACCGGAACTTTAAGAATCTTGAGATTCCGGGCAGCGGATTCACGGATGGATGGAAAATAAAAAGAAAACTGACTGAAAGAGTGCACGAAAGTGTATAATAACAGGATAGGTGAAGGAGCGTATATATGATATACAGGATCAGAGCACATCACGGTATGTGCTTTTCCTTTTTTCAGGGAAAAGGTTACAGCGGTGAATTTACGGAAAATATGAAGAAGATGAAGGAGAAGCTGGAACAGAATCCGACGGTGGCTTTGCTGCAGGAGACGGATGATGTGTGTGCGTGCTGTCCGAACAACCGGCAGGACAGATGCGTCTCCATGGAAAAGGTGGAGAGATACGACAGCCAGGTTCTTGCGCTTTGCGGGCTGGCACCGGGGACGTCCATAGGGTGGCAGGACTTTGAGAGGCTGGTGCGGGAGAAGATTCTGACACCGGACAGGCGGGAAGAAATATGCGGAGACTGCGAGTGGAATGATTTGTGCCATTTTTGACGGTGCGGGTAATTGTCCGGTTACAGCCGGATTCGTGAAGTGCATTTGCTTTTCACGACACAAAAAAGTCTGTTGGCAACATTTTGATAGAAAAAGGGCAGAGTAAATCTCTTGTTTCGTGTATAATAGCGTGAGAAGAACTTCTAACCACTCACAGCAGAGGCTGTTTCGTGGAGAAGTTCTAAGTCTGCGAAGCAGACTTTTCTCACGCAGGAGAATGCCTAAAATACGGCATTCTCCGTACCGATTTGAGTCACAGCGAAGCTGTGACATGGAGGTTAACGTGAGAAGTATTTCCGGACCTGCAGAGCAAGTCCTGTTCACGGCAAAGTCAGCATAGCGGTCCCGAAAGTTCCGGAAGCGGCTATGCGGCTTCAGCTTCCGCCGTAAAATGCCCTGCCCGTATTCGGGAATAACAGACTGAAAACAGTATGACAGAAACAGAAAAGAGTGGAAAACACGAAATGCAGACCGTAACGATCATGGTATGTGACGATGACAGGATGCTGCGGGGTATCCTGCAAGGTAAAATAGAGAACATGTGCGGAGAGCGCGGGATACCGTGCCGTGTCAGAGGCTGCGATTCCGGGGAGGATATGCTGAAGCTGCCGGAAGCGGATACGCAAACAGAAGCAGAGCCGGGGCAGGAGCGGCTGCCGGACATCCTCTTTCTGGATATTCAGATGCCCGGCAGAAACGGGATGGAGATTGCGGCAGAACTGCGCAGGCGGCAGAAAGATATGATTCTTATATTTGTGACAGCACTGTCAGAATATGTTTATGAAGCATTTGATGTGGGAGCTTTTCACTATCTGGTGAAGCCCTTCGGCGATGAGAAGCTGCGGGAGGTATTGGAACGAGCGTTGCAGCAGTATGAGCTGCTGCAGGAGACCAGGACATTGCGGCAGGCAGGTGCGGCGGAAGAGGACGGAAGGATCCGGGGAGAAGGTATGTCCGGAGAGATGCGGCAAAACGGGCGGGGACAGAGTCCTGTACCGGATGCCATTCTGGTGAAGAGGGGTGGTATTTCTACAAAGGTGCTTCTGGAGGATATTATTTATGCGGAAGTGTTTAACCGCAAGGTTATGCTGCACACAACAGGCGGAGACATTGAATATTATGGAAAACTGACAGACTTGTCACAACAGGCTGGAAACAGTTTTTACCGGACGCACCGGGCCTATCTGGTGAACTTTAAATATGTAGAAAAGTATAATGCGACCACGATCTGGCTGGAACAGGGTACAGCGCTGGTGTCCAGGAAACAGTTTGCAGGCTTTGTGCGGCAGTATATGCAGTATATCAGCAGAAAGAGGGACGGGTGAGTGGAACGGTTAGAATTGTATTATCAGGCTGCCGACCTTATTTATGATATCTGTACTACGCTTTCGGGCGCATTCTGCTTCATGGTCTGGATCAGACCTTTTATGGCGGACAGAAGGAGAGCGTGGTATGCGGCGGCTGTCTATTTCGCCGGTATGCTGGCGGGGGCGGTTGTGCCTTTCTATGTGAATGTCATGGTTATGTACGGGGTGGTCATGCTTGCCGTTTTTCTTGTGATGGGACGTATGGAACGCAGCTATACCGCCCAGAAGCTGTTTCTGATAATCACTTTTTTCTGTGTGCGCTGGCAGGCATGGCGGGTTGTCAGCTGTATCAGCAACGAACTCTATTTATTAAAAACAACACTGATCCGGTCGGCGGACGGCATGCTCTGGTTCGGACTGTATGCGGTTCAGTCTGCGTTTGATACTGTACTTGGTTCTTTTCTGATGTACGGCGCAGTCAGATGTCTGCTATGGGCTTACGGTAAGCAGCGGGAGCATATGAACATCAGGGAGTTTCTGCTGCTGGTTATGCCTTCCATGTCAGGGGTGTTCGCTTACGGACTGTTTCGTTACTATAATTATATTTACGAGAGAGATTCGGGACAAAGCCCGTTTAATATTTATGGAGGATATGACTATATCATATTGGTGTATTCGCTGGTCTGCTTTGCCACGATTCTGGTGATGACCTATGTGTTCAGACAGTGGAAGAATGAGCAGGAAGGGGATAAGCAGAAGGAAGTGCTGGCCAGCCAGATGCGGGATATGCAGAGTCATATCAATGAAGTGGAGCAGCTTTACCGGGACATGCGCAGACTGCGCCACGACATGGGAAATCATCTGATGACGCTGGAACAGTTGTACGGCAGAGGAGATTATAAAGAAGCGGTCAGGTATGCCCGCACGCTGCAGCAGGAAGTGCAGGCGGTATCTTCGGAGGTGGTCAGCGGGAATCCGGTTACGGACGTGATCCTCTCCGGCAGGAAGAAGGAGATGGAGGAAAAAGGGATTCATTTTGAATGCGATTTTCACTATCCGCAGACAGGAGGGATCGATGCCTTTGACGTGAGCATTATCCTGAATAACGGGTTGTCCAATGCCATTGAAGCGATGGAACGGGAAAGCGCTGCGCGACAGGAACAGGCAGAGAGATATATGACATTCGTGTCACTAGAGTCCCGTCTGGTCAAAAATATGTTTATGATAGAACTGGTCAACAGCTACCGTGGAGAACTGCAGATCGATGAAGCAAGCGGTCTGCCGCTCACATCCAAAGCCGGTGCGGGTCATGGCTTCGGGCTGGTCAATATCCGCCATGTGGCACGGAAATATTACGGTGATGTAGAGATCGCTAAGGAGATCCGGGAGGGGAGATCGTGCTGCGTGCTGCGGGTGATGCTGCAGCTTGCATAACAGGACGGGAGCGAAGAGCGCTGCCGGGGCGTATAACAGATCTGCTCACAACCGATAAAAGCCCCTCCACAACATTTCACTTTACAAAGGCAGGCAGATATCCGATATTAAAAACAGATAAAGATAAACTGTCTTGGCCGAAGCGGCCGTATCTGGATCAGACGAAGGACAGTCATAACAATCATAGCAGGAGACACGGATGTCTCAGAACGGAGGACAGTATGAACATAAGCGGCGTAAATAATGCGGGCATGCAGCCTGGTATGACAGGAATGGGCGCGGGGGCAGCAGACCAGACGGACCCGGTCAGCAAGGATCTGCGCAGACAGATAGAAGATCTGCAGAAGCGGATGCAGGAGCTCTCTGCGAATCAGGAAATGCCGGCAGAGACGAAGATGAAGAAGCGTCAGGAGATGCAGAAGCAGATCAGTGAACTGGAGATCCAGCTTCGGCAGCACCAGATGGATGTCAAACGGGAGCAGGCCCGTAAGAAGAAAGAATCAGGTAACGCTTTCGATGAACTGACAGGTTCGAAGCAGCTGGAGAAAAAGAACGGGAAACAGAGCGCCGGCATGTCTGCGGGCAGCATGGAGGCGTTGATTTCGGCGGATGCGTCTATGAAGCAGGCGGATGTGCACGGCGGCATCGCCCAGAAGGCGGATAACAGAGCAGGCGTGCTGGAGACAGAGATCGCGCTGGATCAGGGCAGAGGCGGCAGCAGCAATATAGAGTTCAAGAAGGAGGAACTTGCCGATGCCAAAGCGCTGGCGGATCAGGCTGCCGCTTCCCAGATGGAGTCGCTGGCGGAGGCAAACAAGACCGTGCAGGAGGCTGCCAAAGAAGAGCAGAAGGATAAAGACAATAAGGAAGAAGAAAACGTTAAGACAGACAATGGCCAGAATACGGCCATCGTGGAAGGGGAAGAAACAGGCGCAGAGACTGGAGAAGGACAGAAGACAGCGGGCAAAGACAGCAGACAGACAGAGATGCCGAAGCCGGATACTTTTGACGTAGAGATGATGGGTGTGGCATTCAGCCGCGGATATCAGCCGGTAGATGTTAAGTTATAAAGACATACAGGAAAAAAGGAACGCTGTGAAGCCGGGAAATGATTGGCTTTGCAGCGTTTTTTTTGTTTGGGAGAATGACGGAAGGTTATACATTTAACCCATTGTGCCTGCGGCGTTTTGCATGTACTATGGAAGGGAAGGGCTGGCACAGGAGGGAACTCATATTGCAGCTGTGGACGGAATGGTGAATGTGCTCATGCTCCGGTGAAAGACGACAGGAGGACAGCGTAATGGAACAGCGTGTCAGGATCGTGGATATTGCGGAGGAACTGGGCGTGAGTACCGCTACGGTATCCAACGTGATCCATGGTAAAACGAAGAAGATCTCCGATCAGACAGTGCGGCGGGTACAGGAACTTCTGGAAAGGCGGCAGTACATTCCCAGCATGGCGGGAATCCTGCTTTCACAGAATAACTCCCGTATCATTGGCGTGGTAGTGAACGATCATATCAAATACGAAGGAAGGGTACTGGAGGACGGATTTGTGGCCGCGGCGCTTAACGCGCTTTTATTTGAACTGGAGGAGTCCGGTTACTTTATGATGGTCCGTGCGGCGGACGACTGGAACGAGATCGTGCGTTTCGCCTCCATGTGGAATATGGATGGTCTGGTGCTGATGGGATTTTGTGAGAATGACTATGAGAGCCTTCGGGAGAAAATGCATATTCCTTTTGTGGTTTACGACGGGTATTTTGAGGAGAACGGGCGGATCTGTAATCTCATTATTGATAATTTTGAGGGCGGACGGCAGGTCGGAGAGTATCTGTACCACATGGGACATCGCAGGATCTTGTGTGTCTCTGACAATGACATCTGCGTGGACAAAGACCGGATGGACGGCTGTCTGGCAGGGGTGCTGGCAGCTGCGCAGGCGAGCGGCTGCGCAGCGCAGACCGACCGGCTGCAGGTTCCCATGAGCCGTCGGGAAAGGCTGCGGTTTTATGAAGAACAGCTGCCGGTGATCAGACGGTATACGGCAGTATTTGTAGTGTCCGATGCCTATGCGGTGGAACTGCTTTGTTTTATGCAGCAACACCGGATCAGGGTGCCGGAGGAAATCTCTGTCGTCGGTTTTGATGATACGGTGTTGAGCAGGAACTGTTATCCGGCGCTTACCACGGTGGGACAGGATGCGAAGGGGCGTGCGAAAGCGGCGGTACAGGCTTTGCGCGAACTGCGGGAGGGAAGTCTTGAGAACCCTGTGCGCAGGCTTCCGGTAGAGCTTGTCCGGCGGGAGAGCGTGGCGGAAGTAAATAGATGATCATAACCGTTTCCGGAGCTTGATAAATGGCAGTGAGCCATATGTGAACGAACTCGTTTACCTTTTCACGTTTTTGTAGTAAGATATAGATAGTCAGCATATATAGTAAAGCCGGATTACACTTATGGAAACATTTTACAGACAGCCGGCGTGATAGAAGCGTAAGAAGGATGTGGTGAAGTCCGCCGGAGCGGTGCCGTATATGAAGAAGAGCGTGTTTAGCAATGCAGTCTTGAAAAATATAGCGTATGTGACCATGTTCATCGACCACTTTTTTGCCGTTGTATTTCTGGAGATGATCAGACAGCAGTCCGCGGCAGGAGGCGAAACGACACGGATGCGGGGAGCATACTCTGCCGGAAGAGCGGTGGGCAGGATTGCTTTTGTGTTATTTGCTTATCTGGCGGTGGAGGGTTTTCGGTATACCAGAAGCAGACGGGCCTATTTATTGCGGCTGGGGATTTTCGCGCTGGTATCGGAGGTGCCGTTTGATCTGGCTTTTTCGGGGCAGATGATAGATCACGGGAGCCAGAACGTGTATTTTACTTTGTTTCTGGGTGTTCTCGCGCTGGTGATCTGGGAGTGGGCAGGAGAGAATGTACGACAGCTGCAGCGCTGCCATGTAAGCCGGCGCGCCACGGACTGGCGGGTTTGTGTGGTGGTATTTCACATGCTGCAGCTTGGCGGGGTGGCGTGCTGTTGTGTGGCGGCGTATGCAATGCATACCGATTATAAGTATATGGGTGTGCTGCTGATCGTTACCTTTTATCTTATGCATGACAGGGGACTGCTGCCTGTAATTGTGACGGCGGGCAGCGTGATGCTGCTTGGTATATGGAGCGTGAACTGTCTGAAGTACAAAGATGTGTATACGGTATCGTATCTGCTGCGTTTTTCCATGCGGGAACTGTACGGGCTGGCGGCGTTTGTGCCGATCATGCTCTATGACGGGAGCAAGGGGCGCCAGCTTCCGAAGGCGGTCTGCTATGGCTTCTATCCGGCGCATCTGCTGTTGCTGCATTGGGTGGCAGAGACTATAGCGGGGTAAGAATGGAATGTTACTATGGGAGAATATATGAAGACGGTCTGCGCAAGGATCGGAGAGGACATCAAACAGTATGGTTTTGCGGGTGTGATCCTGCTCTTATATACCGTCATCGTTAATCTGCTCTTTCATGCGTTCTGTCCGTCGGTGATCCTGTGCGGACTGCCTTGTCCGGGCTGCGGGCTCACCAGAGCTGCGGTGTGTGTCATGACGGGCAGATGGCAGCAGGCATGGCGGCTTAATCCGGTGATTTTTCCCGTTGTATTGACAGCGGTTTACTTTGCATGGAACCGGTATTTGCTTGGACACCGGGCGAAGGGACTCAAGTGGTGCATGATTGTGATCGCGGTACTGCTGATCATTACCTATCTTGTGCGGATGTACCTGTATTTTCCGGACAGGGAGCCTTACGTCTATACGGCGGATAACATGCTGGCACAGATATATCACCTGTATCGGCGGATTGGGCACAAATGAATACAGAATTGAAAGACGGGGCGTTTTTGGTTTCGTATGTCCGCCTTTTAATTGATAAAAAGCAACTGTAATGTTATATCAGAAAACGGAGGAAACTATGGAAGAGAACAACATGAATCAGGGTTACGGAGAAGGCGGCGGGCAGCCGAATGAAGGCTGTCAAAACGGCGGCTATATAAATGCCGGACAGCCGAATGACAATTATCAGAATAACAGTTACCAGAATAGCAGCTATTCAGGGAACAATTACCAGAACAGCGGCTATCAGAATACTTACCAGCCCTACAACAACACACAGCCCTATCAGAACGGACAGCTTGAACTGGAAGAGCCTGTCAAGATCAGCGAGTGGGTTCTGTCGCTTGTGCTGCTGATGATTCCCTGTGTCAATATCATCATGATGTTTGTATGGGCATTCAGCAGCACCGAGAAGAAGAGCAAATCCAATTTCTTCAAGGCATATCTGATCTTCTTCGCGATTTCTATGGCGTTTGTGGTGCTGATCTGGTTCGCAATTATCTTTTTTACTGCGGCGATGCTCAGTTAAACGGAGCCGGTCCAGCGTCCGGAGGCGCCGCAGGGCAGAACGAGGCCGTTTGCGGTGACCGGCAGACCGATCTCGGAAGACTCTGTGCGGCCGCCGAAGACAGGTACGAGGGCGGACTCCATCATATAAGTCAGCACAGCGGGCTGCAGCCCCGTGGTGTAGGAATTAATTAAGAAAAACAGGGCATCTTTTGACAGAATCTGCGCGGTGAGCCGGAGGAAGGGAAAGATGCTCTCTTCTATTTTCCAGATTTCGCCCTTGGGGCCTCTGCCGTAGGAGGGCGGGTCCATAATGATGGCGTCGTATGTATTGCCGCGGCGGATCTCACGTTCCACGAATTTGACACAGTCATCCACCAGCCAGCGGATCGGGGCATCGGCAAGCCCGGAGGCGGCGGCGTTTTCTTTGGCCCATGTGACCATGCCCTTAGAGGCGTCCACATGTGTGACGTTTGCGCCTGCCTGTGCACAGGCCAGTGTAGCGCCGCCGGTGTAGGCGAACAGGTTTAATACTTTTACCGGTCTGCCGGCGCTTTTTATTATAGAAGAAACCCAATCCCAGTTGACAGCCTGCTCGGGAAAAAGCCCGGTATGCTTAAAGCTGAAAGGCTTTAAATGAAACGTCAGATTCTTATACTGTATGCTCCATTCCTGTGGCAGATGAAAGAACTCCCATTCGCCGCCGCCCTTCGAACTGCGGTGATAGTGACCGTTCTTATGATTCCAGCGTCTGTCCGCCCGTTCGGTGTCCCAGATGACCTGCGGGTCGGGACGCACCAGGATATAGTCGCCCCAGCGCTCCAGTTTCTCCCCGCGGGAGGTGTCAATTACTTCGTAGTCTTTCCAGTTGTCAGCGATCCACATGTGTATGTCCTTTCGTTACTGTTGAGTCTTTTGACAGTTGAGCAGTCTTGGCCGCATTGCGCTAAGCTGCATGGTACCGTGCACAAAAGCTTTACACGAAACAACAATAAGGATATCATAGAAAAAGGATTTCGTACAGACGGCAAGTTCGTTTGCCTGTATGCAAAAAAAGCTTCTGAAAAAATTACTGAAAATATATGAAAAAAATTTTACATTTTTACTAAAAAATACTTGCATCCTAAAAAAACATCATGTATACTAATCATTGCTGTGGCATGATAGCTGTGAAGCGTGAGGTTGCTGCCTTCGTGGCAGGTTTTCCGTGGAGCGAATGTCAAGTTAGGAAACTGACGACAAGTCACTGTACAAGCAAGAATGTCCGGTATAACCGGAAACAACGTGGTTGGTGTCTCGCAAGAGCAGGACACACACGGGAGAGTGTACAGTCACCGCTTGTCGTACTTAAGAGTTAAAAAGTGCGAAAAGGAGGCGACTTTTTTTATGGCAAGTCAAGTAATGAGAATTACACTCAAGGCTTATGATCATCAGTTGGTTGATGCATCAGCGAAAAAAATCATCGAAACAGTGAAGAAGAACGGATCTCAGGTGAGCGGACCGGTACCGCTTCCGACCAAGAAGGAAGTTGTTACGATCCTCAGGGCGGTTCATAAGTATAAGGACTCCAGAGAGCAGTTCGAGCAGAGAACTCACAAGAGACTCATTGATATTATCACACCGACCCCCAAGACGGTGGATGCGCTGCAGAGATTAGAGATGCCCGCAGGTGTGTATATCGACATCAAGATGAAAAACAAATAAGACCCCTACTAGGACGACCCGTGAAGTAAATTGCTTCGTAACTGACTTCGCGAGCAGATTCCTGCGGAACCGGCTCGATGTGGAAGAAGATGTTTGCTTTTTGCGGGTCCGCTGTAGAACAACAGGAGGTAAAAGGAATGAAGAAAGCTATTTTAGCAACAAAAGTCGGAATGACTCAAATCTTCGGCGAAGACGGAACATTAACACCCGTTACCGTACTTCAGGCAGGACCTTGTGCGGTGACACAGGTTAAAACAGTGGAGAACGACGGTTACAGTGCGGTACAGGTCGGCTTCATTGATAAGAAAGACAAAATTGTCAACAAAGACAAAGGCGGTAAGAAAGAAGTAGTGCACAGACACGGTGTCAATAAGGCACAGAAAGGTCACTTTGATAAAGCGGGTGTATCCGGCAAGAGATTTGTAAGAGAACTTAAGCTGGACAATGCGGAAGAGTACGCACTCGGAAGCGAGATCAAGGCAGACATCTTCGAAGCAGGTGATCGCGTTGACGCAACTGCAATCTCTAAAGGTAAGGGATTCCAGGGTGCAATCAAGAGACATGGTCAGCACAGAGGACCTATGACTCACGGTTCTAAATTCCATCGCCATCAGGGTTCCAATGGCGCATGTTCCTCACCGAGCAAGGTGTTCAAGGGTAAAGGCATGCCGGGACATATGGGCTGCGTAAGGGTAACGGTTCAGAACCTTACAATCGTAAGGGTTGACGCGGACAAGAATCTGATTCTTGTCAAAGGCGCTGTGCCGGGACCGAGAAAAGCCTTGGTAACCATTAAAGAGACAACTAAGGTGGATGCGAAATAGTGACCTGAGTCACAGATGAAAGGAGGACCATTCAGATGGCAAACGTATCTGTTTATAATATGGAAGGTAAGGAAGTCGGCAAGATGGACTTAAACGATGCGGTATTTGGTGTCGAGATCAATGAACACTTAGTACACATGGCAGTTGTCCAGACACTTGCCAATAAGCGTCAGGGAACACAGAAAGCAAAGACTCGTTCCGAAGTGTCCGGCGGCGGCAGAAAGCCCTGGAGACAGAAGGGAACAGGTCATGCAAGACAGGGTTCTACAAGAGCGCCTCAGTGGAAGGGCGGCGGTGTTGTATTCGCACCCGTTCCGAGAGATTACTCTTTCAAATTAAATAAGAAAGAGAAACAGGTGGCTCTCAAGTCTGTGCTGACCAGCAGAGTACAGGACAACAAGCTGATCGTATTAGACGAGTTAAAGCTGGATGAGATCAAGACAAAGAAGTTTAAAGAAGTTATGGATAACCTGAAAGTAGAGAAGGCAATGGTAGTAATCGGAGAGCAGGACAAGAACGTGATTCTTTCCGCGAGAAATCTTCCTACAGTATCCACGGCAGTAGCAGAAAATATCAATGTGTATGATATCTTAAAGGGCGATACTTTAGTAATCACTAAGGACGCCGTAGCAAAGATCGAGGAGGTGTATGCATAATGGCAGCAATTCAGTATTATGATGTAATCCTCAAACCAGTGATCACAGAGAAGAGCATGGCAGGCATGAGCGAGAAGAAATATACTTTCCTGGTTCATCCCGAGGCCAATAAGACGCAGATCAAAGAAGCTGTTGAGAAGATGTTTGAAGGAACGAAGGTAGCCAAGGTCAACACGATGAACATGGACGGCAAGACCAAGAGACGTGGTATGGTATACGGCAAGACGGCCAAGACCAAGAAGGCGATCGTACAGTTGACACAGGACAGCAAGGACATTGAGATCTTTGCAGGCCTCTAACAAAACGAAGAGTTTTTCTAAGGCGTCTGAAAACGCCGCCTAAGAAAAACTACAGCTTCGTTTGAGAGAATCGCAAGCGATTCTCCGGGATAGATGAGAATTTGTAGAAAAGGAGATAAGAGATCATGGGAATTAAGACATACAACCCCTATACACCGTCAAGACGTAATATGACCGGTTCTGATTTCTCTGAGATCACGAAGAAGACACCTGAGAAAGCGCTCTGCACTTCTCTTAAGAAGAATGCGGGACGTAACAATCAGGGTAAGATCACGGTCAGACACCACGGCGGTGGAAGCAGAAGATTATACAGAAACATTGATTTCAAGAGAAATAAAGATGGTATTCAGGCTAAGGTAATCGGTATCGAGTACGATCCCAACAGAACAGCAAACATTGCGCTGATCTGCTACGAGGACGGCGAGAAGGCATATATCCTCGCACCGGAAGGTCTGACAGACGGCATGAAAGTTATGAACGGTCCCGAGGCGGAAGTAAGAGTAGGCAACTGCTTACCGTTATCCGCGATTCCGGTAGGTACACTGGTTCATAATATCGAGTTATATCCCGGCAAGGGCGGACAGATGGTTCGTTCTGCGGGCAACAGTGCACAGCTTATGGCTAAGGAAGGCAAGTATGCGACACTTAGACTTCCCTCCGGTGAAATGAGAATGGTTCCGATCGTATGTCGTGCGACAGTAGGAACGGTCGGCAATGTAGATCACAACCTGATTAAGATCGGTAAAGCAGGACGTAAGCGCCACATGGGAATCCGTCCTACGGTTCGCGGTTCCGTTATGAACCCGAATGACCATCCGCACGGCGGTGGTGAGGGTAGAGCACCGATCGGTCGTCCTGGTCCATGCACACCCTGGGGCAAACCTGCACTCGGCTTGAAGACGCGTAAGAAGAAGAAAGCGTCCAATAAGCTGATCGTAAGAAGAAGAGACGGCAGAGCGATTAAATAACAAGCCGAAGAGAATTTCTAAGGCGTCAGAGAACGCCGCCTAAGAAACTCTACGACTTCGGCTGGAAGAATTGCGGGGCAATTCTTCAGAGTCTGTGAGAATATGAAAATAAATTAGGAGGTTTGAAATGGCTAGATCACTGAAAAAAGGACCGTTTGCAGATGCGAGCTTATTGAAGAAAGTAGATGCTTTGAATGCGTCAGGACAGAAACAGGTTATTAAGACCTGGTCCCGCCGTTCTACGATCTTCCCTTCTTTCGTGGGACACACATTTGCTGTGCATGACGGAAGAAAGCACGTACCGGTATATGTTACGGAGGACATGGTTGGTCATAAGCTCGGCGAGTTCGTGGCTACCAGAACTTATAGAGGACATGATAAGGACGAGAGAAAGTCCAAAGTTCGCTAATTTGAAAGGAGGCTTAAATCTATGGCTAAAGGACATAGATCCCAGATAAAGAGAGAGAGAAACGCGAATAAAGATACAAGACCCTCCGCTAAGCTGTCTTACGCAAGAGTGTCTGTTCAGAAAGCGTGTTTCGTATTGGATGCCATCAGAGGAAAAGATGTGGAGACAGCGCTTGCAATCCTTGCATACAATCCCAGATACGCATCAAGCATCATTAAGAAGCTGTTAGAGTCTGCAGTCGCTAACGCAGAGAACAACAACGGCATGAATGTGGAGAACCTTTATATTGCAGAGTGTTATGCAAACAAAGGGCCGACCATGAAGAGAGTAAGACCGAGAGCACAGGGCAGAGCTTACAGGATCGAGAAGAGAATGAGCCACATCACGATCGTGCTTGATGAAAGATAGGATCATATAGGAAGGAGAACAACATGGGACAGAAAGTTAATCCACACGGCCTGAGAGTCGGTATCATTAAAGATTGGGATTCCAAATGGTATGCTGATGCAGAGTTTTCTGATTTCCTGGTAGAGGACTATAACATCAGAACATACTTAAAGAAGAAATTATACAGTGCCGGTATTGCAAAGATCGAGATTGAGAGAGCATCCGACAGAGTGAAAGTGATCATCTACACGGCAAAACCGGGCGTTGTGATCGGTAAGGGCGGTGCAGAGATCGAAGTAACGAAGAAAGAACTTTCCAAGCTGACAAGCAAGAAAGTTTTCGTAGACATCAAGGAGATCAAGAGACCGGATAAAGATGCACAGCTTGTTGCGGAGAACATCGCACAGCAGCTGGAGAATCGTGTATCCTTCAGACGTGCCATGAAGTCCTGCATGGGCAGAACCATGAAGGCCGGAGCAGAAGGTATCAAGACTGCTGTATCCGGACGTCTTGGCGGTGCGGATATCGCACGTACGGAGTTCTACAGCGAAGGCACGATCCCGCTTCAGACTCTGAGAGCGGATATTGACTACGGTTTCGCTGAGGCCGATACGACATACGGTAAACTTGGTGTCAAAGTATGGATCTATAAAGGTGAGGTACTTCCGACTAAATCTAATGTGGAAGGGAGCGATAAATAATGTTAATGCCTAAAAGAGTAAAACGTCGTAAACAGTTTCGCGGCTCTATGAGCGGAAAAGCTACCCGCGGCAACACGATCACCTATGGTGAGTACGGTATCATTGCATTAGAGCCCTGTTGGATCAAATCCAACCAGATCGAGGCAGCCCGTATTGCTATGACGCGTCATATCAAGCGTGGCGGTAAAGTTTGGATCAAAATATTCCCTGATAAACCTGTAACAGCAAAACCGGCTGAGACACGTATGGGTTCCGGTAAAGGTACTCTGGAATACTGGGTTGCAGTTGTAAAACCCGGACGTGTAATGTTCGAGATCGCGGGAGTAGCTGAGGATGTGGCTAAAGAAGCGTTACGTCTTGCAACACATAAGCTTCCTTGCAAATGTAAGATCGTTTCTAAAGCAGATTTGGAAGGCGGTGTATCAAATGAAAACGAATAAATTTGTAGAAGATTTAAAAAACAAATCAGATGCAGAATTAGCGCAGGAATTGGTTGATGCGAAGAAAGAACTTTTCAATTTGAGATTCCAGAATGCAACCAATCAGTTGGATAACACGGCAAGAATCAAGGATGTCAGAAGAAACATCGCCAGGATTCAGACGATTATCACGCAGAAGGCTAAGGTAGAATAGATTTCAGTTTTTTGAAATCATTTTCAGGTTGCTGAAATCATAAGAAAGGAGACTCAACCGTGGAAAGAAATTTGAGAAAGACCCGTACTGGTAAAGTTACCAGTAACAAGATGGATAAGACGATCGTGGTTGCAATCGAGGACCATGTTAAACATCCGCTTTACAAGAAGATTGTAAAGAAGACCTATAAATTGAAAGCGCATGATGAGAACAATGAGTGTAACATCGGTGATACAGTTAAGGTAATGGAGACCAGACCCTTATCCAAGGATAAGAGATGGAGACTTGTTGAGATTGTCGAGAAAGCAAAATAATAAAACAAAGAGTTTCTCTAAGGCGTCAAGGAACGCCGCCTAAGAAAAACTAAAACTTTGTTTGCGACGTTTGCTTCGCAAAGTCGGAAAAGTGGCAAAGAGTTTCTCTAAGGCGTCAAGGAACGCCGCCTAAGAAAAACTAAAACTTTGT
>CAJTPS010000019.1:51358-72920 GCA_910578555.1 uncultured Lachnospiraceae bacterium
TTTGCGACGTTTGCTTCGCAAAGTCGGAAAAATGGCAAAGAGTTTCTCTAAGGCGTCTGAAATACGCCGCCTAAGAAAAACTAAGTTTCGTCTGCGACGTTTGCTTCGCAAAGTCGGTGACAATATGTTAAATATGGAAAGAAGGAGAAATCAGCATGATTCAACAGGAAAGCAGACTTAAGGTCGCTGACAATACCGGTGCAAAAGAGCTTCTGTGCATCAGAGTTGTGGGCGGTTCTACAAGAAGATATGCACGTATCGGTGATATCATTGTTGCTACGGTCAAAGACGCAACACCAGGCGGCGTTGTAAAAAAAGGCGACGTTGTAAAGGCTGTAGTTGTTCGTAGTGTAAAAGGCGCTCGTCGTAAAGACGGTTCTTATATCAGATTTGACGAGAATGCTGCTGTTATCATCAAGGAGGATAAGACTCCGAGAGGAACCCGTATTTTTGGACCAGTAGCGAGAGAGCTTCGTGATAAACAGTTTATGAAAATTGTTTCACTGGCTCCGGAAGTATTATAGGAGGTGCCGGTATGTCAACATTTAAGATTAAGAAGGGTGATACCGTTAAGGTAATCGCCGGTAAAGATAAGGACAAGGAAGGCAAAGTGATATCCGTAGACAGAAAGAACAACAAGGTTCTGGTTGAGGGTGTCAACATGATCACAAAGCACGAGAAGCCTTCGGCAGCCAATCAGAACGGCGGTATTGTCCAGAAGGAAGCACCGATCGACGCTTCCAACGTAATGTATGTGCACAAGGGAAAAGCAACGAGGATCGGTTTTAAGTTCGAGAAGGATAAGAAAGTCCGCTTTGCGAAATCCACAGGCGACATCATTGACTAATTCTAAGAAAGGAGGTCTAAAACGTTGAGTAGTAGACTGAAAGAGATGTATAAAAACGAGATCGTAGATGCTATGGTCAAAAAGTTTGGATATAAAAATGTTATGGAAGTTCCGAAACTTGACAAGATCGTAATTAACATGGGCGTTGGTGAAGCGAAGGAAAACGCTAAGATCCTGGAAGCGGCTGTGAGCGATATGGAAACAATTACCGGACAGAAGGCAGTCATAACCAAGGCAAAGAACTCTGTTGCCAATTTCAAGATCAGAGAAGGTCAGGCAATCGGCTGCAAGACGACGCTTCGCGGCGATAAGATGTATGAGTTCCTGGATCGTCTTGTAAACCTTGCGCTGCCTCGTGTACGTGACTTTAGAGGCGTTAGCGCCAATTCCTTTGACGGCAGAGGCAATTATGCACTGGGTATCAAGGAGCAGATCATCTTCCCGGAGATTGAGTATGACAAGGTAGATAAAGTAAGAGGTATGGATGTTATCATTGTCACAACTGCAAGAACAGATGAGGAAGCTCGTGAGTTGTTGAGATTATTTAACATGCCATTCGCTAAATAGAAGGAGGTAAATTCATGGCTAAGACAGCAATGAAGATCAAACAGCAGCGTAAACCGAAATTCTCCGTAAGAGAATATAACCGTTGCAAAATCTGTGGTCGTCCACATGCTTATTTGAGAAAATACGGAATTTGCAGAATTTGCTTCCGTGAATTAGCATATAAAGGTCAGATTCCCGGCGTGAAGAAAGCAAGCTGGTAGTGAACAAAAAGTATTTCTAAATCAGCATAATACGCTGATTAAGAAACACTATATTTTGTTCTGAAGAATGACTACGTCATTCTTCTCCACTGCGACATTTGCTTCGCAAAGTCGGAAAGAGATGGATTAGCAGATAATAGAAGGAGGAAAAATCATGACAATGAGCGATCCCATTGCAGATATGCTTACAAGAATCCGTAACGCAAATACTGCAAAACATGATACAGTAGATGTACCCTCATCTAAGATGAAATTAGCAATCGCGCAGATTCTTCTGGATGAAGGATATATTAGAAAGTTCGATGTGATTGACAGCGGCAGTTTTAAGACCATTCATATCACGTTGAAATACGGCGAGGATAAGAATGACAAGATCATTTCCGGTATCAAGAGAATTTCCAAACCGGGTCTTCGTGTATATGCAGGCAAGGAAGATCTTCCGAAGGTTCTCGGCGGTCTTGGCGTTGCGATCATTTCCACCAATCAGGGTGTTGTAACAGACAAGAAGGCAAGAGAGTTGCAGGTAGGCGGCGAAGTATTAGCTTTTGTGTGGTAACAAGACGAAAAGAATTTCTAAGGCGTCTGGAAAACGCCGCCTAAGAAAATCTATGTTTCGTCTGCGAGTCTGCTTTGCAGCCTCGAAAGCCAACGAGAAAATCAGAAGCCGCGAAGCGGCGTATCTGCGAAGCAGATGGATTTTCGAGTCTGGTGTAAATTATTGATATAGAAAATAAAAACAGGAGGTACGGGCATGTCACGTATAGGAAGAATGCCAATCGCTATTCCTGCGGGAGTAACCGTAGAGGTAGCAGAAAATAATAAAGTGACTGTAAAAGGTCCTAAGGGAACACTGGAAAGAGTGCTTCCGGCAGAAATGGAAATTAAAGTGGAGGGCGAGCAGATCCTCGTATCCAGACCGAATGACTTGAAGAAGATGAAGTCTTTCCATGGTCTGACAAGAACACTGATCAACAATATGGTAGTCGGTGTAACAGAAGGTTATGAGAAGAAACTTGAAGTAAACGGTGTAGGTTACAGAGCATCCAAATCTGGCAAGACTCTGACACTCAACCTGGGCTACTCTCATCCGGTGGAGATGACGGACCCGGAGGGGATCGAGACCGTTATGGAAGGTCAGAACGTAATCATCGTCAAAGGTATTGATAAAGAAAAAGTTGGTCAATTTGCGGCTGAGATCAGAGACAAGAGAAGACCGGAGCCTTATAAGGGCAAAGGTATTAAGTATGCTGATGAGACAATTAGACGTAAAGTTGGTAAGACTGGTAAGAAATAACAGATAAGGAGAGTATGAAGATGGTTAGTAAGGAATCAAGACAAAAAGTTCGTGTAAAAAAACACAACAGACTGCGTAACCGTTTCAGCGGCACTGCTGAGAGACCGCGTCTTTCTGTGTTCAGAAGTAATAATCATATGTATGCTCAAATTATTGACGATACAGTTGGAAATACTTTAGTTTCGGCGTCTACTCTCGAAAAGTCTGTAAAGGCTGAACTGGAGAAAACCAATAACGTTGATGCAGCAGCATATTTAGGAACAGTAATCGCTAAGAGAGCAATTGAAAAAGGTATTAAAACTGTTGTCTTTGACAGGGGCGGCTTTATATATCAGGGTAAGATTGCAGCATTAGCTGAGGCAGCCAGAGAAGCTGGCTTGGAATTCTAGGAAGGGAGAAGGAAATCACATGAGACGTACAATCATTGATGTAAGTCAGTTAGAGTTGACTGAAAAAGTAGTAACGATCAAACGTGTTACTAAGGTTGTTAAAGGTGGTCGTAACATGCGCTTCACGGCTCTTGTAGTAGTCGGTGACAGCAATGGTCATGTCGGCGCGGGCTTGGGTAAAGCAACCGAAATCCCTGAAGCGATTCGTAAAGGTAAGGAAGATGCAATCAAGAATCTGGTTTCTGTTGCACTTGATGATAACAGCAGTATTACACACGATTTTATCGGTAAGTTCGGTTCAGCCTCCGTACTCCTTAAGAGAGCTCCGGAAGGTACCGGTATCATCGCAGGCGGTCCTGCCCGTGTCGTATGTGAGCTTGCGGGAATCAAGAATATCCGTACGAAATCTTTAGGCTCCAACAACAAGCAGAACGTTGTACTTGCTACAATCGCGGGACTGCGCCAGTTAAAGACTCCTGAAGAAGTAGCTAAGAACCGCGGTAAATCCGTAGAAGAGATTCGCGCTTAAGTTACCGGAAGTTAGTAAACGGTCAGAATATTTAGGAGGAAAAAGAGATGGCAGCAAAGAAAGAAGCAGCTAAAACATTAAAGATTACTTTAATCAGATCTACCATTGGCCAGGTTCCCAAGAACAGAGCCACGGTTGAGGCAATGGGGCTCAGAAAACTTCATCAGACAGTAGAACTGCCTGACAATGCATCAACCAGAGGGCAGATTCAGAAAGTAAGACACATGGTGAAAGTAGAAGAAGCATAAAGGAGGTGTCAGAATGGAATTATCAAATTTAAGACCCGCAGCAGGGTCAGTGCACAGTGATAATTTTAGAAGAGGTCGTGGACACGGTTCAGGCAACGGTAAGACAGCCGGTAAGGGACATAAAGGTCAGAAGGCTCGTTCCGGAGCGCCCAGAGCCGGGTTTGAAGGCGGTCAGATGCCGTTATACAGACGTATTCCGAAGAGAGGTTTTACCTGCAGGAATTCTAAGGATATCGTGGCGATCAACTTAAGCGCGCTGGAAGTGTTCGATAATGGTACAACGGTTGACGTGGATGTACTGCTTGAGAAAGGGATCATCAAGAATCCTCGCGATGGCGTTAAGATTCTTGGAAACGGAGAACTTACTAAGAAACTCGATGTCAAAGTGAATGCATTCAGCGCATCCGCGAAAGAGAAGATCGAGGCACTTGGTGGAACAGCAGAGGTGATTTAATGCTTACAACCTTAAAGAATGCGTTTAAAATCAAAGATATCAGAAAGAAACTTTTCTTTACATTTATGATGCTGGTTGTGATCCGTCTCGGATCACAGCTTCCCGTTCCGGGTATCAACAGAAACTTTTTCGCGGACTGGTTTTCACAGCAGACCGGCGACGCGTTCAATTTCTTGGATGCATTTACGGGAGGTTCGTTCCTGAACATGTCTGTTCTGGCGCTTAACATTACGCCGTACATTACATCGTCTATCATTATGCAGCTGATGACGATAGCGATTCCGAAACTGGAAGAGATGCAGCGTGACGGCGCCGACGGCAGGAAGAAGATTGCTTCCATTACAAGATATGTAACAGTAGCGCTTGCACTGATTGAGTCGAGTGCTATGGCGATCGGTTTCGGGCGTCAGGGACTGCTGCAGACATATAATGCCATGAACGTCATTACGGTTATTGTGGCGTTGACGGCGGGCAGTGCATTCCTGATGTGGATCGGTGAGCGTATTACGGAGAACGGCGTCGGCAATGGTATCTCGATCGTGCTGACGATCAATATTCTGTCACGTATGCCGCAGGATATCACACAGCTGTTTAAGCAGTTCGTGATCGGTAAATCCATTGCAAAGGGCGTTGTGGCTGCAATCATTATTATTGCAATCATCGTATTGATGGTAGTTCTGGTTATTGTCTTAAACGACGGCGTGCGCAAGATTCCCGTGCAGTATGCAAAGAAGGTGCAGGGTAGAAAGATGGCCGGCGGTCAGACGACGAGCCTTCCGCTTAAAGTGAATACGGCAGGTGTTATTCCGGTTATTTTCGCTTCTTCCCTGATGCAGATGCCGGTGATTATATGTTCTGTCTTCAATATCAGCGGTACAGGTGTGTGGGCTGAGATTCTGAAGGGGGTTAACTCCAACTACTGGTGCAACCCGAAGCAGCCGGTGTATTCCATCGGACTTCTGGTGTATATTGCGCTTGTTATATTTTTTGCGTATTTCTACACGTCCATCACCTTCAATCCTTTGGAGATTGCAGAGAACATGAAAAAACAGGGCGGATTTGTTCCGGGTATCAGACCGGGCAAGCCTACCAGTGATTATCTGAACAAGGTGCTTACCTATATTATATTCATCGGTGCCGTAGGTCTGACGATCGTATGTACTGTGCCGTATTTCTTTAACGGCGTATTCGGGGCAAGCGTATCCTTCAGCGGAACAAGCCTGATCATTATCGTGAGTGTTGTTCTGGAGACGATGAAGCAGATCGAATCTCAGATGCTGGTTCGTAACTATAAAGGATTTTTAAATGATTGATCTATATGAAAACGGGAGGGACGAGCAGGGCAACCGAGACGTCCCCCTTACCTTTGAGTGAAAAGTGTGAGAAGCAGAGCGGAATCGTGGAGGTTTGATGGCAGACGCAAATTTGATATTTGCGACTTTGCGTTAGCAAAGTCATGCCGCTTGTCGCGTAAACGCTCCGGAATGGAGATTAATATGAAAATAATTATGTTGGGTGCGCCCGGAGCCGGTAAGGGAACACAGGCGAAAATGATTGCGGAGAAATACAGCATCCCGCATGTTTCCACCGGTGATATTTTCAGGGCAAACATTAAGAACGGCACACAGCTTGGCATGGAAGCAAAACAGTATATGGATCAGGGCCTGCTTGTTCCGGATGAACTGACAGTAAAGATTCTGTTAGACAGAGTGGCAAATGAAGACTGTAAGAACGGATATGTGTTAGACGGCTTTCCAAGAACGATCCCGCAGGCTGAGGTACTTGATAAAGCGCTTTCGGAGCTCGGCGATCAGATCGACTATGCTATTAACGTGGATGTTCCGGATGAAAATATTGTAAAGAGAATGGGTGGCAGACGCGCGTGCCTTTCCTGCGGTGCCACATACCATATTGAGCACGTACCGCCGAAGAGCGAGGGAATCTGCGATTCATGTGGACAGGAGCTGGTGCTGCGTGACGACGATAAACCGGAGACCGTGCAGAACCGGTTGAATGTATATCATGAACAGACACAGCCGCTGATCGAGTTCTACAGTGCCAAAGGCGTTTTAAAGACAGTGGACGGCACGATGGATATGAAGGAAGTGTTTGAGGCGATCGTGACGATCCTCTCATAAGCTGCTGCAATTCATATAATAATATGTAGATTTATGCAGCGGTCGATGTGAATGGTAACGGGAGAAGCAGCGGGATGGCAATAACAATCAAGTCTCCGAGAGAAATTGAATTGATGAGAGAATCGTGCAGACGGCTTAGCCTGGTGCATAAGGAACTGGAGAAGATCATACGGCCTGGAATCTCTACGAAGGAGATCGACAGGGTGTGTGAAGAACTCATAAGAAGCTACGGCGGCACACCGAATTTTCTGCATTATCAGGGATATCCGGCTTCTGTGTGTGTTTCTGTGAACGAGGAAGTCGTGCATGGCATTCCGAGAGAAGATCATATCATACAGGAGGGCGATATCGTCAGTCTGGATACCGGGATGCTCTGGCACGGGTATCATTCGGACGCGGCGAGAACGCATGCGGCAGGACAGATCAGCGCCGAGGCACAGAAGCTGATCGACGTGACCAGACAGAGTTTCTTTGAAGGAATCAAAATGGCGAGAGCGGGCAATCACCTGCATGACATATCCAATGCCATAGCGGCGTATGTCGCGCCTTACGGCTACGGTATTGTCAGAGACCTGGTCGGACACGGCATCGGGACGCACATGCATGAGCAGCCGCAGATCCCCAATTTTGCACAGAGAAGAAGAGGACCGAAGCTCCGCCCGGGCATGACGTTGGCAATAGAACCGATGATCAATATGGGAACCGCAGATGTGGATTGGCTGGATGACGGCTGGACGGTAGTGTCCGCGGATCATTCCCTGTCAGCACATTATGAGAATACGGTATTGATCACGGACGGAGAGCCGGAGATCCTGACGCTGTGAGATGATCAGAAGTCAGATTTGTGATCGCGGGATTTGTGAAGGCACAGTTCTTATCACAAGTCCGGTAATGAGCAGAAACGGAGTAAGGAATGACAGGAATGCTTGCAAGCTCTAAAGCGGGGCATGATCAGAAAACCATATATGTCATAATAGATGAGGATGATGAATATGTATATTTAGCTGACGGCCGAAACAGAACCGTTGACAGACCGAAGAAGAAAAACAGGAAGCATATTCAGATCATTAAGAAGATACAGTTGGTAAGACCGGCGGACGGTTACAAGGATTTGGAAATCAAGAGAGTAATCAAACAATATCAGGAGGAAGCAAATGTCAAAAGCTGATGTAATTGAAATTGAGGGAACAGTTATTGAGAAGCTGCCGAACACCATGTTTCAGGTCGAGCTGGAGAACGGGCATGTGGTGTTAGCGCATATAAGCGGTAAGCTTCGTCAGAATTTTATCCGTATTCTGCCCGGCGATAAGGTGACATTGGAGTTATCACCGTATGATTTGTCTAAAGGAAGGATTATCTGGAGAGATAAATAGGGTTTCAGACCGCATGTGCAAAAGATTCAGGAAATTGCTTGCCAAACGTAAAGTTTGGTGATATAATGTAAAACGGTCTTTTTTGAAAGGAGGGTTTGAGATGAAAGTAAGGTCATCAGTAAAACCGATTTGCGAAAAGTGCAAGATCATTAAAAGAAAAGGAAAGATCAGAGTGATCTGTGAGAATCCGAAACATAAGCAGGTACAAGGTTAATCCCCGAATGATTTGAGTTTTAACGGGGTTCTTGCCTATTTTATTTATAGATATTATAGATGCCGGAGCCTAAGGGAGATTACTTTTTGATACCAGCAAATATGTTTGGAAAGATCGGATGTCTGATCCGGTTGGGTAGAACCTACCCCAATCAATTAGTAAAGCGGGCGAAGCCCGCATACGGGATTTACTTCGAAAACTCGGAGGCAATCATAATCTCGTACGAAACGTAAAGAAAATGGAGGAAACGTAAATGGCTCGTATTGCAGGTGTTGACTTACCCAGAGAAAAACGTGTGGAGATCGGTCTTACTTATATCTATGGAATCGGCAGAGTAAGCGCCAACAAGATTCTGGAAGCGGCTAATGTAAATCCTGATACCCGTGTCAGAGAGTTGACTGACGATGAGGTAAAGAGACTTGCCGAAGTAATCGACAAGGATTACATGGTAGAAGGTGACTTGAGAAGAGAGATCGCTCTTAATATCAAGCGTCTTCAGGAGATCGGCTGCTACAGAGGTATCCGTCACAGGAAGGGACTTCCGGTTCGCGGTCAGAAGACAAAGACCAATGCAAGAACAAGAAAAGGTCCGAAGAGAACAGTAGCAAACAAGAAGAAGTAAGAAGATCGTGTAATATAGTGAAATTGTAGTTAGCAGAATAGGAGAAAGTAGGTTAGTTTATTATGGCTAAAAAAGTTACCAAAAAAGTGACAAAAAAGCGTGTAAAGAAAAACGTTGAACGTGGACAGGCACATATCCAGTCTTCTTTTAACAACACAATCGTTACTCTGACAGATACGGAAGGTAACGCATTGAGCTGGGCAAGTGCAGGTGGTCTTGGTTTTAGAGGTTCAAGGAAATCTACTCCATATGCAGCACAGATGGCTGCAGAGACAGCGACGAAGGCTGCTTTAGTACATGGATTAAAGACAGTAGATGTTATGGTAAAAGGGCCGGGTTCGGGCCGTGAGGCAGCGATCCGTGCACTGCAGGCATGCGGTCTGGAAGTGACAAGTATCCGTGACGTGACTCCCGTGCCTCATAACGGATGCCGTCCGCCTAAGCGTCGCCGCGTATAGTAAAACGAAAAGAAAATCTAATCACTCACGGCAGAAGCCGTTTCGCGAAGATTTTCTAAGTTTCGTTCCGGAGAACCGCAAAAGGCGCGATTCTCCGTGTAAAATAACCAAAGGTTTGGAAGAAGGCGCCGGTATAGGCGTTGTAAACAAAAATATAATGAGAGGAGCCAGAAGAAATGGCAGTAAACAGAGTACCGGTATTAAAGAGATGCAGATCACTTGATTTAGATCCTACTTATTTAGGATATGATAAGAAATCTAACAGAACATCGGCGAGAGCCGGCAAGAAGATCAGTGAGTACGGTCTTCAACTCAGAGAGAAACAGAAAGCGAAATTTATCTATGGTGTGCTTGAGAAGCCTTTCAGAAACTACTATGATAAGGCTGAGAGAATGAAAGGCATGACCGGTGAGAACCTCATGGTTATGCTGGAGAGCAGACTGGACAGCATCGTGTTTAGAATGGGCTTCGCAAGAACAAGAAGAGAGGCAAGACAGGTTGTAGGTCACAAGCATTTTCTTGTGAACGGCAAGCCTGTGCATATTCCGTCTTATCTTGTGAAAGCAGGTGACGTGATTGAGATCAGAGAGAAATCCAGATCCCTGCAGAGATATAAAGATATCCTTGAAGTGACGGCAGGAAGACTTGTTCCGGAGTGGATGGAAGTAGATCAGGAGGCGATGAAGGGAACCGTGAAATACCTTCCCACAAGAGAAATGATCGACGTTCCGGTCAATGAGATGCTTATCGTCGAGTTGTACTCCAAGTAATAGCATTGTTCGCAAAGGAGGGTATTTGCGTGTTTGATTTTGAGAGACCTAACATTGAGGTTGCAGAAATCTCAGAAGATAAGAAGTATGGTAGATTCGTAGTGGAGCCTTTGGAGAGAGGTTACGGTATTACCCTTGGTAATTCTCTCAGGAGAATTATGCTTTCTTCTTTGCCGGGCGCAGCAGTCAGCCAGGTTAAAATCGAAGGTGTATTACATGAATTCAGTTCTATTCCCGGGGTCAAGGAGGATGTTACGGAGATCATCATGAACATCAAGAGCCTTGCAATCAGGAATAGCAGCGATACGAATGAACCTAAGACCGCATACATCGAATATGAGGGCGAGGGCATTGTGAGAGCGTCCGATATTCAGGTGGATCAGGATATTGAGATCTTGAATCCCGATCAGGTAATTGCCACATTAAGCGGTAAGGATACGAAGCTGTACATGGAATTAACGATCACGAAAGGCAGAGGCTATGTAAGCTCTGACCGCAATAAGACCGATGATCTTCCGATCGGTGTGATCGCAATAGATTCTATCTATACCCCCGTTGAGAGAGTCAATGTGACTGTGGAGAATACACGTGTCGGTCAGATTACCGATTTTGACAAACTGACATTGGATGTATACACGAACGGGACATTGGTTCCCGACGAAGCAGTCAGTCTGGCTGCCAAGGTACTGAGCGAGCACTTAAGCCTTTTCATTGACCTGTCCGAGAATGCCAAGACCGCAGAGGTTATGGTGGAGAAGGAAGATGATGAGAAGGAAAAGGTATTGGAGATGAGTATAGACGAACTGGAGTTGTCTGTACGCTCCTATAACTGTTTAAAGAGAGCAGGAATCAATACCGTAGAGGAACTGACAAACAAGACTTCCGAAGATATGATGAAAGTACGCAATCTGGGTCGTAAGTCTTTAGAGGAAGTTTTGGCGAAGTTAAAAGAGTTAGGCTTGCAGCTCAATCCGAGCGATGAAGCCTGATCAACATAGGAATGACGTGCAGGATAAGCCCGAAGAGCACCCGTGCGCCGTCTCATGAGTGGAACTGTTAACGCATTCGGTAAGTAAGTCCAAAGAGCGTGGCCGGATGTACACCATGTTGCGGGAGAGAACTCCCCGATGAGAAAGGAAGCTATTATGGCAAAATACAGAAAACTCGGCAGAACATCTGACCAGAGAAAAGCATTACTGAGAAGTCAGGTGACAGCGCTGCTGTACAACGGCAAGATTGTCACAACTGAGGCGAGAGCGAAGGAAGTTCGTAAGATTGCGGAAAGCCTGATCGCTATGGCCGTGAAGGAGAAAGACAATTTTGAGACCGTTAAGGTTACCGCAAAAGTACCCCGTAAGGATAAGGACGGTAAGAGAGTAAAAGAAGTGGCAGACGGCAGGAAAGTTACCGTATATGATACGGTTGAGAAGGAAATCAGGAAGGATATGCCTTCCAGACTGCATGCCAGAAGACAGATGTTAAAAGTGTTATATCCGGTTACCGAAGTGCCGGATACACCGGCCGGAAGAAAGAAAGGAACCAGGCAGGTTGACCTGGCAGCCAAACTTTTTGACGAATACGGAGCAAAATACGCAAGCCGTAACGGTGGTTATACAAGAATCATCAAAATTGGTCCCCGTAAGGGTGACGCGGCGATGGAAGTGGTTCTTGAACTGGTATAAGGAACTTATAATTATACCCCGCGCGGTTGTGCGGGGTTTTAATTATAACTACAAATCGATTTAATTGGGTTTTTTTAGTGAAAAACCATAAAAAACCATAAAAAAAATTATTTTGTTGTGGAATTTATCCGCGGATATGTTATAATAATGCTATGCGTAAAATACAGTGTATTGGAGGAAGATTACGATGAAACTAAAGCAGAAAATTCTTTTAATTGCGATTTTACCATTAGTCTTTTTAGGCCTGGTAATCATTGCCTTCGGTCAGAAGCAGATTACGAATGTACTGACGGAGAACATTTCGAGCGGTTTGCGCGCGACGACGATTGCTGTGCGTTCAACGTTCAGAAAATTGAACAACGAGTCATACAGACTGAATGAGAACAATGAACTCGTTAAAGGTGATTTCAATATCTCTTTAACACCGGATCTGGCAGATGGCATTAAAGATGCAACAGGTATTGACGTGACGATTTTCTATGGCGATACAAGATATATGACTTCTGTTATGGATGATAGCGGTGAGCGTATTACCGGCACAAAAGCAGGTCCCAGAGCGATTGAAGTTGTATTGCAGAAAGGTGAAGAATTCTTTGTTGCGGATGCTGTTGTAGCAGATCAGGAGTATTTCGGATATTACATACCGCTTTTTGATTTTGAGACACAGGAGACCGTCGGAATGGTATTTGCCGGTATGCCGCAGGCAGAGGCAAAGGCACAGATTAGAAGAATCATTTATCTGATTGTTGCACTGGTTATTATTGTCGGAGTGGTTTGTGCAGGTCTTATTTTCTGGACGGTTAATAAGATGGTAAAACATCTGGAAGAGGGCGTGACTGCATTGTCACAGCTTTCAGACGGAAAGATGAATATTCATATAGAAGACAGGGTTCTGAATGAAAAGGATGAGATCGGTGATATCTGTCGTGCGATCGAGAAGATGAAAGAGAATCTGTCGGGTATCATTACGACGATCAAAGAAGACAGTGCGGTACTGCTTGAGGCATCTGATAAGCTTCGTGAGAAGACGGATGTTACCAGCGAACACGTTGAGCAGATGGAAAAGGCTGTCAACGAGATTGCGATTGGCGCGGGCAGTCAGGCAGAGGAAACACAGGATGCAACCGAGCATATTATTCTCATGGGTAATATGATTGAAGAGACGGCAAGCGAACTGGCTAATCTGAATGAGAGAGCGAATGCGATCAAAGAGCGCGGTGAGGTTGCGATCGAGGCGCTTCGTGAGTTGCAGAGCACGAATGAGAAGACCAGCGCATCTATCAATATTATTTATGAGCAGACAAATACAACGAATGAATCAGCTCAGAAGATTAAAGAGGCAACAGCACTCATTACGAATATTGCGGAAGAGACAAATCTCCTGTCCCTGAATGCTTCCATTGAGGCGGCTCGTGCGGGTGAGCAGGGCAGAGGATTCGCGGTTGTTGCTGCACAGATCCAGAAACTGGCAGAACAGTCCAATGAGTCCGCAAGACAGATTGAGGCTATTATCCTTGCTCTGATCGAAGACTCGGATAAGTCTGTAGCTACGATGAACGAAGTAAAAGAAGTTATGGAACTGCAGAATGAAAATGTAAGCAATACGGGTACGCAGGTTACACAGCTTCTGAGTGATGTAGATGAATCACTGGTTATGATCAGCGATGTTACGGAGAAGACCAATAAGGTTAACGAGGTTAGAAGCAGCGTAGTTGATACCGTACAGAACCTGTCAGCGATTGCACAGGAGAATGCGGCAAGTACCGAGGAAACATCCGCTTCTGTTACAGAGATTAACGGAATTATCGGTGAAATTGCTAATAATGCAGCAGAACTCAAGGGTATTTCTAACAGAATGGATGACAGCATGGCAATGTTTGAGATGTAATGAGATCTGAATAAGAGTAACGATAAACAACCCCGGAGTATCTGCTCCGGGGTTGTTATATAGAAGAATTGAATGAAGACCGCGATCAAATGAAGCCCACAATTATATGAAGTCCGCAATCGAGTGTGGCTCGATTTTTTCTCAGAGCACGATCTGAAAATGCTGATAATCTTTGCAGGAGTTCCAGTTGCCGCCCCAGGTGAATCCGTGTTCTATAAACAATTTGTAGCATAGATCATTTTCATCGATTTTGTACGGAAAATCCAGAGAGCGGTCTGTATATGGCTCGCTGCCTTTAGGTGAAATGTACGTTTCACCGGTACCATCCTTATTAAACACGACGTAGGGGTTGTAGAAAGGATTGATATCAATCGCACAGCCGAGTGCGTGTTTGGAAAGGTTCGTTGTGCCGTCTACGACTCTGTAATTAAAGCAGGAGGTATTGTTATCCATCATGGAAAGAGTGTCGTCGCCTTCATATTCGTCGATTAGACGAATCCGCTCTATTCGGTAGTCGTTCTGATACAGTTCGTAAAATATTTCCACCATATCCTGTGCAATCGCTTTGTTGCAGATGAGTTCACCGGCTTGTTCTTCTCCGTTAAAGTCAATGTAGAGCAGTCCCACATAATTTAAATCTTCATAAGGTACGGTGCAGCCGTTTTCGGGATAGGAGATTCCGGTAATCTTATCTTTGACGGTATCGCTTAACGGTTCATAGTAGAATCCCGTCTGGTAAGTGGTTCGTGCAGTATCAGATTCTATATTCTCCATATCGTCCATGCTTTTGCTATCGCTCATATCGCCTGACTCCTTGGGTTCTGCTGTGGAAGCTTGAGATATATTCTCTTGTCCGGCAGAGACCGTGTCTTTAGAAGTATTGTATGCAGTGGGTTTGTCCGGTGCTTCGGATTCCGGGGTATCATTCCGGGTGTCGGGTGCTGAGCCCGGCTCCATTTCATCGAGAGGGGGATCTGCAGGAGTGCGGCCCGGTGTTTCAGATGTACCGCCGTATTCTGTTTCGGGATTATTTCTGGCATATTCTTCCAGCGTTTCGGAGCCTGTCAGCTGATGGGTAAAAAATGCGCATATCATGATCAGAAGCATGATAAATAAGAAAGGTTTGGCAGCAATCTGCAGCAGCTCTTTCAGATTGCCGTTTTTTTTGTTTGAAGATTTGTTTTGTAACATAGGTGTCAGTCCTCCTGTGCAATTAATATATGTTATAGGAAATTGTGACATCATTGTGCATATCATAAAACATTCTATCACAAAGATTATCTTTTGTAACTATTGATGAAAAACTTGTGTTTTAGGGTATTAGTTAGTATAATAACGCTAGTGAACCGGATTTTTTCATGGTCGGGAAGAGGACAGGATGGGAATCATTAAGACAGATAAACTGGTATTTGAATATATACGACGTGACGAAGAGGGTAACGTGGAAGGAATCACCCGTGCGGTGGACGAGGTGGATCTGGATGTAAAGCAGGGGGATTTCGTGGCAGTTCTCGGACACAACGGTTCGGGCAAATCCACGCTGGCCAAGCACATTAATGCGATCCTGTATCCAACAGAGGGAGCAGTGTGGGTGGATGGTATGAATACGCGGGATGAGAAAGACCTCTGGAATATCCGCCAGGAGGCGGGGATGGTTTTTCAGAATCCTGATAATCAGATCATCGGACAGGTCGTGGAGGAAGATGTGGGATTCGGACCGGAGAATATGGGCGTGCCTACGGAAGAGATCTGGGCGCGCGTGGAGGAAAGTCTGAAGGCGGTAGGCATGTATGAGTATCGTAAGTTCTCACCGAACAAGCTGTCAGGCGGACAGAAGCAGCGTGTCTCTATCGCGGGGGTAATCGCCATGCACCCGAAGTGCATCATTCTGGATGAGCCGACGGCGATGCTCGATCCCAATGGACGCAAGGAAGTAGTGCGTGCCGTGAGAGCCCTGAACGATGTGGAGGGGATCACGGTAGTACTGATCACACATTATATGGAAGAGATTATTCACGCCGATAAGGTTTTTGTTATGGATCAGGGCAGGATCGCCATGGAGGGAACGCCGAGGGAGATCTTTTCCCAGGTGGAGAAGTTAAAGGAACTGCGGCTGGATGTGCCGCAGGTGACACTGCTTGCCCACGAACTGCAAAGAAGCGGTATCCGGCTGCCGGACGGCATCCTGACGGTGGAGGAACTGATAAAAGCGCTGCTTGCGGTGCAAAATCAGTAGGCAGCGTTACATGTGACGAGAACAGGAGCAGTGCCGTGTGCGGAATAGGGCAGACGGTATGGAGACTGCATGGTAATGCGGCGGAAATGAAGAAACAGACGTGACAGTGAAGCTGAAGGCTGAACGGTTACAAGAGATACGAGAGGACATTGTGATGTCAATTATATTAGATCATGTGGATTATGTATACGGCGGGGACACAACGCTCGCGGTGCATGCGCTGAAAGATGTGAATCTGGTGATTCCGGACGGTCAGTTCATCGGTCTGATCGGGCATACCGGTTCCGGCAAGTCCACGCTGGTGCAGCATTTGAACGGGCTGATCAAACCGACCGGCGGCAGTATATATTTTAACGGTGAAGATATTCATGCGGAAGGATATGATAAGAAGAAGCTGCGGAGCAAGGTAGGGCTTGTATTTCAGTATCCGGAACACCAGCTGTTTGAAATTGATGTTTTTAAAGACGTCTGTTTCGGACCGAAGAATCTGGGATTATCCCAGAAAGAGGCGGAACTTCGTGCTTATGCCGCGTTAAAACAGGTGGGACTGCAGGATGAGTATTTCTATCAGTCGCCGTTTGACCTGTCCGGCGGACAGAAACGCAGGGTGGCGATTGCAGGCGTGCTTGCCATGAAGCCGGATGTGCTTGTGCTGGACGAGCCGACAGCCGGATTAGATCCAAGGGGCAGAGATGAAATTCTTGATCAGGTTGCAAAGCTGAAAGAGGAGACCGGGATCACGGTCATCTTGGTATCTCACAGCATGGAAGATGTGGCCAAGTATGTAGAGCGCATTATTGTGATGAACCAGGGCAGCGTGATGTATGATGATGCGCCGAAGGAAGTGTTTAAACATGTTAAGGAACTGGAGGCGGTAGGACTTGCTGCGCCGCAGGTGACTTATATTATGCAGGCGCTCCGGAAGAACGGCATGCAGGTTGCAACCGATGCAACGACCATCGGGGAAGCCGCACGGGAGATTCTGCGTGCGCTGCGCGAATGAAAATACCATTCGGGCGGAATCATGAAAGTCAGGTTGAAAGGAATAAACTATGTTACGAGATATTACACTGGGCCAGTATTATCAGACGGATTCCGTCATCCATAAACTGGACCCGAGGGTGAAACTGACAGCGACCATATGCTTCATCATATCGCTTTTCGTAGTGAAAAGCTGGATCGGTTATGTGGTGGCGGCCGTTTTTCTGGCGGTGATGATTAAGTTATCTAAAGTGCCTTTTAAATATATGGTTAAGGGCATGAAGTCGATTGTTTTTATTCTCCTGATTACGGTTATTTTCAATCTCTTTCTGACGCCGGGTGAAGTGCTGGTGTCAGTATGGAAAATAAAGATTACCAGAGAAGGCGTGCAGACGGCGGTAATGATGGCTGTACGGCTGTCTTTTCTGATTGTCGGCTCTTCTGTCATGACACTGACGACGACACCCAACAGCTTGACAGACGGTATGGAGAAACTGATGAAGCCGCTCAAGGTATTTCGGGTACCGGTGCATGAAGTGGCGATGATGATGTCGATTGCACTGCGCTTTATTCCGATTCTGCTGGAGGAGACGGATAAGATTATGAAAGCGCAGATTGCCAGGGGCGCTGATTTTGAGAGCGGCAATCTGATTAAGAAAGCGAAGGCGATGGTGCCGCTTCTTGTACCGTTGTTTATATCGGCATTCCGTCGTGCGAACGATCTGGCGATGGCGATGGAGGCCAGATGCTATCGGGGCGGGGATAACCGGACGAAGATGAAACCGCTCAAGTACAGGGGCAGAGACCGGATTGCATACGGTGTGCTGGCGGCGTACTTTGCGGTGTGCGTGGCGATCAGGATATTAGCGTGAGGTTGAAAAGTGTGAAAAGAGTTATGTTAACTGTTGCCTATGATGGGACCAATTATCACGGGTGGCAGATACAACCGAATGGAGAAACGATAGAAGGCGTCTTAAACAGATGCCTTTCTGATCTTACGGGGGAGCAGATCGAGGTGATCGGCGCCAGCCGCACGGACTCGGGCGTACATGCCATGGGAAATGTTGCTGTCTTCGATACGGACAGCCCGATTCCGGCAGATAAAATATCCTATGCACTCAACAGAAGACTGCCGGAGGACATCAGAGTCCGCAAGTCTGAGGAGGTGTCGGCGGATTTTCATCCGCGGCACTGTGTCAGCCGCAAGACTTATGAGTACCGGATCTACTGCGCAGATTTTCCCATGCCGATGAAAAGACTGTACAACCACTATACTTATGTGCCGCTGGATACAGACTTGATGCGCCGTGCAGCAGAATACTTTGTGGGCACACATGATTTTAAGAGTTTCTGCAGTGCGGAGGCACAGGTGGAGACTACCGTACGGCAGGTGGAGTCAGTGGTTGTGCGGGAGGAGATCGGCGGACAGACAACCGGCGCTGCAGAGATGGGAGGACCCGGTGCAGCCTGCGGAGCTGATGTGCGGCCGGAGAAAACGGCCTATACGGCTGTGGCAGCAACAGGCAGCGGTGAAAGCCGCCGGGAACAGAAGCCGGACCGCGAGATCGTGATCCGTGTGACGGGATACGGTTTTCTCTATAACATGGTGCGTATCATGGCGGGTACGCTGATGGAAGCCGGCAGGGGGCATATTGCGCCAGAGGATATCAGGAGGATACTGGAGGCGAGAGACAGGCAGACGGCAGGTCCGACTGCGCCTGCCTGCGGACTCACTCTGATTGGTATTGAATATCTATGATTCCGGTGAGCCGCGTCAGCCATCGGGACTTTCATAATTCCGGTTGACCGGGATAGCTGCAGCGGAACTTCCGGGATACAGCGGTGCAGTCACCGATGGCATAGAGACCGATTACGACGCCGGTAAAGCCGCCGGCGACTTCACTGGACAGATACTTTGTGTACGCCGATCCCAGCTTGACTTTCTGCGGATTTTCACATCCATCCATTAGATAGAAACGATATTCCACAGAGTCAGGTTCGATGACCAGATGAGTCGCATCATTTGTAACTGGTATCGTTGCCTGTACATGTCTGATACCGCCGATATTGAGCTTTAATAATACTGCATATCCGGAAGCGGACTTGGTGACACAGATGTCATAGTGATGAAGTTCATCCATATACAGGGTCAATCCGGCTTCCGCATGCGGAAGTGTATGATTGGTCGGACGGGTTCTGTTTTCTTTGTAAATATCAGTGCAGGAGCCGCTATTGACGGCATTGTCAGCACCGGAACTGACATAAGAACTGTTCTGAATGCCGGGGATGTCATCACTGTCGGAAATATTGGATGGACGATATTCAATTTTGACTGATACAGTCATATTAAAATCCCGCTGACGGATGCCGAAGAAAGTGGGTGAATATTTTCAAAGGTATAGACTTCTTTCTGTAGCTGCATGAAATCTCCGGCGATCTCATCTTTGACGATGGGATAGGTGTAGTGCATAACAAAAAAGTGAAAAACAGTGAAATGCAGGACAGACCCGATCAGAGGGAGCCAGAGAACTTCGAGGCAAAAAGAGGTTGACACACGCGGAAGCGTATAATATAATAGGCAAGTGTGACAGTGTTTAGAAATGTTGAGCCAAAGCCCCGGCGAAGACATTTTAAATCATAGATGGCAGCATCTATATATTAAGAAGAAATATGTAACGTTGTTGCGAGGGTTGCCGAGTGTGGCCGGACATCCGCACGAAGGACCGGAGAAACAACACAGACAGTCGAAAGACAATCGCTAGTATGGAGGTAATACAATGAAGACTTTTATGGCTAGTCCGGCTACGATCGAGAGAAAATGGTATGTAGTTGACGCGACAGATATGACACTCGGACGCTTGGCATCTGAGGTTGCTAAGGTGCTGAGAGGCAAGAATAAGCCGATCTTTACACCGCACATTGACACGGGAGACTACGTGATCGTAGTCAATGCAGAGAAGGTAAAAGTAACCGGTAAGAAGCTGGATCAGAAGATTTATTACCATCACTCCGATTATGTGGGCGGCATGAAAGAGACCACTCTGAAAGAGATGATGAAGAAGCATCCGGAGAGAGTTGTAGAACATGCTGTGAAAGGCATGCTTCCAAAAGGACCTTTGGGAAGACAAATGTACACGAAGCTTCATGTATATGCCGGACCTGAACATCAGCAGGCAGCGCAGAAGCCGGAAGTATTAACATTTTAATTCACAGGGACTGAAAGGAGAAAATAATAATGGCTAAGTCAGCGAAAGCAGAAGCAAAATATTATGGCACCGGCAGAAGAAAGAAATCTATCGCAAGAGTATATTTAGTGCCGGGTAAAGGTGATATTACAATTAACAAGAGAAGCATTGATGATTATTTCGGATTAGAGACCTTGAAGGTTATCGTTCGTCAGCCGCTTATGGCTACGGATACTGTTGATAAGTTTGATGCAATCATTACCGTAAAAGGCGGCGGTTACACAGGTCAGGCAGGTGCAGTGAGACACGGAATCGCAAGAGCTCTGCTTCAGGCGGATGCAGATTACAGACCGGTTCTGAAGAAAGCCGGTTATCTGACAAGAGACCCTCGTATGAAAGAGAGAAAGAAGTACGGCCTCAAAGCGGCCCGTCGCGCTCCGCAGTTCAGCAAGCGTTAATCGGCTGTTCAAACCGTATCAAAATTGCTCAAAAACCCCGGAAAATCAAGGTTTTCCGGGGTTTTCTTATACCCAAACAAGCTGATATAGTTTGACCTGATTTGACACAACGAGAGCCATTTTCACCCAATTTTTAGTGGTTAAAAATAGGACAACCGGCAAAAATGGAGGTAAAAAACGGGCTTAGTGGTTAAAAAATAGGACAACCACAGCCCTGATTTCGGGGTATTTCAGAGGCGATTTTTACTCCCTCTCACCCCTCAATTTATACGAGAACAGTTTGGCGTAGTTTGACCGAATTTGAATAATTGAATATGATTTTAATGCAGGCACTCAGTATTTTTTGCTGGGTGCTTTTTGCGTTTCCGGGGAACTGTATTCCGGGATCAGAAAAAGCCGTCACTTTTCAATTTATGAAGTGGCGGCTTTTTCTATTTCCAGAAGCAACCACAACGAATTAGAAACGAGGTGATTATCTTGAACACGCAAATCATCGCCATCGCCAACCAAAAGGGAGGTGTGGGCAAGACCACAACCTGTGCCAACTTAGGGATTGGGCTGGCACAGGCGGGAAAGAAAGTGCTTCTCATTGACGGGGACCCGCAAGGGAGCCTGACCATCAGCCTGGGCAATCCCCAGCCGGATAAGCTGCCCTTTACCCTCTCTGACGCAATGGGCCGCATCCTGACCGATCAGCCGGTCCGCCCCGGCGAGGGGATTCTGCGCCACCCGGAGGGCGTGGACCTGATGCCGGCGGATATTCAGCTGTCCGGCATGGAGGTGTCGCTGGTAAACGCTATGAGCCGGGAAACGATTCTGCGGCAATATCTGGACAGTGTAAAGGGGCAGTATTCCCATATCCTCATAGACTGCCAGCCCTCCCTGGGTATGCTCACCGTCAACGCGCTGGCCGCCGCCAACCGGATCATAATCCCCGTCCAGGCGGAGTATCTGCCCGCCAAAGGGCTGGAACAGCTGCTCTCTACGGTAGCCAAGGTCAAGCGGCAGATCAACCCGAAACTGCAAATA
>CAJTPS010000020.1:0-68767 GCA_910578555.1 uncultured Lachnospiraceae bacterium
TTTCAGAAAAGATAGCTTCTTTCTTCTCCAATCTGTTCTAGTAGTGTGGGGCAGAACATTTCTTTCTTGAGAAATGGATGAGCAAACTTATGAGGGTCTGGGTAAAACCAGACCCTTTGTTCAGATTCGCTGCGGGGCGGAAACCGGAGAAAACCGCAGACGCTTTTTTCCTTTATATTGTACTTGCTTTGCCTGAGTGGTATAATAAACATGGCACTAGAGGAAGAGGATGAAATATTTGTGTTACGCAGATTTCACCGGGAAAGAGGGAACTATATGAAACATAAAAAGACCAGAAAGATGGGAATTCGAAATAAGATTGTACTACCCATTACTGCTTTGATTATTATTCTCTGTCTCGTTATGGGTATTAATTCCTACAAGCGGACGGAGAGCGGGCTGATTGAGATGGGTGTGGAAGAGGCGCGTATGGCGGCGGTGATTTCTACAAAAGTGATCGATGCACAGAAACTGGCAGCGCTTACATCGGCGTCCGGGGACAGTGAAGAATATGAAGAGATTCTGGCAGCGATGGCAGGCGTCAGGGATGACTGCGGGATTCAATATCTGTATACGCTGTATACGGACGGACAGAAAGTATATTACGGAATAGACACAGATACGTTACAGGACCGCAGTAATTTCGGAGAAGTCTTTGAGGTGTCTTATCAGGAACTGCAGGGAGTCTTCCAGGGAGAAGAGTATGTGCAGGATTATATTGATTCGACGGAAGACGGAGAGTTGATTTCGGCATATATGCCGGTTAAGGACAGCAGCGGAGCGGTTGTGGGGATTGTAGGATGCGATTATGATGCTTCCGGGGTCGTGCGGCGTCTGGATGCGATTCTGAAGCAGACAGCAGGCATTACTCTGATCTGCCTGATCTGTGCGCTTACGATCATCAATCTGATTGTAGGGAAGATCATCAGGAGCCTGCACAAGGTGGACGGCAAGATCTATGAGCTGGTGAACAATGAGGGGGATCTGACGCAGACACTGGAGATACATACCGGGGACGAGATGGAACTGATCTCGGATAATGTAAATGCGCTTTTGGGTTATATACGGAATATCATGGTTAATATCTCTGATAATTCTGACCTGCTCAATGAATCCTCGCGCGTGATGGCGGAGAATCTGTCTGAGACGGAGGAAAGCATATCAGATGTATCCGCGACAATGGAGGAGATGAGCGCCGCCATGGAGGAATCCAGTGCATCTCTGGATCAGGTCAACGATTCGATCGGTACGGTATTTGGTTCTATCGAGGAAATCTACCGGCAGGCTGAGGACGGAAGCCGTTCTTCCGATGTGATTATGAGCAATGCATCCGAAGTATATCAGAATGCTGTGGAAAACAGAAAGAATGCCGAGGCGCAGGCGGCAGATATGGCGGAAGCTGTCCAGAGTAAGATCGAGAAATCCAAGGAAGTGGAACAGATCAGAGATCTTACAAGGAATATCATCAGCATTACGCAAGAGACAACGCTTCTGGCATTAAATGCAAGTATCGAAGCGGCAAGAGCAGGAGAATCCGGCAGGGGATTTGCTGTGGTGGCTGATCAGATCGGAAAACTTGCGACGAATTCTGCAGGCGCCGCAACAGAGATTCAGAAGGTGACGGCCGATGTGATCGCGTCGGTGGATGAGCTGGCGGCGGAAGCGGAAGTGATGATCAATTTCATGAATGAGACCGCTATGGGAGGTTATGAGAAGCTGCTTACGACCAGTGAGAATTATCAGAGCGATGTGGGCAGTATGAATGAGATGATGCAGCGTTTTGCGGCGGAGAGCGAAGAATTAAAGCGCAGTATGGATCTGATCAGGGGATCGGTGGAAAATATCAAGACAGCGGTGAATGAGAGCGCGATGGGAATCAGCAACGTGTCGGCTACGGTAGCTGATTTAACAGAAAGCATCGGTGATATCGACAGACAGGCGGATTCCAATCTGGGCGTTGCCGGACAGCTTAAGAGTGAGGTGAACAAGTTTAAACTGCAGGCATAAATTACAGCGATAAAAAAAGCTGTGCAAAGAGTATGGATTTTGATATTATATAATAACAAAGTAACTTCGACTTGACAAAGCGCTGCATATCTGGTAGGTTTGTGGTCGGTAACTGAGAGAAAACAGGGGATAACAGAGGATAACAGGCTATATGGAATATAAGAAAATCAATGACGCGACGGTACAGTGTATCGTCACAGCGGAAGATATGCTTGAATATGGGCTGACTCTGTCAGACATATTTGAGAGAAATGAGAAGGGCGAGGGATTCCTGCGGGACATTATTGAGCGCGCACATGATGAGGTAGGCTATACAGTCAGTGGTGAGAGTATAGCCATGCAGATCACACCATTGCAGGATAAAGGACTTGCAGTTACTTTTACAAATGAGAGTCCCATGGGATTTCGCGATATTCTGCAGCACTTGAAGGAAGTTCTGCAGGGGGTCAGCGCGGAACTCGGCAGGCAGGATGAAGAGGAACGCCGTGCCGCAGCGCAGAACAAACAGACAGAGGTATATGAGGATAACAGGCGCATGTTTGTGTTTGCCACGCTCCATCAGGTTATGCAGTATACGGCGGCGATTCCGAAGAATCTGTCTGTGAAAAGTCATTTGTATAAAGAGGGCGGCGCATATTATCTCGTCGTGGAGAAAAACAGACTGTCTTATAAGATGTTTAACAAGATCAGCGCAGAGGCAGTTGAGTTCGGTAATCTGATTGCGGTTTCCCGGGAGAGGATGCTTTACCTGGAAGAACATGGGGAATGTCTGATCGCAGACCGCGCGGTAAGCAAACTCCGTAAAATATATTTGGCATAACAGATAACAGGAATAATAGAAATATACGATGATAGCGTGAATGAAAATACCATTCCCGGCGTGAAGGAGGCATTCACGGGGAATCATGGAAGTTATTGTATATGCTGTCATATCCCGAATGATCGTTGTGGATATGGCAGCAATTATCATGTTTGGAATCAAAGTGAAAGTTATGGAATTTTCATATAAATAGCATAAACTCTACCATAACAGCAGAGTTTGCGCAAAATAACAGAAATGGAGCATTTATGAGTAAAAAGACGAAACAGAAGGAAGTGTCAGAGAGACGATGGGAAAGAGAAGGCAGTGTGCAGGCAGGAGGTGTGGAGAACGGAGGGAATAGTCTGCAGGCGGAGAGCATGGAAACCGGCAGGGAAGAGCAACGCATGAAATATGAGGATGCTCAGATTGACGAGCGGATTTTGCGTGCTGTCAAGGAACTGGGATTTGATGAGATGACACCGATTCAGGAACAGGCGATCCCGCTTTTTATGACCGGGCGGGATCTGATCGGACAGGCACAGACAGGCACGGGTAAGACGGCCGCGTTTGGCATTCCGATCCTGCAGAAGATTGATCCGGAGGACCGCAGTCTGCAGGCAGTGATTCTGTGTCCTACAAGAGAGCTTGCCATGCAGGCAGCGGATGAACTGCGCAAGTTTGCGAAGTATATGCATGGGATCAAAGTGCTGCCGGTATATGGCGGACAGGATATTGTAAGGCAGATCAAGAATCTGAAAGCCGGCGTACAGATCGTAGTGGGCACACCGGGCAGAGTGATGGATCATATGCGCAGACATACGCTAAAGATGGAACATGTGCATACGATTGTGCTGGATGAGGCGGACGAGATGCTTAACATGGGCTTTCGGGAAGATATTGAGACGATTCTGCAGGAGATGCCCCAGGAGCGCCAGACGGGCCTTTTCTCGGCGACCATGCCGAAGCCGATTCTGGACATCACCAGAACTTATCAGAAGGATGCCGCCTATATTAAAATGACGCCGCAGGAGGTGACGATTCCGCTCATCAAGCAGGCGTATTATCAGGTCCGCAGACAGGATAAAGAGGAAGTGCTGTGCCGGTTGATCGATTATTATGATCCCAGGCGGGCGTTGATCTTCTGTAATACGAAGCGCATGGTGGATGAACTGACAGAACATCTAAAAGCGCGGGGATATGAGGTGGAAGGTCTGCATGGCGATCTGTCTCAGAATCAGAGAGATACGGTGATGAATCTGTTCCGCAGCGGCAGGGCGAGTATCCTGATTGCAACTGATGTGGCGGCGAGAGGAATCGACGTCAGCGACGTGGAAGCGGTCTATAATTATGACGTGCCGGAAGATATCGAATATTACGTGCACCGGATCGGCAGGACGGGGCGTGCCGGTAAAACCGGTCGTTCTTTTACACTTGTGGTCGGCAGAGAGGCATATAAGATTCGGGATATCGAGAGGGTATGTCACACGAAAATCAAGGAGAGGAAGATTCCGGGTGCGGCGGATATTATGCAGCGTAAAGCGGCGAAGATACTGAAGGAGGCTGCAGACGTGATCGAGCAGCAGGATATCAGCCGGGCCATGGAGTACATTCTGGATGAGACTGCGCTCGGACAGCACAGTGCAGTACAGATTGCAGCTGCGTTTATGCAGATGAAGCTGGGCGAAGAGATCGAAGATATCAGGGAAGAAAAGTTTTTCTTTGAAAAAAAAGAGAGAAGACGCGGACCGGCAGGAAGAGGCGATTCCGGCAGACGAAGCGGGCGCACGGGAAGAGGTGACTCCGGCAGACGAAGCGGACGTGACGGCGGCAGACTGGATCAGGGCAGCCGGGACAGTGCAAGGGGCGGATCAGGCAGACAGGGCGGCCGGGGAAGTGAGCGCGATGGCAGAAATAACAGCAGGTACGCTGCACTGCGTATTAAGACGAAGAAGCAGGGGACATTATAGTACCAGTTCCTGTCCGTGTTCCTTCAACCACTTACGGGCGGTGCGATAATCAGGGTATACGGATTCAACCTTCTGCCAGAAAGCGGCGGAATGATTCATGTGGGTCAGGTGGCACAGTTCATGGACGACAACATAGTCCAGAATGGCAGGCGGTGCCAGCATGAGCCGCCAGTTAAAGGAGAGCGTGCCCCTGGCGCTGCAGCTTCCCCAGCGGGTCTTTTGGTCTCTGACGGTGATCCGGCTGCAGGAGCCGCCGGTAAACTGTTGGAAGTAGGCGATTCTCTTCGGAAAATATTCTTTCGCCGCGGCGATATAGCGCTGCTCTAAGGCAGTGCGCTGGGCGTCGGTGAGGTCGGAGACGGGACGACGGCGCTGCCGGTCCTCTATTTCAAGATATTTGGTGATGATCCAGATGCGCTTTTCAATGAGCAGACGTGAGATCTCTTTCTGCGAAGCGCGTAAGGGGACGCGCACCGTGATCAGCCCGTCGGGATCGATGCTGATGGAGAAACTCCGGCGGTCGCTGCGGACAAGCGTGTAGGGAAGTTCGTAGAGTTTGCTCTGGTATTGGATTCGTATTGTGCTATCGGTATGGTTGATCATAATATTCTCCATTCCGGAGCGTTTACGCGACGGGGCGACGCAAATTTCAAATTTGCGTCTGCCATCAAACAAATTTGTGACGCTCCGGATTACTGTTTGGAATGTGCGGTGGATTACATCGCAGACCATATGAATGATATGATAATATTAAGATAAATGTCACAGGGATGCAATATGAAACAGGACATGCTGTACTGGACAAAATCCTATCAGATATGCTAATATGTTGAAGGTATGGGGCACTGAAAGCTGCGTCGGTTCAGAAAACTGACCGGCGTCTGGAGGTATAATACAATAGGAGTATAGGCAAAATGGAACATAATAACAGTAATCTGGCTAAGAAGCAGGTGCAAACCGGAATCTCTGTCGTGGAGAAACAGACGTCGGATGTGAAGACCGCAGGAAAGGACAAGCCGGCGGAAGGAAAGAAATCAAAACCGACATCCGGGGAGAAGCGGGTAGAAACGAAAGAAAAAAAGAAGGCTAAGCCGGTGACGGCAGAAAATAAAATAAAACAGATATCCGGGGAAAAGGAGAAGGCATCAGGCGATAAAAAAGGAAGGGCGGAAAGCCAGGAGGAATTTGAAAACCGTATGCGGAGGCGTGATGAGGCGCGCGCGCTCAGACGGGAGGAACGCAGGAGAAGAGTGCGGCGGCAGAAGATTGCGATTGCGGCGGGCGCGGGAGCAATCGTGGTGACAGCGGCGGCTTTGTGCGTGTTCTGTATGCCGTCCATGAAGCTGTCCCGCACTCTTGCGAAGGGCGGCAGATATACGGAGCAGTCTGATTATGCGAATGCGCAGAGCGCTTATGAGAAGGCGCTTACAATTGATACCGGCTCTGTTGAAGCGTACCGCGGTATGGCGGATAACTATGTGGCACAGGGAAATATACAGGAAGCGAAGCAGATCCTGTACACAGGATGGGAGAAGACACAGGATGAAGGTCTTTTGCACTATTACTGCGTAGAGTTGTACAATGAGGCGGTGCATGAGATCAATGCGGGAGAATGCACGCTTGCGACTGTAGATAAATGTCTGCAGGTGCTGGAGCAGGAACCGGACAATCCGGATGCGCCGGGTCTTCTGGGAACCTGCTATGAGCGTCTCTTCGGCGGAACAGAAGAGGAGGCGGTATGCAGTCTGTTCTTTGATGCGGACACAGCGCAGGATACATGCAGTTATGCGGAGTACGATACCCTTGTACGCAGACTGCTTGCGCTCTATCAGGCGAATCCTTCCGACACGCTCGGAACGGTTCTGAAACAGTATGCGGTGATCGATATGCCGTATGTGCGGATCAGTCTTCCGCATCTGGAGGCATACAGAATACTGCTCACAGAGGTCAACAGCGCGGTGAACGATGCGCGGATTACGGAGACGATGGCCTGCCTTGCCCGTGCAAAAGAGGTGAGTAATTATTTCGACACCGCTTTTGAGGAGTTCGGGGCGGAAAACTATGCTTATGCAAGAGATCTGGTGGCGCAGGAGTCCTATCAGCAGATCAGAGACAGTTTTATTGAAGAAAATTCCGGATATTGGGAAGGCTCTATCTATATTCCGGTGAGCAGGGAACAGCTTGTTCTGCACAGGGAAGACGGACAAGTCAGATTCTCCTTCCTTGACGGAGAACAATATGACAATCATGAGGGTATTATCAAGGTATGGGGGACGAAACAGGAGGATGACGGCGTGCAGCGCAGTGTGATCTCCTATGAACCGCCGGCGGGCGGCTCGTCCGGTTCCCATACGGAATATACGGTGCAGTATTTATACAGTAATGTAAAGATCGACGGTCAGTATGTACCGCAGATGAACTATCGATTCGACACGAAAGTGACCACGGAAGAAGGAATCACCACCAATGCCATCGGCGACTGGGGCGGCGAGCATGAGTGGGAGATTGACTATTAAGGAGGAAAACGATGATGAGAAAGAAACCTGCAGTATTGATGATTCTGGACGGCTACGGCCTGAATGAGAAACAGGAGGGCAATGCGGTAGCGGAGGCGAAGACGCCCGTGATGGATAAGCTTATGGCGGAGTGTCCTTTTGTCAAAGGCAACGCCAGCGGTATGGCGGTAGGACTTCCCGACGGTCAGATGGGTAATTCGGAGGTAGGGCACCTGAATATGGGTGCGGGCCGTATTGTGTATCAGGAACTGACAAGAATTACGAAGGAGATTCAGGACGGTACGTTTTTTGAGAATCCGGCGCTTCTGGATGCGGTAAACAACTGTAAGAAGAATGACTCCTCCCTGCATATGTTCGGGCTTGTTTCTGACGGCGGCGTGCACAGTCATAATACGCATCTCTACGGTCTGCTGGAACTGGCGAAGAGGAACGGACTGCGCAAGGTATATGTGCACGCATTCCTGGACGGACGTGATACGCCTCCGGCAAGCGGCAAAGGCTTCGTGGAAGAACTGGAGCAGGAGATGAAGAAGATCGGCGTAGGCGAGGTTGCATCCGTGACAGGACGTTACTACGCGATGGACAGAGATAATAACTACGACAGAGTTGAAAAGGCATATATAGCGCTGACAAAAGGTGAAGGTCTTGAGGCGGCAGGCGCGGCGGAAGGCATCCAGGCTTCCTATGACAGGGAGGAAACCGATGAGTTCGTAAAGCCTACGGTTGTGATGAAGGACGGTGCGCCTGTTGCGACGATAGGAGACGGCGACTCCGTTGTATTCTTTAATTTCCGTCCGGACAGAGCCAGAGAGATTACCCGAAGCTTCTGCGACGACGATTTCAAAGGTTTTGCAAGAGAGAAGAAGCTGGATCTCACTTATGTATGTTTCTCCGATTATGATCCCACGATCCCGAATAAGGAAGTGGCGTTCCACAAGATTGCAGTGACCAATACGTTCGGCGAATGGCTTGCGGCAAACCATATGAAACAGGCGAGACTTGCAGAGACAGAGAAATATGCACATGTAACATTTTTCTTTAACGGCGGCGTGGAGGAGCCCAATGAGGGCGAGGAGAGAATCCTCGTTAATTCTCCGAAGGACGTGGCGACTTATGACTTAAAGCCCCAGATGAGTGCTTATGAAGTCTGCGATAAACTGGTGGGCTGTATCAAGTCCGGTGAGTATGATGTAATCATTATCAACTTCGCGAATCCCGATATGGTAGGGCACACCGGTGTGGAAGAGGCGGCGATCAAGGCGGTGGAAGCGGTCGATGAATGTGTCGGACGCGCCGTGGAAGCGATCAAAGAAGTGGACGGCGTAATGTTTATTTGCGCAGATCATGGTAATGCGGAGCAGCTGGTCGATTACGAGACAGGCGCACCCTTTACGGCGCACACAACCAATCCGGTGCCTTTTATTCTCGTCAATGCCGATCCTTCCTGTAAACTGAGAGAGGGCGGATGCCTTGCGGATATCGTACCCACGATCATAGAACTCATGGGTATGGAGCAGCCGGTCGAGATGACAGGCAAATCGCTGCTTGTAAAATAAGTAACAGATCACAATCAGAAGGACATATGCGGAATCATCCGTATATGTCCTTTTTCTGACTCAAAGGCAGGTGCATCCTGTGAAATGAAAGCCCGCCGGGCAATGAACGTACATTTGTTCTTGACACATTTATGCATCGCGCGTATACTAGGTGTACCATCACTAATAGTACACTTGGTATGCGGTAAAAGGGCATATCGGTATTTTTAGTGGGGGGGGGTAAAAAGGAATCAGTAAGGAAAGGAGCAGGCATGATATTCATAGACTATAAAGACACCCGCCCGATATATGAACAGATCGTAGAACGATATAAGACTCTGATCCTGAAAGGCGCGATGCAGCCCGACGAGCAGCTTCCGTCAGTGCGTAATCTGGCGATGGAGCTTTCCATTAATCCGAACACGATCCAGAAGGCTTATGCGGAACTGGAGCGGCAGGGATTTATCTATGTGGTAAAGGGCAGAGGTAATTTCGTATCAGGTGACAGCGGACTCGTGGAGAAGCGCACCAACGAATACATGGAACAGATCATGGCACTTGTGCGGGAGGTGCTGGAGATCGGCATGTCCAAAGCAGAGCTTATCCGGAGGATCGAAGTGCTTTAGACAGAAAGGAAGGAATCTATGATAGAGATACATAACCTGACGAAGACATTTGATAAGATTAAGGCAGTTGATGAAGTCAGTGTAACGATAAAGGATAATACGGTATTCGGTCTGATCGGTACCAACGGGGCTGGTAAGAGCACCGTGCTCAGAATGATCTGCGGTGTGCTTAAGCCCGACAGCGGAACGGTGGCGGTAGACAATATGCCGGTTTATAATAATGTGGAAGCGAAGAGGAAACTTTTTTTCATTGCAGACGAGCCGTATTTCTTTGCCAATGCCAACGCCGGCACGATGGAGCGGTACTACAGCGGCATCTATGAGGAATTTAACAAGGGAGAATATTATAAATATCTGGAGAGCTTTAATCTGGATGCGAATCGGAAGATCGGAACTTTTTCCAAAGGCATGAAGAAACAGCTGGCCCTTCTTCTGGCGGTCTGCGCGCATACAAAATATATTCTGTGCGATGAGACGTTCGACGGTCTTGATCCGGTGATGCGGCAGGGAATCAAGTCTGTTTTTGCCAAGGAGATGGAAGAGAGAGGGCTGACACCTGTCATCGCCTCCCATAACCTGCGCGAATTGGAGGATATCTGTGATCATGTAGGGCTGCTGCATAAGGGTGGTGTGCTTCTGTCCAAGGACCTGGAGGATATGAAGTGCAATATTCAGAAGGTGCAGTGTGTATTTGCCACGGTGGATGAGGAGATGAAGGCGCTTTGCGGTATGGAAGTACTTAAGAAAGAGCAGAGAGGGTCTTTGCGCACTTATACGGTGCGGAGTACCAGAGAAGAAGTGACAGCCAGATTCGCCACGGTGGATACCGTATTTTATGAAGTGCTTCCGCTATCCTTGGAAGAGATCTTCATCAGTGAAACGGAGGTAGTGGGATATGACATCAAGAAAATCATTCTGGGCTAGCAGCAGAGAAAATCATAAACGCCGGATATGGATATGGATTGTGGCCGTTTTGGCGCAGCTCATGGCGTATGTCGGTGTCCTGACGGTATATTTGAGCCGGATCAACAGATGGAACAGAGAGGACAGATACAAGACGCCTGCGGCATATAAGTCGGCGTTGTGTCAGGCGGCACAGGATGCGCTTGGCTTTCAGGATAATCTGGTCGTTATTGTGGTAGGGCTTGCGATCATCATCGGTATGCAGGGATTTTCCTATCTCTATGACAGAAAAAAGGTTGATTTGTACCACAGCGTACCGGTGAACAGGAATAAGAGATTTGCGGTGATCTATATAAACGGTATCATAATCTATCTGACGGGTAATCTGGTCAGCCTCATGATCGGTGTGATTGTGGCGGCGGTGCAGGGTGCGGTGAGCGGTCCGGTTATGGCGGTCATCGGGCTTGGCTTCATATGGAATCTGCTGTTTTTTCTGGCGATATATCATATATCGATCCTGGCGGTAATGCTGACCGGCAACCAATTCGTCGGCCTGGGTGTGGCAGGTACCCTGATTATGTATGAACTGGTGCTGTATTATCTGATCAACAGCATGCAGAGCGCATTCTTCAAAACAGCATCGGGATTCTATGTACCGCATGTGCCGAAGCTGTCTGTGCTCGAGGATTATTTCGGAAATACGCTCAGAATGAAACATACGGGGGATGTGAAGGAGTTATTGCAACAACTATTGCCTTACTATGGCAAATGGTTTATACTTGCGGTAGTGATTCTGGCGGCGGCCTGGGTGTGCTATCGGAAGCGGCCGTCGGAGGCGGCGGGGCAGGCAATGACATATCCTGTGATCGGTCAGATCATTAAGGTGGCAGTCGTCATTCCGGTCAGTCTCGGACTGGGTATGTGGGTACATAATGCGGCGTACGGCAGCACGGTGCTGACGCTGGCGAGCATGATCGGCAGCGGTGTGATTGTCAGTGCGGCGGCGGAAGTGATTTTTGACTTTGATATCAAGAGCCTGCTTAGGCATCCGGTGACCAGCGGCATAGCGGTAGCGGGAATCCTGTTTGTATTTTTGATTTTCAGGCTGGATCTGTTCGGATATGATATGTATCTGCCGAATCCGGATAAACTGGAAAGCATTGCAGTTAATGTGGACTATTACGGTGATTTCTGGAATAAGGATTTCGATTATGTGCCGGCGAATACTTTTTCGGAGAAGCACATGTTTATCAAGGATATGGAGCCTGTGCTGGCACTTGCCGATAAAGCGCGGGGCGTGGACACGGAAGACATGAAGAATCCGGTTGCATTCAATGTTCTGTACCGCTTAAAATCGGGCAGAAAAGTGGGCAGATGCTTTTCGGTGGATATTGCAGATCCCGATAATGTCAAGTATCTGGACAGAATTGTGGGGTCGCAGGAATTTAAGAATGGCACATGGCAGATTGTGACGGACCGGGAATCCTATGATCAGGTGCTTGAGATGAGTTACAGCAACGGAGCGGCTAAGGTGGCTCTGCCGACTGCGGATGCGCAGGCACTCAGGGATGCGTATCTTAAGGATATGGAGCAGTATGATTTTTCGATGGCAAGCACACAGCGTCCCTGTGGACAGATCAGCTTCCGGTTTGCTGGATGGATGGCACATGGTCTGGATGTATATGAGAGCTATGAGAACACGATAGCATATTTAAAATCTCAGGACGCGTATTATCCGGTTGAACTGAATCCGGAGGATATCGAGAACATTATGATCACTAATTATCATTATGAATTGAGTGAGCAGATGAATGACCGGAGTGTAAATGCGGCGGCGAGCTGGAATTCCTATGCAGCGGTGGCAGAGTATGCGTATGAGGAGGATCTGGCGGTTTCCGAGAACTTCTATGATCAGGAGCAGTTTGCACAGATTCTGCCGGTGATTTATCCTTCCAGTATGCACTATGCCATGTGGCATGATCCGGATGAGCTGGATCGGAATTATGAGGTATATATTACATTAAAAAAAGATACGACATATCCGTATGAGAGGGGAAGCTACGGCACATATTATAAATTCTATACGGGTCAGGTTCCGGAGTTCGTAGTGCAGGCGACTGCAATAAAGAACGGGACAGAGTGAAAGGAAAGGCATGTTCATGAATAGAGGACAGGCAGAACCTGTGATCAATGTCAAAGATTTATATAAGATTTATCGGGTCGGAGAGACTAAGGTGCGGGCACTCAACGGCGTCAGCTTTACCATTAACCGGGGAGATTTCTGCTCTATTGTGGGAACTTCCGGCTCCGGTAAATCCACGCTCCTTAATATGCTGGCTGGGCTGGAGAAGCCAACTAAGGGAGAGATCGTGATTGCAGGGGAGCACATGGAGACGAAAACAGAGAATCAGCTGGTGGCGTTCAGACGGGAACATATCGGTTTCATATTTCAGTCTTTTAACCTGATGGGAACCATGAACGCCATTGAGAATGTGGCGCTTCCCCTTACTTTTCAGGGAATGGATAAGAAGAGGCGCAATGCCAGAGCAGAGGAGATGCTGGATCTGGTCGGTCTGACGAAGCATAAGAAGCACAGACCGAACCAGATGTCAGGCGGACAGCAGCAGCGTGTAGGTGTGGCGCGCGCTCTGGTGGTGGAACCGGAGATCATCTTTGCGGATGAGCCTACCGGTAATCTGGATTCCAACACTTCCGTGGAAGTGATGAATCTGATGAAAAAGGTTGTGCGGGAGAAGAACCAGACGCTTGTTATGGTAACACACGATAACTATCTGGCCGGATTCGCGGATATTGTTCTGCGGATCAAGGACGGGAAGATTATAGAGATCGAGGACAGACGCGGCGAAGATATGCCGGATCAAATCAGTGCAAACGAGCAGGGGAACCAGTAAGGGTAAAAGAGGAGTGGATAGGGAAATGAAAAAGAGAGAATGTGATGGAAGAGGAAGCTTCACGATCAGAAAGCGGTTGAACAGGCTGTTACTTGGCGCGGCATTTAGTGCGGCGGCGGTGCTGGTGATTCCGTCTGTGCCGCAGGCAGGTATGATGGGGTATGTGGAGGCGGAAGAAAGCATCAGCGGCAATACGGTTGACAATACGCCGACGATCGACCGGACATCCGGCAGAATCATTAACAATGACGATAGGGCGGATGCCGATGAGGATATGCTCTACTACATGCAGAGTCTGGAAGTAAGATACAAGCTTGATGCGAAGATCATGGAGAAGCTGCATAAGGTATTCGACAGCGCGGTGTACTATATCGCCAATACGGATATGACAGTTGCGGAATTGTGGTCATATGTGTCAAGTGTTAAGGGGGAAATGAACTCTGCGGCCGTAGCAACCGTTACAATGACCACCAGCGAGTTCCTGCAGGTGGGTGATAACTGGGAGACGCCGACGGTCAGTGCGGGACAACAGGTTTCGATCGTGTTGCCGGTTATTAACTTCGGGACAGAGGAACTGAATGATCTGATCATAGAGCCGCAGATTTCCAACGGCGTATCAGAGTGGCCGTTTGAGCCGGATATGACGAACTATCTGCAGACAGAGCCGTTTATTCCGGGTAATAAGACCAAGGAAGCGGCCATGGAGAACAGAAGAGAATTCACTTTTATTTTTACGGTAAGAAGTGACGTTATGACAGGTTATTATCCGCTGAAGTTTAATGTATCCTATACGAAAGCGGGTATCCGCAGCGAGAAGCCGGCGGAGCTTACCGTGTATGTGAAGACTGTGGGTAAGCCGGGCAGCGGATTTATCGGCGGCAGCGGACAGGAAACGACCGGGGCGAAGCCGCGTATCGTGGTGACCGGATTTGAGACAAGTCCTGAGAAGGTCTTTGCGGGAGATACATTTACATTGACGGTCCATGTGCAGAACACGGCCAAGGATCTGGCGGTAACGAACGTGTTATTTGATATGCAGGCGGCGATAGAGGGTGAGGACAAGACGAATACTTACTCGGCATTTCTGCCGACTTCCGGTGCAAGTTCCGTTTATATGGACAGCATTGCGGCGAACACGGCGGCGGATATTGTGATCGAGATGACGGCCAAGGCCGATCTGGCGCAGAAACCCTATGTGCTGGATGTCAATATGAAATACGACGCAGGCGTCATGTTTGATCTGACGGATAAGGCGAGTGTATCCATACCGATCTCACAGGAAAGCCGTTTTGATACGAGCATTCCGGAGGTGGTTCCTTCGGATATCACGGTGGGCAGCCAGTCGAATGTTATGTTCAGCATCTATAACACGGGTAAGACGACGCTCTATAACGTACAGGTGAAATTCATCGGTGATTCCGTGGATGAGGCTTCCGCTTTTGTCGGGAACCTGCAGTCCGGTGCAACCGGCAACGTGGATGTTATGCTGACCGGTATCGCGCCGACTATGGATGACGGAACGATCAATATGGAGATTTCCTACGAAGATGAAGGCGGAAATGTTACGACGACACAAAAACCCATCACGCTGTTTGTATCGGAAGAGATGTTTGACGATATGGGAATGGGTGACGGTATGATGGATGGTGATATGATGATCGAGGAAGAAGGCGGGCAGAAGAAGCCGGGAACGATTATTGCGGTGATTGCGGTTGTCATCGTGGCGGCGGTTGCAGGTGTCATCGTGTTCATACAGATTCGTAAGAAGAAAAAGGCGGCGCAGATGCTGGCAGAGGATCTGTCTGATCTTGACGATAATATATAATCGGTAATCGGGGTGCGTAATATATGAAATTCCTTGACTTGCTGCGGATGAGCAGCGGTAATCTATGGAAAAGAAAAATAAGAACCGTATTGACCGTGCTGGGCGTGGTCATCGGTGTGGCGTCGATCGTGGTCATGGTCTCATTGGGACTGGGCTTAAGTCGTACCCAGATGGAGCAGATCGAGTCATCCGGGAGTCTGACGCAGATCACCGTGCGGGAGCCGTGGAACAGCGATGGCACAGAGGAGAAAAGGCTGGATGAAGAGTTGATCCGCGAGATAGAGGCGTTAGAGCATGTGGAATCGGTATGGCCGGTTCTGGAAACGAGTGCGATAGCCAAGTACGGCGGATATCAGGGATATCTGCAGATCAGGGGTATGCCGAAGGAGACTTTTGCGGAGATGGATATTAATGTGCAGGATGGCCGTCTGCCGGGAGAGGATGAGGAACTCACCTTTTTTTACGGTAATCAGGTGCTGCAGAATTTCTATAATTCCAAGACCGGAGCCGGTTATTGGGAGACCGGAGTTCTGCCTGACATTAATCTGATGAAGGATACGATTTTCGTGATTTTCGATACGGATGCGTACTATTCCGCGGGTAGTACAACGGAGGACGGGCAGACCAGACCGCAGCCGAAGAAGTATATGATAAACGCCTGTGGTGTGGAGGCGCCTAACGACGAGAACAGCTGGTCTCAATATGGCTGGTATACGTTCTGCGATATCGATCAGCTGAAGACACAGCTCAAAAAGATATTCAAGAATAAAGTAATTCCGGGGCAGCCGCAGACGAAGACCGGTAAGCCTTATAAGGAGATCTTCTACAGTGAACTGGACGTCAACGTGGATGATCTGGATAATGTTATGGAAGTGCAGACCTATCTGACGGATGTATTAGGCTATGAAGCATACAGTAATGCGGAGTGGGTGGAATCAAGCCAGAAGACCATGGGAACGATTCAGGCGGTACTCGGCGGTATCGGTGCGGTCTCGCTGTTTGTAGCGGCGATCGGTATTACCAATACGATGATGATGTCTATTTACGAGCGGACGAAGGAAATTGGCGTTATGAAGGTGCTTGGCTGTGATTTGCGCAATATCCGGAGCCTGTTCCTGATGGAAGCAGGTTTTATCGGACTGATCGGCGGGATCATAGGGTTAGGACTGAGCTTTGCGATATCTGCAGTGATTAACAAGCTGGCACAGTCGTCTCAGGATATGATGCTGGGCGGAGGGAGTATTTCCTTTATTCCGGTCTGGCTTATGGGGCTGTCGCTGGTCTTTGCAATCTTAGTCGGCATGATAGCCGGATTTTTCCCGGCACGGAGGGCGATGAAGTTAAGTCCGCTGGCAGCGATCAGAAATGAGTAGAAGACAGATATGCGCCTCGCGGCCAGAGCGGGGCGTTTGTTAATAAGGGGATTTGGACATGAAGATGAGAATCAGATTTAGATCGAAAAGAAGGAAAGAATATGTTCCGGCGGTTCTGCTGCTGACCGGGGGCGTTTGTATCGGAATGCTGACGGCATGCGGCGGACCGCAGGAGACAGAAGTACAGATCCGGGACAGCGGTGAAGGGACTGATGACGGGCAGACGGATGGTGTACAGGATGACGGGGAAGCTTCACAGGCAGGCGGCGACGGACAGATAGAATCAGACGGGATGGCGGAAGAGGCCGGCGGCAGGAAACTGACAGAGGCGGAACTGCAGGAATATACAGGGTGGATACAGGATGTGTCAAATTACGGATTCCTTTTGTCTGACTGGAAGAACCCGACTCAGATCAATCTGTTTGAGGTATTTTACGGTGGTGCGGGCATTTCTCACGAGGGAACCGAAGAACAGATACAGGCTTATCTGAACCGGTATGAGGAAGAAGGGATCTACACGGATTTCTGGGTGATCGATAAGGCGGATATGGATATTTTTCTGCTGGAAAAGGTCGGGCTTACTTATGATGAACTCTTAATGAAAGGGAATGAGAGTCTGGAAGGTATCTATTATCCGGAGACGGACTGTTTCTGTCTTCAGGCGGGCGACACCAACTACTGCATGTTTACGTGTACGGACGGTGTGCTCAATGAAGAGGGGACGGAGGTTACGTTGCAATGCGAGGGCGATTACTGGGTGAGCAAATGTGAAGTAGTGGTAAATATTGTCGGTGGCACGAAGGCGATTGTCAGCAACCACATCATAGAGGGAAGCATTCTTGAGGAGGAACTTACTGACGAGCCGGCATGTCTGATTGATCAGGAGATTTTGAATAACCCGAAGTTCGAGGCCGATGCTTCGGCGGTGGAAAACAGTTATGTGCTGGGCGATTGGAGCAAAATCACGAAGGAAGCGCTTCAAGGGACATGGTATCATCATCCGAAGAGCGAAGGAGAGAACAGGCAGTATGATGTGGCGCTCAAGTTTGACGGTGACGAGGCAGTGGTCTATTATCCGTCAGTGGATTTCTATGCAGAGGCGAGTTACGAATGGGACATTATAGACCGGAGTGACAGAGATTTGTGCCCGGAGCTTGCCATCTATTTTCGCGGGACGAAGGATGCGCCGCTGGCGTGGTACATACTGGGGATCTCTGAGGACAGGGATTATTTCTGGTGTAACGGGGAGGTTTTCTACAGGCAGGAAGCACCGTGATTTTCAGTGGTCTATAGATTGTTAACGGCATTAAGAATTTCGTTTTCAGTCTTGCGAAAGCTTCCGCATATGGCTTAGGCAGGATCTGAAAGCAGAAATCTGTCATGGCATTTACTATAATTCATACTGATTCAACTATCAGGTGAATTGGTGTGTCACATTCTCCTGTTACGTTATTGAGATAACTGTTCCGACATACTAAGATAGGCTAACACATGGCAGTCGTCAACTTATCAGCGAAGGAGAAAAAGGAATGGATAATCTGAAAACAGGAGAAGTTATTTGTAAAAGGCGCAAGGAATTGGGATTAACACAAAATCAGCTGGCCGGGTCTCTCAACATATCATTTCAGGCAGTCTCGAAATGGGAAAATAATTCCGCATATCCGGATATAGAGATGCTTCCGAAGCTGGCGGCAGTGCTTCATACAACAGTGGATGCATTGCTCGGCTATGAAAGTGCTGTGACGGATTATGATAAGTGTTACAATACGGAGGAATATTACTGGGGACTTATGCCTAATCGCATTTGCTATGACATCATGAAAATTCTTCCGCCGGTAAGGCCTTATCGTGTATTGGATATTGGCTGCGGCGAAGGCAAGGATGCTGTTTTTTTGCAAAATGCGGATATGCGGTAACTGCATTTGATATAGCCGAACAGGGTATTGAGAAAGCTAAAAGGCTTGCGGAATATAACAAGGTTGATGTTAACTTTTTTAAGGCAGACTTGTTTGATTATCGTCCTGATGCGGAATATGATATTGTATTCAGCAGCGGAGTACTCCATTTCATCCGGCAGACGGAGCGAAAAGAGCTCTTTGACAGCCTGAAAGCACACACTGCAGACAGCGGCATAAATGCACTGAATGTATTTGTGAAGAAACCTTTTATCGAGCCTGCTCCGGATCAGACAAAGGAGGAGGAAAAAGGACAACCCTGGCATTCAGGAGAACTTTTCGGCTATTATCATGACTGGCTTTTTCATACCTGCAGTGAGGAAATATTTGACTGTAACAGCGGAGGAATACCGCATAAGCATTGTATGGATACGCTTATTGCACAGAAAAACGCCTTCATTTTTTCAGAATAAAACCTTATAAAACAAACCTTCTGTGTGCATACTACTACTAAAAATATGAAAAGCAGTTGCGCACAGGAGGTTTTTATATGGAAATGAAGTTAAGGATCGTAGATGTACATGCAAGAGAGATACTGGATTCCCGCGGCAATCCCACGGTGGAGGCGGAAGTGACGGTGGAGAAGGAGGTAGGCGGAACCCAGTATGTGGGAAGAGCGGCAGTGCCCAGCGGCGCCAGTACCGGACGCTTCGAGGCGGTGGAGCTTCGGGACGGTGAGACCAGATATTTCGGTCTGGGTACCACGAAGGCGGTGAACAATGTTAATTCTAAAATCAGAGAGGCGCTGATGGGGATGAATGCTTTTGACCAGGGGCTGATCGACCGTATTCTGATTGAGCAGGACGGCACGGATAACAAGAGCAATCTGGGCGCCAATGCCACACTTGGTGTGTCCATGGCATGTGCGAAGGTATGTGCCGAGGCGATGGGGATTCCGCTGTACCGTTATCTGGGCGGCGCTTATACGAGACTGCTTCCTGTGCCCATGATGAATATCTTAAACGGCGGTAAACACGCGGACAACACGGTAGATTTTCAGGAGTTTATGATCATGCCCGTGCAGGCGGAGAGCTTTGCGGATGGCCTGCGTATCTGTGCGGAGATCTATCATAATCTGAAAAAAATCTGTAATGACAGAGGATTGTCCACCGGTGTGGGTGACGAGGGCGGTTTCGCACCGTCTCTGCCGGACGCATTTGCTGTGCTTGACTTGATCGTGGAGTCTGTCAAAGCCGCCGGCTATACACCCGGACAGGATATCAAGATCGCGCTGGATGTGGCGGCGTCGGAGCTGTATGACGAATCCGACGGCGTGTATCATTTCCCCGGTGAGACGGAATTAAAGATCAAGCGCAGCCGGGTGAAGGGCAGCCGTGTCACGGAATGTTATGAGGCGGGTGTTGAATTTGAAGATCAGACGCAAATGCAGGAGATCACCAGAAGCACGGAGGAAATGGTGGCATATTACGAAGAACTGGTGGAGCGGTATCCCATCATTTCCATTGAAGACGGTCTGGCGGAGGATGACTGGGACGGCTGGCAGATGATGACGAAGAAGCTGGGAGATCGTGTACAGCTTGTGGGAGACGATCTGTTTGTGACAAATACAAAACGTCTGGATGCGGGCATTAAGCTGCAGGTGGCCAATGCGATTCTCGTCAAGGTAAACCAGATCGGTACGGTCAGCGAGGCCATGGACGCCATAGAGATGGCGCAGAAGAATGGCTATAAGGCGGTAATCTCCCACAGATCCGGCGAGACGGAAGATACCTTTATAGCGGATCTGGCGGTGGCGGTGAATGCGGGACAGATCAAGACCGGTGCGCCTTGCAGAAGCGACCGGGTGGCAAAGTATAACCAGCTGCTGCGAATCGAGGAAGATCTGGGAAGCGTGGCGTGTTACAAGGAGCCGTTTAATAAGATATAGCCGGAACGGAGAGATGAAAATCACACCGATAATCTTAAATACCCCATAAACAGACAGGATATATAACCAGAATCTGCTTATGGGGCATTCTATGTATGTGATTTTTATGATATAGGAAATTCCTCCGCTTATCCGAGTCCACGAAGCGGATCTCGCAATCGAGCGAAGCTCGATTTTTTATGTGTGGGAGATTTGTGGTATTGATAGAAAAGCCGCAGCAAAAAGATGCATCGTTTTTCTTACTTCATGTTTACGGGAATCTCTGCTATAATATAGAAATATCACACAGACGAAAAAATTTCGTTCCGGAGAAGGAGGTTTCCATGAGTTTTAATCCTAACAGCAGTTTTCTATTCATTGTGGCGGCGGTAGTCATCGCTTTTGTGGTGGCGCAGTCCGTCTTTTTTCTTGTACGTGCATACCGGCACGGTGTAGAGATCGGTATGGACCGGGCGAAGCTTAAGAAGACAGTTTTGTCCACGGCGATATTTACGATCGCGCCTGCGGTATCCATCTTACTGGGTATCCTGACACTGTCCAAGTTTCTGGGGATTCCGCTTCCCTGGATACGTCTGAGCGTGGTGGGTGCCATCACCTATGAGCTTCCGGCGGCTACGTCCACAGCCACGGCGCTGGGGCTTTCGCTGGCGGATACGATCACCGATCCGAAGGCTTACACGGCAATCGCGTGGGTCATGACGCTTGGAATCATTCCGGGCATGATCATGATCCCTCTTTGCCTGAAAAAAATACAGGGCGGTATCATGAAGATTAAGAACAAGGACAGCAAATGGGGCGATCTGTTCATGACGTCTCTGTTTCTTGGCATGATCTCGGCTTTTCTTGGCATGGTCTTCACCAATGTGCGAAGCGGTCTGGCGGGGTGGATTCCGATTTTTGTGCTGCTTTTCTCAGCATTGATGATGGGAATCTGCGGGATTCTCATTAAGGTCTGTAAAATGAAGTGGCTGGAGACCTATGCGCTGTCCATCAGTATGATACTGGCGATGGTGTTTGCGGTGATTATTACACCAATTATCGGGTAGAAAATGGCGCAGAAAATATGCGCAGAAAAGAGGGAAAAATGAACACAGCATATAACGATAAATCACATTTTTATGGAAGAATCTGGATCTTGACGGCGCTTTTCATGCTGCTTTCGGTGCCTGTTATGATCTGTCTGTATTATGACGCGTGGCCGGAGGGAACGGCAGTGTTAAAAGGGCTTCTCGGTGTTGCGCCGATCTTCTGGACGGTGGCGGTGATTGAGGTGTTTACATACGGCCCTATGCTCGGAACGGGCGGTTCTTATCTGGCTTTTGTCACCGGCAATATTACGAATATTAAAGCGCCTGCGGCATTGAATGCCATGGAAAATGCGCAGGTCAAGCCGGGTTCGGAAGAGGGGGAAGTGATCTCCACGCTGGCCATTGCCACCAGCTCTATTGTGACAACGATTGTCATTGCAGCCGGGGTGCTGCTCTTGTCGGCGCTCACACCGATACTCAATTCACCGGTATTAAAGCCGGCTTTTGACAATATCCTTCCGGCGCTGTTCGGCGGACTGGCGGTGGTTTATATCAGCAAGAACTGGAGGCTTTCGCTGACGCCGCTGATCTTCATGATCGTACTGTTTCTGCTGGTGCCGTCACTGGCGGGTTCCGTGGGCGTGCTGGTGCCGGTAGGGGCTCTGATTTCACTGGCTGCTGCGCGGATCATGTATAAGAAGAACTGGATCTAGTACAACGTATATTAATTAACTGACACATTGACTTGCCTGATTTTTCATCTGCTTCTTTGTTGTCAATCGACGTGGCCACCGCTACGCCTCATTCCTCCGCCTTGCATATGAAATAATCATCCTGCGCCAATGCATCAGAAATTAATTATTCGTTGTACTAGGAATGGCTTTGAGTGGTCCTTCCAAATGTGGTTGATGAACAGAACTTTTTCTTCAGAATGGACCAGGTAGAAGAAAGCAATTTGGAGAAATGCAGACTAAAAGCAGAAATCTTAAAGCAGAAACCTAAAAAGAGGAAATTAATAAACGAAAAATAAAAACAATAAAGCGATAATAAAGAAAGTAAAATAGAAAAACAGAAAGGAAACAAACATGACAGGACTAACAATTTTAGCAGTGATTCTGGTGGTTATTGCGGTATTCCTGGCAGTAATCTTAATCAGGACGGCGCTTTTTAAGCCCTATCCGGAGCCGGAAAAGGTGGAGGAGAAGGCAGATCTTAATGAGGATAAAATCATCAGTGATATGTCCGATATGATCAAGTGCAGGACAGTCTCCTATCAGGATAAATCGCTGATCGACTGGAGGGAGTTCGAGAAGTTTCAGGCGCTTTTACAAGAGCGCTTTCCGCATGTCCACAAGGCATTTACGCTGGAAAAGATCGGAGACACCGGACTGCTTTATCACATGAAGGGAAAGAAGAGCGGAAACCCCAGCGTGCTGATGTCCCATTACGATGTCGTGCCGGTGGAGGAGAAGGACTGGGATAAACCTGCATTTGACGGACTGGTGGAGGACGGATACATATGGGGACGGGGAACGCTTGACACCAAGGGAACTCTGTGCGGCGTGATGGAGGCTGTGGAACAGCTTCTGACAGAAGATTTTACACCGGAGCATGACCTGTATCTGTCTTTCTCGGGAGACGAGGAGGTGGAGGGCAGAAGCTGTCCGGCCATTGTCTCTTATCTGGAACAAAAGGGAATCAGGCCCGCCTTCGTGCTGGATGAGGGCGGTGCTGTGGTGGAGAAGGTGTTTCCCGGCGTAAATAAGCCCTGTGCCGTGGTCGGAATCGGTGAGAAAGTAGGTATGAACGTGGAACTTCTTATGAAGAGCGGAGGCGGTCACGCTTCCATGCCGCCGACACATACCATACTGGGGCAGCTTTCCGAGGCGGTGGTGAAGATTGAAAAGCACCCGTTTAAGGCGCAGTTTACCAAGCCGGTAAAGGAAATGTTTGATACGCTGGGCAGATATTCCGGTTTCGGTATGCGTATGATCTTCGCGAATCTGTGGTGCTTCCTGCCGTTGTTAAATGCAGTGTGCAAGAAGTCGGGCGGAGAGTTGAATGCCATGATGCGTACCACCTGCGCGGTGACGAAGATGGAGGGAAGCAAGGCGTTTAATGTACTGCCGCCCGCAGCGTCGGTGGGGATGAATCTCAGACTGCTGGGGGATGACACACCGGAGAGTGCGGTGACGTATTTAAAGAGGGTTATCGGGAATGATAAGATTGAGGTGCGTGTGCAGCATGCCATGGAGGCTTCCGGCTATTCGGATACGGCATGTGAGGAGTGGCAGACATTAAAGAAAGTGATTCATACCACCTGGCCGGACGCCATCGTATCGCCATATCTGATGATGGCCTGTTCCGATTCCAGGCATTACAGCCGGATCACCGACCGGATCTATAAATTCTCAGCCATGGCTTTGTCGAAGGAAGAACGGGGCATGATCCACGGTAATAACGAGAGAGTGCCGGTGGAGACGATGTTGAAGACAGTGGCGTTTTATATCAGGCTGGTCAGGGAACTGTAAATATACTATATAAATTACGACAGTGTGCAGCATATAAGGAAAATGTGAGGGATTCTTTGAATCGTTACTGCCGGGCGCTGATTTTTGGGATGATGATACCGCAGACTTTTTGTGAGTTTGCGGTATTTTATGGTATAGGAAATTTCTCCACTTATTCCGAGTTCGCGAAGCGAATCTCGCAAACGAGCTATGCTCGGTTTTTTATTGGATAATATATTATCTATGGATACAAATTTTTCATTTTTGTCAAAAACACCGGGAGAGATACAGAAGCATCAAAATTGCGAAGGCAATGGGACTGAAGGATGAAGTGGAGCATTTGTTTGAGGATGTATAAAGAGCGCTTTGGGGCTTTTGAATATGATCAGGAATGGCTTGCGATTGTCGGGGATTCGGGTATGGGCGCGCTTTCATACAGGCCGGATATAGAACGTGATCGACCGGATCGGGGATTATATCGTGCAGATACCGGCTGGCGCCGGCCTGTGATCTGACTTACAGCAGTTCGTTGGACGGTGAACATGCAACGACTGTAAATGGCAACGGCGCAGATCCGGGCATGGACGATATATTGGCGGTGGCAACTCAGGCCGGTATACAGGAAATGCAGGCCCGTAGGATCGCTTCGGAGATTCGGGAGTGTGTGGAGACGATGCTGGGGGAATATTTGGATTGATAACGGAAAGGTTTGCCGCTGTGCGTCGTTTAAATACTGTTTCTATTTACTGATCGGAATCTCAATCTGCACGATATAATCCTCGATCCGGTCGATCACGTTCTCGTTAATTCCCATCTCATAGGCAAAGCCGGACAGGGTGAGACCGTGCGCCGCGGCATAGTCCATGAGTTCACGGTATTTTGCGGGGATTCTTGACCAGTCGCCTTTGTGGAAGGCTCTCAGATATTTACCGCCGGGCTGTATATGCAGCCCGGTTTTCTGTGTCAGGAAAGGAATCTCGATAAACAGTCTGGTATAATCGTCAAAACTGCCTTTCAGCAGGCTGGAAACAGGAATCATGGAACCGTAGGAAGCGTCGTGCAGGCGTCCCAGACGGTATTTTTCCGTTTCAGCAGTGATCATTTCCACCTCTTCTTCAAAGGAGGTTTTCTCTGTGATATCTACCGTCACCAGACAGCGTTCTTCCTTTTCAATGATACTGATTTCGGACAGATCTATCGTCAACAGAGTTTCCATGTTCTGGCGGTGCCTGTACAGGGTCTTTCTGACTGCTTTCAAGTGTGTGATTCTGTGATCCAGCTCTGATATTTTTTCATCCAGAAGCTGTTTCAGGCTGGCGGCGGAGCGGTTTTTTATGAAAGCCTGGATTTCTTCGATGGATACGTCCAGATCCCGCAGAAGCAGAATTGTTTCCAGAATGGGACTCTGGTGGTAATTGTAGCAGCGATAGCCGTTTTCGGGGTTGACGACGGCAGGTTTAAACAGCCCGATCTCGTCATACCACATCAGTGTTTTCTTATTGATACCGTGCATTCTGGCAAATTGTCCGATGGTGAGAAGTTTGTTCTTTCCGTTCATGAGAAGCTCCTTTATCGTACAGATACTGTATGGTTTATAATATCCCATATGGTATGCAAATGCAAGGAAAGGTGCAATACTTTATTTTTAGGTATTGACCATACAGTTACTGTACGGTTTATGATATTTTTATCAGCACAGCGCATTATGCACTGCCTGAAAAAGTATACAGACAGTGGGGCAGGCAGCAGTAACTGCTCCGACAGGGAGGAAATCATATGGAAAATCAAAATGCCTATTTAAAACCGGTCACATTGAAAAACATCTTAAAATTCGCAGTTCCGACCATAGCCATGAGTGTATTCATGTCTTTCTACACCATGGTTGACGGTCTGTTTGTGTCCAATCTGATCGGCACGAACGCACTGTCGGCAATCAACCTGACAGCGCCTGTCATCCAGCTTGTCACAGCCATTTCCACCATGCTGGCAACAGGAGGCAGTGCGGTCATTATGAAGAAAATGGGGGAGCAGAAGAGGGAGGAGGCAAAGGAGGACTTCACCTTTCTGATTCTGGTAAATGTGCTTGTCGGAGTTGTGATGTGCGGTCTGGGTTATCTGCTCATGAAACGGATCTTTGCGGGCATGAATCTGTCGGCGGATGTGGCGGGATACTGCGTGGAATACCTGAGCAGGTATCTGCTGTTTACCGTGCCGATCCTGCTGATGAACAACTTTACCCTGTACATGATCGCCAGCGAGAAAGCCACCCTTTCTCTTGTATGCTCCGTGTCGGGCGGCGTGTTGAACATGGTGCTTGATTATGTGTTTATCGCTGTTTTTGATATGGGGATCAGCGGAGCGGCAATCGCAACGGGATTGGGGTATTCCGTCACGGCGGTGGCAGGCCTGTTTGTTTTCAGCAGAAAAAAGAGTCTGCTGCATTTCACGAAACCGGCGTTTCGCCTGAAGGTTCTTATGAATGCCGCAGCCAACGGCTGTTCGGAGATGGCTACGGCTCTTGTTACGGGAATCATTACGATGATGTTTAACTGGACTATGCTTCACTATGTTGGTGAGGACGGGATTGCCGCAGTTACTATTATTATGTATGTATTAATGTTTGCAAGTTCTCTGTATACAGGGTATTCTTATGGTGTGGCGCCCATGACCAGTTATTATTACGGGGAGCAGAACCATGAGAAACTGAAAAAACTGATTTCAATCAGTCTGAGAGTAATTACAGCCATCTCTATGATGACGGCAGCAGCGTCCTTTATGCTGACCAGACCGCTCGTATCGGTGTTTGCGCGACCGGACAATCCGGTGTATGATCTGGCGGTTACCGGCAACAGGATCTGTACTGTGGCGCTGCTTTTCATCGGTTTTAATATTTTTGCCAGCGGAATGTTCACAGCGCTGTCAAACGGGGTGGTTTCGGCGGTTCTGGCTTTTTCAAGATCATTTGTCTTTATGCTGATCACCATGCTTGTGCTTCCTGCATTCCTAGGTGTGAACGGAATCTGGCTGGCCACGCCTGCGGCGGAGTTGATGGCGCTTGCGTTATCGGCGACCATGTTTGCAAAATACAGGAAACGGTATCAATATTAACAGCATTTTCCCGGACAAGGCTGTTTGTCAGTAAGAAACTACGTGGAGCGGAGATAAAGCGGTCTACGGCTGGGAGCGGGCGATGGACGAACACTTTGATGAAGCACGGATGGAACGGATCTATTCTAACGGGATGAGACAGTAGAACAATACGCTGCATTGTACAGGATGTGTCGAAGCTTAAGGATTTAACAGAAAGAAAAGGCAGCAGAACGGAGTTTTAACTTATGAAAAAAATGAAAAAGGTTCTTGCTTTGATCCGGGTCAACTGGCGGACCATGGCGGGTTTTGAAATTTTATACAAAATGATATCCATGACAGTCTTCACACCGCTCTTCTGGGGGATATTTAACGGAATCATGAGGATAACCGGTTATACTTATCTGACCATCGAGAATGTTATTCCCTTTCTGTTAAATCCTCTGACGCTGGTGGCGCTGCTTATGTTGTTTGTCTGTATGGCGGTGTATACGATGATCGATATCGGAGCGGTGATCTATCTTCTGGACAGGTCTTATCATGGAATCCGCGTGAGTCTGGGACAGACACTGCAATATGCTCTCCGCAACGGTGTGCGGGTTTTCAGAAGGAAAAATATTCTGGTGGCGTTTGTGGTGCTTTTCCTGATTCCGTTCCTGAATCTGGGTGTGGCCTCCAGCTATATCGGCAGTATCAGGATACCGGAGTTTATACTGGATTTTATTGCAGGAAACAACATACTGCTGCTTCTTTTTACGATCCTTTTGACTGGACTTGGCATGCTGCTGTTCCGATGGCTGTACGCCTTTCATTATTTTACGCTGGAAGAATGTGATTTCAGGGAGGCTCGAAAAAGAAGCGCATCGCTGAGCGCTCATCATAAGATGAAAGACCTGGCGGTACTGCTGGGTGTGCAGGCCGGATGTTTCGTTCTCTGCTTTATATTGATCTTTGCGGCGATACTGCTGGCAGTGATTCTGGGAGAACTTTTTACGGATATGAGATTAGTGGGGATCGTGTCAGCTTCCATTGTGTGGGTTTTTGTGGTTGTAGCGCTGGTGATTGTTTCTGCCCTTGGAACGCCGGTCAGCTATGCCTGTATCAGCATTCTCTTCTATGGACATAAGAAGGAAAAGCAGGAGGAGATTGTTTGTAAGAGTCAGATGAAGATGAATCCGGGATCCAGGAAAACAGTACTTTATATCATTCTGTTCACCGTGTCTGTTGCCTGCTGCAGTTATTTTCTGTACGGTGTCTATGATCATAAGTTTGACATACAGATCGAATATCTACGTACCATGGAAGTAACAGCACACCGCGGTGCGTCGCGCATGTATCCGGAGAATACGATGGCGGCTTTTCAGGGGGCAAAGGAACTGGGAGCGGACTGGATCGAACTGGATGTGCAGCAGAGCCGGGACGGGCAGATCTTTGTCATGCACGATACGAATTTTATGAGGACGGCGGGTGTTGACCGGAATACGTGGGAGATGGATTATGAGGAGATTGCGGCATTGGATGTGGGCAGCTTTTTCGATGCAGATTTTGCGGGAGAGAAGGTGCCGCTGCTGTCTGAGGTAATCGCGTTTGCCCAAAAGAATGACATGAAACTGAATATTGAGATGAAGCCCGCCGGGTATGAGGAAAATTTTGAACAGCAGGTGGCGGATATTATAGAAGCAGAAGATTTCTGTGAAAAGTGCGTGATCACCTCACAGGTATATGAGGTTCTGGAAAAGATGAAAGCCTGCAACAGCCGTATTTCTACAGCCTATGTCATGAGTATTGCCTATGGGGATATCAACAGCCTGGCGGCGGCAGATCATTTCAGTATTGAGGCCGCGAGTATTACCGAGAAAATGGTTTCTGATGTGCACAATGCCGGGAAGGAGATCTATGCGTGGACGGTGAATACAGAAGAGAGCATTAACCGCATAATTGATCTGAACGTAGATAATATTATTACGGATGATATTACGCTGGCAAAAGACTGCATTTTTCTGAGTAAGACCAGCGATGTGGTGACAGAGTATGTGAAAATGCTGTCAAATTGAAGAATTGTGCCGGAAAAGTCTAAGACAAATTGCATTTTTTCATGAACACACTGCACACTACGTTTTCCCGGAGTGTCCGGCTGTGTTATACTGTTCTTTACGGTGAAAAGAGAAAATCTGGATCGTGGCAAAGCGTAATGTTTTAGAAAGGCAAGGTAACATTTTGAAGATTCTCAAGAGTAACAAAGCACAATACGAATATGACATTCACGCGCTGGTAAAAGCGTTTTATCCCGCATGGGAACTGAAAGTCCTGACGCCGGAATCTGTGGTGAAGGACAGGAAGATACGTGAGATCATTCCGGTGATGGAACTGGAATTTGGCGAAAAGGAAGTAAAATTTGCAGTGCATTCAGGTTTACATAACACTGTAAAGGCTTTTAATGGCATAAACGGAAGTTCAGGCTGTGGAAGCGTCGCAGCACAGAAAGAAGCAGAAATCGACAGCGGTGCAGATGTATCAATGACGGAGAATGATACCGCAGACGATTTTCACATATATACCTGGTGCAACACAGATCAGGTGGACGCATCCGAATATAAAGACGCGTTCAAGCGTTTTCTCTATACCGCGTTACAGGAAGAGACGGGCATTTCGCTTCCCTGGGGAAACCTGACGGGCATTCGTCCCACGAAGATCGCCATGACAATGCTGGAAAACGGCGGGAGTGAGCAGGATGTGGCGGCGTTTCTCCGAGAGAAGCATTTTGTCAGCGAGGAAAAGATCGAACTGGGAATCGATATTGCGAAGCGGGAGCGGGAGATTCTGAGCAGACTCCATTATGAGGAAGGGTACAGCCTCTATATCGGGATTCCGTTTTGTCCCACCACATGTCTGTACTGTTCTTTTACATCTTATCCGATCAGTTTGTGGAAAGAGAGAGTGGCGGAGTATCTGACGGCGCTGGAACAGGAGATGGAGGCAGTGGCAAAGATCCAGTGTGGAAAAATTCTGGATACGGTCTATATCGGCGGCGGCACGCCAAGCTCTTTGTCGGCGGAGGAACTGGACAGGCTGATTACAAAACTGAAAAAAAACTTTGATTTTCGTACTGTACAGGAATTTACGGTGGAAGCCGGGCGGGCAGACAGTATCACGGAAGATAAACTGCGGGTGCTGTACAGACACGGCGTGACCAGGATATCTGTCAATCCCCAGACGATGAAGGATGAGACACTTCGCCTGATCGGCAGGCAGCATACGGTAGCACAGGTGGTCAGCGCTTTCCGGACAGCCCGTAAAGTGGGTTTTGACAATATCAACATGGATATCATATTAGGGCTTCCAGAGGAGACGAAGGAAGATGTGGAAACGACCATAGAAGCGATCGCGGCGCTGGCGCCGGATTCCCTGACGGTACATTCCCTTGCAGTTAAAAGGGCTTCCGGTCTCCATAAATGGATCGAGGAAAACGGCATCACAGCTTATAACAATACAGAAGAGACCATGCGGATTGCGGCGTCCGGCGCGCGCGCTATGGGCATGGAGCCTTATTATCTGTACCGCCAGAAAAACATGTCCGGCAATTTTGAGAACGTAGGATACTCCGTGAAAGATAAGTATGGAATCTACAATATTCTCATTATGGAGGAAGTGCAGACCATAGTTGCCTGCGGAGCCGGTTCCATCAGTAAAAGGGTGTATCCGGACGGGCGGATCGAAAGATGCGAAAATGTCAAGGATGTAGCGTTTTTCATAGAAAGAATCGACGAAATGATTGAGAGGAAACGGAAACTTCTTGAGGACTGCCGGTGAGTTTCGCAGCCTTGACATACATGGACAACATATGACTGAGAGGGGTAAAAGGGGGAGGTGCAAGGGGTTATGTTGTTGGAAAAGATAAACAGGTTTTGGAAAGCCGGCTTAATCGAAACGAATAAAAAAACTCCTTTATTTGTAATGATTATGTTTACATTGCTGATATTGGCGGGATGCAGCGATGAAACGCCGGAGGGATCGGACATTGGGATCGCACAGGCAGATAATGACGTGTATTTTTCTGATGAAAATGATTCTGCCGATGTACAAAGCATAGAAGAGATCCTCAATGATATTTATGCTGAAGCGACAGGCGCAAATACATTGGGAAGTGTGGATACTATGCGGCGTATGGTTGCCAGGCTTGGTGAAAACGGATATGTGGCTGTTGACAGTGAAAATCAGGTTGACATGACGCAGGCAGAGCAGGCGCTTTTATTTTGCAAAGCAGTAGATGAAAAAGAGACTGCGGAATTGACAATTATAGTAATTATGGAGATGGGGATTCGTAAATTTGATTTAAAAACAGAGGACGGCAACGTAAATATTGTCAGGGGATATTACCAATATGATCAGAATGGGTGTCTGAAAAACAGAAGTACAGTAAGTTATCCGGCGGACTTCTGGCAGTATACGGAGGAAGGGTATCTGGTCTTTGAGGGAAGCTGCTTTACAGATGAGGATTATATACTGACATTAAGTGAAACAACAGAACATACGATGCTTCGGATTTTGCCTTTGGATGAAAAGTGCAGGGAATATAACAGAAAGTATATTCTGCCGGTTGGTTATGAGCAGAACAATCTGTTTCTCTGTAATTGGAGAGAGGGCGATTCCGGGGATCTGGATTTCTACGATTTATTTGACAGGTTCTATCCAATGGTGCACAGTCAGCCCGTGCCTTATATGGCGGATGAAAATTTAGGAGTCGGATCTGTTTTCCAGGTGCCGGGAGAACTATTTGAAAACGTGATCGGGGCATATTTCAATGTGGACAGTGAAACGCTTCGTTCTAAAACAACATATATTCCGGAACTTGCCGCTTATGAGTACAGACCACGGGGTTTTTACGAGGTGGAATATCCAGATATTGCGTATCCGGAAGTAGTTGGGTATACGGAGAACGAGGATGGGACAGTCACGCTTCATATCAATGCAGTGTATCCCAATGGGAATATGTCTAAGGAGTTTTCGCACACGACCGTAATCCGTCCATTAAGTGAGGGCAGTTTCCGGTATGTATCGAATGAGATCATTTTACCGGAAGGAAGTTATGAGATCTGGTGGCACTCAAATCGGCTGACAGAGGAAGAGTGGAAAGAGGTTTATGGAAGAAGAACTTAATAATATGGCACTGACAGCCGCAGGACAGGTAAAAAGAGGTGTATAAAGACATAGACATGATAACAGGGGATTTCAGGAAGCCAGTGCTGTAAACGGGAATATTTCTTTTAAGGATGGCCGCCGCGCTATGCGAAAGCCATCCTTTCTATCAGTTATACATATTCTATTCCGTTATATCTTCCACACGTACATTCGTAATGTCAACGTCCGCCGTGGAGCCGCAGTTCCCCAGATTAAATTCCAGTCTGCCTTTTACATCGTCACGCTGGTTCATGTCAAATTCAAATGCGAAGGTATGCCATTCTTTCGTGACTGTCAGCTTGGTATCGGGAAGGTAGCGTACCCAGTCCGCATAGGGAGCGGTTACGGAGGTAATGATCTGTCGCTCTTCGGAAGCCTTTGCATCGAAGGAGACCCGGTAGGTATGCCCCTTGTAGAAGGGAATATCCCAGTGTACAAGCTGCACTGAGTAGTCGGCATCTCCTGCCGCTTCGGTGGTGATTGTGATCATGTTATCTGAGATCTTCGCGGTGCCTTTACCGTTTTCTGCTAACAGAAATTCCCAGTCCACGGGTGTTGTCAGATCAGCAGAAGTATCTCCGAAATCCCAGTTGGTAATATAGTTGCCGGTTTCATCGGCTTCCCTTACTATAATTTCAGGTTTCTTGACATTTGTGTCATAACTTTCTTTCTGATAGACGCGGACATAGTCGATCAGAAATTCGGCATGGTCGAAGTCGGTGGTCTCGTCGGGATTGCCCGGCCAGGTGCCGCCCACAGCCAGGTTCATCTGCACGAAGAAGGTTTGGTTAAAGGGAGCGGGGTATTCTTTTTCCTCGCCGCCGGGCGCGGCAGTAAACCAGTCATTACAGGTGAGCACCGGTTCTTCATCGATGTAGAAGCGGATTTCACCCGGTTCCCACTCCACGGAATACTCATGGAAATCATCTGCAAAAGAACCTTCTTCCAACACGCGTTTCCCTTGCTGCTGGCCGTGAGGTTCGCCGTAGTGGATGGTGGAGTATGCCGTGTCGGGTGCGTGGCCCAGAACCTCCATGATATCGATCTCTCCGCATTTAGGCCAGTTGCCGTAATAGCTTTCTCTGGTGGGCATCATCCATGCGGCGGGCCACAGCCCCTGGCCTTCGGGCACTTTGGCGCGCACGATGACCTTGCCGTACATGAAATCAGCCTTGTTCTTGGAGTTGACCTTACCCGAGGTATAATAATCCTTGCCGGCGTCGGTCTGCGTCTTGACTGCTTTCAGCACGAGATTGCCGTCCGCCACATAAATATTGTCTTCGGAATCTGTGTATTCCTGCAGTTCGCTGTTGGTCCATCCGGGGTTTCTAAGTTCCTTTGTCCAGATTTCTTCATTTAATGTTTTGCCGTCAAACTCGTCATGCCAGAGCAGCTGATAGCCGTCCAGTTCGGACGGGGTATTTGCGCCCGGTTTATTGCCGCCGCAGGAAGTAAGCGCGATACAGCCGAGCAGGCATACAACGGATATGAATTTACTTTTCATGTGCTTTTCCTCCGAATAAATAGTCATAGTATTTTATTATCATACCATTTTTGGCTGTGTGGAAATATCATTTCCATTACTTTTATGTCATTTTGTAATAGCTTTTCTGTTGCTCTTCACACCTCTGCCATGTGCTTGTATGAATGACAGTAATCAAACCGTAACTGCTTTACCGGTATTTATTTTGATGATATTGTGGTCTGATTTCTCATGTGTTATAATTTCTCTGTTGCGGAACAGGAGAAGTTTGTGCCTGCGGCCCAAATTCGCAGGCTACGGAAAGGCATGGGCATAAATATGAAGAAATTAGGTCTGGTCGGCGGAACAGGACCGGAATCAACACTGGTATACTATAAGGAGATCAACCGCCTGATTCATGAGAAGACGGGCGGACAGGCATTCCCGGAGATTGCCGTGGAGAGCGTTGATTTGTACAAGGCGCTGGGATTTGTGGGAAGCGGGAAATATGAAGAACTGTGTGCATATCTGTCTAACGCGGTGCATAATCTTGTGAACGGCGGGGCGGAAGTTGTCGCGCTGACAGCCGGAACGATGCACGTCGTATATGACGAGTTGAAAGACAAGGTGGTGATGCCGTTTATCAGTATTCCCGAGTCGGTCTGTGAAACTGCCATGGAGCGTGGTTATAAGAAACTTGGTCTTCTGGGCACGGTCTTTACCATGCGGGAAGACTTTTTTAAGAAACCTTTTGTGGACAGGGGAATTGAGATCGTCATTCCGTCGGAAGAAGAGATGATGCTGATTAATGAGAGAATTGCCAAAGAGCTGGAATGCGGAATTGTGAAAGATTCCACGAGGGCGGAGCTTGTGAGCATTATCACAAGGATGCGGGATCAGGGCGGAATCGAGGCTGTTATTCTGGGTTGCACGGAACTTCCGCTCATATTGAATACAGACAACTGCCCGACAGAATGTCTGGATATCATGCAGATCCATATCAACAGGCTGGTGGAATTGATTGCGGAGTAACATGGAAAGGAATGATAATATAGAAAAGGAGAGGACGTTATGAAAGTTGCAGTAACTTATGAAGACGGAAATGTATTTGCGCATTTCGGGCGTACGGAGCAGTTTAAGCTTTATGATATTGCAGGCGGAAAAGTTGCGGATGCGCAGGTGGTCAGTACGGACGGGAACGGTCACGGCGCGCTGGCAGGCATGCTTGCGGGATGGAACGTGGATACGCTGATCTGCGGCGGGATCGGTGCGGGCGCGCAGTCGGCGCTTATGGAAGCCGGGATCAGATTCTACGGCGGTGTGTCCGGCAGTGCGGATGAGGCGGTGCAGGCTCTGCTTGCGGGCACGCTTACCTACAATGCCGATGTGCACTGTGAACATCAGGGACACGGAGACCATGAGGAAGGGGATAGCTGCGGCAGCGACCGGCACGGCTGCCCGGGCAGTGAGAAATTCTGATTTCCTGCCGGCGAAAGCGCAGGGGTGCGGTCCTGCTTGAAAATCCGGATAAAACGGTGTAGAATCGTAGCAGTAAACTAATATATGGAAGATGGTGACAGGGAAGCAGAAGACTGAACTGTTACGGAAGATGGGAGAAATTATGGCACTCAGTAAGAAGCCGGTTACCGGTATGAAAGATATTCTTCCGGAGGAGATGGAGATCCGTGACTATGTCATCGGCGTCATCAAGGAAACTTACGGAAATTTCGGATTTACCTCGATTGAGACGCCCTGTGTGGAGAATATAGCGAACTTAAACTGTAAAGCAGGCGGCGAAAATGAGAAACTGATTTTCAAGATTTTAAAGAGAGGCGAGAAGCTGCGGCTTGCACAGGCGCAGAGTGAGGACGACCTTGTGGACGGCGGACTCCGGTATGATTTAACGGTGCCGCTTGTACGCTATTATTCCAATCATGCGAATGAGCTCCCGGCGCCTTTCAAGGCATTGCAGATGGGAAATGTCTGGCGTGCGGACAGACCGCAGAGAGGGCGTTACCGTCAGTTCATGCAGTGTGATATTGATATTCTGGGCGAGGCGGGTAATCTGGCGGAAATCGAACTGATACTGGCGACGACAACGACGCTTGGCAGACTCGGTTTCAGGAATTTCAATATCCGCATTAACGACAGGCAGATTCTCAAAGCCATGGCGGCTTACAGCGGGTTTGTGGAAGATGATTACGATCAGGTATTCATCATCCTTGATAAGATGGACAAGATCGGTATAGAGGGTGTAGAGGCGGAACTGCATGAGGCAGGCTACGATCAGACGTGCGTGAGTAAGTACATGGAACTCTACAGAGGACTGCAGGATACGGACGATATGGTCGGTTATCTTGCGGACAGGCTTTCCGGAGTCCTGTCAGGGGAAGTTATGGAGAGCTTTAAGGAGATCATCGACAGCGTGGAAGCGACGAAAGGTGATTTCTTTGAACTGGTATTTGACCCGACGCTTGTGCGCGGTATGTCCTACTATACCGGTACGATTTTCGAGATCGATATGCCGGAGTTTGGCGGTAGCTGCGGAGGTGGCGGAAGATACGATAAGATGGTGGGCAAATTTACGGGTAATGATGTGCCGGCGTGCGGCTTCTCCATCGGATTCGAGAGAATTATTTTATTGCTGCTGGAAAGCGGTTTTCAGGTGCCGAAGACAGGACAAAAGATTGCCTATCTGCTGGAAAAAGGTCTGCCGTCCGGTAAGCTGTGCGAAGTGATGGCACAGGCGCAGGAAGAGCGCGCGCATGGCAATCAGATTCTGGTGGCGCGCATGAACAAGAACAAGAAATTCCAGAAGGAACAGCTTACCGCGCAAGGGTACGAAGCGTTTCAGGAGTTTTATAAGGAAGAGTTGAAAAGATAGAGATTCTGTACGGACAAAAAGTGTTGTTTGAAGACAGCCGGAACAAAGACAGGACAGATATGAGGAGGAAGAAAAGTGGCAGAGTCTATGAAAGGCTGGAAGCGGTCGCATCGTTGTGCGGAGCTTTCCACACAGAATGTCGGAGAAGAAGTAACCGTTATGGGATGGGTACAGAAACAGAGAAACAAGGGCGGTATTATATTTGTTGATCTGAGAGACCGTTCCGGTATTCTGCAGATTATTTTTGAGGAAAATGACTGTGGCGCGGAGGCGTTTGCCAAGGCTGAGAAAATGCGCAGCGAGTTTGTGATTGCCGTAACCGGTAAGGTAGAGAAGCGTTCCGGTGCGGTCAATGAGAATCTGAAAACCGGTGAGATCGAAATTCGTGCCGCACAGGTGCGTATATTGTCAGAGTCCGAGACACCCCCGTTTCCGGTGGAAGCCGATGCTAAGACGAAGGAAGAAATTCGCTTAAAATACCGGTATCTGGATTTGAGAAGACCTGATTTGCAGGATAAGATTATCCTGAGAAGTAAAATTGCTTCCGAGATGCGCGCATTTATGGCAAACGAAGGATTTCTGGAGATTGAGACGCCGATCCTGTGCAAGTCCACGCCGGAAGGTGCCAGGGATTACCTGGTGCCCAGCCGTGTGCATCCGGGCAGTTTCTATGCGCTGCCGCAGTCGCCGCAGCTCTATAAACAGCTTCTGATGTGCTCCGGTTACGACAGATATTTCCAGATCGCACGCTGCTTCAGAGACGAAGACCTGCGTGCCGACAGACAGCCGGAGTTTACGCAGGCGGATATGGAATTATCATTTGTGGATGTCGATGATGTGATAGACGTCAACGAGAGACTGATCAGGCATGTATGCAAGGAGGCGATCGGGCTCGATGTACAGATTCCGCTGCCGCGGATCACATGGCAGGATGCGATGGACCGTTACGGTTCCGACAAGCCGGACACCCGTTTTGCGATGGAACTGACGGATGTGTCCGGGGTCGTTGCAGGATGCGGGTTCGGCGTATTTACATCGGCGCTGGAAAACGGCGGTTCTGTCCGAGGACTGAATGTGAAGGGACAGGCGGCGATGCCCCGTAAGAAGATTGACGCGCTGGTAGATTTTGCCAAAGGCTACGGTGCCAAAGGACTGGCATATTTGAGCGTGCAGGAGGACGGCACCTATAAGTCTTCTTTTGCAAAATTTATGACAGAGGAAGAACTGGGCAGGCTGGTACAGGCCATGCAGGGTGAGAAGGGCGATCTGCTTCTCTTTGCGGCTGATAAGAAAAATATTGTATACAGCGTGCTTGGCGCGCTGCGTGTGGAGCTGGGTAAGCAGCTTGGCTTGATTGACGAATCGAAGTTCAACTTCTTATGGGTAGTGGACTTCCCGCTGTTAGAGTGGAGCGAGGAAGAGAACCGCTTTATGGCGATGCATCATCCTTTTACTATGCCGATGGAGGAGGACTGGCAGTATATTGATTCCGATCCGGGGCGTGTCCGGGCGAAGGCGTATGATATCGTATTAAACGGCGTGGAGCTGGGCGGCGGTTCCGTCAGAATCCATCAGGATGACATACAGGAGAAGATGTTTGAGGTACTCGGATTTACGAAGGAGCAGGCGTGGGAGCAATTCGGCTTCCTGTTAAACGCTTTCAGGTACGGTGTACCGCCTCACGCGGGATTGGCTTACGGTCTTGACAGATTTGTGATGCTTCTTGTCGGGGCGGATAATATCCGTGAGGTCATTGCATTCCCGAAGATCAAGGATGCGTCCTGTCTGATGACAGAGGCGCCTGGCACGGTGGATGAGAAGCAGCTCGCGGAGCTGCAGATTGCATTTGCGCCGGAGTGTAAAGATGGAGAACAGGATAAGAACGTTTAGAAACAGAATCGGTGTCATGCGGGGAGCAGGCATTGTACAGCTGAGAGGAGGACACAGATGAATATACAGAATCCGGCAGCGATTATACAGTTGATGAATTTATGGAGCCGTTTTCAGAATAATCATCCGAAGTTTCCAAAGTTTATTTCGGCGGTGGTGAGAAACGGCATCAAAGAGGGCAGTATCATCGAGATTAAAGTGACTACCGCGGATGGCGAGAGTTTTGACTCGAATCTGAAGGTCAACGCAGACGATATGGAGATGGTTGAACAGCTTAGAAATCTGACGCTGGAACGGTAGCGGCTTTTACTCTGACAAGTTATCTTCCGGAGGCCTGGTGATTTTCTCAGGTGCCCGCAGGGTAACTTTTGTCATGGGATCATTTGTGCCGGTGCGCGTAATTGCAAGGCGGCCGGACATAACATGTACGATTATGATTATGAATATACAGGGTGTGTAAGGATGAACAGATTTATATTGAGACAGTCTCTGCTGCTGTTTCTGACAGCGGTGATCTGGGGCGTGGCGTTTGTGGCGCAGAGTGCGGGCATGGATTATGTGGGGCCTTTTACTTATAACGGCGTGCGTTGCATTCTGGGCGGTCTGGTTCTGCTGCCGTGTATCGCGCTGCTCGACAGACTGCAGGGTGGCAGGAGTGCGCAAGGCGATGCGGCGGCGCAGGCGGCAGAGGGCATGAAGACAGAAGAAGCGTTGATGCCGACGGCGGCGGAAGCACGTAAGAGAAGCAGAAGACAACTGGCGGCAGGCGGTATATGCTGCGGTGTTATTTTATTTGTGGCAAGCAGTTTACAGCAGCTCGGCATTCAGTATACGTCGGTCGGAAAAGCAGGATTTCTCACGGCGATGTATATCCTGCTTGTGCCGGTCATGGGACTGTTCGTACATAAGAAGGTTGGCATGAAAGTATGGATCGGCGTCGTTTTTGCAGTTTGCGGATTGTATCTGCTGTGTATGACGAACGGGTTTAAACTGGAACGGGGAGACGCGCTGGTGCTTGCCTGTGCGGTGGTCTTTTCACTGCATATTCTGGTGATCGATTATTTCTCACCGAAGGTGGATGGCGTGCGTATGTCCTGTATTCAGTTCTGGGTATGCGGCATTGTGGCGCTGCTTTGCAGTTTCGTGTTTGAACACCCCGATCTAAACAGCATTCTTACCGCCTGGCAGCCGGTCTGCTACGGCGGGATCATGTCCTGCGGCGTTGCATATACGCTGCAGATTGTCGGACAGAAAGGCATGAATCCGACGGTGGCGTCGTTGATCTTAAGTCTGGAGTCTGTTGTGTCCGTAGTGGCGGGATTCCTGATTCTGGAGCAGACGATGAGCAGAAGAGAACTGCTCGGCTGCAGTCTGATGATCGTAGCGATCGTGCTGGCGCAGCTGCCGGACAGGAACAACCGGGGCATGGCAGGTAGAGAAAAAATTGTTGAAACAAAACAAGGATGAGAAGGGGAAGCGGTATGGCAAAAGAATATTTTTTTGTATTTTACAGCATTCTGGCAGTGATTCTGCTGATCGGCGTTAAGCCGGCAAACAGGGGGAAATGGCGGGAAGAGTCACTGTCCCTGCATTCGTCGAAAGGGCTTTTAGGGTTTTGTGCAGTGGGGATCATGCTGCACCATATGTCCCAGACGATTTATTTTGCGAATGAAGATCCGGGGATTCTGTTGTTTATGGTGGATATCGGGGTCTGTTTCGTGGGTATGTTCTTTTTCTTCTCCGGTTACGGGCTGTACTCCAGCCTGCGGGACAAGCCGGATTATCTGAAAGGCTTCCTGCGCGGCCGGCTGCCGGCGGTTCTGGTGCCCTTCTATATGTGTAATTTCGTCTTTATTCTGGGTTCTTACTTTTTCGGTTATCAGTTTAAGAAAGGGGAGCTGGTGCCTTATCTTACAGGTGCGATTCTGATGAATTCCCAAATGTGGTACATCGTGGAGATTTTCATTCTGTATCTGCTGTTTTACATTGTATTCCGTCTGGTCCGTAACCGGAATGCGGCATGCGCGCTGTATACGCTGCTGACGGTGGCGCTGATCGGCTTCAGCCTGTGGCTCGGGCATGATAAGACGACGCCGACACAGGGATTGTGGCTTCACGGGGAGTGGTGGTATAATACGACGCTGCTTTTGCCCGCCGGGATTCTGTTTGCGAAGTGGGAGAAGCCGATTCTGTCTTTTGTCAGGAAATTTTACGCGATCGTGCTGATCGTTGCGGCGCTGCTCACCGCGTTCCTGTATAAAGAAACACTGTTTATGCTGCGTACCAAGGGCTATTGGGTTGAGTGGGACGGCTATGCCGGTTATAAGGAAAAGCTGCAGACGCTGGCGGTGCAGACGCCGTTTGTGTTGCTGGCAGTCTTTACGGTGATCGTGATTCTGCAGAAGATCGAGTTCGGCAATAAGATTCTTGATTTCCTGGGCAGTATTGCATTGGAGTTATACCTGGTTCACAATCTGTTCCTGCTGTATATGCCGGCTTCCAACAGGGTATGGTATATACTTGGGTGCTACGGCGCATCTATTGCACTGGCGACTGTGCTGCATGTGGCGGATCATAAGCTGATCGGACTGATCAGGCAGATTGGCAGGAAAGCAAAACACTGATATACTGATGGGTACAACAAAGTAAAGGAGCAGTTGCACTATGACAGAAAATAAAATAGATAATACGCAGCTTGAGACATTACTGGAGGAGTTTGCACAGGACAGGCAGAAAGAGAAGTATGCTGCAGTCATGGAACTTCTGGAGAAGGCACTCATATTGGTTCCTGCCATGCAGCCGCAGGGGCTGGACGAGGAAACCCAGCGACTGATGAAGGAAGGAAAACAGGTTAAGATTCCGCAGGGAGCGAAGATTGCTCCCTGTCTGCTGCGCAAGGAAACCGGCGAACAGGCACTGCCGATTTTTACGTCCGCAGCGCAGATTCCGGAAGACAAGAAGAGTCCGGCGCTTATGGCGATGCCGTTCGGGGCATGTCTTTCTATGGTCATGGCGAATCCCGGACAGGTGGAAGCCATCGTACTCAATCCTTTTACACACAATATGGTGCTGCCGCAGAAGGTTCTGGATGTGGCGGTCAAGCGTCTTGGTGCGAAGAAGCAGCCGAAGACAATCAAGGTGACGGAGCAGCAGTTCGGACAGCTTGTGCATAACAGGGTGGCGATGCAGATGCTTCCCAAATATCTGTTTGAACATAAGGAAGAAGGCTTAAAACAGTTGCAGCATGAAGAAGGAGCATTCATACTGCAGTTTTACAGAGAGTGCTATCCGGAGGGACGGAAATCATCTGTTGCCGCAAGACAGGACGACTTTTCGGTTATGACGCTGAATGTTACGGATGACATGCAGATCACAAGGGTAGATATGCCGGACGGGACAGCGAAGAAGGGCATGTGTTACCGCGTATATGCCGTCTGGCTGCGCGGTCCGCAGGAATTACGTTATTACACAATGGAAAAGACAGAGCAGGGAAATCAGATCGGGAGAATTACCGCAGACGGAAAGCATGAGCTGGTGGAGGAAGCACCGGATAACGGAGCGGAAATCGAGGCGGTAATGGGGCTTGCGGCCCGTATATAGGAGTAACTATGAAACACTTTATGTTTTTCCTGATCTATAATTTCGCTGTGATCACATATATCATCGGGTATATGATTCTGCGGAAAGGGATCAGGAAGAATCGGATCGATAAGGTTTATTTCACGGCGGCGATGCTGAGTGCAGGGTGGAGCCTATGCATGGGACTCGTGCTGATTCAGACGGATCAGAACAAGGCGGCTTTCATACGGGCGCTTGGTATGCTTCATATCTTCGGACTGCTCATATGTAATACGCATATGATGGTCTACTGGTCTAATGTACGCGGCAGACTGAAACAGTGGACAGTCGGTTTTATCTGGTCGGGGTTGTTACTGTACCCGTTTTTGATTTTACCCGGGAATGTGGTATTTGAGATGACACCGTACGGGATGTCCTACAGGATTGTTTCCGGCATATGGAGTGCTGTCTATACGGTATACTGTGCGGTTGCAGCGGTTAATCTGGCATGTGTGGCGCTTTATATGCTGCGCAGGAGCATACGCAGACGTGACAGAGTGATCGCGTATTCGCTCTTATTGTGTATCTCTGTCGTCTGTTTCGGGTGCGTGCTGGATACGGCTATACAGGTGGCGGGGATCGCGGCATTTCCGGGGACCACGATCGGGCAGTTTGTCGGCTGTGCGGTGCTGTACAGGACATACCGGTTCCATAATAAGATGAAGATGACGCTTGAGAACATGTCTGAGTTTGTGTACTATTCCGTAGATGAACCGGTATTTTTGTTTGATGAGGCCGAGCGGCTCTGCATTGTAAACAACGGGGCAACGTTGTTTCTGGGTATGAGTGCGCAGGAGTGCAGTAAGCTGCAGCTCAGTGATATATTTGAACTGAACCGCAACGCGTTCCGGTTCCGGGGGAATAAGAACCGGGTGGAAGCGCGCTGCTGGCAGCGCAATAATATATGCAGCATTACGATCGATAAGATCTATGACGATTTCAGGGATATCATCGGTTATATCGTGATTGTGCATGATGTGACGGAGCGTGTGCGTATGCTTGAGAGAGTGGGGATGGAGAAGCAGCGTGCGGATAAGGCGAATGAGGCGAAGAGCGTATTTCTTGCCAATATGTCTCACGAGATCAGGACGCCGATCAACGCGGTCATGGGTATGAACGAAATGATTCTCAGAGAGAGCGACGACGCGGCAGTCTTAGAGTATGCGAGGAACATAAGGGATGCCAGCAAGACGCTGCTCGTGCTGATCAATGACATTCTCGATTTCTCCAAGATTGAATCGGGTATGCTTGAGGTAGTGGAGAAGGTATATTCTTTGAAAGCGCTGTTGAAGGCGCTTAAGGTGGAGTGTGGTATGCGTGCCGAAGAGAAGGGACTTGCGCTGCACTTTACAGTACCGGAGGATACGCCGGAGTGTCTGCTGGGTGATGAAGTGAGAGTCCGTCAGATTATTCTCAATATTTTAACAAATGCGGTTAAGTATACCATGAAGGGCGGCGTAACGATGACAGTCTCCTATCAGTGGCTGCAGGAGAACGCGATTGAACTTGCATTCGCGGTGAAGGATACCGGGATCGGAATCAGGGAGGAAAATATCGGCAGGCTGTTTGACCAGTTTGACCGCGTGAATGAGGAACAGGTACATACGATAGAGGGAACGGGACTCGGACTCAGTATCGTGGACAGGCTGGTGAAGCTGATGCATGGTTCCGTGAAGGTGGAGAGCGTATACGGCGAAGGCTCTACATTTACGGTATGTCTGCAGCAGAAGGTGATCGGCAAAGAGACGGTCGGTTCCCTGGAGGAATCCGCTAAACGGGAAGGGCGCAGCAAAGGTGCGCCAATGTTTACGGCGCCGGCAGCCAGGATCCTGGCAGTGGACGATAATAAAGTCAATCTTACGGTGATCAAGGGACTGCTGCGTAAGACGAAGGTACAGGTCACCTTTGCGCAGAGCGGTCATGAGTGTCTGCAGTGCGTAGCAAAGGAGCGGCATGATGTGATTCTTCTGGATCATATGATGCCCGGCATGGACGGCATTGAGACGCTGTCTGCCATGAGAGATATGCCGGACAACCAAAGTAGAGAGGCGGCAGTGATCGTGCTGACTGCCAATGCAATGGCGGGTGTTCGGGAGATGTACCTGGAGAAGGGATTTGACGATTATCTCGCCAAACCCATAGAGGGGACGGCGCTGGAGCAGCTGCTTATGCGATACCTTCCGGCAGCATATGTGAGGAACAGTACGGAACAGGGATAGGCGGAAGAAATGACAGATACGATAATATTTGATTTAGACGGGACGCTGTTAAACACGTTGGAAGACTTGACGGACAGCGTAAATTATGTGATGGGACAATTCGGTCATCCTGCACATACGATTGAGGAGGTCAGGCGCTATGTGGGTAACGGCGCGGCGAAGCTGATCGAGCGGTCGGTGCCGCAGGGCAGCGCTGACCCGGCATACCGGGAAATGCTTCATGCCTTCAGGGCGCATTATGCGGTACACTGTGAAGATAAGACTGCGCCCTACGAGGGCATCATGGAGATGTTATCGGCGGCATGGCGGGCCGGTTACCGCATGGCGGTTGTGTCCAATAAGCCCGACAAGGCCGTAAAACAGCTTGGCGCTAAGTTTTTCGGGGAATATGTCCGGCACTTTCACGGCGATCGCGAAGACGGACAGAGAAAACCGGCGCCCGATATGGTGTATCGGGCGCTGAAAGAACTTGATTCAGATGCGGAACATGCCGTCTATGTGGGGGATTCCGAAGTGGATCTGCAGACTGCCGCTAACGTGCCCATGACGTGCATCAGTGTGACATGGGGATTTCGGACGAAGAAACAGCTTCTTCGTGCCGGCGCGGCCGAGGAGCGTATGATCAGGTCTCCCCAGGAGCTTCTTCCCCTGCTTGCGCGTTTTCTTCAGGCAGAGTAATCAGCACTTTTAAGATGCGGTTATCTTTTATGCCGTCCGCCTGCAGGGATATGCCGTTAGGAAGCAGGATAGTCTCCTGATCCTGCGGCAGACGCTCGAGTTGTTCTATGATCAGTCCGCCGATGGAATCATAGTCTTCGGAATGGAGTTCGATGTTCAGTGCGTCGTTGATATCGTCTAATTTCATGCTGCCCACCACAAGATACTGACCATTATCTATCTCCTGAATCAGTTCTTCCTCGTCGGCATCATATTCGTCACGAATCTCACCCACCAGTTCTTCGATCATGTCTTCCATGGTGATCATGCCCACGGTAGCGCCGTATTCGCTTAGTACAAAAGCGATGCTGAGGGATTTCTCGCGGATTTCCATCAACAGATCGGATACGCTCTTATACTCGTAAGTGTAGTATGCTTCGCGCAGAATCTTCTTGATCTGAAATTTTTCTTTGTCTTTTACCAGAATAAAATCCTTGATATTGACCACGCCGATAATGTGATCGGGATCGCCGTCGAAGACAGGGATTCTCGTAAACATGGAAGCCTGGAAGGTGGACAGCAGTTCCTGATAGGAGGCATCTATGGATACGGTGGTCATCTGGATGCGCGGGATCATGATGTCCTTGGCTACCGTGTCGCCGAAATCAAACACGTTGTAGATCAGTTCCCGTTCTTCCGTCTCAATGACGCCGCCCTCATGGCTCACGTCCACGTAGGTCTTTAATTCTTTCTCGGTGATGCTGAAATTGTTTCCCTCGGAACTGATATGTAAGAAACGCAGTATCCAGTTGGACAATTTGTCAACGATAAAGATGAGGGGTGTCAGTATCATCATCAGCATACGGATCAGACCGCTGTAGATGAGAGTAATGGATTCCGCCCGCTGCATCGCCCATGTCTTCGGTATAATCTCGCCGAAGATCAGAATGGTAAAGGTGAGAACCCCTGTCATGATGCCGACAGCGCGGCTGCCCCACATTTTGATCGCAAAAGTGGTTGCGACGGAGGAAGCGGATAAGTTTACAATATTATTGCCGATCAGAACAGCGCTCAGCATCTTGCCGTACTGATCCAGAATGGCAAGCACTCTGGCTGCCCCCTTGTTGTTTTCCTGGGCAAGTGTACGAAGCCGTACACGGTTGACTGTCGAGAAAGCTGTCTCGGCAGAAGAGAAGAATGCTGATAATAAAACGAGAACCAGCAATGTTATGATTTGTATGACACCTGTGGTATCCAATGAAATGTTCACTCCTTATTATTAATGTATGTATGATACCGCACGGCAAAAGGCGGGCATCAGAACCGGCCGTAATCCGCCCCGGTACAGTTACAGAAATATTACTATGGAACATAAGAATGTGTCAAGTTTTTCCTTGGCATGGAATATATAATTAGTAAGTTTACGTTGCGGTAGCGGTGAAGAGACGTAATAGTTCAGCCTTGCACTATTCCGCGAGTAAAATCGTTCTGTATGCGATTTTGCGAGTTGTGCAAGCGCCAAAATGCGACTTTGGAGCATTTTGTGTGCATCAGGCGTGACAGTGAAGCCGAAGGCTGAACTGTTACGAAGAGACCGGGACTGCCGCGCTTTACGGTTGTATATTATGCGGGAACGGAGGGAATATGGGAAAAAAAGAATTTTATACGGAGAAAGTGATCTTCCTTACGAAATGTATGCTTGCTGCATATATTCTGACTGCCGGATTATTGCTTTTGCTTGCATTTATGCTGTATCGGTTCGGGCTGTCTGAGAAGGTGGTGTCTCTGTGCATCATCGGCATTTACATAGCGGTCACTTTTGCAGCCGGAGTGCTTGCGGGCAAACGGGCGCCCAGCCGGAAATTTCTGTGGGGGCTGGCCATGGGAACAGCGTACTATGTGATTCTTGTGATCGTGTCGCTCATTGTCAACAGAGGTCTGCAGGATGTGGCGGGTAATATGGTGACGGTATTTTTCCTCTGCGCCGGCAGCGGTATGCTGGGCGGGATGATCAGTTGAGCCGGTAAATTGTCCGTAAGATAAAAAAAGTTCTTTCCGTACCGGTGAAACTGTGGTATACTACATAAAGTTACGGGTGACCGGCCAGATGTTATGGCTGCCGGTCTCGTCGGTAAAACGCAATCAGGAACGGAAATATACGAGGAGGATACAGATATGAAACATATTAAGACTTTAAGCACAAGAGATCTGAAGGAATCCATGAAGAAGGGCGGATGCGGCGAATGTCAGACATCCTGTCAGTCAGCCTGCAAGACATCCTGCACAGTAGGAAATCAGAGCTGCGAGAAGGCAAAATAATTGATTCGATTTCAGTTAAAATGATAGGAAGCGTAAGCAGCGATCTTAAGTCGCTGCTTATTCTACGTATTTTGTATCAAATGATAACAGGAGAACAGAAGTGGTACATCAATATATAAACAACGGATATCATATCGTGCTGGACGTCAACAGCGGCAGTGTTCATGTGGTGGACGAGACGGCATACCGGGTGATACCGCTCGTGGAAGAAGCGCTTGCGGGACAGATGGATGAAGCGCAGCAGATCGCGGCGTATGCCGCGGAGAAACTGGCGGAGGAAGATGGCCGGAGCATGGCGCCGGCAGACCTTCTGGAGACGGTGGAGGAGATTCTGGAACTGAAGGAAGCGGGTCTTCTTTTTACCGAGGACATATACGAGAAGTATATCGGCGACTTCAAGAACCGGCAGACGGTGGTGAAGGCACTCTGCCTGCATATCGCGCATGACTGCAATCTTGCCTGCAGGTATTGTTTTGCGGAGGAGGGCGAATATCACGGCAGAAGAGCGCTCATGAGTTATGAAGTGGGCAGGAAGGCACTCGATTTTCTTGTAGAGAACTCCGGTAACAGGGTGAATCTGGAGGTTGACTTCTTCGGCGGCGAGCCGCTCATGAACTGGCAGGTCGTGAAGGATCTGGTGGCTTACGGCAGAAGTCTGGAAGAGCCTCATCATAAGAGATTCCGTTTCACGCTTACGACGAACGGCGTCCTGTTAGATGATGAGGTACTGGAGTTTGTCAATCGGGAGATGGCGAATATCGTGTTGAGCATAGACGGGCGAAAAGAGATTCATGATCTGATGCGTCCCCACAGAGGCGGGCAGGGCAGTTATGACGAGGTAGTTCCCAGATATAAGAAAGCAGCGGAGAGCCGAAACCAGATGAACTATTATGTGAGGGGCACCTTCACGAGAAACAATCTGGATTTTACCGAGGACGTTAAACATCTGGCGGACGAGGGGTTCGAACAGATCTCCGTGGAACCTGTAGTCGCGGCGGATACAGAGGATTATGCGCTCCGGGAGGAGGACGTTCCCGCGATCCTTCGGGAGTACGATAAGCTGGCACTGGAATATATTCGTAGAAAAAAAGAAGGAAAAGGTTTCAATTTCTTTCATTTTATGATAGATTTAGAGGGTGGCCCTTGTGTGGCGAAGCGATTGTCAGGCTGCGGGTCGGGTACAGAGTATCTGGCGGTGACCCCATGGGGAGATTTCTATCCCTGTCACCAGTTCGTGGGTCAGGAGGAATTTCTGATGGGCAATGTGGACGACGGTATCGTCCGCACAGATATCAGGGATACTTTTAAAACATGTAATGTGTATGCAAAGGAAAAGTGTAAGGACTGCTTCGCGAAATTCTATTGCAGCGGCGGCTGTGCGGCCAATGCCTATAATTTCAGCGGCAGTATAAACGGCGTTTACGACCTTGGCTGCGAGTTGCAGAGAAAGCGTGTGGAATGCGCAATCATGATAAAAGCGGCGCTTGCCGATGAGGAAAAGGAGAAAGCATTATGAAAAAAAGCAGAGCGGTTATTGGTTTGATCGTATTTGCCCTGATACTTGGGCTGCTCGGTTACACGGCAGTGTTCGGTGTGGGAGCGGACAAGTCCGGTTCGGCTTCCAGCATTAAGCTGGGTCTGGATCTGGCGGGCGGTGTCAGCATCACATACCAGGCTGTGGGGGAAGGGAAGCCGAGCGCAGAGGATATGAGCGACACGATTTACAAGCTGCAGCAGCGTGTTGACGGTTACAGCACGGAGGCGCAGGTTTATCAGGAAGGCGATGACAGGATCAATATTGAGATCCCCGGCGTGACGGATGCCAATGCGATTCTGGAGGAACTTGGTAAGCCGGGCAGTCTGTACTTCATCGCACAGACGGACAGCGCGGGCAATAATAACTATGAGGCAGGCTACGGTATTGACGCGGACGGCAATCTCGTTCCACAGTATACGTTAAATAAGACGATCGACGAGCTGCTGGCAGACGGTTCCATCGTGCTGACAGGTACGGAGGTGGAAGACGCGCAGGCGAGAGCACAGCAGGATTCCATGGGAAACGTGGAGAATGTAGTTGCGCTGACGCTCAATGCGGCAGGTACGGAGGCTTTCGCGGCAGCCACGCAGAAGGCTTATGACAACGGCGAATCAATCGCAATCTATTATGACGACGATTTCGTCAGCGTGCCGAATGTACAGGCTGTGATCACCGACGGTAACGCAGTGATCACCGGACAGGCCAGTGTGGAGGAAGCGCAGCGTATCGCGTCCACGATCCGTATCGGCGGCCTGAAAGTGGAACTGGAAGAACTGCGTTCCAACGTGGTGGGTGCCCAGCTTGGTTCCGAGGCGATCCATTCCAGTCTGATTGCCGCGGCAGTAGGTTTCGCGCTGGTAATTTTGTTTATGATTGCAGTATATTATATTTCCGGTCTGGCGGCGTCTCTGGCGCTCTGCCTGTACGCGGAGTTAATGGTAATTCTGTTGTATGCCTTTGAGGCGACATTGACGCTGCCGGGCATCGCCGGTATTATTCTCTCCGTCGGCATGGCGGTGGATGCGAACGTGATTATTTTCGCCCGCATCCGGGAGGAACTTGCTACCGGCAAGACGGTGCAGTCTTCTATTAAGATCGGTTTCAGTAAGGCGCTGTCGGCGATTCTGGACGGCAACATCACGACCCTGATCGCGGCGCTGGTGCTCTACTTTATGGGAAGCGGTACGATCAAGGGATTCTCCATAACGCTTATGCTGGGTATTTTCCTGTCCATGTTTACGGCGCTGTTTGTCACGAAGTTCCTGATCAATGCACTGTACGCGGTAGGTGTTCAGAGCGAGAAGGCATACGGTGTCGGTAAAGAGAAGAAAACGATCGACTTCCTGTCTAAGAGAAAAGTGTTCTTCGGATTGTCCATAGCGGTGATCCTGATCGGTTTTGTCGTAATGGGTGTCAACAAGTCCCAGATCGATATGCCGCTTAATTACAGCCTGGACTTTGTGGGCGGTACTTCTACCACCATGACACTGAATGAGGACATGAGTATCGAAGAAATCGACGCACAGATCGTTCCGATGATTGAGGATATCACAGGTGACGGCAATGTGCAGACCACGAAGGTGGCAGGTTCCAATCAGGTCATCATTAAGACAAGGACATTGAATGTACAGGAGAGAGAGCAGTTTGCAGACACGATGGTGACGAATTTCGGCGTGGATGAGAGCAGTATTACGGCGGAAACCATCAGTGCAACCGTCAGTTCCGAGATGCAGTCGGATGCGATCAAGGCCATCGTAGTGGCAACGATCCTCATGCTGCTGTATATCTGGTTCAGATTTAAGGATATCCGCTTCGGCACAAGTTCCGTGATCGCACTGATCCATGACGTGCTGGTGGTACTGGCATTCTACGCGATTGTCAGAATATCCGTGGGTAATACCTTCATTGCATGTATGCTGACGATCGTGGGTTACTCTATCAATGCGACCATCGTAATCTTCGACCGTATCCGTGAGAACCTGCGGGATAAGAAAGACAGAGAATCTTTACAGGATATGGTGAATAAGAGTATATCCCAGACGCTGTCGAGAAGTATCTTCACATCCCTGACCACGTTCTTTATGGTGGCGGCGCTGGAAGTGTTCGGTGTATCTTCGATCAGAGAGTTTGCATTGCCGTTGATCGCGGGCATTATCTGCGGTACTTACTCATCAATCTGTCTGACAGGAGCGATGTGGTATGTATTCCGCACGAAGTTCGTGAAGAAGGCGGCGAAATAGATCAGAGCAGTTTTAACAGATATCGGTTCCGACAGTGCGTCCGCGGTGCGGCGGCTGCCGGAAAGAAATGATAAGAGGCGTTCTGCGCGGGCAGGACGCCTTTCATAACGCCGTCATGACACCATGCGGCGCTGCATCCCGGCAGGGTGCAAAGAAACAGGGTACATACAACACAGGAGAAAGGCGGAAGTGTCAGTGGCGAAATGGGTAGTAACTGCCAAGGGGGCGGATTTCAATCATATAGCGGAGAAATTTCAGATTGATCCGGTGATAGCCAGAATCATTCGCAACAGGGAGATCGTGGGAGACGAGAGCATAGATAAGTTTCTAAACGGTACGCCCGCGCAGATGTATGATCCGGGGCTGTTGAAGGATGTAGAGAAGGCGGTCCGCATTCTGGAGGACAAGATTGCGCATAAGCTGCCGATACGTATCATTGGGGATTATGATATTGACGGAGTATGTTCCGCCTATATCCTGTACGCGGGACTGGATTTTCTGGGCGCGGTCGTGGACACTGTGATTCCGCATCGTATTCATGACGGTTACGGAATGAATGACCGTATGATCACGGAGGCGCATGAGGCGGGAATCGATACGATTCTGACATGCGATAACGGGATTGCGGCCGGAACGCAGATCAATTATGCCCGATCTCTTGGCATGACGGTGGTGGTGACGGATCATCATGAGGTGCCCTATGAACTGCAGGAGGACGGCAGCAGACGGGAGTGTCCGCCGGCGGCGGATGCGGTGATTGATCCGAAGCAGTCGGACTGCGGCTACCCCTTTGCGGGGATCTGCGGCGCTGTGGTCGCGTATAAGCTGATACAGGCGCTGCTTGCCGGACAGACGGGGGAAGGGACGCAGGAACTCCTGCAGGAGCTGCTGGCGTTTGCGGCCTTTGCCACAGTGGGAGATGTGATGGAACTGACGGATGAGAACAGGATCATTGTCCGGTACGGGCTGTGTCAGATCGCGCGATCCTCCAACTCAGGTATGCAGGCATTACTGACGGTCAACGGGCTGCAGGACAAGCCGCTTACGGCATACCATATCGGATTCGTGCTGGGTCCTTGTCTGAATGCGACGGGCAGGCTGGACACGGCATCCAGGGCACTTCAGATGTTCCAAACGTCCGACCGGGCGGAGGCGGTGACCATTGCCGGAGAATTGAAGGAACTGAACGATAACAGGAAGAATATGACGCTGCAGGGAACCGGTCAGGCGATCGAGACGATTGAGAACAGTGCGTTGCGGGAGGACCGGGTACTCGTCGTCTATCTGCCGGACTGTCATGAGAGTCTGGCAGGCATCATTGCCGGACGGCTCAGAGAGCGGTATCATAAGCCGGCGTTCGTACTGACGCGCGCGGAGGACGGGGTGAAAGGCTCCGGGCGCTCCATAGAAGCCTATCATATGTATGATAAGATGAGTGAATGTAAAGAGTTGTACACGAAGTACGGAGGACACAAGATGGCGGCCGGCGTCTCTATGCCGGAGGAGCATGTGGACAGATTCCGCGCATATCTGAACGAGCACTGCGGGCTGACGGCGGCGGATTTTGAGGAGAAGATCTGTATAGACGTGCCTATGCCCATGTCCTATGTGACGCCTGCATTTGTGAAGCAGCTGGCGGTTCTGGAACCGTTCGGCAACGGCAATCCCAAGCCTGTTTTTGCCCAGAAGGATATCCGACTGATAAAAGGCAGGATACTGGGGAAAAATCAGAATGTAGGACGGTATACGGTGGAAGATGACGGCGGCAGGCAGTTTGAGATGATCTATTTCGGCAATCTGGAGGTGTGGCATGCTTTTCTTGCGGAGCGGTTCGGACAGGAGGCGTGTGACGGGCTGTACCGGGGCGCAGGCGGGCAGATGCGCGTCCACGTGATTTATTATCCGGATCTCGACGTATATCAGGGCAGGGAACGTCTGCAGATGATCATGCAGGATTATGCCGCGACCGGCGGATGAGAACGTAGCGAAAGCGGTGAGCGGACTGCGAACCAGACCGTCTTATGAGACTTAGACAGACCAATACAAAAAAGTCCGGGAGGTCCCAGACTTTTTCGTATTTTCTTATGAGGGGGGAGATAGTGAGTTCATCAACTATCTTGATTCTTATCATAAGATGTAAATGTGTCTAAAATGTGTTTACTTTGTTATAAAAATATAAAATAGCATTAAGAAAGCTTAAAGAATAAAGAAAAAAAGCAGAATTGCCGCATAAGTTGAAAAAGAGAGGTTTTCGTGCTATGGTATTAGCGTAAAGTGAAATGGCTGGTTTGCAGGGCTTTGGCTTGTGGGTTTGACGGACAGAAAACAGGAGGTTAATCTATGGCTGTATTAAGAGAGTTACTGACCGGATTCGAATATGAATGCAGTGCGGGTACAACGGACCGGGAAGTGACGGATATTATATATGACTCGCGTAAGGTTGTGCCGGGCAGTATGTTTGTCTGCATATCCGGCGCCGTAAGTGACGGGCATGCATATGCCGCGGAAGCGGTGCGGGCGGGAGCCGGCGTGCTGTTGACGGAGAAAGATGTGGAACTGCCGGAGGGCGCGGATGTGACGGTCGTGCGGGTGAAAGATACCCATTACGCAATGGCGTTCGTGTCGGCGGCTTTTTTCGGGAATCCGGCACAGGAAATGAAGATTATCGGTATTACGGGCACGAAAGGCAAGACTACCACAACATATCTTGTCAAATCCATACTGGAACACGCCGGAAGAAAAGTCGGGCTGATCGGTACGATAGAGATTATCATAGGCGATACCCATATTCATGCGGATCATACGACGCCGGAATCTTATCTGATCCAGAAGTATTTCAGGCAGATGGCGGATGCCGGATGCGACACGGTGGTGATGGAAGTGTCGTCTCAGGGGCTTATGCTGCACAGGACGCAGGGATTCACTTTTGACTTTGGCATCTTTACCAATCTGGAACCGGATCATATAGGCAAGGGCGAACATAAGGACTTTGAGGATTATCTGCACTGTAAGAGTCTGCTCTTTAGACAGTGCAGGGTCGGGATCGTCAATCATGATGATGCGCATTGGGAGGCGGTCACCGAAGGACATACCTGCACCCTGGAGACATACGGAATCGACACTGCGGCCGGTCTCAGGGCAGAAAATATTACGTTCTTTCGTGAAGCGGGCAATCTGGGAATGGGATTTGATGTGACCGGACTTATGAACTTCCCGGTACAGATCGCAACACCCGGTAAGTTCAGCGTGTACAATGCGCTTACGGCGATCGCAATCTGCAGACATTTCGGTGTACAGGAAGTGGATATTAGGGCGGCGCTGCTGGCGGCGAAGGTGAAGGGCAGGATCGAGCCGGTGAAAGTGTCGGATTCGTTTACACTGATGATTGATTACGCGCATAATGCCATGGCGCTCAAGAGTCTGCTGGGTACGCTGCGGGAGTATCAGCCGCACAGACTGGTCTGTCTCTTCGGGTGCGGCGGTAACCGTGCCAGATCGAGGCGGTACGAGATGGGGGAGGTCAGCGGCCGGATGGCGGATCTGACGATTATCACTTCCGATAATCCGCGGACGGAGGAACCGCAGGCTATTATCGATGATATCAAGACGGGAATCAGCAGGACGGACGGCCAATATGTCGAGATCTGTGACAGGAAGGAAGCGATTGCCTACGCCATATCCCACGGAGAGCCGGGAGACATTATTGTGCTGGCGGGTAAGGGACACGAGGACTATCAGGAAATCAACGGCGTCAAGTATCCGATGGATGAGCGGGTGCTGATTCAGGAGATTCTGGAAGGCAGGTAAGCGCAGCCCCCGGGTGCAGAGCACAAGCGCCAGGCTGGTAAGATAGACCGCGGATACGGGGTATAAGCGGCGGGACAGAAGATAAGAAGGAGACGGCATGGCAGCAAAATATGCGGACGTTATCATTGATATCTCCCATGAGAAAGTAGACAGACCTTTTCAATATAAGATACCTCAGGAATTGTCGGACGCCGTATGTGCCGGGGTGCGGGTTCATGTGCCCTTCGGCAGGGGCAACCGGGATCAGACGGGTTACGTGGTGGAACTGTCCGATCAGCCGGATTATCCGGAGGAGAAGATGAAGAGCATCACGTCGGTGGATGATCTTGGTATCACCGCGCAGAGTATTCAGATCAGGACTGCCTATTGGATGAAAAGGCAGTATGGCGCAACCATGATTGCGGCGCTCAAGACGGTTCTTCCCGTAAAACAGAAATTAAAGCAGCTTGAGCGGAAGAAGGTTACCGGATGTATGCCGGCGGCTGAACTGCTCGCGCTGGCGGAACGGTGCGAGGGAAAACATCAGCCGGCTAAAGCCAGGGTGCTGCGCGCACTGGCGGAGGAAGAACTGCTTCCCTATGAGTTGATCCGGCAGAAACTGAATGTGTCGCCGGCTACTTTGCAGGCGCTTCAGAGACAGGGGTGCCTTCGTATTGAGACAGAGAGCCTGTACCGGAATCCTGTCAAGCCGGTTCTGGAGAAAGAACAGAGGGTCGCATTGAGTGACACGCAGCAGCATATTATCGATGATGTTCTGCAGGATTACAGAGCGGGCTGTGCCGGGACCTATCTGCTCCACGGGGTCACCGGAAGCGGTAAGACAGAGGTATATCTTGGAGTGATCGAGCAGATGATCGCTATGGGGAAGCAGGCGATCGTGCTGATACCGGAGATTGCGCTTACTTACCAGACGCTGCTTCGTTTCTATAAGAGATTCGGGGACCGGGTGTCGGTAATGAATTCGACGCTTTCTATGGGAGAGAGATATGACCAGATCAGACGGGCGGAGGATGGAGAGATCGATGTGATCATAGGACCTCGCTCGGCGCTTTTTACACCGTTTCCCAATCTGGGCGTGATCGTGGTGGACGAGGAGCATGAGGGCAGTTATAAGAGTGAATCCATGCCGAAGTACCATGCCAGAGAGACGGCGGTCTATATTGCCTCCATGCAGCATGCAGCTGTGATACTGGGTTCTGCGACGCCTTCCATGGAGGCGTATTATCGTGCGGGAAAGGGAGAATACAAGCTGTATGAGATGTTAGACAGGCATGGGAACAGCACTCTTCCTGACGTATACACCATAGATTTACGGGAAGAATTAAAACAGGGAAACCGCTCCGTATTCAGCAGGAAACTGCGGGAACTGATGGAACAGAGGCTTGCTGCGGGAGAGCAGACCATACTCTTCCTGAACAGGCGGGGATATGCGGGTTTTATCTCCTGCAGGGCATGCGGGCATGTGATGAAGTGTCCGCACTGTGATGTTTCTCTTTCCGAACACAGGGGTGGTATGTTAATATGTCATTATTGCGGATATGAGGAGCGCAGGCCGGCGAAGTGCCCGGAATGCGGTTCCGGATATCTGATGGGATTTAAGGCGGGCACCGAGCAGATCGAGGAGGCGCTGCACAGAGAGTTCCCGGATGCGCGTGTGCTGCGTATGGATGCCGACACCACCAGAAAGAAGGAAAGCTATGAGCAGATCCTGTCAGCCTTTGCGGATGAACAGGCGGATATTCTTGTGGGGACACAGATGATCGTGAAGGGACATGATTTCCCGAACGTGACGCTGGTGGGGGTTCTGGCGGCGGATCTGTCGCTGAACCGCAACGACTACCGCGCGGGAGAACGCACCTTTCAGCTGCTGACGCAGGCGGCAGGTCGCGCCGGCAGAGGGGATAAGAAGGGCGAGGTGGTCATACAGACTTATCAGCCGGAACACTACAGCATCGTACATGCGGCAAAGCAGGATTACGGCGCTTTCTACGAGGAAGAAATTACCTACCGGGATCTTATGAGCTATCCGCCGGTATCGCATATGCTGGCCGTGCTGATCACGTCTTCCGATCAGGATGAGGGCAGGAAGCTGTGCGAGGAAATGACTGATATAGTCAATAAGAGGTGTGTCGAAGACAGGGGAACGAACGATACGGTACAGGACACAGTACAGGTGATTGGACCGGCAGAGGCAGCGATCAGCAGGATCAACGATCTGTACAGGCATGTTTTTTATGTGAAACACGCAGACTATCAGAGACTGGTAGGGATCAAGGACATACTAGAGCTTTTCTGCAAAGAAAAGGAACTGCGGAATCTGACGGTTCAGTATGATTTCGATCCCATGAATACATATTGACAAGGAAGAAGGAGAGAGGAAAGTATGGCAATCAGAAAGATCAGAGAAATCGGAGATCCGGTATTGACAAAGAAATGTAAGGAAGTGACGGAAATAACCCCGAGAGTGCAGGAACTGATAGACGATATGTTTGAGACGCTGTACGAAGCGGACGGTGTAGGGCTTGCCGCACCGCAGGTGGGGATACTGAAGAGAATCGTGGTGATCGACGTCACCGGAGAGGATCCGATTCTGCTCATCAATCCGAAGCTGATGGAAACGAGCGGAGAGCAGGAAGGCTATGAGGGATGCTTAAGCGTTCCCGGCAAGAGCGGCAAGGTGACCCGGCCGAACTATGCTAAAGTCATGGCCTATGATGAGAATATGAATGCATTTGAACTGGAGGGAACGGAACTGCTGGCCAGAGCGATCTGTCATGAGCTGGATCATCTGGACGGACAGCTGTACGTGGAGAGAGTGAAAGGACCGCTTGTGGATACGACGGAACTGATGGAAGAAGAGGAGGAGTGAGACCTGCATGAAAATTGTATTTATGGGAACTCCTGATTTTGCCGTGGACGCTTTGGAGGCGCTTATAGAAGCAGGACATCAGATTCTGGCGGTGGTGACGCAGCCGGATAAACCGAAAGGTCGGGGCAAAGAGGTTCAGATGACACCGGTCAAAATGTGCGCGGTGTCGCATGGTATCCCGGTATTTCAGCCGGTTAAGGTCAAGGAAGCGGAGGCGGTGGAAGTGCTCAGGGGCTATGGCGCAGACGTCTTCGTCGTGGCGGCATTCGGACAGATTCTGTCGGAGGAGATCCTGCATATGCCCCGCTATGGCTGCGTGAATATTCATGCCTCCCTTCTGCCTAAATACAGGGGCGCAGGACCGATCCAGTGGGCGGTTATAAACGGGGAGAAGAAGACCGGCGTCACGATTATGCAGATGGATAAAGGAATAGATACCGGCGATATGTGGATGAAGACAGAGATTGCCATCGACCCGCATGAGACCGGCGACAGTCTGCATGATAAACTGGCGCAGGCGGGTGCGAGACTGATCGTGGAGGCGCTGCCGAAGATTGAAAGCGGGGAGATCAAGCCTGTAAAACAGAACGACGACGAGTCGTGTTATGCGAAGATGCTGCATAAATCCATGGGCAGGATCGACTGGCAGCAGAGTGCGGTAAAACTGGACTGCCTGATCCGCGGTCTCATCTCATGGCCGGGCGCGTCCACTGTTTTCAGGGGCAAAAACCTTAAGATATGGAAGGAAGAGCCGGTGACTGACAAGGAACTGCCGGAGAGGAATTTGATGGAGCAGCTGCAGGATGCGCAGCCCGGCACGGTGACTGCCGTGGCAAAAGATGCATTCTATGTGCAGACCGGTGAGGGTATACTGAAGATCAGCGCGGTGCAGCCGGAAGGGAAGAAACGCATGGAGGTTAAGGATTTCCTGCTGGGATATCCTGTAAAAGCGGGAGAGAGGCTAGGAATGTAGAATGCCCGAAAGACAGGCATGATACGTACAAATTTGTGCCGGAGCGTCACAAATTTGTCTGACGGCAGACGCAGATATGAAATTTGCGGCTTTGCATCGGCAAAGACATGTCCGTTGTCACGTAAACGCTCCGGAATGGAGATTGCTATGGGACATTACGGATATTACGGTTTTTATTTTGACCCCACATATTTTCTGGTGCTGATCGGGGCCGTGTTGTGTATCTGGGCACAGATGCGCGTTAATTCCACCTACAGGAAATATGCGCGGGTAAGAAGCAGAAGCGGACTGACGGGCGCGCAGGCGGCGCAGCGCATCCTGCAGATGTCCGGGATTAATGACGTGAGGATAGAGCATGTTCGGGGAGAACTGACGGATCACTATGATCCTGCGCACAAGGTGCTGCGTCTCTCGGATTCCGTGTACGGTTCCGACTCGATTGCGGCGATCGGCGTGGCGGCTCATGAGTGCGGACATGCGGTACAGCATGATAAGGGATATGCGCCGCTGACCATCAGAACTGCGCTTGTTCCGGCGGCCAATATCGGCTCATGGGCGGGCATACCGCTGATTATTCTCGGCGCCATACTGGGAATGAACCAGATGCTGATTCAGATCGGTATATGGGTGTTTGCACTGGCCGTGCTTTTCCAGGTGGTAACGCTGCCCGTGGAGTTTAACGCTTCCGGCAGAGCACTGGCGATGCTGGGAGATTACGGGATGCTGGAGCAGGACGAGACGAGAGGGTGCCGTAAAGTGTTGTCGGCGGCGGCGCTCACCTATGTGGCGGCAGCGGCATCCGCCATCTTACAGCTTCTCAGGCTGATTCTGCTGTTCGGGAACAGCAGTAGGGACAGGGATTAGCGTGAAAAAAACATTAACCAACTCTAAGGCAGCAAAGAACGCAGCCTAAGAGTTGCTAAATGTTTAAGAGAATGCCCCAAAACGGGGCATTCTCCCAGACAAGCTTGCTTGTCTTTGGATTTTGAGATTCCGCGGGGCGGACTTGCTGCAGGCAGCATTCTTCCAACAGTTTGAGAATAGTTTAGGAGCAGAGAGGTGCCGTGATATGGCGGAGATTAACGGACGGGAAGTGGTTCTGGATATTTTGCTGGAACTGGCTAAGGAAACGGAATACAGTAATATTCTGATTGCGGCGGTTCTGGAGAAATATGATTATCTGGACGGCAGGGAGAAGGCTTTCATCAAGCGGGTGAGTGAGGGGACGATCGAGCGCAGGATACAGATTGATTATGTGCTTGACCAGTTCTCCAAGGTGCCGGTGAGGAAAATGAAGCCGCTGATCAGAGAACTGATGCGGTTTAGTGTGTATCAGATTCTTTTTATGGAACATATTCCTGACGCAGCGGTATGCAACGAGGCGGTAAAGCTGGCGAAGAAGCGGGGCTTTCACTCATTGCAGGGGTACGTCAACGGCGTGCTGCGCGCGGTTGCAAGGGGGAAAGCGCAGATCAGATATCCGGATCGGCATACGGCATATGAGGCGTATCTGTCGGTTTGCTATTCTATGCCGTTGTGGCTGGTGGGGCATTTCAGACATGTCTACGGTGACCGGCAGTGTGAGAAGATACTGGAAGCCTTTCAACAGCGGGGGGCGGTGAGTTTGAGACTGCAGGAGACATTGACACCGCGGGAGCAGGAACTGCTGATGGCAGCCTGGCGGCAGGCGGGGGTCGATGTGCGGCAGCATCCGTATCTGCCCTATGCCGTGGCGGTGCAGAAGACGGACGGGGTCCGCAGCCTTGCGGGATATCGGGAGGGCGCCTTTGCGGTGCAAGACGTCAGTTCCATGCTGGTGGTAGAGGCAGCGGGAATCAGACCGGGGGATACCGTCATAGACGTCTGTGCAGCGCCCGGCGGCAAGGCGCTGCATGCGGCAGCGAAGCTTATGGGAACCGGACAGGTGATTGCCTGTGATGTGACAGAATATAAGACCGGTAAGATTGAGGAAAACAGGGAACGGCTCGGTATGGAGAATGTGTCTGTCAGGGTGCGGGATGCCCGCATAACCGATGCGTCTTTAGTCGGGCAGGCGGACGTGCTGCTGGCGGATGTGCCCTGTTCCGGGCTGGGTGTGATCGGCAGGAAACAGGATATCAAGTATCGAGTGACAAGGGAGTCTATGGAACAGATTACCGTTTTGCAGAGGGAAATTATCGGCAATGTGGTGCAGTACCTGAAACCGGACGGCGTCATGATGTACAGCACCTGCACCATGAATCCGGCGGAGAATGAGGAAATGACGGCGTGGATCTGCGAAGCGTATGATATGGAGACGGTGAGCATGGCGCAGGTTATGCCGGAAGAACTGCGCAGCGAGGCTGAAAGAGGATATATACAGCTTTTGCCCGGTGTGCACAGTACGGACGGGTTTTTCCTGGCGAGGCTGCGAAGAAGAGATATGAAACAGAGATAGATATGATGGAAACAGGGTACAATAGAGATATTAAATCATTCACGTTAGAGCGGCTTCAGGAAGAGATGGAATCCCTGGGTGAGAAGTCTTTCCGGGCGAAGCAGATGTATGAGTGGATGCATAAGAAGCAGGCGGCGGGATATGAGGAGATGACGAACATACCCAGGGCTTTGGCGGACAAGTGCAGGGATCGCTATGATTATACGGCGTTAGAGATTCGCCGCGTGCAGGAATCCAGCGCGGACGGCACGCGCAAATACCTTTTTGCACTGGCGGACGGCAACACGGTGGAAAGTGTCTTTATGCGCTATCAACATGGCAATTCCGTATGTATATCCTCACAGGTGGGCTGCCGTATGGGCTGTCGTTTCTGTGCTTCTACACTGGACGGGCTGGAGCGCAATCTACTGCCGTCGGAGATGCTTGACCAGATCTATGCGATCACCAGACACACCGGTGAGCGGGTTTCTAATGTAGTGGTCATGGGAAGCGGGGAGCCGATGGATAATTATGATAATCTGCTGGGGTTCATTACGCTTCTGACGGATGAAAACGGACTGCACATCAGCCAGAGGAACGTTACGGTGTCCACCTGCGGGCTTGTGCCGCAGATGCGGCAGCTTGCCGACAGGCGGCTGCAGATTACGCTGGCTTTGTCCCTGCACGCGGCGACGGATGAAAAACGCAGACAGCTTATGCCTATTGCCGACCGGTACTCTCTGCGGGAACTGATGGAAGCCTGCGATTACTATTTCGCACAGACCGGCAGAAGAATTACTTTTGAGTACAGTCTGGTAAGAGGCGTCAACGATACGGAAGAAGATGCGAGACAGCTTACAGGGCTGATCGGCAGACGCGGCATACATGTCAATCTGATTCCCGTCAACCCGATCAAGGAGCGTGATTACAGGCAGTCTGAGCGGTGTGCGGTGAATGCGTTCAAAAATAAACTTGAAAAAAATGGAATTAATGTTACTATTAGAAGGGAAATGGGACGGGATATCGACGGCGCCTGCGGTCAGCTGCGGCGCAGGTATATGGAGTCGGAACCGGAAGAATGAATCATGGTAATCGGAGGAAGATACAGTGCTTAGGTCCTATGCGATAACGGATATCGGACAGAAAAGACAATTGAATCAGGATTTTATCTATCTGTCAGAGACTCCCATCGGGAATCTGCCGAACGTGTTTATTGTGGCGGACGGCATGGGCGGACATAACGCGGGAGATTATGCTTCCCGCTATGCGGTGGAAACCGTTGTGGAGGAGATCGGCGCTTCTTTTGAAAAGAATCCGGTAAAGATTCTGGGCAGAGCCATCGAGAAAGCCAATGCGCGCATACGGGAACGTGCGAGAGAAGAGGCGGCATATAATGGCATGGGGACCACGATGGTGGTGGCGACCTGCATGGGAAGATATCTGGAAGTTGCCAATGTGGGAGACAGCAGACTGTATGTGGTAGGCGACAGGATAGAGCAGATCACGCAGGATCATTCACTGGTGGAAGAAATGGTGCGTATGGGCGGTATAGACAGAGCATCCGCAAGAAACCATCCGGATAAAAATATCATCACAAGGGCAATCGGTGCCAGAGACTATATAGAGGCGGATTTTTTTAACCTGGAACTGCGGCAGGGGGATATGATTTTACTTTGTTCTGACGGGTTGACAAATATGGTGGATGACGAGACAATACATCAGATTCTGACAAGGGACGGAAGTCTTAAGGACAGAGTGGAAGAATTGGTGAGAACGGCCAACCACAACGGCGGTAAAGATAATATTTCCGTGATCGTTATCGAACCGTTAGCAGACGAGGTGAAACATGATTAAGATAGGAATGATGATAGGCGACCGCTACGAGATTCTGGAAAAGATCGGCACCGGCGGTATGTCAGATGTATATAAAGCAAAAGATCATAAGCTCAACCGGTTCGTTGCGGTCAAGGTGCTGAAGCAGGAATTCGGGGAGAACGCTAATTTTGTATCCAAGTTCAGGATCGAGGCACAGGCGGCAGCAGGGCTCATGCATCCGAATATCGTCAATGTGTATGATGTCGGGGAAGAAGGCGGCATCCACTATATCGTTATGGAACTGGTGGATGGAATAACGCTGAAGAAATATATCGAGAAGAAGGCGAGACTGTCCGTCAAAGAGGCGATCAGTATTGCGATCCAGGTGTCCATGGGGATCGAGGCGGCGCATAATAATCATATTATTCACCGCGATATCAAGCCGCAGAATATCATTATATCTAAAGAGGGCAAGGTGAAAGTGACGGATTTCGGTATTGCAAAGGCGGCGACCAGTAATACGATCACGTCAAACGTCATGGGTTCTGTGCATTATACTTCGCCGGAACAGGCAAGAGGCGGGTACAGCGATGAAAAGAGCGATATTTATTCTTTAGGAATCACTATGTTCGAGATGCTCACGGGCAGGGTTCCTTTCAATGGAGAGACTACGGTTGCGATCGCGATCAAGCATATACAGGAAGAAATGCCGTCTCCTAGAGAGTATGTGCCGGAGATCCCGATCAGCGTGGAGCAGATCGTGTGTAAATGCTGTCAGAAGAGCCCGGACAGAAGATATCAGTCCATGGCGGAACTGATCACAGACTTGAAGCAGTCGCTGATCAATCCCGATGAGGATTTCGTTAAGGTGATCGATCCTGATGAGGAAGCGTCCACCAGGATGATAACGGACAGGGATATGGCACAGATTAAAAGACAGTCTGACAGAAGAGATTCCATGGACGAGGCGATGCGGCTGAAGAAGGACAGCGAGCGCTTCTATGAGGAGGATGAGGAAGAGGAGGATGACGACGAGGACTGGGACGATGAGGATTATGATCCCAAGATGGAGAAAATCACCACGATCCTTGCGGTGGTGGCGGCGATTCTGATCGGCTGTATCGCGATCTTCCTTGTCGGAAAATCCGTGGGCGTATTTCATATCGGCACTTCCGGGGATGATAAGGAAGTGCAGGAAGAGATAGAACAGGTGGAAATGATCAAAGTCGTCGGTATGAATGTAGAGGATGCCAAACGGGGACTATTGGAGCTTGGACTGACGCCTGAGATCAAGTATGAGGAGAACAACGCCTACGACGTGGGAACCGTGCTTCGGGCTGCCTCACAGGATGGTCTTACAAGCGTGGCACCGGGTAATATGGTTAATAAAAATACAGTTATAGTGATGACTGTCGCACAGGGAAGCGACGGGGTCGAGGTACCGTCCGTAACGGGCAAATCCAAGGCGGAGGCGACATCGGTTCTTGAGAAAGAGGGATTTGTTGTCAATGTGACGGAAAGCTATGACGCCGCTGTGGAGAGCGGTTATGTGATCTCCCAGTCGCCCGAAGCGGACACGAAAGCGCCGGAAGGTTCTTCCATCACGATCCGCGTAAGCCAGGGCGCGGAGGAGAATAAAGTCAGGGTGCCCGATGTGATCGGGCTGACGGAAATGGATGCAACGGTCAGCCTGAAAGAGAGCGGTCTGGAAGTGGGAACGGTTACACAGACCAGTAATGAGGACGTTTCTCTGACAGATAAAGTATGTTATCAGAGTTATTCGGTTGGATCTTATGTGGATCAGGGAACAGCAATTGACATTAAGATCAGCACGGGACCGTCCGATGTGACGTACCGGTATTCCGAGGGCATTACCGCACCGACGGAGGACCCGGATTACCGGAGCGGCATGTCTGTTACCGTTACGGTTACCACGGCGGACGGCGTACAGCTTCTGAGCACGCAGACGTCTTCTTTCCCGGTAGCGGTCAATTACACGGGAATCAAATCACCGGGCGGCGTGATCACTTTTCATTTTGTAGTGGAGAAAGAGGCGACGACCACGACTGATCCTGAGACAGGAGAGACGGTCACGGCGGACCCTGTCTCCGAAGAGAGGACGGTAAAGAGAGAGATTCAGTTTACAGAGGAATAGGAACAGGTTCATGCAGGGGAAAATCATCAAAGGAATCGCGGGATTCTATTATGTCCATGTGGAAGGGCACGGAACCTATGAATGTAAGGCAAAAGGTATATTCAGAAAAGATCATGTGAAGCCGTTAGTAGGTGACGATGTCATGATGGATGTGCTGGACGAGGGTGAGCGGCTTGGTAATATCAGCGGGATACTCCCCAGACGAAGCGCGCTGATCCGCCCGGCAGTCGCCAATGTGGATCAGGCACTGATTATTTTTGCCATTGTGAAGCCCGATCCCAATTTTAATCTGCTGGACAGATTTCTTATTCGTATGGAACGGCAGAATCTGCCGACGATCATCTGCTTTAATAAGCAGGATATCGCGTCGGAGCAGGAGAAGGAAGCGCTTTTACAGGCTTATGAAGCTTGCGGATACCATGTGCTGTTTATCAGTGCGCTAGAGAATGAAGGCGTGGACCGGGTCCGGGAACTGCTAAACGGTAAGACGACCACGGTGGCGGGACCGAGCGGGGTGGGGAAATCCTCCCTGATCAATCAGCTGGCACCTAGGGCCAACATGGAAACGGGCGAGATCAGCGCGAAGATTGCAAGAGGAAAACATACGACAAGACATTCGGAGATCATAGCGCTGGGCGAGGAGACTTATATCGTGGATACGCCCGGATTTACATCTCTTGATATATCTGAGATCACGAAGGAAGAACTGGGACAGTATTATCCGGAGTTCGTGCAGTATGAACCGTATTGCAAGTTCAGCGGATGCGCCCATATCAGCGAACCTTCCTGCGGCGTCAAGGCAGCCGTAACGGAGGGAAAAATCAGCACAGTGCGGTATGAGAATTATAAGATATTGTATCAGGAGTTGAAGGACAAGAGGAGATATTAGATATAAGGTTTTATAGGAAACAGTATTTTATTGCGGATACGAGCCAGGAGTTCCTGGCTCGTTGCTTTAACAGGCATTATCATCGTTCTCACAACCGGAGTTGCAATGTAACTCCCCGGTGTCCATGTCCATAGACATATTGTCACTCATGCGCATATGAAGATCACCGTCAGAGTCGATGCCCATATTATCGGAAGTCTGATAGATAAAGTCTCCATCTTCATAGTCAAATATTGGATTATGCATGATTTACGCCTCCTTTTTTTGCTTAATAAAGTTGTTGTAGGTTTTTCTTAGTTCATCAATGAGAAACTGTATTTCAGTGTCATTGGATGAAGCAGTTATACTTATGATGTTTGTAATAAATCCAGTAGCATTCTTGAGAAAGAGGGGCATGCAGTAAGCTACAAAGCATGTATCAGGGTAGAAATAGTATTCACGCCATGCTTCGCGGCTATAATATACATCATCGTGATTTTCTGTATGCGGAACTCCGCTGTTTAGTTCCTTACAGCCTGCCTTGCTTTTGTTTATAAGTTTCTGAAGATTCTTCTGAACCCTCATATTATGTTCAATAGCCTTCTGCAGGAATCGTTTGCTTTCTGCGCTTCTTTTTCCGGTTATTAAAGCATCAAGAACAAGTCCGGCATAAGGAAATACGAAGGTGTTTCGTAACGCGTTGCGTTCAGTTTCTGTTTCAAACGCATCAAAGAAATAGGATATGGCAGTATTCTCACTGGCAGCTATGCTTTCAATCATTTGCTTAACATTAGGAGAATAGGGAAGCTGCATATTTCCTAGAGTCCAATGGTGCATAGGATTTATAGTGTAAAGGAGTGGAAGTTCTCTGGCGTGCAGCTTATCCAGCATCTCAAAGTCTTTGTTTCTGATAGCAAGAGCAATCATTTTAAAGCGGAGATCATCCTGCATTTTCATTCGATATTCCAAGGAATCATGAAAGCCAATTTCTCTTCTCTTGATCGAGGTTCCTGCACCAAAGCCTGAATAGTATTCTTTTTGATCATTCCCGACAAACCATATATAACCTTTATCCATAAGATATTTAAGGAAAGGGTAGTTCCCTGCTTCAAGGGCATAATCAATGGCTGTTTTGTCATATTCATCAGGATTAAGTATAAGCTTATCGTCTCTGTTAATGTATGATTCCCATTCAGAAGGGTCTTTTGAGAAAGCAATCGAATAATTTGACTCTCTGTTTATCACAGGTGTGAATTGTGAGTAAAGTGAAAATGGGAAGAATAAGAAAAATGGAGGTGAAATGGATATTGGAAATATAGAAATCCAATGATTTACTTTCGAGCCTTACTATGTTATACTACCATAGGTATTTGGGCCGAAAACATTCGTTTTCTCGCTCGTTGGCTTTGTTAACTAAAATCTCAAATAGATATTTTCGCCCACGCAGGCATGGTTCAAAATCAATTTTGAAATTTTGAATGGTGCAGATTGGTACGTAAACTGGTACGTGACCAAAGCCATAAGAGGCGAAAACCCTATAAAATATAAGAAAAACCAAAGGAGATTAAGATAAAATGAAACTAGGCATCGTAGGGCTCCCCAACGTGGGAAAGAGCACCCTTTTTAATTCACTGACTAAGGCGGGCGCGGAGTCTGCAAACTATCCGTTCTGTACGATCGATCCGAATATCGGTATCGTGTCAGTGCCGGATGAGAGATTAAAGCTTCTGGGCGATATGTATCATTCTAAAAAGGTGACGCCGGCTACGATAGAATTTGTAGATATCGCCGGTTTGGTAAAAGGCGCGTCCAAAGGAGAAGGATTGGGGAACCAGTTCTTAAGCAATATCCGTGAGGTGGATGCCGTTGTGCATGTGGTGAGATGTTTTGAAGACAGCAATATTGTGCATGTGGACGGGTCTATTGATCCGCTGAGGGATATCGAGACTATTAATCTGGAATTGATATTCTCAGATATTGAGATTTTGGACAGAAGGATTGCCAAGACTGCCAAGATTGCCAAGATGGATAAGACGGCAGCGAAAGAATATGCTCTTCTGGAACGGATCAAGGCGCATCTGGAGGAGGGCAAACTTGCCAAAGTGTTTGAACCGGAAGACGAGGACGAGGCGGCACTTCTGGCATCTTATAATCTTCTGACCTGCAAGCCGGTGATTTTTGCGGCGAACGTGGCTGAGGATGATCTGGCGGATGACGGCGCTTCCAACGAAGGTGTCGCTAAAGTGAAAGCGTTCGCGGAAAACAATGGCAGTGAAGTATTCGTGATCTGCGCGCAGATCGAGCAGGAGATCGCGGAACTGGACGAGGAAGAGACGGCGATGTTCTTAGAGGATCTGGGATTGTCCGAGTCCGGACTGCAGAAGCTGATCAAGGCAAGCTACCGTATTCTGGGATTGATGAGTTTCCTTACGGCAGGGGAGGACGAGACCAGGGCATGGACGATCAAGATCGGTACGAAAGCGCCGCAGGCGGCCGGTAAGATACATACCGATTTCGAGAGAGGCTTTATTAAGGCGGAAGTGGTCAATTATAAAAATCTGCTGGAACAGGGGTCACTCGCGGCAGCCAGAGAAAAAGGCCTGGTTGGTATGGAAGGTAAAGAATATGTCGTGCAGGACGGCGATGTGATCCTGTTCCGGTTTAACGTGTGACAGCAATGAGCAGCTGCGCCTGCGGACAAGTCATATGCGTGACCGCTTGCGGGCAAAGCAAATGACTTGTCCGCAGGCATAGGGCGAAAGCTCGACATGAAATAGACTGCGCAAGCAGTCTATGAATGCAGCTGCGGATAATAGAGGCACATGCGGGCAAAGCAAATGACTTGTCCGCAGGCATAGGGCGAAAGCCCGACATGAAATAGACTGCGCAAGCAGTCTATGAATGCAGCTGCGGATAATAGAGGCAC
>CAJTPS010000020.1:68863-70237 GCA_910578555.1 uncultured Lachnospiraceae bacterium
GCATATGCGGGCAAAGCAAATGGCAGCTGCGGAAAAAGGAAGGTCTGATATGCAGGATATTATGAATGTGACGGACATTGCGTTCCCGAACCTCGGGATCTATTTGAATCATGTGCCGAAGAGCTTCAGCATCTTCGGATTTCAGATCGCTCTGTACGGTGTGATCATCGGGATCGGCGTCCTGTGCGGTGTCCTGATGGCGGCATACGTGGCGAAGAAAGAGAACCTGAATCCGGACGTGATCTGGGATTTTGCCATTTACGCCATTATTTTTTCCATCGCAGGAGCAAGAATCTATTATGTGATCTTCCAGTGGGATATGTATAAGAACAATCTGCTCGGAATCCTAAATCTGCGTAACGGCGGATTGGCGATCTACGGGGCGGTGATTGCGGCATTCATCACGTTGTGGGTGTATTGTAAAGTGAAGAAATACAGCTTCCTGCAGATTGCGGATATCTGTGTGCCGGGACTGGTGCTCGGACAGGTGATCGGCCGCTGGGGTAATTTCACGAACCGGGAGGTGTTCGGTGAATATACGGATAACCTGTTTGCCATGCGGCTGCCGGTTGATGCGGTCAGAGGCATTGATATTTCAGAGAATGTGGCGCGACATATTACAGAGGGAACGAATTATATACAGGTGCATCCGACTTTCCTCTATGAGAGTCTATGGAACCTGGCGCTTCTGCTTCTGATGCTGGCGTACAGACAGCATAAGAAGTTTCAGGGTGAGATGTGGCTTCTGTATCTGGGCGGTTACGGTCTGGGAAGGGCATGGATCGAAGGCATTCGCACGGACACACTTTTTATTCCCCATACGACGCTTGCCGTATCTCAGGTGCTGGCAGTGATACTTTTTGTGGTGTCACTTACGGCGGATATTCTGATCCGCAGGTATTTGAAACGGGGTGAGCGCACGCCGATTGCGACTGTGCATACGGATGTGAAGAAGACGGAAGAGGAGAAATGAGAGACGATACAGACAGGACAGAAAACGGCGGCAGGGGCAACACCAATGTCATTTAGATAAGGACGATGCAAAGAACAGTGTATGTAGAAATATGTACCCTGTTCTTTTTTTGTATAATTTCATAAATCACTTGACAGGATAAACCAAATGTGCGGCCGCTCTGACTATCTAAAAAGAAAGATAGTCAGAGCGGCCCTTGTAATCAAGAAAACATCTTGGCTGCAAGGAGGATTACACAATGAATTATTCTACAGAGGTAAAGCAAAAACTATTATCCATTATTACAGAGATGGATTCTTACCGTTGGTTGTTTACAAAGAATCCAGAAACGGATTTTTCACGTAAAAAGAAATGGTCATTTGAAGAGATAATGAAGTTTATGCTTACAATGGAGGGCAAAG
>CAJTPS010000021.1 GCA_910578555.1 uncultured Lachnospiraceae bacterium
TACTCGCTGTAAAAAGAATCCTAACTGCAATGTTGTCCTTATCTAAATGACATTGCAATTTTGACTTTTCTTTTTTCTGATTCATCCTTCTTTACATCCAATCCGGTCTGCTCTTATATTAAGAAAATTGCCAATGTCATTATCCCTTATTTAATGTTTCAAGTATAAAGCAACCTTTTTGTGTTGTCAATATATCTTTCTTGACTGATTCAAGTTGTTCTGTTATTCTGTTATTGTAGAATATATTATTATATCGAAATTTTTATAAAAAATCGCCGCTCTGCAGCAACGATTCAGAGAATGCCCCGCATTCTCCTTGAATGGTTTACACTATCGCAATTTCCTATACCTAAAAAAAGCATTGAAGTGGCGCAGTTTGTTCTGCCATGACTTGTTTGTATCCAGACGAAGTGAAAGGAAGAATAACATCTATGAACCAATGTGATAGAATAAGGCAAATTCTGCAGGAGAATATGCTAAAGCAAAAACAGTTTGCTTCTGCAATTGGAGTGACCGAAAGTTACATATCCAAACTTCTTAAAGATCCAGATATTCGATTATCGCAATCTCTCGCCGTTCTGATCGAAGAAAAATACGGGTATAATTCCGAATGGGTACTGAACGGAACTGAACCCAAGCTAAAACAAATCAGTAAAGACTTATCACTATCTGAGCTTCAGCAAAGCGCACTTGCCCAACTGGAGAAAATGAATGATGAACAAGTAAAAGTAACTTTAGCTTTCATCAATTCTCTGAATGAGTGGGAAGAGCCGTCCTGACCTGACACACAGGAATTCGAACAATGATATAGTCTTACCTGATTCACGAAACGCCACTAAGTCATAAGGGTTAGACCCTGATCAGGGGTCTAACCCGAATTTCTTATATAAGTTCCTCCTAGTGCCCCAGCATTTCCTCAATAAAGATCCCATACCCTCTCGTGGAATCCTGCACCAGCACGTGTGTCACCGCTCCCACCAGCTTACCGTTCTGGATAATCGGGCTGCCGCTCATGCCCTGAATGATACCGCCGGTCAGCGTCAGAAGTTTCTCGTCCGTTACCCGTATGACGATTCCCCTGTTAATATTGTCGCCATCCAGATTGACTTCCGCAATCTCAACATCGTAAAATTCCGGTTCACCGGTAACGGAGCAGATAATCTGCGCAGGTCCGAGCTCGATCTCCTGCTTCAAGGCAATAGGAATCGGCTCATAACATGCCGCTTCCGTGATTTCTTCGTCACAGACACCGAATATTCCTTCCGCCGTATTCTCCGTAATCTCCCCGATCACGTTATCTGAATCATACTCAATATATCCTGTCAGTTCCCCCGGCGAACCGTTAGAGCCTCTCGTGATTCCTACGATCTCCGTCTTGTACAGCGTCCCCTCATCCAAATTCATCAGCATGGAGGTATCCACATCGTTAATCCCGTGTCCCAGCGCACCAAATGTATGATTTGTGTCTTCATATGTCATGGTACCGATACCCTGCGCATTATCCCTGATCCAGATTCCAAGCTTCCACTGCTGATTCTGATTACATACCGGCGTTGCCATAACATCCGTTATTTCATCATTTCGTTTGATAGTCAGAACCATATTTTCCCCGCCGGATTCTTCAATCAGCCGGATCAATTGCTTTTTATTCTCTATCTCCTCGCCATCCGCCCTGAGGATATAATCTCCCTTTTGCAGTATATATTTCGCCGGAGACACCTTACTGCCGTCGGCGTCTTCAAATTCACCGATTCCCACGACCAACACACCGCTTGTCTTCACATAGATGCCAATGGGGATTCCCGAAGGAATCAGCATCTTATCCTGAATCACTTCTATATCGACATTCTTATAAGGAAGAACCCCGAACAACTTCAGATTCATCTGATAAGTATCGATCTCGTTTGCCCTGACTTTTACTGTATGCGCAAAATCTACATGAATGCTCTTCACACTGTCGGATATACTCTCAGCAATCTGTTCATCTTTTTTCTCAGTACCTATGGACTCCGGCAGGGAGGCTACCTGGGCCGCATCCTCCTTGATTCGATAGATTTCACCGGAAACCGGCACCTTAAAGTTTAATTCCTGTTCTACACCGGCACGTATTTTAATCGTTGAAGGTATTTTGTCCCAATAGGCGACATAGACAACTGCAGCGAGCGTGACTACCGCCACACAAAGCAGCAGATATAAAAATCCCCGATATACTCTCTCCTGTTGTTTTGTCATATAGATTAATCTGCCCAATTTATCACATCCTCATCCAATTTCTTCGAAATTAACTGCATTTCTCTCCATAATATGAGTCACACAAAAAGGACACACGTAACGCGCGTCCTTTCTAGTATGTGATAAATCTTTCAAATTAATTTAGTATTGTTTTGTATTTCTTGCCAAATCTTTCATTTCTTTTGCATTGTTTCTGACATTCTCGGTAATGCTGGCTCCGCCAAGCATCCGCGCCAGTTCTTCAATGCTTTCCGGCTCATCAAGCCGCCTGATATCCGTGACGGCGCGGTTATCCTCCACACGCTTCTCAATACAGAAGTGCGTGTCTGCCATAGCAACGATCTGCGGCAGATGTGTGATGCAGATCAACTGATGCGCCCTGCCGAGGATTCCCATTTTCTCAGACACCTTCCAGGCGGTCTTACCACTGATGCCGGTATCGATCTCATCAAAAATAAGCGTCTCAATCTCATCTTTATCCGCCAGCACGGTCTTGAGTGCCAGCATAATGCGGGACAGTTCACCACCGCTGGCTACCTGCGCCAGTTCCCGCAGCGCCTCGCCTGCGTTGACGGAAATCATAAAAGCAACTCTGTCATAGCCGTTCCCGCTCATCGCTTCCACATCGGAAACTACCCGAATCTCAAATGCCACCTCCTGGAAGTTCAAATCGGCAAGCGCATTCCGCATTTCTTCGGCAAGTGCCTCAGCGCTTTGCCTGCGCAATGCCGACATTCTTTCGCAGAGTATAAGCGATTCTTTCTTTAAAGTATCCGCCTGTTCTTCCAGTTTCATGCGGTAAGTAGCGTAATCGCTGTATTTGTTTAACATCTGCTCCGCTTCGTTCCGATATGCCAGAATCTCTTCTATTGTCCCGCCGTATTTTGATTTTAAATGATTGATCAGATTCAGTCTTTTCTCCGTGCGGTCAAATAAAGCTTCGTCAAATTCCAGTTCTGACAAGTAATCCGCGACCGCACGGTTATAATCGTTCAGGAGGCTGTCAATATCCAGAAGCTGTCGCTCCAGTTCCTGCAGCTGTTCATCATAGGTGGATACCGATCTGATCTCCCGCAGCGCACGTCCTATATGACTCCCGACTCCCGTATCCTCATAACCGCAGAGTCCATACGCCGCAGATAGCGCTTCCTTGATCTTCTGTCCGTTAACCAGTTTCCGGTAAGTCTGTTCTGCCTCTTCGTCCTCCCCTACAGTCAGTTCCGCCTCTGTGATCTCCTGACACTCGAACTGCGCAAGCGCAATTTCTCTCTTTCTGGTTTCCTCATCTGTCTCATGCTCTGACAGTTCTTCCACGATACGCCGATACTGTCTGTAGCTTTTCTGAAGTTCTTCCTTGCAGGCAGTAATCTCCCCGCCCGCATAAGCGTCCAATATGGCAAGCTGCCTGCCCGGCTGCAGCAGAGACTGATGCTCATGCTGTCCGTGGATATCGATCAGGATCTCCGCCAGCTGCTTGAGTTGTCTTGCAGTCACCGTTTCACCGCACACCTTGCACACACTTCTCCCCGGCATGATCTTGCGCTGCAGGATAACCAGACCATCCTCTATGGGCAGTTCCAGTTCTCTCACCGCTTCCAGCTGTTTCGGCTGATCCACCGTAAAAATCAACTCCACCAGCCCATACTCCGCGCCCGTGCGGATCATCTCTTTATCCGCCTTGGCGCCCAGCGCCAGACTGATGGAACCGATAATAATGGACTTACCGGCTCCTGTCTCACCGGTAAGAATGTTCAGTCCTTCGCCGAAAGTAACCTCCGTCTCATCGATCAATGCCAGATTCTTCACATGTAAACTTTGTAACATCGCTTCACCTCTTATGTATTCTCTCCGGGCACATCTTCGCCGCACGCAGGCGGATAGTGCAAATACATAATTGCTAATGTTCTATCATTCTCTCTATTTTATCCATGACGGCCAAGGCTGCCTCCTCGCTTCGCATGGCCATCATGATCGTATTATCTCCCGCAATGCACCCCACGATTTCCTCCATCTTCAACGCATCCACTGCCGCAGCCACCGCCATCGCCATGCCGGACACCGTCTTCATGACCAGCAGATTCTGTGCTGTGTCCATGGATATATATCCCTCCCGCAGCACCCTGATATATTTATCTCCCAGGTGCGTCTCATCCTGCGTAAAAACCACATACTTCTGCCGCCCCTTACCTACTGGTATCTTGGACAGCTTCAATTCTCTGATGTCCCGCGATACCGTCGCCTGTGTGACCTGATATCCTGCCTCGCACAATCTGTCCGCCAGTTCCTCCTGTGTATCAATCTCATACCGGCTGATCAACTCAACAATTTTCTCATGTCTTCTCTTCTTGATCGTCTGCTTCATTATTTCCCTTATCATCCATTTATTATTCGCTCATTTTCTTATGCAGTACGGCAAGGAAACTTTCCGTGTTCAGTTTCAGAATTCCTGTTGTCTTTAACGCCTTGCGGATCATAATGCTGTCTCCGGTCCGCATAATCACCTTGTGACTGCCGTCAAAATTCGCCTCAACCGTCTGCATATGTCCGTCCTTACCCTGCGAGATCTCGATCCTGATCTCATCCTCAGGCGCAAGCACGATACTGCGTGTATTTAGTGTGTGCGGACAAACAGGTGTCAGTAGCAGCAGATTTGCCGCCGGTTCCACGATGGGACCGCCCGCCGACATATTATAACCTGTCGATCCCGTCGGCGTCGCCACGATCATGCCGTCCGCACTGTAACGGTTCAGGAACTGTCCATTCACGTATATGTCAAAAGTCAGAATCTGCAAAGAACCGCATCTTGAGATCACAATATCATTGAGTGCATAATTTTCTTCCATGCCTGTATCAGCCGCGTTCTCCGTCGTTTCGTCCATCTTACCCCGCAGGTACACACGCCCTTCCAGCATCATCCGCTCCTCCCGCGTGTACGTATCCGCCAGCAGTCTGTCCAGCGCCTGTTCTATACTGCCGGTCTCCACCTCCGCCAGATATCCTAAAGAACCAAGATTCATGCCCAGAAGCGGAATATCGCTGTTCGTCATATTTCTCGCCGCCCGCAGCAGAGTGCCGTCACCGCCCAGCACAAGCGCACATTCCGTACAGCCCGTCCTGATATCGTCAGCCGCCTCTGTCCCCGGCGTATCAGACGTATGGATCGCCGCGCCTATCGCTTCTGAGGTATTGTCCACACAGGTGACTTCTCCACCGCGCGCCCTCAGATATGTCGTGATCCGCTCCGTATATTGTCCCTGCGGATCTTTACGCTCATTCGTAATCAGATAAAAATGCTTCATCCCTGTTTCGCCTCATCCAACGCACCGTGTGCCCTCGCCACAACATCTGCAATCAGCCGCTCTGTCTCTTCTTCATATGATTTGCCGCTTCTTGCCTCCGTCATTCCGCGCAGCGCACACTCCGCCTCCGCTTCCGTCATTACCCTGACCGCTTCCGGAATCTCTTCTTTCTTCACAATATGAACCAGATATTCAATATTTCCTTCCGGTCCTTTGATCGGCGAATACGACAATCCCCTTACTTCAAATCCGATCAGTTCGGCATAATCTATCACCTTATGTACCACTTCTTCATGCACCTGCGGCTCCCTGACAACGCCCTTCTTACCGACCTTGTCTCTTCCCGCCTCAAACTGCGGTTTGATCAGACACACCATATTGCCTTTCGCACACAGCAGTTCACGCGCCGGAATCAGGATCTTTGTCAGCGAAATAAAAGAAACGTCCACCGAAGCGAAATCAATCTGCTCCGCAATATCCTCCGATGTCACATACCGGAAGTTCGTCTTCTCCATACATATTACACGTTCATCGCTGCGCAGCTTCCATGCCAGCTGTCCGTGCCCTACATCAATCGCATACACTTTCGCCGCACCGTTTTGCAACATACAGTCCGTAAAGCCGCCTGTAGAAGCGCCGATGTCCATGCAGACCGCACCGTTTAGTGTGATCGGGAACTCTTCCATCGCCTTTTCCAGTTTCAGACCACCACGGCTTACATATTTGAGTGCACTCCCCTTCACCTCTAATTGAATTGTACTCTCATCAAAAGTTGTTCCGGCCTTGTCTTCCCGCTGTCCGTTTACGAAAACACTTCCCGTCATAAGGATTGCCTTCGCCTTCTCTCTGGATGGTGCAAAGCCCTGTTTCACTAAAATGACGTCTAATCTCTCTTTCATATATTACCCATTCACCATAATGCAGTCAGCCGCCATAGAAACATAAGCTGTCAGTATTTTTTTCACAATAGAGTCTGCATCTATGCCGATCTCCCGTTTTAACAATTCTACATTACCGTGTTCCACGTATTCATCGGGAATCGCTATGTTCAGCACACGAACCGGCGCGCCAAGCTCGTCCACACAGGTTCTGACTTTCTCGCCATAGCCGCCGCTTAAGACATTTTCTTCCATAGTCACGATCAGTTTATGTTCCTTGCACGCTTCATGGACCGCCTGCTCATCTATAGGTTTTACAAACCTCGCATTGGTCAGGGAACAGGAATATCCTCTCTCCTTAAGCTGTTCCCGCACCGCAAGCGCCACCTTCACCATACTGCCTGCGGCAAACAGGATAATATCCTCTTCCTCGTAGATGGCCTCGCTCCTGCCGTACTCGATCGGCGCACGATTCTCCTTCAGACCGTCGAATGCCTCGCCTCTCGGATAGCGGAGCGCGATCGGCATACCGGAAGACACCGCAAATTTCATCATATCGGAAAGCTCCCATTTATTCTTAGGCGCCATAATATGCATATTCGGTATGGAAGACAGATACGACAGGTCGAATATGCCCTGATGCGTCTCCCCGTCGCTGCCTACAAGCCCGGCTCTGTCTATGGCAAAGACCACCGGCAGATTCTGCAGACATACGTCATGCAGGATCTGATCATACGCTCTTTGCAGAAAGGAGGAATAGATCGCAACGATCGGCTTCAGACCACCGGCCGCCAGACCGGCTGCAAATGTCACCGCATGTTCTTCCGCGATACCTACGTCAAAAAATCTTTCCGGATACATGTTGCGAAAACGCTTCAGTCCGGTGCCGTCCGGCATGGCAGCCGTGATCGCCACCACCTGTTCGTCCCGCTGTCCCATTTTACACATAACGGTTGAGAAAATATCCGTATAATTTGCTTTATTCTGCGGCTTACTCGGAATGCCCGTCTCTATGTCAAAAGGCTCCGCCCCATGGAATCTGGCCGGATGCCGTTCTGCCGGCGTATACCCTTTTCCCTTCTGGGTAATGACGTGAAGAAGCACTGCTCCCCTTATCTTCCTTGCTTCTTTTAACATACGCACCATCGCGGAAATATTATGCCCGTCCACCGGACCTAAGTAGGTGATTCCCATATCCTCAAAGAACATGCCCGGCACGACCAGATTCTTGAAGCTGCTCTTAACCCGCCTGATCTGGGAAACCATCTTGTCTCCGTACTTGGACTTTCCGTGAAGCGAATTATAGACACCCTCTTTCAAGTCCAGATACATATCCGCTGTTCTGATATTATTCAGATATTTCGATACGCCGCCCACATTTTCCGATATAGACATGTTATTGTCATTCAGGACAATAATGAAATTAGTCTCCAGCCGTGAAGCATTATTGAGCGCTTCATACGCCATGCCGCCGGTCAGGGAACCGTCGCCGATCACAGACACAATCGTGTTTTTACCGCCCTGTATATCCCTGGCCTTCACCATACCGAGTCCTGCGGAGATGGAAGTAGAACTGTGTCCTGTGTCAAAACAGTCGCAGTCGCTCTCTTTACGTTTCGGGAACCCGCTCATACCGCCGAACTTACGCAAATTAACAAATCCGTCCCTGCGTCCTGTCAAGATCTTATGTGTATAAGACTGATGTCCCACATCCCAGATGATCTTATCTTCCGGCAGGTTCAGGAACAGATGCAGCGCCATAGTCAGTTCTACGGCACCGAGATTGGACCCCAGATGCCCGCCGGTCTCGCTGATCGACTGAATCAGAAACTCCCGGATCTCTTCTGCAAGTACTCCGTAATCGGCTTCTGTAAGCTGTTTGATATCGTTTGTCTGTTCTATTTTCTCTAAAAGCATCGTAATCCCCCGCGTCTGTCCTGTTCAGAACGTCCTTCTCTCATCTCCCGGTATCAGTATGAAGAAAATCATTTTTTCCTATAGATCAACTGCTCGATCAACTCTTCCAAAAACGCATTTCTTTTCGGAAAAGATGTTAAAATCGCGACCGCCTCTCTCGACAACTCTTCCACCTGTTCTCCTGACTTCTCCAGCCCATGCATGGTAACATAAGTCAGCTTATGATTCTTTTCATCGCTTCCGACCGCCTTGCCAAGCACTTCCAGGCTGCTCGTCACATCCAGAATATCATCCTGAATCTGAAAAGCGACCCCGATATTATATGCGCACTTTCCCAGTCTCTCAATCTCCGCGTGCCCGGCTCCCGCCAGCGTCGCACCGATCGTCATCGCCGCCTGAATGAGCGCCGCCGTCTTGTGCTCGTGGATATAGAGAAGCATCTCCCCGCTCACGCCTTCGTCCATCTTCTCGGCCTCCAGATCCGCACACTGTCCGCCGATCATACCATAGATTCCCGCCTTGCGGCCGAGTATCTGCATAGAGGCGGCGATCCTGCGGTACTCCTCTATTGTTCCGGCATAATCGAAAGCCCTTGCAGCAGTCTCAAAAGCATAGTTCAGCAATCCGTCTCCTGCAAGAACCGCCATGCCCTCACCATATACTACATGCGTAGTTTTCATTCCTCTGCGGTATTCATCGTTATCCATCGCCGGAAGGTCGTCATGCACAAGAGAATAGTTGTGTATCATCTCCAGTGCCGCCATAAACAAAGGCAATGTTCTTCCCAATACTGTCCGCTCTGCCAGGTCTGTCCCCTGTGATCCGCTTCCTGCAAACCGCCATACTTCCTCTGTATCCGTAAAAAGCGCCGCGCTTTCTGCCATCAGCATCGGACGCAGTCTCTTGCCCCCTGCCGTAATCGAATAATTCATAGCCTGCAGCACAACTTTCTGATATCCTTCCTCCACCGGAAGATAATCTTTCAGCAGCGCCTCAATCTGTTCTGTTTTATACCTGATCTCTTCTTTAAAATTCATCCAGTCCACCATCTTCATTGATCTGAAGTACTTTCTTCTCTACCTGGTCTATTGTCTCGTTACATTTCTGCAGCAAAAGCATTCCCCTGTTATATTCCTGAAAAGACTGCTCCAGCGTAATCTCTTCCGTTTCCAGACGGGCAATCACATCCTCAATCTGCAGGAATGCCTCTTCCAGAGAAAACGATTCTTCCTGTTCACACTGTATCTGCTGTATTTCTTCCTGCTGCACCTGTTTTCTGCTCTTTCCTGCCATCTTACTGCGCCATCCCTCTTGTTTCTATCCCGTGTCGTGTATTACCTTCAGTATCCGGCCGTCTCCCTATGTTTATCCATGATCCGCGCCGTCAGTCTTCCGTCCTTCACATATACCGTCAGACAATCGCCCACCGCAACCTGGTCAACGGAAGTCACTGTCTGTCCTCCTGCATCCGCCGTGTAGGCATATCCCTGATTCAGTTTATCCAGCGGAGAAAGTCCTTTCATCTGCTGCACATAAAGTTCCAGTCTGTGCCGGCTGTCACGCAGCCGGTTCTCCATGGCGCTCTGTAAATGCTCCTCCAGCGACAATACCTGTGTTCTTTTCGTCCGAATCCTGTTGACCGGACTCAGATAATGCAGTCTGACTCCATAGTGTTCCGCCGCCTGCCGATAGCGGCTGATCACCCGCCGGAACATATGCTGTAATGTATATGCGTACTCCGCAAGCTTGTCCTGCAACTGCTCCACATCGCAGACTGCCAGTTCCGCTGCCGCCGACGGCGTCGGTGCACGCAGATCCGCCACGAAATCTGCAATCGTCGTATCCGTCTCATGTCCCACCGCCGAGATAATCGGTATACTGCAGTCAAAGATCGCCTGCGCCACGGCTTCTTCATTGAATGCCCATAAATCTTCTATGGAACCGCCGCCTCTGCCGACAATCATTGTGTCTACACCCATCCGCTCCAGGGCATGAATCCCGCTCACGATACTTGGGACTGCCGCCTCTCCCTGCACAATCGCCGGATACAGGATAATCTGTACATAAGGATTTCGCCTGCCCGCAATATTGATGATATCGCGTACTGCCGCTCCCGTGACTGCTGTCACAACTCCCAACGTCCGGATATATTTCGGAATCGGCTGCTTATACTGTGCCGCAAACATCCCGCGCTCTTCCAACTCCCGCTTCAGCTGCTCATACCGCTCATAAAGCTGTCCTGCGCCATCCAGTCTAATCTCTCTGGCGTAAAGCTGATATTTACCGTCACGCTCATAGACATCCACGCTGCCGCTCACTACAACCTGCTGTCCCTCTGTCATCCGAAAAGCCAGTCCTCTGCGGTTTGCAGCAAACATAACACACGCTATTGTTCCTTTTGCATCCTTTAATGTAAAATAAATATGTCCAGAGGAATGATATTTGCAGTTACTGATCTCGCCCTTAACCATGATCGACTGCAGCATATAGTCCTGCGTGAACATATTTTTGATGTAAGAATTTACCTGTGCAACTGTGTATACATTCTGCATACCGACACCGTCCACCTATGCAAATTTGGCCAGAACGCCATTGACGAATCCGGAAGATGCATCCTGTCCGAATTTCTTGGCAAGCTCCACCGCCTCATTGATTGCAACGCCTGTAGGTACGGAATCATCATAATGAATCTCATAGACCGCCAGTCTTAATATCGTCAGATCCACTTTGCTCATTCTGACCGTACTCCAGCCTTCTGCCTTCTCATTCAGCTGCGCATCTATTTCATCAAGCTTCTGCTGAATTTTGTGGTATTTGTCTAAAATATAATCGGCATCTTTATCCTGCGCGGCATCCTCGTCCTCAAAAAACAAACGCTCCTGTTCCGTCATCTCTTCTATACTGTTAAATTCTATGCGAAACAACAATTTGAATATCTGTTCCCGCAATTCTCTTCTGCTCATAATAGCTCCTGTTTTCGTGTAACGCCTATCCGCCACGTTTTATCGTATACGTCTTATGAATGCACTACATTAATACCGGCTATGCGGATGTTGACATCCGTTACATCCAGTCCCGTCATATTCTCAATAGCATTCTTAACTTTATTCTGAACACGCTGGCAAGTCGCCGGAATATTGAATCCGTACTCCATGGTAATGGCAAGCTCCACTTTAACTTTCTTATTAAAAATCTCCACTCTGACACCCTTGGCAAGTCCTTTGACACCGACCCGGCTCAGGAGTTCATTCGCCATATTACCATTCATCGCTGCGACACCGTCCACTTCCGTCGCTGCGAGCGCAGCGATCATTGCCACCACATCATCCGCGATCTTAACAGTTCCGAATTTCTCGTCCTCCTGCAGTACATAGGTGTTCTTAGCTGATTCCTGTTCCATATTCATCTTCCACGCCTTTCTTTCATTTGGGTCTAGTATATCAAAAATTATCATTTTTGCATAGTCCAATTCCCTGAAGTAAATTTGTTCCAAATTAACTTCAAGTAAATTTGTTCCAAATTAACCTCTCGAGCTTTGCTTCGCAAACTCGTATTTCGCATGTCGGTTCTTCTTCTAAAGCCAAAAACTCATACTGTATTGCTTCTCATCGTCCGAATAAGACACCACCCCGTCAGGACAATCCAGATAGCGGAAGATTCCCTGATTCGCGATCAGTGCCTCCTCCATCTGTCCGTACACTTCGTGATTGGCACATTTTAAAGTCACATAGGCGCTTCCCTTCTCATACTCTTCCCGAAAGATCCGTTCGATCTGTTCCTCATTCCACTCCGTAAAATAAAGTCCTTCCCTCACATAATAGTTATCCTCCATGGAATCGCACAGCGGCAGTTCCACTACGTTATCAAGCGTATGCGTCAGATTCATCTGCGAGGTAGTTACACACAAATAATCATAATTTATCGTCGGAATCTTCTCAACCGGATATCCTGCCGCGCCGCCTACCGCCTGATAGGATGCGTCTCCCCAGGTCGTATCTACATAGTAGTAACTTCCGTCTATCTCTACAAGGTTCCATGCATGTCCCTCACCGCCGATCACACGTCCCAGAACAAGCGTCGATGAGATCCCTGCCTCGTCCAGAAGATACTGTGTAGCCTTGGCATATCCCTGGCAGACTGATCTGCCCTCTATAAACACCGAGCAAATATTCTGGTTGTTCTCCGCCTGAGCGTCATATTCCGTATGGTGGATCAGGTATTCATATATATACTTCACCTTTGTATAGTCATCCGCATTCTCGGGCATACCCGCAAGGCATTGGTTTACATAAATATCTATCTGTTTCTGCTTTTGGTCAATCTCCTCCTGACTGAACCGATACGTCCCCGTAAACGTAATTTTCTTTAGAATATCGCCCAGCGTATATTCTGTATAGGTATATCCGTCCACGTAGAAAATCTCCGGATGGTCATTCAGCACACACTGAAAAACATGGGCAATCTCTTCCTTATTACAACTGGAAAGTTTCACATCTTCTTCAAACTGTGTCAGTGCATCCCGGATTTCCAGATAGAGCTGTTGTTCCTCCTCCGACAGCATACCGTAAGCATACCCGTTCTCCTGCTCCCGTCTGATCACCTGCTCCGCCGGCTCGCTCTCCTCTTGCTGCGCTCCAAGACTTTTCTGTTTATACAGATCGCTCCTCTGACGAGGAAGCGTCTGCCATGCATAAGCCAGACACCCTGTAAGTATCAACATTCCCGTCAATAATATACCCGTTCTCTTCATATGCACTCACCCTCATCATCAATCGGGCAGACCCGATTGCCAGATCCGCTCCGCGGACTCGAAATATACCGAATTAATTCCTATATTGCTAGTTTCTTCCGAACTCTGACAGGATCAGCCCTTCGTTTCGATCAACGGTCATTCCGATGCTCCACTGGTTAATAAACAGAAGCAGCGGATTATCTTTCAGATCTTTAATCTTCTTCATATCAGAAGTTCCCGTCAGCTTATCAAGATCAATCTCCTTATTCTCTATCCAGCGGATATGTTCATAAGGAAGATTCTCAAGCTTGATTTCCACATTATACTCATTTTCCAGACGATATTTTAATACATCAAACTGCAGTACGCCTACCACGCCGACGATAATCTCTTCCATACCCGTATTATATTCCTGAAATATCTGTATGGCGCCTTCCTGTGCGATCTGTGTGATTCCCTTCACGAACTGCTTTCTTTTCATCGTGTCGATCTGCCTTACTCTTGCAAAATGCTCCGGTGCAAAAGTCGGGATGCCTTCATACTCAAACTGTTCCTTCGGCATACAAATCGTATCCCCGATCGCAAAGATACCCGGATCAAATACACCAATAATATCTCCGGCGTATGCCGCATTCAGTATCTTACGCTCGTCCGCCATAATCTGCTGCGGCTGCGACAGGCGCATGACCTTACCGCCCTGCACATGCTTCACTTCGGCACCGGCATCAAACCTGCCGGAACAAATGCGCATAAATGCTACCCTGTCCCGATGCGCCTTATTCATGTTCGCCTGAATTTTAAAAACAAATGCCGAGAAATCATGCTCCACAGGATCAATCAAACCGATATCAGCCCTGCGCGGAAGCGGCGTTGTCGTCATTGCCAGGAAATGCTGCAGAAATATCTCCACACCGAAATTTGTAAGCGCCGACCCGAAAAACACCGGCGTCAGATCGCCTGCCTGTATCCGTTCCAGGTCATACTCTGCACTTGCGCCATCCAGAAGTTCTATCTCATCAAACAATTGAGACTTATATTCCTCTCCGATATGTGCCGTCAATGCAGCCTCATCCGCAACCGGAATCCGGGTGGCATGTCCCTCTCTCGTTCCCTTCTCGGTATCCGAATAAGTGATCACACATTTGCTTTCGCGCTCATATACGCCCTTAAACCCTTTACCGGAACCGATCGGCCAGTTGATGGGACATGTAGCGATCCCCAGTTCCTTCTCGATCTCATCCAATAATGTGAATGTATCGTTGGCATCCCTGTCCATCTTATTAATAAAAGTGAAAATCGGAATATGACGCATGACACATACCTTGAACAGTTTTCTCGTCTGCGCCTCCACACCCTTCGATGCATCAATCACCATGACTGCAGAATCCGCCGCCATCAGCGTCCTGTAAGTATCTTCCGAGAAGTCCTGATGTCCCGGCGTGTCCAGAATATTAATACAAAACCCGTCATATTCAAACTGCAATACGGAAGATGTGACTGAAATACCTCTCTCCTTCTCTATCTCCATCCAGTCGGAAACCGCATGTCTGGCGGTCGCTTTCCCTTTTACGCTGCCCGCCAGATTAATAGCTCCCCCGTACAGCAGGAATTTCTCCGTCAGAGTCGTCTTACCCGCATCCGGATGCGATATGATCGCAAAAGTTCTTCTTTTGTTTATCTCGTCCGCATAGTTGCCCACGTTTTTATCCTCCAGATTCTATAGCATAGATGTACCGGCAAACTCCGGTTGTATCCCGAAATAATCGAGTACCGTTGCCCCGATATCCGCAAATGTATCCCTCGTACCGACATTACCGGGCACCACACCCGGTCCATACATAATGAACGGCGTATGCTCTCTGGAATGATCCGTCGATACGGTATATCCCGGATCACATCCGTGATCAGCCGTGATCATCAGGATGTCCTCCTCCCGAAGCAGTTCCAGCATCATGGGCAGTTTGTTGTCAAAATCGGTAAGCGCCGCGGCATACCCGTCAATATCATTGCGGTGGCCGTACAGCATATCATAATCTACCAGGTTAACAAAGCACAAACCTTCAAAATCCCGCTTCATATACGCAATCGTTCTCTCAATCCCTTCTGCGTTGCCTTTGGTATATACATATTCTGTAATCCCTCTGCCGGCAAAGATATCCTTGATCTTGCCCACGGAGATCACATCCTTTCCCGCTGCTTTCAGCTGATCCAGCATGGTAACTGCAGGCGGATCCAATGAGAAGTCATGCCGCCCGGATGTTCTGGTATAGCTGCCGCTTGTACCGACAAACGGTCTTGCAATCACACGCCCGACGCCATGTCTGCCCCGCAGAATATCTCTCGCAATCTTACAATATTCATAGAGTGTCTCTACCGGAACGACATCTTCATGGGCCGCGATCTGAAATACGCTGTCGGCCGAAGTATAAACGATCAGTTTGCCGCTGCTTACATGTTCGTCACCGTAGTCTTTGATCACTTCCGTGCCGGAATACGGTCTGTTACACAGCACACCCCTGCCCGTCGCCTTACTGAACTGCTCCAGAATCTCGTCAGGGAATCCATTCGGATAAGTAGGCAGCGGCTGCTTCGATAAAACACCCGCAATCTCCCAGTGCCCTATTGTAGTATCTTTGCCTTTTGATGCCTCTCTCATACGTGCAATTCTGGCTGTCGGCGCCGACACTTTCCCGCCGCACTCCACGCCGTCAATATTAAAAAGTCCCATCCTGCCCATGTTCGGCATATCAAACTTTGCACTGGAAGCCACGGAATGGAGCGTGTTGGTGCCCTTATCGCCATATTCGGCGGCATCCTCCATCTCTCCGATCCCGAAGCTGTCCAATACAATCAAAAATATTCTTTTCATTCTCAGCTCTTCGCCTCCGTATTTTAAAATATGCGCGTATAGTATACCATATATTTCCCGATCGTGCACTTAATTTGAATTGACGGTACTGATCACCACCGATTCCGCGCTGACGCCGGTCTTACGGATCACGATGTCTTCGATCTGTGCCCGCTGCGCCTCCGTCAGTTCCGCTGTATTGACAACCACATCCACACTGTCGCCGTCTATGCTGACGATCGCATCGTCAAATCCCTTTGCTTCCAGCAGAATCTCTGCCGCCGTCTCTTTCTCCGCAACATCCGTCATGGAAATCATGCTGTTTACCGCTTCCTGCTTCTGTGTTTCGCTGATATTTGCATTGTTGATAATCTCTAAAAGTGTTTCTTTGTTCTGCGCACGCGTCTGTTCTTTCTGCAATTTTGCACCGGAAAGTCCCGCTACAGTACCGGAAGAGGTAAACACCGCTTCTCCCGGAACGTCTTCCATCTGTTCTTCCGCCAATGCCTCTGCAAGTTCTTCGTCCACACCGCCGTTCTCCGCCATCGTTACGTCCGTATCCAGGCTCTTGATCTCTCCGGAAGCCTGCTCAATATCCTCCTCCGACAGATCCGTAAATGCCGCGTAATCAGACTCATCACTTCCGAGTGCCAGATTACCCATGTCGTCAGTGGTAATTTCACCGTTAACTGACATTATGTCCTCTTCCGTTACTTTTGTTCCCGCAAAATTCAGGTAGCCTGCTACGGCGATCATGATTGCAAGCGCCGTGATCATCATCTGGTTCTTCTTGATCATATTTTTCAATTTTTTCTCCCCTTTACACTGATTATTTTTTCATCTTTACTATTTTTATCTTATTCGCTTCGATATCAAATAATACCTGAATTGCCTCTATTATATTTTCTTGTACACTCTGCGACCCGGCCCCCTGTGCAATCACAACGACACCCTCCACCGCCGGCGGTATCGTCATGATCACATACGGCACGTTCTGACCGTTTACGTCCGTCGTATAGATCGTACTCTTCTCAACCCTGCTCTCCCCGATGATACGACTGCCACCCGCCGAATCAGTTTCCGTCGTATCGGAATAAGTCTCGGGACCGTCCTTCTCAACAATCTTGTGCTCGGACTCTCGCAATGTAATCAGCACCCTGACATGACCGACGCCGTCCACATACCTGAGTGTATCTTCCAGCCGCTCCTCCCAATACTCTGCATAATCATCCGCCCCGCTCCCGGTCCGAACCTCCGCTCCCGTTTCATCTGCTGCTGTATGATTTCCGATTGTACCACCTGTTCTGTCCGTTATACCGGACTTTATCGTTTTCGGTTGTGACGGTATTGCGATTATACATAGAAGGACTCCCACCAGAATCATAATCAGACATTGATCTTTTCTGAGTTTTTTTCCGCCTGTCAGCTTCTCGATCAATTTCCTGCTATTCTCCAAGATATAACACCTCCACTCTGTCCTCGGCTATCCCCAGTGTCTGCGCAAAAACCTCTTTCAACTCCTGTATGCTGTCGCCAGCCCCGCCGGTCCCGGTCTTCTCCGGATCCCCATTGTCTCCCACAACGATCTCATTGATCCGAATCAGTCCCGCTTCATCCGTTTCCGGCAAACCGTCCTCATCCCCCGCAGCCTTCTCATTTCCGTCTTCCTGCATACTGATCCTGCTCCCGCCGGACTTCCGTACCGTAATCCGCACACGCTCAAAAACCAGTTCCTCCCCGCTCCCCGTACCCGCCGCTTCGCCGCTCCTTCCCAGATCAATCGTCACTTCTGTAACCTGCTCACCGCGTTCTGAAATCCTGTCGTTAAGCCTGCTCCTGATTTCCTCCTCGATTTGCTGTATCACTGCCGCCTGCGTGGAATCCGTCACATAAGACGTCTGATATCCTGCTTCGCTTCTCTCCATGATCTGCTCCATTATCCTCGCCGCTTCCTCCTGCCATCTTGCGGCTATGTTATCAGAATCAGATACAAACGGTCTGACAAACAGCAAAAGGACTATAACACCCGATATTATTTTCATATATTTCTCGTAATGCCGCCCGGCTGCAAAATGCATTACCGTCTGCGCGATAATCATAAACATCCCGATCTGTCTGATATTCTCCAGCATGCTTATCTTCACATCCTTCCGCTTGTTGTGTAGGTAATAATGGCGATCTGTATCACAAACATACCAATAGAAGAAAGGGCTATTTTTAACAGCATGATGTTGCCGTCCCCCACGCGGTTGGCACAATTGGTCATCCGTTTATCGCTGACAATGCCGATCAGCGCCGCGCTGAGCTTGATCACCCCGGAAAGCAGCGCCAGTTTTAGCACCGGAATGCAGCACAACACGATCAAAACAAGTGTGATATACAGCCCGATGCTGTTCTTGACAAGCACTGCCGACCCGATCACCATCTCAAACATCCCTTCCGTCAATCCCCCGATTGCCGGTATCGCTGACATTGCTTTCTTAAGCACGGAAGACTGCAGCGAATCTATTACAGGTGTTATCATTGCTTGCAATATACTGAATCCAGTGATAACTCCAAGCGTAACCTTGATGCTGACACTGATCACCTTACTCAGAAGCTCTAATAACAGCGTCAGCTTTTCTTCCATCCATACGCCATTGATGACAGTCAACAGTATATAGGTGTACACCGTTGGAAGGAGAAGTGTCAGATAGCCCCATTCTATCAGATAGACAATAAAAAGTAAGATCTGGTAATACACGGACGCAGATGCGAGACCGGACGCGCTTCCGACTGCAATCATATAAGTCGGAATATACAGCTTCATAAACATGGTGACCGTCTCGAGAATCTCCCGAACGACGGAAGCCGCTCCTGCAAAAGATTTCATAAGTACGGCTATCATAAGCAGATAGACAAAAAAGAAAGCGATGTCAGACACCTGATGATCCTGAAACAAATCTGCGAAATTGACAAACAGCGCTGCCACAACCCCCAGTACAAGAATGGTGACAAACAATGTCTTAAGCTCTCCTGTCTGAGAATTAATAACACCAGTTATTCCACTTCCGATCTCTTTCACGGCCTCCCACAATCTTCCCTGCAGAATCAGATTCATGACTGTTCTCCCGTCAAATGTATACTCGGGAAACAGCTGCCCGAAATCAATCGTCACCTGATCCATTCCCATTTCTTCCCAGACCATGCCGCTCTCCGCAATCCCCATATGAATCCTCCGTTCTATCCCGCAATGGACTGTATGCTCTCAAGAAGCGCCATCAATACAGGCATTCCCGTCAACAGAATATACAGTTTACCTACCATCTCAACTTGTCCTGCAATACCGCCATATCCCGCATCCTTACAGATTCCCGCACAGAACTCGCACGCATAGGTCGCTCCCACCGCCTTCAAAAGCACACCCAAATAACTGTAGTTATTGTTTAAGTACCCCCTGATCTGCTTCATCGCCGACAGAATACCTTCGAAATACTGCATGGCATATCCCATTATCATCAGGCACACTGCAATTCCCAGACAGACTCCGTATTCTGCCTTATAACTCTTAAGCGGAACAATCAGCAATATCCCTGCCACACCTACCAGCCCGATTTTGATCATTTCCATGAATAGCTCTCCTCTGTGCCCTTATAAAGTGAACAAATCCTGTATCATGACAAACAAATCATATATATAAGGAATGATCCATGTTAAAACAAGAATTAATCCGGCAAGACTGATCAGAAAGGCATGTTCCTCTCTACCGCTATGCTTTAAAACCTGATTTAATATTGTGACCAAGATACCGACCGCCGCTATCCTGAATATAAGGCTTACGCTCATCTTCTCCTCCATTTAAAGTAGTCTACACTCTTAACATATCAACCGATATATTAAACTTATCGACTGTATACCGGAATACTCTTTCGAAAAAATATCTTCAAGTCTGCACCTGCCTGTCACAACAGCAGAATCGTCAGAAATACTCCCGCCAGCACACTTACGCTGAGCAGCATTTTAGCCCGGTTCTCATAAGCATCTTCCGCCTGCCTGCACCTTCTGTTCAAAAGGTCCATAGATTGTCCAATGCTTTGTGCCTGTAATTTTTCTTCCTGCAGCCCGAGATTCTGAGGTAAATTTATCAATATATTTTTCTCCTCCCCGGTCAGCGGCGCTTCCCGCAGACATTGGCACATTTGTTCTTCCCATACCTGTTCAAACCCTGCGCCTTCGCACTGATTAATGTGCTCATAAACATGACAGAAATACGGCCGGTACAGCACATCGCAATATTCTGAGAGAATCAGACAGATTTCCGGAAGCGTATGTTTGCCGTAACTGATCTCATCCTGCATTCTCTTAATGATACGGATCAATTCCCGAAGGTGCCGAATTCTGCTCTGTTCCTCCGTGATCTTGCTGATCCCCCAGCCGATACATCCCGCTATAATGCAAAAAAAACCTGCTATTTTAAACATCGTTTTCCATCTCCGTCATAGATTCCTTCCACCTCACAGCGTCCGTTTTTCTTCGTAAGCACCAGATATCTGTCAAAGAGCCTGTCTGCTATAATATTACGCATGTATTTTTTATGCTGTACTTCTTCCACGGAACTGCCATGAATCGTTGCAATCAGTCTGCACCCGCAGCCGCTTGCCATCTGCAATGCCTGTATATCCTCTTCACTTCCCAGTTCATCCACTGCCAGCACCTGCGGCGCCATGGCCCGGATCAGCATCATCATGCCTTCCCTTTTCGGACACCCGTCCAGCACATCTGTACGGATTCCAATGTCATTCTGCGCAATGCCCAGATAACTGCCCGCAATCTCAGAACGCTCATCTACCACGCTGACATTCACGCCGGCTCCATAACCCGTTCCGTTGGAAAAATTCCTGATCATATCCCGTAGCATAGTCGTCTTGCCACAACCGGGCGGTGCAATCAGCAGTGTATTGCATATCTTTCCCTGTCTGTCATACAGATAGGAAAGCAACGAATCCGAGACGCCTTTGATCTCATGTGCAATACGAATATTTAAATAACGTATGTATTTTAAATTGCGTATCCGATTATCATCCTCCATAATCACCTGTCCGGCCAGTCCGATACGGTGTCCTCCCTGTATGGTTAAAAACCCCTGCCGAATCTCATCTGCAAATGCATAAACAGAATACTGGCACAAATGTTTGAGGACTGCCTCCAGTTCTTCTGCACTGCACCGCGCTGCCACAGGCTGCCTGTCCACCAGGCTGCCGTCTGTATCTACAAACCATTCCTTTCTGTCAATCAGCACCGTCGCCGGCACATTTACGCGCAGTCTGATCTCCTGCAGACACTCGGCCTGCTGTGCCGCCACACGCCATCTGGCCCGTAATGATTCCGGAAACATATGAAGAATCTCCTCACTTCTCATCCGCACTCCCCCTTATCTCAATATATGAACCTTTGTCCAAGTTATGACACAAAAGAGGACATAGAAAAAAGCAGCCTTGGAAACATGCCAGAGCATTTCCTATTGCGTAAAATAATCAGGAGCACCCTGCGCGGAATGCTCCTGATTACTTCTTTCTTTAATAGATTGCTTTCTTCCCGATCGTAAACTTAACCGTCACACTGCCGCCGTATCTTCCGGCTCCGGTGACTGTCACACTGCCTTTGTTCTTGCCGGCCGTCAGGTTCGCGCCATAGCTTAATGTATAGTCGATACCCGCCGTCAGTTTCTTCAGCTTATATTTGCCGCTTTCCGCCGTCAGCTTCGTCTCGTCCTTCTCTTTATCCTTCTTCGCCGCGCTGACTGCCGTTTTCTCCCCATAGTATACCGCCACATCCGGCGTAACCTGTCCGCCGGTATAGATATTCTGCCCGGTTTCCTCGGACGGCACCACATACAGGCATGACGCAGTCAGCTTGTCCGCATAGATATACTGCCCCAGCGGTATGATCCTCTCCCCGGTATAACAGCCTCTTCCTTTCACCGTCGCCGAAGGTTCTTCCGGTAATGCCGTCCCGGCTGCAACCGCATCCGCATAGGATTTGATCTTTTCGGGCGTACAGTTCGTCTCATCGACGATATAGTCCTTTGTTTCGCCCACTCCAAGCGCTTTCTTTCCTTCCACAAGCTTAAGCTTGAAGTCCTTGTATTTCATGCCGTCCTTCTTCTGTACCTGCGCACACGATACGCTCACGGTCTGTCCGTCAATGGCTGATTCTATGGAAGCCGGTATAATGTTAAACGGCACTTCGACTTTTCCTGCATAATTTCCTTTACCCGTAACGATCAGGAGCGGCTTTTTATTTTCGGCTGTCTGCGCTGTCGTCACTGCATTATTATTCTTATATTTTACGGTGTAGTCCGTGCCTTCGCGCAGCGGTGCACCCGCTTCATTTGTGATCCTGAAGGAAAGCTTCGCCCCGTTCTTGCTGTAAACGGCAGCAGCCGCGGTATTCCCGGCCTGCGCCGCCGTACCGCCCTGTGTATTTACGGTTTCTCCACCTGTCTGTCCCGCGCCATTTTGTGACAGAACTGTCAGTCTTTCTCCCGCCAGCTCCTGCGCCGTGATCTTAAAGGTTTTCGTAAAGCTGCCGCTATAACCGGACTCCGGCTTTGCTATGAAGGTCATGGCGGCAGTGCCTTTTTTCACGTTATTCTTATAAGTGATGATATAGTGTTCACCATAGACCAGTTCCTGTGCAACCGGGTTATTATTTGTCACCTTCGTCGTCAGCATAACCTTATTCTGTGTCACTGCTTTGCCGGTATAGGGCATGGAAGCCTGCCAGCCCGTCCAGTCCGGCTGGTTCACATTGTAAGTCTTCACATTGATCGTTTTCGCACTGAAAGCTGCACCTGTGATCTTAAAGGTGACGCTCTTCGTGCCAACATATCCGTTTGTTCCTGTAAGGGTCATGGTCGCCGTGCCCGCGGCAAGATTTGAGCCTGCGTAATCAATCGTGTAGTCTTTGCCCCAGACCAGACCTTCTCCGCCTGTCTTTCCGTTCTTCCCGGCCTTCACAAGGAACATGTCGTCTGCATTGCTCTCCGGCGTACTACTTATCTCACCCTCTTGCGTCACTTTATAGTATTTCTTTGCAGCAGCGTCATAATATCCGGGCGTCAGCAACACGTCTTCCCCCGTGTAAGCGTGCGTCTTCTGTTTTTTGCCCAGGGTGACAGAAGCATGCTTCATCAGCTTCTGTTTCTGTGCCACATAAAGCTTTCTCCTGACCGCTCCAGTATAGTTACCCTTACCGGTAATCGTCAGAATGTAGCTGCCTGCATGGAGCGGGAGTTTTCCCTGTGTCAGTGCAACCTCCGCACCATTCTCATCCTGCACGCTGAGCGCATAGTCTTTGTCCGCTTTCATCGCCTTCTTATATTTCATGGAGCTTACGATCTTTGCCGTCTTGTCTGCCTTCTCCTCGAACTGGTCTGTGTATTTCAGGACAAATCCCGCGGCCAGCGGCGTGTTGTCTGTGACGTCCGCAGTGTCCCCCTCTGCGGCGATATTCGCCGGCAGGATCAGGAAGTTGCGGTAGATAGTCTCCGTGTAGTTTCCTTTGCCCGTGATGGCCACATAGGGACATTCCTTACTGAAATGGCCTGTAACATCTGTTATCTTTTCACTTGCTTTCCCGGGATCGGTGACCTTCGCGGTGCCGCCTGCCGCCAACGGTTTTCCATCCTCACCGGTCTGCACAGCATCCGTATTACGGACATATTTTACAGTATAATCTTTTCCTTCCTTCAGAAGCGTTGTACCGTCACTGTCATATACGGTCACCGACGGTTTTAACGCACTTCCCGTATAAGTCAGATCGGGTATCTCCTGCACGCACAGTTTCAGGCCGTCCCCGTTCTGTGCTGCCGCAGTGAGCCAGCACGCATACAGTGTGAGGTCGGACTGTACCGTATCCGTATCAAAATCCCACTCTTTTCCTTTGGCAAAAGTCCTGTCCTGATACCAGCCCGCAAACACATATCCCTGCTCTTTCGCTGCCGGCGTCCGCTCGCTGTCCGCAAGCTCCAGAAGCGCTCCCGCCTTGATACCGCCCTTCGTAAAGGAATCACAATGGCCCATGCCGTCAAAGGTGACGGTGTACACGACCCGCTCCTCCGACACCGTGAGGATTCCTGGCATATATGTGATCTGGTAATTCATGCCGGCGTCTGCGCCTGACGGGTGGATGTAGTATACGCCCGCTTTTGACGTGTCGATGGCGCTAACCGCCTTTGTGCCCGCTTCGTCTTCCGTGACGGTATAAACAGGCTCCCTGTGCAGTGTATCTTCATGCAGAAGTCCCATCGCTTCATATCCGAAGTCTTTCCGGTACTGCTCCACCGGGACAGAGGCGCTGCCTTCTCCCTGCTGCGCCTGCATCAGCACGACCAGGTCTTTTGCCTTTACGGATGCATCCGCCTGCGTGATCGTAAACGGATACGCTGCGCTTCCCACATAATCCGGGTCACTCTCCTGCACCGATACGGTCAGTACATAGTTTCCTGCATTCACCGGCTCTTCCGCTGTCGCCGGATAAGCCGTGCCGTCCGCCATTGTTCCGCTGTAGCGGTACACGAGCGTCACTTTTTCCGTAATGTCTGTACCGTCCTCCGTTTTCACAACCGCCTCACCGCTGTAAGCGACCGGCGTGCCGCTGTACACACTGCTTTCCTGGATTACAATGCCGGAGATCACCGCCGTTTTCTTCGAAGCCATGGTAATCTTCACAGTCAGCTCCACGTCTTTATAATTTTGGAAAGACACCTTTATCTTTATAGAAGCCGCATCGCCCTCCTGTGCCGCATTGGTGCCGTATGTAAGGATACCGTCCTTAATATCCGCCGTAACAGGCGTGTTGGAAAAAATGCTGTCTGTGTCTTCCACACTCACAATCTCATAGCCGGTCTTCTTCCCATTGGCCGCAAAACTGCCTGTCAGGTCTATTTTCCGGTTCGACTGTGCCTGTGTGCACTGTGAGGCTGTAACGTTCTTCATCTCCGCTGCGGGCGCGTCCGCCTTGTGGATCGCAAAGGACTGCGTAGCCGTACCGCTGTATTTTCCCATACCTTTGATGATTACCGCCGGCACCGCCGCGCTGCCGGATGAGACAGCTGCAATACCTGTGCCGCTTTCTGTTCCGGCATTACCGCCTGACTCCCCAGAAGCTTCTCCTGTCCCATCCGCTCCGGACTCTTCATATGCATTTACGTTATTGCGATAGGTTACGGTATAGTCTGTGCCTTCTGTCAATGTTACCGTCGTTTCCGTGCCGTCTGCCGCCGGTCTGGTATAAGTTACCGTAAGCGGGTTCGGCGTCTTGGGTGTCCCATCGTATATATAGTTATAGTCGCTTTCTGACGGAAGCGTGACAGTTGCATTTGCGGCGGTCAGAATATGCGCCACGGTCAGCGTGATCTTTCCCGACAGCGTCTTCCCGTCCTTCGTGTAAGTCACCACCAGTTCCTGCATGCCCGGCTCCGTCGTGGAGAGGGATGCCGCATTGGTGGTATAGCCGTCCGTCTGGCCGTCTGACTGCACAAGCTTCCGGACGCTGCCGTCCGCCCCGTACCAGGTGACTGTCAGGTCGTCCGTCCCGATCGTCTCGCCGCAGCCGTAAAGGGTCTTCTTCTTAGAGACTTCCATGCGCGCCGCGGAGACAGCCGGCTTGCTGCCTTTCTGGATCAGGACGCTGTACGGAAGGTTTTTGGGCAGGCAGTTATCCGTAAGCTTCGTGCCGTCAGCCATGTACCACTCCTCGTCCCCTTTATAATTGTCGCCTCCTGTAATGGCAATGTTAATCTTTACATTATAGGGCGTGTAGAGCATGGTAAGCTTTTCACAGTTATAGAGCGGCGCAAGCTGTGACCAGCCATCCTTCAGATATTCATAATTAAAGTTGCTCATGTCCAGGGTTTCCAGGCTCGTACAGCTATCAAACATATCAGCCACCGGTAAATATGTACATTCTCCGTTTTCATCGATCATATGCAGTTCAGCAGTTCCAAGGTTGCCCAGTTTTACCTCCTGCAAGCTGCTACACACGGCAAACATGCCGGTCATCGTAGTTACATTCCCAAAGTCCACTCCGCTCAAGTCAATCTGTGTCAGACCACTACACCCTCCAAACATACTGTTCGTACTTTCTACCTTTGAAGTGTCCAATCCGCCCAGATCAATGCTTGTCAGCTTAGGCATAATGTAAAACATGAAATCCATGTTTGTCACATTTGAAGTATCCAGTCCACTCAGATCAATACTGGTCAGCTCAGACTGACCTCTAAACATGGAATCCATGTTTGTCACATTTGAAGTATCCAGTCCACTCAGATCAATACTGGTTAAACAATAGATTCGCTGCCTGTAACCGCCTATGCCACCGCCATCCACACTCGCGAACATATAAGACATGTCTGTCACATGCTCCGTATTAAGGGTACGCAGATCAATATCCCCTTTGCTGTTGGCGAACATACGGTTCATATCTGTTATAGTATCAGTTCGCAGTTTACTAAAATCCACTCCTGTCAGATCACAAGTACTGAATAATCCTCCAAGTGTTGTCGTAACACTCGTATCCAGTCTCCCAAAGTCAAGCCCCCTCACATTACATCCCTCAAAGATACCGCGCAGCGTCGTGACGCTGCTCAGATCAAGCCACGCCAGATCAAGCCCGGTTAAATTCTGCCTTTCCTGACCAACTTTACACCCGTAAAGACTTTCCGGATCACTGTTGCATGCAAACATATAGCTCATATCCGTAACACTATGTGTTGTAAAACTGCCGCCCAGCACGATCTGCTGAAAGTCACAGTTTGTAAACATATGTCGCATATCTGTAGTCTTTCCCGTATCCCAGCCGCTTAAGTTCATATCTCCCCAATTGGTGCATTCATAAAACATGAAAGACATATTTGTCACACTTGAAGTATTGAAACCGCTTACGTCTACATTTTTCAGACCACTACAACCACTAAACATGCTGGACATATCCGTTACATTTCCCGTATGAAAGTTTTGTCCCAAGTCAACAGTTTCCAGTTTGTAACAGCCCTGAAACATGCCGGACATGTCAGTCACTGACCCGGTATCGGATCCTGTAAAACTGATTTTTGTTAAGTTATAGCAATCGCTAAACATATAAGAGGCATCCGTCATTCCGCTCACTTTAATCTCCGCGGTCTTGATCTTAGACTTTGTGTTAAAATTTTTGCACCACGGTCCTCGCGGAAGCGCACTGCTTCCTCCACCGACCTTGGCAAAGTCCCCCGTGCCTTCCACCGTCAGCTTTCCTTCAGCGTCAACCACCCATGTGATATTCTCATAAGCGCCGCTGTCGATCGCGTCCGCGGGCACTGCCAATGCGCGCATCTCTTCCTGTTCTTCCAGCGTATTCTCCGACACGGAATTATCTGAAACAGACTCCGCTTCCTCCGGGTCATCTGTTTCTTCTTCCGTTGTCTCATCCGCACCGGGCGTCTCCGGTACTTCTATCATATCATCCGTTAAAGTATCTTCCTCATCAGACGTGTCCTGTTCCCTTTCCCCGTCGTCCGCTGCGCCGTCCGAGGGGGCGGTATTCTCATCTTCGTTATTCCATTCATCCTTAGATGCTTCGGCGCTTTCTGTTTCCTCTCCGTCGTCAGGCTCCTGCACCTGATCTTCCGCATCCCCGCTGTCCGGGTTCTGTGTCTGGCTTCCGTCATCCTCCATTTCTTCTGCGCTGCTGTCCGCTTCAGGCTCCTGCACTGTCTCTTCCTGCACCTCCATGCCAGGATTCATTATCTCACCCGACATGCTTTCACCGGAACTCTCCGTCTGCTCCGCCGCCATAGCAGTCTCCTGTGCCAATGCCGGAAACACAGTCGCCAGATCAGCCGCCAGCAGGCTAATGCAGAAGAATCCCGCCATAAGCCTACGCCTTACCTGTCCTGCTTTCTTTGTCCACTTCATCATCTTTTCCCTCTCATTTCATTTTCTACTTTGATTCGGTTACCTGACATCCCTTGTTCTGATATCAATCCAACCTGATTCCTGACACTTCCGCTATCTCATAGCTTTCGTTCGGCATATAATACTGCCCCAGATGCTTATGCCTTTTTCTAAATTCTACCCCCCCCCACTTCAAATTTGTCAAGGCGATATCTTTATAACCATATATCCAGTTCCGTTGTCCGTTGAAAACGCGCCACGCCATTTACTTTTTATGTTCCACTTTTACGATATCAAAAAAAACAGCTTTGAGTTTCCTCTTAGCTGTTCTTTCTTTTCTTATCATACCTCACCAGCACAATCTCCCCGGCATAATCTTCCAGCGCCTGCGTATAATGCTTCTCCTTAATCTGACCAGCCGCCCACGCTCATGGCGTTCTCGAACTCTCGGGTAATCTCCCTGTTCGGGATAAAGGCTTCCTTGCGAATATTATAACCTGTTTTTCGCTTTTTCGCAGCCAGAATGCTTTTCGTTCACGCTAAGCCAACAATATCCTGTCATTATCCAGGCGCCTGCCCGCCTGCTCCCGGAACGCCGCAAGCAGATCATCCACCGTCATCTTCTCCCGCTCTTCGCCGCAGACATCCAACACAATATGCCCGCCGTCCATCATCAGCGTGCGGCTGCCCATGGTAAGCGCCTGCTGCATATTATGGGTCACCATAAGGCATGTGATCTTACGCTCTGCCACGATCCGGCGGGTCAGCTCCAGCACTTTCTGCGCCGTAGCCGGATCCAGTGCCGCCGTATGTTCGTCCAAAAGCAGCAGCTTCGGCGTGACCACCGTTGCCATAAGCAGTGTCAATGCCTGTCTCTGTCCGCCGCTCAACAGCCCGACTGGTTGCTTCATGCGGTCTTCCAGTCCCATATCAAGCATGGCAAGCTGCTCTCTGAACAACTGTTTCTCCCTGCTGCTGATCCGGCTGAAATACGCATGTCTGACGGTGGATGCACGCAGGTAGGCAAGTGCCATATTCTCTTCAATGGTCATATGCGGTGCAGAACCTTTTAACGGGTCCTGAAAAAGATGTCCGATCTCTTTGCTCCTGATATGCTCCCTGCGGTAAGTGATATCCTCCCCCGCCAGAATGATCTGCCCGGCGTCTACATAGAAAGCCCCCGTAATCGCATTAAATAGGGTAGATTTACCTGCCCCGTTGCTTCCCACGATCGTCGCAAAGTCTCCGTCCGCCAGTTCGAGATTCACCCGCTCCAGCGCCTTCTTCTCATTCACCGTACCCGGATGAAAAGTCTTGGAAATATTCTTCAGTGTCAACATGTCTCCTCGTCCTCCTCTCCGACCGCACCGTTTCTTCCAAACGGCATCCTGTGTGTCCGGTAGAAGTCCGCCTTGCCTTTCAGATAAGGAAAAGCAATGGCAAACGCAACGATCAACGCAGACACCAGTTTCAGACATTCCGCCGGCACATTTAAACGAAGTGCAACCGCCACGATAAAACGATAGAAACAGCTTCCCAGAATAACACCCGCAACCTTCCGAAACATACCGCCTTTGCCGATAATCGTCTCTCCGATCATCAGACTTGCCAGCGCAATCGTCACCATACCTGTTCCCAGATTGATATCACAGGACTTCTGATATTGTGCCAGAACCGCACCAGAAAGCGCCGTCAGGGAATTAGCCACACAGAGCCCTACCGTGATCGTAAATGCCGGATTGATGCTGGAAGCCCGCACCATATATTCATTATCTCCAGTGGCACGAATGGAAAGACCGAGCCGCGTATTGAGGAACCATGCCAGAACAGTTCCCATGAGAACCACAATCAATGCCACAATCGCTAATTTATACCAGTTCCCGTACCATGCCGCCTCAGACACATCTTTTGCCAGACTAAAAACCGTGTCACAGCCAAACAGATTTACATTGGAGGCAAATCCCATAACGGCGATATTAACCGTATACAGTCCCGTATTCACAATGATTCCGGCGAGGATGGACGGCACCCCCATCTTCGTCTGCAGGAATGCCGTCACAAATCCGGAGCACACGCCGGCCGCCATAGCCGCCGGGAATGCCAGAAACGGATGTCCCTCCATGGTAACCACGGCGCCCACGGCGCAGCCTAATGTAAAACAGCCGTCCGTGGAGAGATCCGCAATATTTAAGATACTGAATGATATAAAAAGCGCCAGCGCCACAAGGGAATAAATACACCCCAGTTCCAACGCGCTCTGTATGATGGATAATGTAAATAATGATCCCATAAAAACCTCTTTCTATCTCCCTGCAATTTTTTATCTGAAAAGATCTGGTGCCCCGCAATCCTCTACCGGATCTTTATTCAAACTCTTTGGCCGTAACGATTTCCTTCAGTTCTGTACACATATCCGCAAACATGCCGTATTCCAGACCGATTGCGCCGGCAGTCTCCGTGTTCACCGTGGCAATACCGTTATCCAGTGTAACCACCGCAGTCGTTGCAGGATCAGCGCCGTTTACGAGTACATCCACAACCATATCCGCCGTAGCAGTTCCCAGTTCTTCATAATTTACGCCGTATCCGAGGAACGCACCGTTTAATGCAAAAGAATCCGCACCGCCGTAATGAGGAACACCCGCCTCAATAAACTTCTCATAAATTGCCAGTTCCGCCGTCATAACCGAGTTGTCCGTAGGGGTAAATACCGCCTCTGCGCCGCCTGCAATAAGCGCATCCGCCGCAAGGGAGATCTCGTCATTCGTGGTTCCCGTCTTCTCGATTACTTCCACGCCTTTTGCTTCACAGTAAGCTCTGGCAGCCTCTATCGGCGCCTTAGACGCGTCTTCGCTCTTGTTATAGAGAAGCCCGATCTTCTTAATGTCCGGATCTGCCGCAAATATCAGATCTATCACAGCCTCCGTATTCAGTGCGTCAGAAGTGCCTGTAATGTTGGAACCGGGCGCATTCATGTCTGCCACAAGTCCGGCGCCCACCGGATCAGACACCGCTGAGAATACTACAGGAATCTGATTCTCTTCCGTAGCGTTCTGCATGATCATCGCCGCCGGCGTAGCGATCGGAACGATCACATCCACCTCGGAAGCATTCAGTTCGGAAGCAATCTGGTTCAACACCGTGGAATCGGCCTGCCCGTTATAAGTATAATCTCCATAATCGAATGTCACGCCAAGCTCTGCCGCCCTGGCATCCAGTTCTTTCTCTATAGCCGCCTCAATCTGGTTCAGGGACGCATCGTCCACAAATTGTACAATGCCTACTTTATAGACCGCGCCGTCTGCCTTCTCTTCTGCATCCTGTCCCGCTTCTGACGCTGAAACAGTATTGCCTGCCGTCTGGTCCGTGTTGCCACAGCCGGTCAGTGCTGCCGCCGCCATAGCTGTTATCATAAGTAATGCCAGTGTTCTTTTTTTCATAGTTTCCTCCATTCCGAAGCGTTTTTTGCTGAGGAACGCGAATCGAATCTCAAATTCGGTTCTGCGATCAGGGAAATTTGTGACGCTTCTACACAAATTTCTGATTGAAAAATAAGGTCATCAGACTTATTTTTCAATCTAATCTCCTCCGTTTTGAAATATTATGTTTCGGTGTATGCCCTCATGCAAGCATGGTGCATATGTTCCTTAGAATCCTGTATAAGCAGCAAAAAACCGTCTCAGACATATGTCTGAGACGGTAATAAACTTTAGTTATTATCGCGGTACCACTCAAATTGACGCATCCGAAAATGTCGTCCACCTCATTTCATATACACAACAGTTCTCCTCTTCCGCACACTTTATAAACTGTACATAACATGAAAACCATATTATATATGCCGCATGGATAACGGGTACGGTTCCCGCCGGCGCCTACTATTATTTCGGACCGGCCTCGAAAGCCCATTCAAGACGATCGCTGTACCGCTTCCCACCAACTGCGGCTCTCTGTGACAGTTTCTCTGCCCCTACTCCTCTTTCTCACAGGTTTAGATTTCTATTCAATTCATCCAAACGCTTTAAGACTGATGCATCAACTGCGTTTTTTATACAATAATCCCTACACAAAGATTTGTCAATACTTAAATATCAAAAAATAACCTGCTGTGAAGATTCCCATGATCTCCCTTTAAATTTTGTGTAAACCTTTGCATTTTCTTTTTAAAAAGGGTAGAATACATCTAGTAATTGTTAAAGGGGCTGTTAACACATGAAACTGGACATGCATTGTCATACAAAAGAAGGATCACCGGATTGTAAATTTGAATTGCTGGAAAACATTGATCTGTTAAAGCAAAAGGGCTTTCAGGGAATGCTGATCACCGATCACGATTCCTACAAAGCATACCGCTACTATAAGAAGCTCCCTGTGAAGCCAAAAGACTTTATCGTACTGAAAGGAATAGAATACGACACCGTTGACGCAGGACATATGCTCATTATCATGCCCACAGGCGTTAAGCTTCCCATTCTGGAACTGCGGGGATTGCCGGTTCTGCTGCTCATTGAGATCGTACATCACTATGGAGGAATCATCGGACCTGCTCATCCCTGCGGTGAAAAATTTCTGAGCATCCGCAGCACACTCAGAGACAAGATCGCCGGAAACATTTATCGCAAGTTTGACTTTGTGGAAGGATACAACGCCTGTGAAGATGCCGATTCCAACATGCGCGCCATGCGTCTGGCCAAAGAATACAACCTGCCCTGTTTCGGCGGCAGCGACTCCCACAAACCGGACGGCGCAGGCTTCGGATACACAATCCTGCTGGAAAACATAACCAGCGAAACAGAGCTGATCAATTATATCCGGGCCGGCAAATCCACTATGGTTGGCGGCACTCACTATGAACATACCACCAAAGCCAGACTCGGCAAAGTGAATAAACTGCTTGTATACTCTTTCTGGCTGTACAATAGAGCCTGTGCACTATTTCGACGTAAAGCGAGAAATCTGGAACTGATGGAGAATCACATCATCGAATCCATCCGTGCAAACCGCCGTGCCAGAGCAAAATATATTTCCATCGGCAGAGACTGTGAATAGATCTGCTCTGCCATGGATTCTCCCGCAGCTTATTTCTCTTATCTTTTTCTGCTTCCGACAATATTCTTTAACTCGTCCAGCGTGTTTTTAAACTTTCTGGAAACCATTGTCGGATTATTGCGGATCATATCCCGTTTATAGAAATCCAGCATCTCTTTATAATTCTCCTGCGGATCGGGATAATGACTGAATTTTCCACGCATTTCGGCAACTTCCTCCCGCACGTTCTCCTCGTATGCAGCCGGTCTAAGTTGTATGCTTTCCTTCAAGCTGGCAAACCGCTGCTTCAGACCCGAACTAAGCTCAGACAGGCTGAGTTCTCTCTCCTGCCGCTTCTGTTCCTTCTCCTCATTGTTAAAGGCGATAATCACATCCAGCCGCCGCTGCATACGCTCCATCTCTTCCTTCAGTCTCTGCATCCTGTCCAAAACATCCCGCAGATCCAGCGCCGCCTTAAAGGATAGGGTAAAATCAATCACAATGTAGATCGTGACCATCGCCGTGAAATATGCAAGCGGCTTTTGCGGTATCGCCATGACAACCTGTTCAATCGGCTGATGAACCACTCTGGTCATCAGAATTGTCAGAAATCCCCACGCGACCGAAGATGAAAGGCAGATATGCCCCTGATAATTAAAATGCTGATTAGAATAATCCCAATACCTGACCTTAAAAAGCGCCTCCATCGTAACACCCGTTATATATTCCAGCACCGTAGCGCCGATCACCCCCGCAAAGTATGTGAGCAGCAGATTATCCCGAAAAGGCATGGATACCACCAGCATCATGATTGCGCCGCTCCCGTAAAGCGGCAGGAACGGTCCGCGCATAAATCCTCTGTTGACTAATTTGCGTGATTTAAAAGATACCCATGCGGACTCAAAACACCAGCCGAAAAAACAGTACATATAAAAGAAAAACAGCCATTGAAACGCCTTATAGTGAATCATAAATTATTTTCTCCTCTTATGTTATGTAAACTCATTATTGGCAATGTATTTGCATAATGTAAACTAAAACTCCATCGTGTAGTCCCAACATTATGCAATCTAATCTCGTCAGCGATATACTTCTATCTGTATACGGACTTTCCCTTTTCGGGTTTCTCCCTGTTCCCCTGTATATACAAACCTGCCGAAGCCTCTTGCTGTGACAGTGTCGTCTTTCTTGAGCATGTAACTGTTATTCTCCGCCAGTCTTCCGTTCACATAGACCCGTCCGGACCGGAATAATTCCAGGCTGCGGCTTCTCGCAATATTATATAGTTTCGATATAACCGTGTCAATTCTGGGTGCGGTAACAGACACAGATACCGTCTCCGTTACCGGCGCACGAAGCTGCGCTTCCACCTCTGTCACGCCGCAGCGCACATGTGTATGCCGTACCTGTTCCAGGTTTTCCGACAGATAACCCGCTACGTTTTCCTGACAGAATACAATTGCCGCCTTATCCTGTACAAAAATATCTCCAACTGTGCTTCTTTCTATTCCCAGATTCATGATCGCACCGAGGAAATCTCTGTGTATAAGCGGCTCGGCAAATTTCGGCGTAAGCGGCTCTACCTTCAGACACAGGATCGGAAAGGCTTCCTCGTATCCGAGCGCCTGTGCCAGACCGAAGCGAATCATTCTGCGCTCACATAACGGACTGCCGCCCTCCATAGTATACCCGGCATAAGACACCTCCCGCTGCACTGCATAAAACGCCTGCTGCTCAGATAATCCCAGAAACGGCGTAAAAGTATAAATATTGTGACTGTAAGAACGCTCTGCCAGTTCCAGCAGTCTCTTTTTTAAAAGCTGTAAGTCTTTATCCTCGGCCATATCCGTTACCCTTCATCGAACACTGCTGCCGCAGTATATCTTGTTACAATATAGGCAAATACTTGAAAAGAGCACATAACGATCCGGTTATGTGCTCCATAACTCTCTTTAAATTAGAATAGAATTAAACAAAACTGATTATCTCGTCTTTCGGCGCTTTTGTCTGTCCCACACTGATTGCATGGAGCACAGGTCCCTCGCCCTGATAATCTGCAAAATACTCTTTTTCAACCCTGGCTGTCACTTTCACCCACTGTTTGTCCGTCAGCGTATCCGTTTTATCATATTCACAGGCAAATCCCAGAAATGCCATATCGTCTGCACAGCAGGTCATCGCCATTCTGCCCGGCACGAAGTATCCCGGCGGGAACCCTTTCGGTTTCAAGACCATAGCCGTAAACTGAACGGTCTTACCCTCATAGCGCTCCAAATGATCAAGCGAATCCAGATACCAGATACCATACCCCTGATTGTTAAGTTCAATAACAGGTGCTTTTAAATCATACGGAAGATCCTCTTCCATGATCTCATTAATCTCGCCGTTAGCATCCTCGAACACAATCTCTGCCTTCGGATTAATTGCCTTGACATTTCGCTTGTAGCTGCCCAGATCTTCCACCCCGTCGCAACGGTTGAAAATAATCAGTTCCGACGCGCGAAGCTGCTCCGCCAGCAGTGATTTCATGTTGGTAAAATACATAGGGAACGTAGATGCGTCAATGGTGGTGACCTGCTGCTCAACCTTCCAGTGCCACGGCAGCTTCATTTCTTTATAGTTCCACATACCGTTGTATTCAATGATGATACGCTCCGGCTTATGCTTCTTCTCCAGTTCGATCAGTTTCGCCGGTTTAAAGTCTTCCTCGTCCTCAATCAGCTCCAGCTGCGTTCTGCTCATCCTCAGCAGATTCCCATCATACTCGTTCTCGCCTTCCTCACACAATAGCAGCAGTGTCTTGCCACGTACCTGAAAATAAGGCTGTGAAAGCGTATACGTAATAAACTCGGTTTTACCACTCTCCAGAAAACCATTGATCACGTAGACCGGTTTCATTTTGCGTCCCATCCTTCCTGACCCTGATATGTCCCCTGATCTGCCCCGACTGATTCAGGGCAGTAACACAGTGCTTCCTAAACAATCTACTTTCCAAACAATTCTGCCAGCTTATCTTCCTGCAGTCTGGAACCAATCACACAGAACTTGCCTGTGACATCCGGTTTCCCGTCTCTGACATTGCTCTCCTGCGGCACATAATCAAAGTAGATCCAGCCGCCGTCTGTCGCAGGAACCATACCTTTCGCCCGCAGAATCATGCCGTATGTTTCCTCGTGATCCAGTTCCGCAAGGATATGCTCGATCTCCGCTTTCTCATAAGCGGCCGGTGTCTCCATCCCCCAGCTTGTAAAGATCTCGTCCGCATGATGATGATCGTGGTGATGATGGTCATGCGCATCGTGGTCGTGATGATGTACGTGCCCGTGCTCATCTTGATCGTGCGCATGGCCGTGGTGGTGCTCATGGGCATCGCAGTCGTGATCATGTCCATCATGATCATGGTGATGTGCATGGTCGTGATGTTGCTCGTGTTCATCGTGATCGTGCGCATGGGCGTCGTGATCGTGGTGATGCGCCTGGTCATGATGATGCTCATGATCATGACATCCGCACGTGCAGTCCGGACCGTGATCATGTTCTTCATGGTGTGCCATCACTTCCTGCATGAGTTCCGCCTCGAGATCTTTCGCCCCCTCGATCGTCTCCAGAATATCTTTACCTTCCAGAGCCTCCCACGGCGTCGTGATGATCGTCGCTTTCGCATTATGCTCGCGTATCATCTGCACACAAGCCGTCAGCTTCTCTTCCTTTAATTTGTCGGTCCTGCTTAAAATAACCGTTCCCGCATGTTCAATCTGGTTCACAAAGAACTCACCGAAATTCTTAATATACATCTTGCATTTGCATGCATCCACAACCGCTACCGCGCTGTTGAGTTCCACATCCCGGTCCGCCATCGCATCCTGTACTGCCTTCATAACATCGGACAACTTACCTACACCTGAAGGCTCGATCAGCACGCGCTCCGGTGCATAAGTGTCCAGCACTTCCCGCAGAGAAGCCCCGAAATCACCCACAAGCGAGCAGCAGATACATCCTGAGTTCATTTCCTTAATCTCGATCCCTGCTTCTTTCAGGAATCCGCCGTCTATGCCGATCTCACCGAACTCATTCTCGATCAGCACGACTTTCGTGTCGGCGAGAGCCTCTTTTAACAGTTTCTTAATCAGCGTCGTTTTACCTGCCCCGAGAAATCCGGACACAATATCTATTTTCGTCACAACAATATACCAGCCTTTCCTGTTATTCCATTAACCACCAGTCTCACACTATTCTCTTCCTTTTTCCCGCATATGTCAAGAAACGCCCTGCGCATTTAATAGGAATTTAATTGTTCTTACTATTTTAATCCAGATTTAACTTTTTATCCATCATATACCATGTTACAAGATAGAAAATCACGCAGTACAGCAGTCCCGCAATCAGCGTATATTCCCATGATCTGCCGTAATAATACGTTGAAAGCCTTCTGTTGACATATCCCAGAAGCACATAGTAAACCCCGTTCACGATCTGCTGTACAATATAGATGCCGAAATAGAACGCAAAAGCCGTCAGCAGCTTGTGGTTCGGCGATAGCTGCCCCAGTGAAATGCAGGCTGTCACCTTCAAAACCCGCGCCAGCATACCGACTATGAGCGCGACTAACGTTATCATCACCGCAAAGAGATTAATCTTGTTATTACCCGCTCCCTCCACGATCGACTCCATACCTTCAAAGAACTCTCCGAACAAGTCTCCCTCGCTGGCAAAGAGGAACAGCACCGAAGTATACATCAGGAAAGAACTGAGCAGCACCCATGCCGCACTGACAATGACCTTCGCGATAATAATGTGATGCTTGTCCACCGGCAGCGTGTGAAGCAGATATCCCTGATCCCCGTAAGTAGATGTATAGAAACGGTAAACCAGGTAGATCGCCGTCCCCACCATCACCACAAACATACTGGCCACATAGGTCATGATGATCATAACCGCGCTGAACACAACGGCGCTGTTATTGGTATCAAAGATATCCACCCGCACCGTGACACAGGCAAATATTGTCATCACCACGATCAGAAGGTTCATCGGCACTAACAGTTTCCAGGTAGACTGCCACTCATACTTCATCAATTTACCTAACATGCGAACACCTCCCTGAAGAAACGGTCTACCGATTTGCCCTCATTGCGCCTGATCTGCTCGGCGCCCGCCTGCAATATGATACTGCCGTACCGGATAAACACTACCTCATCGAGAATATTTTCCACATCCGAAATCAGATGCGTAGACAGCAGTATCGTCGCATTTCTGTTATAATTCTGCACAATCGTATGTAATATATAGTCTCTGGAAGCCGGATCGACACCGGCGATCGGCTCATCCAGCACATACAGATCCGCATCCCTGCTCATCACCAGTATCAGCTGAACTTTTTCCTTCGTCCCCTTGGACAGATTCTTAAGGCGCTCATACGGCTGGATCTGCAGTCTTGCCAGCATATCATAGGCTCTGTCCACCCGGAAGTCCGGATAGAAATCCTGAAAATACTGTACCATCTCCATTACTTTCATCCCCGGAGGCAGATAGGTGCGCTCCGGCAGATAGGATATCCTGTATTTCGTCTCCACGCCGGGCTTAAGTCCGCCAATCAGGATATCGCCCGCCGTCGGCTGCAGCAGCCCGTTCATGATCTTGATCAGCGTCGTCTTGCCGCTTCCGTTGGGTCCGAGCAGACCGATGATCCTGCCCCGCTCCAGATTCAGATAAATCTGATTGAGTGCGATCTTTCCGCCATATGTCTTTGTAAGTCCCATACACTGTACGATCGGTTCCATAAAGCCCCTCCTGTCTATGTCACTGACCGGCTGCCTCTCCGGTATCTATCCCACGGTCACACGGTAATCCGCCGCAAATGTCTCCCCGGCATTGAGAACCTGCATCCACTCGCGCTCTCTCCAGTCACCCGCGTATCCCGCTCTGTCACATCTGCCATACCACGGCTCGATACAGATAAAAGGCGCATTCTTCTTCGGCGGCGACCAGATCCCGAACAGCGGCGCATCAAAAGTAACCGTCAGATATACCTCTCCGTCCGGCTTTACCAGCGCCACGCTGTGCGCCTGATCATGCTCGATCACCAGCGCGTCATTGTCAAACAGATGCTCCGTGATCGGAAGCATGCCGTTTCGCAGCCTGTATTCTGTCGCATTCCCGCCGATCAGTCCGTCCGTCAGCCCGGAAGCGACGACTTTGTCAGGCACATCAAAACACAGACTGTAATCTGTCTGCCTTGTACCTTCCGTGACCGGACACAGAAACGCCGGGTGTCCGCCTATGGCGAAATGCATGGGCGTCTTCGCCGGATTCTTTACCCGCCACTTGATAATTACCGTCTGCCCGTCCAGTTCATACCCCAGTTCCAGAATAAAGGGATACGGATATTTGACCAGTGTTTCCTCATTTGCCTCCAATACGAACCACACTTCCGCAGCCGCCTGACTTTTCAGTTTAAATTCCATATCTCTGGCAAACCCGTGCTGCCCCATCGGATATTCCCTGCCGTCCAGACGGTATACGCCGCCATTAAGCCCGCCCACCAGCGGGAATAGCACGGGTGAAGTCCTCTTCCAGTACCGCGGGTCAGCATTCCACATATATTCTGAACCCGTGCTGATCTTCTTGAGCGACTTAAGCTCCGCGCCCATACTGTCAACCTGTATCGTAATCTTTTCATTACTGATCTGAAATAAAGCCATCGTAATCCCTCTTTCCGTTCTTTCATCCGTAACATTTCAACCATTTTTATCTTACCACATTTCCCCCGCGTCGTATATCGCTGTACAGCATTTTATTCTACATTTCCGCACACTTATGCGCACACCGCATTTATGACACGCAGAAGGCCGGACCACAGTCTCGTCGCCGCCTGCGCCGACAGCTTACGCCCTTCGGCCGGTTTGGGCCGCAAGACCTGCCGCCGGACTCAATTTATGCTGCAAGGTAAACGTGTCCGTATGATACTTGTGCTTCGGAAGTTCTGCGGTCAGTGCCTCCAGCCGGATCTCCAGCCAGTCCGTCATGCTCTGCTCATCCGTCCTGCGAATCCGCCGTCCCTCACCGATCTGATAGGATTTGCTGTCGGCAAGATAAGGCAGTATAATATTCACCTCTTCGCCCCTTCTGCTCACAACGTAAGTCTCCCCCTGTTTTAGATACGCTTCCAGCAGACATTCATAAGTCTCAGGTATCTTCTCTAAAGGCTCCTGCAAAGAGCTTCTGCGCTCTCGAAAATAACATTTTCCTTCCAGGTCTTTGGCCAGATACTGTGCAAAGCCGATTTCCCAGTGCAAGTCGTAACGCGTGTTATTCTTTTCCCATGCAAGGAAAACAGGAAGTACCTTATCGTAAAACGCCTCCGAGCACCTGCGTATCTCTTCCCCGCACACGGCCGTTTCCCTGCCGATTGCACGGATCAGATATGCCGTCTGCCTATTCAACCGTTCATTCGCCCATTCCACTTCAACACGATTATCGACTAAATACTGATGAAGCTGCGCCAGACCGCACATATCGAAATCCAGTTTACATAACTTATCACCGTGCAAATCATACATCACAAATGCATTGTTGTTTCCACCTGTACCTATTTTACAAAAGCCGATCTCATCCAGCGTAAAGCACTTCTTTTTACCCATTAAGTTTACATAACACAACTCCATTTCTTCTACAATCAATTTCCTGTTAAAATACAGTACAAAACAGCCCCCGCCGAAAAGCAGCATGCACAAAAGCGGCAGATATAAAAGCGCGCCGCCGCCCCTTGCCGACGGATGTAAAAGCCGCATAATCCATATAAAAAGAGAAAAAACGACCGCAAGCGCGCCGCATAGCAGCGCAGTCTTATTTTCTCTTACCTGAAAACTGATTTTCTCTTCCTCTGCAACTGTTCCCGCCCTGTCTTCCATAGCCGCTCCTCATCTGAATCCGTCGTCACACGCTGCCGGTGGCGCCGGTCCTCATTGCATTATTGTCTGTTTTCCTGCAGTACCACTTCACTATATGCCTCCATCAGCTGCGGCAGCGGAACACCCGCCGTCTCGTTTCGCAGCGTGCCGCCGGTAGTCATGGCGATCAGATATCCGCACCCGTCAAAAGTACCGCCGCCGGACATGCCCGTCTTCGCAAAGCCGTGTCCGTAAAGCATATAGGCATCAAAATCCGCAATGTATCTCCTTATATCCCCGACTGTCGCTTCATAGAAATGCGCATCTTCCGTTCCGGAAGCAGAATTGACCAGAAACATGGCATCCCCCGGTCGCAATTCCTCATATACCCGCTCGTCCTTACGCGCGCACCGCAGTGCGCCCAGTTCATCATAAGTGAACTGCCGGTTATCCACAGCCAGGAATCCCACATCGTACTGTTCCGATACGCCCAGTAACTCGGCATCCGTATCATATCCCTGCTGGAAATGAATATAGCTGTCCACATCATCCCAGTATTCCAGCACGTGTCTGTTCGTGGCAACGATGATCCGCTCCGGAGCCAGTTCCCAGATAATCCCGCTTCCATGAGCATTCCCCATCTGAATCCGCACAACACATGATTTCACATTTTCATATGCTTTAGCGCAATCCTCCTCATCCAGAACCGGCGTCAGCATAAGTCCCAGTGCCAGCGCGCCTTCATAGATCTCCCGATCTGTCACCGTCTGAATCAGATGCGGCGGCAGCCCGGTCTGTGTGTTCCGTGCCTGTACAGGAGTCGCTGCCATGCTTAAGCAAAGTATTCCAGCAAGGCAGATTCCTCTTCTTCGCAGGTCTCCTGCGGTTAATCTGTTATCTGTGCCAATTTTTTTCATGAATCGTCTTTTCATGTAAATATCCTGCCGTTCATCACATCTCTGTAACATGACAAGGCACAGGAATTGCATCTTCCTGTGCCTGACCCTGTGCAATCATATGATTCCGCACAAGAAATAATCTATGGAAACCAAGCAGAACGATAAGCCGGGTTATGTCGTGAATGATCATCTATCTGGAATATCCGTCACCGGATATCTCTAGCGACCCACCTGAAAGCAGATCGGGCCAATCTGTCGCTTTCGTTTCGGTCTTGCTTCGGATGGGGTTTACACAGCCTGCACCGTTACCGTTGCAGCGGTAGTCTCTTACACTGCCATTCCACCATCACTCTGCAGTATCCTGCAGAGCTGTTTCTTTTCTGTTGCACTGGCCTTGGAGTCACCTCCACCGGACGTTATCCGGCATCCTGCCCTGTGAAGCCCGGACTTTCCTCAGCTGCACCCTTGCGTCTGTGCAGCCGCGATCATTTATTCTACTTGGTTTACAACCTGATATTATATCACAGTCTTTCTCTCAGACGTCAAAACAGCTGCCGCCCACAAACTCCCTGCACAGAGAATTTTTCGGCAGTTCTTCGCTGCTGACACCCAGAAAATACTCCAGGAATTTTAACAGCCTCTTTGCTTCATGGTAAGCCGGCTCCCCTCTTCTTATATTAAACAGAAGCGGTTCCGCATACTGCTTGAGCACTGCCAGTTCATAGATCATAGCGGAGTTGAACATCGCGTCCGCCTCCTCCTGGAACGGGAAGATGTACTTCTCCTCGCCGCGTCTGACCGAATCCCACATGGCAATCGTCTTATCGGCGGAAGTCCCCCTCGTTCTGGCGTCTCTGACCATTCTGCGCAGCAGCCTGCCGTCAGTTGTGGGTATCCGGTTGTGCTCATCCACATTTAAACAGGTGAGCGCGCTGATATATATTTTATATTTACTCTCAGCCGGAAGCGAGTAGGACATCTTTTCATTGAGTCCGTGGATACCCTCGATCACAAGAATATCGTCCGCTCCCAGTTTCGTAATCTTACCACTGTACTCTCTCCTGCCGGTCTTGAAATTAAACGTCGGAAGCTGCACTTCCTTACCTGCCAGCAGATCGCTCATATCCCGGTTAAACTGCTCCACATCCAGCGCCTCCAGACACTCATAATCCGGCTTCCCCTGATCGTCAAGCGGTGTGTTCTCATGATTCAGATAGTAGTTGTCCAGTCCGATCGGATGCGGCTTAAGCCCGTAAGTGCGAAGCTGTATGGATAATCTGTGGGAAAAACTTGTCTTACCGGAAGAAGAGGGTCCTGCGATCATCACAAACTTCACGCCTTCCCGTCTCGCGATATCTCTGGCAATCTCACCGATCCTGCGCTCCTGCAGCGCCTCCTGCACGAGAATCAGATCCGCGATATCCCCCTGACAGATTCTGTCATTTAGATCACCTACCGTATCAATACCCATCTCTATGCCCCATTCACATGTGGTCATTAGCGTGCGGAACAGTTTCGGCTTCGGTACGAACTGCGGCAGTTTCTCCGGTTCTTCCCGCTCTGGAAGAAGCAGGATCATACCCTGCTCATAGGGAAACAGATCAAACTGCCGGATATAACCCGTACTGGGCAGCATATAACCATAATAGTAATCATAATAGTCGCCGAGGCAGTATACGTTAATATTGGAACTTCTGCGATACCGGAATAAAGATACCTTATCCTCCATGCCAAGTTCCTTGAAAAGAGCCACAGCTTCATCGGCCGGATATGCCTTCTTGGTCACCAGCAGGTCCATATCCGCCAGTTCGCCCATACGATCCTTCACTTTACTGATCGTCTCCGCATCCATCTTAAGACCATGTTTGAAGCTGCAATAGTATCCGGCGCCGATCGCGAACTCCACTTTCACATTCACCGCCGCCTCCATACCTGCCACGTCCTTGATCGCCTTCATCATCAACATAATCGCAGAGCGCACATATGTCTTATGTCCGATGACATTCTCATAGGTAATAAACTCCAGATCGCAGTCATGATCCACGCGCTTCATCAGTTCCCGTATCTTGCCGTCCACGACCACAAGCGCAATCTGGCTCGTACATTCATTCTGATATTCCTCGGCAACCAGTTCATATTGAACCCCGTCTTCAAACAATCGTTCCTTGCCGTTAATCCTGATCGTAACCATAAGTCAGCTCTCCTCCCCTTTTAACAACAATCGTTATTATATTACTGCCGGTCTTGTGCCACTATCTGCTGCGCCATCAGGCATTCCGCAAGCAGTCCGGAAACCTCCGCATATCTGCGCTTCCGCTTTACATCCGACAGCCCTTCCGCCTGCAGCCTCTGAAGAATCTCACCATAGATCCGCTCCTCCCGCCGCAGATATGCCGCCAGCGTCCGATCCTTTCCTGCCAGTAAAAGCGGTCCATATCGGTCTTCCAGTTTACATAACATCTTTTTATCTAAAACTCCAGACTGTTTTGCCGAACTAATTTCTATCTCCATTTCATCACATGATGCTGCCTGCCCTTCGGCATTTCCGCTCGGGAATTTTAGTTTACATAATTCTTTTTCTACACGCATCATGGGATAGAACTTACCGTCCTCCTCGATCATAATCTCATCTATGATTCGATATCCCATTTCCCGCAATCCGGCTCGAAACTGTTCTATCTCCGACTGTGGCTGCAGAATCATTTCCTGAAAAGAAGCGGCCTTGTCCGGTTCCTCTGACAGAATCCGCATCATCAATCCACCACCCATACCGGCGCAGATCAAGGTGTCTGCCTCCCCGACATTATAGTTATGTAAACCATTAGACAATCTTGTTTCAATGCAGGAATCCAGGCCGCGCTCCGCAATATGCTCTTTCGCGGCGCCAAGCGGTCCGCTGCGCACATCCATCGCCAGCACTTTAGGACTGATCTTCTGCTCCGCCAGCCAGATCGGTATGAATCCGTGATCGCACCCCACATCGCAGACCCTGTTTCCTGTTGTGACCATGTCGGCTATCGCTCTCAGCCTCTTAGACAACACAACCGGTTTCATCAATCCAGATAATCCTTCAGTTTACGGCTCCTGCTCGGATGCCGCAGCTTACGCAGCGCCTTCGCCTCGATCTGGCGGATACGCTCACGGGTGACGCTGAACTCCTTACCGACTTCTTCCAGCGTTCTGGCGCGGCCGTCATCCAGACCGAAACGAAGCCGCAATACCTTCTGTTCTCTCTCCGTCAGCGTACCGAGAACCTCCACAAGCTGCTCCTTCAACAGCGTGAATGCAGCCGCATCTGCCGGAACGGGCACATTGTCATCCTGAATGAAGTCACCCAGATGACTGTCCTCTTCTTCACCGATAGGCGTCTCTAAAGAAACCGGCTCCTGCGAGATCTTCAGGATCTCACGCACTCGCTCCACCGGCATATTCATCTGCTCCGCGATCTCCTCCGGGGTAGGTTCACGTCCCAGTTCCTGCAGTAACTGCCTGCTGACACGAATCAGCTTATTGATCGTTTCCACCATATGCACCGGAATCCGAATGGTTCTGGCCTGATCGGCAATCGCTCTGGTGATGGCCTGACGAATCCACCAGGTCGCATAGGTTGAGAACTTAAAGCCCTTGCAGTAGTCAAATTTCTCTACCGCCTTGATCAGACCCAGATTACCTTCCTGAATCAGATCCAGAAAGAGCATGCCGCGTCCTACATAGCGCTTGGCAATGCTGACAACCAGACGTAAATTCGCTTCCGCAAGACGTTTCTTCGCCTCCTGATCGCCCATCTCCATCCTCTGCGCCAGTTCAATCTCTTCTTCCGCGCTCAAAAGCGGCACCTTACCGATCTCTTTCAGGTACATTCTGACCGGGTCCTCAATGCTGATGCCGTCCGGTACGGACAGATCGATGTTCTCCACATCCACCTCGTCCTCCTCGGTCAGGATGATCTCCTCATCATCTACATCGTCTTCTTCGGTAATCCGAAGCACGTCTACATTATTCTGTTCCAATGTTTCCAATATCTTATCGAACTGATCCTCTTCGAGAGAAAACTCCGCAAAGAAATCATTGATCTCCTGATATTCCAAAACATTTTTCTTCTTCTTCGCAATCGCCAAGAGCTCCTTGAGGCGCTCTTCAAACTTTGCCTGTACATTTTCGTCCATTTTCTGGTCCATCCTTCCTATGTTTCAAAACGATATGAAATTCTGCGAATAGCTTGCCCTTATTATAAGGAAATATGCGTTTTTCTAAGTTCTTCCAGCGCCTTTTTGCCCGATATCACCTGATTGATGGCCTCCATATCAGAGCCCATTCTGCCGGAATAGTAGTCGAAGCTGTTCTGCTTCACGGCACAGAGGATATCATGCAGCGCTTTCTCCCGTTCTTTATCCGTGGTGATCTCTTCCAGCCTGGTATTAAACAGTTCCGCCACCGTCCGCTGTTCCTGCTCCTCCTCAAAAGTACTGATGATCGCCGCCGGCTGATAACTGCCCTGCTCCAGGTCCGCAAACAGCCTGTCCGCCACCTGTCTGTACAGCGGTTCCGTAAAATCCGCCGCCGTAATATAGGCTTTGATCTTCGGGTAGATCTCCGGCTCTTCGGTGATCCATGTGAGAAGCAGACGCTGCGACCGCTTTGTATTCTCCTCCGGCGTATTCTTCTTCGCGACGGTACTCTTTGGCCGTGCAACCGGCTGTACCAGTCCGGTTCGCGCCGCGTAGCCGGTCACCAGCCTGCGCAGATTGTCAAAACCGATGTTATACTTCTGCGCCACAGACTCTATATAGTTCTCCCGCTCCACTTCCTCCTCGAAACCACAAAGCTTCTTCGCGATCTCTCTGTGAAATGCGGTTTTGGATTCGGGATCTTTCATATTATAATCCCGTTCCAATATTTTCAGTTCAAAGAAAAAACTGTTCTGTGCCTGATCGATTCGTTCCTGGAAAGCGTCCGCACCCATATTCTTCACAAACTCATCCGGGTCCTTATAGGGCTGCATATCGATCACTCTGCCCCGCAGTCCCGATTCCTTCAGAATACCGATAGCACGCATCGCCGCGTTCACACCGGCACCGTCACTGTCATAAGCCAGCAGTACATCCTGCGTATACCGCCCCAGCAGACTGGCCTGTCCGGTCGTAAAAGCAGTCCCCAGCGAAGCGACCGCCTGTGTGAATCCCGCCTGATGCATAGCGATGACATCCATGTACCCTTCACAAAGGATAATATTCCCCTTGCGGGAAGTCCTTGCGAAATTCAGACCGTACAGATTACGACTCTTGTCAAATATCATGGTCTCCGGTGAATTCAGGTATTTCGGTTTGGCATCTCCCATCACGCGTCCGCCGAATCCGATCACCCTGTGGTTACTGTCCTGAATCGGGAACATAACCCGGTTCCAGAATTTATCATGCAGCCCCCGCTTCTCATCGAATCCGGTAAGTCCCGCCTCGTTGATCAGCTCGTCCGCAAACCCTTTTGCCTTAAGGTACGCCGTCAGATCCGAGCCAGCGCCGTCCGCATACCCCAGCCCGAACTTTTTCATCGTCTCCTCTGACAGCTGTCTGCCCGCCAGATACTGCCAGCCTGTCCGTCCTCTGGGAGAACGCAGCATACAGTAATAGTATTTGGCCGCCTCCTTATTGATCTCCAGCAGTCTGGCGCGCCGGCTCTCCTTCTGTCTGGCTTCTTCATTATATTCCAGTTCCGGCAGATCCACACCCGCCCGGTCAGCCAGCATCTTGACAGCCTCCTGAAACGTCAGGTTCTCGTATTCCATAACAAACGTTATTACATTGCCGCCTGCCCCGCAGCCGAAACAGTAATACATCTGCTTGCCCGGAGATACCGAAAAGGAGGGCGATTTCTCATTGTGAAACGGGCATAGTCCGAAATAATTACTTCCCTTCTTCTGCATACGGACATACCCGGAGATTACGCTTACAATATCATTTTTAACTCTGATTTCTTCAATCAGCTCATCCGGATAATACATAGTATCCTTTCTTATTTTTATCAAAAAATATACAGTTCTCATTCAGACAAATCTGTTACCGTTTTCCTGCGCCGTTATCCATGCCATGTCTTCGGTATATAGATTTCCTGATACTGCGCTATGGCAAACCGGTCCGTCATGGAACCTATATAATCGCACACGATCTTCTCCAGAGGTTCTCCCTCTTCCATCAGTCTGTACAGAAACTTTGGCAGCTTCTCCGTATGGTTCATATAATACTCATACAGCGTGACGATCAGGTTCTCCGCCTTGTTTTCCTGCCCTTTGGCAATCGGATTCTTATAGACATTACGGAACATAAACGCCCGCATCTGCTGCATCGCCTCCGCCGCCTCCGGCGACATACAGATATCGTCTCTGCCTCTGCTGTTGGTGACGATATTATGAATAAAGAAGTCCAGTCTCTGCCCGCAGCTGTAGCCGATGACGGCGGCAATCTCCTCCGGGACATCAGATTCCTTCAATATGCCGCCGCGGACGGCATCGTCCATATCATGATGGATATACGCGATTTTATCGGCAAGACGCACGATCTTGCCTTCTAAAGTAGCCGGCATGGCCGCGGTCTGATGATTCAGAATACCGTCTCTGACTTCCATCGTCAGATTAATTCCCTGTCCGTCCTTTTCCAGAAGATCTACTGTCCTGACACTCTGCTCATTATGTTTAAACCCGTACGGGCAGGCACGGTTGAGCGCCCGCTCTCCCGCATGTCCGAAGGGCGTATGTCCCAGATCATGTCCCAGCGCAATGGCCTCCACCAGATCCTCGTTAAGCTGCAGAGCCTTGGCAATTGTCCTGGCCGTCTGGCTGACTTCCAGTGTGTGCGTCAGACGTGTCCTGTAATGATCCCCCTCCGGAGTCAGAAATACCTGTGTCTTATCCTTCAGTCTTCTGAAAGACTTACTATGTATGATCCTGTCCCGGTCTCTCTGGAATACCGGTCTGATATCGCACTGTTCCTCCGGTCTGAGTCTTCCCACAGACTTCATACTGAGCATGGCATAGGGACTGAGATACTCCTTCTCCCACTGTTCTAAGCTTTCCCGTATATTCATGGCTCTGCCTTTCTTCCTATGCAAAACAACCGTTCTATTTTATTATTCTATGCGTGTCAGCCAAATCCTTTTTTTTAGCCAAAAATATTTCGAGTATGCGAAATGGGCGCAAAATTCTTCCGCCTCCTCTAGTCTGCAAGGCAAATCCCGCAATGGAACGAGGCATAAATATCTCTCTAGTATGATCCACTTTAATTGCCTATATGTTTTGCGCCGGATAAATTTTCATATGCAAGGCGGAAGAAGGAGGCGTAGCGGTGGCTACGTCGACTGATGACAACGCTGCATATGGAAATTCAGCCAAGCGAAACATAAGGTTAATTAAAGCGGATCATACTAGCGGCAGATGTCATAGATAAACTCCGCATTCTTGTCCATCGCCTCATATGCCGTCTTAAAGGGCGACATCTGAAAAACATGCCACATGCCCTTAAAAATATCCAGTTTGACAGATACGTTGGCATCCAGGAGCTTCTGATAGAGCATAACGGAATCATCTAACAGAATCTCATTGTCCCCCACCTGAATATAAGTGGGCGGAAATCCGTCGTAATCGGCAAAAAGCGGTGAGATAGAAGGATTATCAAGTTCCTGCCCCTCGGCATAATTGCGTATCATCTCATTCAGATACGGCGCATTCAGCACCGGATCAATATCCGCCCTCGTCTCGTGGGAATCTCCCGATGAAGTAAGGTCTGTCCATGGCGACATCAGCACCAGCCCTCTGGGCAGAAGCCGTCTCTCTTCTTTTAACCGCAATGTCAGCGCCAATGCCAGATTGCCGCCTGCGGAATCTCCCGCCAAAATGACGTCTCGCGCACCATAGCCTAACAGCATCAGGTAATCCCATACGCGCATGGCATCCTGTATCGCTGCCGGATAGGGATTTTCCGGTGCCAGCCTGTAATCAAAACTCAGTACGTCCATGGAGGTAGACATTGCCAGTTTATTCGTCAACGTTCTGGCATACAGACTGCTGCCTGTAGAGTAACCGCCGCCGTGACAGTACAGAATAATATATTTTTTCATATGCGCACGATTTACATAACTCCACTCAGCATGTAAAACCTGCTCATTCGGCGACTGTGCCGGGATATCCAGCATTTGTGTCAATACGTCCCTGCTGCTCCCCAGAATCGCTCCGAAATGGTCCTGAGACTGTCGGTGCTTCTCGATATCAACATTCTCTACAACACCGTGCATCCTCTTGATCAGGTTCATCAGATTCACGTTCTTCTTATCTGCGATCGCCATAATATCTGTTCCTTTCCGCTGCAGGAATTGCAGCAATATATTTTTCACATAAACTTCATCATATATGATATGATAATAGTGTGAGAAGTACTTCTAATCACTCGCAGCAAGGGCTGTATCGCAAAGTCAGCATAGCTGACTTAGAAGTACTAAGTCTCGCACAGGAGAATGCCTAAAATACAGGCATTCTCCGCGTTGATTTGAGATTCCGCAATGTTTCCTGCCGGTCTTACGGCTTACGTTACACTGAATTGAATGAAAAAGCAAGAGGATTCCGACACGATTATGGCAAGAAAACAGATTCCGTCCAATAAAAAGACAAAGCATAACACAAAAAATAAAAAGGATATCTGGTATAAACTGGATCTGTCCGCCATTGTCTATCCGACACTGCAGCGGCGCGACTTTTCTTCCGTCTACCGCCTGTCTGTCGTCCTTAAGGAAGCCATCGATCCCGACCTGCTGCAACGGGCACTGGACATGACGCTTCCCCGCTTTCCCACCTATAAGGTAGCAATCCGCAAAGGTCTGTTCTGGCGCTACCTAGAGCCTAACAACAGACCCGGCCCTTATGTGCGGAAAGACATTAAGAATCCCTGTATGCCGATGCACTTTAAGGGAAGCAACCGCTATTTAATCCGGATCTATTATTACGAAAACCGCATTGCGCTCGAGGCGCACCACTGTCTCGGCGACGGCACCGGAGGCATGTGTCTGCTGCAGACTTTGACCGCTGTCTATCTTGGTATGCTCGGGCATCCCGTTCAACCCGAGGGTTTCGTTCTGGATATTGCGCAAGAACCGGACCCGGAAGAATTAGAAGACGCCTACATGCGTTATGCACATGCGCAGGTATGTCCTCCCCGTCCCGCGGAGAAGACGTACCGCGTGAGAGGCACGAAAGAGCCTTTCTATACCCTGAACATCATAGACGGCATCCTGTCCGTGCGCGAGGTGATGACTGTTGCCAGGAAATATAATGCCAGCATTACGGAATACCTGAATGCGGTTCTGCTCTATGCACTGCTGCAAAAACAATCCGCCGACTTTCATATCCGTCTGCGCCCGGTACGTATTGCCATGCCGGTTAACCTGCGCCGGTTCTTTCCTTCCAGAACGCTGCGCAATTTCATAACGATGGTCTATCCCTTCGTTGACCCCAGACTCGGCGAATATACTTTTGAGGAAATCGTAGTACACGTGCACAATTACATGCGTTATTATATTAATAAGAACATGCTGCGGGGCGATATCACCACCAACGCCTCCACCCAGCGTAATCCCGTGATCCGTGTAGTGCCGCTGTTTATTAAAGATTTCGTGGTGCGCACCTTTTACACCAGAGTGCAGGATAAGAACTCTTCCGCGGGACTGACCAATATGGGCGCCCTGCATGTACCGGAAGACATGAAGCCCTACATCGAACGCTTCGATATCTACATGGGACAGCCTTTTTCCTCCCGTACCAACTGCGCAGTCATCAGTTTTGAAGACATTCTCACGATCAACTTTGCCAGCAGCATCGTGGAGGCTGACGTGGAGCGTTACTTCTTCCGCAAGCTGGTGCAGGACGGAATCCATGTTAAAATAGAAAGCAACCGTGATTCATCCATCCAATAATACTTTCTACTGGTTGACATAACACACAAATTTATGCCGGAGCGCCATAAATTTGTGTGTATGGCAAAACTTTGTAAACAAAGTTTGCAAACTTGATATCTGCGACTTTGCGTTAGCAAAGTCATGCCACTTGTCGCGTAAGCGCTCCAGAATGGAGATTAGTGTGAAAAATAAGCTTGATAGCTCATTTTTCACACGGCTATTTGTGCCGCAGGCGTCACAAAATAGCTCTTATCGCAGAGCCGAATCTGATATTCGGCTCGCGATTCCTCCGACGCTAAAGCGTCTGCGGAATGGAGATTAATATGTCGTACTGTGTAAACTGCGGTGTAGAGCTTGAAACTTCCCTGCGGGAATGTCCGCTCTGTCACACGCCCGTTATCAATCCAAGAGAACACGGAAAAGAGATTCCTGCTTCCCCCTACCCCACCGACAAGGGTCAGGTGGAGGTCGTCAAGCGCAAAGACCTGGGTATCCTGATCTCTGTCGTGCTGTCCGCCACCGGCGTGACCTGCCTGCTGTTAAATCTGCTGGTATTCGATGCCTACCTCTGGTCGCTCCCCGTGATCGGCAGCTGCATGTGCCTGTTTGTATTCAGCTTCCCTGCCATCTTCTACAGCAAGACGCCGATCTACCTGTCGCTTCTGGCTGACGGCGCAGCAGTAGCGGTCTATCTCTACCTGATTACTTTCCTGACAGACTCGGACAGATGGTTCTGGATCGTCGGACTGCCTATCACGATCATACTGACCATACTGGCGGAGTTGTACCCTCTGATGGCAAAAGTGCATCCGCTCACGATGCTGTCCTGCGCGCTCTGTATTTTCATAGAGATACCTGTCTTCTGCGTATCTCTGGAGCTGCTGATCCGGCATGTTCTTACGCTGCCTTACCGCATCACATGGTCTGCAGTGGTGCTTACCGTATGCGTGATCATCGATATCGCTCTGATCACGATTCTCGCAAAAAAACGCCTGCGCAATGAAGTGCGCAGACGCCTGCATTTTTAAAAAAAGTAAATCGCTTCGCGATTAACTTTGCGAATTTCGCTTCGCGAACTCGAAAAACGGATAGCTTCAGAAATCGCTTCGCGATTAACTTTGCGAGTTTCGCTTCGCGAACTCGAAAAAACCGGATAAACGGAAGGATCAGCTTCATGTTAAGTATATCTTGCTTCCGCTTCTTCAAGGGAACTGTAGCCGTAGAATAAGGTTTCGTTGGCGATGGTCTGTTTCAGCAGGCTCTCGCCTTTCTCATAAGCTTCCATTGTCTCCCGGCAAATCAATTCCAGCGTGTGCATAGAGTAGGTTAAGAGTTCCCCTCTCAAGTAGCTCTCCATGGAAGACCCTGCCATAATACCGTCCTCCGCTGTGGTAAGTACTCTGCCGCGCCCTCGCAGATTGGGATATTCCCGCAGCATATCCGCATCCCACTCCAGATTGATCTTCACGATCTTCTCCACGATATCCGTCTTGTCGGAAACATCCGGAAGATGCCCTTTGATCTCCTCATATTCTTCCGGAAAAGTGCTCTCCATCATTCTGCCGTACTTCTCGAATACCATGTTCCTGCCTTCCGCAGCTGCCTGCCGGCAGTCTTCCAGGTAACTGTACAGCACTTCGTCAGAATATACCATCCACTGGCTCATACGCATCTTAAAAAACGTATCCGGGTCATCCTGACAGGATGCCCTGCCGCCGGTATTATAGACCTGTTGGAATAACTCCCACTCCGTCTGTGCAATATCAAAAATAAGCTGTTCGCGCGCACTGATCTCGGCCATGTCCACCCTTCTTTCCTAAATAATAGCCCGTGATTACCGCTCTGCTTCTATCATAAACCGTTCAGGTTCTAATTCTTCTTTCTCACCAAAGGAAGTTTTTTCTGTGTCTCCGCCGTGCCGTCGGCCTCAATCCTGCTCATCAGTTCATCAAATGTACACTGCCCGATTGCCTCCGTGTATTCGGCATGAGATGAGACAAGCACCTCTCCCTCTACCAGAAGATAAATCCCGTCCGCATCGTAGTTCTCCAGAAACGTATTGACGATCGAAACAACGATAATACATTCCGCCTCCTTCGACATGGTCCGCAGATATTCGCCTGCCGCCCTGGACAAGTCCAACTGCAGCATTTTCTTCCCGTCCAGCTCCTCTTCCTGGAACGAGAGCACTTTCGTGTCCAGCGATACAATATTATGTTTCGCCAGCGTATCAATCAGATTCTCCGGTGTTATATTTTCAACCTGAACGGTCTCCCGGTTCAATTCGTGCGATGCGCCGTTCCCGTAATAGATTACCGCTTCTGCCATCGAGCCTTCGCCTTGTCCTGCCGTCTGATCTTCTTCACCTGCAGGATTCTGATTCTCCTCATATTGCAAAGCAGACGCTTCCTGCTCCTTCGTCGCTTCCGTCGTACTCTGCCCCGCCTGTTCCTCATCTAATAACAGATATTCTAAAGAACTGACAAGCAGATCCTCCGAGGACATCTCCGGCACTGCCATCTCACCCGATGCCGCGGTTTCGTTTGCCCTGCTGCTGCATGCCACCAGCAATATTCCCGCCGCGGCTGCCACTAACGCAGCTTTTTTTCCATTTTTCATACTCTCTCCCCTTGCGAAGCACTCATGCACCTGTGACGCATGCCGCCCCGCCGACTTAAATCAACTTTCCCGCCGTAAAAGCCGGAAACACAACAGGTTCATCTAAATCGGGTTTATTCTATCATACTCAATGGAAAAATGCAAAAGAACTTTTAAATGACAAGTTCCAGGGGCTTCTACGAATCTACGATCTGTTCAGGCTGCCTATACCTGACTTGATTACTTCCAGCAGCTTAAAGTCTCTGTCCGCAATCAGAATATCCGCCTTCCTGCCCTCGCTTAAAGCGCCGCACTCCGCTTCGAGCCCGACTGCCGCCGCCGGATTTGCAGTCGCCGCTCTGACAGCTTCCTCCTTCGGCACACCCATTCTGATGGCTGTACACATACAATCATACAAATTGGTCGCGCTGCCCGCGATCGTGCCGTCCGCCAGCGTAGCCAGATTACCCTTCACCTGCACCGGCTGTCCGCCCAGCGCGTATGCGCCGTCCGCCATTCCCGTCGCCATCATGCTGTCGCTGATCAGAACCATACGCTCCGCACCGAACAGCTTGAAAGTACTTTTCACCACACTCGGATGAATATGAATACCGTCACAGATCAGTTCCGCCTCTGTGTGTGTATCTTCCGCCGCCGCACCGATCACGCCCGGTTTTCTATGCGTAAAAGGAGGCATGGCATTATACAGATGCGTCACATGCGCCGCTCCTGCCTCGATCGCCGCTTTTGCTGTCTCATAATCGGCACACGTATGGGCTATGGAAAACCGGTATTTATCCTTGCCTGCCCGGATGCAGTCCATTGCGCCCTCCGTCTCCGGCGCAATCACCACCAGCCTGATCAGCCCCTTTGCCGCCTGCTGCAGTCTGTCCAGCATCTCTATGTCTGGCTTATGAATATACGCCGGGTTCTGTGCCCCTTTTTTCTCAACAGAGATAAACGGTCCCTCCAGATAGATTCCTTTTAAGATATCGCGCAGCGCGATACCCTCCGCCAGTACTTCCGTCTCTACCGCATCCGCACAGGCTGCGCAGATATCCGTGAGCATCTCCTCTGACAGTGTCATCGTGGCGGGCGTGATCGTCGTGATCCCGTGCGTCAGTTCATAGGATGCGATCGTGCGCATAGCCTCCGCAGTACCGTCACAGAAGTCATAGCCTGCGCAGCCGTGGAAATGCGTATCCACCAGTCCGGGAAGTATATATCTTCCGGCTTCTTCTTCCGTCAGACATTCTTCCGCAAGCCATTCGATCTTTTCAATCATATCACGCGTTATTGTTATCTCACCCGCTTCAAAAAGAAACCGGTCCGTGTAAATCATTCCCCTGATCGTCCGCATAATGCCATCCTCCAGCCTTCACTGTATTATTTTATAGAATTATAACACACAGCGGCACCTATTATCACGGCGCCGCCCCATATCACTGCACTTCTTTATTATATTCCGCCAGCGCCGCCTCGTCGCCCACCAGGATCACATCGTTGTGAAGCTGCAGTACGGATGCCGGCACTTCCGGCGTAATCGGTCCCAGGAATGCCTTTTTCACGATCTCCGCCTTACCTTCCCCCGAAACGATGATCACGATCTTTCTTGCCTGCATGATCGACTTTATTCCCATCGTATACGCTTCCTTCGGCACATCATCGATAGTTGCGAAGAACCGTGCGTTCGCAGTTATGGTACTCTCTGAAAGCTTTACACAGTGCGTCTCTTTCGCAAACGCGCTGTCCGGCTCGTTAAAGCCGATATGTCCGTTATGTCCCAGCCCCAGAATCTGCAGATCTATACCGCCATGGGCACGGATAATCTCTTCGTACGCCCTGCACGCTTTCTCAGAATCCAGTTCTGTTCCGTCCGGCACGAAAGTATTCTTCTTATCAATATTAATGTGGTCAAACAAATGCGTATTCATGAAGTAGCGGTAACTCTGTTCATCTTCCGCAGTCAACCCCTTATACTCATCCAGATTGATGCTGTGCGTCTCCGAAAAATCCAGATCTCCCTTCTCATACCACCTGATCAGCTGTTCATACGTGCCGATCGGTGTGGAGCCCGTCGCCAGTCCGAGTACACAGTCCGGCTTCATGATCACCTGCGCCGAAATAATATTCGCCGCCATCCTGCTGGCATGATAATAGTCCTTTGCACAATATGTTCTCATAATTTCCTCCCATTCCTAATGCGTATTCCTGTATTCATTGGCGGACATCCCTTCCATCTTCTTAAAGACTCTGGAAAAGTGCGCCAGATCCTGAAATCCGACCATCTCTGCCACGTCGCAGATCCGAAGCGAAGGATCTTTCAGCAGTTCCTTGGATTTATCCATGCGTGCGCCGTTTAAGATATCTGAAAATGTCTTGCCGGTATGCCTGTTGAGCAGCTTCGATAAATGCCACTGGCTCACATAGACCTGATCCGCCACATCAGTCAGCCGCAGCTTACCCGCAGAATTTTCTTTAATATATTCCAGCGCGTTCTTTACGATAAAGCTGTTGGCCTCATGATTCTCTGCTTCTCCGGCTTCCTGCAAAACATCCTCTTCCCCCTCGGCAGTCTTCCCGGAGTTATCATCTATATTCATACCGTCACCGGCCGACACATCCACAAACACTTCCGTCTGCTCCAGACGCTTTGTTACCGCCTCCATCGCCTCTTCGAGTTCATTCATCTTAGAAGGCTTCAACAGGAACCTTGACACGCCGAGTTCTATTGCCTTTCTCGCATACTCAAATTCCCGATACCCGGTCAGAATAATCAACTGCATATCCGGAAATTCCGACTTTAATCCGGCAATCATCCTAAGTCCGTCCATCTCCGGCATATTGATATCCGTAATAATAATATCCGGTCGTTCCCTCCGTATTAACTCCATTCCTTCCCTGCCGTCATAAGCATAGCCCGCCACCTTACAGTTCCATTTCTCCCATGCCATTGTTTTGGACAATCCTTCCACGATCAGGGGCTCATCATCGATAATTGCCACTTTGTACATACTAATCCCTCACATCATATCACATAATTTTATTTTACCCTATATGCACCTCAGATGAAAGTTAATTTCTTAAGTATCTTTTCCAAATAGATATCTGTTCTATCCTTTCACCGCGCCTGCAATCATGCCTTTGATAATATACTTCTGCAAGCAGCAGTATACAATAATCACCGGAACAATAATGAGCGCAACTACCGCCGCCATCATGCCGTAATCGGTTCCTTCTTTGGCGCTGATGCTGTTTAACATCATCGTGATACTGTACATATCCGGTCTTCTTAAGAAGAAAGACTGTGTAAACAGATCATTGTAGCTCCACAGAAAAGAAAAGATCGCTACTGTCGCAAAAGAGGGCTTCGTTAACGGCATAATCACCTTATAATAGATCTGGAACGTATTGCAGCCTTCCATATAGGCCGCCTCTTCCAGTTCGATCGGCAGTCCCTTGATATAGCCGGTAAGCACCACCATCGCAAACGCCATATTGCCTGCCACCTGCGGTAAGATAACGGACAGCATATTCAGGAACCAGCTGCTTGTGTTCGCAATTCCCCATGCATACTCCATCTGGAAGACGGAAATCACCGTAGCAAACGCCGGAAACATCATGGCACCGACTACAAGCGAATACACAAGCCCCGAACCACGGAATTTATATCTGGCAAGCGCATAGGCGCCCATGCCCGCTAACAGGATCACCAGAAGCGCTACCATCGTGGAAATAAACAGGCTGCTCTTGTACGCACCAAATACATCCACCGTCTTAAATGCCTTCCGGTAATTCGCCATGGTAAACAACTCGCCCACCGGCATGGCAAAAGAATTACCCAGAATCTTGTCTTTCGCCTTAAATGAATTCTGTATTACCCAGATAATCGGGTAAATCGTCGTCAAAGCCCAGATGATCAGCAGCACATACACTACAACTATACCGACAGAGCTCTTTACCTTCTTCGTCATAGTTCATCCCTCCTCCTAATAGTCTTTCTCACGGAAAATCGAGTTAACCACCTTGGCCAGCACAATACCCAGTACAACGATCAGTACGGCGATCGCCGCGCCGTAGTCCACGTTCTTCGTCTCCATCGTGTGATAGTACATATAAGTACCTGTCAGGAAAGTCGATTTCAGCGGCATTCCTTTCGGGAACATAACCCATGGCAAGTCGAATACCTTAAGTGCTCCGGTCACCGCCAGTACGCTGCAGGTACAGATCACGTTGTGCAGCAGTGGAATCGAGATATAACGCACTCTCTGCAATGCCGTTGCCCCGTCGATCTTGGCTGCCTCGTACAACTCGTCGGAAATATTATTAAGCCCGGTAACGAGAATGACGAAATAGAACCCGACATACTGCCACATAACCGGAAGCATCATCGTAAAGAGCGCGATTCCTTCCGCTTTCCAGTCCGTCAGATTCTGCTTGCCGAGTGTCTCCAGAATCTGGTTCACCATACCCTTGTCATACAGGAAGATCAGGTTAAACATCAGACCTAGCGCCGTCGCCGATATCACGATCGGGAAGAAAAATACAGTCCGGAAGAATCCTTTGCCTCTGCCGATATTGTCCACCATCAGCGCCAGCACGATCGCGATGCCCACCTGCCCGATCAGTGTGACCAGCATCATCAACAGTGTATTTTTAATGGAGGTTCCCACATTCGGGTCCTGAAACATCTCCACATAATTGCTGTACCAGGGTGAATTAAATTTCGTTCCGGCAACTCCTAACCGCTTAATTTCCATAAAACTATTCAGAATATTCTTGATAAAAGGATAATAAAGAAACACTATCATAAACAGAAATGCCGGAAGTAAAAACACCAGCGCCGGTTTTTTGTTTCGATATATATTTGCTCCCATAAGCCACCTCCGCAATCTTCAAGCTGCCATTCCAGCTCATATCGTGCCGCCTGTTGCCATCCGCAGCGCGTTTCTTTTTTCAAAAGAGGCAGGGTAATCCCCTGCCCCTCTTAATTTCTAATGTCTATATTACTGATTATGATACGTGTCAAGACCTTCTGCTACTGCCTCTTCCGCTGTAACTCTGCCTGTTACGATCTCAGGCATACCGTCGAAGGTAGATATTCTGCAGTCGCCTGCAAACAAATCCTGTACCGCTCCTGTCAGAGACGTTGCACCTGCCATCATTTCCATTGCCTTGATCTGTAATGCATTGAACTGAGATTCGTCAACTGCCGGTGCATTCTTCAATGCGGAAGCCGTATGCTCTACGAACTTCACCATCACTTCATCAGAAGTCATATGCTCTACGAAATCTACTGCTGCAGCCTGCTTCTCCGGATCATCCCATGCTTTTCTTGTAATAAAGTAACCGGAAGAAATACCGCCGATCAGATCAGTTGCTTTTCTGTCGCCCTTACCGGGTACATAAGTTACATCAAACTTTGCAAGTTTGTCCGCGTCTAATGTGGAAGGGTCTTCCGGATCAGACTGACATGCGCCTACAATACCGCCGACTTTCCAGGAACCGTCGATCAGGAATGCAGCCTTGCCTTCCGTGAACATTGCCACTGTCTCGTCATCTGTCGCAGAAAGTGTATTTTCAGGGAAATAACCCAGTTCATAAAGTTCTTTGATATCATTCATGCCAGAAACCCATGCCTGACCGTTTGCGTCATCAATGCTTGCCGGAATCTCCAGATGTGTTGCCGGAGACTGGTTGTTGTAGATCATGAACTCCCACCAGTAATGCGGGATATTGCCGAGCGCTGCAGCGATCGGTGTGTAACCTGCCGCCTTGATCTTCTCACAGTCTGCTTTAAACTGATCCATCGTGTAATCCGGACCCGGTTTGGATACGCCTGCCTCTTCAAGGATCTCTGTGTTGAAGAACATTGCCTCCCAATAACCATTAGCCGGAACCGCATATTTCTTACCGTCAACCAGAGAATCTGCAATCCTGCCATCATCCATGTTGGAAGCATATTCCGGATATACCGCACGAATCTCATCAATCGATACAACCTTGCCTGCCTCGATAAAGCTGTTGGAGTCTACACCGCTAAAGTAAAACAATACATCGGGCTCAGAGCCTGTCTCAAAGTCTGTGGTAACTCTCGTCTTGAAAGTTTCATCGGAAGACGCGGACGTATCTATGATTGTATTGCCCGTCTCTGCTTCCCATGCTGCCACCGCGTCTTTATAATTCTGTGCGTTGGTGTCCTCACCTGCGAATGTGGTCGTTACCACCAGTTCTACCGGACCTGTCGGCTCTGCCGGCGCCTCTGCCTCAGGCGCAGCCTCGCTGCCTGTATCCGCAGCACTGCTCTGTGTGTTGTCCGCCGCGGGCTGGGTGCTTGCTTCATTGCCACCCTTATCTCCGCATGCTGTTACAGATAAAACCATCGCTCCTGCGAGCACTGTTGCCATTAATCGTTTTTTCATCATATTCTTTCCTCCCTTTCGTTGTTAAGATGTTTACCTCATCTATGGTTTTATCATACTCCGTAAAACCCGAAAGAGTAATTGTTCAGATTGTTCTTTTTTGCCTTTTATTGTCCTGTTGGAACGTCAATTTTGAGCAAAATTGTGCTTACGGTATGTTCTTCGTCATTTCCGTTTATAAATAATCCACAATCAGTCCCGTAAATCATCTTGAGTCTCTGGTCAACATTACGAATACCAAGGCTCACTCGCTTTTCCTTGTCTACTTTTGCCTCCGGGGACAGAAGCCTGTCAATCTTATCCCGGTCCGTTTTGGTCAAGTGTCCGTTATCTTCCACTTCTATGCACAGATAGCCGTCCTCCCGTTCAAAAAGCCGGATCTCCAATCTGCCCTGCTTCGTAATATCCATACCATGCTCCACCGCATTTTCCACAATCGGCTGAATGATCAGACGCGGTACCTGTATGTTCATCAAACGCTCATCAATCTTCTTCGCGCATCGGAACTTCGCGCCGAAACGCTGCGATATAATATAGAGATAGGCATCCGCGTACGCCATCTCTTCCGCCACGGAATGAAACTGTTCCTCCTTCCGGTTCATCGTCTCCCCCAGCATAGTGGAAAGCGCTTCAATCATTCCACTCACCTTATAGTTACCGTTTAAGCGTGCCTCCCAGTTGATGATCTCCAGCGTATTATTCAGAAAGTGGGGATTGATCTGGGACTGCAGCGCCATAATCTTTGCATCTCTTAAAGCAATCTCTTCCAGATAAATCTTATCAAACTGATTCTTAAGCTGTGCGGACATATGGTTGAAGGAATCTTTCATCTGCCAGAACTCTTCGTTATCCTCTTCATTCTCAATCTGTGTCCCCAGATTACCCTCCCGCACCATATTCGCGGCAGTAATCAGCTGCTTGAGCGGAAGCGTTACCTTTTTATAGAAGAAACGCAGCATCTGTATGATAAGAGGTATCATAAATAAAATTAATATAATAAAGAGATATTCCATCGTATTGATCTCGGCATGCGTAATCTGCTTGTCTATCGTCACCGCAGCCACGATCGTTCCACCATACAGCTTCATCCTGCGGTACACGTGAGCCGGTCTCCACCTGCCGCCGGATACATGCAGTTCTTCCTGCCCCTGCAGCGCTTCGATTACATCCGCCGGCAGATACTCTTCATTCTCTTTCGTTCCGGACATTAACAGCCTGCCGTTCCAATAGACCGCAGCATTTTCATACCCCCAGATCCCGCCGTAAATCTCCATCAGAGACGGCTGATTCAGTTCCAGTACCAACACGGCATACGGCCTGAACCTGGATGTCACCAGATTGCGCACCATATAGACTCTTCCCTCTACCCCGACCAGCGTCGTACTTGTATCAAGTGCCCGCGCAGCTTCCAGAACCCGATCCAGTGCCACATCATAGAAAAATTCAATGTCACGATACGTACCGCCGACACTGTTATTCATTACATAGTACTTCTCCTCCGGGAAATCCAGCATAATCAGTTCCGCCGTCCTGCAGTTATCGTGCCATGCATACTGCTGTTCCAGGAAGCCGATCGCGCGCTTGCCAAACGCATTCTCCTTCCCCTCCTCATTATCCTCAAGATATTCCTTATAAGCTTCGGCAATCGTCGGAATATAGGAAGCATTCTTGGATGCCGTCTCGCAATCCTTAAGCTGCAGCCGCATGATCTGTGTACTCTTCTCCAGAGACGTCATGATCGTCTGTTTGATCTGTCTATGACTGTTGGACGACACAAAGAAAACGATAATAAAGATAAGCATAAAAAGCGGAAAAAACCAACCGAACAGGAGCCTTTTCACCATACTCCACCGGAGTGATTTCCTTCCGCTGAATCTTTGTCTTATCGCCTCGATTATTTTCTTCATAATTTGTAATTCCTTTGAATGCGCAACCGTTTGTTTTACCTTTGCACTGATTATATCATATGTTTCATCTCTTAACTGCAACAATATTGTTCAGCCAGATTCCTTTTTTAACCAGAATAAATCCAAAGATACATTTCAACAGGTCGACCGCCTGACAGATCCCGTATATCAGTACAATCGGCAAAACACATTATAGATCGTAGTCGCTATATTGATTCCCGCCACAACGTGAATGCCTCTTACAGAATAGCACTGCACCATATTGACAATGGCAACGCCGGACATCGCTTCTGTCCCAAGCTGCCCACCATGATATTATCCACAAAGTTTACCAGAAATGTAAAACCGTTCTGGATAATGATCGGTACGGCTATTCTCGCAGTTTTCCGATAAAACATCTTATCGCCTGTATACTTCATTTTCACTCCTGACCGCAAACGAACTCCGCCGAAGTAACCCGGCGGAGTATCCGTAGATTTATAATTCCAGATATTTTTCAAACACTTCGCAAAAAGTTGCGGCCGCACTCTTGTCTTTCATCTCGCAGAAAATTCGAAGAAGCGGCTCCGTGCCGGAAAACCGCACGGATATCCATCCGCCGTCCTTTAAATAGATCTTCAGACCGTCCAGATAAGATATGTTCTCAACCTCATAAGGAATCTCCGGAAGCTGTTTCTCCTCGAGCAGCAGTTTACGAATCTCATCCTTTTTCTTAGGGCTGAAACGGTAGTCTCTCTCTTCTAACGCCATGCCGCCGTATTCCTTCCGGATCGTTTCCATGATCTCCGACAGCTTCATGCCGGTAACGGCAATCATCTCCACCAGAAGCGCAGAAGCATAGATTCCGTCCTTACCTTTGATATGACCCCGCACCGCCATGCCACCGGAGGACTCTCCGCCGATAATCGCATCCGTTGCAAACATCTTGGCTGAAATATGTTTGAATCCTACCGGAACTTCATAACACTTCTCACCAAAAGTCTCCGCCACCCTGTCGAGCAGATGCGTGGTACAGATATTTCTGACTGCCGGTCCGTGCCATCCTTTATATTTTACCAGATAATAATACAGCAGCACAAGTATATCATTCGGGTGCAGGAAATTACCCTTATCATCAATCACCCCGATCCGGTCCGCGTCACCGTCCGTTGCAATACCCAGATCACACCTTCTGTCGATCACATAATTCTGCAGTGCGCGAAGCGTCTCCGCAGTAGGTGCCGGCAGCTTACCGCCGAACAGTGTATCATGCCTCTCATGGATCGTCTCCACCTCACATCTGGCGGTCATAAGAATCGTTTTCAGGGAAGTCTCGCTGACGCCGTACATCGGGTCAAGTGCAACCCGCAGTCCGCGTTTCTTCACCCTGTCCATATCCACCGTGTCGATAATGCTGTCCAGATATTCGTTAAGCGGGTAAATCTCTTCAATCAGTCCCTTCTCGATTCCCTCCGCATACACCATCTCATCTACCGGAATGTCCGTCACCTCGTTGATATAGCGCTCCATATCCGCCGTCTGCACTTCGTCCGCATCCCTGCCGCCGAAAGTGAACACCTTAATGCCGTTATAGATCGCCGGGTTATGGCTCGCCGTAATCATCATGCCATAATGAAATTTATGCTTCATCACATAGAACATAACGAGCGGTGTGGGCGCCGATTTATTGATCAGATATGCTTTAATCCCCTCTGCGGCAAAAACCTGCGCAGCCCACTGCATTGCCTCTTTGGACAGAAAACGTCTGTCATAGCCCAAGACAATTCCTTCCCGTTCCACCTTCTCTTCCTTCATCTTATCACAGATTGCTCTGGATAAAATCTGAATATTTTCCTTCGTAAATTCGTCTCCGATGACTGCACGCCAGCCGCCTGTTCCAAACTTGATCATAGCGTCTCCTCCTTGTTATGTTATTTGTATTCTCCCGCCGCTCGTTCCTGCGTCTGATCCGCCAGATTTTATTCCCGTTATCTCTGCCGCCTGTTATCCCATCACCACCTCCACAATGTGGCTGCTTCCCGCTGCCTGTGGTGTGATCATATCAACACTTACGCCATCCACGCGAATCTCCCTGATCCCCTTCATGACATTCGCCGGATTGCTGACCTTTATGTTATATTCTGCCCCTCTCCAGACACGTGTTACCCTGTATTCCTTCCAGTCCGCGGGAATACACGGATCGACCTTCAGTTCATCATAATCCGGCCAGATCCCCAGCATATATCTGGTCGCTGAGAAGTACGACCAGCCGCCTGACCCGGTCATAAACGGGTGCCTTGCCCGGCCGAACGCGCTGTGGTCCTTCCCGGCCACAAACTGACAATAGGAATAAGGCTCCGACTCTCTGATTTCGATCTTGTCATTCTGCCAGTACGGACAGAGTGCGTCGTAAAACTTCATCGCCAGATCGCCGCGTCCCCTCATACACGCTGCCGCCCAGGCCCACGGATTGGGATGGGAGAAAATCGCACCGTTCTCCTTCAGTCCCGGATAAACTCTGGTGACAAATCCGATGTCATCATCCGGTACGGTATAGGAAGGCGTATTTAAAAGGATTCCGTACGGCGTGTACAGATACTCGTCGATCGCTGCAAGCGCCTGATCCGCCTTCCCGTCGTCCGCCGCGCCGGACAGAACCGCCCATGCGTTGGACTCCAGATGTACCCTGCCCTCTGCGTCTTCCTGCGTGCCGATCTTCCTGCCCCTCGCAGTAATGCCTCGTATGAACCACTCGCCGTCCCAAAGCTGCGTGTTGCATACGTCCTTTACCTTCTGTGCCACCGCCGTGTACTTCTCTACATCTTCCCCGCGATCCAGCCGTCCTGCCAGCCCGATAAAATGCTGCAGCGCCCAGTAATGCAGAAAGCTGACCATAGCGCTCTCTCCGCCTCCTAAGTTCAGACAGTCATTCCAGTCTGCACGAAGTCCTTTACAGATTCCTGTCTGTCCTACCTGTTCGGTGGAGAAATCGAGGATTCTCTTTAAATGCTCATAAACCGTTTCCTTCTCCCCGCTGCCATTCATAAACGTATCCGCATAAGGAAGTTCCACAGAAGCGAAGGACAGGTCTCCCGTCTCTTTGATATACTCCGTAACCGCTGCTACAAGCCACAGTGCATCGTCGGAGCAGGCATCTTTCAAACCATGTATAATGCTGTTCTTATCCGGTTCCGGAATGACGGTAGGCGACTTGAACGGCTTCGCACCCTTGTTTTCCACAAACCATTCCGGCTGGAAAAGATGCAGCCCGTAGCCTGCGCTTGTCAGTCCGCGTATCAACTGTTCAATCCGCTCCCTGCATTTCTCCGGATTGGAGTGCGGCACCGTCATGGCATCCTGCGCCGTATCTCTGTATCCGAGTCCCACTCGTCCGCCAACCTCTATGAAAGAGGCAAACCTTGAGAACATCACATTGATCTCCGACTGGTATAACGTCCATGTGTTGATCAGCGTATTCATGCCTTCGTTCGGTGTCTGAATCTGCAGTTTCCCGCATTTATCTTCCCAGTACTGCCGCAAATCCGTATAAACCGCATCCACTGCCGCTTCGTCTGCATATTTCTCGCGCACGCGTCTGCCCTCTTCTCTTCTGCCCTCGCCCAGCATAAAAATCAGACGTACTTCTTCGCCCGGCTGCAGTTCCAGGTCCTTCTGCAGACTGCCGCAGTGGTTTCCTCCTTTTTCATAAGAAGAAGAACATCTGCCCGCCGCCACCGCCTCCGGATTCGTCTCCGTGTTATATGTACCGATGAACTTATCCCGCATACAGTCGAACCCGTCCGGCTCGAAACTTGCAGTGAAGTACTGATAGCCCTCCTCCTCATAGAACAGATCCTCCTCAATGATTCCGTCCTCGTAAGAAGCGCCCGCACAGTACAGGCTCATCTGATAATTCTGGTTATCAATCATGATATGATGGAAAGAAAATTCCAGATAGGAAAACACGCTCAACTTCCGTACTTTGTCACTTACATTCTTCACCCTGACGTCCCAGAGCTGTACCGCCTCTCCCCGGGGAATCACCATTGTCTGCGACGCCTTGATCCCCTCGTACTCGCACTCGTACACCGTATAGGACATGCCGTGACGACAGCTGTATTTCGCCTGATCAAGCGGCTTGCCGACCGGCTGCCATGATACGGACCAGTAATCCGCGCTTTCATGATCCCTTAAGTATACGTAGAAGCCCGGTCTGTCCATAGGCACCGCATTGCCCCTGAAGCGGCTGATCCGGTGATATTCCGGCGTCTTGTAGAACAGATATCCGCCTGCCGTATGGTTCACCACAGCCGCCATATCTTCCACACCAAGGTAGTTCGTCCATGAGCAGGGCAGATCGGCCCTGTCGATCACATACTCTCTTTTTTCATTGTCAAAATGTCCGTATTGCATAATACCCCTCCATAACCCTTCCTAAGCATTGTCAACTGTATCGTCATTCATCTGCTTAAATTTCATTATAGAGGAGTATCCGACCCTTGGAAATAGTCTAACGTGTGATAATTTGCCTTTTTTTGTTTGGTTGTTTGATGAAAACAAAATCATGCATTGCACTTAAACAACAAAAAATGAGGAACCTCTGATATTAATGAAAGGTTTCCTCATTTTTGATCCAGTGCAGGAAAAGAGACTTGAACTCTCATGGTATTGCTACCACACGGACCTGAACCGTGCGCGTCTGCCAATTCCGCCATTCCTGCGAACAAATGTTATTCTATCGTCTTTTATGCTTTATGTCAAGCCCATTTGTAAATCTTTCTGAATTAATTGATATTTTTTTTTACAGAAATGATCAGCGCCCTCAAAAAGAAATAAATATAAAAAAATCGAACGGAAATCTCTTGACTTTTTGAGATTGTGATAGTAAGATATTACTTGCGTTGTAAACGTATGCGGAAGTGCTGGAATTGGCAGACAGGCTAGACTAAGGATCTAGTGTTGGAAACGACGTGTGGGTTCAAGTCCCATCTTCCGCAGTATCCTTAAAGGGCTGAAAGCGTTGATTTTTATCAAGGTTTTCAGCCTTCTTTAATTCTGTAAACAAAATGAGCAACTCGTTGTTATTATTTAGATGTCTATTACTTCAGAACTCAGCCTTAAAATACTTTGTAATACCACATATTCAATTAGAGCTGCTACAATAATTAATCGTATATATTCCATATTTAATGTTTCTTCTATGCTGATCAGTTTAATCCATTGGTTAAAAATCATTGATTTCGTAATTAGCATTTCAATTCCATCTATAGGTAAAGCAGATACTATTATTTGCAAAATACTTTCAAATACTATAAATCTAAAAAAAGCCGCAACGCCTCCAGCTACCGGATTACGGAATAGCAATATATAGAGAGTTGCACTTGAACAAATATGAAAAAACAGAATAAATAAACAAAAAATACGTATAACACAATCGTCACATTTTACTGCCGTAAAAATGCTTAAATATGCCATCATACATATCACAATTATGCCTGAAATAAGAATCCCGCATGTAATTGTTTTTGACCATGCAATCTGACAAAAAATGTATCCTCTCATTATTTCATAATTTATTAGGCGTTTGCGAAACGCCTAAACATATCATAATATACGATGAGAAATTAAAGGTATACAGGCATTGATTGAGAGTTTGCAGGAAATGGAAATTCCTTACAACAAAACTCAAAATCAGTTAATGGTAAAGTTTTCCTTATCTAAAAATACCGCTCAGGAATATATGAATAAGTTCTGGAAATAACTACAATCTACTGCCCCTCATCCGACGGGCTTTTTAACTATATAAAGGTGATTTTATGAGATTAACTTGTGAAGAAATGGCTTTACAATATCCTAATCAATGGCTGGAATTAAAAAATCCTATTTATATAAAAGATATCATTTTAGCTAAAATAGTTGCTTAAATCGTTCGATTCGGATATAATAATAGTACAAGGGAAGGAGTGATTGTATGTCGATCAGCGCAACAGAGCTTAAAAATAATCTTGGAAAGTATCTGATTATATCCGCTACGGAAGATGTCTTTATCACGAAAAACGGAAAAGTAATAGCAAAACTGACCAATCCCTATCAGGACAGAGTGGAAACTGCAAAATCCTTATTTGGCATCCTCCCCAAAGATGCAGATATAGAGGACTCAAAAAGAGAAAGGCTTGGTGCAAAATAATTGAAAGTACTGATTGATACTAATGTGATCATTGACGCACTGACCTCCAGAGAACCTTGGAACGAAAGTGCCGAAGCGGTCTTTATTATGGCTGCGAATCATACGATGGACATGTATATTACCGCGAGTTCCGCAACAGATATTTACTATCTGGTGAGAAAACACCTTCATAGTGCAGACCAGGCCAAACAGGTAATGGAGAAATTGTATTCCCTCATTGGAATACTCACGGTATCAGGTGCTGAATGTATAGATGCTCTTGCATCGTCTATTAGCGATTATGAAGATGCTGTGGTTGAAAGGGTATCTGTAAAAGCAGATATGGATTACATTATTACCAGAAATGTAAAAGACTATCAACAGGGAATGGTGAAAGCAATTTCCCCTGACGATTTTATCGTCCTAATGAACGACAAATAGTACCCTATGCTGCAAAATACTATCTTCCTGTCGGATTATCAATATGTCCGTTTTAACATGAACATTTACAGTCGCCCCCACCCGTAAAACGGGTGGCTAGGGACGCGGGCTCTAAGCCCGCCC
>CAJTPS010000022.1 GCA_910578555.1 uncultured Lachnospiraceae bacterium
GGGCGGGCTTAGAGCCCGCGTCCCTAGCCACCCGTTTTACGGGTGGGGGCGACTGAAATTTATATAATTTCTGAACAGCGGAGGGAAAGCTATGGAAGAGCAGAATATTTTCGGGGAGTTGGTGGAAGAATCCATTGTACTGTTAAAAAACAAAGATGGTGTGCTGCCACTTAAGGAGAAGCAAAAAGCTGCCTTTTTTGGAAGGGCGCAGGTGGAGACTTTTTTCTCAGGAAACGGCTCCGGTGCCGCTAAGGTAATGGAGAACAAAAACCTCTTGATGGAATGTGAGAGAAAGGGAATCTGCGCCGTTTCGGAACTGAAAAAATTCTATCAGGAGCAACAGGAAAAAGCACAGGAGAAGTCTGCGATAGACGGAACTGATATTAACAATGCCGGCCAATTAACCAGCGGTTTTATGTATGAGATATTCGGCAGATATCAGGCTCCGTGTGAAGAGTATGATGTGCCTGATGAACTGGTGAAGCTGGCGGGGAGACAGACCGATACAGCAATTTTTGTGTTAGGAAGGAATTCAGGGGGAGAGGAATGTGACCGGCATTTGGAGGCGGATTATTATCTGACCTTGTCGGAGGAGAAACTACTTGGCAGAATATGTGATGTGTTTGAGAAAATAATTGTGATCTTAAATATTAACGGTTTGATCGATCTTGGCTGGCTGGAAAAATATCCGGCGGTACAGGGTTTGCTTTTTATGGGGATTCCCGGTGAAGAAGGCTGCGGGGCAATGGCAGATATCCTTGTGGGGAAGGTAAACCCGTCTGGAAAGCTTTCGGTATCCATTGCCGCAAAGTATGAGGATTATCCCGCAGCCGGATATTTTACATGGGATAAAGAGAACCCGGAACATACTCTGACCTATGAAAGTTATGGGTTGAATGCTAAAGAGAATGGAAGCACCGGTTATGACAAAAGTCCTGTGACATTTTATCATGAAGATATTTATGTCGGATACCGTTATTTTGACAGCTTCAATAAGGAGGTGCTGTTCCCGTTCGGATACGGACTTTCTTACTCCGTGTTTGATATGTGTCCGATTCAGTTTCTACAGGGGCATGACAGAATAGAACTGACTATGGAAGTTACCAATACGGGAACCTGTGCGGGTAAAGAGACAGTGCAGGTATACCTGTCCTGCCTGAATACGGCAAGCGAAAGACCGGTACAGGAATTGAAGGGGTTTGAGAAAACAAAGCTGTTAAAACCTGGAGAACGTGAGGAAATACATATTGAGATACCGGTCAGGGAACTGGCGTGTTATGTGGAGGCAAATGCGGCGTATATTGTTGAAAAAGGAACTTATCGGTTTCTGGCAGGCAATTCATCAAGAGATACACGGTCTGTAGGGGAGATCTGTATAGAGGAAGACATTCTGACGGAGCGGTGTGTCAACAGACTTGAGGTAAAAGAGTGCAATGTGGATAAGCTGCATTTCCTGTCAAAGTACACGACGAAAGCAGAGAGAAAACGACAAAACGGAAAAGATGGCGGAAAAGGAGCGGAAAATTCTTTTATAGAAAAGCTTACCTGCGATGATCAGGAAGATATGATCGATGCAAGAGTCGAGGAACTATCTGACAGAGAACTGGCAGCGCTTTGCGTCGGATATGGTTCCGGGCTGCCTTTTCCGGATCTATGTGACAAGGATGAGCCGAAAACTATTTTTGATGAGCATGGAAAGCCATTGACAACGAACAGCCATCCGGTCGGAACGAACGGATATGTATCACCCGCAATAGAGGCAAAGGGAATCAATTCTGTTTTCTACAAAGACGGACCGGCAGGGATCGGTACGGGCGCATGGCCTGTGCAGATGCTGATTTCCTGTGCATTTAACAAGGAACTCTGGCGTAGATTCGGAGACGCGGCGGGAAAAGCTTGTGAAGAACAGCAGGTGGATGTGTGGCTGGCACCGGCGGTGAATTTGCAACGGCATCCGTTATGCGGGCGAAACTTTGAGTATTTTTCTGAAGACCCGTATCTGACCGGAGTGTGCGCATGCCAGATTACGAAAGGCGTACAGGAAAATCACAGGGTCTGCGTATGTCCGAAGCATTTTGCAGTCAATGAGCAGGAGACATATCGGCGAGGAAGCGCTAAGAAGAATTATGATGCGGTAGACTCGCTGCTTACAGAGCGCGCGGCAAGGGAAATTTATCTGAAACCTTTTGAAATGCTGGTCAGGGAGGCGGGGATATCTTTTCTGATGACATCATTTAACAAGATTAACGGAACATTTGCCGGAGGAAACAAAGATCTATGTACCCATATTCTGAGAGAAGAATGGGGATTTGAAGGGGTTGTTGTGACGGACTGGGGCGATATGGATATGGTTGTGGATGGCGGTGATGCCATTGCCGCCGGCAATGATATTGTAATGCCGGGAGGACCGCCGGTCATCGGACAGATCTGGAAAGCATATGAGGAGGGGCGGATCGGCCGTTACGAGATGGAGCGGACGGTAACCAGGCTGCTAAAGGCTGCCGAGAAGTGCAGAAAATAGTAAGCCCGGATTGTTCCTGCGGATTCCATTACTGATTTACCCGCATATAATATTGACATAAAAACAGGCGGGTGTATAATAATTTTGCACCGGGATAAGGTTTGCTTCGGTAATCTTAGTGATGAGAATAATTTGGAGACTGTAATGAGGAAAAAACAGGACGGGAAAAAGATGAATAAAGGAATCTCCTTGTTTCTTTCCATTATTTTGGTTTTTTGCTTTCTGGCGGGAGTTGTGTTTTCTGTATCTTATAAGATTTCTAAGGAGATGTCCGCGGCAGCCATTCAAAATTTAAGCGAGAGTCTGGATTTGATCAAAAGTACCATAGAGGCGATTCTGAATAACGAGGCAGAGTATCAGAAACTTATGGCGCAGGAACTTGCGGAAGTGGAAGATCCGGAGGAGCATATTACTTATTATCGTGAAAGCGAGATAATGGTTAAAATTTCCCTGATTCTTGCGGGAGAGACAGAAGGCATTTCCAATACAGGAGAGGTATTTACGGAGGAGGAACTTGAGTTTACTGCGGACGGAATGGTTAATGGAGTATATATTTCCAAATCGTATTTGAACCATATGGGAACATGGGCATATACCATGAAATGCCCTATTATGAAAGACGGTCAGGAAATTGCGTCATTGTATGTGGAATATATCTATGACTCGTTTGACAGGTCTCTTCCGGAAGGATTCTATAACAAAAGAGCGCTGCTCTATATTATGGATGCCAAGACAGAACGGTTTATTTTGAAGCCGAAAGGAATGGGTGAGCGCAGCGCAGGTCATTTGAACCTGTCAGATTTCTACAGGGCAAATGAAATTACTGAGGAGGAGATCCGGGAAGAGGTGACGCAGTGCCTGCAGCAGGGGCGTAATATCATGTTTTACCATGATATTAGAGGTAAAAACGCGCTGAGTTATATGTGGGCGGTAAACGGTGGGACGATCTATCTGATTGGCTATGTCCCGATTGAGGCGATCCAGCAGGAGGGAAGGACTGTAAACCAGAATATTCTGCTTGTTGTTGTGGTGATGTTGATAGCGTTTTTCCTGTGCTGTGCTTTGTATTATTTTAACCAGAGACAGCAAAACAGGATAAGAGAAGAACGTGAGAAAGAGAGAGAAATCTATAATCAGCAGTTGGCGGAGGCACTGCAGGCAGCACAGATTGCGAGCAATTCCAAGACCACTTTTTTGTCGAATATGTCACATGATATCAGAACGCCGATGAATGCCGTGCTGGGTTTTACGACACTGCTTGCTAAGGATGCGGGGAACCCGGAGAAGGTAAAAGAATATACAAAGAAGATTATGGCATCAGGGCAGCATCTGCTCAGTCTGATCAATGATATATTGGATGTATCTAAAATTGAGAGCGGTAAGGTAGTACTGTCGATTGAGGAGTTTACATTGCATGATCTGGTATCTTCCGTAGACGCGATTATTCGTCCGATGGCACAGGCAAGGGATCAGAAATTCTTTGTAGAGGTAACAGGCATTAAGCACGAGTATCTGTTGGGCGATGAGACAAGGGTTAATCAGATTTTGATCAACCTTCTTTCTAATGCGGTGAAATACACGCCGAAAGGCGGCAGTATCTGGTTTCGTATTATCGGGCTGAAACAGCGTTCCAGCCAATATGAACATATCCGGATTGAAGTGGAAGATAACGGATACGGCATGACGCAGGAGTACCTGAAGACAATATTTGACGCATTTACAAGGGCTGAGAACAGTACAACAAATAAAGTTCAGGGTACGGGTCTCGGAATGGCGATCACCAAGAATATTGTAGAATTAATGGGTGGAACGATAGATGTATGCAGCGAGGTAGACAAGGGCAGCCTTTTCAGAGTTGAAATAGAGTTTCGCATACCGGAAGGACAGGCGAATAAGCAGTTCTGGAAAGAAAAGGGTATCTCCCGGATTCTGGTGGCCGACAGGGACGTTGAAACGGGTAATAATATACAGTCCCAGTTGAATGAGATGGGAATCGATGTGGATCGGGCACATACGATGGAAGAAGTAATGTCTTGCATACGGAATGTCTCTGAACAGAGTTATCAGGCGGTGTTGCTTGATATGTATTTAACGGGTTCCATGGCTGCACAGACGGTACAAAATATCAGGGACATCCTTCCGGACACTATGCTGATTCTGCTTCGTGCAGATTATGACACGGACGAGGCGCTGGAGATTGTTCAGACAGATCATACGGGAATGCTTGCCAAGCCGTTTTTCATATCTGCCTTCAAGGAGAAGATAGCAGAGATGCAGGCAGAGGGAGAAGAGAGCGATAAAACAGAAACAGTAAAAGACTGCAATCTGGAAGGGATGAATTTCCTTGCGGCAGAAGACAACGAAATCAATGCAGAGATTCTTCGGGAGATCCTGACAATCGAGAATGCGGGCTGTGAAATTGTTGAAAACGGTAAAATGGCGGTAGAGCGGTTTATGGACTCGGCAGAAAATGAATTTGATGCGATTCTGATGGACGTGCAGATGCCTGTTATGAACGGGTATGACGCTACGAGAGCGATCAGAGCATTACAACGCAAGGATGCACAGGAAATACCGATCATAGCCATGACTGCCAATGCATTTGCAGAAGATGAGAAGGAAGCGTTGAAAGCAGGCATGAATGTGCATTTGGCAAAGCCGGTCAATGTGGATGTATTAAAGCAGGTAATTAAACAGTGTACTGCAAAACGGGAAAGTTAAGTATAATGCATGAATATAGAAAATTTTGGAACTTTATTCTCTTGAACATGGAGGCGCTATGGTAATTGATAGAAAAAGAGGCGTTATAAGGATGGCCGTCGCGTGTCTGACCGGGGTGGCGATCACGGCAATAGCTGCATGCGGGGGAAAGGATGGATCAAGTGTAAACTTGATTACAACAGAGGAAAGCAATGATAGAATTGTAAATTTGTTCAGTCCGATGGAGAAGACGGAGGCAAATGTTGAAAATGTTGCGAGAAGTGCGGCAGATAAGACGATCATGCTGGCAGAAGAGAAACTCGGCGTGAGGGTCTGGTATGTGACGTATACGGCAGAAGACCATCAGGATAAGACTTACGATGATGTGACGCTTGACCGGGCGCGGAATGACATGGATGATATATATCTGTTGAATCCGGACACTCTTCGCGTGCTTGGGGAGGAAGGAAAGCTAAAGGATTTGTCGGAACTGGACAGCGCCAAGAATCTGAGGGATGTAGTAAAGGCGGCGAACGTCATTGACGGAAAGCTGGTTGCGATTCCGCAGGAGGTTGTAGCGTACGGATTGTTTATCAATAAAGACATGTTTGATCAATATCATCTTGCACTGCCGGAGACACCGGAAGATTTTCTAGAGTGCTGCAGAGTATTTCAGGAGAACGGAATAGAGACACCTGTGGGTGCCAACAGGTGGTGGCTGGAGACTTTTGTTCTGACACAGGCTTATGCGGATTTATACAACGGTGGAAATACAGAGGCGGAAATAGCCGCATTAAACAGTGGTGAGAGCAAATACAGCGATTATATGCGCCCGGGATTTGCGTTTTTAAAAGAACTGATCGATAAAGGTTATGTGGATGCCGAGAAAGCCCTTGTGAGTGAGGCGATCGAGGGAGAGGGAGCAGATTTCCTGGCGCAGAAGACCCCTATTGTCATTGCATACTGGGGAGCGGCAAATACGGATACTGCTTATGGCAATCCGGATTTTGAGATGCAGGTCATTGGATTTCCTACAAAACGCGGGCAGATGCCGATTATGACGATGACAGGATTTGGCGTAGGTATCAATGCGGAACACGAGGAAGATGCAATGGATGTTCTGGATGTGATGCTTTCTGATGAAGCGCTTCTGACTTATGCAGAGACTAACAGGGTAATCTCACCTTCTAAGAACGTCGAAGTGGAATGCATACCGGCACTTAAGCCGCTTAATGACAGGATACAGGAGAATGTTTATGTTCTTGGCTCGAATGCCGGCATGAATGTGGAACAGTGGGGAAACACATGTCTGATCGTGCGGGATTTGCTGGGCGGCGCTACAGTGGATGAATGTATGGCTAAGTTTGACAAACTGCAGGAAGAGGCTTTGAGCAAATAAAATCAGGCATTTATCCTGTTTTCATGCTGTAAAATTGCATGGCATCGGTCTAAACGGAAAAGCATAGTGCAAAAACGCATGAAAAGCGCATGAAAAAATAAATTTTCCTTGCCAAATGCACCTGGGTATGGTAAGATAATCTCCGTTAGGTTATCACTTACGCGGGTGCTGCATATGATATAGCAGAAGCGCCGGAAAGAAATGACAAGGCTCCATGGTCAAGCGGTTAAGACATCGCCCTTTCACGGCGGTAACACGGGTTCGATTCCCGTTGGAGTCATTGAGATCTACAATTTCATATATATGGTGACTTAGCCAAGTGGTAAGGCCCCGGTCTGCAACACCGTTATCGCCGGTTCAAATCCGGCAGTCACCTTATAAAGAAAACTCCGAAGCTTTTTCGGAGTTTTCTTTATGGTATGTGAAATTACCCCGCTTAATCGAGTTCGCGAAGCGAATCTCGTAAACGAGCTTTGCTCGTTTCTTTATGGTATGTGAAATTACCCCGCTTAATCGAGTTTGCGAAGCGAATCTCGTAAACGAGCTTTGCTCGTTTTTTTACGGTATGTGAAATTACCCCGCTTAATCGAGTTTGCGAAGCGAATCTCGTAAACGAGTTTTGCTCGTTTCTTTATACGGAGACATTTAACTTGCCCCCTTTGCCTTGCGCGGCACCGGCTGTGTTGGCGGCACCGGAGGAGGAATAGAAAACCGGACTGTCAGGCAGGGTGACTGTTTTGTCGCCGGTAGACTGCTCAGACAGCAAGTGTCCCTCTGAACTGATTTCTACTGTATCCGCTTTCGGAAGTACCGGAGCGGTTTCGCCGGGCATATTTTCGGCGGCGGAGGCATTAACTGCCGTGTCAACACTGTACGTTCCGCTCGGGACTGCGTTATCCACCGGCTTCTTCTGCGATTCGATTCGCGCCTGTTCTCTCTGGGCCTCCAGTTCTTTACGTTCTTCGCGGCTTTTTTCAATTTTTTCTTCAAGTTCCTGCTTTGCTTTCTCTTTTGCTTCCTCCGCTTCTTCCTTCATGCCTTCCTCAGCCGTATCCTTATACTGATCAGCGCGGTTCTCGAAATCATTGACATAGCCCATAGCCCGTTCCATGGTGGCGGTATCGCCTTTGCGGCGGGCTTCCTTAAACACTCTCATCGGAACATTTGTCATATCCATATTGGTGCGTGCGCCGATGAGACCTTCCATTGTCTTGGTATGCATAGTAATAGTAGTACCTCCTCTTCTTAGTTTGTGACACACCGTTCACACAGTCCCCTTACACAAGATGGCATGAACGATGTGTAAATGTCTGCAGAGAATACACGGGCATTGCGTAAGTGCAGTGACTGTTTTCTGCACTTATTTTCTCGACTAAGTCGAAGAAGGATATAAGCTGGATGTATCATATAGACATTTTGAGGTCATATACGGCATAGCGCCGGCGGTGGATCAATATCCAGCCTTCTGCATTTATGCCGTATGACCGGAAGGAACGGATCACCCCATGCACGGAGTCGGAGCGAGCAGAACTGTAACGCGAAAAATATCATCCCGGGCGTCTATCTGGAGCGTACCGTTGTATTTCTCTGCGGCTTCTCTGACATTGCGCAGTCCTATTCCGTCTTTTCTGTTTCCAGACTGCGGCATACTGTTGGCTATTTCGATCAGGAGGCATTTTTTAACCATATGTGCATGAACTGTAATAAAAGGGTTCGAATCAGCGGGCAGCTTTTGACAGGCTTCCAGCGCGTTATCCAGCAGATTGCCGAAGATCACGCAGAGATCGAAGTCATCCGCCGGACAGTCATGTGGAATGTGTACGTCGCATTCCCAGCGGACGCTGCCGGAGTCTGAGAGGTTCGCCTTTTTGTAATAGAGCAGAGCATCTACAATGCTCTTACCGGTCACATCATCAGCATATTGCAGCGCGCCGGCTTCTGACATCTGACGCAGGTAATCAGTCATTTTATCCCATGCCTGATGATCTATAAGCCGTTGTAATCCGATGATATGATTTTTCATGTCATGCCGGAGGCGTTCCAGGCTGCTGTACTGTGTTTCCAGCATTTGATAAAAAAGGACCTGCGAGCGGTACCGGTCTTTTTGCTTTTGTTCGATGTCGATCCGGTTCATGCCAAACAGGTAGAAACATACTCCGCATATGCAGAGGGCCGACAGGGTGCAGATTCCTGCATAACTGAAAAGCTCGTTATAATATGGAGTGAGAGAATCACTGCCGCGCAGCAGGATACCGCGGCTTGCGCACAGATCAATAAAATCCCATAGAATGACAATGCCGAACAACGGTATGGATACCGTGAGATACCAGCGGGGCAGATGATCAGCGAATAAAGTTGTCATGCGTTTCCTTAGAAGAACTATAACGCTGATGGTACAGATGGTGTCGATGATGACGATTGGATATTCCAGAATGTAAGAGAGCAGAAGAGTATATTCTATCTGTGCTGTGTGCAGAATCACCGAAATCAGACAGCTCAGAAAGGATTCCGTAAAATGTGACAACAGGGAAACAGCGGTGAGAAGAATGGAAACCGCTAACATTTTCTGGGGATTATGTCCGTCATATAATTGCAGAACCCAGAAGATAAACAGGCATTGCGAGAGCAGGGGCAGCAGGCTGTGGAAGGGTGACATCATTGTAATACGCAGAAGAAACCAGTCCTCTAGAGAAAGTAAAGTGCCGGAAACACCCGGACCGTGGAGGAGGCAGTAAAGCCTGAGCCAGGTTACAACAGGGGGCGCCGCTGCCAGCAGCAGAAGAAAAAGGTTTCTGCGGCTGCGGATACAGATAAAATGTCTGGTACAGAAGTGATGCATTGCCCATGTGTAACAGATACTGCAAAGCAGGGTAAAGCTGACTTCAAGATACAATAATATTTCCGTTTTCATAGCGTTGAAATGCCTCCGTTTCTGCGCATGTATTCGAGGACCGCTGTGCAGAATGATTCATATCTGCGTTTGGCAATCAGAATTTTCTCACCGTTATCAAGGGTAATTTCTGTTTTGTTATAGATGTCCACATATTTTAAATGGATCAGATAGCTTTTGTGGCAGCGAAAGAAATCTTTGCCGGAAAGCGCTGTTTCCAGAGCGCCGATTTGGCCGTACCATGAGAAAACGGTATTTTGGCCGTGTGCCTCTATCAATCTGCCGCGGATTTCAAAGTATCTGATGTCATCGAGATAAAGTTTGCGGGTTTGGCGGTCCCTGGATATGATCATATAGTCTTCTGACGCCCGGCTCAGTCTAGCGCTGCATCTTTGGAGTGTGTTGCGAAGTTTCCGGTCATCTACGGGTTTAACCAGATAATCGAATGCCTCCACGGCAAAGGCGTCAAAAACATACTGCCTGCTTGACGATACAAAGATCAGAATCTTGTCGGAAAAGTTCTGACGAAACAGTTCAGCGGTCTGCATACCGTCCATTTCGCTCATCATAATATCGAGGAAAATAATGTCGAACGTTTCCGGGGCTTGTAACAACTGCCTGCCGCTGTTATATTGTTTTATGATGTGCGGGGTGTTTAATTGTTCCAGTAAAGTCCGGATCTGTCTGCTGAGGTGGACGCATTCCCGTATTTCGTCGTCACAGACTGCGATCATGAGCATAGGGGTTACCTGCTTTCTTGGCAAAGTTTAATGTGGCCCGGCGGATGGGCGCTGGTGTGAGAATCTTATCCGTAGAGACAGCTTTTCCTTATATATCGGTTTAAGCGGCCGTAAATTTGATCCGGTGTCATAAGCGGGCGGGTTCATGGTGTGAGTGGTGTCGGAATAAGAAAATCAGGACAGCCGGTGGATGAAACTTGAGAATTTCTTGAGATTTATGTGACAGAATATACTTGGGAGTATGGTGATTGCAGCGCCGGTGGCGCTTAGAATGCGTGATAGAAGAAAGAGGTATGTATGCGGCAGAAATTATTGATTGTGGATGACGAACAGGGCATTGTTGATATGATGAAAAGTTATTTCGAACGGCAGTATGATGTACTGACAGCGTATAACGGCAGAGAGGCAATGGTCAGGGCGGCGCAAAAGCCGGATCTGATCCTGTTGGACATTAACATGCCGGGGATGGACGGGCTTACGGTCTGTCAGAACATCAGGGAATATGTCAGCTGCCCGATTCTTTTTCTGACGGCGAGGGTGGAATCTTCTGACAAGATTATCGGTTTTCAGGCCGGTGCGGACGATTATATTGTGAAGCCGTTTGACCTGGATGAACTGGCGGCCAGGGTGGCGGCACATCTGCGGCGGGAGAGAAGACGGCAGGAGAGCGGCAGCGTCCGTTTCTTCGGGGAATTGGCAATTGATTATTCGGGGCGGACGGTGATGGTCGGCGGGGAGCAAGTCTCTTTATCCAGAAAAGAGTTTGATATCGTGGAACTGCTTTCCTTAAATGCGGGACAGGTATTTGACAGAGAGCGGATCTATGAGCGGGTCTGGGGGATTGACGGTGACGGAAACAGTGATACGGTCATGGAACATGTCCGCAAGATCCGCGCCAAGCTGGCAGGACATACAATACACAGTTACATCGATACGGTCTGGGGGTGCGGGTATAAATGGAATGGCTGAAAAATATGGGATTAAAGAAATCTTTCGTGCTGCTGTCGGCAGTGGGGGCGGCGGCTGCACTGCTTCTGATCGGCGGTGTGTTTTACGTTTGCGGCAGGATCAGCGCGCAGTACCCCAACGGTGGTGTGGTTATCACCAGTGACGGCGTGGTAAAGAAACTGCCGAATCTGACGGAGGAGCAGAGGTTTATTGTGCAGGCGGTGGAAGGAGTCAGGTTTTTCTTATGTGTTATGATTCCGGTGGTATGTCTGAGTTTTGCCGGTATGATATTTTACCGCTGGAAACTGAAAAAACCGATTACCGTTCTGCAGGCGGGCACGACGCGGATCAGGGAGCACGATCTTGACTTTACGATTCCGGAAGTGTCGGGGGACGAACTGGGACAGGTCTGTGCGGCGTTTGAGACGATGCGGGGGGAACTGCTGCAGACGAATCAGGAATTGTGGCGGCAGGCGGAGGAGCGTAAGCGGCTGAATGCGGCTTTTTCCCATGACCTGCGTAATCCCTTGACGGTGTTGAAAGGAACCGTGAAACTGCTACGCCAAGGGGCGGCAGATGAGCATGTATTGGAGCGGATGGAGACTTATGTGCTGCGGCTGGAGCAGTATGTGGAAGCAATGAGCAGTGTACAGCGTCTGGAACAGCTGCCGGTGAAAAGGACGGAAGTGAAGCTGTCGCTGTTACGGGATGAGGTGGAAGAGACGGTGCGGCTGCTTGCGCCAGGCGTGAATGCGGAGGTGGCCGTGAATCGTGCGGCGCAGAGGATGCCGGAGGTTTCCGGAAGCGATGTGCGTACATTATCGGACAGGAAAGCCCGGATCATAGATGGGAAGAGCCCGGGTGACGGTACAGGGTGTACAGTGGAAAGTGTACTGGTGGATCACGGACTGTTCCTGACGGTGGCGGAGAATCTGATCGGAAATGCGGCGCGGTATGCGAAGAGCAGGATTTGTGTGGAACTGGCAGTGTGTGAGGGGGAACGACTTTTTTCTATAAGCAGCGAGCACTGTAGCGTTCTGCGGCAGCAGTCGCTGACCGGTATGAGACGAGACCGGGGAGATAACAGTTTGGAGGAAGGTAGGAAAAACGGTCTGTTTCTCATTATGACGGTCAAAGACGACGGTCAGGGATATCCGCCGGAACTGGTGCAGGAGGGGCCGAAACCCTTCGGGAGAATGGAAGAGGACGCGGCGCATTTTGGCATGGGATTGTATACCAGCCGGATGTTGTGCCAAAAGCATGGCGGGGCGCTTTTTCTGGAAAATGTAAAAAGCGGCGGTGCCAGATCCATAGCGGTTTTTCAGATATAGATACCGGATTTCAGCTTAATATCCGGCCTTTTGCATTTCCGCCATGAAAGTACTTTCTGTCATGGCGGCTTGTGCGGCGGCGTCTTTGATGGAGAGCAGGCCGTTTTGAACGAGGTCATATAAGGTTTTTAGTTTTCCTTTTTCTATACCTTCTTCCATAGCATGTTCCCATATTTCATCAATTACATTATTTGCCATATCGTGCTCCTTTCTTTCTGCCTGCGGCAGCATTTCTTTCAGTTTTCCGGTATTTAACAGGATGCCAAGGGTCCAGTATGTTTCCGGATCCAAATGCCGGCATTCTTCGTGTTCCCTCGCATATCGAATGAAATTTCCCCAGTCTTTCCGCCTGTTATACAGTTCAAAAAGTGTCCTCAGCTCCGAACGGTATACACTGTAATCATGTTCTTCTGATAAATTCAGAAACTGCAGTGGATATTCCGGCACGAGTTGTTTCAGTTCATGTGCCAGAACAGGATCTGTTCCGAAGTCAAGAATGTCATGCAGGCTTCTGGCACCGTTCCATGGTTCTTCGCCCCAATATACGACAAGTGTGATGACCGGATGCAGACGGTCACTGCTCCGGATTCCGGAGAGAAATTCTCCGGGATCAGTCTGAACCGCAGATACCCGGTTGTTACGCCTGATTTCTTTCAATTGTCTGTCATAAGAGAGGGAGTCCTGCAACATCACGCGGGCAGGCATGCTGTAATCAATATGCTGTTGGCCACAGTCCAGACGGCGAAAAGGCTTCCATCCTTTGTCTGCTTCATGGTGATGTCACTGATGCGTTCCACAATGGACTGTTCATCTGATTTGGACTGCACTGTGCCGGCATCCGAAAGTTCATCTGCGTCAATAATCTGCCTGCCCTGAAAGATACTGCCGTTCAGGAGATCAGCGTACCGCCCCGGTTCAGACAGGTAGTCCTTGAGAGTTATGTCGTTCTTACCCATTGGTAAATGCCTCCTTCTGCAGAAGGCACTTCTCTCAACGAAACCCTCTGCTTTATTCATTTGATCTGGAATAAAAGCATGATTTCGTCAAGATACCCGTACGGGTGAGATTCCTGTCCGGCGGACAGAAAATGATGCTGTGATAAGAAATATATGCTTTAGCGAAAGTATAACACGGACAGTACGGTTTGTCATTTGTTTTTTTAATATTTATACAAAATTTACAAACGAAATATCGTTAATTATAAGACCGGAGCAATTTTAGATATTTTGTATCTATAATGCAGCTAACTGGAAATACGGGGATTTCTGATTTGCGTTGTGAAAAATTTAAATGTCCTTGAGAATTCTTTGAGATTTATCCGGTAGACTTTTCTCAGGCTTAGGAAATAAGATTACCTAGCAGGAATGGAGGATTTTTATGAATATCAGGGCAAAAGAATTATCGAAAATCTATGGCAGCGGTGAGAATAAGGTCATTGCCTTAGACAAGGCAGATCTGGAGATTCGGGAGGGAGATTTCATTTCTATTATGGGCCCGTCGGGCAGCGGTAAGAGTACGCTGCTGCATTTGCTGTCAGGGCTGGATCATCCTACATCGGGAAGTCTGACTTATGACGGAAAGGATATCTACGCAATGAGCGACAAGGCGCTGTCGGCCTTCCGGAGACAGCGGATCGGGTTTATTTTCCAGCAGTTTAATCTGCTTCCGGTACTGACCGCGCAGGAAAATATCATGATGCCCATGCTGTTAGACGGCAGGCAGCCGGACCGGCAGTATCTGGAGGAACTGGCGAAGCTTCTGGGAATCAGCGGGCGGCTGACGCACCTGCCACACGAGCTTTCCGGCGGGCAGCAGCAGAGGGTGGCGATTGCCAGAGCTTTGATTACGAAGCCGGATATTATATTTGCAGATGAGCCTACGGGAAATCTGGACAGCAAAAGCGGCGGGGAAGTCATGGAACTGTTGGAGAACAGCTGCCGGAAAATGGGAAAAACGCTGGTGATTATCACCCATGACAACCGGATCGCGGAGCGGGCAAGGCGGCAGTTCGTGATCATGGACGGGGTAGTCATGGAGAAGGACAGCGTCCGGCCGTTGTAAATTGCGGTAAGTGGAAAAAGAAAGAGAAAAAGGAAAGGAACACAGGGTATGAAATCATATTTAAGTCTTGCATGGAAAGAGTTAAAGGCGCAGAAGGTGACATCTGTGCTGATCCTGCTGGCAGTCATCCTGTCTACGGTGGCGACGACGGTGATGGGGCAGTCCGTGGGAATCCTGCAGTCCATGCGCAGGGAGCAGGCGGCGGGATTGAACGGTGACCGCTACGCCACATTTCACCAGTTGACGTGGGAGCAGAGCAAGGTACTGCATGAGGATGCGCGGTTAAAAGATGTGGGTACCTGGATTAACGTAGGGGATCTGGAACTGGAGAACAGTTCATTGACCCTTTTCCTGCGGGAATATTACGGGGACGCACTGTCGGCCTATCAGAGTACGAGAGCTGTCAAAGAAGGCCGGCTTCCGGAAGCGGCGGGCGAGATCGCGCTGTCGGAGGAAACACTGAAATATCTGGGACTGGAAGAAAAGATCGGAGAAAAAATCAGGCTGCCTTTGGAAGTAGGTCTTTTGATCGACGATCAGCCCAAGTATGAATATACGGCGGATTTTGTGCTGACGGGTATTCTGGAAAATGATTATCTGGGGTATGCATCGGGTAGCTTGAGCGGCATCGTGGGCGAGGGCACGGCGGAAAGTCTGCTGCCGGAGCGGTATCTGCGCTATTCTACGGACTTTAAGACGACCGGGAAGAAAGAGGTTCAGGCGGTGGTGGAGGAACTGAAGGAAAGGCTGGGGATACAGGAGCGGCAGGTACAGTATAACTGGGTGCTGTTAGATGCCATGGGAATTGAATATCCGGATAAACAGGGCAATATACGGACAGAAGGTTTTCCGTTTATGATGGCGGCCTGTATTATGGTGGGCGCGTTGATCCTGCTGGCGGCCGGGCTGGTGATCTACAATATTCTGAAGGTAGCTGTGACAAAGCGGATACGCGAGTATGGCACTCTGCGGGCCATGGGCGGCGAGAAAAGACAGCTTTACTCGCTGGTTACTGTGCAGATCATGGTGTTGAGCGTGATGGGGCTCTTGCCGGGTATGCTGCTGGGGGTTCTGTTGACAAAGGGAATTCTGATTGCGGCTACAGGGATGTTGAATCCGGAATTGTTTATGGCAGACACCACGGAACAGTTAAATGCCATGATCGCAGAGAGCGGTACGGGAGGAGTGCTGCCGCTTCTGGTGAGCGTGGCGGTAACGCTTTTGTTTGCCGTGCTGGCGGCATACCCTTCGGCTGTATATGCGTCCCGTGTTGCGCCCACGGTAGCCATGAGCGGGCAGCAGATCAGGATAAAACGCCGCAGCCGTAAGGTTAAAAAGATACGCAGCTTCGAGGCGTTTTACGCCCGTCTGAATCTGCGGCGCAATCGCGGCAGGACAGCGATCACTATTCTTTCCATGGTAATGAGTATTACGGTTTTCGTGGCGCTGCAGAGCTTCAGCAGTCTGCTGGATGCGGGCAGCGGCGTGCGGGCAATGCACACCGGGGACTATAGCGTGGGTGGCAATGCGGCGGTAATCCCGCCGGAGGAAGCGGCGAGAATGAAGAATCATGAGGACGTAGAAACGCTGTCTACCACGAAGCTTACCGTCTATGAGCCTGACGAAACGGGTAAAATGCCGATTGATCTGGATCTTTCCCTGCAGCCGGCAGAGACGTTCCAGATCGCGGCGCTGGATGAGGCGCGGATTGCGGGGAAAGAATTGCAGACGAAACTGACCGCAGAAGATCTGGGGGCAATCCTGCGTGGAGAAGCCTGTCTGGTGGTGAATCCCATAGCTTTTTCCTTTGAGGGACAGGAGGTACCGAGGACAGAGCTTCATAAAGGAGACTTCATTACCATAAACGGCAGGAAAGTGCGGGTGGCAGGTGTGACAGCAGTTCCGGTTAGTGTAAACAACGACGGTTTTATCAATGGTGTACAGGTGATCGGTGTGGATACGCTCTATGATGAACTGGTGGGAGATGACAAGTATGCAGAGTTGTATCCGACTTTGAAGGAGGAAGCAGACCCGGAAGTATTTGAGGCGTGGCTGGACACCTGGTGCAGTGACAATCCGGGTACCCACTGGCTGTCCTACCGGCAGTCGGATGCACAGATGGCGGAGAGCTTTGAACAGATTCGGCTCCTGTGCTGGGGACTGATCCTGTTTATCGGGTTGATCGGTATTCTGAACATTATCAATACGGTTTATACAAACATTCATACCAGAGTCAATGAGATCGGAATGCAGCGGGCCATCGGCATGAGCGGTATCAGCCTTTATAAGACATTCTTGTGGGAAGGGGCTTATTATGGACTGATCGCCTCCGTGGCCGGCAGTATCTGCGGGTATATCTGTACGATCTTTGTGGCGGCTGCCGAGAATGACAGCTTAAGTCTCAGTGCATTTCCGGCAGTGCCGGTTCTGGAAGCGGCGGCGGTGTCTGTGGCGGCCTGTCTGATCGCCACGGCGGTTCCGCTGCGGGGGATCGGAAAAATGAGCATTGTGGAGTCCATTGAGGCGGTGGAGTAAGACGGATGCAAATAGCCGTTGACGCTGTAGAAGTGCCGATTATGTTGCAAGACTGTAAATAAATTCATGGAATCCCTATAATGTTTTCTGTAATGATCACAATTATGTGATTGCGGTAAATTACTATATTGATTGACGGAAAAGAGGGAGAACATGGTATTGCGACGATTAATGACATTTGCACTGGCCGGTATGCTTGTGTTTGAAACGCCGGCGGCTGCATATGCGGCGGGAACGGCGCCGGTGACGGAGAGCAGTGTTTCTGCCGGTGATGATATATCCGAATTACCGGCAGAATTGCCGACGGACAGTGTCGAGCAGGAAGAGAATCATGATGGCGTGGACACGGACCGGAATGACGGAAAAGAGGACACGAAGACGGATCATGACAGTGTGGATACAGACCGGAATGACGGCAGTGCGGGTATCGAGCAGGGAGGCGGCAGTACGGAAGAGGAGTCTGGCGGTGCAGACCGGGATAACGCCGATAAAGTTTCAGATCAGGAAACGGAAGCCGGACCGGATGCAGATGACAAGACGACAACGGCTGAGCCGGATCAGACAGTTGAAGCCGAAAAGCAGCATAAGTTCAGCGTTAGTATTGAGGAAGACTTTACCGCGCTGACGCTGCAGGCTGTGCTGGAAGGATACGGGGAAGAAGCGTCTGCTGCCGCCCTTACATATGAATATACAGATGCGCTTGGAAGGGTGCGGCGTGATCAGGATAACGTGCCGACGGTCATCGTAAAGGGAGAAGACGGAAGCTATACACTGACAAGAACTGTGGAAGAGCCGGTGCTTGTGGCAGCGGAGGTCTATGCGGTCAGGCTGGCGGTCCGGTATAAGGATACAGACAGCGAAAAAGTGGTGGAATTATCGGAAAATATCGAAGTGACGACACCTGCGGCCTGCTATGATACGGACAAAATCACTTTTACCTGTGCGCAGAATGATGAGGATGAGTCACAGCTGGATTATGCGCTTGTATGGGAGAAGGACAGTGCGCCTGCACCCGGGAGCGTTCGGGTTTATTACAGGCCGCAGGGCAGCGGTGCGAATACTTACAGTGAGAGCACTGCCGTACTGGCGGACGGGGCGGCTTCGCATTCCGTATCCGGGCTGATACCGGGATGCACTTATGAACTGGAGATGTTTGCGGGAGGCGTGCGCAAATCATGTGTACAGAAACTTGCAAAAAGTACGGGAATCTCACTTGGCTATGTAGAGGGAGACAATGCTTCGACCGGGATATATGATGTGACCCGTACGCTGAAAGTGCAGGCAAACGATGCGCAGCCGCTGGCGGAAGCGTATTATGTGACAATGTCTTACGCGCCGAAGGGCAGCGAGCCCGAACCGGGGATTGTTACGGACGATCAGCTTGTATTGACGGCCCAAAACAACTATCAGGCGACGGTGTGTACGGCGGATTACAGCGGCATATGGCTGCATCCGGATACGGAATATTCTCTCGTCTGGCAGGTGGAGGAAGCGCAGGACTCTGCGCAGCCGGCTGCAGTGTTGTATGAGACTATTCGTACAGGAACTTCGACGGTGGAAATGAAGCCGACGATAGAAGGGCATGAACACTGGAGATATCGAGTTACCCTGGCCGCGGAGGACGTGGTCAATATGCAGGCAAACAGTCCCAGACAGGTCAGTCTCTACCCTTATCTCAGGAAAGCGGGTGAATCTGATTTTATAATAGACAGCATTACCGGCGTGCAGTTTTCTTCCGCTAATCAATACAGCAATGTGCTGGATTTGTGGATGCTGGATGAAGATACGGAGTATGAACTGTCCCTGCGGGATGAAAATAATATGGCGGAGTATGTCCGCGTATCTTTCCGGACGCCGCCGGACTATCGCACACTGTCGGACGCGGAAGTGAGCATTGACACGGCAACTTCTTCACTTGACGCTAAAGTGACATTTCAAGTGAGACTGAATGACAATGTGGAGCAGGAGTACACCTACATTATTTTCTACCGCAGGGAAGTGAGCGGGACAGAGCCGTCCAAGTGGGTCTGTATGGACAAGGTGACGGCACGATCCATCACGCAGACCGTGAAATACACGAATTATGAATTCAAAAGAGGTTCCACATATGAATATGCCATAGTGCTTTCCCGGAACGGATATCGTGTGGACCCGGATATTGTGACAAAAGAAGGCTGGAAGCTGACGGGGCAGATTCAGGTGCCGGAGGCGGTTTCCGTTACCAGAATTACCCTTGATCCCGCTGCGCTTTATCTGAATACTGCTTTTCCGAATGAAGAGGGGTATGGCTGGCAGGAGGTGGAGGTGCTGGCGGAGCCTGCGGATGCAAGAAGAATATTCAACTCCAGCTGCAGTAATAAGAATGTGGCGGATATGGACAGTACTTCTTCCGGATACAGGATCAGGGCACTCGAACCCGGCGAGGCGGTATTTACGGTGGAAAGTGTGCCCGTTGATGATGAGACAGAGACGGTTACAGGGGAATGTCTGATCAAGGTGGTGAATTATCAGGTTCGCTATCAGGAGGCGGGCAGTGATCAGGCTGTACCGCTGGAGGATAATCTGATCAAGGTGCCGAAGGGACAGCCGCTAGACGGGAAGCTTGTACTGTACAGCATCAATGCGGACGGAAGCGAGACGGTGGTGCCGGAAGATGCGTATACGATAGAATCCGGAAGTGAGAGTGTCGTCACAATGAAAGACGGTGTGCCGCAGGCGAATTATATGGGGACCACGAAGCTTTTCTTTAAACAAAAAGGTGCTCCGGAGGGCTGGAAGTCTTACGTCACATGGACGACACTGTCGCCGGGCAGGCGGTTTTCCGTTACCGGAATTACTTCTGCCGATAAGGATTATCCGGCGGTTGAGAACGGGGATGGCTATAAGATTGTCTGTGCGCCGGATATCAAATACAAGGTGGAGGGAGAGATCAGTTCCGGAGAAAAGTATGATCCCGAACTCTTTCTGTGGACGATAGAAGACACGCAGATTGCTACGGTGGATGCGCTTGGATGGATCAGTGCGGTCAAGCCCGGCGAGACGGTACTTATGATGGAACCGAAAAACAAGAACGACGGTACATGGGCGATGAAGGACCCGCTGCGCATTCCCATCACCGTGACGCAGATTCCGGAGATCAACAAAACGTATGCCTGCTTTGCGATTACGAACATTCATAAGAAACTGGGCGATCTGGAATGTCCGCTGGAAGGCTGGGAGTGGGAATATCCCGATACACAGCTTGTTGTAAACGGGGCGGCAGGAGAGAGTACGGCGTATCCTTTCTATATGGTCTGCCGGCAGGATGGCAGCTATCCGCGCAGGTGCAGGGTAGAGGTTTATATGGGTGAAGTGACGGGGATATCCGTCACGGATGACGGACACGACGGCGTGGTAGAAGTGAGCGCCGACGAAGAGGAAAACGGCGACACGATGTCACTGAAGCTGCAGGCAGAGTATTACGGAACCTATAATCCGTATCATGGAGAGTCCAGCCGATATCAGGATGAATGGACGCTGCCGGACGTGCCCGGACTGCAGATCGACATGGGAAGCCATGTGACGAACACCGGTCATGACCATTATCATTTCAAGGTCAGGGCAACACGGCCGGGGACTTATACTTTAAGACCGACGCTAACCGTTAAGGATATAAACAGCAATGCCAAAGCGGTATTTAAGACAACCTATAAGATCAGGGCAGTGAAGGACCCGCTGGCGAAGAGCATTGAACTGACGCCGGATCTGGGGGAACAGGAGGGTCTCTCATATGATCAGCGAAATAACAGGGTCGTGATCGATGCAGAACTGCTCGGAAAGGACGGTGCAGGCCTGCCGGCAGGCACGGGTGCGGTTGACGGGAATGCTCCGGATACATTTGTCATTCATGCAGCAGTGAAGGGCAGAACCGGACAGGAACTGGACACAAAGCTTACGTGGAAGAGTTCGGATAAGAAAGTGACTGCGTTAAGCGTATCCGGGGATACGCATACGGTCACGGTATCCCTGAAAGGTGAAGGACATGCGACGCTTACGGCTGTGGCAAAAGATGTATCCGGTGTCAGCGCACCGATGCGGGTCGAGATCCGAAACCATGAGCCGAGGGTCAATATTTCTAAGATCAAGGTTAATACCGTGTATGATTATACACAGGAGGCCGGTAGAAAACTGGCGCGGGATTTCTCCGGCGTACTGGAGATTCTGCCGGTGTACGGGGAAAAGATTCAGAGTGTGCTTTTGTATGAAAAGGAGGCGGCGGATCACGGGAGCAATGGATTGACGCTGTATGACTGCGGTAATTATGAGTGGATCATATGTCCGGATGAAGGACTGGAACCAGGAGAACTGCAGCGTACTTTGCTGATCGAAACGTCTGCAGGAAAGACCTATGAATATCCGCTGCGGATATCGCTGGTGGAGAAACGGCCGAAGGTGGCGGTAAAGCAGAAGAAGACGGTCAATCTTTTCTACAGGCATTCGGCAGCCGAGTTCTGGCTGGATGTACCGGTGGGGCATAAGGACATCAAGGAGACGAGATGGGAGAGCCAGGCGGGAGAAAGCGACCAGGGCTTCGGACCGGAAAGCAAGGGAATATCAATCTATTCGTCAGACGGCATGCCCTTTACCACGTTTGAACAGAGGGAAATTCAGTTGAATCAGAAGAACAAGCCTGTAAATCCTGATGTGTTGAAAGGCAGCCTGCAAATCACACTGGCGGGCTACAGAGAACCGTTTACGGTCAAGACTTCCATTAAATACGTGTATAAGAAACCGGTGCTTGTGACCAAAGCGTCTTCAGAGGCTATGAGCCCCGATGCATCTACCATGTGGGGCACTTTTAAATTCTACAATAAGACGGATGCATGCGTGACATATTATGATCCTGAAGGAAGAGACAAGGAAACGTATTATCATGTGGTGAAATGTGACAGCAGCAATGTAGAGATTAATATGAGCAAATTCAGCGATTTCCTCCGGTTTTATTACGTAAGAGACAGGGAAGCTGATAAGAAGACCAGTGAAAAGCTCACATTTACGGTGGAGGCAAAAGGCTGGCGGGAGCCGCTCCAGGCGGTTCACACGATTAAACTCGGCGTGCCGAAGGCGTATCTGACCACGTCCCGGATCGTGTTTAATACGAACCGGCTAAGCGAGGCTGCTACGGAGGTGCGCCTGAAGGATGTGACCTCTTCTACTACCCGCTATGAGGATATTGTGATCACGGGTAAAAGTGCCAGAGCAAGAAAGCTTCTGGACGAGGATCTGCTGACCATCAGGCGTGCCGGCGCTAAAATCACGATAAGACCCACGAAAGAAAAAGAAACCGTAGAAGGAAAAGGAACGCTCAGTGTGCTTCCGGCAGGAACGTATGCCTATAAGGTAGTGCCTTATTACAGAGATGTGAACGGCGAGCGGAAGGCTGGCAATGCCATGACGCTGAATGTGCAGATCATCAATAAGGCAATCACGGCAAAGGTTAAGACGAAGGGAACGCTGGATCTGACGAGAGCGCAGCCCAACTATGCGGGACAGGTGCAGATGATGAACCGGATTATGCTCAGCACGACATTTCGTAATATCGGTAATGATTATAAGGTAGAGAAGATGGAACTGACCGGTAATTACAGTAATTATTTCTGGTTCACACGGGATGGCGGGACAGCCGGCGGCAGTCTGAATCATAACGGCAACAAGCTGCGGGCAGGCAGAAACTATAAGCTGTACATGCGGTATACAATTAAAATGGCGGACGGAAGTACTTTTCAAGTGGTCAGCGAGCCGTTTAACGTGAAGCCGAAGCATTCAGCCCCCAAGGTGAAGATTACAGGCAATAACCAGACGCTGTATGCATCGGCGGACAATGTGAGCAGAACCTACGGACTGGTGACGCCGCAATATAAAGGGGCGGGTGGTTCGACATATTTTTATAATCATCAGATCAGAAGCGCGTATGGCAGTCTGGACTGTAATAAGGACGGTAAGCCCGATATCGAGGTGAGGGATATTGGTTCTGTAAATTGGAGTTATAGATGTGATCTGACCGTAAGCATTAAGGACAGAGACGGCGTACTGGCTGTTACGGGCGCAAAGGGTAAGACCTACACCATACCTGTTACGGTGCAGCTCAGGGGAAGAGACGGCATCAACAGAGACGTGAAGACCAGTATCAAGGTCACGGTGAAACGCTAGTAAGGCAGGGAGAATACCCGGTCGGGCATTTTGAAAAGGTGCAGAGAAAAAACTGAAAAGGCAAAAAAGTAAACGGGTAAGAAATATCTTACCCGTTTGCTTTTGCTGTGTTAATGCTGATGATCCGTTAAGTTCCGATCAGTTCGCGGAACCGATTTTCTCGTCATCCACCAGGAAGGAATCGCCGTCTTCCACGATACACACCATGGTTTTACCGGTGTTTAATTCAATTTCGTTTCCGTCATCGTCATAATATCTGGTAGCGCCATAGTCCGAAGTTTTCTTCCAGTTTACATGGATTCCTTTTCCGTTGGTAAAGAACCATCCGTCTCTTGTGGTGTCGTGACACTGAAATGCAAGATAACCTTTCTGGTCACGGACTTCATAGTATGTATTCTGAATCAGAATATTCTTAAAGGCAAGCTGCTTACCGTTTGCTTTATCTACGTGAGGACCGTCCGCTTCACCGGATAAATGCTGAAACCTGTCATACAGTCCGGTCTCGGAATTATAGATGAAGTAACAGTTTGTAACAGGATAGGTGGGAGACATGTCCACCTTGTTGGCTGTAATAGCATTGCTGTACTGATCCAGTGTATTGGGCTCGCCTGAAGGAGCAAATTTATAGTGCTGCTCGTCCGAATAACCGTCGCGATACTCCAGGTCATAACCGAGCTTGCTGATATCTGCGAGAAGTCCTTTCGTATCGACATAAGCATTATCGGTTGAGTTGTTCGTATCTTTGGCGCGCCAGAAATTACTGCTGGACAGACCGTCAATATCCTCTGTATCTTTGCGGTTGATAACTTCGTCTATGTAGAACGGACCACCGAAGTGAACATAGAAAGCGTCCCACTCAAACGACCAGTATACGTAGTAATCACGACAGCTTCTTACGTTACCGAGTCTGTCAAAATTGGTCCAGTCCTGAAAAAGTCCCATCAGTCTGGTAATACTTCCCTCCACATTGCATTCATACAGGACATCTGCGTTAGATATTCCGTACTGCGCCGCGGTTTTGGTGTTAGGGATCATGACGGTAATCGGCCTTGTATCATTTATTTCTTCTTTGATCCACTCATTTGTAATACGACTGCGGACCATTCCCGGTTCCGGCGGAACGTCCTCATCGACTTCTTCTGGCTCTTCTTCTGGCTCTTCTTCTACTTCCGGCTCGACTACGTCGTCGATCACTTGTTCAACAACAGGTTCTGCAACCTCTTTTTCTTTTCCACAACCAAATAGAAGAGTAGAAGATAAAGCTACAAGCAAAAGCACTTGTATTTTTTTCATCTCTAATCCTCTCTTTCTTATTCATTTCGGGAATAACCCAACTGTTCCTAGTATATCATAAGCAAATAGGAGAGTCACTAGGAAAAAACGGAAAAAGTCCACAAAATGTTAAGAAATTATTACAAAAAGTTTGGGAATATGTATAGTCTTCTGATACAGGATATGCGTGCCGAAGTGACAAATGCCTTTGCGGAATCGTATAAAAAAGAGATTATAATTTGCATATTTTTACCAATGGTTGTATTATAAAAAACAGCAGATTGTTCTTATACGGAGGGAAACATGAAGAAAATTATTGTGACAGGCGCCGACGGACAGTTGGGACGTGCCATAAATCTACAGTATGCAGGCAGTACGGAGTATGAACTGATCAACACGGATGTCGGGGAACTGGATATCACCAAAGTGGATCGGGTTATGGAGTTTGTACGGAGCATACAGCCTTATGCGATCATTAACTGTGCTGCTTACACGGCAGTGGAGGCGTGTGAAAAAGAGGAAGATCTCGCATTTAAGATCAATGCTGTCGGAGCCAGGAACTTAAGTATTGCCGCTACGGAGACCGGCGCGAAGCTTATGCATGTTTCTACGGATTATGTGTTTGACGGCAACGGCACAAGACCGTATCGCGAGACAGATCCGGTGGGGCCGCAGGGGGCGTATGGCAGAACGAAGCTCGCGGGAGAGGAGTTTGTCAAAGAGTTTAACGACCGGCATTATATTGTGCGCACGGCATGGCTGTACGGAGACGGCAAAAATTTTGTAAAAACAATGCTGCGGCTGTCAGAGACGAATGATAAGGTGAGGGTTGTAAAGGATCAGGTTGGATCGCCTACCAGCGCGAAGGAGCTGGCGAAGGCGATCGCGTATCTGCTGCCGACGGATAACTACGGTTTGTTTCACGGAACCTGTGAGGGCGACTGCAGCTGGGCACAGTTTACGGAGGAAATATTTCGGATTGCCGGTAAGGATACCGTGGTGGAAGGCATTACTTCGGAAGAGTATGGTGCGGCGGTGAAGCGACCGGCTTACTCGATTCTGGATAACTATATGTTCAGGATGACGACAGACTTCATGTTTGCGGACTGGCATGATGCGATTGCGGAATATTTGCGTCCGATGGTATAGATAATAATGGTAACGACAATACAGGCAGGTGCAGATCTGGCACGAACCAGTACTCAGAAAGGAAATAAATCACATATGCAAAAAACAGCTTTAATCACAGGTATCACGGGGCAGGACGGCTCTTATCTTGCCGAATTCCTGCTGGAGAAGGGATACGAGGTGCATGGACTGATCCGAAGACACAGCATTTCCAACACGGCAAGAATCGATCATCTGATCAATTCCGATTACAACAAAGTAAAATTCTTTCTGCATTTTGCAGACACAACGGATTCCAGCAATCTTATGCGTCTGATCGCGGAGATTCGCCCGACAGAGGTGTATAATCTGGCAGCGCAGTCTCATGTAGGAGTGTCTTTTGACGTGCCGGAATACACGGCGGAGGCGACGGGCGTGAGCACATTAAAACTGCTTGAGGCGATTCGCGTCAACGGCGGGACATGCAGGTTCTATCAGGCATCCACATCCGAACTGTTCGGCGGGATTCCGGAGACGGCGCCTCAAAGTGAAAAGACGCCTTTCTATCCGAAGAGTCCTTACGGTGCGGCGAAGCTGTACTCTTACTGGATCACCGTGAACTACAGAGAATCTTATAATATGTATGCATGTAACGGTATCCTGTTCAACCATGAATCGCCGAGACGCGGCGAGAACTTTGTTACAAGAAAAATCACACTGGCGATCGCAAATATGATCGCGGGGAAACAGGAGAAACTGTCTCTGGGAAACATGAATGCCAAACGTGACTGGGGATTTGCAGGCGACTATGTGAAGGGCATGTGGCTTATGCTGCAACAGGACAAAGCTGATGACTATGTGCTTGCCACGAATGAGACGCATACGGTCAGAGAGTTTGTGGAGGCGGCTTTCGGAGAGCTTGGAATCACGGTCCGCTGGGAAGGAAGCGGCGTGAATGAGAAAGGATACGATGCCGTGAGCGGAAGGCTGCTGGTAGATGTGAATCCGGAGTTCTACCGTCCGGCGGAAGTAGAATTCCTCTGGGGCAACTGTGAGAAGGCGGAGCGGGAGCTTGGCTGGAAGAGGGATGTAGACTTCAGGAGACTGGTAGCCATGATGATGGATGCGGACCTGCAGGAGATTGCGGGGATGAGCTGTGCGGAATATAAGAGCGGGCAGCAGTAAAGAGAGAGGCAGATAGATATGCTGTCAGTAATCATAATATGGATTTATATGCTTTTCACCACTTTCCTGACCGGATACGGGATACTGTGTCTGCTCACGAGGTTCGTGCCGTATCGGGTCAGGCATATGGATACCTATCTGGTCTGCGGACTGGCGGGCGTCACGGTGTATGCACAGGTGATCAGTCTGTTCGGAAGAGTAGGAGCGGCTGCCAATCTGATCCTGTGTGCGGCATGTGTGTTGACTGCATGGCTTTGCAGGCGGACGCTTGGCTCAGTCTTACGGAATGTGTGGAATAATATATGGGGAAAACAAGCGGGAAAAAGAGGGAAAATGTTTGGCATACTGTTCCTCTTTTTCCTGTTTGCATACGGTACCTCGAGGGGCATCATTCACTATGATACGGGATTGTATCATGCACAGAGCATCAGATGGATCGAGGAGTACGGTGTGGTAAAAGGCCTGGGGAATCTGCACTGCAGACTGGCGTACAACAGTGCTTCCTTTGCGCTGTCGGCACTGTACAGCATGGCGTTTCTGGGCGGACAGTCTTATCACTGTGCGGCTGGCTTTCTGGCGTGGACTCTTTCGAAGGTATGCATGGAGATGGCAGGCTCCCTGCAGCAAAGAAGACTGCGGATCAGTGATTTTGCAAGAGTGATGGGATTCTATTATCTGGTTATTATCTTTGACGAGATGGTGTCTCCGGCTTCGGACTATTTTATGGTACTGTTTGCCTTCTATATCATAATCCGCTTTCTGGAACTGGCTGAGCATGAGGTTAAGGAGATATTTCCTTACGCGCTGCTGTGTGTTCTGGGAGTTTACCTCATGACTGTGAAATTGTCGGCGGCATTCATCTTACTGTTGGTGATCTATCCGGCATATTATCTGATTCGGAACAGGCGGTGGAGGGAGATGGCGTTATATCTGTCACTGGGGATCGTGACGGCACTGCCCTTTTTTATTAGAAATGTACTGCTGTCGGGCTGGCTGGTCTACCCGTTTACACAGATGGATCTGTTCGAGACGGCGTGGAAGATTCCAAAGGGTGTGGCGGATTATGATGCGAAAGAGATTCAGGTGTGGGGCAGAGGTTATACGGATGTGGCGCGGTATGATATTTCCGTGAAGGAATGGCTGCCGGACTGGTTCCGTTCTCTTGCAGGCAGTGATAAACTGCTGGTGATGGCGGCGGTGGTATCGCTTGCCGTATTGCTTGTGTACGGGATCGGGATGCTGTGCGGATGGTGGCGTCGGCGTCCGTGTATTTTGCTGATACAGGTTACTGTGGCGGCGTCCTTTGTCTTCTGGCTGTGCACGTCTCCGCTGATTCGCTACGGCTGCGTATATGTGTATCTTATGTCTGCAGTCGTGTTTGGCGGTGTGTATGACGCGGTCTTATCAGCGGGAGAGGCGATGGCGGCAAGGCGTCATGGCGTGACAGATCCGCGCAGAGAAGGCCGTCGGGTACGGCAAGAAGAGACAGTTCAAACGGTGTGCGATGACAGAATGCGCGAGGCCGGCAGCAGGGAAACCGGCGCAGGAGAGCCCGGGTGGTCCAGAGTGTGCAGGCTGGGTGTCTGGGCTGCAGTGTGGTTTCTCTTCGGATATAAATGCGCGGCGCTGGGCGGGGAGATTGCAGGTTCCTTCGTAAATGATTACTGGATCGTCCAGAAAGATTATGAGAACTATGAGACCCGGCCTTATGAAATGGGTGGTGTGACATTCTATTATCCCGTGAACGGGGATCAGGCGGGATATGCGGCGTTTCCGTCCGCACCTGCACAGACGGAGGTCCGGTTTCTGGGAGAAGGGATTGAGGATGGCTTTGCGGCAGTGGAAGCGCCGGAGAAACAGTACTGAGAGACAGTATTGCGTTAGAACATATAGAGTTTCCTGAATCACATTTTCTCTGGAAAAATACGGCAGGAGTTGTTATACTGACTATGAAGTCAGATTATGCAGGATATAGAAATGAGGTTCAATATGAATAAGACAGACAAAATCTATGTAGCGGGCCACAGAGGGCTGGTGGGCAGTGCGATCGTGAGAAACCTGGAGGCAAAGGGATATACGAATGTGATCGGCAGAACACACAGGGAGCTGGATCTGATGAACCAGCAGGCGGTCAGGGATTTTTTTGAGGCGGAGAAGCCGGACGTGGTCGTATTGGCGGCGGCGAAGGTAGGCGGTATCAATGCAAACAATACGGCACCTGCGGATTTCGCTTATGAAAATATGCAGATTCAGTGTAATGTGGTCAAATGCAGCCATGATTATAACGTAAAGAAGCTGCTGTTCCTCGGCAGCACCTGTATCTATCCCAGAATGGCGCCGCAGCCGATCCCGGAGGATGCGCTGCTGACGGGTCCTTTGGAGGAGACAAACGAGGCTTATGCGATTGCGAAGATTGCCGGTATGGAGATGTGCAGATTCTTTAAGCGGCAGTACGGGGATGACTTCATAAGCTGTATGCCGACGAATCTGTACGGGCCTTATGACAATTATGATCTGGAGGGCTCCCATGTCATGCCGGCTATGATACGCAAGTTCCACGAAGCGAAGGTAAACGGTACGCCCACGGTGGAGTTATGGGGAACCGGTACACCGCTGCGGGAATTTCTGTATGTGGATGATATGGCGGATGCCTGTGTATTTCTGCTGGAGAATTACAGCGGGGAGCAGCACGTGAACATCGGTACAGGCAAGGAAGTGACGATTAAAGAACTGGCTGAGACAGTGCAGAAGGTGGTAGGTTATCAGGGACAGATCGTGTGGAACAAAGATATGCCGGACGGTACGCCGCGCAAGCTGACTGACGTGACCAAACTGCACGGGCTGGGCTGGCAGCACAAGGTTGAACTGGAAGAGGGCGTGCAGCTTGCTTATCAGTGGTTCAGAGAGAATGTTGACTCTGCGAGAATGTAAAATAAAATGGATATTGTGAGGCTGAATCCCGTATTGTTTCGTAAAATATTGTGCAGGCGATAACTTACAATTTACAGAATGTATATTTTTTGATATTATGTAAATGAACAACACAACTACGCGTTTAATACGTTAAGCGAAGGAGTTAAACAGGGAATGCTGCAAGAAAAAGTTTTGTCGAGACAGGAGCTGGAACAGGCAATCTCGGGGTTCATGTTGGAACTGGGCGTGCCGGCGCATTTACGAGGATATCAGTACTTGAGAAGCGCTGTAGAGATGTGCGCGCAGGACATGGAACTTGTAGGCAGTGTCACGAAGCTGTTGTATCCGGATCTGGCAAAGATGTACCACACGACAGACCAGAAGATCGAGCGGGCAATTCGAAATGCAATCGAAGTGTCATGGGAGAGGGGAAACAGTGAATTGTTTGAGAGGCTGTTCGGATACAGCAATTCAAATGAGTACAGCCGGCCTACAAACAGCGAGTATATTGCGACAGTTGCGGACTATATCCGTTTGACATACGGACTGATATAGACGCGGGATCAGGGAAGAGATACGTCTCTTCCTTTTTTCGTTCAGGTATGCTAAAATAAACGCAGACTTGCCGGCAGATGAAAGACACTTGTGCTTTACGGTTACAAATTCGCAGGCTGAGAGAAAGGTATGGAAGGTAGCATGAAATTGCTCAGCGTTATAGTGCCTTGCTATAATGAGGAAGAAAATATCAGGGATTTCTATGAGGAACTGTTTCGAAATGCTTCTTTTTTCAAGGAGAAGGAGATCGAAGTGGAACTGATGTATATAGATGACGGGTCGAGAGACCGGACGGCGGAGGAAGTGAAGAAGCTGTGCAGCGAGGATAAGCGGGTGCACCTGCTGTCTTTCTCCAGAAATTTCGGTAAGGAAGCGGCGATATATGCCGGACTGCAGAAATCCAGAGGCGATTATGTGGTGCTGATGGATGCTGATCTGCAGGACCCGCCGGCGCTTCTGCCGGAGATGTACGGCTATATTGAACAGGGGTACGATTCCGTGGCTACGAGGCGCGTCACGAGGAAAGGAGAACCGCCGGTCAGGTCTTTCTTCGCGAGGATGTTCTACCGTCTCATGAATAAGATCTCCAAGACAGAGATCGTGGACGGCGCCAGAGATTACAGACTGATGACAAGACAGGTGGCGGATGCAATCCTTGCCATGACGGAGTATAACAGGTTTACGAAGGGAATCTTCGGCTGGGTGGGCTACGAGACCAAGTGGCTGGAATATGAGAATATTGAGCGCAGGAAGGGCGAGACGAAATGGTCCTTCTGGAAACTGTTTGCATATTCGTTGGAGGGTATCACTGCTTTTTCTACGGTTCCGCTTACAATTGCGGCCTTGATCGGCGCATTGTTCTGTGTGCTGGCGTTTATTATGATTATATTTATCATTGTGAAAACACTGATATTCGGTGATCCGACTTCCGGCTGGCCTTCGCTTGTATGTATCATTATGCTTGTCGGCGGCGTACAGCTGTTTTGTCTCGGAATTGTGGGGCAATACTTGTCTAAGACGTATATGGAAGTAAAGAGAAGACCCATATACCTTGTGAAAGAGGATATCTGAATGAGCGGACTGGTCAGTATTATTGTGCCGGTATATCGGGCGAAACCGTATATTGCCGAGACGATCGCGATGGTAGTCAGACAGAAATATACGGAGTGGGAGTTACTGTTAATAGAGGACGGCTCGCCGGACGGCAGCGCACAGGCGGTCCGCGATAAACTGAGAGATCATAAGTGGAACCGGTTGTCCGCAGACAGGCGGGACGTTCGGGGTGTGGGTGAGGAACAAGCACAATCCGTACAGGCGCAGGGCATCCACAGCGTCGAGGAATATACGGATGATAAAGACCGGCGGATCGTCCTGATCTGTAAAGAAAAGAATGAGGGCGCCGCAGCAGCGCGCAACACCGGGCTGGCCATGGCCAGAGGGCGGTATATTGCGTTTCTGGACGCAGATGACATATGGTTTCCGGAGAAACTGGAGAAAGAATTGTTTTTTATGCGGGAGCAGCAGGCTGGATTCGTGTTCACGGCATATGAGTTCGGTGACGAACAGGCGAAGCCTACCGGCAAAGTGGTACATGTTCCCGCACGGCTGACATACAGACAGGCATTGTCGCGGACGGTGATTTTCACAACGACGGTATTGTTAGACCGGGAGGTTATTCCGGACAGGCTTATGCGCATGCCTTGTGTAGAGAGTGAAGATACGGCGACGTGGTGGCAGATCTTAAGGGCGGGCAATACGGCGTACGGGCTTGATGAGGTACTGGCGGTATACCGCAGACCGGCGAAATCTTTGTCGTCCAATAAACTGACGGCAATCCGGCGGATCTGGAATCTGTACCGCCGTCAGGAGAAATTATCCGTGCCCGAAAGCATACGTTATTTTATTCCCTGGGCATACCGGGCGAGTGTACGGCGGTTGTAGAGCGGCAGTGACAGAGCGCCGCGGATTACACCGGTCTTCCATGGGCGGATGGGGTAAACGCATTGCGGGTTAAACTTAAGAATGAGGTATGATCATGAAGCGCATCGAATCTCTGAAAAGACTTATCATATTGCAGTTATCTTTTATCGGGCTGCTTATTCATACGGCAATCTATGCCTACTTCTGGTTTCAGGATTATTATCCGTATCTGCGTTTTCACGGCAAGGCGAAATTCTTCCGCAATGGGCACTTACTGATTATTCTGATTTATTTTGTACTTCTGTTTTTCTTTGCCAGTATGTATGGCGTATTGAAGATCGGATATCTGAAAGCCACGGATGTTTTTATATCAGAGGCGTTTTCTCTGCTGTTTGTCAATGTGATCTCCTATTTTCAGATTTCGCTGATGGCGAACTGGGTCGTGAGCGTGCGGCCGATTGCGGCGACGATGCTCATACAGATCATTTTTTCGATTGTATGGGTGTTTGTGTGTAATACTTGCTATTACAAAGTATTTCCGCCCAGAGACATCCTGATTATTCACGGAGAGCGGCCGATCGATGATATTGTGGCGAAGTTTGAGTCGCGCAGGGAAAAGTATAAGATTGCAAAGAGCATGAACATTTCGGAAGGCATCGAGGCGGTAAAGAAGGAGATCGACGGAGAGTACGGCGCGGTAGTGCTGTGGGATATTCCTGTCAGCGACAGGAATTATCTGCTTAAATTCTGTTACAGCAGGTCGGTCCGCGTCTATATGATGCCTAAGATATCAGACGTTCTCGTAAAGGGAGCGGATCAGCTCCATCTGTTTGATACCCCGGTCTATCTGACGAGGGAATATTCGCTTAAAGTAGAGCAGCGTCTTGCCAAGAGGATGATCGATTTGATCTGTTCGCTGATCCTGCTGGTGATTGCTTCCCCGTTTATGCTGATCACGGCGGTCGCGATCAAGGCTTATGATGGTGGTCCGGTCCTGTATAAGCAGGTGCGCTGCACGATCGGACAAAAGAAGTTCTATATCCTCAAGTTCCGGAGCATGAAAGTGGACGCCGAGAAGGACGGCGTGGCAAGACTGGCGTCCAAGAATGATTCGCGTATCACACCGATCGGAAAGTTTATCCGTGCGACCAGAATCGATGAACTGCCGCAGCTGCTCAATATCCTGAAAGGGGATATGTCTTTCATCGGACCGAGACCGGAGCGTCCTGAGATCATAGAGCAGTATATGGAGGAGATGCCGGAATTTGCTTTTCGCATGAAAGTGAAAGCCGGACTGGCAGGATATGCACAGGTGTACGGCAAGTATAATACAACGCCGTATGACAAACTGAAACTGGATCTGACATATATCGAGCAGTATTCGGTATGGCTGGATTTAAAACTTATGCTTCTGACGCTCAAGATTCTGATTCAGCCGGAGAGCACGGAGGGCGTGGAGAATACGCAGACGACGGCAATGAAAAAAAAATGAAGTGATTCTTCCCGGAATAGGGTTGATGTTGAAAGATAGAACAGTTATGGTAAGCGGGAGAGGTCTGGATATATGCGTGAGATCAGATATGCCGATGCGGGCATGGATTTGAAAAAACTGGGGCTGTGTTTTGTGCGTAAGTGCTGGCTGGTGGTGCTCGCGGCGGTGATCGGGGCGGCACTCGGCGGCGCTTTGTATACATTTGCGTCAGTGGTGCCGGAGGCGGAGCGGGAATACCGGGCGATGTCCAAGGTATATCTTGACTTTGAAGTGGATGAGACGGGCGAGGTCTATCAGCAGTATAACGGTTATACGTGGAATGATCTGATGGCGACAGATCCGATTCTAGACGTTACGATGCAGTATCTGCCGGAGGACTATGACAGAACGGAAGTCACGGCGGCGACGAAAGCGGAGATTCTGTCCGACGTGCGGCTTCTCACAATCACGATCACGACACATGATGCGGACAGATGTGATGCGATCCTCAGGGCAACGGGACAGTCACTGACGGCGCTCGGGAATACGGCGAAAGAATTCCGGCAGATCAGCGTGATTCAGACGACGGCGGCGCAGCTTGTGACTGCGGATGACAGAACGGTGCAGGCGGTGACTGCCGGTATCATGTCGGCGGTTGTGCTGACGCTGTTGGGGATGCTGTTTTACTATGTGCTGGATGACCGCATTATGACGGCGGGCGATCTGAAACAGGTGACGGATGTGCCGTTCATCGGTTATACGGGAGCCGGCGGGAGACTTCAGAAAGACTATGAGGATAATCTGGCGTATCTGCAGAAGAAAGCGGGCGGTGTTACCACGCTGACCGTGACGCAGGGGAGACCGGCAGGGCAGGAGAAAGAGTCTGTGCTATGGGAGACAGGGCTTGCCGCGCCGGTATGGGACAGACTGTGTGCAGCCGGAGGCGTGGTGATTGTGGTAGAATACGGTAAGGTACATGCTGTGTATCTCGCCTATGTACTTGAACAGCTCCGGCTCAGGGAGTGCCGGATCGCGGGAATCGGGATCAGCGGTGCCGACGGGCGATTCCTGCACAGATATTACGGACGTGCGTTCGGACGCGTGGACGAGGCGTAAAGGGGAGCGGTGCGTCGGGCGGAAATGAGGCAGACCATGAAAATACAATTGCTGGTATCGGCGGTGAATCAGGACGTTCCTGCGCTGACTGGACAAATGCATATACAGACTGACGCTGTGGTGGTAAACCAGTGCGACCGGTACGGTTATGAAGAAATTACGGATACGGGGCACAGGATTCAGGTTTTCTCCATGAAGGAGAGAGGCGTGGGGCTGAGCCGTAACACAGCCATGCTGCACGCGGGCGGAGAGATCTGTGTATTTTCTGATGAAGACATCGTGTTGTGCGAGGGATATGCCGATAAGATCCGGAAAGCGTATGAGGAACTTCCGGATGCGGATATGATATTAGTGAATGTGAAGGTGGCTCCTTCCAGACGGACATACTGGAATGAGGATATTCACCGGATCAATGGGCGTAATTACGGGCGTTATCCTGCGTACAGCATCACGGCCAGGCGGGATGCGCTGTTGCGGGCAAACGTGCATTACTCGCTCCTTTTTGGCGGCGGCGCGAAGTACAGCAACGGGGAGGACAGCCTTTTTCTGAAAGATTGTCTGAAGGCGGGGCTGCGGATTTATTCCCACACTGTCTGCATCGGGGAGGAGACGGAGCGGGAATCTACATGGTTCCACGGATATCATGAGAAATTTTTCAGGGACAGAGGCGTACTGTACCATTATCTGTACGGACGGCTGGCACTGCCGCTGGCATTCCGGTTCTTATGGGTACACAGGGCGGAAATGTGCCGGGAGATTCCGGTCAGGCAGGCGTATGCCTGGATGAAAGCCGGGGTGCGCGAGGCGGGACGCCGTACGGGGGTATAAGACCGGTCGAAGACGGACGCCAGGCGCAGAAAAACGGGCAGCAGAGAACAAGACGCCTGATACAGGGAAAGGATAACATCGTCAGATGATTTTGTATGTTACGGTGGCGGCAGTCACGGTACTGCTTGCTGGTATGGTGAATAACCGGCCGGTCACACAACCGTATAGGACTACGAGACAGCAGATGTGCAACCGCGTGTGCATTCTGTCTGTTTTTCTGATCTTGTTTACATTATCGGCGTGCCGGTTAAATGTTGGAAACGATTACGCCAAATACGTAGAATTTATGCATTTGGTCAACTGTGATTCGTATGTGCCGACGGAGGTCGGATTCAATCTGCTTGTGAAGATGGTCTACGGTTTATCCGGCTTCGAGAATTACCTGCTTGTCTTCGCGGTGTACGCTTTTGCCACGGTACTGTTGTTTCTGCTTGCGATGTACGAGCAGAGCGATGATTTTGCTCTGACATTTTTTCTGTTCATGATGCTGGGGTATTATTTCCAGACGTTCAGTACGGTGCGCTATTATCTGGCGCTGGCGGCGGCTCTTTATTCTATGAAATTTGTGCTGCGCGGACAGTGGGGCAGATTTGTGGCATTAATTCTGCTGGGATCGACATTTCATAAGTCTCTGCTCGTTGTGATACCGCTTTATTATCTGGCATCGAGAGCATGGAAGAGATGGCAGCTGGTCATTGCTGCGCTGCTTAGCACAACGTTTCTGTTCGCGCAGGACTTCTATCTGAAACTGGTGGTTCTGCTCTATCCGACCTATGAGGATACGGAATATCTGGAGGGCGGTACGAGTTACATCAATATTGTGCGGTGTCTTGCGGTTCTTGTCTTCGCGGGAATCGTGTATTGTATGCAGAAAAAGGCAGACGAGGTATCCGTTGCGGAAGAAGCGCATACGGGCGGAAGTGCCTGCAAAAAAAGTGACGAGAGTGTTATAAAATTGCAGTGTGACCGCCGCTTTTGGTTTTATTTCTATCTGAATCTGGGTGCGCTCGTGTTGTATGTATTCTGCTCTTTTCTGCCGATCATATCCCGGATCGGATATTATCTGACAGTCAGCCATATCGTATTCCTGCCGATGCTGCTCGGGCGGGTGGAGAACAGGAAATGGCGCAGGCTGTTCCGGTTGGGGATTGTGCTTGCGGCGATTCTTTATTTTGCCATTTATATGAGCCGTGCGGACAACGACGGGACGTTGATCCTGCCTTATAAAACCTTTCTGTTCCACGATATGGTCAATATTTTGTCAGATGTGAATTAGGTTGAAAAATCATGCTGCTGCACCAATATGTAACAGTTCAGCCTTGCACTATTCCGCGAGTAAAATCGCTTTGTATGTGATTTTATGAGTTGTGAAAGCGCCAAAATGCGACTTTGGAGCATTTTGTGTGCATCAGGAGTGACAGTGAAGCTGAAGGCTGAACTGTTACGCACTAATTTTTCAATCGGTAATTAAAGGTTGAGAAATCCGGGCGGAATATGGCATAATAAAAATATGCCCTGACCGCAGTAAACTGTTCTGACGTGGAGGATAAGATAGCATATGACTTTCAGTATCATCGTAGTGTGTCTGAATGCGGGGGAGAAGCTGCGGGAGACGATTGACAGCATTCTGGACCAGACATGGCAGGATTATGAAATCATTATAAAAGACGGCGGCTCCACGGAAGAAGTGACACGGAAATATCTGGATGGCTATGCAAATGCACATGATGCCGCGTATGGCCGGTCCGAAACGGAGTCCGCTGCGAAGCTGCAGGTTTACAGCAGTAGGGATACCGGCATCTATGACGCCATGAATCAGGCGGTCCGGTATGTGCGCGGTGACTATGTGCTTTTTTTAAATTGCGGGGACAGCTTCTACGACGAACGCGTGCTGGAACAGACTGCGGAGCGGATTCGGGAGCAGAGCCGGGGAACGGGGTGCCTTGTAACCGACAGCGGGAATGCTTCGATTCCGGAGATGCCGCGCCGTATTTTCTATGGCAATATATATGAGCGGCAGACCGGGACACAGGTGCAGTCGAATCCGGTGATTAATGATTTCGCCTGCTACCGCAATGTGCCGTGCCATCAGGCGTGTTTCTATGAGACGGCGCTGCTGCAGGAGAAACCGTTTGACACTGCCTATGCGGTGCGCGCTGATTATGAACATTTCCTGTGGTGTTATTACAGGGCACACGTAAGGACTGTGTATATGCCGATTATCGTGGCGCTCTATGAGGGCGGCGGTTTCTCTGAGACGAAAGAGAATGAACGCCGGTCGCGCAGAGAGCATCGTGAGATCGTGAAGCGGTATATGCCTGCCGCCAAAGTACTGCGCTATCGTTTAATTATGGCATTGACGCTGGCGCCGCTTCGCACATGGATTGCGAGGAATCCGGTTACGGCAGGACTTTACCAGAGAATGAAGAAAATGTTGTACCATACGGGAAAATGATTGTTTACAACGCACCGTGTATTTGACACGGGATGTCGAAATCAGATACGGGAATACGGAATACTTCGGAGGAGAGAGACATGAAGGTACTATGGGTATGCAATATTATGCTTCCGACGATCGCCAGACAGCTCGGAATCTCTTACAGCAATAAAGAAGGATGGCTGAGCGGACTGTTAGAGCGGGTCGTGCAGGAGCAGGGATGGAACCGGATTGAGCTGGGAATTGCTTTTCCGGTAAATGAAGATATGGAAGAATTTCGCAGGACGATGCAGCTTGGCGAGAATGCATCCTGCCGCTGCTACGGCTTTAAGGAGAACCTTGATGCGCCCGAGATCTATGATGACAGTATAGAAACGAAGTTTCATGATATATTAAATGATTTTGAACCGGATATCCTGCATGTATTCGGGGTGGAATATCCACATGCACTGGCGTGCATCAAAGCCTACGCAAGCCCGGAACGGACGCTTATAGGCATACAGGGTATGTGCAGCGCGATCGCCGAAGAGTATATGGCGGATCTGCCGGTGAAGGTACAGCGGCAGGTGACGCTGCGCGACCGGATCAGGCAGGACAGCATCAGACAGCAGCAGAAGAAGTTTGTGAAGCGGGGGGAGCACGAGAAAGAGGCGCTGCTTATGACGGGCAATATTGCGGGCAGAACGGATTTTGACCGCATGCAGTCAGCTAAGATCAATCCCGCGGCAAAATATCATTATCTGAATGAGACGCTGCGCGGTATTTTTTATCGCGACAGATGGAAAAGAAATGCCTGCCGGCCTTACAGCATATTCTTAAGCCAGGGGGATTATCCGCTTAAGGGATTCCACTACCTGCTGCGTGCGCTGCCAAGGGTGCTGGAACAGTTTCCGGAAGCGCATGTCTATGTGGCGGGCAATAACATTATTGAGAGTGAAACATTAAAGGATCGTTTAAAACTGTCGGCATACGGGAAATATCTCAGGAAGCTGATCAAGGACAATCATCTGCGCGATCATGTGACCATGCTGGGCATGCTGACGGCGGAGGAAATGAAAGAACAATATCTGCAGAGTCACCTTTTCGTACTTCCCTCTGCGCTGGAAAATTCCCCCAATTCTCTGGGGGAGGCTATGCTGCTCGGCGTGCCCTGTGTGGCGGCCGATGTGGGCGGTGTCCATAATCTGTTGACGGACGGCGGTGACGGTATGCTGTATCCGGCGGGGGATGTGGAAGCGCTGGCGGACAGGATCATCGAGATCTTTACGAAGGAGGCTATCGTGGAGCGGTTTTCGGACAATGCCAGAAAGCACGCGCGTGTGAATCATGATGCAGACCAGAATTATTATCGCCTGATACACATTTACCGGGAGATGCTGTCATGACCTTTGTGTTTGTGTCCAATTATATTAATCACCATCAGATTCCGCTGTGCGAGGCGCTGTACCGGGAACTGGGCGGGGATTTTACTTTTATCCAGACCATGCCTATGGAGCAGGAACGTGTCGATATGGGGTGGGGGGTGGACGTTCACGGTCTGCCTTATGTACAGTGTCTGTATGAGGCGGAGTATGAATGTCTGAAGAAAATAGCGGAAAGCGATGCGGTAATGTTCGGCTGGACAGGCAGGGAGGATCTGGCGGCCTCCAGACTGCAGTCGGGTAAAACTACGCTTCGCGTAAGCGAGCGTATCTACAGGGAGGGGCAGTGGAAGGCGGTATCGCCCAGAGGTCTTATCGCGAAATACAAGGATCATATCAGATACCGGAAGCAGAATGTATGCATGTTATGCGCCGGCGCGTATGCGGCTTCGGATTTTCACCTGATCGGCGCATATCCGGATAAACTGTTTCGCTGGGGATATTTCACCGCGCTGCGCACATACGGGGAAGAGGAACTCGCGCATATGAAACCGTGCGACGGACCGCTTCATATCGTGTGGGCAGGCAGGTTTATTCCGCTCAAACACCCGGAATATATGGTGCGTCTGGCGAAGACTCTGCGGGATAAAGGGTATCGGTTCCGTATCCACATGCTGGGGGACGGGGAACTGGAACCGCAGATCAGACAGGAGACAGAGCAGAGCGGACTGCGGCAGTATTTTCGATTCTATGGCTATACGGCGCCGGAACAGGTGCGAGATGTGATGGAGAAGTGCCATATCCATATCTTTACAAGCAACTATCTGGAAGGCTGGGGCGCTGTGGTCAATGAGGGCATGAACAGCGGCTGCGTGGAGGTCGTCAATGCGCAGACCGGCGCGGCGCCTTATCTGATCCGGCACGGATATAACGGACTGGTCTATCCCGATGACAGATATGATAAGATGGAAGAACTTGTGACCGGTTTATTCGATCACTGGGAGGAACGCAAGGGCATGGGGCGCAGAGCGTATGAGACGATTCGTGATATGTGGAATGCGGAACATGCGGCACAGGAACTTCTGCGGTTTACGGCCGGACTTCTGCAGGGCGGGATCGTACCCGCGAAGGAGGGACCCTTAAGCGCAGCGCCGCCGGTGAGACCCGGGAATATGTATCAGGCGATGCTGGACGGGCGGATCTGAGGCTGCCGGACGGCATGTATGAAAGACAGATTGTGTTTGGAAGGACAGGCATATGGCGGAGAAGATCAGCGTCATCGTACCGGTGTACAACTCTATAGATTGTCTGGAAAAGTGTGTTCGTTCCATCTGTGCCCAGACCTATGCAGATCTGGAGATCCTGCTCATAGACGACGGTTCCACGGACGGGACGGCCGGGCTGTGTGACCGGCTTGCCGACGGGGATCAGCGTATCCGCGTCCGGCATAAAGAGAACGGTGGTGCATCCTCGGCACGCAATGTCGGGATCGGCATTGCCACGGGAGCGTATCTCGGATTTGTGGACAGTGACGACTATATCGAACCGGATATGTATGAAATGCTGATTGCGGCCGCACGGGAGCAAAAGTCCCCGATCGTACAGATTTCCCGGGACGAGGTAGATGAGGCGGGACGGCGTCTGCCGGATGTGTGCGTGCCGCCGGAGCGTGTACGGTTTAGCAGTTCGCAGGATTTTCTGAAGGAACTGCTGCTGCATAAGGGTGACTGCTCTTTTTGCACAAAACTGTTGAGAAGAGAACTGTTTGCAACGCACAGATTTCCGGAGGGGGTGCTGAACGAAGATTTCAGCCTGCTGGTGGATATGCTGCAGGAGATCGACGGGATCACGATCCTGCCGAAGCAGTGTTATCATGTGGTTTGCAGACAGACGAGCACGACCCGCAGCCGGACGAAGGACAGCTTCTCCAGGGTGTTTCTGGATATTGTGGATCATGCGGACCGCATGCAGGTGCTGGTGGATGAGCATTATCCGGCACTGCACGAGTATGCGGTACGGTTTAACCTGTATCAGCGGCTGGATTATCTGCTGCATGTGCCGATCTCGCAGATGACGGGAGATAATCCGTTCTATTGCAGAGTGAAAATGTATTTGCGGCGGCATCTGCGGGACACGGTAAAGAGTCCTTATCTGACGAGTAAAAATAAAGTATATCTGTTACTGCTGACCATCGCGCCGAGGATGGTCCGGAGGATTCATGCGGGGAAGATGGCTTTGAGGCGGGAGCGGATTCGGGAGGAAAGCGGACAGCAGGCATGAGAGAGCAGACAGCAGGCTTGAGTAAAAATTATATCCTGTGGTTTTTGATAATCTGGGTGGCGCAGATGGCGGCCGCCTTTTATTTCTGTACGCAGAAACAGGGATTCCATGAGGATGAATATTATACCTATTACGCTACGGCACGCACGGCCGGATTCTACGTGGAGGACGGGCAGTGGATGGACAGGGAGACATACCGCAATGAATTTGTGGTACTGCCCGGTGAGCGCTTTCAATACGGGCTGGTGAAGCAGGTGCAGTCCTGGGATGTGCATCCGCCGGTGTACTATTGGGTATTCCATACTGTGGCATCACTGGTGCCGAATGTGTTCTCGAAATGGATCGGGCTGTCAGTCAATCTTTTTTTTCACGGAATGAATATTATACTGCTGACATACTTATCATATCTGGTGAGTGGCCGGGATGCGAGACTGGCGCTTCTGGTAACGCTGGTATATGGTTTTGGCCCGGCTGCTCTGAGCGGCGTGGTGTTTATCCGCATGTATGAAATGCTGACGGCTTTCGTACTGCTGTGCGGGATTGTGCATATGCGGGCGGTGGAGTGCGGAGAAAGGAAGCTGCCTGTTATGAGAAGTCTTATACCGATGGCGGTAGTGACGTATGTCGGCTTTCTGACGCAGTACTACTATTTCATATTTCTCTTTTTCCTGGCGGTCGCTTTCTGTCTTTGGCTGCTGTGGCGGGACAGGAAAATCTGGAACTGCCTGCGCTACGGTATCAGCCAGACGATTGCGTTCGGGCTTGCCTATCTGACCTATCCGTCTTTTCCGGCGCAGATGTTTCGCGGACAGCGGGGCGCTCAGGCGACGGAAAATTTCTTTGATTTGTCCAATACACTGGACCGGGTCAGCTTTTTTGTCGATCTGTTGGACAGGTATGTGTTCGGACATATGTTTTTCCTGCTCCTTCTGGTTATTGTGCTGCTTGCGGTGACGGTGCGGTGGAGCGGCAGGAAGACAGCGGGCGCGGAAAAGCGGGAGAGAATAATTGACGGGGGGATGGAACATAATGCCGCGAGGCAGGACGGGTTACGGACAGGGCAGCAGAGAAACAGACTGTTCGGAACCGGATTCTATATGTTTCTGTTTACGGCGGCGGGATATTTTCTGGCAGTCTCTAAGACGGCGCTGCTGCTGGGGGAGACGTCCAACCGGTATCAGCTTCCGGTTTACGGTATCCTTGTGCTGCTGGTGTTCATGACAGTCAAAACATTGTGGCGGAAAGTGACCACGGTGCCTGGCATAGAGAACGGGGCAGTGAGAGCGGCCGTGGTTTTTTGTCTTGTGCTGCCCGTAATCGGGCATGTGCGGGAGGATGTGGTATTCCTCTATCCCGAGGATCGGGAACAGACTGCTTACGCGCGGGCGCGGGCGGCGGAGCAAACACCGGTCGTCTATCTGTACCGGCCCGGTGAGGAGTGGTGTATCTGGGATGTGACGAATGAACTGCTGGAGTATCCGTCGGTGTATTTTGCATCTGCGGAACAGGGATCTGAGATCGAGGACGATACGATCCGCAGTGCCGGGGCAATCGTATTATATTTGCCCAAGGAGGGTGATGCTGCTGCACGGCCTGCAGGACCTGGCGGAGACAATGCAGCATGGGCCGATGCGTCCTGTGAGCTTGTGTTCGAGGAGAAGTACTGCGATGTGTATTATGTTGAAAAGTAAAAGAAACGGAGAACTCTGACTGCTTTATTTTGTAAGCAGACGCTTGTGAACTGCCGGGTGTTTTACCGTTTGTAACGATTGCAAACAATTTCCCCCTATGCTATACTTAAGAACGATGTAAAAGAAGTGATTTCAAGATGATTTTGAAAGAAAGACGGAGGGTAACTCATGTTAAACAATAAAACAATACTGATCACCGGCGGAACCGGTTCTTTTGGCAAAGCTTTCACGAGATATGTGCTGACGCACTATGAGCCGAAGAAGATCATTATCTATTCCAGAGACGAGTTCAAACAGTGGCTCATGGCGGATGAGTTCAGGGAGTATGAAAGCAGGCTCCGTTTCTTCATCGGTGACGTGAGAGATGTGGAGCGTTTAAAGAGAGCGTGCGAGGGCGTGGATTATATGATTCATGCGGCGGCGCTTAAGCAGGTTCCGGCCTGTGAATATAACCCCAACGAGGCGATCAAGACCAATATCCACGGAGCCATGAACGTGATTGATGCAGCGCTCGATTGTGGTGTAAGCAGGGTGGTGGCACTGTCCACGGATAAGGCGGTTAATCCCGTCAATCTGTACGGCGGCACGAAACTGGTGTCGGACAAGCTGTTTGTGGCAGCCAATGCATACGCAGGCGCGAAGGACATCAATTTCTCTATTGTGCGTTACGGCAATGTGGCAGGCAGCCGCGGTTCGGTCATTCCGTTTTTCCATAAGCTGATTCAGGAGGGAAAAACGGAGATGCCGATAACAGATGTGCGTATGACGCGATTCTGGATCAGTCTGACACAGGGGGTTGAACTGGTGATCAAGGCGCTGACGGAAGCTAGGGGCGGAGAGACTTTTATCAGCAAGATTCCATCCTTCAAGGTGACAGATCTGGCGGAGGCGATGCTGCCGGGCTGCACGATCAAAGAGACGGGAATCCGTCCCGGGGAGAAGCTGCATGAGATCATGGTGACGACGGAAGACTCCCATACGACTTATGAGTACGACAAACATTTTATCGTATATCCACAGATGACATGGAACGACAGGCAGCAGCCGGACCTGAGCGGTAGAAAAGTAGAAGAGGGATTTTCTTACAGCTCCGGCACGAATAAGGAATGGCTGTCGGTGGAGGATATCAGGAAGCTTCTTCAGGAGGTAGAACTGGAGAAGTAGGACGGGTGATTTCCCGCCGGCATATATAAATGAACGTAATAACCGATGCGGGTGGAAATGGTAATGGAATAAAGGACATGCATGTCGGGTGCATGTCCTTTACAGGTTACGGGCTCCGGAGACTGCGAAGCGGGATCATGCCAACCGATGCAGTACTTGAGAAATGAGGAAGAGTGAAATATGGACATATATACAAAAAAGGATGCCGGTCTGCCGGCGATTGCGGGCGGAAAGCCGGTCAGAGAGACGAAGATATATTATGGACACCAGTATATAGATGAGGCGGATGTGGAAGCCGTGGTGGATGTGCTGCGGCATGGAGACCTGACGTGCGGTCCCAAGATCAGGGAACTGGAGGACAAGCTGTGCCGTCTGACCGGTGCGAAGTATGCTGCAGTGTGCAGCAACGGAACGGCAGCGCTTCATATATCGGCGCTGGCGGCCGGTGTAAGCGAAGGAGACGAAGTGATTACGACGCCGATCACGTTCGCGGCATCCGCCAACTGCGCGTTGTACTGCGGTGCAAGACCTGTTTTTGCAGATATTGATCCGGAGACTTACAATATTGATCCGCAGAAGGTGGAAGAGGCGGTTACGGAGCGGACCAAAGCGGTGGTTGCAGTGGACTATACGGGGCAATCCGCGGCACTTGATCCGCTCAGAGAAATATGCAGACAACATAATCTGGTCCTGATAGAGGACGGCGCGCATGTGATCGGTACGAAGTATCGGGGACAGGCGAACGGATCGATCGCCGACATGACGACTTTCAGCTTTCATCCGGTGAAGACGGTTACCGGGGGAGAGGGCGGAGCGGTATTGACGAACGATGAGGCGCTGTATCAGAAGCTGCTGCTCTACCGGGCGCACGGCATAACGCGGAATGCGGATCTGATGACTCATGAGCCGGACGGGCCGTGGTATTACGAACAGGTTGATCTGGGCTACAATTACCGCATGACGGATATTCAGGCGGCGCTTATCATCAGCCAGCTTGACAAGCTGCCGATGTTCAGCAGGAGAAGGAAGGAAATCGTAGCACGGTACAATGAAGCGTTTGCCGCGCTGCCGTCTCTGTTCGTGCAGCGGGAGATCCCGGAGTCGGATACCACACGCCATCTGTACATCCTGCGGATCGTGCCGGAGAGGCTTAAGATAGACAGAAAACAGTTCTTTGAAGCGCTGGCGGCGGAGAACGTGTGCTGTAACGTACATTATATACCGACCTATTATTTTCCGTATTATGAGAAGCTCGGGTACCGGAGAGGGCTGTGCCCCAATGCGGAGAAACTGTATGAGGAGATTATATCGCTGCCGCTTTACTATGCCATGACAGACGAGGATGTGGAGAGTGTGATCACGGCGGTGACGAGAATCGCTTCCTACTATGCGAAATAAGCAGATTGAGAATGATTGTGAAGGTGCCGGCGCGCGTGCGGAGATGACACATATCCGGCGGCGCTGCGTTTGGGGGTAACAGGAGATCACAATGCAGACAAAAGAAATACCGTTAAAAACGAAAATCATATATATTCTGTTCGTATGTTTCTTCATGCTGCTGTTATGGCTCGGAGATGAAGGCGGCAGACCGCTTGATTATCTGGGTTCGGAACTGCAGCATACGGTAGGCCTGATCGATTCGGATTATGGTCTTCTCTTGCGGGAGAACGTCGCGATGAACGGTATTGTGGCTAATACGCCGGCGTATGTTCTGAACCGCGGCAGTTATACGGCACAGATCGAATATCAGGCGGAGCAGAAGGATTCGGTTCTGGAACTGTGGGAACAGGGCAGTAAGCTGGCGGCGTGGCCGCTTGACCCTATGCGGACAAATCTTATGGCAGACTTCACGCTCTCCGGCGATGCCAAACAGCTTCGTCTGCAGGTCAACTACAGCGGTGAGGGAACGCTGACGATCAAGAGTCTGTCGTTGTCGCCGCGAACGGTTTTTTATACGGATACTTACTTCTTTATGTTGCTTTTCCTGCTATGCAGTCTGATGCTGTGGCGCTGCGTGATACAGGGCAGAGCGCATCTGACGAGGGAGCAGCTTACGGACTACTGTGTCATACTGGGGGTGGCGCTGCTTGCGACAACGCCGATGATGCAGACATATCTCTATAACGGTGACGATCTGTGTTACCATCTGGCGCGCCTGGAGGGATTGAAGGACGGTATTCTGGACGGGCAGATTCCGGTTAATATTCTGCCGGATGGTATGCGGGGGAACGGATATCTCAATTCCATGTATCCGTATCTGTTCCTGTATATAGGTGCGTTCCTTCGGATATGCCGTGTATCGCTTGCCCTGTCGTATAAGGTCCTGATTTTTCTGGCGAATCTCGGTTCGGCGGTCTGCGCTTACGTTGCGATGCGGTCCATGTGCAAGTCGAGGCGAAGCGTGATACTGGCGGTAGTGCTGTATACACTCATGCCTTACCGGTTTACCAATATTTTTTCCAGAGGAGATCTGGGGGAGATTCTGGCTTTGACTTTCTGGCCGTTAGTGATTGCCGGACTGTATCATGTGATTCTGGGTGAAAAGAAGAGGTGGTATTATCTTGTGATCGGCGTCAGCGGCATTCTGCAGAGCCACATCTTAAGCGCGGCGTTTGCGGCGGCGTTTTGTGTAATCACTGCGTTAGTCTACTGTGTGCGCATTGTCAGGGAGCGCAGATATATTGAGACCGGCAAGGCGGCGGGCATGTTTCTGCTCTTTAATATGTGGTATCTTGTGCCTTTTGTATATTACTATTTTGTGGGGGATCTGAGTACTGATGTGCTCAGATGGAGCGGCTATTTTGAACAATCAATTAATCCGTCCAATTTTACCCAGAGTCTCAGCTTATATAATAAACAGTATTTTTCACTGGGACTTGCGCTTCTGGGCTGTGCCGGAATCGGTGTGATCCGTATTGTGTGTGAGCGGGACGGTGAGAAGACGGATGAGGACGGCTATCTGTTATACTTATTTTTGCTCGGTATCCTCTTTGCATATATGAGCACGGGGTATTTTCCGAACAGACGGCTGCTTGACAATGCGCTGTTTGAGAATATTGCGACAATGATTCAGTTCCCGTGGCGGTTCTTAGGACCGGCCTGCGCCTGCATTCTCTTTGTGGGAGCGGTCGGACTGGCGCGGTCACAGATTTTGGCGCCTTATCGTAATGTAATTTTTGCCATGCTGGTGGGACTCAATCTGCTGATAATCATTTCAGTGCCTGCGGATAATAATCATATGCCGTATGACAATGCGGAGGCGGTGGCTTCCAAGGGACATGAAAGCAAGCTCGGTACGAGCGTTGGATTGTTCTATCCGCATGAATGGCGCCTTGAAGGCGCTGTGGATGAATCACTGACGACCAGCGTAATCACGTCAGACATGAGTGCAATAGCAATCAGACAGTATCAGAAGAAGGGCACGAAAGCCGCCGTAGTGTATACGGCAGCTGAGGAGGGCGGTTATATTGAACTGCCGATTCAGAATTATAAAGGATACCGCGCCAGCGATGAGAACGGGAACAGACTTGAGATCGGGCAGGGCGACGGCGCCAGGATGCGTTTTGCGGTGCAGGGTGACGGCGCGGAACATACCATTTATGTGCGTTATGGCCCCAATCCGGTATTTGGCGCAGCGACGCTTGTATCAGCGCTGACTGTGATTGTCACCGTATGGGGAAAGTGGAGAAAGAAAAGAAAAAACGGTGAATTGCTTGAGAGCACAAGCGTTTTCTGATAGCAGGAAAACGAGAGGAGGATGATATTATGCAGCCTGACATTAAGTGGCTGGACGATCCGCAGGTGTTTCGGGTGGGACAGCTTCCGGCGCACAGTGACCATAAGATTTACGGCAGTGAGAAAGAGATGAGTGAACAGACAAGCTCACTTGTCCAGTCTCTGAACGGTACGTGGCAGTTTGCCTATTCTGTAAATCCGATGAACCGTCCGGCAGACTTCTATCAGCCGGATTATGATGTGAACGGTTTCGGGGAAATTCAGGTTCCCTGTCATATTCAGATGGCGGGATATGATAAAGTGCATTATATTAATACGATGTATCCCTGGGAAGGTATGGTATATCGCAGACCGGCTTACGCGCTTGGAAAAGACAGGACGGAGAACGGATCATTCAGTGAGGCGGACTATAATCCGGTGGGATCGTACCGGAAGGTATTTGACCTAGAAGAAGGGCTTCGGGGAAAAAGAGTCTGCATCTGCTTCGAGGGTGTGGAGCAGGCGATGTATCTGTGGCTGAACGGGCAGTTCATAGGGTATGCGGAGGACAGTTTTATCCCTTCGGAATTTGACTTAACCCCTTACATCAAAGACCAGGGTAATGTGCTGGCGGTGGAAGTCTATAAGAACAGTACGGCGGCGTATCTGGAGGATCAGGACTTCTTTCGGTTTTCCGGTATCTACAGAAATGTCACATTGTATGCAAAACCGAAGCTGCATGTGGAAGATCTGTGGGTGAAGTCGGTGCTTATGCCGGATCTGCAGTCTGGAACGCTGGCGCTGCAGATGAAGCTTTCGGGAGAAGCGGGTTATCCGATCGACAAAGCAAAGGCAGAGTATGCGCTGCTTGACAGAGAAGGCGGCGTGTGTGTAAGCGGTATGCTGCCGGCTGGAGCGGAGACGGAGCTGGTGCCGCAGACGCTTGAGAAGGTGACGCCGTGGAGCAACGGCGATCCGTATCTGTACAGGCTTGTGATTACGCTGCGGGACGAAGACGGTGATATCGTGGAGGTCGTTCCCTGCGAGATTGGTTTTCGGCGTATTGAGATTCGTGATAAAGTCATTTACTTTAACGGCCGGAGACTGGTTATTAACGGTGTCAACCGGCATGAGTGGAGCGCACAGGGCGGCAGGTGTATTACAATGCAGGATATGGAATGGGATATCGAGTGTTTTAAGCGCAACAATATTAATGCGGTGAGAACCTGTCATTATCCGGATCAGATTCCGTGGTATGTATTGTGCGACCGAAACGGGATCTATATGATGTCGGAGACGAACCTCGAGAGCCATGGATCCTGGCAGAAGGTGTTTACGGAGCCGTCGTGGAATGTGCCGGGCAGTCTGCCAGAGTGGAGAGAGGCAGTTGTGGACAGGGCGAGAAGCAATTTTGAGACATTTAAGAACCATCCGTCCATCCTGTTCTGGTCGCTTGGAAATGAATCCTATGTCGGGGACGATATTGAGGCGATGCAGACCTTTTTCAAGGAAAAGGACGACAGCAGACTGGTCCACTATGAGGGTGTGATCTATGACCGTGCTTATGAAGATACGGTATCCGAGGTGGAGAGCCGCATGTATGCGACACCCGATGAAATCGTGGAATATCTGGAACATGATCCGAAGAAGCCTTTTATTCTGTGCGAGTATATGCATGACATGGGGAACTCCATCGGCGGCATGAAGTCTTATATTGATCTTCTGGATCGATATGAGATGTATCAGGGCGGGTATATATGGGATTATATTGACCAAGCGGTTTATGCAAAAGATCGGCTGACAGGACGCAATGTGCTGTGTTACGGTGGTGATTTTGATGACAGACCGAGCGACTATGAGTTCTCCGGTAACGGGATCGTGTTTGCCGACAGGACGGAGAAGCCGGCTATGCAGGAGGTGAGATACTATTATGGACTGCACAAATAAATTGCGGGTTGTCGTCGGGGATGCGATGATCGGGATGCACGGAGAGGGATTCTCTTATCTGTTCTCTGTGGTAAGAGGCGGTATGGAATCTCTTGTCCGCGACGGTAAGGAATGGTTGTACAGGGCGCCGAAACCCACTTTCTGGCGGGCGCTTACGGATAACGACAGAGGATGCGGATTTGCGCTTAAGAGCGGCATATGGATCGGTGCGGATTGTTTCATCAAATGTGTGGATGCAGAGGCGGAGATCGACGGCGTTTCAGTGAAAATGCCGATGGCACCGGCCAATAATGTATACGGCAGTGATGTGGAGGCGGATGCCGCGACGATTGTATTTGTCTACGAGACAGTTACCGTGCCCGCGACACGGGTCACGGTGTCCTATGAGGTACATGCGGGTGGGGACATCCATGTCCGCGTGCATTACACGGGCAGGGAAGGGCTGCCGGAACTTCCGTTGTTCGGGATGCGTTTTATTATGCCTACATGTGCTGACGGGTACCGCTATGAAGGACTTTCCGGAGAGACATACCCTGACAGGATGGCGGGCGGTATACCGGGCATATACGAGGTAGAAGGGCTTCCGGTGACGCCGTATCTGGTTCCACAGGACTGCGGTATGCATATGCAGACGAAGTGGGTGGAAGTGTACCGCAGTACAGCGCTCGATCATTCCTGCAAAGAAGAGAGGAAGAGCGGGATCTGTTTCCGTGCGGAGGATGGCGGAGATATTGCCTTTGCCTGTATTCCGTATACGGCTATGGAACTGGAGAGCGCGACGCACCAGGAGGAACTGCCGCCGCCGAGAAGGACGGTGCTGACCGTGCTTGGCGCGGTGCGGGGCGTGGGCGGTATCAACAGCTGGGGTGCGGACGTGGAGGCGCCGTACCACATCAGCGCGGAGAGGGATATATCTTACGGATTCGTGATCGGCGGGGTGAAGGACTGTAGGTGACATTTTATGAAAACGGTGTAGCTTATATGCTATGCCGTTTTTGGCGTCTGTTCTCTGTGGACGGCTTAACGAGGATAAGGCAGTAACTGCGCATATCTTTTGCACAATGAAGCAGGAGAAACACTTGAGCCCTTACACTTGACATATCTGCGAAAATTCATCACAATAGAGGCATGCGGGTAACAGCGGGGACGATATAGAGATTGACGCCGTTTCCGTAATATTATCATACAGACAGAGCGAGAGTATTAATACATGAAACTCAGCATTATCGTGCCGGTATACAACATGGCATCTGACCAAAAACTGGAATATTGTATGGACTCCCTCGTCAATCAGGCGATGGAGGACTATGAGATCATAGCCGTGGACGACTGCTCCACGGATCAGTCTTATGCGATTCTGCAGGAGTACGCGCGCCGCTTTCCGGACAAGGTACGCGCGGTACACTCTGAGGTGAACAAACATCAGGGCGGGGCGAAGAACATCGGACTGAGAATGGCGCAGGGGGACTGGATCGGCTTCATAGACAGTGATGACTGGATCACGCCGGATATGTATCCGAAGCTGATTGCGCGGGCGGAAGAGACGGGTGCGGATCTGGCGGGCTGTGACTACTGCCTGACAGAGGAACACTCTATGCAGGTCGGAAAGATCGTTCCGAATAATAAGCGTGAACAGAGCGGCCCGCTTAATACGGAGAAGCGTCGCAGCCTGATTCTGGACGGCGGCAGCCTTGTGGTGAAGATATTCAGGCGGTCCATGATTCTGGAAAACGGGCTCTGGTTTCCGGAAAATATATTTTATGAAGACAATGCACTCGGTAATTCCTATCTGGTGCTGGCGAAGCATTTCGAGTATATCGAGGAGCCGATGTATTACTACTATCAGCATGATTCCTCCACTGTACACACGATTTCGACGAAACGGTGTGAAGATCGCATGGCAGCAGGCCGTCTGATGCTGGAGGAAGCACGCCGGCACGGTTACTACGATGAATACAAGCCGGAACTGGAGTACAGTTTCACGCTTTTATTTTATATAAATACTCTCTTTACTTATATGGCGGGAGTGGGCAGTACGAAGTATGGTTTCGTGCGGGCGATGGGACAGGAAATGCGGCGGACGTTTCCGGACTTTATGCAGAATCCGTATTATCAGGAGCGGACCCACGCGGAAGAGAAGAAATTGATTCGGATGCAGCAGCGTTCCACACTTTTCTTTCTATTGTATTATAAGCTGCTGTGGGCATACCGCAGATGGAGAAAGACGCGGAAAAACGATTAAATCTTAAGCGTGATTACTTCAAGGAGTATGGATGGATATGGAAATCGGAAGCATCTACGAACTGAATCCCGCGTTTTGCGAAGAAGGACTGGCGAAATCAGCAGAGCAGTTCAGGCTGGGAGAGGCAGAGAAGTATAACAAAGCGCATATCAGGTATACGGCGTCCGGAAGAGAGGCGATCGCGCTTGCCCTGAAAAGTTATGAGAGCAGGTATCCGCAGGCGGCTAAGAGATGTCTGCTTCCGGCATATATGTGCGACTGCGTTTTCTTCCCCTTCGAGCGGGCCGGCTGGGAACTGCACTTTTATCATATTAACAGAAATCTGGAAGTGGACATAGAGGAACTGGACAGGCTCATCGGGCAGATCAGGCCTGCATTGATTTTCGTGCACCCTTATTACGGGGTGGATACTTGGAGATCCGTACGGCCCCTCTTCCGCAGATGGAGGGCGCAGGGCATATGCATTATGGAGGATATGACGCAGTCCTACTATCTGGAAAGTGCAGGCGGAGAGGCTGACTACTGCGTGGGAAGCCTGCGTAAATGGTATGCTGTGCCGGACGGCGGATTTGTGGCATCGGACGAGGAACTGCCGGGGGATGGTCTTACTGCGAATGAAGAGTTTGTGCGGGAAAAAGGAGCGCTGCTGCGGAGTAAGTGGGCGTATCTGCACGGGCAGATGGACGAGGAGAAGCGGCGTGCCATAAAGGCGGAATATCTCCGAAAGAATCGTGAGACGGAAGAGTGGCTGGATAGATATGACGGGATCAGCAGTCTGTCGGCGGAATCGGCGGCCATTTTATCAAGGATTGATGAAAAAGAATGTGGGAGCAGAAGGAACGAAAACTGCGTTTATCTGCATGAAAATCTGGATGGAAGAATGCAGGTGCGGCCGGTGTTCGCCGATCTCACAGGGGTCGCGCCGTTGTACTATCCCGTTTATGCCAAAGACCGGGACGAACTGCAAAGATATCTGGCGCTCCACGGCGTCTATGCACCGACACTGTGGCCGGTGGGAGAGGAGAATGCCGGGGCTTTATCGCAGGATGAACGATATATCTATGAGCATATACTGGCGCTGCCTGTGGACCAGCGGTACGGAATGGCGGAGATGCGGCGAGTACTGGAGGTGCTGGAGCAATACGAGGAGGAGAAGCCCAGGAACACAGCGGCCGGCGGGCAGGCGGGTCAGCTGACCGGAATCCGTGTGGATGCTAACGATACGGTTGCCACGGGACATGTTATGCGGTGCATCACCATCGCAAAGAAACTGCTTGCGGCGGGCGGCCGCGTGATCTTCTACACGGCGGACGGATATGCCGCGGGGATACTGGAACAGAACGGAATGCAATATGTCTGTCTGCATACGAAGTGGGATGAAATGGAGCAGGAGATTCCACTGCTGCGGGAGAAACTGCAGCAGGCGGGGTGTCATAAACTGCTGGTGGATTCCTATCAGGCGACGAAGCGTTATTTCGAGGGTCTGCGGGATGTGTGCCGGCTGGCGTATATCGACGATTGTTTTGAAGAAATATATCCGGTGGATATGATCGTTAACTATAATGCCTATCATGTGCGGTTTCCGTATGAAAAGGCGTATGCAAGGCAAACAAAACTGTTGCTCGGAACATCCTATGTGCCGCTTCGGGAAGAGTTCGGGGATGGTGGTGGCGGCAGTGCAAATTCGGCCTCTCGCCGTGACAGTTATTCCGGTGCGACAGATTCAGTGGAGTGCGGAGAAGCGCAGCAGAATCATGACGCAATGCCACATGTTTTGTTAAGTTCCGGCGGCGGCGACATGTACAATGCGCTGGCGGGTATCCTGCGCGCCGCCATGCGGGACGTAATGCTGCAGGAAGTGACTTTTCATGCAGTAGTCGGAGGATTTAACCGCAATGCGGAGGAACTGCGGAAACTGGCCGGGGAGTACCCGAATATCTGTATACATGAGCGGGTTGCTCATATGGCGCAGCTTATGCGGACATGTCAGGCGGCGGTGTCCGCGGCGGGCACGATGCTGTTTGAGTTAAGTGCGACGCAGACGCCCGCGGTTTTCTTTGTCAGCGCGGATAACCAGCAGTACGATCATGAATTCTTTGCGCAGGACGGTCGAATGCTCTATGCCGGAGATATCCGTGCAGACCGGGATGGCTGTCTTGAGAACATATGCGGACAGTTACGACTGCTCCTAGAAAATAAGGATATGAGAGATCAGATGAAGCGGAAGCTGCATGAGGTGACGGATGGAAAAGGCGCACAGCGCATCGCTGAGGAATTGCTTCGGCTGTGAGATTATGCGGAACGGAATCATACAGGTTAATATGGAGGGGAAAGATTGAAAATTAAAATTTTCAATCGCGAGATTTGTGTCTGCGCGTTGCTTGCCACAAACTCGTTTAATGCGACGTCTCAACATAGTTGAGACAAAAGCAGCGCAGAAATGGAGAAAACTATGAGCGCAATAGCAATTATAACGGCAAGGGGAGGCAGCAAACGGATTCCCGGCAAGAATAAGAAGGACTTTCTGGGGAAACCCATTCTTGCCTACCCGGTCGAGGCGGCGCTGGCATCGGAACTGTTTGAGGAAGTTATGGTGTCCACCGACGATGAGGAGATTGCGCAGATTGCAAGAAGCGCAGGTGCGAACGTGCCGTTTATGCGAAGCACCGCTACGGCGAACGACTTTGCGACGACGGACGATGTTTTGATGGAAGTTCTGACGGAGTATGGGAAGCGTGGCAGGACGTTTGACTATATGGCATGTATCTATCCGACGGCGCCGTTTGTCACGGCTGGTAAACTGCAGGAGGCATTTCGCATTCTGGTGCAGGCAGATGCGTCGGGTGTTATGCCGGTGGTGCCTTTTTCTTTTCCGCCCCAGCGGGGGATGGCGGTAAGGAGCGGCAGACTGGAATACTGTTATCCGGAAAATGCGGCGAAGCGCTCGCAGGATCTGGAGACAATGTATCATGACTGCGGGCAGTTCTATTTCTATCATACAAAGCGCTATATGGCGTGCCGCGGTGATCTGCCGGACGGCTATGTACCGATTATCGTGCCGGAGACAGAGGTGCAGGATGTCGACAATCTGACAGACTGGAAGCTAGCGGAGATGAAGTACCAGATGATGGCAGAGGAAGCGGGCCGGCAGCAGCATGGAAGTTGTAGGGAAAGAGGGAATGTATAATTATGGAGAAAAAGATCAGGATCGGAAACCGGTATATCGGTGCGGGCGAGAAAACCTATATTGTGGCGGAGGTGTCGGCAAACCATCTGCAGGATTATAACCGGGCGGAGGCGATCATACGCGCGGCGGCCGAGGCGGGAGCGGACGCGGTCAAGCTGCAGACCTATACGGCGGATACGATCACGATCGACTGCGATAAGGAGTATTTTCAGATTACGCAGGGGACGATCTGGGACGGCACCACGCTTCATAAACTCTATGAGGAGGCCTATACGCCGTGGGAATGGCAGCCGAAATTGAAGAAGCTTGCCGGGGAACTGGGTATGGATTGCTTTTCTTCGCCCTTCGATGCGACTGCGGTGGATTATATGCATGAAATGGACATGCCGGCATATAAAGTGGCGTCTTTTGAGATCAATGACATTCCTCTGATCCGCAGGATCGCGAAGATCGGGAGGCCTGTCATTATTGCAACAGGTGTCGCTTATCTGGAAGACATCGAGCGGGCGGTTTACGCTTGCAGGGAGGAAGGCAATGAGCAGGTGATTCTGTTAAAATGTACTTCCACCTACCCTTCTCCTTATGAAGATATGAATCTCAGCGTGATTCCGCATATGGCACAGATTTTCGACTGTATTACGGGATTATCCGATCACAGTATGGGAGGTGCGGCCGCAGTGGCGGGCGTGGCTCTGGGAGCAAAAATGGTGGAGAAGCACCTCACTCTTGCCCGTGCGGACGGCGGACCGGATGCGGCTTTTTCCATGGAGCCTGCAGAGTTTAAGCAGATGGTAGACGAGATCCGCATCGCGGAGAAGGCTGTCGGCAGAGTGACCTATGAACTGACGGAGAAACAAAAGCGCAGCAGAGAAGACTGCCGGTCCCTGTTTGCGGTGCAGGATATTAAGGCGGGTGAGATTTTTACAGAAGAGAATGTGCGTTCCATACGTCCCGCATTCGGTATGCACCCGATGTATTATGGCAGGGTGCTGGGGCAGAGGGCGAAGACAGATATCACGAAAGGGACACCGATGGATTGGAAATATATTATGTAAACCATAAAGCGCATTGCAGACGAAAGGTATAATCTGCCAGGAAAGATTCGGATATATACTTTTGAGTATCGGAATCCTTATTAAAATATTCCGGAAAGAAACGGTGACGAAGTGGAAACGACGAAGCAGAAAAAAATGATGATCTTAGGCGCGAGCGAACTGCAGGTTCCGGCGATCCGCAAGGCGAAGGAACTGGGGTATCAGATTATTCTCGTAGACTATAATGAGAATGCGGTGGGATTTGCGCTGGCTGATGTAAAGCTGGTGGTCAGCACGCTGGATCAGGAGGAAGTATACCGGCAGGCGCTGATCTATCAGCCGGATGTGGTAATCACGTCCACCAGTGACGGGCCGGTGAGAACGGCGGCCTATGTCAATGAGAAGCTGGGTAAGAAGCCTGATCTGTCCTACGAGGATTCATTGTGCGCAACAATTAAGAGTCATATGCGCAGACGGCTGGAAGAAAATCATGTCCCGATCCCGGCTTATTATGCGGTGCAGGATTTTGAGGAGTTTCGGGCGGCTGTGGAAGCGCTGCGGTGTGTCTGTATCGTCAAACCTGCGGATAATGCGGGCAGCCGCGGTGTGGTGCTGCTTGATGAGCGCAGAAAACGGAGTGAAGAAGAACTGCGGGAGACTTACGAATACAGCAGATCAAATTCCAGAAACGGCATCGTTATGGTGGAAGAATATATGATCGGTCCCGAAGTGAGCGTGGAGGCAATGACGGTAGACGGGCAGACGACGATCCTGACGATCACCGATAAATATATTACGCCGCCGCCTTATTTCGTGGAGGTCGCGCACAGTGAACCGAGCCGGCTGGACGAGGAGACGCAGGAACGGATCAGACAGGTGACGCTGCAGGCGGTAGGTGCCATACGACTGCAGAACGGTCCGTCCCACACGGAGATCAAAGTGACGGAGGAAGGACCGAAGATCGTGGAACTGGCGGCAAGGCTGGGCGGAGATTATATTACTTCGCGACTCGTACCGCTTTCCACAGGCGTGGATATGGTGGGGGCTTCCGTGCTGATTGCCACAGGCGGGGAAGTTGACCTTAAATGTACGCGGCACAGAGGTTCCGCGATTCATTTTATACAGGGTAAAGAAGGCGTTATTAAGCGGATAGAGATCGATCCCGTGCTGTCGCAGATGGAAGGCGTGGAGGAAGTGACGGTTTACATGAAAGAGGGAGATAGGGTGCACAGCACCAGATCCAGCAATGACAGACTCGGACATATCATCACCGTCGGCAGGAACGCAGAAGAGGCGATGGAGATCGGGAGAAGGGCGATGGAGCTTGTGCGGGTCGAGGTGGAGTGAACGATTAAACAGGAAGCGCTGCAGCAGAAAGCAGGATAGGAGGTATTTCGTGCCGGAACAACATAATGTAGAATGGAAAACGAAATGGAAAGATGATTATCTTGCGTGGATTTGCGGATTTGCTAATGCGCAGGGCGGGAAAATATATATTGGTATGAATGATGACGGTGAGGTGGTCGGGTTGGACCATACGCGCAAGCTGCTGGAGGATATACCAAACAAGATACGAAGTGCTATGAGTATTGTTGTTGATGTCAACCTTTTGGAGGAAGATGACCGTCGAAGCGGAAGCACCATGCAGGTGCTGTCGGGCTCTGAACAGCTGTCAAAAAAGGCAGAATTGATGAAAGCGTATTGGATGAACCTAAAGATATTCTGATGGAGAAGCTTCACCTGATGAATGCGGGTTATTATACCAATGCTGCTATGCTTCTTTTTGCAAAAGAGCCTGACAGGTGGCAACTCGGCGCATATACAAAAATTGGTTTTTTTGAAACGGATGCTGATCTGTTATATCAGGATGAGATACACGGATCGTTATTAGAGCAAATTGATAAAGCTATAGAAATTATTCATTTGAAATATATGAAGGCAAAGATTTCGTATGAAGGAATGCAGAGAATAGAGCGATATTTTGTACCGGATGCCGCTTTGCGAGAAGCACTTTTAAATGCCTTGTGTCACAAAATGTATCAATCATGCATTCCCATTCAAATTAGTGTATATGAAGACAGGCTTTATATTGCCAACTGTGGGCGGCTTCCGGAAAACTGGACGATCCGGAACTTGATGGATAAGCACGCATCAAAACCGTATAATCCGAGCATAGCAGATATTTATTATCTGGCTGGATTTATAGAGAATTGGGGGAGAGGTATTGAAAAAATTTGCTCTGCCTGTGAATCAGACGGCACATCGCCGCCGGAATATACAGTGCATCCGGGTGATATTATGATTAAATTTACTGCCTCAGAAGATAGAATCATTCGAATTGCAGACAAAAAGGTGAATGAAAATGAGCAAAAACTGTTGTCGTTACTTTTTGAAGATCCGGGATATACGGTCACTCAATTGTCTCATATATTAAAAGTTAGCAGAAAAACAATAGCGTCAAGATTAAAGGCACTGAAAGAAAAGGGAGCGATCGAACGAGTCGGTTCTGACAGAAAGGGATATTGGAAGATAAATTAAGGCATTTAGAAGCGCGATCAGCCTAAAGAGGAGACCACAACACCTATGAAAGAAAGAATCTATGTATGTCACACATACTATCATGTATATGTCACCTGCCTGAAAGAACTGGCGCTCCCGAAGGAGCGGCAGGGCCAGGCGACGCTGGTGTTAAGCACCATGTCGAACGACTTCGGGAATCTGAAGGAACGTGCGGAGGGCTGCGGTCTGTTTGAAGAGGTCGTGATGTTTGATGAAAAGGAGGACGTTTTCTTCCCAGAGCTCCAGAGATATCACACGGATAAAGGCAATCTGGTGCTCAATATGCTTGCGCGCATCAAGTACACGAAGATGTTCGGCAGGCTGGAGAAAGCCTATGTGCCGGTGGATTTCAGGCAGTACCGGGACATCTATGTATTCTGTGATTCCGATCCGATCGGTTATTATCTGAACTATGAGAAAATTTATTATCACGCGTTGGAAGACGGCCTGAACTGTATTCAGTATTATGATACCGCCCGTTATGATAATCGGGGGCACTTCGGGTTCAAGGCATGGATGGCGGCGCGGGGACTGATTTTCATTCAGAACGGTTACGGCAGGTACTGTCTGGATATGGAGATCAACGACTTGAGCGTGGTGCCTTATCCTTGTAAGAAATATATAGAAGTGCCGCGCGCGGGGCTTGTGGATCGGCTGACGGAAGGCGACAAGGAGCTTCTGATCCGTCTGTTTATTGAGAATATGGATGAACTGCTTGCGCAGCTTAAGCAGGGCGCGGCGGATAAGGTGCTGGTGCTGACGGAACCGCTCTGTGCGCTCGATGTCCGCAGGAAACTGTTTGCAGATGTGATCGAGGAGTATGGGGTGATCGGCGGCAGGAAGGGGCAGGTTTTGATCAAACCGCATCCCCGGGACGTGCTGGACTACCGGAAGGAGTTCGCGGAGTATATCGTGTTGAATCCCATGTTTCCGATGGAGATTCTGAACTTCATACCGGATCTTAAGTTCAGAAGGGTGGTGTCGGTGGCGACCGTGCCAAACGGGATCAAGTTTGCGGAAGAAGTACTTTTCTTAGGGGAGGACTTTCTGGACAAATATGAACCCCCGGAGGTTCACAGACAGAATGAGATGATCTGATTGCGCAGGCGTCCGATGAAACCGGACAGAAAACTCGAAAGCGCGGGTTTGCGAGACGAGACAGGGTATAAGAAAAACATGTGCCATATAAAGCGGCATTTGTTTTTCTTTTTTTGTTTCGGTTCTTGACAACTGATATAATGCGTACTATACTGTACTTGTTAATACAATACAGTTGAAGACAAAAACAGTATGAGATGTACAGGAAGGCGTTTTGCAGATCTATTTTGCGCATAGATTCAATACGCTGCGAAGCGTAATCATGAACATCAGCATGAATGAGTTAAAGACAGAAAGGCAGTGAAAGCTTGGAGATCATTGTAAGTAATAAGACGAGCCGTCCTCTGTATGAGCAGATCGTGGCGCAGGTTAAGACACAGATCATGAGCGGCGGGCTTACGGCCGGAGAAGCGCTTCCTTCGATCCGCGCGCTCGCCAGATCGTTACAGATCAGTGTGCTGACTGTGCAGAAGGCATACGACATTCTGCAGGAGGACGGATTTATCGAGACAACCGCCGGAAAAGGATGTTTTGTTTCCGCGCAAAATCAGGATTTTTATTTGGAAGAGCAGCAGAAAAAGATTGAAGAGCATTTTGGCGAAGCGATAGAAATAGCCCGTACAAGCGGCATACCGCTTGACAAACTGCTTCACTTGCTGACACTGCTGTACGAGGAGGATTGACCATGACAAATGCTTTGGCAATACAGGGACTTACCAAAACCTATGAGGATTTTACGCTGGATCATGTTTCATTTACCGTTCCGAGCGGTTCTATCGTTGGACTGATCGGGGAAAACGGCGCAGGCAAAAGCACAACGATCAATGCTGCCCTGGGACTGATCCGGAAAGAAGACGGCCGGGTGGCTATCCTTGGAAATGAGGAACTGAGCAGCGATACGAAAGAACAAATCGGCGTGGTATTTGACGGCAGCAATTATCCGGAGATTCTTTCGCCGGGGAAAATCAACAGGGTGATGAAACATATTTATCATTCCTGGGATGAGCAGACCTATTTTCAGCTGTTAAAACAGTTTTCCCTGCCCGTGGATAAGCAGATCAAACAGTTTTCGAAGGGGATGAAAATGAAACTGGCTATTTGCGCGGCCCTCTCACATCATTCCAGATTATTGATTCTGGATGAGGCCACCAGCGGACTCGACCCTGTTATCCGGGACGATATTCTGGATATGCTTCTGGATTTCGTACAGGACGAGGAACATTCCATTCTGGTTTCTTCCCATATTACCAGCGATCTGGAGAAAATTGCCGATTATATTGTATTTATCCATGAGGGGAAGGTGGTCTTTTCCAAACCAAAGGATGAATTGACGGAGGCATACGGCATCATTAAGTGCGGCGCGGCGCAGTTTGATGAACTGGATAAATCCGATGTGATCGTATACCGCAAGATGGATTATGAATGGCAGGTTCTGATCTCTGATCGTGAAAAAATGCAGCGGAAATATCCGAAAGCAATGATTGTTCCGGCAACGATCGATGAGATTATGCTTCTTTATGTAAAAGGAGAGGGAGCATGTAAAACGCTTCGGAATGGAGGAAAAGGATGAAGGGTATTTTAATAAAAGATCTCTATATTGCAAGAAGCAACATTGTGGTAACGGTAGTCAGTCTGATCGTCCTGGGATTCGGACTTTCGTTTCTGCTGGAAACGAGCGCGCTCCTGGTCCTTGCGCCGGTTGCCTCTACCACGGCGGTGTTCATCAGCATCACGAGTGATGCGGGTTCGAAATGGAACAAGAATGTAATTGCCATGCCGGTATCAAGAAATCAGATCATTGGCGAGAAATATACTTTCTATATCATACTTGCCCTGGCCGGTCTGGCTGCTGCGTTGATTCCCTGCGGGATACTGGCACAGCTTGGCGCTGATATTACAGCGCAGTCCCTGTGTCTGTACGGCGCCATCGGCATGAGCGCGACGCTGCTGGCGGGCGGGATCAGCCTGCCCTGCGCTTATCTGTTTGATCCGGAGAAATCTCAGATCGTTTTTATGATGTCGTTCATGGCGTCAACGGGAATCATCGCAGGGATTGTGTTGTTTATGAATCTGCTGATTCCTGTAAAAGAGTATATACTGCCGACGTTTGGTATCGTACTTGCTGTCGCCGTGATCTGCTTTGTGATATCATATATCGTTGCGGCTAAGGTATACCAGAAACGGGATATTATATAAAAAATATACAGTGAGCAGCGGGATTGCCCGCAGTGTCCCGGGCGGAAGCGGCAGTCATGGATGACAGTATTATAAATGCCTGCGCCGTGCCGCTTCTTTCATTAAGACAGGCTGGATATCGGGATAAGTCAGACATTCCGGCAGACACTCCGTCAGCGTGATCTGCTCAATCTCGCTGTGTAATTCCGCTTCAAAACGCTTAATATCGGCGAAGTATAACATGCCGAAGGTCTCGGCGCCGTCCAAATTATCAGGCGCGGTGACGGAATAGACACATACGGGCCATAAATCGTATTCCAGAGCGCCTGTCTCTTCATACAGCTCCCGCCTGGCTGTATCTGTAATGTCTTCTCCGGGCTCGCGGTGACCGCCGGGCACCTCCCAGGTATCCCGGTCCCTGTGCTTGCAGAAGACATATTTATTCTGATATCTGGATATAATCACGGCGAATTTAAGCAGTTCATCGGCCGCACTCTCATAAAATTTTACGCTGACCATCTCATATGATCTCCCCGGCCGCAGCTTGGGCCAATTTCTGACAACTGTTACGTAGGAAGTATAGCACGCGCACAGCTCTGAAAGGTAAAAATTTTTCGCACAAAGTGTAGGCTTATCCTCTGTGAAATACTATAATTAAGAGAAAAAACTTTTTCACAGAGGAGCCCTGTTATGACAAGAGCAGAAAAACGTGCAATTAAGAACCAGATCAGAAATGCGATCAAGGAATTTTTGAAAATACAGGCCCATTACTTTCCCGATCTGATCGAGGACATAAAAAAGGTGATGGATGAACGGAATCAAAGTTATGTGACTTATGAAATAGAAATTATCATTTTTGTGATGATATTAAAAAATATATGTTCCATAGAGTCCATGCAGGAAATGAATGAATCCTTTAACGAAGATACCTGCGTAAAAAACATATACCGTG
>CAJTPS010000023.1 GCA_910578555.1 uncultured Lachnospiraceae bacterium
TGGTGTTATTCTTATAGGCTACCGTGTAATCTTTCTTAAGCTGTAACAGTTCATCATTGAAGCGGACCTCAATCTCAGGCTTGATTGCCGCACCGGTGTAAGTCTGCGGCTCAATCTCTTTGATCCAGAGACCTTCATGGTGCTCCGGGGTTTCCGACGATATCGGTTTGAATGCCACATTATCGATCGTCAACGTATGCGGCACCACAGCGTTGTCTTTCACCTGAAGATTTTCTCCAACCGGTCCTAACAAGTAGCAGATATAGAAATCATCCATCGCGTTCTCGATATCAATCTCTATCTCATATACGCCTGTTTCTCCCTGCTTTACAACAACAGTCTTCTTCGGATTACCTTCTACGCCCGCTTTACCATACTCAATTTCGATGGTTCTGCCATCGGCAAGATCTGTGGATGCCTCAAAGCTGAGCACATACCTGGTTCCCGCATTCACAGAGATGTTCTCTTTCTTCAGCTGAGAAGACCATGTTATCCAGCAATTCCAATCGTCTCTGAAATATCCCGCTTTATAATCCAGTGTATAAACGCCGTTTGCAATGCTGCCTTTACTCAGGTTCTCTGCATCTTCATCATAAACAACCCACTGTGACGCATCATTCATGTCGCCACCAAAAATCAAGTTGCCGTCTGCGCCGATTATATTCTTGAATATCTTATTGGTTTCCTCGAAACCTTCTGCCACAACATAAATCGAATATCTTCCGGCTGCCGTGAAGACCGACTTATCAATCACCAGACTCGTCTTATGATCCACCACTTTGGCAGCACTTACTGCTGTGTCATTCACATATACCGTCTTAGACGCGTTCTGCCACTCCTCATTTGCATTTGCACAGGTTACGGTTACGTTGTCTGTTCCCGCCTTACCCGCACCGGCAGATGTAATCGTAGCAGGCGATGCAGCCTCATCATCTTCGGTCAACGGGCGGAATACGATATTGTCCATATAAATATCGTATGGCTTATTACCATCGTTAGGCGATGTTACGCCGTCATAGGTCATACTGCCCATCTCAAAATTTAGGACCGTAGTATTTGTACCGGCTGCCATCCCCTTCCAGATCACTTTATAGTTTTTCTTAGTGTCCGAAATATTAACATAGTTGCTCGCTCCGCTGAGAGCGCCTGTTCCTGCCATCGGCAGCATCTGCACATGGAGCGGTCTCTCTACATCTGCCCATGCGTCAAAAGTTACAATATAATCTCCCGCAGGATACTCTACATTCTGAGACAACTGTATATCCCAGGAGTTCCCCGTATCATACTGGTGATGAATAACCGCTACGCCATCGTCATTAACTGTAAAACTTCCGCAAGCGCCACCATCTGCAAAATGTGACCCCCATCCGTTCTTGCCATCGGAAAAGCCGCCATTAATCAGAAGGTTTCCGGACGCATCCAGAATCGCGAGATTAATCGCCTTTGTCTCAACAAATCCCTCTGCTTTTACATAGAAAGCGTATTCACCCTCTGCCGTGAACAGAGAAGCATCTAACGTAATCGTCTTCTTCGTCGTATCTACACTGACTTTACTTGCGTCAGCCTCCACGCCTTTCAGATAATACTTCTTCTCTGCGCTTCCCCATTCATTCTCTCTTTCCGCCGTGTCACCGGTGTAGGTAACGACTACATCAGAGCCTAATTTCGTCTTACCGGTCTGTGCAAGACTTACCGGACGCTTATAGCCGTCTTTCTCCGGAAGAACCGCAGAGACTACAATATTATCCAGCAGCAATGTGTAGCTCTCCGACTTGTTCGGCCCGAGGAATAAAGCAAACTCTCCGCTTCCCGATCCCGGAATCTCATCACTCACATAAGTGTGTGTCCCGCCTTCCAGCGTGATCTCTCTCTGAGTTGCATCCCCGCCTAACTGCAGCGTATAAGTCTTCGCTTCCGGCAGCGTATAGTCAAACTGCACTTTATAATTAACACCCTTCGTCAGCGTCATGCTGGGTGACTTGATACCGATGCAGTAGAAAGTAGCATTTGCACCAACCGTCACATCATTCAGTTCCAGCTGTCCCTGATCGTTTACCTTATGGGTTTCCCAGCCGGCGCCTTCATGCCAGATATTCCATCCGGTCAGGCCGTTAGAGAAATCACCGTTTGCAAGCGGATATAATTCCACCTTGTCATAATCCACATTATTATAAGTCGTGCGAATCAATTTCACATTATCAATCTTCGAATTTCCCTTAAATGTAAGCACCAGCTTACCGCTTGTATCCGTCTTACCTTCCGGCTGCGTAAATGTCCACTCGACTTTAGACGCTCCTGCCTCTACACTCTTTGTTCCTGCTGCATATTCAACAGTCCCGTCCTTGTCGCTGACTTTCAGCCCGATCTCCTGTGCCGCGTCGCTGTCTACATCAAAAGTAAGTACATAGTCATCCTTCTGCAGCAGATTCATACCATACTGCCACAGTGAAACCGGATCGCTTTCGCTTGCCGTAATCTGTGCTTTACGCTCTTTACCATCCTTTTTAACGGAAACCTTATCCGTCTCATCAGATGTACCCCAATGCCAGTAAAGCAGACTGTCGGTACCGTTGCTGAATCCGCCATTATACACGTGATTGCCGTCTGCGAGCGGCTCCTTGTCGTTATCCTCGTCCTCATCCTCCGATATACCGTCAATCACTTTCACGCATACATCACTCAGATACACATTACCCGCAGAAGTCGCCAGGTTGAACTCGAATCTTGCCGTAGGATCGGTTGCTGCCGTCATTGTAAATTTATGCGTATATGTTGTAGGTGTCGTGGTAAGCTTATCCGCATAACTACCGGAATACTTTGACCAGCCATTGTCAGCGTCTCCGCCAATCTGCAAGGCAATATCCGCCTTCTGATTCGTCGCATCCGTATACGCGGTGTAGGAAATCTCATAGGAATATCCCTTCACAACAGGAAAATACTGCAGCATCTGGGAAGAATACGTCTGGCTCCCCACATTCTTAACCGCTACTTTCAAATAATTCTTATCTTCTACTTTCTCCTTGGACCATGTCGCGCTTCCATTTCCATTCCCCGGAATCAGAAGAGGCGCCCAGTAACCTCTCTCGACCTTCCATGCACCGTCCTTTGTATACGGTTCCGTATTCATCTGCGAGAAATCGCCGTCTTTGATATAGTTACCGTTTTCATCTTTCAATGCCAGCAGTTCAGCCGCTGTCTCGGAATCATCCTTCGGCGTCTCGGGCTGTTTGAGATCCCAGTCATCATAGCCGCCTTCTCTCTGATACCATCTGACATAGTCGACATCCATGTCAACGCCGACTTCATCGACTGCAATCTCCGTAGTCCCGGAATCAAACGTACCGCCAAGAGCCAGGTTCAGAAGGACATAGAATTTTTCATCAAACGGCGCGGGATACGGATAATTACCGCTTTCGCTCTGCACACTGTACCAGTTCGTAAGTGTACTGTAGAGTTCTCCGTCCACATACCATCTCATCTCCGTCGGGTCCCACTCAATCGTGTATACGTGATACTGCTCGATGGAATCGCCATCCTTGAACTGATAGGTCTCACCGGAGGAGGAGTTGTTAGGCCATACGTTACCGTAATGGATCGTTCCGCACACCTCGCCAGGAAGACGTCCTCTCGCCTCCATGATGTCGATCTCGCCACTTGCCGCCCATGTGCCGTACTCGGAATCGTGCGGCAGCATCCAGAATGCAGGCCAGATTCCGTTTCCTGCCGGCATCTTAATCTTGGACTCAACCTTACCGTATGTACCAATCTGAAGCGGTGTGCCTACCGTCGCCTTGCCATCCGTAATTTCCTCTTTGACAGTACGAAGTCTTGCGGATGTATAACTGCCGTCCGCTTCCTTCTTAGCGGTAATCGTAAGCTTACCATCCGCCACGGTAGTATTATTCTTTGTATAAATCTGCGCCTCGCTGTTACCCCATCCGGAGACGCCATATGCCGAACCGTTACCTGTCTGGTAATCCCATTTACTGGTATCCAGTGCCGTACCGCTGAACTCATCGTTCCAGGTCATGGTCCAGTTATCCGTCGTATCCGCAGCGTACACTACCTGATAGACAGGTGAGAAGTTAAAGCCTTCCTTCTCGAACTGGATTCTATATGTTCCGGCACTCGGGAAAAGACTTGCGCCCATTTCAATAGAATCATTGCCAACCGTGATCTTTGTCAGGTCATCTACTGCCGTGCCGTTAATTGCTACTGTATAATCTTCAAATATAAATTCTTCATTATCTGCTACCCAGGAAAGCGTAATTTTCTCTCCTGCTTTAGCCTGCGCCAACTGCTCAGAGATAATGATATTGTTCTTTTTCTTAGGCTCCTTTAAGCCAGCCTGCTCCTGAGTCAGCTTAAAGGTCACTGTCGCCGCTTCGCTTCGTCCCACACTGTTGATCGCCACAAGGGAAACTTTATGTTCGCCTGCCGCGTATACATTTGATGCAAAGTATGGCGGTGTACCTGCCTTATTCTCCAGATTTTCAACAACTATTTCGTCATCAATCGAAAGTTCCCAGCCTGTAACTTCATCTGCACTGACACTCGCCCATGAAATAAAAATCTTGCCATGATTGGCACTTGCCGGTTCATCCCACCATTTAGCATCCAATCCAACCGGTGTCTTGGGCGCTTCCGGTATTATTTCGCCGGGCTCTGCATTCGGGTCAATTACGATGATATGCTCATATTTGGTTCTATCGTGTCCTGCCTCACCATTAATATAGTACAGAATAGCGCCTGTACCTTCTGTTACGGATACCGTCACTGTTTTCTTATTTGTTTCTGTATCCTCGGTAAAATTCACCGTCTTATGGCTGCTGTCACCAAGAAAATTACCGCCTTTTGATACGTGGTTCTTTGCTGCAGTGGCATAACTGTCATATTCCATATACCACATATGGTTAATTTGCGAATAAAATTGATCGCGATCAGGGTCACCCTCTTCCCCTCCGTTTACAAAGAAAGTAACCTCCTTCGTTGCTTCATCATAAGTCGCGCCATGTGTACCTGTCGCTTCAAATTCATTATCTACAGCCTTACCCTCTTCCTCCCCTTTCGGATCTACAGGATTAGGCTCGTCCACTTCCGGATCAGAGGGCTTATTCGTATCGTCCGGATCATCAGGCGTAGTCGCATCATCCTCCGAATCATCGGGCATCGTTACATCATCGTCCGGATCATCCGCATCACCCTCTGCAGGGTCTTGCGGCGCATCCGGATCATCAGATGTTGACGGCGGATTTATACCCCCCCCCACAGGGTTTTGGCCATCATCAGGTGTCGGCGCATCCTGCGGCGGATCTGCGGGAGTTGTCCCCTCTCCGGCCACATCTCCTTCCTCATTACCATCCGCCGAATTATGATCTCCATCCTCCACCGGCGGCGTCACTGTGTCCTCATTCTCGATCGGCGTCTCTTCTTCCGCCCACACAGTAAGCATCGGCACATTCACGGATGTGAGTACCATTGCCAGACTGAGCAGGAACGTAAGTAAACGCTTACGAAATGTTCTGCCATGCCTCATAATAGAATCCTCCTTCTAAATAATTGATTGCTTCCTTCTCCCAATACATTGCAAATATATAGCAGGTAGCTAATTTATTATAATTTATTTTTTATAGATGCTTTAAGTATCTATTTTTTATGAGGGTGTGATTTTTTTAGAATCATTGCTCTTTATCATAGGATTTTACACTTGTAATTTGTATTCCGTAGAGAGTTTTATTGTTTTTTCCGATATTCTCCATTATACTTTAAGAAGGAATAATGACCGTCAGTGTGTCGGAGGAGTGCTATATGTATCATACTAAGAAAATCGGCGTTTTCGTGTCGCATATTGTCGGAGAATACCAGCGCAGTATCTGCCAGGGTATCATAGATCAGGCTTCCGAATACGGATACTGTGTAGAAATATTTTCATCCACCGATGAGGTGACGCCGGGTAATTACAGGCTCGGAGAGGAAAGTATTCTGCGCATCCCGAATTTTGATGATTTCTGCGGTGTCATATTTATATCCAGCACATATATCACTAGTGACCTGCCGCAGCTAATTTCCAAAACTTTACAGGCCAAATGTAGCTGCCCCATTCTTGAGATCACACAGCAGCATGGGCAATATCCTTCCATAGCGCTGGACAATGATACCGCCACCGGTCAGATTACCGAACATCTGATCGGAACACACGGATTTAAACATATCTGTTATCTCGGTAACACGCTGCAGACATATTTTTCCGACAGCCGCCGCAATGTGTACAGACAGGTTATGGCCAGACATGGTCTGCAGGTCACGCCAGAAGATATCTACGAGTGCACTTATGACAGTAAAGATCTGGAGACCGCCGCTGAACATTTCACTGCCGCAGGCAAACCCGATGCGATCGTCTGCTACAATGACCGTATGGCGCTCGGCATGATCCGCGCACTTCTTGATAAGGGATATCGCGTTCCCGAAGATATTGCCGTAACAGGTACCGACATGCTGGAAGAAGGGCAGTCTATTGATCCTCCGCTGACATCAGTTACTTTTCCCACAAAAGAAATGGGCGTGCGGGCCATGGAACTGCTGCTCTCGGCTATTCACGGAGAAGAACTGCCACCGGTCACAATCATAACATGCGACCCGCACATCGGCGGTTCCTGCGGCTGTCCTGCCAGGCATCATAAGAATCCATTCTATTTTCAGCACGAAATGGGATTGAAGGTGGGAAAGTACGAAGCCACTATCACGAACAACATTCATATGGCCGCCTCTCTGTTAGTGACTGTAGACATCAATGACGGTATGGAGCTTTTAGAAAATTTTGTTACACAGATTCCCGGATGCAGTGAATTATACCTGTGTCTTTATTCAGATTGGGATTCCGTTTCTTCCCACATCCGCACGATTACTTTTTCAGAGGACGATACAGCAGATCAGGATATTATTCTGCTTAAATACTCATACAAAAACGGCAGACGCATGCATGAATGCAGCTTTACCAAACAAAACCCGCTGCCCGACTATCTCTTTGACAGTGAGACCTCCTGCTATATCTTCTACCCTTTATATTTCAGCGGAAAAGCATACGGCTACATTGCCATTGCATATGAAAATAACCAGATCATTTGTGAAGTTGACTTCCTGTCCTGGATTATGAATATCAACAGTATGCTGCGTAACATTGCAGAAAATAAGCGCACGGGTCTGCTTGTCAACAGGCTGGAAGAAATCTATATGCATGACGAAATGACAGGACTCTATAACCGCCATGGCTATAAGCTGATGTCGGAACAGCTCATTGAAAAACTGCAGGATATCGACACATCCGTTTCATCCTTTGTGCTGAATCTGGACGGCCTGAAATATATCAATGACACATACGGACACAGCGAAGGGGACTTTGCTATCTGCGTACTGGGGCAGGCTTTGAAAAACGCAGTCAAAGAGGGTGACATCTGCGCCAGACCCGGCGGCGACGAATTCTATCTGCTGACCGCAGGATACACCGAAGGAGAGATTACGCTTCTGATTTATAAAATCAACCGTTATCTGGACAATTACAATAAACTGCACACGAAAGAATACCACATTTCTGCCAGTATCGGTGTGGCAACAGCCACAGTCCGCTCTGATTTCGACTTAAAGCAGCTTACCGAACAGGCTGACCGGGCTATGTATGAGCAGAAACGTTCCAGGTCTGATCATCACAGAAAGACAGACGTGCCTGGTCTAATTACGGAACGTGTATTAAATTGAGCTTCGCTCAATTGCGAGTTCCGCTTCGCGGGCTCGAAACACGCCGAAAAATTTCCTATACCACAAAAAAGAAGTGTCGGAATACCGGCACTTCTTTGTCTGGTAGATGTAACGGAGAAAGAGGGATTTGAACCCTCGCGCCGCGCAAGCGACCTACACCCTTAGCAGGGGCGCCTCTTCAGCCTCTTGAGTATTTCTCCACAGTCTGAATTATCCTCTACCAATATATTTGTCTCACGCTCAATCACAGCGCACATGTTATTATACCCAAACTGTTCCCGTTTGTCAACGCTTTCGCTTGATTTTTCTTGGATATTCCAAGGAACCTTCCATGATATGTAACTCTATCGATCCATCACCATCTCATACAGGTCCGTTCCTACGGAATCAATAACTACAATGACTGGAAAATCCTTTACTTCCAGCTTACGGATTGCCTCTGTCCCAAGTTCGTCGTAGGCGATCACTTCCGACTGCGTGATAGATTTCGACAGCAGCGCGCCTGCACCGCCGACCGCCGCAAAATAAACCGCTCCGTTTCTGACGATCGCTTCTTTCACCGCCTCCGACCGTTTACCTTTACCGATCATCCCGATCAGTCCCAAATCCAGCAGCGCGGGCGTATATTTATCCATACGGCTGGCAGTCGTCGGACCGGCAGATCCGATCGGTCTGCCCTCCCTCGCCGGTGAAGGACCCATATAATAGATGACATTATGTTCCATTTCAAGAGGAAGTTTCCCGCCCTGCGCTAATGTCTCGTACATTCTCTTATGCGCTGCGTCCCTCGCCGTATAGATCGTGCCGCTTATGTACACATAGTCTCCTGCACGCAGCATTGCTGCCTCTTCTTTGTTCATGGGTGTCTGTATATGTCGCTCCATCTTTCCTCCAAGTTATATCGCTGTTACGTATAGAACGGCTTCCGTTCCGTATCTGCAGACCGCCGCACCGTTCTCTGTCACATGCCGCCTCATCCTTAGGACCATCACAATATGCTCCTGCATCTTACAATACCCGCACTGCATGTCTATTCACATGACAGCAGATGTTGACTGCTACCGGAAGCCCCGCAATATGTGTCGGATAAGTATTAATATTGACCGCCAGCGCCGTCGTTGTACCGCCAAGACCGCCGGGACCGATTCCCGTACCATTGATTGTTGTCAGCAGTTCTTCTTCCAGTTCCTTCACGTAAGGTATCCCAGAACGCTCATTCACCGGTCTTGTCAACGCCTTCTTCGCTAGCAGAGCACATTTTTCAAAAGTCCCGCCTATGCCCACGCCTACAACCATCGGCGGGCACGCATTTGGTCCGGCATCCCTGACGGCGGTCAGAATTGCATTCTTCACGCCCTCTATACCGTCTGCCGGCTTAAGCATAAACACCCTGCTCATGTTCTCACTGCCGAATCCCTTCGGCGCAACAGTGATCTTCAGATTCTCCCCGGCCGTCATCTCATAGTGAATCACAGCCGGCGTATTATCCTTCGTGTTCTCGCGAATCAAGGGATCGCCGACCACGGACTTTCGCAGATAACCTTCCACATATCCCTGTCTGACGCCCTCATTGACCGCTTCTTCCAGAGAACCGCCCGTGAAATGGACCTCCTGCCCGATCTCCATAAAGATCACCGCCATACCGGTATCCTGACAGATCGGTATCATATCCTCTCCGGCAATCTTCAGATTATCCTGCAGCTGGCACAAAATCTGTCTGCCCAGCGGCGCTTTCTCGTCCTGTACAGCCCGTTTCATCGCCTCATCCATATCCTCTGCGAGGAAATGGTTCGCTTCTATACACATTTCTTTAATATTTCTTGTGACCTCCGCCACATCTACCATTCGCATTGATATGCTGTCCTTTCCTGTTACCGCCCCGATCCATACACCGGCGGCCGCGTCCCACAATATCCGGTCACCCCTGACAGATCTGTTCCTTAACCCGCCGCAGCTCGTCCGGTGATACTTCCTGCGGCTCCCATCCGATCTTCTGTCCGTCTGCGCGGTATCTCGGAATCAGATGCATATGGAAATGAAACACTGTCTGTCCCGCCAGATCTCCGTTATTCTGCACCAGATTAAAGCCTTCACAGCCCAAGCGTCCGGTCATTTCTGTCGCCATCTTTTTTGCAAGTTTCATGACCTCACCCGCGGTCTCCTCCGGCAGGTCATACAGATTCGCATAATGTTCCTTGGGCAGGATCAGCGCATGTCCCTTTGTCGCCGGTCCCAGATCAAGAATTACACGAAATTTATCGTCCTCATACAATGTCTGGGATGGAATTTCTCCATTTGCAATTTTACAGAAAATACAATTGTCCTCTTTCATGTTATTACCCATGCCTTTCCAAATTTATTTTCACGCTAATCCCCTTGCATATCGTAAGCCTGCTTGCGATACTGCCCAAGCAGTTTACTGCGATGACGCACGCCGGAAATGTCAGATTTCTGCCTCACGATATCTCAAGTACTATGCTCCGGCCGATCCCCGGCCGAATACAAGTGCCTGATCCAATATACGCAGCGCCTTGAAATCCCCTTTCATTTTCATATCCCCCGCCATAAACGATGCCTGAAACGTAGTCTTGCCGGCTATAATATCGCTTAAAACTTCCCGCGTCATCTGCATCCCCACGTCCGCGCGGCTGCCTTCACCGTAGAAACACTGCAGGTCGCCCCCGTTTATGCCGATGAAAAGAGGGGTCTTCTTCTCCTCTATCACTATCTTAAAATCTCCTGCCAATCCAGGCTGCGGCTTGAAGTGTTCCTGAATCTCTTTTAAAAACTCCGTTGTGTCCTCTTTTTCATTACTTCCCATCATATCCCTGAACATACTTGCCAGTTCCTGAATATCCGCTTTCTGTCTCTGCACATAAGTATCATCGGCAACATATTGCGACAGCTGCTCTGATTCCTGCGGGGTAAAATTAATATTTTTTGTGATCGCAACTTTCTGTTTTACGGCCTGATTACTCGCCGGCAGACACGCCATCCTCTGGTTAATCGTACGATACAGATTCTCCGCTTTCTTCTCTATGATTCGAATATATTCCTCATTTTCTTCCAGAATAGAAGTGTCTGTAATATACCCGCAGATACCGTCGCAGGGAAGACCTCCCAGAATCTCCCACGCCGTGACCAGGTCAAGCATAGCGCCCCGCTCCCCGTATGTGGTTGACATGACGATCGGACACATATAGATCTCACTGATCCGCTCCTTATCACCGTACAGCCAGCAGGAATCCAGAAACTGCTGCATATACCCTCCTATACCGTACCACTCCACTGTCGTCGCCAGGATAACGCCGTCTGCAGTCTTAAGGCTTTGCGGAAGGGTCGTAATACTGTTCTTCAACTCATAGAGTTGGAACGACTCCACCGTAACGCGAAGCTCTTCCAGCACTTCTTTCATCTTATTAATCACGAAGAGAGTCGGATCATCCATTAATCCTCGTCCGCCGTAGTAAATGTTAATTTTCATTTCTATTTTTATCCTTTCCTGCCCTGATCTTCGGGCACAGCATCGCAATCACCGCCATCGACGCAAATCCCATGATAACGCCTCCCACATGCGCCGCATTATTGACATGAGAACCAGTGAACCCGCAGTAAAGTGAGAACACAATGGCAAACGCAAGCCTGCCGGTCGTCATATATTCCAGCTTACCATGATACATGATCACCAGCATAAGCACCGCGCCTTCCACACCGAAAACCGCACCGCTGGCGCCCACGGAAGAATAATAATTCCTCGTCAAAAATTCGTATCCCATAGAGAAAACCGCACCCGCGGTTCCCGACAGAAAATATATCACCGCATATAGAATATGCCCGATTTTCTTCTCCACAATCTCTCCCACATAATACAGAACGATCATGTTACTAAAAAGGTGATTCACCCCAGAATGCAGGAACATCGAAGTCAGCATTCTGTAATACGAACCGTCTTCCGCAATCTCCCTGACACCAAGAGCACCTTTATTATATAACAAGTCCCCGGTAAATGTACATATCAGAAATATAATCACGTTAACGGCCACCAGACAAATATTAACCCACGGCAGTCCTGCAATCTGTTCACGGCTCCAATTATTCCGGTTCCATATCCTCTTGCTTCGTGACACTTTCTCCTGACTGTCATCGCAGCCCGGTAAGTCTGTCATAAATTGTTCCAGATCCTCCTTCCATCCATAGAAATCCGGCACCTGATTCTCATATATAACCAGCCTGCTTATACTCGTATCTATAATCCAGCAGAAACTGTCTTCACTGCACAGTCTCTTCGCCCGTTCTGCGCTTTCAGACAGGATCAATGTCAGCATATGAATTTCTGTCTTACCATGATCGCGGAAAAACATGATCCCCTTCTCTTTCATCCGCGCGCACCATTCCGGCGAAATATCCGCACTGCTTCGGTCATCCATGACAAATATAACAATATATCCCTGATTTTCCTCACGAAAATAAAATGCGCTCTGCGGCATATTTGTCGGGACTTTATGATATCCCTTTGTATAAAACAAAGGTTCCATCTGCTCCAGATCCATGACATTCTCCAAACGTAACTCTTCGTATTAATAAATTACTTCTTTAAGATTATCATTTTCGATCTATCATGTCAAATCGTTGTATCGTTACAAATTATTATCGATAACAGTAATTGAGACTCCCGAAGCGTATTTCATCCCCCGCCTCGATCTCTACGGTTTCCTGCGGCTGCATGCGCAGTCCATTCTTATAAGTCCCGTTTGTGGAATTCATATCCGTCAACAGAACTTTCTCACCCTCCTTATCCAGTCTGGCGTGAATCCTGCTGACAGAATCGTCCGCAAGCACATGGTCTGCGCATCCTGCCATCTTGCCGATTGTACAAGGGAATTTTCTTAATTCAATGTGCTGTTTATTCCTTCTGTCCATTGCGTACAATTTATACTCCATCATTTTGCTTTCATCAAAGAAAACCGTATCACCGTAACGATCATCCGGCTGTCCTGTTTGTGTCTGCGCAGTCTGTGCAAATGTATCTCTGCGATCCGGTATTCCTGCCGGCCCTGGACACAGATCCATGTCCCTGCTGAGCACATGGTCCAGCGACAAGGCAGGCGGCTCGTGCGAATAACTGTCTCTCGCATCCCATGCCGTATCCTGATCCGGTTGCACTACCGCCTTTATTCCTGACTCCCTTTCCTCTGCATATTTCTTCTTGCCGTCTCCGGCAATCCGCAACAGACAAATCAGAAAGCAACCCCCCATTACCGCCGCAGAGATACCGAGCGCAGTCTTCTCCCGTAAGGTCAGTTCGTACAGATACCAAACCGCCAGAGCACCCGCAACGCTGAGTATCGACAGAATTGCAAACACAGGATAGAACAGACCCGTTCTGCGGGTTGTATTCGCATGCGGAACCTCCTTGTGGACTGCCTCCGGCAGTATTCGTTCCTCTATATGCAGCACCTGCGTTATATCCGACGGTTCATTCATCGGCCCATACACCGGCTGCAGATCCGGTTCTGCCGGACACTCAGATACAGGTTCCGTCTTCTCTTCCAGAATCTGTATTGTGTCCTCCAGTGTAAAGCAACCCTCCTCTGCCATTTCATAGATCCGGTACATCTTCTCCGTCAGTTCCTGATCTTCCGTATCAATATGTTCCAGCAGAAAATCCATGAGCGCACTGTATCCTTCTTCTGCCCTCTCATAATCCGGATAGTATAACCCTATGTACCTCTTATCAGTCAGGTCATAGTATATATGCTCCGGCCGCAGCACCAGTCCCGCCTCGTCCATAAAATAACCGGATAATTTATCACATATTCCATGAAGCTGCCACAGCATGTCTTGCACCTGCTCCAGAGACATCTTTCTGCTCCGATACAGGTTATCCAATGTTGTCTTGGAACTAATGTCATAATAGTAGTAAACCATTCCGTTAATATGACGCATATAACATCGCAGAATCCCGCTGATCTTGCCGGATGTGAGTATCTTATGCTGATAACTTCCCACTGATTCCTTTCTGGCGCATTGCAGTATCATATAATTGTGTCTGTAATCTTTATAATATTTTGCTTCCATCATACACACCTCTTCTCTATTTCTGCCCTTATCCTATACTGTCCAGCATATTTCCGATCCATCTGCTTTTTCGTATTATATGCGTCGGGTTGATGATTTGCGCCCTCGCGCGGGTACGAATCTTCCATTCATCCGAATCGTACATGGTAAACGCTGCGTGAACCGGCACTCTGACTTGACACTCGCCTGTCACATCCGCAACATTCCCTCTGCGGTCCACGCTTCCATGTACCTCCCCCGTACCGAAATATTTCTTTCCAAACTGTTCTCTCATATGCGCGCTGATATAAGGCACAATATTGTCCTCTTGTTTCTGGATACTCCCCCGGAAGCAGACTGCATAAGCATCCTGAAAAAGCACACACTTATCATAAGAATAAAACGACAGATAAATCAGAAAAACAAAAAGAAAAATTGTCCATGTAATTACAAAAGAAGCCTCCACAGTCATGTATCCTCCCGCCTTCCTTCTCACAAACATACGATAACCCCCATTCCTAACAGCAGAAACGGTACAAACGGAATCTCCCGATCCCCTGTTGTCCTCCCAAATGCCAGCAGAACAAGTGCCGCCGCCGACTCGATCACAAGACCTGTCAGTAAGATCAAAAAACACCGCTGCAGTCCTGCAAATAACCCGATCATCATCAAAACCCAGCCATCTCCGTATCCCACTTTCTCACGTGTAACAAAACTGAGCAGCCAGAATACCGCCCCCGGAAGGACAGCGAGCGCTGCGGACAGCCATGTGCCTTCTCCCATAGAACCGTATGCGCGCAGAATCAGCGCCGCTATCATGCCAATCCACACAACCGCCAACGGAATCTCTTTGCGAATGCCGTCCCACACCGCACAGACTCCCAGCAGACAAAATAGCAAAATCTCTATCCACATTTAGAGCACCTTCCTCTCCCGCCGACTTGCGACAACGGCACCGTATAGATCGTCCGCTTCAGACCGGAACAATTGATCTGACTGTGATAACTGCTGCCCTGTTCCGTAATATAAACCTGCTTCTGCGTCTTACTGCCGCCGCATATCCCGCAAGGATAATATCTGCAGCCCGCCTGATTGCGCAGATCATCAATCCCCTCCGCATCAACCGCCCTCACAGACGGATTCAGATAAGTACAATTCCGGTCCGTATGATACACCGTTCCTGTCTGCGTAATATACACCATCGGGTCCTCCTGACCCGTATCGCTGACATGACCAGATACATCATATCCCGTCCATGCCTTCCCGTAATACCGCTGAGATATAGTAAATCCGTCAAATCCCATAACAGAAATCAAAGGTTTGACCAGATAAGAAACTCGGAGATCGATTATATCCCCTTCCTCCATAACCCTGGAGCCTGCAAGAGAAACCCCGCCGACCCCGCCCGACACACAGGAATGCTCCAGGTCGCTCTTTCCGATATATTCCAGAATCTGCCCCCTGGCATAGAGGTGTGTCATCGCCACCCCCGCGATGCTCTCCGGAATTGCACTTCCCACCGCTCTATCGTAGACGTATCCGGCAAACGCCATTTTATTTCCGGTCTGATGCAACGCGGCGTTAATACGGCTCTGTGTGCCAATGATATTGACCGCATACAGAATATTAATCACGGCAAACAGAAAGAGCGGCAGAGCAAACGCAGCTTCCAGCGTCATGGACCCTTTCCTGTACACCGCCCTGCTTTTACGGAAGGCAATAAAAGATGCCCTCTTTATCGATCTGCAGATGAATAGAACCAAATGACCACCTTGATCGGCATCAAGATATGCCCGGAGAGAATGTGCTGTCGATTTATTAGATTTATGATATTTCGACCGTAAAAAGGACATCTTTTATTACCTCCCGCATTTTATAAATTATCCTGCACCCCGCCGCCTCCGACCGTTAATAAAAGCCATAACATCTTGTCATTTCACAGGAATAACCAAATCGGCTTGACACAGACAGCCCGGCCTGAAAAGTATCGAAGCAGGCGTCCATCCGAAATTGCCCGTTACCCGGCGTCCGGCGGATATCCATCTCCATAATATCCATAGCGCGGAACGTTCTCTTCTCCTTGTTTTCCAAAAAAAGCATGATCTGCAGGTAGTCTTTATAATTAAGTCCTCTGCCGCCACTGTCGGCCGTCAGGCTTCCCCGCACATTCAAGAGACATTCAATTCCCGTTTTCCAGTCCGAAGCTGTCTTAAAAATCGGTACCCTTCCGCCCGAAAGCAATGTTTTTACATCCTGCAGGCTCTCCACATACGCCCACGCCAGCAGAATCGTATACTTGACAGGCTCGGCCAGCTCAGGGTTCTTGGCTACGGCCGCCAGCGTCAGCGCCAGTGCCTGCGCCAGAGATACCTTCTGACTGTCCGTCAGAATGTACGTAAAATTAGCTACTTCCCTCCATATGAGCAGTCTTTTGGCCACATATTCCAGATTCTTCCAGTCCGTGTCCCTGCCTGCCATAATATATTCGATTTGATATTTCAGCAGGGATTTATTCGATTCATGTCCGTAATACCCGCATTTTTCAAACAGGTATGCCTCAAAAACAAGTTCATTCGGCTCGCCGGATACCGCAGCCGCTTCCGCGCACATACCGGTTCCCTGCATACGCGGTCTATGGGATATGTAATCGTCCACGGATACCTTGGCTGCAGATACCTGCGAAGGATCCTCCAGCACCAGATTCAGTACGCCACTGCTTCTCGTGGCATTTGCTGCATCCGCAGGATTGTTAAGCGGTATCTCTTCATAGACGCCCTCTTCCACCTCCTGCTGCGGCAGACCGATCTGCTGTATCTGCGCCTCATAGCTTCTCCGCTCGCCCTCGAGATCCCTTGTCTCAAATCCGTATTCTTCTACTTTAGACACCCCCAGATTGATCTTATCGAGCAGCGCGCCCAACGGATAATCCGCCATGTAGTCCGTGACCTGCCGTTTCAGCACACGCCCTTCTTCATCAGAAGCGATCGAGTAACGTCTGATTTCTGCTCTATCCGCCTCCATGGCCAGAAAATCTCTGACGCCGCCGTATCCCGCGCCACTTTCCGGCTGCAGATTCTTCTGTATAAAACTTTTCAAATGTGTTTCCGTGTTCCCGATATCCGCCCGGCTTCCTCCATACGACATATCCACGAACAGCAAATCATACTGCTCCAGAAGTTCTCTGTGATATTCCGCCAGAATCGAATTCATACCGATATCCGCGACGCACTCAAACTTCATGCGTATGGCACTGATTCGTGCCCCTTCTATTACTGTGAATACAAGGGACAGAATCAATGTAAGAGATAATGTCAGGAATACGGTAATATACCCTTTTCTCATGACATTACCGTTTTGCTGTCCTTGGTGATTTTCTCAAAGACTGTTTCCACCAGGGCGCGAAGCTGTGTCTTGAAGATAATGACCAGTCCGATCAGTACAACGATAATCAGTATGATTTCTACCGTTCCCATTCCCTCCTCTTCCTTCAGGAATGTCCGCAGACCTTTCAGTCTTCCTGCATCCCCGGTCATTTCTTTGTTACTCCGCATTCTTCGTGTTCTGTTCATCCTTTCCTCCATTCCTGCGTCTTACACGCAATGTTTACATGAGTTTCTGTTTCCTTCCGGTGCCATTTATGAAAGTGTTTGCCCCGCCGCTTTTGCCTCACATCATAAAGGAAAAATATGCCGGTATCATAATAATTACCATGACAATACATAACATCATCATCATCGGAAGCAGCAGCTTCGTGCCGGCCTCTTCCCCCAGCTTTTTCGCCAGCGCTTTCCGCTCGGTAAAAGCGCTGGCCGCCTCCTGTCGCAACATATATAACAGGTCGTTACTGCCCTTCCTGAGATTCTGCGACAACAGTGTACTCAGTTTCATATAGGACTGTACCTGACAGCGCCTGCCGAAATGATCATACGCTTCCCTTTCAGATCTGCCGCTTTGCAGCTCGTAGCATGTGATCAGTATTTCTTCATAAACATATCGCCTCCTTTCCTTCTGTCGTTTCTTATAGTCCTCCCCCATTTTGACAAAAGCATTTCTGATCGTCATACCCGCGCCCATATAGAGCGCCAGCTTATTCACGATCTCCGGATAATCCAGCATAAGCTCCCGCCTGCGCATGTCTAACTGCCGCTCCAGTTCCCTCCCTCTTCCCCAATACAGAACGCCGGCGGTAAACAGGGCAAGGCATAGAAGATATCCGCTGCCATCCTTGACAATTTCCCTCCATACAATAGGTGCCGATTCTATGCTGTCCGGCAGAATCATAGCCTCCGTGCTTGCGGTACGCTGTCCCTGCATATGCAGCAGTTCCTCTATCCGGCGGCGCAGCAGTTCTCTGTAGGTATACACGGCCGGATTGACCTGTACATAGAACTGGTGGTCCCAGCTTAAGTCTTCATAGCCAATATGTGCTGTCAACATGACAATCTCTTCAGCCTGTAAATCAGCATTCTCTACCGTTCCGTCCGAATTGACGAGCGCGTAGCTGTTGCTTTCCCATGATATCTCAAACGGATACCCGTCTATTTGTGTCATCAGTTCCAGGTCATAACGCACATCTTCCAGACTTTCATTCTGTCCGCGTATTGCTTCCGGTATAAGCTGCACCGCTTCCTGATACAGCGCCTCCGCTTCCGCCTGCGTATACTTGCGTTCTTCCACAATATACCGGAAGACTTCTTCCTCTCCGCCCTCGATCTGTGCCGCCAGTTCGACAGGTACGTCTCCCCCGCCATATGGATTGCGCCATAAATAACTGCCGTCTACCAGAAGCAGATTACTATGCGCACTTACCCATACCACCAGACAGACTGCCGCTCCCGCAAAGATCACCGCAAGTATCACGCTGTACTGCGACAGATAGTACTCCCTGATCTGAATCTGTACCGCCTTGTCCGGCTGCAGCGCCTTTAACTTGTTTCCCAGCTGCCGTCTGCAGATATCCTTCTTCCAACGGTGTTTTCCATCCGCCCTCTGTGACAGATCATATTGTCTGCGCAGAAGGTAAGAAGCGATCCTGCGAAACGGACCCCTGCATTCCTCCCGCCGCGACAGGATCATAAGCAGCGTATAGATTGCCAGTATTGCTATGTATATATAAATCATCTCTTATGCAGACTCCTCTCTGATACAACATTTCCGACTCCGGCTTCCCTGTCATACTGTGTCCTTCTTATACTTCAATCTCTACGATCCGCCTGGATAACAGATACGCTGCCATATAGAATCCCAGACATACCGTCATAATGATAATTCCAATCAGATTGTGATACAAAACGTCAAAGAAGCCCTTAGATGTACTGCTCACATAGAAGATGATCAGGAAAGGAACCATATTCATGATTTTCTGTTCCATCTTTCTTGCGCTGATCATCACCTGAATCTCTTTATCCGTCTCTGCCTTCTGCTCGATCACTGCCGCTGTCTTGGCCAGAATATCTGTCATGTTACCGCCGTTTTGCTTTGCTATCAGGAAGATATCCGCAAACTGCATAATATCGGGAAGATTACTTCGCAGCCCGAGATTGTAGATCAGCTTCTCAAGCGTTACATTGTTATCCAGACCGGCGATAATACATCTCATTTCCGGGCAGATAACCGCCTCCGCTCCATAGAGCAGTTCCATATCCCTGTAGGACTCCCGAAAAGCATTTTCAATGGAATACCCCGCCTTCTGATTCGCCGACACTGCCAGAATCATGTCCTTAAACTCCATGCCTAGCTCCTGTCGTCTCTTTCCGGCAAGATTCTTCTTCTTTTCTTTTATAAACAGAAGCAGCAGCGGCATCAGGCACAGACATGCGATCCATGACCGGTAGAAGAAATACCCTATAGCCGTAATCAACAATACGCCTTCCGCCGTGTACAGCAGACACTCCTTCACATTAAGCCGGTACGTGCCATAATCCGGCATACTGTAATTTTTCGACATAAGAAAGCTCTCCTTCCTTTCGCAAATCTCCGCAGATCCGGCCCTCTTTATCCGTTCCGGTCTCCACAAAACGATATAGCGGCTTTAACATGATCCTCTCTTTTTCACAACCCGTCACCTCCACGATCTCAAGTACTTTCCGCGAACCGTCCCGAAGCCGTCCCAGATGAACGATAATATCTATACCGGAAGCAATCTGTTGTCGGATGGCCGCAAGGGGAATTTCCACACCCATCAGTATCATGTTTTCCAGTCGGCTTAACATATCCTCCGAGCCGTTGGCATGACCTGTAGACATGGAGCCATCGTGCCCCGTATTCAGGCATTGCATCATATCAAAGGCCTCACCGCCCCGGACCTCGCCGACGATAATACGATCTGGCCGCATACGCAGCGAAGTTCTGATCAAGTCTCTAATGGTGATTTCCCTGCAGCCCTCCACATTGGCGTTGCGTGTCTCCATGCGCACCAGATTCGGAATATTCCTGATCTGCAGTTCTGCATTGTCCTCGATCGTGATAATTCTCTCCTGCGCCGGTATGTAATAAGAAAGGGCATTTAAAAATGTGGTTTTACCGGAACCCGTACCGCCGCTGATAAAGATGTTGTACTTCGCCTGCACCAGCTTATGCAGCCACGCACACACTTCCGCACTGACGGAGCCGTATGCAATCAAATCCTCCATCATAATCGGCTGATCCGGAAAGCGTCTGATCGTTACAATGGGGCCGTTTAACGCCACCGGATCAAGCACCACATTGACGCGCGCACCGTTGCGCAGTCTGGCATCCACGATAGGCGATGCCTCGTTGACCACTCTGTTACAGTCCGCCACAATCTGCTGGATGACGTTCTGCAGTTTTTCTCTGCTCTCAAACCGCAGGTCACTCCTGTACAACCGTCCGTCCTGTTCTATAAAAATGCAGTCGGGACCGTTGATCATGATCTCCGTAATATGGGTGTCATCAACAAGTTCCTGCAGCACATCCAGTCTGCGGATCGCATGAAACAGTTCCCTGCGAAGCTGCCCGCGCTCTGTCAGCGTCATGGGCGTTTCCCTGCTTTCTCTGACCAGCATTTCATCAATTAACTGCCGTATTTCCTCATCCGAGCTTTCTGTCGAATAGTCGATGCTCTCCGCCAGTTTTTCCTTAAGCTTCTTCCTGCGCTCTTCTCTATTTTCCATACAGATCCTCTCTTATGATCGCCTTTACATATCCTGCCAGTTCCCCATGCGTCATCAGATTCAGATCTACCGTGATATCCTTAAAAACCGGAAATCGGCATTTCACGGTTTTCGCCGCAATCTCCTCCATCTCATGGAACTGCAGAATCTGCTCATACTGGTTGATTTTCGCCACCGCAAAGCCGTCTTCTCTTGTAATGGTGTATATCTTATAGCAGCTGCGCAGCAGGTCAAACAATCCGTCCATACTGTCATCCAGATCCAGAATAATATATTCATACTGCCCGATCCCGGCAATACACCTGCACAGTTCCAGCCACTCTTCTCCCGTCACCTCCCGCCGCCCCGCATAGGACTGCATCGGCGGTATATAATCCAGCCCGTTCATGTTCTGTGTGACAGCCGGCAGCCGCAGCGCCAGCTTCTCTTTGTCACACCGGAAATAATACATGAGATCTATCATATCCATGGCGAATTCCCGTTTCAGCATCTGTCCGAATCCCGAATAATTTTCGAAATTAAAATACAGTACCCGGTGTTCTTTCGCCAGAATCTGACCCATGGTAATGGCAAAGGACGTCTGCAGGCACCGCTTGACCGGTGTGTAGATACCGATCAGCTTCATATCCGTGCTCTCCGCCGTCGTCCTGATCTTCCAGTCAGACAGATTCGTAATGGATTCCGTCAGTATGGTCACGATCTGCTCCGGGCTCTGAAACTTGCTGATATAATGCAGTTTATCTTCCGCCATCGGCTGTTTTCCATCCGTGCTGCCTGATTCATTGCCGCAGGATAGCCCGTCTGCCTCCCGCTCCCGCAGTCCCTCATCCTCCTGCAGCACAAACATCTGTGCCACCTGCCGTCTTACATATTCCTCCCGCAGCATTCTAAGTGCGCTCTCAGAGATGACTAACACTGCAATTTCCTCCTGTCCCGCAAACTTCTGCAGTTCCTCCACCTTTGTAAACAAATGCAGCGTATACGGCAGCCTGACCTTGTCTAATATGTACTCCGATAGCCTGACCGCATAGCCTTCCTCCATATCGCATATTGCAAATATCTTTTGTTTCACACTAATCCTCTTTTCTGCGCACGCTCTTCGCGCATCAACGAGTTTGTGTCAAGTGCGCGCAGACACAAATCTCGCGTGTAAAAAATTTTATTTTTCACACTAATCCTCCTAACTTCATCACCACACTGAACAGAATCGGGACCGTGAAATGTATTTTGTTCCTGCGGTATAATTGATAATCCTGCACCATATATTCTCCGTAAATCTTCCAGTGTCCCGTCCTCGCCACCTCAGTCACATAAGACAGAAAATAGCTTATCCGCTCCCTGCCGTTATGTTCGATCAACAATTTGCCAAGCGAAAATACCGCGCCGGTCACAAACGCCGATACCATAACCGTTATAAAGGCTTTTGGTTCCATAAAGCTGCCGGTCATCATAAATACCTTTACATCGCCGGCGCCCAGCGCTCCAATCTTAAACAGTGGATACATAAGCAGAAATGCAAGAAGCATAGAAAAGACAGACTGCGGTAAACCGGTATGAATCCATATTCCTCCCAATATTCCGATCGCGGTTCCGAACATGATAAATCCGTTGGGAATACGGTCTGTCTTAAGATCTGCCAACGCTGCGAGAAGCAGCAGAAGAAGCAACAGAGATTGATAGTAACTCAGTCCAATAAAATCACCTCCATAGAAATATTCCAAATCTGACTCAATGAAATCATAGTGGGACGAATCTCCCGATACCGTACCGGCAAGATATTGATAACAGAATTTCTTGAGTTGTAAACTGAATTATAAACACAAAACTATATCCTGTCCAGACCCATTTTGCAAAAAAACTAATTTTGTGAAATGTCTACAATATTTTGAAAAAATGAATCCCATAAAGTACTGCAATCCCAGGAAATCCAAGGATTCCGGATGTCAAAATCGTAAGCGGATTGATACCTACCGCAACGCCGATCTGACGAGATGCCAGCAGGTAATTCAGACAATAGATCCCGATCGTACCCATAACCGCACGCAGAATAAAATTCACCAGCCACTCCACTTTCCGTCCAAGTGCCCCGATAATCAGTACAATCAGACACACTCCCAATATTGCCAATGCTCCGCCTGCATTTCCCATTCCCGTACTCTCCTCCGTTTTCATCATGCCTGGACACCGTTACATTGGTAACATATGCGTCCCGGACTCCGAATATTACATGAATATTTTACCAAATATTACCTATACTTATACTAAATTCCTGCGGAATTTAGTATACGAGATTTGCTCCGCAAACTCGAGGCTTATTCTAAATTTTGTCGGCGGAATTTAGTATACGAGATTTGCTCCGCAAACTCGAGGCTTATTCTAAATTTTGTCGGCGGAATTTAGTATACGAGATTTGCTCCGCAAACTCGAGGCTTACTCTAAATTTTATCGGCGGAATTTAGTATACGAGATTTGCTCTGATTTTAACTTTTGTCTGCGGAATTAAATATAAGGAAAGGCTGGGTGGATTTATGAAGATGTTTTTTCATCAGAGTTCTAATGGCTCCGCGGAAGCGGACATCATTGTGGATTGTCAGAAAATGACGTTACGTGAGGAACTGGCGCAGACGAGATATGCGCTGGAAATTGCCTATTCCAATTTTGACAATGTAACTGATCCGGATCTGATCGACTGCTACATCTATGAAGTGAATGCAACGCTCAAGCGTTACAAATATCTCATAGAACAGGCAGCAGATCTGAACCTGCTGCCCGAAGATAAACATCATGAAGTATATCGTGCCCTGTCGCTTTTTTCATAGCCGTAAGGTCTATGCCCTGCAGCGTCGGCTCTGACACCATGCAGCAAATACATGGTGCAGGTGTGCAAAGCGACCTTGCTGCCTATACGCAGAATCCCCTGTTGGCAGCAGAATCCGCTATGTTCTCTGTCAGCGTATTCCTGCCGTAAGTGAGGCCGGCATAGACCGTCTGTGTATTGCCCATAACAGGTCCTGATGTGTCCTGCGCTTCAATTGTCTGATACGCCTTATGCAGTTCACTGATAATCAGCCGGACATGCTCCAGATTTTCCCGGTCATAGTGCGAAGACGCCTTGACGAGTTCTCTGTTGATATAGAGATAGAGCTGCAACAGATTATGCGCCAGTTCATAATCAAAATTAAGCGATGCCGTCAACTCATCTATGCATCCGCGAATCTTGCGGACCGCACTCTTGTACTCCATACGTTCTCCGGCCTCAAGCGCCGCCTGCGCTTCATCCACATAGAGCAGAACCATTTCATATAAAATCGTAATCAGCTGGGTCTTATTCGCCTGCGTGATCCGCAGCGTGTACTCCTGCTTTAATTCCCTGGTCATATTCGTCCCTCATCCTTTTCACGTCTTACTATCTTATTACTGCAACAACTGTAATACCTGTGAAGGTCTCTCATTTGCCTGCGCCAGCATGGAAACCGCCGCCTGAGATATAACCTGTTCAGTTGTATAAGTGGTCATTTCTTCCGCCATATCAACATCCATGATGCGGGAGTAAGAACTTGTCATATTCTCGTTCGTGATATCCAGACTGCTTACGGTATGTTCCAGACGATTCTGGTAAGCTCCCAGTCTGCTTCTGGAATCGGATACATATAAGATCGCTCCTTTAATTTCCTCGATTGCTTTCGAACTGTTCTCCTCCGTATCCACTTCCGTTCTCTCGATCCCCAATCTGTCCAGAGAAATCTTCGGAATCCGGATATTTAACTGCTGTCCTTCATTGGCTCCGATCTGCATATCCATCGAACCGATTCCCGTCACATTTACCTCCAGCGGATTGCCTGCCGCCGCACATACCACCGGATTATAACCTGTAATATTACCTGCCGCATCATAGACAGGATCCGGCTTAACAGCAATCGTCATCTTAAAGTCCTGATTGCCGGTAATCGTCACTTTATCCTGACCAACCTCAGTAATCTCCACACCTGCCGGGAATCCCGCGCCCGCCGTAAATGCCTGCGCTGTCTGATCCAGATCAATCGTTCCGTCTGCTTTATAGTGTACCGTCAATGCATCGATCGTGTACGGCTTCGGCAGCACCTCATCACTGTAATAATCCACTGTCGCAATCTGACTGTTCGTGTAACCTCTTAAGTCAAAGCTGCCATCTAATAACGGCTGACCGTTAAATTCCGTGTCAGTGGATATTCTGGTAACCTCTTGTTTTAACTGCTTTAATTCCTGATTCAACGTCTCTCTGTCGTTCGTCGTAAGCGTTCCCGTAGCGCCTTTAACCGCCAGTTCATTCATTCTCTGCAGCATATCGTGCACTTCCGTCAGTGCACCGTCCGCTGTCTCAATAATTGAAGCGCCTCTGTTGGCATTCTGTGTCGCCACAGATACTCCTGTAATCTGGGCATTCATCCTGCGCCCGATCGCATATCCCGACGGATTATCCTTCGCTGCCGTAACCTTTAAACCGGAAGACAGTCTCTTAAGTGACTGTGAGAGTCTGCTATCCGACGCGTTAAGTGCATTGTTAGCGTGCATTGCCGCTGAATTGTAACTGATCTTCATATGAGTTCCTCCTTCATGTTAGCTGTCATTCTCTATGCTGTAATCGTTGTAATAAACGCTTTTGCAATCTGATACAAGTCAGCGGTCTGTACCGATGATCCATCCTGCACTTCTTCCGCCGTATAAGCGTTCAGATCCAGTTCCGCACTGCATACGATTCCGATATCTCCAAGTTCCAGCGCATTGCCCGCCAGCGATTCCACCGTCTCCTGCAGTTCTTTTTGCAGGTTATCTTTCCTGCTCTGTATGCTCTTCGTGCCTTCCTGTGTGGAACAGGCAATATATCCGGATACCTTCCTGCTGCGGATCGTAAATTCCGCCGCTGTCCTGCCGTAACTTTCCGTCTCAAGCGTAGCCTTAACCTTACCGCCGTCCTGCTGACTGTGCAGCACTCTTAAGTGGATCGCTGTCGTCTCCCCGTTGATCTCTACGGGAATCTGATAATTTTCTTCTCTGGCAAGCCCGGCTGCCAGCGTGAGCTGTTTACGGCAGCTCTGGATTACTTTCAGATCAATATAATTTATGTCTGCGTTATACTGCGCTTCCTCAAGCACATCTTCGAAGACCTCTTCCATTTCCTCAAAGGCCTCCTGCGCATGCTCCTGATCCGTCAGCGCACCGTGCAGACGCGACACGGCATCCTTGACTTTCTCTTCATCCGCAGGTGTCGTATACTCCTTTAACTTCTTATAAAGTGCGCCCCTGCTGTTCATCAGCATATCCGCCGCCGCCAGATTATTGATCGTTACCGGCTGCTTACTCTGCAGCAATTCCTCGATCACGGCATCTTCCACTTCACAGGCCTGCCGCATTTCCTGCATCTGTTCCTGCCGGTATTCCTTCTCCGTAGAAGTATCCTGCCTCGCCATCCGGTCAGCAATATTGCCGACAATATCGCGATAAGTCTTGTTAAATCCGCTCTCGATCTGTCTGGAAATCGACATACCCTTCTCAATCGCCTCAACGCCCGCAAACGCATCGTCAACCATAAAGTCCATGCCGCTTCTCTTCCGGCTGCGCACTGCGCTCAGCATATTTTTAAAGGAAACTTCTGCACCCATGCTGACCAGTGCTCCGACTGCTGCGTCATCAGTCTTCTCAAACTGTCTGAGCATACGGTAAATGCCGATATAGGCTGTTCTTTCCTGCTCGTCGATGGCTTTATTTTTATCAAGTTTATACAAAAATTTACTGTACTTCTCGCTCTCCTGCTCCCTGGTGTACGGTATGGAATCCAGATATTCATCCAGTTCCGGCAGCGTCAGTTCCAGCGGGTTCTTACCGTCACGAATCGCCTGCAGAACCGCTGCCGGCGTCATCTTGCCGATCACACGGCGAAGCTGTGCATCAGACTCCCGCACTGTCTCTATATTCTCCTTCGACAGTTCCATGCGGTTATAACCCAGAATGCGGACTGCCCGACGGTTTTCCTCATTCAGTTCCATTCCCAGATCTTCCAGTTTATCGTCCACATTTGCAAACGCTTTATCAATAGAATCACCCAGATCCCTTCTCGTTGTCGTCATCCACGTCTCATATCTCTTCGCCGCCTCATCATATTGGTTCCTTAAGGCAGTGCCGTCGATGTGTACCTGATCTAAAGTGAAATCCTGATCTGACACCTTAAATCTGCCGACAATATCAATCGGCAGGGAAGGTATCTCAGCAACCTTGCTGCGTGTTTCTGTATAGAGAGCTGCCTTCTCGGCCGCGCGTGCCGCGTCCGTCTCTCCGAACAAAGCCTGATTCTGCTGCGACTCGATCTGCCGCAGAGCATTCACAAGCTGTTCTAACTCCGTCGTATCAATGGCATAACCGCTTTCCAGCAGCTTGCGATTGGCCTCTATGGTCATCATCAGGCGAATTTCTTCCAACTGCCTCCGCGCCGAGATGTTCTCTGCAACCGGTACCGTATCCGCCCCGTTCTCCCCTGTGGCAGTAACGGAACCGCTGCCGGTCTGCACATGCTGGCCGTCGCTGCCTGACACATCTTTCCTATTGTGATGTGCCGCATTTTCATCCGCAGGCTGTTTTAGCGCTTCTATCCTTTCCTCCGCTGCTTCCAGATTCACAAGCGTAAGTTCCTCTCCCTCAGCTTCAACCTGATCAACCGCCGCATCCGTAATTCGTGCAAAACGCTCTACATACTCGGCCGCTTTCTCCATACTGCTTCTGCCGTCCGCCAGGTTGGCCGCTCCCGCCTCTTTTCCATCCGCAACCGCCGATACGATCGCCGCCAGTACCTGTCTGCCGTCCTGCGGAAAAGCCAGTTGGTTCAGCATGTAAAGATCCGATACCGCCTCGGCCGTAAGGGGAACTCCCTTTTCAACCAGCCATCTCGCATCCGCCAGAGTCTCTTCGTTCACTTCCAGCCCAGCCTGTGTGATGATTTTCTCTATCTGCGGACGCAGACTGTTCCAATCATACTCCTCCGCCTTCTTAGCGTAATATCCTGCGCCGTCCGTATAATATCCTCTGCCCTGTCTGCTTCCGTCTCCCGAAGCGCTGTATCCTGCCCGATACAGGTTATCAATCGTGGGTTCCATATGGTTTTCCACCATATACTTGGCGGCACCTTCCGTGACTTCCTCAAGTGTGGAAGCCCTGGCATATGCCTTCATGACATCCCTGACGTTCTCCTCTGTCAGCGGTATGTCGTGTTCCGCAAACTGCCGGCTCAGTTCCTGTGCAAAAGCCTCGCTGCCGGTAATCTCCCGAAGCGTCCCGGCATCGATCTGATCGGTATAGCCTGCTACCTGCGTACCGCCCTTGATCAACTCCGCCTTAATCTTATCGACAATTGTAACGACCTCTTCGATATCCATATCGCCAACCTGGTATCCGTCTTCCACCATTCGGCTGAAATCTTCTTCGGACATAGTATTAGACATAACTGTCATATAGTCTCTCTGCGTGGCGATATCAATCTGCCCCGCTTCCTGCATAACGTCTTCTGCGGTCTTTCCCTGACCTTTATAAGCTGTGTTATCCATAACTGTGCCAGAAATGTCTAATGCGTATGCACCCGTCTTGCCCGTTTTCTCCGTGCGGGTGTCCCGATATGTAGTTGTCGTCACCTTGTCTACATTTTGATTTGTGTTATTATTATCAAATGTTATCTTCATACACACACTCCATGTAGTAGGTCTTTTCATTTCCCATACAATATACAAAATATAAAGGGGAATGCATTTACATTCACCCTTTATTTCGGCATATATTTTTCTTTTCTTAACCCTGTGCCCAAAATCATTAAAATCTCCTTATAGCCCCGCAGACTTTACTGCCGATACTATATCGCATAAAGCAGCCGATATTACTGCAAAAGTTCCAGAATCGACTGTTTACTCTGGTTTGCCTGTGTCAGCATGGAGGTTCCCGCCTGCACATAAAAACTGCAGGTGCCGCCATAAATGGGGACATCAATAAGACGCTTGTTTGTACTTGTCCACGGTGCAACGCCATAATCACCATTGATGCTAGTAGTGACATCCTGGCTGTCTGTGTACAAATCCAATATGGTATTACCGTTAAATACATCCCTGATTCTATCTAATACCGATTGTTCCGTATCCGGCGGAACACTTGTTTTTATCGGCATCGTAGTACTGATGCTTCCTATTGTGTCACTACCGGAACGCAGTGTAAAGTGATTTCCCCGTCCTGTTATCTCTCTTAGAAAGAAAGCCGTAGCAGTATTAACATAAAAAGACTGGTACACCCTGTTCATATTAATTTTCTCCAAGGCATCCCAGTCTATTTTATATTCTATATGCTAGAACACAAACACCGCTGCCGTATACGGCGGCAGGTCAAACGTAATATTGTAATCCTTATAGTTGCACACGCCCTTGACCGCGTTAAGCTCTGCCGGAATCTCGTGCCCGTTTCCGCCAAAGCGCTTGTCATCACTGTTGAGCAGCAGTTTGTATTTCTTTTTCTTCGGCACACCCAGCATGTAGTTCTCCCACATCATAGGCGTCATATTGATCACAAACATGATATTGTTCTTTCCGGTCTCGTCCTTCCTGAAGAAGCTGTACACGCTGCGGTCCGCATCGTCTGCGTTCAGCCATTCAAAGCCTTTCCAGTCATTGTCAATGGAATAGAGCGCCGGATACTTGCGGTACAGGTTGAGCAGTTCTTTCATATACTCATGCACGCCTCTGTTCTGCTCTTCACCAAGCAGATACCAGTCCAGTTCTCTCTCTTCACTCCACTCTCTCTCCTGCCCGAAGTCCTGTCCCATGAAGAGGAGCTTCTTGCCGGAATGTCCGAACATATAGGTATATCCGAGACGCAGATTCGCATACTTATCCACCGGATAGCCGGGCATCTTATTGACCATGGAGCATTTCAGATGCACCACTTCATCATGCGACAACGGCAGGATATAATTCTCACTGTGATTGTAAGTCATCGCAAATGTCATGGCGTAGTGATTGTTCTTGCGGAAATACGGGTCCAGCTTCATGTATTCGCAGAAATCATGCATCCAGCCCATATTCCATTTCAGGCTGAATCCCAGACCGTCATCTTCCACTTTGCCGGTCACCTTCGGCCATGCGGTCGATTCCTCTGCAATCGTGAGAAATCCTGGATACGTACCCAGTACCACGGAATTTAAATGTTTGAAGAATTCGATCGCTTCCAGATTCTGATTGCCGCCATACTTATTGGCAACCCATTGTCCATCCTGTTTGCCATAATCCAGATACAGCATCGAAGCCACCGCATCCACGCGGATGCCGTCGATATGATACTCTTTGATCCAGAAAAGCGCATTGGCAATCAGGAAATTCTTAACTTCATTCTTGCCGTAGTTAAAAATCTTCGTACCCCAGTCCGGATGTTCACCGATCCTCGGGTCCGGATGCTCGAAGATGCACTGTCCGTCGAAGCATCCGAGTCCGTGAGCGTCTCTGGCAAAATGTGCCGGAACCCAGTCAAGGATCACGCCGATCTTATGGCGGTGCAGCGTATTGACCAGATACATGAAATCATCAGGCGTACCGTGTCTGGACGTCGGTGCGTAATAACCCGTCACCTGATATCCCCAGGAACCGTCAAACGGATATTCTGCAATCCCCATCAGTTCTATATGGGTATACTTCATCTCCTTCAGATATTCCACGATCCTGTCTGCAAATTCTCTGTAATTATAGAAACCGTCCGGCGTGCCGTTGGGGTGTTTCATCCAGGAACCGATATGGCACTCATAGATTGCAACCGGCTCCTTATTATAATCTTTGCCGTTTCTGTCCGTCATCCACGTACTGTCTGTCCACTTGAATTTACTGATATCATACGTCTTAGATGCATTACCCGGGCGCATCTCCGCATAGTTGGCAAACGGATCAGCCTTATACAGCTTCTCTCCCGCCGGCGTATGGATCAGGAACTTATACAGCTCGTTCTCACCCACTTCAGGAATAAACAGCGTATAAATCCCGGAAGGTCCGATTTTTTCCATCAGGTGCTTCTCTTCATTCCAGTCGTTAAACGTGCCGATCACATGTACACATGCGGCGTTCGGTGCCCAAACCGCAAAAAACATGCCTTTTACGCCGTTCTCCACAGAAGGGTGCGCCCCCAGCTTCTTATAGATATCATAGTGTGAACCCTGTCCGAATAGATACTGGTCAGCTTCCGAAATAAATACCTGGCTCTCCGCCGCTTTCTGCGCTGTTGTCTCCTTTTTTACCGCTGTCTCTTTTTTCTCTTTTTTTGCCGCCATACTCTCTGCCCCCATAACTTTTATTTTAATAATGCATGAAGTCCTTCTCACGCAGTATGATCATATCTTCATCATCATATCGCTTCGCCAGCAGAATATCCATAAAGTGCTTCGGCGTCTTCCTGTTCGCATAACCGATCGCTTCATCGACAAGCTCTCTGACCTCCGCCATACTTACCTCATGATCGCTCGTCTGTCTGTCGGCTATTCTCGTATGAAGCGCCAGAATACCGAATTCATCAATGGAATATTCCATTTCTTCCGCGTATTGTTTCGCATAGGCCACAAGAGACTCATCATCCAGCGGCTCGATGTCCACACGCAGATTAAAATTATTATGCAGTACGGTATTATTATCAAAGAGCCGGTTCATATTCTGCTTCCTGTCAACCATGAGAAGCAAAAGCCCCATATTATCCCGCTCTAATACCTTGACCATCTTCATAACGGTAGCCTGTTTCAAGCGTGACGCCCTCTCTATGATCAGCGCCCCGTTGTCCAGCCTGGCAAACGTCTCTGCCACATCCTTCTTATTCAGGACATTGGCTGATATCTTGGCCACCTTGCCGGAAAAATTGTTGTCACTGCTCTGCATCTCCTTGATCAGCGCTTTCGCAAGCGTCAATGCGACAGCCTCCTCCTCGCCGGTAATCACAACATTACCCGTGCAGGAAGCAAGACTCATATTATCCAGCACATGTACCAGCTGCCTCCTGGACTTGCGATGATGTATGAACTGCCCGAAGAGTTCTGTCTCCTCCTCTGTCAACTCACGATCCTGCCTGATCTCCTGTCCAGCCTCATGCTGACCGCGTACCGTATCTGCCTGATTTTCCGGCTCTTCTGCGGTCTGCGTGCCTTCCTCCGGAATTTGTTCCTCAGCATCCGCAACTGCCGGCTCTTCGATCTCTTCCGCTTCACTCTCCTGCAGATCTTCATCCGTATCCTGCAGCGCCTTTTCTATGATCCTCTCCATCTCCGGCGTAAGCTGTCTGGACTCCGGTTCCTGCTCCACATCGCCCTCCGGAAGAACCACCTTCTTAATTGCCGGCTTCCTGTGCGAATCTTTCATGATCGCCGCCACAAATGCCCTCTCCAGTTCTTCCAGAAGACCATTCTTCGTAGCTTCGTCAAAATCCGCAAAAATATTACCGGTATGCGCCAGAATCCGCTGCCGGACTTCTTCCATCTGCTTCTGCTTCGTGGTTTTCTTCATCTCTTCCCACTCGGCCATAATGTCTTCTATGCTGAGCTGTCCGGTGATCTGCTTTTCCACCCGCTCTGCCTCCGGCACCACCAGACTGATCTGTCCGTCATATTCCTGCGACAGGAGATTATCATATTTCGACGGCTTCATCATCTGTTCCAGAATCTGCTGCGCATCAAAAGCCACCGTATCTTCTCTGGCGATCTGCGCACTGATCTCCCGCAGATCGTCCGTATCCAAAGACAGTTTCTTCGGCCTCTCCTGTGTCGTATTCTCTATAGCCGGTGCCTCCTGAACCGGCGTCTCTTTCGCCGGAAAAGCTATGACCGGAGTTTCCTGCAACTGTTCCTCGATCTCCTGTGCAGGCATTTCCTCTGTCTCTTCCAGCAGAGGCGCTATCAGCGTCTTCGCAATCGCATCGTCCGCGCTATCCGCCTCCCCGTCAGGCTCCGGTGCCTCCATTTCTCCCGCCTGCTCCGAATCCTCTGTATGATCCGCTGTCTGTGCGGGCTCAATGTCCTCTGCAGCCGTTATATAATTCTCGTCTTCCTCAAACTCTGCAAGACCCTCGTCTTCCATATCCTCTGCAGGCTCCGTAAACTCCTCGTCCACGTCGTCTTCCATATCTTCATCGAAGTCCGCATCATCAGTGTCGTTCGTCCCGTACACCGTCTCAGAGGAAAACCCATTATCTGAAGTCTGCGTCTGGTCGTCCGGTCCCGCCGGTGCTCCGCCGTCATCAAGAATCTCCTTCATACTCTCAGCCAGCGCCATCTGCAGATTGATCGTATTGTACTGACCTACGTCAACCGTTTTCACCTCCGGGAGTTCCATCGTAGGTGCCGCCGGAACTTCCTGCCCGCCTTCTTCCTCGTTATGTCTGATCTTGCCGGCTACTCTTGTGTCACCCGGTACACCGCCTGTATCCTCATCTTCTTCCGCCAATTCGTCCTCTGGCAGATCAGCACCGTTCCTCTCACGTATCCACGTATTATATCTGGACTGCTGCTCTTCGCTGAGCGGCTCGTGCAGCGCCTTGAGCTCCAGCGCCTTGATCACATACTTGCCATCGCCGAACATAAAGAACATTTCATCACATATCTCGATGCACTTCGTAGATAATCCGATCCTGTGATACAGATACGCCAGCTCATACTCCCATTTCTCTCTCGGATCTCGTCTCTTAAATTCCTCCAGGACCGCTATCCGCTCTTCCAGGCTGACGTCCTGCGCCTCATAAAGACGATACTGTAGAATATATCTCCCCGTATCCTTCGGTGCAATCTGCACAAATTCTTTATAATATTCGATCGCCTGCACATACTCTTCCAGTTTAATGGAAAGCTCGCACAGCGAATATACGATCGATCTGCTTGACGGATGTCTCTCATAAGCTAACAGCAATATCTCCTTACTCTCCTGATATCTCCTGTTAATCTTATACAAATCACTGATCGTACAGAGCATCATGACGCTTTTGACCCGGCGCCAGTCTATAGAATCCGCGATGCTGACAGCTTCCGCAAATTCTCCCTCCGCAATCAATGCCCTAATTTCATCGGAGCGTACTTTATATTCGTATTTATCCAAGGTGCCCACCTCATTACCGTATTCCCGTGACAATTCGAAATCTATAATTCTGTTGTCACGTATTTTTCCACATAGTAACCCTATTTTTCACTGTTTAAGTTTACCATAGCCGCCTATCAATGTAAATAAAATATGTAGAAAAAATAGCACCCCCATCTTGGTATCTTTTCGTTAGTATATACCAAGATATGGAGATGCCACAATATACAATCACCTTATATTGTATTATAAAGTCAAATTTTCTTTACACGTCCTCTCCCGCAAGCAGATTGGAAAGTTCTGCAAACCGTTCTAATGTTAGCGTTTCACCGCGTGTTGCGGGCGGGAGTCCCATTTCCATAAGCGCCTCCTCTACCTGTGCTCTGCTGACACCCAGACCACCCGCGTTCGCAAGCCCGTTCGCAAGCGTCTTTCTTCTCTGGTTAAAAGACGCCCGGATGATCGCAAATAGCCGCTCCTCATCCCCTACTTCTACCGGCGGCTTCTCATAACGCGTCAGCCGGATCACCGTACTGTCCACATTGGGTCTCGGCATGAAACAGGCGGCGGGCACTCTGGTAATTATTTCCGGTCTGGCATAGTACTGCACCGCCAGCGACAGCGCCCCATAATCTTTCGTTCCCGGCCCTACCCGCATGCGGTCCGCCACTTCCTTCTGCACCATAATCGTCACGCTCTGCAGGGGCACATGCTTTTCAAAAAGCGCCATGATAATCGGCGTAGTAATGTAATACGGCAGATTCGCCACCACCTTAATCGGCCTGCCGCCGTTATGCTCCTGCGCCAGTCTGTTGATATCCACCTTCAGAATATCCTCGTTGATAAGTGTCACATTATCACAATCCGCCAGTGTGTCATGCAGAATCGGAATCAGATTCCTGTCGATCTCCACCGCTATCACTTCGCCCGCTTCCGCCGCCAGACGCTGCGTCATGGTACCGATACCGGGACCGATCTCCAGGACACAATCCTGCTTCGTGATATCCGCCGATTCTATGATCTTGTCAAGTATGCTGCTGTCAATCAGAAAATTCTGCCCGAATTTCTTCTGAAAAGCAAACTGATATTTCTGTATAATCTCTGTTGTATTTCTCCTGTTGCCCAGTTCTGTCATGCTGCTCTTCTCTCCATACTCTATATTTCGCGCACCTCGCCGACGGCGTGCGGTCTCACGCTCCGTTGTCCTCCGGCCCGTCCCGGCATTCCGGACTGCCGCCTGCCTTCCCTATCACTTGATCCGAAAAAGTCTCATCGCATTCTCTTCCGTTACCTGCACAACCTTCTCGTATGAAATGCCCTTAAGTTCTGCGACCGCCTGCGCTACATAAGGGAGATTCAACGACGAATTCCTCTTTCCGCGATGCGGCTCCGGTGCCAGATACGGACTATCCGTCTCCAGCAGTATTCTGTCAAGCGGTATATACTCTACCGCCTCTTTCAGCTTTTTACTGTTCTGAAATGTAATCACACCACCGATTCCAAAATAATAATCCATCTGCAGATATTCGCGCGCAATTTCCTTCGTATAGGAATAACAGTGTACCACGCCGCCGGTCTCCCCGGTATGCAGCGCCTGCATCATATCCAGCGTATCTCTGGCCGCATCCCTGGAATGAATGATCACCGGCAGCCCTGTCTCCCGCGCCAGAACCAACTGCCGTTCAAACCATATCTTCTGAACGTGCGGTTCCGGTTCCTTCCAGTGATAGTCAAGCCCGATCTCCCCTACTGCCACTACCTTATCCGCCGCACACTGCTCTCGCAGCCAGGCGAAGTTCTCCTCATTCAACTCAGAAGTCTCACTGGGATGAACACCCATCGCCCCATAGATAAAAGGATATTTCTCCGTCAGTTCTAACGTGAGCCTGCAGCTTTCAAGACTTGCACCCACATTGATCACCCTGTCAATCCCATGTTTGCGCAGAGATATTAGCAGTTCCTCCCTGTCCTCATGAAACGCTTCATCATCATAATGTGCATGACTTTCAAAGATCATTTTCTCTCCTTTTCTGCCTCTGCCGTATAATACTTAATATTTTGTAAAAAATTCTAAAAAAATACTTGCATTGCCGGGAACAATATACTATAATAACTCTTGCGTGTTGAGAAAGCGCATTATAACGGACATGCACCGCTAGCTCAGTTGGTAGAGCACCTGACTCTTAATCAGGGTGTCCAGGGTTCGAGCCCCTGGCGGTGCACTGGGAGAACTGGTTTTGGAATCGCAGGATTCTGGGGTCGGTTCTTTTTTTGATATAAAATTGCTAATCAAAAAGTTATTCCTGACAATTCTGCCGCCATTCCCGCTGCCACGCCGATCGCATATAATAAACCTATGACGCGCAGATTCTCGCCACGGTCATCATTCACGCGCAGCAACACCAGTATGCCTACACCGCTGCCCGACAGTAAACCGGCAATCATACCGCCCACCCCGAGTACGCCGTTCAGATACAGCTGCGTGATAACGACGGAGGCCGCACAGTTTGGAATCAGACCTACCAGACCGGCAATCAGCGTCCCCACGACCGGACGGTTCAATATGATACTGCCAAGCGCCTCTTCTCCGATCCACATAATAAGCAGATTAAGCGCCAGTGAAATAACCAGGATATACAGAAATATCTCCACCGTATGGTGCAGTGCCGATTTCCAGATCCCGTTCTCACAGTGGCAGTGATGCTGCTCGCACAGATGCTCGATCTGCATTTCCTTCTTATTGCCGCTAAAGATCAAGTCAATCACAAAACCCGCCGTCACAGCAACCAGCAGCTTCACGGCCAGCACCTTGACAATCATACCTGCCCCTGCATTCTCGGATATCATAATAGGAAGCATCTCGTCGGACGTAGAAAGGAAAACCGCCATCAGTGTACCCAGGGTGATGATCCTGCCCGCGTACAGATTCGATGCCGCCGCCGAAAAACCGCACTGCGGAAAAATTCCCAGTACGCCGCCGATCACCGGTCCGCCTTTACCTGCGCGGCGTATCGCCTGCTGCATCTTATTGCCGGCTTTATGCTCCAGATATTCCATAACGAGATAAGCCGCAAACAAAAAAGGCACCAGCCGCATGCTGTCTATAAAACTATCCATTATTATTTCTATAATCATATTATACTTCTTTCCACAATTCAAACCGCTTTACACACTAGAATACCGTGTCTATATGGAAAATGCAAGCGTCAAAGAAAGGACACTGCGTAAAATCCATGTACTAAAGTACCAAATATATATAAATAATCATAAAATAGTGATTGATTATTGTACAAAAATGTACTAAGATAGTATGTGTGGGTTTTGTCGATATATGGCAAGCTGGGAGGATTCTTCAATGGAAGGTTTAAGAAATGTAATGGAGGATGCAGTAGAGTATCAGCTTAACAAGCTACTGCCAACAATGCCAGATGTTTGTTCTTGCGAAAAATGTCGTCTGGACATGGCATCGTTTGCGCTTAACAGACTGTCGCCGCAATATACAAGAACAGATACCGGTGCACTTTACCAGAAGTTGAATAACTCCTCTCAGCAAGCTGAAATAGAGGTTTTGACTACCGTTATTACCGCAATCGAAACCATCAGCGCACATCCGAAACATGATTAGATAAATGCGACCCCCGATTAATTGCGGAATTTGATCAAGCATATATTTAATGAGCCAGGCTGTTATGCCCGGCTCTTTTCTCTGTTAACCTCTTTCCTGACATAGGCTTCCACCGTCTCTTTTGGCAGAGAAAGCGCTAATGACATTTCGCTGTAGAGAAGCTCTTCCGCCTTATGCAGATACTGCTCATCAGAGGAAAGCACTTTCTTGCCCTCATCCAGCCGGCTCTGTCTGCGCAGATAAAGCGTCTTGACGATCCGGGCAAGGCTATGGCTGTCATAGGTGCGAATCGCTTCCTTATACATCTGCTCCCGGCCTTTCTCTTCCTGAATCCAGACGATCTCCATATCACTGACCTTTCGGATCAAGTCGTTTGCCTCTTTCTTATTCATGATCCTGCGCATAACTACCTTACTGTTATCCACAGGCGTATAGACAGTGCTTCCTTTCTCAAAAACCGGCTCCAGTACATAATACTTGCGTATCTTATCCAATCTGTCGATCGGATTTCCCGTAACGTTGACAACACGGCAGACGCCATGTCCGCCGCACATAATTAATTCATCCTTCTCAAACATAATTCCCTCCGATATCTGTGACCCAAACACACCTCGAAAATATCCTCTATAATATTAGTGTAACACCAAATCGAAGGTTTAGTAAATATTTTCTGAAAATATTAATCATTTTCAGCATATTTCTGACATATGAGAGATGATGTTTTGTATTATTTGTCTATATTACTGCCCGCTTCCCTTACTTCAACTCATTGGCCGTCACATAGAAGTGATGGTAGATTCCGCCGAGCGCAAGCAGGCTTTCATGCGTGCCTTCCTCCACGATCCCTTCCTCCGTCAGCACCAGAATCCGGTCCGAATTACGGATGCTGGACAGCCTGTGTGCAATCGTGATCGTTGTCCGCCCTCTGGCAAGCGCCTCCAGAGATTTCGCTACCTGGAACTCGCTCTCATTGTCCAGCGCCGACGTCGCTTCATCCATAATCAGAATCGGCGGGTTTTTCAGAAATACTCTTGCGATGCTGATGCGCTGTTTCTGCCCGCCGGACAGCTTCACGCCCCGCTCGCCCACATATGTGTCATATCCGTCTTTTAATGCCATGATAAATTCATGCGCGCCCGCGCGCTTTGCCGCCGCGGTTACTTCATCCATCGTAGCTTTTTCTTTACCGTAGGCTATATTTTCATAAACCGTACCCGAAAACAGATAGACGTCCTGCTGCACCATTCCAATATTCTGCCGCAGGCTTTTTAACGTATAATGGTGTATGTTCTCCCCGTCCAGCAGAATCTCGCCTTCATTGATATCATAAAACCGGGGAATCAGATTGCACAGTGTCGTCTTGCCGCCGCCGGAAGGACCCACGATCGCAACTTTCTCTCCCGCGTGGATATCCAGATTCAATCCGCGAAATACAACATTATGGTCGTCCGGATACTCGAAGCTTACATTGTGAAACGCAATATTTCCCTGCGGACGTACACACTCCACCGCATCCGGCTCATCGAAGATCTCAATATCACTGTCCATAATCTGCACAAACCGCTCAATTCCGGTCATACCTCTCTGGAACTGCTCTGCAAACTCAATGATCCTTCGAATCGTCGCAATCAGCGTGCTCACATACATCACATAAGCCACCAGATCACCGGGCATGATCCGGTCCATTATCATAAAGATGCCGCCTGCCACCAGAAGCACCAGATACATCAGACCGTCAAAAGCTCTTGTAGTCGTCTGGAAAAACGCCATAAATTTATATGTTTCCTTTTTTATATTGAAAAATTTGACATTATCCTCCTCAAACTTCTCTTTTTCTTTCTCCTCGTTGGTGAACGCTTTGACCACTTTCTGCCCGAGCAGGCTGTCCTCAATCCGTGCATTCAGTTCCCCGATCTGCACGCGCTGTTTGCGGAAAGCCTCCCGCATACGCAGGTTAATGGCCGTGCAGGTCACTATCATAACAGGCACAACCGCAAAGAGGATCAGCGTCAGCGGCAGACTGATTCCCGCCAATATGATAAAAGAGATGACCGCTTTGATACCCGCAATAAAAAATTCCTCCGGACAGTGATGGGAAAACTCCGTCACGTCAAAAAGGTCATTCGTAATCCGGCCCATGATCTGACCGACCTTCGTATTATTATAGTAGGTATCCGACAGTTTCTGCAGATGGGCATAAGCGTCCCGCCGCATATCCGTCTCGATTCGCGTGCCCATCACATGTCCCGTGTAAGCCATATAGAAGTTCGCCATCGAATCTACGATACGCAGGCACAGATACAGTACCCCGAGACGGAGAATCATCGATACCGTGAGAGACGCCAGATCATTCATCCCCGCGTTCGTGATAAACCGGATAATCATCGGTAATACCAGTTCACAGATCGTCGTCAGTCCCGCACAGAGCAGGTCGATAATAACGATATGCAGATATTTCTTATAATATGGGAGGAACCGCCGTAACAGTTCCCCCGCTTTGTATGTTCTTGTATTATTTTGTATGTCCATGTCTCTCTTTTCCCGCCTATGTTACTATTTTGCTGACTTTTCACATAGATGTCAAGACTTTCCCTGCAAAACCGTAACAGTTCAGCCTTCGGCTTCACCGTCACTCCTGATGCACACAAAATGCTCCAAAGTCGCATTTTGGCGCTTTCACAACTCATAAAATCGCATACAGAGCGATTTTACTCGCGGAATAGTGCAAGGCTGAACTGTTACGTAAAACCTTCATCTCTTCATTACGCTCCCTGATCCGTTCCAATCCCTTTGCGGATACGTAATCGGTCAGTCCTCGCAGCTCCGAGTCTGTCAGCGTATTTCCAAGGTCCAAAAAGTGCATAATACATGTCTCACACTGGCTCTTATTCAAACCGGCCAGCCCGCCGAACCGTAACCTGTGATAGGATAACCGCTGCATGGAAGTTACAATCTCTACCCAGTCGCCGCTGCTGACATGCAGCGCCACGCTGTCAAACCCTTTGCCATAGAAGCTATCCGCTTTCCCTTCTCTTAGCGCCTCCGCCAGATACTGTGCTGATAGATGCTGGTCTGAGTAAGTAAAAATTTCATTCCAATCCTCGGCGTACAGTGCCATATCCTGATCCAGCAGCATCTTCAGCAGTTCACTCACCTGCTCTGCCTCCATGTCGGTCAGAGTTTCCCGCATCTGCGCTCTGTCTACGTCTCCCGATGCGATCTCTTTCATAATATTATGCTGACGCTCTTCCTCTTCAGTGCCATAAATACCATCAAAATGCGCTTCCGTTACATCAGTACAGCTAACCTGCAGCTTCCTCACCCGAGCTTCCTGCCCCACTATTTTGATTACATTTCTTCCTTTCGCAAGCCCAACAGTCTCGACGGTTTCTTCCCCGCTCTCATTCAGAATCTTCACAGTCTGATCCGGCATAATCTGTACAACCTTCAGCCGGCCATCTTCCATCTCAAACCGGGAATTGACCCTGATCGTTGTATCACTGTTTGCGTATAAGATGCTCACCGTATCGCTGCCGTCGAGAATCAGTCCGTCACACTCTGCACTTCTCTCATCTCCACCATAAATCCATGCTCTACACACATCATGGTCGTCCATGCCCGCTATCAATTCATCATCATCATACATACGGTATGCCGTCCCGTCCCGGGAAATCTGTACCTCCTGATTCATGAAGTCGGTTCCGTCTCCCAACAGTACCGACCACAGCAATCGACCCAGGCCCTGTTTCGTACGCTCAGGGCTGTTAAAGAGAGTCTGCTGTTTCCAGTCAGTACTCCCGGCAGAATCCTGCCCGCTTGTCATGACACCGCCCGCCAGCGCTATGCCTGCCAGCAGGACAGCCGCCGCAACAGCACAAATCACGGTTACAGTACTTCGCTTACGATACCGGACAATTCCCTCCAGTCTTTCTCTTAAGGCGCTTTTCTCCTCCAGCAGCGTCATCGCCATCACATTTTTGCGGCAGCTGATATTCTGCTCCGCCATATCCAGCAGCACATCTCCGTAAGCCTTACGCCCGTTTTCCGTTAAAGATTTCATTACCGCCTCATCACAGGCCAGTTCGCAGTCCAGACAGAACCTGCGGTTAAAAAGGTACATAAAAGGGTTAAACCAGTGTATACATAATGCCAGTTGGAACAACCATTTATAGCCGATATCCCGCCTCCTGCAGTGCACAAGTTCGTGATGCAGGATCAGCATAAGATCCGCCGGTACATCCAGAGGCATAATTATATATGGTCTAAAGAAGCCGATCATGATCGGACTATCCACCGCGCTGCTCTCATATACCGGCACTCTCCTACGGACTCCAAGCCTTCTCCGGCATTCCTCACGCATGGCAAGAATCTCCGGATTTGTCACCAGCACGGCATGCCTGTATATATTACCCGCAAACCTGCGGTAATCATATATTTTCCATAAGGCACAAACCATAACGCCAATCAGCCAGATCACGCATACTATCCTGAATCCCGCGGACTCTCCCCGCGATTCGTGTACGGCCACGTCTCCATCAGCGCCATAATCCGTATAAGCATCATCCGCAGTATTATCCGCTGGCGCCCCGCCTTCTGTTTTGGCTGCACGCTTCGACACGGCGCTATCCTCCGCGTAATTCTCCGGCATGTTCCTTTCATCAGATACCGATACTGCCCCTTTTGACGCCTCATTGAAGTTCCGCACAATCTGCCTGCTTTGCACTGCCGTAAATAACTCGCCCACAAGGTTCACACTTACGTGTACCGGCAGCAGCAGCCTGCACAACAGCAGCAGCCACAGATAGTAAATCCAGCGCTTAGAGAAGTACCGCTTTGTCACAGGCCGGATCAGCATGATAATTCCACCCACCATAGTTCCTGATATAGATAACGACAATATCATCTTAAATAATTGTTCCATAAGGTGCCCTCCTGATTTCTATACCTATTTAAAGCTATCCTGAAAATATGCCCGCAGTTCCTCAATGTCTTCCCGGCTCAGATCTTCATCTTCAATCAGTGCGGCTGCCAGATTTCTGGCATTTCCCTTGAAAAACTTATTCAGGAAATTCCTCGTCTCTTCCTTCACATAGTCCCCCCGCTCCACGCAAGGCATATAATAATACACCTCCCGTTTCTCCTGCGCAATTACACCTTTATCTAACAATCTGCGAATCAATGTAAGCACCGTTGTCCGCTCCCAGTCTTTCTTCACGTTCAGCCGCAGACGCACCTCATTCGCATTCAGCGCCTCCCCGGCTTCCCATAACACTTCCAAAATCTCCAATTCCGCATCTGATATCTTCTTATCCGCCATATGGTTCTCCTATATGCAATCCTCTTTATGTTTCTATGTGTTTCTTCTTAATCATGCTTTTGTTTACAATCGTAGACTCTATATATAGTCTACGATTGTAAACACGGATTGTCAACCATTTTTTATATAGGTTAAGGCGTCAAAAGGTCCTTTGTAAACCTTGCATAATAAAAAGCTGCTCCGCCGCAAATCTGTATGATCCGCTTCGAAACAGCTTTATTTATCACTTTATTAAATTATATCTATACCGTATAACTGTTCAGGTATTTCTCCTGCTCCGGGGTCAGCACGTCGATCTCTTTGCCAAGGAATGCCAGCTTACGCTTCGCCACATCGCGGTCCACTTCCTCCGGCACATCAATCAGCTTCTCCGTAAGCTCGCCGCCGTGCTCTACAAGATATTTCGCAGAAAGCGCCTGAATCGCAAAGCTCATATCCATGATCTCTGCCGGATGTCCATCGCCTGCCGCAAGATTCACAAGACGGCCTTCCGCCAGCACGAAGATCCACTGACCCGTAGGGAGTTTGTATCCCATAATATTCTTACGCTGCTCCTTCTTCTCCACCGCGTTCGCTTTAAGCCATGCCATGTCAATCTCGCAGTCGAAGTGTCCCGCATTACACAGGATCGCGCCCTCTTTCATTTCCGCAAAATCTTCCTTGTCGATAACACCGTCACATCCTGTTACGGTAATAAAGAAATCTCCCACTTTAGCCGCTTCTTTCATCGGCATAACGTCGAATCCGTCCATCACTGCCTCGATTGCCTTGATCGGGTCGATCTCCGTAACGACTACTCTTGCCCCGAGACCTTTAGCTCTCATCGCCGTACCCTTACCGCACCAGCCGTAGCCTGCAACGACTACGATCTTGCCTGCCACAATCAGGTTTGTGGTTCTGTTGATACCATCAAATACTGACTGTCCTGTGCCGTATCTGTTATCGAAGAAATGCTTACACGCCGCATTGTTCACGCGAACCATCGGGAACTTTAACTCTCCCGCTTTGTTCATAGCTTCCAGACGGATAATTCCGGTCGTCGTCTCCTCGCATCCGCCGATAATGTTCGGGATCAGGTGCGGCATCTCTTTATGAACCATAGTCACCAGATCGCCGCCGTCGTCAATAATAATATTCGGTCCTGCCTCTAACACGTGGCGGATATGTGTCTCATACTCCTCCGGCGTCGCACCGTACCATGCATGAACCTCCAGTCCGGCCTTCACAAGCGCCGCCGCCACGTCATCCTGCGTCGACAACGGATTAGACCCCGTCACATACATCTCGGCGCCGCCCGCAGCCAGCACCAGACACAGATATGCGGTCTTCGCCTCCAGATGCACGGACAACGTGACTTTCTTGCCCGCAAAAGGTTTACTCTCGGAGAACTCCTTCTCCAGTGTCCGGAGCAGATCGCAGTTTCTCTTGACCCACTCGATTTTTCTCTCACCGGATTCGGCAAGATTAATGTCTCTGATTTCGCTACTCATTGATAGTTTCCTCCTTAAAATTAATCAGCCGAATTTTTATTATAGTGATGGTCGTCTGTCCTGTCATCACTTGCTATATATAACTGCCCGGCAGAACTTCCTCCGGGCAGTTATTAACTGATAAAACCGATATGACACTTCACATGCGCCCGCATCATATCCATAAGGAAACACTGAAAAAACATTTCCCTAGAAGAACATATCCCGATACCAGCTTACAGCCTCTATATACGCCTGATACACTGTATCGATATCAATATTTTTCACGATCAGCCATCTGCACACTTCCTGCCAGTCCGCATTCTCATAAGCCAGCAGGAACTCATATACGTCCGCCAGTTCACCCTTGCGGTTGATCAGTGCATCCGAGATATCCTTAGACACGTTTACCCTCGCAAGCCCTTCCTCTAACGGCACATTCAGAATAATATCCAGCACAGAGAACAATCCCATCAGGAATACTTCCGATGCTTTCAGTCCCAGACCAAAATGCGGCGCCAGACACTCTGCAAATTTCGCACGCAGCAGAGATATTCTGGTGATCTCATTCGGCCGGTCCGCACAAAGTTCCTTGGTAATCACGGTATTAATCCATTTCTTCAATTCTTTCTGTCCGAGAATCGCCGCCGCATGACGAATGGACGTAATCTGCGAGTTGACGGACGTACGGTTTACCATCTCCAGCAGGGATAATACAAGCGCCGTATCACGACCGATAATATCCGCCGCTTCCGTCAGTTCATAGTCCGCATCGTTTACCGTATTCATCAGTTCCAGATAATTGACCTTGAGCGGCTCAATCGCGGTCTGCCCCTTCGTAACAGGAATCCGGTAGAATTTACCCTCGAAAAGATGATACGCTTTATCCTTCTTCAGCCAGTCGAACGCCTCCTGCTTCTCTACATTACCGACACAGATCTTGAGTCTCGGATACTGGTGTGAGAAATAGATTTTCGCTTTCAGCACATCTACTTTCTTGCAGTCTAAAATAATGTAATCCATTAATTTCAGAATCTCTTTATAGTTCTCAAACTGCGCTACCGGAAGCTTAAAGATCGCCAGCTTATAGCCGTTCTGCTTAAGCTGTTTGATTCTTTTGCGATAAGCATCCGTATTCGTTATGGAATTATCGCACAGAAGCACCAGTCTGTCCCGCATATCGGCTGACTGCGCTTCGATATCCGCAAATATATTGATCGGCCCTACCGGAAGGAACACCTTCGAATCCGGAGAAAGTGTATCGATGCCGATATTTTGTATGATTTCCAGACCGCTCACTCTGCCCGAACCGTCCAGAACAGCTGATCCCTGCAGTTCAGGGTTGAGCAGATAATTCTCCTTCTGTGAAAACAACGAATAGGCACATACCTTCATGTCTTTATCAAAAAATGGTATCAGTGTTGCTAGCATATTTGTAGTCTCCTTTCGGATTTTTCACGGTTATTGCCGTATCTTTATGTAATCTGCATATATTATATCAAATTATGTTCCATAATTCCATGATAAAATACATTTCCCTAGGAAATCCCCGTTTGCTGTGTTACAATGATTCTATATTTCAGCGTAATGCTTTATCCATACGTAATGAAGCCACTATCATTTATACCAGTCTGCCGCGGCCGCAGTACAATCGGGCGGCAGAATATTGATTATGGCTGCGCTCTTTAAGAACATAATAACAGGAATATGGAGGACTGATTATGAAACTGGTCGTTTTGGAGAGAAACAGTGTGGGAACGGACATTGACGTATCCTGTTTTGAAAAGTTCGGAGAAGTGACGTATTATCCGAATACAGTCGCGGAAAACACCGCCGAACGGGTGACGGACGCAGACATTATCATTGCGAACAAGGCTCCCCTGAATGAAAATACTTTAAAAGATGCCCCGCATGTCAAACTGATCTGCCTGTTTGCGACAGGGTTCGACAATGTGGATCTGAACTACTGCAAGAGCCGCGGCATCAAAGTCGCTAATGTCATCAACTACTGCACCCCCGCAGTCGCACAGCACACCCTTATGCTGGCGCTCATGCTGACTGAAAAGGCTGCTTTCTATGACAGTTATGTAAAATCAGGAACCTACAGCGCGCAGGACCGGTTTTCCAACTTCGACAGACCCTTTAACGATTTAGAGGGAAAGACCTGGGGCATCGTCGGCATGGGAACGATCGGCCGTAAAGTGGCGGGTCTGGCGCAGGCATTCGGCTGCAGGGTAATCTTCTATTCCGCTTCCGGCAAGAGCTCCTGCACGGATTATGAACGGGTGGAATTAGAAACCCTGTTGAAAGAATCCGATATTCTATCCCTGCATTGTCCGCTCAGCGACAGAACAAGGGGCCTGATCAATAAAGAAGCTTTTGCGCAAATGAAAGAAACCGCGATTCTGATCAATGTGGCAAGAGGCCCCGTGGTAGATACACAGGCGCTTTACGATGCACTGATCACCAACCAGATCGCGGCCGCAGGACTGGACGTTCTGGAGAAAGAACCCATGACGAGAGACAATCCGTTAGCCAAGATCCAGGACAGCACCAGACTGATCATCACGCCGCATATGGCATGGGCCAGCACGGAGTCACGCAATAATCTTGTAGGGGAAGTGTGTAAGAATATCGCGGCTTTTCTGGAAGGAGAAGAGCGGAATATTGTGAATCCGTAAAAAATTCGACACATTGGAAGCCCTGTCTGTGCACGGACGGGGCTCTTAATATCTAATCCCTTGATTTTTACTGTCCGGATAGCCGGCACCACCGTCTGCCGCCGCATATACTGCCCACGATCGCCATGAGAAGCGCCAGCAGAATATGCCAGCCGTACAGCGTCCAGTTCTCATGCATACACCGCACCACACAAAACCAGAGCGGCTGCCCCGTCAGGAACAGATACCCGATTCCTTTCGGCTGCAGGCCGCTCTCCAGCATAACCGGACACCAGAATATCGCCGAGACAGCGATCAACACATACATCGCTTTCCTGCTCGCTGCCGAAACCCACACGATAATCCCCGTCAACATCAGAGTTCCACACAGCACGCGGATCAGGTAATATCCCGTAAAAGCGTAGATACTGCCGGCCGCCAGCGCAGAAGCCGCTTCCCCCATTCCCAGATATATCATTTCCGCCGGGGCGCCTCCGTCATAATATCCGTAAAGCAAACCGCATCCCCCGCAAGCCGCCGCCAACACAAGAACCATAACACCAGCCGCCAGCGTATAACTCGCAGCCAGTCTTGCTGCGAAGTCAGCAAGCTTTCCTTTGACAGATGTCAAAATCAGCACATTTGTCCGACTCTGCCTGTCTTCACAGTAGAAGGAAGATAACACCACCGTCAGCCAGATCATCGCATACAGCACAAAGTACTGTGACAATTCCAGAAACCGCTTGTACCCGAAGTACTGCCCGAAATCATCGAGCCCCGAAGCCGCCCACTGCACCGCCAGCTTACTCTCTACCCACAGCTGCAACGCCTGTACCGTAAAAAGCAGCCCTGTCATAATCTGCGTGAATCTTCTTCCGATCAGTTTCGTCAGTTCCATCTGATATAATCTCATACTCTCCTCCGTGCGGGGTCCTTCTATACTTCTATATAAGAAATAACTGTTAGAGATCGAGAAAAGATTAATTAAGATCATATTTTATATCAAACTGATTCTACGCCGCGCCCAACAGCCTGTTCCAGTAATTCCTCATCCGGCCAAAAGTGCCTTTTGTCTGATCCAGCACATAGTTCCTTAACGGCTTATCTTCATTGTGGTCTGTTGCATAATCCGTATAGATTTCCTCCAGCCGGCTCCAAATACTGTCTGCCGGTTCCGTTCCCTTTTGCAATAAATTAAATATCCCGGCGGCATCCTGTCGGAACTGGTCTTTCTGTTCCTGATTATGTTTGACCTTAGTCAATATCATTGTAAACTTATGTTCCTCCGTAACCTGCCGCCCTATTTTCTCTTCAAAAAGAGCAGAATCCGAATACATTCCCGACTGTACGGCCGCAATTCCTCTCTGTACGCCTTCAAACGGGTGCTCATAGTCTTTCAAGATCTCCGTATTATGCGCATGATACAAATCTACCAGCCTGCCGAATTCCTCTCTTTTATCTCCGGAAAGAAATTGATCCGCGAAACAGCTTAACGCTGCTGTAGATGACTCCAGCTCCATGGCTGCTTCGTCCTGCCGCATAACATTACCATAAGAATAATCACTGAGGCACACGCCTGTATGATACTGCCATCTGCTCACACCGTCCATTCCGCCTGTGATCCGCGCCAGCGTTTCCTCTATTTCCTCGATGTCCTCGTCTGTCATATCATCATAGAAGCCATTGTCATATAAATGTTTACTGAAAACCGTCCACTGGTTTCCCGTCGAAGTCCAGAAAATATCGTCCTGTTCCCTGCCGTTTGCAATCTCCTTCTGCCGTTCTGCATTCATAGTCCAGAACTCTTTTGCTTCACTCCTGACCTGTTCGTTTCCTTCTTCCGTAAACAACCGATCATATGCCGTCTGAGAAATCGATACCTTAACATTGCCGCTCTGCACGACATTGTGCCCCTTACTCTCTAAATCTGCTGCCGCCTTCTGTACCGCGGAAGCCCTCTTGCTTTCATTCGATTGCTCCCGGTCTTGCCGCTGTATACCGGCCTGCCAGTTTCGCTCTATGCGAGCGCCCATAAAAATGTCGTTTCCGTTAATGATCATGATGTGTTCCCTCCCTGTTTGCCAACCCGGTCGATTTGTCTTATGTTGAAAGCGTTCCATATTATGTATGCATATTATCTTTTTCTCAACATAATATATTTCGGCATATGTTGCTGTCATTTAAATATACAATAAAGCAAATAAATTAAGCTTCCTTCCATCTTTCGGCATACACTCCAAAAACACAGCCAATTCGTGATACAAGTACCTGCTTAAACATTCTCTTATGTGAAGATCTTTTTTCAGCTATTAAGATTCAAACCGAGTGCACAAAAATATTATGGAATCACAAGCATTTCAGGGCATTTACAAAAAGCTAAATATTTGTGCTTATAAATTTTCTTGTAATGAACCAAGTCATGCTTATATATAAAAATGAAAAGCCTGCTATTTTTGCATATGACTCTACAATGTATGTAAATATCTGGTTTTTTGAACAATAGAATAAGAATTCATTCAAGAAAAAAGCAAATGAAAAAGCAACCCCGCCCAACGCAATAATCGCCGCGCTGACAACGGGCATTAAAAACCATGCCATTTCATTTTTGAACACGAGTCTTTTTATCCTATAGTTTGTAAACCCAAGAAAATAAAGAATCTTATACTTTCTTCTGCTCTGTAAAATATTTGTGAGCTGTTGTACTGACAACATCGCCAGACAACCCAGAATCAATATCGTCTCCATATATCCTACAATCATCCTGATCAAAGTAACAACAGCCATAGTCTCTGTTTCCTGCAATGTTTTTAACCTGACATATACTTTGGAATCCATGTTTTCAAAAAGGCAGTTCATTTCGCGTTCAGCTTCTATCGCCGTTTCATAACTTACATCCGAATCAAAATGATATAGCGCAATGCTGGTAGCCCTATTCAATTTTCTACACAAATCATCCTGCACAACATATACATATTTCGTATGATTTGTAAATAATGCCATCCCCGTTTCATACACATAGTTTGATGCATTTGTGTCCCATAATGTAATATCTCCTGCTATAATTGATAATACCCCATCAAACGCTTCTGCCATCTGCTCCTCTGAATATTGCTGATCCCACTGTATCGCATACTCTCCCGTCAATACAACAGGTTCTTTTTCCAGAGAAAGCAGCAAATTATTATAATCGGACAAAGAAACACATGTTGCTAACCGGCTACCTTTCCCTTTCTCTAGCTGCTCCTCAACAAAAAAAGTTTCTAGAGTTATTTCATCATCTATCATAATTCCAGCTTTCTCTAAACGCTCTTTCACTGGTTCAGAATTTATGATTGCACTACTTTCATGATTTGTATATTTATCATACGAAATCATTGTAAAAAGCTGCATGTCAAATATTGTCCGTTCATGTAAATACCCTTCAATCCGTTCTAAATAAATCGGAGTCCAAATTCCAATGACGAGTATAAAAATCATAACAAGCGTAATTGCTGACATTACTTTTCCATAAATATGTATATTGTTGCAAATATCTCCCAAAATAACTCTGTTTTCACTAAATTTTCTATTGTCCCCATACCTCTTTTTCAAAAGTAACTCCGAAAAAATCTCATAAAAGTGAAATATAATGGAAAACAACATAAAAATCATTCCAAGAACTAAAAGATAACACAACTGAGGATCTAAACATTTTGCTTTTACCAGCCTATCCAAAAGTGGGTATAATACACAGAGTACTCCGTCTTCCACTACTCCCAGACATATAACAGCCATTGTATTGTAATATCTGTCTCTGTTTTTTATAAAAATACCCAAAAGCAATACAGGCATCACAACACATACTATGCTTAGTAATCTATAAATCATGGGAAAATAGTCAAAGCATACAAGCATAATACAAATTATAATTCCCGAAACATATACAAAGCAAGTATAGCCTGCAGCCAGTGCAAATATTCCACTTCTACCGCCAGCGTTTTTCTCCGGTTTATTATCCTCAGTTGTCCTAAGCAGGTCAACAACAGCACTTTTCATAATTTTTCTGCCATAATAAAATGAAAGCACTACAATAACCAGCATAAAGTAACCATATGTTAAAAGAATTGTAAATGGATAAAATAGCGGTTTAATAACCAACTTTTCACCAATATATACAAAGTGTCTGTATAAAACTAAAGACGAAACCATTCCGCCGGATATCATTCCTGTCGAAATCCCAAGTAAAGCAACCACCATTCTCTCTATACAGTATATATACGCGGCTTTGCTTTGCCTAAGGCCGGACGCAATCAGTATTGCCAGTTCCTTTTGCTTTCTAATATATAAAAAACGTTCTATATATATGATCAACATCGTCGGCATTAAAAATATAAAGGGTGCCGCATACAGCACTTTATCTGATAAAACAGAAAAGGAGGCGGAAAGTCCCATATCAGTCCTAAAATGCTTATCCAATAAAACTGCATAAGAATAAAAAGCAACCACTCCTATTCCCAACGTAAAAAAATATATCATATATTCATAAATGGAACGCTTTAGACTCTGTCGAATTACCTTCCATATCATTTAAAAATCCCTTCCTTCCGCATATAAATTCCGTAAAATTTCATCCAGATATCTTTCTTGATTCTGGCTATTTCTACATAATTCTCTCGCAATTTTCCCATCCTGTATAAACACCACGCGGTCAGTATAAGATGCTGAAAAAGGGTCATGTGTAACCATCAATATGGAAGTGCCAAATTCTTCATTCATTTTACACATTGAACGCATTAGGATACGTGAAGCATTTTGATCCAATGCTCCGGTCGGCTCATCTGCCAATATTATGGATGGTTCCTTAATCAATGCCCGAACACACGCACATCTCTGCCGTTCTCCGCCAGAAACCTTTGCGGGAAGTTTATCAAGTATGTATTCTATTTGAAACAATTTTGCTAATTTTTCTACTTTCTGAACAAACTCTTTTTTCTGCCCAAGTGTAAGCGGAAGTACGATATTCTCTCTGATGGTTAATGTATCTAATAAATTATATTCCTGAAAAATAAATCCAAGTTTATCCCTTCTGAAAACTGCCAATTCCTTTTCATTAAATTCACTGACATTGACGCCATTAAAATTAACAGTTCCTCCTTCAAATTTTTCCATTGTCGATATGCAATTAAGAAAAGTGGTTTTCCCCGAACCCGATGCCCCCATAACAGCGACAAATTCGCTTTTTTGCATTTTAAAATTTATTCCTTTTAATATATTTGCATCATGATATTTTTTTTTCATTTCGATTACTTCAAGAATTATTTTTTCCATAATTTTTTATATCTTTCTCCAATCTAAAAAAAAATAAGATTTGCCTGCCAAATTCACATTTGACAGGCTACACCTTAGACATCCACATGATAATTGCATGTGTCCATTATGCCATCGCAATATTCACATACATCTACAGGTGAATCACAAAGAATACAAATATCGCATCTTGCATCGATGACTGATTTGTCATCTATAATATTCACTGCTTTAAACATAAAATCGCCTCCTTCCCAAATAATATATAAAAATTCAAGTATCTGAATTTTTATTCCGATCCAAATCTATTATTTTATCAAAGTACTTTGTTTCTTGCGCATAATGTGTAATTATTATAATTAATTTCCCTTGTTGCTTTAATTTTCTAATAATATTCCAAAATAATATTCTTCTTTTTTCGTCTAACGAACTTTCCACCTCATCAAAAATGTACATATCAGCATTTCTAACTAATCCCCGCACAATTTCTAGTCTTTTTTTCTGTCCTCCTGATAAATTCCCAGTATTAATATCTATAACCGTATTATACCTTAAAGGCATTTCTGTAATTTCATTTTTAATATCTAGTTCATCACAATAATATTCTATTTCACGATATTGCACTGCCCTATACATTTTAAGATTGTTCAAAATAGTGTCATGCAAAAATAAAGACTCTTGTGATATAAATAATATTTTGTCTCTAACTCTATAAACGTTATATTGCGAAACCGAGATGCCATTAAGAAGAACAACACCACTATCTGGTTTATACAAATTTATTAATAATTTTCCTATTGTTGATTTTCCACTGCCGCTACGTCCAACTAACGCAACCACTTCCCCCCTACTTATAGAAAAACACATTTTAGACAAAACCTTTTCGCGATTTTTATATGTAAAATCAACTTGTACAAGTTTAATCTCATTCACCCTATCTAACTCTAATCCCCCGGCAACTTCTTCCTCTAAATCAAGATATTCCATTATTCTTTCTATAGATACTTTTGCTTCTTCCAAATTATTAATAAACGTACTGAAACTATTCATAGGATTAACTATCATTCCTTGATAATTAATTAACGCAATAATTTCTCCTATCGTTATATTTCCTCTAATCATTGCGTGCCCGCCTATTAACCAAATAAAAATACAAATAAAAGATAAAATTATAAATCCGGCATAAATGTTTGCTGATTTTAGCGACATTAATTTAATTTCTGAATTATATTGTTTTTTATATATATCATCAAACTTTTGGTTAAAAAAATTGTTAATATTATATGACTTTGTCAAAAGCACACTTTTATAATTTTCTGTAATACATTCTAGTGACTCCGCATTATTCTCAATATTTTCTAACGCTACAGCTTTAATTTTTTTCCCCCAAACTATATTATTTATTAAATATATCATGCTTATTAATATAGTAATGAAACATATACATGGATTTGTTGAAAATAAAACGACGCTTCCCATCAATAAAGTAAATATATTTTTAAAAAAGTTAGTAATCAAGTATGCTATATTTCTCTTTATGATCTCAACTTCTTTCCCATATCTGGCTATCACGTCTGCTAATCCAACTTGGTCAAAAATTTCGAATTTCCACTTCCCCACTTTACCATTCAGTTCTTTACGTAATCTCTCGCCTAAATCTCCTTGTACAACAGCTATTAAATATGACTGTAAATACCCTAAAATTGCGTCGCCAATATACAACAATGCCAATATTAAAACACATATATTAAGTGCTCTTCTATCTTTTGCAGGTAAATTAATATCAATTATTATAGAAAATACTTTGGGAACGAATACCTTAGCTATGACCTGTCCCAATAACAATATCTCAATCAATATAATTGTCTTAATGTATTTTTTCAGATAATTTTTTACAAACTTTATATACATAAGCACTAGTTACCCCTATGGTTTTAAATCATAGGGGTAACCCTTTCATACCTGTTTTGTTCTTTAAATCAATCATCAGTATACACACAAGCATCAAGAAATCCATCACATCTATCGCATTTATCCTTTGGTGCATCACACCAAACGCAAATATCTGAATGGACAATTGCAGTATCAACACAATTAATTGGTTTAAACATATTTCTTCCTCCTTTCTTTAACTTTTTGCATATAACATTCTTTTTTCATCATCTGTCATTCCTATATATATTTTTATAAGACGCTCATAAAAAGAACGTTGATGCCTACATACCCTCTCAGAGGTACTATTAACCCTTTGTGTACTTATCAAATTGTCATGAGGGCAATTCCCAAGACAAAGATTTTTTACCCAGCAATTCTTGCACTGCGAATGTGCTGAAATATGTATAGACTCTAAAAAATCTGCCTGTTTAAATTTGCGCTCAAAAATATTACCCAAGCAATATTCCTTATTATTTACAAACCTTTGACATGGATATACATCACCATTTATATCTATTGCATACATGTTCCGCCCCACGCCACAAGCAAGAGATCGTATACCACTTTTTTCAATCTTAGGCAATGCTCCCATAATCAATTTGGCTTTTCTTGCCCGTTTATAGTCTCCCGTCTTTACTAAACGCTCAAATTCATCGAGATAATCTAAGTAGTGTCTGCTGATTAAGCAAATATTTGCAACTTCCAACTCTTACATCTGCTCCA
>CAJTPS010000024.1 GCA_910578555.1 uncultured Lachnospiraceae bacterium
TTTTATTGGATTTTCAAGGTGCATAGGCGCTTATTCAAGTGCGAAGTTTGAGTAAGTTATATACGCGGCCTGTTCATCGATAAACGCGGCATTTGCATATCCATCCGTAGATCTGTTTACATTTTCTAAGGTTCTGACCGGCGTAAAGTTTTCTAAACCATTTTCAGTGAACAGGATTTCGTTTTCACAAGACAATCCCCATGCGCTGTTCGCGCTACACATATGAAGCTGTTTTAATTTATACGGACATACGACGGATTTATAACCTTTAGGACTGCAGGCTGTTAATGAAAAGCAGCAAAAGAGTATTAGAAAAATCGTAAACTTTTTTGTTATCATTTTAGATTTTCCTTTCCTTTTTCATATTCTTTGGGCTTCAAGCTGTAACTCGTTTGGGGAGTTCTCTTCCTTGCTAAATATTTTATATAGCGAAGCTTTGTTTTGCAATGTTAATTTACTCTTAATTGTGTGAAAGGAAAGCCGTCAGCCATGGCAATAATTTGTGATAATTATAAGCTGATAAAGCCAAACTTATCGTTATTTATAACATTTATTTCGTATAATAAAACATAAGTGGATTGACGGGATCATAATAGTGTGGAATAATGTGAATGGTGAAGCTTATGTATAAGATAAATCCCTACAGACTGGGAAAAGGTTTGATGCCGGAATACTTGGCCGGACGTGATGAAGATATAGAAAATGTTACCCGGATGTTTGAGGCACTTGCGCTGAATATGCCTGTACAGTCGATTATTTTCAGTGGATTGCGGGGCGTTGGCAAGACAGTTTTAATAAACAGCCTGCAGAAAATTGCAGAGGATAAAGATATTTTCTGTAAGCATATCGAGGTGGAAGAGAGAAATGATTTTATTTCCCAGATTGCGGCCTGCTCGCAGGCTTTTTTAAGAAAGGCAAGCGCAAAGGAAAAATTTAAACATTTGATACAGAAACCGCTTGATGCGATCAAGCGTTAGTTATTTCATTTGATCCGAATGATAGTACATTTTCTTTTTCCATGCAGGAAAGAGAGCTTTACAGTTCCGTTAATCTAACGCAGGGGTTGACAGATGTGTTCACAACAGTCGGGGAGACGGCATATAAGGCAGGCATTCCTATTTGCTTTTTCATAGATGAGATTCAGTATATGAAACCGAAGGAACTGGGCTCTTTGATTTCAGCGTTACATCGCACAAACCAGCTGGGGTATCCGGTAATGGAGATTGGCTCTCTGACAGATGAGCAGTCCCGGAATGCAATCGCAATACCTGCGCAGAAATTCGGAGTCACTTATACAGACGAAGCGATAGACAAAATTATATCGATCACAAAGGGATATCCGTTTTTCATTCAGCAGATGTGTCAGGTGGTATATAAAAATGCGGACGAAAAGGAAATAGACTGCAGTCTCGTAGAAAACAGCGCGGAGGAGTTTTATAAGCTTCTGGATGTAGGTTTTTTTAAAGTAAGATACGAGAGATGTGCGGACGGTGACAGGAAATTTATCTTTGCCATGGTGCAATGTGGCGAACTGCCGTGTACGGTTGCCAATGTGGCGAAGAATCTGAATAAGAACGTTAATTCTGTCTCTACCACGCGGGCGCAGCTAATCAGCAAAGGAATTATTTATCCCATCAGGTATCGGGAACTGGATTTTACGGTGCCGGAATTTAGCGGTTATATACAGAGACTGGAAGAATACAGAGCGTGGTGCAAGGATAAGGAATAGGAAGGTTAGGGCACGAAGATCGACAAGCGGATTTGTGAATATCATGGAGGCTGGAACGGAATATCTGGTGTTCTGCTATGAAGAGCGGCAGAGTGTGATCATGCCGACTTCTGGTGATTCAACATATGTTCTCTATAAGGATGTGATGGATAATGAGTTTTTTGCTGCAACGGAAGAAACGCTGCAGATGATGGAGGCGCTGAAAAGTCAGATGTTATCTTTATATCCCGGGGATCGATAACTTCTAAATTTATAAAGTAAATCCATAAAGATCAGGAGGAATGGCTGATGAAAAAATTATTTATTATTGGGAATGGTTTCGATAGAGCACATGGCTTACAAACAAGCTATGAAGATTTTCACCAATACTTAAAAGCTACATATCCTAATGCGAATGAAGAAGATGATCAATTCCCGGAAGTATTTCAAACTCCGGATGGGGGAGTTGCTTGTGATGATATCGAAGCGGTTGGCTTTATAATGCGGCTGATCACGCAGGCGGAGCCGAAATCAGAGCTATGGAGTGCCTTGGAAGAGTCGCTGGGAGTACTGGACTTCAGTGAAGTGTTTGACTGGCTGCCAGAGCAGATGGACGAGGAGGGCGATGTGGATATGTGGGATACTACATATCAGAATGAAGACGTGGCAAGCGACCTGTCCGTCGTGATGGAAAAGCTATCAGATTATTTCACAAACTGGATCAATACCATAGACCTTTCAGAAGTACAACAGATTGCTGCTTTGGGGAATCTGATCGAACCGGAAGATGTCTTCTTGAACTTTAACTATACAGAAACTTTGGAGTCTGTTTATCGGGTAAAGGACGAGAATGTATGTCATATCCACGGAAAATGTGGAGAAAAACTGATCTTAGGGCATGGCATAGATGAAACGGAGGCCGCGTATAACAGGAATATGGAGCTTTATACCGGGGCGGAAAACACCTTGTCTGAGATCCACTATATGTTAAAAAAAGATACCGACAAGGTGATGACGCGGCATGAATATTTTTTCAATTCGCTTAATTCCGAAATTAAATGCATCTATTCACACGGGTTTTCCTTTGGAGAGGTTGATCTGTCTTACATAACAAAGATTTGTGAAAGTTTGCCTACTGAAAATATTACATGGTTCTTAAATGATTATGATAAAAGTCAGCATGCCGTATTTGAAGAGCGGCTGCGTTGTGCCGGATTCAGAGGTAGAATCTCAACATTTTCAATATAATTTATATGGAAAAAGGAAGTCTATAATCCCTGAGAACACTTTATATAACGCATAAAATGCACTCAGGGATTTTATTTTGCATATCATATCTGTTCAGGATCACGTTTCATGCCATGCTAAGACTAGTTATCATTTCTCATCCATATTTTGTTACATAAAAGTATCCTTCGCTAGACTTCATGGTTGCCAAAAACATACGGGGGTAAAATGGGAACAAGTATATGTTCTGCAAGGTAGGACAGAAGAGGAGGAGAAGTGATGTTGCAGCGAGGTTTGGCCATCCTGCTCAGCGTGAGTATGCTGGCGGGTGGAATCAGTGATACGGCATATGCGATGAATCCGCAGGTCGAGATGGAGACAGGCGGTTCTGCGCAGAACGTATCAGGTACAGAGGAGCTTTCAGAACCTTCGGCAGAGGAGGAGACAGGCGATCAGGAAGACAATACTACAGAAAGTGGAACGCCGAATGAAGGCAACGGTACAACGGAAGAAGGCGCCGGCAGTGAAGGCGAAGCAACGGGGAGCGAGGACGGCAGTGCAGAGGACGGCAACGGCACGTCGCAGGATATCGTCGATGATGACAACAGCACGTCAGACGATGAGACCAATGGCAGTGAAGAAGATGCGCCGGATCACAAGGATGGCGGTGACAGCGACACGACCGGAGACGAAGCAGACGATGATAATAGCACGTCAGAAGACCCGGTCGGCAGTGAAGATGCAGACAGCGCGCCGGAAGACGATGATCCGGACGATGCCGGTAATGATAATGATACGCCGATAGACGATGACCGGACGGACCCAGACAGTGAGGTGCCGGTTGATGAAGATGACGGCGAAGACGAGGCGGATGCGGCTGATACAGACACGTTGTCAGAGAACAATCTGTCTGTATTCAGTACCGAGGAAGAAGATCTGATGCTGACGGTCGATGCGCCGCAGGAGGTTACGCTGGAGGCGGCGGAGGAGCAGTGGCTTTCCTTTATGGCACCGGAGGAAGGTACTTATAAGTTTTATTCTACATCGGAGGATAATACATATCTGTCAAAGCAAATATACCTTTATCACGAAAAAGCAGACAGTCAGTATGATGACTATTTTGCGCAAGACTATGGAAGCGGACAGGACGGAAATTTTAATATCACCTATCAAATGCAGGCGGGGGAAACAGTCTATTTGTCAGTCCTGTTTGGCGATTATTCTGCGAGCGGCACATTTACGGTGCATGCCGAGCAAGTGTTTGTGCCGGAGCTTACGGTGACGCAAAACAGTGAGGGAAACTACACGCTTCAATCAGATGACTATCGGTTAAATCTGGTTCTGACGCCTTCTTACAGCATGGTGAAGGCGGCGGTGGAGCTGCGGCAGGCGGATGGCAGCGCGTTGACAGGATATAATTCTTACAGGATATATTATGATTATTCATATGACAGCAAATGGGGTGGTACAGGGAGCGGTTCTGAGAGGGAGTATTTATATTCGTCTTCTGACTATAAAGCGGAATCTGACATTTCGGGGCTGGCTGCGGGCGGAAAACTTCTGATTACGGAACTGCAGGTCCGTGACAGCTCCAATAACATTCTGGCGATGCTCGGCACAGATGGACAGGAAATAACGGTCAATACGAAGGTGACGGATAAACTGGGCATTCTGGCGGAAGTGTCGGCGTACGATGCAAACATTTCCATAAGACCGGAAATGATAACAGATAAAAATGGATGCATCCGCTATCGCAAAAAAGAAGCGGATGAATGGACATATTATAAGGATACCATTTTTTATTATAGTACAGGGAAGATCGAACTTGAGGCGGAACCGGATACGGATTATGTGATCGAACTGACGGGAACGGACTTGGAGACAGTTTATGATACGGCTGAGGTCCGGACAAAGGCATTTGCGGCGGCGGATATTACGGCTGAGGTTACGAATATTACATCCTCCGGCGCGGCGATTAAAATAAACATCGGTTCGTACACGGGAAGTAACCAGTATATCCGTGCGAGAGTATCCTATGTTGACAGCATGGGAGACACGCAGGGAGACCAGAGCACTATCTATACGAGTAACATAACAAACGGCATTACGCTGTCGCTTACCAATCTAAAGGCGGCAACAGAGTACAATCTGGAAGTAGAACTGGATGATACAGATGATTACGAAATGAAATATGTTGCCTACAGAACGAAAGTCAGTTTTACAACCCTGGCGTCCGCGATTACTGAGGGACAAATTGATGTGACGGTGACCCCCGATGCGGAAGACGGTACGAAAGCTGTATTGAAAACGGCATTACAAGGCGTAAGCGAAGGAAGTTATTTGTACACAGCCAGATATCGTGTCGCGGGCAGTAAAGATTGGACGGAAAGCAATTATGTGTCAGGAACGCTGTATGCAAGTAACAGTTATATAGACGAGAAGAATCTGACGTCCCTGATGGGAAATACAGAGTATGAAGTGCTGGTCATGGTGGATGGCATTACCAGGACAGCTTCTTTCACGACTGCTGCCGCGGCAGTTGCTGCCACGGTAGAGGTGAAACCGTTGATGCGGGGCGTAGAGGTAACGGCTGCGTTGACGGGTGCTTCAAGCGGTGAATACACGATTGAGGCATGCTGCTATGACTTGGAACAACGCCGGTGGATACAGAATAGCCCTATAGATTATGAGAGCAAACGTTTAACCGCAGATAATAATTGGCAGACGACGGCTGTTTTTTACACGAATACCATACGGCCCAATGCGGGAAATGACTGGAAGATAATAGTTTCCAAAGGTTATAATGATATTGTATATGAGAAATATATGGCACTGGAGGCAGTCAGACAGGAGATATCTCTGACTGCGGAGGATGTCAGCTGTACAACCGCCCGGATCAGAGGGGTATTGGCGGATAAGGATGAGTCAATTCAAAATGCTGCTGCGAGTACATATTACAGAGTAATGGGGGCTGCACAGTGGACCAAAGGAAACTCCTGCTCATATGGGAACGACAACGGCGGCATGGTATATTTGAGTGATCTGCAAGAGGATACGGAGTATGAGGTAAAGCTGGTACTGTCCCGGTATCCGGATGATACTCTGGCGCAGACGACCTTCCGGACGCTTAAGGATACCAGAAGCCTGTCCGTGTCTGTAGATAACTGCCGGTATACTTCCGCGCAGATTAACTGGACGTTTGGCAGCGGCGCCAATGTGTTGGATAACAGCAGTTATATTTGTATTCATTACCGGAAGAAAGGCGACTCTGTATGGGAGTTTGTAGATTATGAGTGGGTGCGTACAACAACTGCCGGCAAAGAATCTTTGACGGGTCTGGAGTCGGGAACAGTTTATGAAGTGCTGGCAGAATTAAAAGATACCAGTAACGTCACGGCGGGAGCAGGCGTTGTCAGACATGTGACGGCGGAATTTACCACGGCGGCGGTAGACCATGTATTGCAGGCCAAGCCTGTAGCGGAGGAGACGAAATCGACATCCGCAGTATTTGATGTGCAGCTGACCAAGCCTACAGGTACGCTGGAGCATCGTGCAAAAGCTACTGTAACGCTGACGCCTGCAGATGGCAGCGATATCCGGAGCAAAGAAGTATATCTCGGCAAAGACAATCAGTATCAGGCAAAGTTAATGATCAACAATCTGCTGCCGGAGACAAAATACGCGGTCAGCGCAGAGCTGTACGAATCGGAGAGTAACAAGTGGGCTTTCCTGAAGCAGTATGATTTGGGTGAGGTCACGACCGCAGCGACAGGCGCGTTGTCTTCACTTACGATCAGCGAGACAGAGCTTCTTTTGAATAAGGGAATGTCAAAGCAGCTTACCATAACGGCACAGCCGCCGGAAGCAGCTGCAGGTCTGATCTGGACATCTTCGGATTCGACGGTTGTGACGGTGAGCGAAGACGGTAACGTAACGGCACACAAAGCTGGCGAGGCGGATATCACCGTCACGGCGGCGGGCGCTGCCGCGGATGGTCAGGAAAAGGTTTCTGCGGTCTGCCATGTGACGGTGCGGGATTATGCGATTCGTGTTAAAAATACAGACGAAAGTTATGATAATATACCTGGCATCTTAAGCAAGGCACAGAAACGGACTCTGGTTGCGTATGAAAATACGGCGGGCGCAGAGCTGGCTGGTGTCACATGGACGAGCAGCAATCCGCATACCGCGAGGATATCCGGAGAAGGGCTGTTAGAACCGCAGAACTACGGTAAGACATACATTACGGCAAAGATGGCAGACGGTATTACGCTTAAGACAGAGGCCATTATAGTCATCAATGAAATACAGGGCTTTTCTATTACCAGACCGGAAACAGACCGTGCTGATTATGCGGCGATCAGAACTGCAGAAGCAGTATATCAGGTGGCGGCGGGCGAGACTTATCGGGTCGGCTGCGTGCTCTCACCGGCGTATACGGATACCTATAGCAGCAGCATCGGTATGGCAGGCAGCAGATTTAATTGGTCGTCAGATAACGCTGCTGTCAGCGTCGGTGCGTTGGCGGACAGCGATTTGACAGAGATCAGGATTCCGCAGACGGTGTCCGGCCAAGTAAATATAACGGCTGTTATGAAAGATGCGGAGTATACGGATAAGAGCTTCAGTATTACGCTGGACGTCCTTAAGAAACCGGAAGTGGAAGTGCTTCCCGACACCTATACATGGCTGGATTATTCTAATATGCTTAAAAGTGCTGCGCTGCCGGAGAGCTGGCAGTGGAAGGAGCAGGATACGCTGTTCTATGAGACAGGAGCGAAAGTATTTACGGCGCGCTACGAACAGGCCGGTTACTATCCGTATGAGACCAGTGTGACGGTTCATGCGGAGAGGATCGGGAGTACCTTATCGGTAAGGCAGACAGGCACAGATGGCAATGACAGCGCTGCCAATTACAGTGCGGGTAAGAAAGCATATATTGTCAAGAAGGGAATGCCACTTAAAGTGAAGGCCGGCGTTCGGTCCGGAAGCGCGCCTGCGCTTTTATATGAACAGGCTGCTTTCGTGCCTGCGGCAAAGGATGCTGCGAAAGTCAGCGTATCGGCGCCGGATGCGGATGGCTATTACAGCGTTACCGCCTCCGCAAAGGGAACCTATACAGTATCGGCGGCAGTCGCTCTGAAGAAAGCAACTTTTGAGAAGCAGGGCAGCAAGTATGTTCTGAAAGCGGGAGGAAAGATTAAGGATACAACGATTTCACTGAGATTTATGGCGGCAGACTCGGCGCCAGTTCAGAAGATCAACTTTGCGGTGGCGGTCGATTCGCCGGAAAAAGTGACAATTACCGAAGAGGGTACGATCGAATATGAGATCAGGGCATCCAATGCAAGTTCGAAGCAGAATGAGCGTGTCATCTATTTGGACGTGACGGCTGTGGATACGGACGGCAGTCCGGTGGAAAATCCGGGGATCGACTATAAGGTGAGTGATACAGCGGTTGTCAAGCCGAAGAAAGTGGGAACCGACCGGCTGGTGCTGACGATCCCGAAAGGCGCAGACGGACTTGCCAAGATAACTGCAACGGCAAAAGACGATCTGGGGCAGAGTGAACAGCTTGCTGTCAGGGTGAAAGACTATACTCCCAGAGTGACAGCATACAAGATAAACGTCAATGAGAATTATACCTATAGTACGCAGATTGCGCAGGTGGTATTACCATATGAGAAGGACGGGAATGACCGGATAGAAAAGGTTTCTCTTGTGGAGACCAATGGCAAAGACGGAACAGATACAGTTGCAGGCTTAAGCGTGCGTTCCAGCGCCGCAGCCGGCAGCTATAAGCACAATATATATCTTAATATTGCCGACAAGGCGCAGATCAAACAGAGAGGAAATCTGAAATATTATCTTGCCATTCAGACAACGGGATACGGCGGACTTGTCTTTGTGCCGGTGCAGATCAAGCTGGAGACGGGTATACCTGCAGTTACGCTTAAGCAGTCCGGCAAGGTGAACGTATTTTATACGGATACGACTCACTTGACAGGCTATGATGCGGTGTCCATGGGACTTGTGGATGTTACTTCTGCTGCAACGGTCGAGTCTGTCAGATGGGTGGCAGGAGACGGCAGCGCATCTGCAGCAAACACCGAGTTTGTGATTGAAAATGATTATTCATCGACATGGAAAAACGGAAAGAATACGAAAAAGTATATGATTCAGCAGCATAGACCGATTCTGGACAGCAGCAAGAAACCGTCAAATGCCGCTGCAGTAGGCACTCTATATGTTCGATTGTCAGGATATACGGAGGAGGTTTCGAAGCCCTTTACGATTCAGACGGTATATAAGAAGCCGAAACTGAAGGTTGCGGATTATAAGGTCTGTCCGGTACTCGGTGAGGAGACTGACCATCAGTATATCTATACAAATGCCGCAAAAACAGGTAATTCGATGTTAAGAGGTAACGCTTCGGTATGGAGAGGATATTCCGATGTGCTCTGTAACGATGAAGATGTCGAGATTCTGTCGGGTTCCAATGTTAATATCAGATATACCGGAACGAAGGATAAGAAGACACAGTTTACCCTGTATTCGGATTACTGGTATGAGCCCCTGACAGTTCTGGTAAAAATTAAGGCTGCCAAATCCAAAGTGAAGCTGTCAACGGCGGCAGTTACCTTGAATACGGTATATCCGACAGAAACAACGCAGACGGTGGCAGCAGCGTGGATTTGTAATGCGGCTACCGGAACCTATGTGAACGTTTCGGATGTCGGGATCGCAGGCGCAAACAAGCAGGCGCAGGATATGCTGGATCAGAGTCTGATCAATATAGATTCCATGAACGCGCGGCTGTCGGTTTCCGTAAACTACGCGAAAGCGATGGGAAATGCACAGTTTAAGCCCGGCACCTATAAGTATAAGCTGACGCCGTACTATGAAGATACAGCGCTTAATACCGTGACGTTGACGGTGAAGATTATTGGAAAAGAAGCAGCGGTGAAAGTGAAGACCAAAGGCTCTATTGATTTATTGAAGCTGAATTGGAGTGGTACTGATTATGATAGTAATTACAGCCCTGTGGTTACCGTGACGCCGACGTTCCAGAATCTGGACAGCTCCTATCAGGTTACGGATGCGCAGCTGTGTGGCGCATACAAAGATTGTTTCAAAATAGTATATCTGAATTACAAAGGTACGATAGAGATTCTGCCAAGTTCTATTGGAAGGCTGAAGGCAGGGAAGAGTTACAAGTTGTCGGTGATGTATACGGTGAGAGACGCGTACGGGGAAGGCGGTGAGACGATCGCGGTGACGTCCAATACTTTTACCATCAAACCGAAGCAGTCGGTGCCGAAGGTGACTTCCTCTGCGAAGCAGCTTACCTTATATGCTTCCGCACAGGGGAATGACAAGGGCGAGACAATGAGTCTGTATGTACCGCACGATTCTAAGAAGGGATATTATGTGATTGAATCTGCGTCTGGCTATCTGGATGTCAATAAGGACGGAAGACCGGATTTGTGCGTAACGACAGTAAGTACATACGCATCAAGCGGGCGGGCGACAATCAGGGCGTATGTCCTGGATGCGGATGCCGTCAAGGCAGCAGCGAAAGGTACGGCTTACAAGATTCCTGTCACGGTGCAGTGTAAGGGAAATGACGGCGTAAGCAAAAACGCGTCAACGACCGTGAGTGTGCTCGTGAAGAAGTAATATATGCAAATAGGGAAGAGCAGGGGCTGTCGGGAAACAGACGGCTCCTGCTTTACTATTCCTTGCGCTGTAAAATTGACGTTTATGCTGCGATACTGTATAATAAAATACAAACTTTCTATAATTATCGTATTAAATGGCGGCTTTTTCACATGAAAGAGAAGGATAGTGTGAAAAATTACACCAGAATGGAGAATATCATGATATTGAGACGATTTATGACTTTAGCGCTGGCGTGTATGCTGGTGCTGGAGACGCCTATGACAACCCTCGCATTGGAAACGTTTCCAATGACGGCGGACAGTGAAATGCAGAATGGACCGGACACCGGAGAGGATTCCGGAAATGAGGACGGTTTTCAGGATGACAGTCCGGAAAACGGGTCTGTCAGCGACAGCGGCATCTCGGAAAACGGGATAGCCGATGACGAGCCACCGAGCAAAGAAGAGGGTACAGATACGATTTCAGAAAACAATGCGCCTGTGCCTGATATGGAGGGGGAACCGACGGAGCAGCCGGAGACGGTAAAGCAGGAAGTAACGTTGACAGCCGGGAATATCAGATGTACCGGCGTCGAGCTTACAGCGGCACTGGCGAAGAAGGACGACTCTTGGCAGGACACTTATATCAATGTGTATTATCGGGAAAACGGAACAGAAGAGTGGACGGGCGGCGGTTACTTTCATTACACGGAGGAAGACTGCTCGTTCTGGCTGAGCGACCTGAAGCCGGGAACGGATTATGAGATTCTGGTGGAGCTGAAAGATACTTACAACGAAACGGCCGGGGAAGACGTGATCGGAGACACGACGACGGCAGTTACGACAGAGACGATAGACCACGTATTGACGGCGGAACCCGTGACGGAGGAGATCGGGCTGACCTCTGCCACGCTCGACATACAGCTTACCAAGCTCACAGGCGCGCTGGAGAACCGTGCGAAGGCGGTGGTGACGCTGAGGCCTGAGTTCGGTAAGCCTCAGAGTACGGATGTATATCTCAGACGAGATAACCAGTATAAGGAAAGGATCGTCATAGACGGTCTTCTTCCGGGGACGAAGTATGCCGTGAGCGCGGAGCTCTATGAGTCGAAAGGCAATACATGGACGTCTCTGAAAAAGTATGAGCTTGGGGAAGTCACCACGAAGAACGCGGAGAAGCCGGTCTCCATCGCGTTCAATGAGGAAAGGTTTTCCCTGAATAAAGGGGCGTCAAAGAAGCTTATCTTGACGGTACAGCCGCAGGAGGCGGCGTACAGATTGTCATGGAGTTCTTCCAATACGTCGGTTGCGACGGTGGCGCAAGACGGAACCGTGACAGCGAGAAATACAGGCGAGACGGATATCAACGTCAGCGGCGTGACGGCGGACAATGTGCTGATCAAGGCGGTATGCCATGTGACTGTGCATAATTACGAGATTCACGTGAAGAATGAGGACGGAACAGACGGGGGACCGCTGGCGGTTTTAAACAGGGCAAATAAGCGGACGGCGGTGGTATATGATAATGAGACCCAAAAAGAGGTGGCAGATGCCACATGGAAAAGCAGCAATCCTTACATTGCGAAGATTTCGGTCGAGGGTCTGCTGGAGTCGTTGAGTCTCGGTCAGGTATATATTACGGCCGAGACGGCGGACGGTACCGTTGTTGAGGCGAAGCTGAAGGTGCTCAATGACAAACTGGGCTTTTCTATTACCCGTCCGAAAGCGGATCAGGACGCTTATATGTCGATTGGAACCGCCGAAAACGAATATCAGGTTGCGGCGGGCGAGACTTACTGGGTCAGCTGTGTGCTCTCGCCGGCATATACGGCGGGCAGCTATGAGGCAAGTGTCAAACTGGCCGGCAACAGGTTTGACTGGTCGGCGGATCAGGAAGGCGTTACCATTACACCTTCGACGGAGGATAATGTTTATACGTCGATTGGTATTTCTGATGCAGTGTCCGGAAAAGTAAATATAACGGCTGTTATGAAGGATGAGGGATATCAGGATAAAAGCTTCAGCATTACCTTGGATGTCCTTAAGAAACCGGAGATAAGGACGATTCCCGGGACTTACACATGGCTCGATTATTCCAATAAGCTTGCAAGTGTGAAGCTTCCGGAGAACTGGCAGTGGAAAGAACAGGATACGCTGCTTTATGAGACGGGAGAGCAGACCTTTACGGCGCGTTACATGGCGCCCGGCTATTATCCGTATGAGACGAATGTGACGGTATATGCGGAGAAGATCGAGAATACATTGTCGGTAAAACAAATAGACGCAGACGGAAAGGAAATTCCTTCCGACCAGTGTTACAGTACCGCGAAAAAAGCGTATATTGTGAGGAAGGGCGCCTCCCTGAAAGTCGGTTTAAGCGCACCGGGGGAGCACATTCCCGCATTTTTGTATGAGCAGTCGGCTTTGACACCGGCGGCAAAGGATACCGCAAAGGTCAGCGTATCTGCGCCGGACGGGGAGGGGTATTACAGTGTTACCGCTTCCGTCAAAGGCACTTATACGGTATCGGCGGCAGTCGCATATAAGCAGGCCGCTTTAGAGAAGCAGGACGGCGCCTATGTTCTGACAGGGGGAGCGAAGGTCAAGGATACAACCGTTTCCCTGAAGTTTATGGCGATAGATACTGTACCGGTTCAGCAGATCACCTTTGCGGTGGCGGAGGATTCGCCGGAGAAAGTGGCGATTGCCGAAGACGGCACGATCGAGTATAAGATCACTGCGGCCAATGCGGACGCGAAGCATAATGCCCGCGTCATTTATTTAGACATTACAGTAAAGGATGCGGATGGGAACAAGGCAGAGAGTCCCAGAATCGACTATAAAGTGAGTGACACGTCAGTTGTCAGGCTGAAAAAAGAAGGAACCGACAGGCTGGTACTGACGATCCCGAAGGACGTGGACGGACTTGCGAAGATCGTGGCGACGGCAAAGGATGAGCTTGGATGCAGCGCACAGCTTGCAGTCAGGGTGAAAGATTATACGCCCAGAGTCACAACCCGGAAGATAACCATCAATGAAAATTATACATACAGCAAACAGATCGCGCAGATTATACTGCCTTATCAGGAAGAGGACGAGACTCCTGTGATTTCCCTCGTGAAGACGCAGGGAGCGGCGGATAAAGTTGAAGGCTTTGGTGTCTGGGCGAAGAAAACTGACGCTGGTGCGCATAAGTGGAAGGTCACGCTCGGCGTTATGAACAAGGCGCAGATCATAGAAAAAGGAAACTTGAAATATTATCTTGCTATTCAGACGAAAGCCTATGGCGGTTATGTCTATGTGCCGGTGCAGTTTAAACTGGAAGCGGGTGTACCCAAGGTCACAATGAAGCAGTCGAGAAAGGTGAATGTATTCTATACCAATACGACACATGAAGGCGCTCATGACAAGGAGTCCATGGGACTCGTGGAGCTTTTCGCTGACATGCCGATTTCATCCGTAAGGTGGGAGGCGGAATCCACGCAGAACACGGAGTTTGTTATTAAGGACTGGAGTATGTCAGGCTCAAAGAACGGCAAATATATCAAGACATATAACATTCAGCAGCAAAATCCGGTTCTGGACAGCAGGAAGAAGCCGTCGGATGTTGCCGTGAAGGGGACGCTTTATATCCAGCTGACGGGATACAGGGAAGAGATTGCGAAGCCCCTCACGATTCAGACAGTATACCGGAAACCGAAGCTGAAAGTCGCGGATTATAAAGTCTGCCCGGCGCTCGGCGAAACGAGCGACCAACAGCGTATCTATACAAATGTATCGAAAACAGATAACTGGCTGAATAGGACTTATAATACTGTGTGGCGCGGGTATGGGGAAATAGTCTGCGCGGATAGGGAAGTTGAAGTCACAGGGGATAGGGATGTTGTCACGCTCCAATATACCGGGGCGAAGGACAAGAAGACACAGCTTACCCTGTATTCAGATTACTGGTATGAACCGCTTACGGTGCCGGTAAAGATCAAAGCCGCAAAACCCAAGGTTAAGCTATCACCGGCGACCGTTACGATGAATGCGGCGTATCCGTCGGAGACGACGCGGACAGGGGCAGATGTGAGACTTTATAATGCAGTGACCGGAACTGAGGTGGAGGTGTCGGATGTTGAGATAAAAGGCGCAAACGCGCAGGCACAGAAACTGCTGGATCAGGGAATGATCAATATTGATTACAGACCGGATGCATGGCAGCCGCATATGTCAGTGACCTTGAACTATGCGAAAGCGATGGGAGGCAGTCGGCTTAAGCCCGGCAGCTATAAATACAAGGTGACGCCATATTATGGAGATATGCAATTAAACGGCGTTACGCTGACCGTAAAAATCATAGATAAAGAGGCGTCGGTAAAAGTAAAAACCAAAGGCGCGATCGATCTGCTGAAGCTGAGCTGGTATGGTACGCAGTATGATCATCTTGACAGCCCCGGAGTTACCGTGACACCGACCTTCCGAAACATGGACAGCGCCTATAGAGTCGTAAGGGCAGATCTATGTGGCGCATACAAAGATTTATTCAAGATCGTGAAGACCGAGTCGAACGGCGTCCTGAAGATCCTGCCGAGCTGTGTCGGAAAGCTGAAAGCAGGGAAGCGTTATACGCTGTCAGTGACATATACCGTGTGCGATGAGAGAGGCGGCATTGGCGAATATATTACAGTATCGTCCAACACTTTTTCCATCAAACCGAAACAGTCGGTGCCGAAGGTGACTTCCTCTGTGAAGCAGCTTACCTTATACGCTTCCGCGGCGGGAGCGAGCAGGGGCGAGACAGCGACGCTGTCTGTACCGAAATCCTCCAGACAGGGATATTACGCGATTGCGGATGCGAGCGGTTTGCTGGATGTCAATAAAGACGGAAAGCCGGATCTGATCGTGACAACAATGAGTATAAGCCCGATGGGCGGAGACGTAGATGTCAAGGTGTACGTTCAGGATGCGGATGCCGTCAAGGCAACAGCGAAAGGAGTAAACTATAAGATTCCTGTTACCGTGAAATGCGTGGGACGGGATGGTACAAGCAGGGATGCCGTGGCAACTGTGAGCGTGCTCGTGAAGAAGTAAGATTTCCGCGGTAATGCAATATAGATGAAGTGCGATTAACAGAAGCCCTCACAGGCAGAAACACAGCGTTTTTGTCTGCGAGGGCTTTTCTATTGCCGGAATATAGGAATAAATGGCGGCGGACATCAGGAAAAAGTCAAAAAATGCCAAGAACTGCAATTGTTCTGATGATGTAGGAAAAGGTAAAATAGATAAAATACATTAAATTTTGTGAGTTGGAAAATAGGAGGAGAAGGGATGCTGCAAAGAGGGTTGGCCATCCTGCTCAGCGTATGTATGCTGACAGGCGGAATCAGCGATACGGCATATGCGATGAGTCCGCAGGTGAATGTGCAGACAGTCAGCAATATGCAGAACGGGTCGGAAGAAGGGGATTATATTGTAAATGTAGATGAGGCTGGGGAAGACAGTGAAGAGACGGCAGGAAGCGGGGACGGACCGGCAGAAGGCGAATCCGGCAATACGGAAGGCAGTGAAGACGGTAACAGTATGTCAGAAGATGCCGGCGACGATCACGATATACAGGAAGATAGCGGCGCTTCAGAAGACGGTGGCGGCGATCTGTCAGATGACAGAAGCGAAAGTGACAATGTTATGCCGGGAGACGATAACGGTGATAACAGCAGTACACCGGAAGAGGACGACGCGTCGAGTAGTGACAATATGGCTGATACGCCGGAAGATACTGACAGTTTCGAGGATGCCGACGGCACGTCGGAGGATGCTGTCGGGACAGATGCGCTGGTGGTACCTGACGCCGACGAGCAGGAAACGATTGTGAATCCGATGGCAGCAGAGCAGGCCGGCGTTCTGGCAGAAGTGACGGCAGAAGATGCAAGTATTACGGTAACAGTGGAGATGGAATCTGAGGATGGGCGCCTCCGCTATCGTAAGTAAGGAAGAAAGTGAATGGACTTATTATAATATTGTCTTTCTGCATAACAATACATCGACAATCACGTTTGCAGCAGAAGCGGATACGGATTATATAATCGAACTGATTGCAAGGTACAGTGGAAAGGTCTGTGACATGACGGAAATCCACACAGAGGCGTTCGCAGCGTCGAATATTGAAGTGGAGGTCGTGGATATTACAGCCTCGGACGCTGTGATTAGAGTATCGGTCGGGGCGTATACGGGAGAGAAACAATACATCTGTGCGAGAGTATCCTATATTGACAGTACGGGCAGCATACAGACAAGTACGGGGTATATATCTGCCGGAAGCATAGCAGAGGCAGCATTGACCTGCAGCTTGGTAATTTGACAGCGGGAACGGAATATAATGATCTGACAGTGGGGCTGGACGATACGAATGCCATGGAGCTTCAATATGCAGCCTGCAGGATGCAGGTCAGCTTTGAGACGCCTGATTCTGTGTTGACCGCGGAGCAGATTCATGTGACAGTGAAACCCGATGCAGACAGAGCCTATCTTGCCTTGCTGCAGATTGCGCTGCAGGACGTACCGGAAGGGATCTATTCCTATACGGTGAAATGCCGTGTCGCAGGCGGCATAGAATGGAGCGACGGCGGAAAGCCGGCGGGAAAGCTGGCTTCCTATAATGACTATGCAGACGAGAGGAGTCTGGGAATACTGGCATATAATTCGAAATATGAAGTACAGGTTACGGTGGATGGAATCGTTAAAATGTTATACTTCACAACCGTACCGGCGGAGGTGATACCTGAGGTAGAGATACAACCGCTGATGCAGGGCGTGAAGCTAGCAGTGTCTTTGCTGGGCGCGCCAAGCGGAACGTATACTGTTTCGGCGCAATATTATGATGAGATATCACATTGCTGGGACACTTTAGTCTATTCCGACTATGACGATACATTGATGACGGAGGAAAATGGCTGGCGGACCACGATTGTGTATTCTTCTGACAGGGTAAGACCCAACGCAGAGAATAGATGGAAGATCACAATTAAGAACAGCCTCCGGTCTACGGTTTATGAGAAGTATTTTACCTTTGAGGCGGTAAAACAGGATATTTCCGTGACAGCAGAGAGCGTCAAGTTCAACAGCCTGTTTATCAGGGCTTCGATGGCATTACGGGATGAGTCGGTCATGCATAGCAGATGCCGGATGTTTTACAGAGAAAAGGGAACGGCGGAGTGGCACGGCGCTGTTGACTGCACATACGGGTATGAGAACGGCGGTCCGATTTATTTGCAGGGACTGCAGGAAGATACAGAGTACGAGATCAGGCTTGTGGCGACATATTATCCGGACGATATTCTGGCGCAGGCGGTCTTTCGGACGTTGAAGGATACAAGACGGCTGTCTGTATATATAGATAACTGCAGGTATACTTCCGCGCAGGCGAACTGGGGCTTTGAGAGTGACAACAGCACATTGAACAATGACTATGTCTTTACATACTGCCGGAAGAAGGGCACTACGATGTGGAGCCTTATCAATTATGTGCAGACAGGAACGGCACATGCCGGACAGACATCCCTGACGGATCTAGAGCCGGGAACAACCTATGAAGTTCTGGTGGAGTTAAAAGATCAGTACAGCGGCATTCAGGGAAAAGACGTGATCGTGGATGCGAAGACGGAATTTACCACGATAGCGATGGACCATGTACTGACGGCCGCCATGAAAGATGAGGAATATAAGGACACGCGATTCACAATCACGTTAGATGTCCTGAAGAAGCCGGAGATCCTTACGCTTCCGGAGACTTAAACTTGGCTGGATTATTTGAACAAGCTGGCGGATACAGGACTTCCGGAGCACTGGCAGTGGAAGGAGAAGGATACGCTGCTTTATGAGACGGGCAGGCAGGTCTTTACGGCATACTATGCGGAGGCAGGTTACTATCCATATGAAACGAAAGTGCCTGTGCATATAGCGAAAGCCGGGGATAATCTTCCGGTAGCCGACGGGGATTACAGTGCGGGCAAGAAAGCATATATCATGCAAAAAGGAAAGCCGTTACAGGTAAGAATCAACGCGCTGCCGGAAATATGCCGACACTTTTATATGAGCAGTATGCGCTGCAAGCGGCCGCAAAGGATTACGGAAAAGTCAGCGCGACAGAAGCGGACACGAAGGGAGAAAGCGGAAGCACTTATAGTATCACTGCGTCAGCCAAGGGAACTTATACGGTGTCAGCAGTCGTTTCTCTGAAAAAGGCATCTTTTGAGAAAAAAGCTCCTTCTGCGGAGAATATATGGGGCAGCTATGTCCTGACGCCAGGAACGGAAGTGAAGACGGTGAAAACTTCCCTGAAGCTTATGGCAGTGGAGTGTGCGCCTGTCAGTGAAATCCTGTTTACGCTTGCAGAGGATTCGCCGGAGCGTCCTGACAAGGTTATAACCGTGCCAAACGGCGCGGCGGAAACCATAGAAGCGATAGAGTATGAGATTACGGCAGCAAATGCCGGAACCAAAAAATGGGAACGGGTAATTTATTTATCGGTAACGGCCAGAGATACAGAGGGTAATCCGGTGGAAAACCCGAATATTACTTATGCTACGAGCGATGGGACGGTGGTGAAGTGCAGGAAATCCGGATCAGACAAACTGGTGCTGACAGTGCCGGGAGGGGCGGACGGACTTGCCGGAATCGTTGCGACGGCAAAGGACGAACTTGGATGCAAGGCACAGATTGCCGTCAGGATAAAGGACTATACGCCCCGGGTGACGGCATATGCCGCGACCGTGAACGAGAACTTTAAGTACAGCACGGCGACGAAGCTGGCGGAGATTGTGTTGCCATATGACGAGGAGGAGACGGACCGGATCGAGAAGATCAGCCTTGTGGAATCCAATGATACTGCAGGTGCAAAGGAAGTTTCCGGTCTGACAGTTTCTGCATATCCTGTCTCCGGCAGCCACAGATACGGGGTAGACTTGTATGTGAAGAATAAGAGCCTGTTAAAAAAGAAAGGCAGCTTAAACTATTATCTTGCCGTTACGACCAGTGCATATGGCGGGCCTGTCTTTGTACCGGTCAAGATCAGGATAGAGACGGAAATTCCGAAGGTAACGGTCAGACAGACCAAAAAGGTAAACGTGTTCTATACGGATACAATGCATTTGGCAGACTATGATGCGGTGTCTATGGGGCTTCTGCAGATTTCATCTACGGCGCGTATCTCCTCTGTAGACTGGCTGCCGGATGGAGCAGCAGGTGGATCGGCACAAAGCGCGGCGTTTGACATTGCGAACTGTTTGCCCGTGACCCGGCTAAAGAGTGGAGCATATCAGGGAAGTTATATGATCCGACAGCATAAACCGGTTTTAGATGGAAGTAAGAAGCCGTCCGCCGGGGCCGCCAGCGGGATTCTCTTGATCCGTCTGGATGGATATGATGATACGATGGCAATCAGAAAAACGTTTAAAGTTCAGACGGAATACAAGAAGCCTAAGATCAGGACACTGAATTATAAAATCTGTGCCGCACTCGGGGAAGGCAGCGACCAGCAGCGCATTTATACAAATGCGGTAAAAGGCAGCGAGTGCATGGCACTGGGAGAACCTCTGGTTTGGAAGGGGTATTCCAGAGTGATTTGCGCAGACGAGAATGTTACGGTGGCGCCGGTGGGTACAAGGGTAAAACTCACTTATCGGGGCGGAAAGGATATATAGACACAGCTCACATTTTATTCGGATTACTGGTGTGAACCGTTGACGGCGCCGGTGAAGATTAAGGTGGTGAAGTCCAAAGTGAAGCTCTCACCGGCGAAGGTTACGCTGAATACGGTTTATCCAATGGAGACGACACAAACGGTAGTGCCGGTATGCTTCTATAATACAATAACGGGAAGAATGGCGATGGTTTCGGAGGTCAGGCGGGAAGGAACCAGCAGACCAGCGCAGGAACTGCTGGACAGGAACCTTCTGAATATGGTTTATGTGAATCCCAGCCTGTCAGTTTCTCTGAACTATGCAAACGCTATGAAGAACGGACAGATCAAACCGGGCACTTATAAGTACAGAGTGACACCTTATTATGACGGCACAAAGCTGAATAGTGTAGTGCTGACTGTGAAGGTGGTCAGCGGGAAGGCGACAGTCAGGGTGAAGACGAAGGGAAGCATTGACCTGTTAAAGCTGAATCCTGCCGGAACCGGTTATACAACAGATCGATATGCCGGCGTTACGGTGACGCCTGTATTCCAGGGTCTGAACAATTCTTAAGGGGCGACGGATGCAGAGCTTACAGGTGCGTATGCAGGCCTTTTTATGATCAAAATGAATGCAGACGGAACCCAGACCATTATACCGCGTGCCACAGGAAAATTGAAAGCGGGCAGAAGCTATGCTCTTTCCATGAAATATACAATCTGGTATGGGGATGCGGAAGCCAGAGAAACAATTACAGTCATCTCCAACACATTTACCATCAAACCGAAGCAGTCGGTGCCGAAGGTGACCGCTTCTGCAAAGAAGCTTACTTTATACGCTTCCGCACAGGGGTATGACAAGGGCGAGACAATGAGCCTGTATGTACCGCACGATTCTAAAAAGGGATATTATGCGATTGAATCTGCGTCTGGCTATCTGGATGTCAATAAGGACGGAAGACCGGATTTGTGCGTAACGACAGTAAATACAAGCGCATCAGGCGGACAGGCAACAATCAGGGCGTATGTCCTGGATGCAGATGCCGTTAAGGCAGCCGCAAAGGGTACGGCTTACAGGATTCCTGTTACGGTGCAGTGTAAGGGAAATGACGGCGTAAGCAAAAACGCGTCAACAATTGTAAACGTACTCGTGAAGAAGTAGTATATGCAAGTGGGGAAGGCTGAAAAAATGAAAAACAGGTTGATTATTTCTCGAAATCTGTTTAGAAGTAAATGTTTGCCGCTTGCTGATGGTGCGGGGTATAAGTGATTCAGTTTGTAAATGATGCCACTTGCTATACAGGTGGGATATAAATGGTATAGTGCGTAAATACTCCCCATCGGCTGATGTCGGTGGGGAATTTGCATAATACGAAGTTTTTACCTAAAGGAGAATGTTGCAGTATATGGAGATACGACAGGGATATTCTTATCATATCAAAGATGAGTTTTTTGATAAGGTGCAGGATAAATACTTAATGAGCAATAAAGAAAACGGAAATTATCGCCCACATTTCTATGTACTACAAGATAAAAAGAATCAAGCTCTTTATTGGATGATCCCAATAAGTTCACAGGTGGAAAAGTATAAGGTCATTATAGAAAAGAGAAAAATACGGAAAATTTAAGGGAAGTGCTTGCGTTGCATAATCGTGGGATTCATTTGATATATACAGATATTGAAAAGATTAAGACAATTATGGAACAAGAATTAGAAGATATTGGCTGCCAGTGCTCGTGAAGAAGTAAGAGCTGCAGCTTCTCTGATATTATAAAAAAGGGGATTTGATAAAAGTACTCGTATGACTTATAATAATGGCATATAATTTTCTGATTTATTCTTGTACAAAGGATGAATCATTCGGTAGGAGAATTCTGTAATATATAGCAGCAGACGAGAGGGGTAGGGAAATGATGTCAGGAAAATGTAAAATGTCATGGAAGAGAAGTCTGGCGGGTGTTCTTTCAGCAGTGATGGTGTTTTCAACGGTACAGCTTCCGGCAGGGACTGCTTATGCAAAAGAGGCGGCAGTGACCGCGTCGGAGAACGGGAATGCTTCCGGTATAAGCGGAGAGACAGACGCGGATGAATCTGTGCAGAAGAATGAGCCTGCAAGCGGGGAGGATTCTTCAAGTATAGAATTGCAGGAGCCGGAAGAGGAACAGGATTCTTCAGATACGGAGACACAGGAGCCGGGGGATGGAGAAGACCCTTCGGATACGGAGGTAAAGGAGCCGGAAGAAGAACAGGATTCTTCAGATACGGAGACACAGGAGCCGGATGAAGGAGAAGAGCCTTCGGATACGGAGATGCAGGAACCGGTTGACGGGGAGAAGCCTTCCGGGGACGATGACGCGGCGGATGAAGAAGCGGAAGATGAAACAGATACGTCTGACGCGAATGAGGTTCGCGTAAGCGGAATCTCCGATAATGATGCGGACAGCCCGGACTCGCAGGAAATATGGATGGAAGCTGAACTGGACGGGGCTTATCAGTTCGGCGGTTCACCGGCGGCGAAGGGGAATCTTTTGGTTTACGGGGAAACAGCGTACAGCAGCGAGGCGGAAGAGTATCTGTATCAACAGATGCGCGAACGCATTGAGATGATCGATATATCTGCGTATAGGCTGGATCTGGAAGGAACCAAAAACTTAATATATGGAGTGCTTAATGAGTATCCGGATCTATACTATGTGAAGCGGGAATTTTCTTACTCTCCCGGTGAATATATCAATGCAGTGATACTTACCTACAACGATACATATGATGATGCAGCATTCCAGAAAGGCGTATCTTCTGCGCTGGCGTGCGTGGACAATCAGATGAGCGATCTGGAGAAAGCTGTCGTCCTGCATGACTATCTGACCGTTAACTGTGAGTATGATTATGAGAACCTGAATGCGAATACGATTCCCGATGCATCTTATAGTGCGTATGGCGTTTTTGCAGAACGTATTGCCGTGTGTCAGGGTTACGCACTTGCCTATAAGTACCTGCTGAATCAGGTTGGAATCGACTGCTATATGGTGACCAGCGATTCTATGAATCATGCATGGAATATGATCGTGCTGGACGGACAGTACTATCAGGTGGATGTGACGTGGGATGATCCCGTATGGGATAAGGTCGGAAGGGCTGTGCATACCTATATGTTCCGCAGTGATGCAGCTTTTGCAAAGCATCAGGACTGGGTGGTGACGAGCGGCAGCAGCGTGGTGGATTATCAGGCAACAGATACGCGCTATGATAATGCTTTCTGGGTTGACTGCGACTCACCGCTGGTACTGGCGGGAGATGACTGCTATTATATTACGGACAGCGGAAACGTTAATAAGACACGTCTGGAAGATATAACGGATGCAGGAACTTTCGTGCAGAGCATCGGCAGGTGGCCGGTATGGGGTGGCAGCGATAACTGGATAGGCGCTTTTTCAGGACTGTTTCAAATACAAGACCGATTATATTACAATGATAAGGCGTCCATCTACAGCATCGCATTAGATGGCACCGACAGGAAGACGGAGTTTACAGCGGATACATCGACAGGATACATATACGGCAGCGCTTATTGTCAGGGCAAGGTGCTCTATGCCTTGCATCAGACACCGAATATAGAGGCGAAAGAAGTAGTGCTGACGGCGGACATTGATACAGGCGGCGGAGAACCGGAAGAGCCGGACGATCCGCCGGAAGACGATAAAGCGCTTGATCTCGACAATCTGTCTTATGAATACACTGCACTAGATGAAACGACGATCACATCGGCGGCAGAGGGCAGACCGAAGCTTTTAGTTTTCTACAGCAATACATGCGGTAACTGCCGCGGTACGATTCAGAACCTCAGCAGTTCGATTGACAGCTTTGCAGGAATTGATATATACGCGATCGAGACAACCCAGAAAACGAAGGAAGAGGTAGCGGCGTATCAGAAGCAGTATGGCTGTGAGGAGATCACCTTTTCCTATGATATTACAAAACGGAATGAAAACAGTATGTGGGCATATGCACGGGCGGCCGGGATCGGTGAAGGCGGGTCTGAGGTCAGGGTGACATGGCCTGTAATCTGCTATATTGATGCCAATAACCGTCTGCAGTATGTTACGACCGGCTGGTATGCGGCGGAAGATATTCTGGCTAATCTGAAGCTTTATACAAACTGGACGGCTTCGGCTTCGATCAGGCGTCCCGCTAAAACGACTTATAAGACGGGTCAGAGTCTGGATGTTACCGGCGGAAAAGTGACGTATCCGTCAGGGAATAAAATGGTAACGATCGATATGAAGGCCAATATGGTCAGCGGATTTGATTCGTCGAAACCGGGCATTTGTACCGTGACGGTTACCTGCGGTGGTTACACGATGGATTTTGATGTGCTGATCGTGGAGGAACCGGTGCTTACGGCTTCCTATGGGCAGAAGCTTAGAGAACTTACATTCCCTTCGAACAGCTACGGAACCTATTCCTGGTCTGCAGAGGTGGATACGGAGCAGGAACTGGCACAGGTCGGCGAGCGAATTTTTGCGGCCGTATTTACACCGGATGATGCGTCGCGGTTCGGGAAGCTGACGGATCTGCAGATCAAGGTAACTACGAAGCGAACGTTGGATAATACGTTCCATGTCGCTTTTAAGAATAAAAGCTTTACATATAACGGTGTCGGGCAGGAACCGAAGGTCGTGGTGTCAGCGGCAGGCAGTGCGCTGACCGGTGGAACGCAGGTCGTGTTGACAGAGGGACTGGACTATGAACTGGCTTATGTAAATAACACGGATGCCGGTACCGCAACCGTGGTCGTGACAGGCGTGAATGTTTATCAAGGCAGTATCAGCAGGGATTTTGATATCAATCCGGCGCAGCTTATCATTACGGCACGGGACATGAATATACTGACCGGTGATCCGGTTCCGCCGGCGAATGTATACGAATATACAGTAAGCGGCCTTATGGCGGACGACGTTCTTTTCGCGGAACCGTCTTTTTCCTGCGGGATCACGGACAGTACGGCGGCAGGGCGGTATGACATTGTGCCTTCCGGTGCCGATGCGGGAACGAATTACAATATATTTTACAGGTGTGGTCTGCTGACCGTGGCGAGCGAATATGTTTCCTGTACAGTCAGTTTTGATGTGCAGAGGCATGGTACGGCGCCGGCGGACATAATTGATGTTAAGGTCGGCAGTATGATCGGCAGACCCGCCGATCCGGAGGCAGCAGGATATCGTTTTGACGGCTGGTATCAGGACGGGGCATGCACGAAGGCGTGGAACTTTGAGGCGGATATCGTACAGTCGGATATGACGCTGTATGCGAAGTGGCTGGACGTGAGTGAGAGCAGCGAGTTTGCGATTCAGGAGATCGCGGATGTATATTATACCGGTAAGGCATGCAAACCGGCGGTCAGTGTGTATGACGGTGATATGCTCTTAAAGTCAGGCAGAGATTATCAGATCAAATATTATAATAATATCAACTCGAATAAGGATGGCGTGCTTAAACAGGGGAACGGTGAAGGCCCGTATTTCAATGCGGCGCTTCCTTATGCGGAGATTATCGGCAAGGGTAATTATACGGATCGGATCAAAGACGGAAACAAGGATACGGTCAAGGTTAATTTCAATATTCTCAGAACTGCGGTCGGTGATGGCGGCAGTCAGCCTGCGGCCGGGATCGTGCTGAAGATTTCTGATCAGCTTACGACGGCGAAGAGAGCGCAGAAGCCTTTCACTTCCATTAAGTATGTTAAAGGGATGAAGAAGGACAGCGATTTCGAGTTGTGTCTGACGGCGGTGAATGCACGTGACCAGGCGGGCAGCAGTCTGCAAAATGACGGGGAACTCCCGGACGCTGCCATACCGGCAGGCTGCAGCGGAGAGTTTCTGCTGACGGTAAAAGGCATCGGCAATTATGATGGAACCATCTGCAGGGAGATCCATGTAACGGATAAAGCACATCTGATTAAGAATGCAACGATTATGATCGGAAAGAACCAGAAGAATGTTACGTTTACGGGTGAACCGGTACGGTTGAATCCGGCGGAGGTAAGCACGGCGGATACCTTTATCGTGAAATGCGGCACGACGATTTTGAGACCTTTCAGGGATTATACAGTGCAGTATCGCAATCATGACAGAGTCGGTAAGGCGGAACTGATCATTACGGGAACAGGAGAATATGCCGGAAGTAAAACAGTGTCTTTCAATATCAAAGGAAAAGCATTTACGGCGAAGACCGTTCTGACGAAAGGAATAGAGAATAAGGTGTATACGGGCAGAGCGATCACACAGAACGGTATAGCCCTGTCATATGGCATGGGAGACGAGGCACCGCAGCCGCTGCGGTACGGCAGGGATTACACGATCAGCTACAGCGGGAATATCAATAAGGGCACTGCCACGATGACCTTTAAGGGCGCGGCGGATGCGGGGTACAGCGGCAGCTTTAAGAAGACATTCAAGATCACGGCGGCCGATATTGCGAAGGTAAACCGGCCGGCATCGATGGAGAATATGGTCTTTGACTACTGCAAAGCCGGCGTGAAGCCTGTGGAAGAAATCAGCCTCACGAATCAGGAGGGAATAACGCTTAGAAACGGTAAAGACTATACGCTGAAATATGTCAATAACAAGGCGGTTGCAGGCGCTTCTGATGAAGAGCCCCCGACGGTGATCGTGAAGGGCAAGGGCAACTACACCGGGGAGTTTAGCCTGCACTTTGACATTGTCAGAACGGATTTGCGGGCGGACAGTATTCAGATCAAGACGACACCGGTTGCATATAAGGAGAATAGGGCACCGGATTATGCCTATAAACCTGTGGTGAAGCTGATGGACGGCAAGTCAGCCCTGCGTGCGGGGAAAGATTATGAGATCGAATACCGGAATCATACGCAGGCCGATTATGACAGCTATATACATAATTTGCAGAATCAAACAGATGGCAGCACGCCGCAGGAGGGTGAACTGAAAGTGGAAGACGGTGTGCCGGTGGCAGTGATCACCGGGGCCGAAGGGGCTTCATACAGACTGGAGCAGCCGATCATCGTGCCGCTGCCGATCTATCTGAATAAACTGACCAAAACGGCGCTGGCGGTATATATTGATGAGGCGGTATATTCGGGCGGTCAGGTTACGCCGGAAGTGACGGTATTCTACGGCGGAGGGCAGATCAGGGAAGGCGAACACTATACCCTTTCTTACGGTAAGAATGTTGCATCGGGTAAGAATAAGGGCAGTGTGGTGATCAGCGGCGTTGGACCGTATTACGGCGGCAGTGTAACCGTGAAGTTTGATATTGTGAAAAAACCGATCAGCTATTAGACGGGATAAAAAATTTATAGAATTTTAACTTTTCTATTGACACATGGTTTAGATAGTGCTACGATACAAATCGTAAAAGCAAAGGCGCTTTGAGGAAACTCAAGGCGCTTTTTTATATCATAGGAAAGTACGTTCTATGATATAAAATGGATGCGCAGCTATGCGCGCGGAACAAAAGCTGTGCTTGTCAAAGGATGTGGAAGCTGGAGTAAGCGAAGCACACTTTTGTTCATTTGCCTAAAAGCAGTTGAGGAGCTGCAGGAACGGAGGAAATTTATCTATGACAGAGGAAATTATGGAGGTTTTAAACGGACAGGTGTTCGGCGTCTGGTTTCTGATCGGCGCAGCGCTGGTATTCTGGATGCAGGCCGGATTCGCAATGGTCGAGACAGGTTTTACCAGAGCCAAAAATGCGGGAAACATCATTATGAAAAATCTGATGGATTTCTGCATCGGTACGGTAGTATTTATTCTGATCGGATTCAGTTTACTGTTGGGTGAGGATCTGATGGGACTGATCGGTAAGCCGGGATTTGACATTTTTACAAGCTATGCGGATTTTGACTGGTCGAATTTCGTGTTTAACCTGGTATTCTGTGCGACCACGGCGACGATCGTGTCCGGGGCAATGGCGGAGAGAACGAAGTTCTTAAGCTACTGCGTTTACTCGGCGGTGATCTCCGCGCTGATCTATCCGATCGAAGCGCACTGGATCTGGGGCGGCGGCTGGTTATCCCAGATGGGCTTTCACGATTTTGCCGGTTCCTGTGCGATACATATGGTGGGCGGTATCTCTGCGCTGATTGGTGCGAAGATCCTCGGTCCCCGTATCGGGAAATTCACGAAAGACAAGAGCGGCAGGATCACCAGGGTTAATGCTTTTCCGGGGCATAATATCCCGATCGGTGCGCTGGGCGTGTTTATTCTGTGGCTCGGCTGGTACGGATTTAACGGTGCTGCGGCTGTGACCGTGGAGCAGCTGGGTTCCATCTTTGTGACGACGACGATCGCGCCGGCGATTGCTACGGTAGTATGTATGATTTTTACATGGATCAAATACGGTAAGCCTGATGTATCCATGTGCCTGAATGCTTCGCTGGCAGGTCTGGTTGCAATTACGGCGCCCTGTGATGTCACGGATGCCTTCGGTGCAATCGTGATCGGCGCGGTTGCAGGTTTTCTGGTAGTATTCGGCGTATGGCTGTTAGATTATAAGCTTCGCATAGACGATCCTGTCGGCGCGGTTGCGGTGCATTGTATGAACGGTATCTGGGGTACGATTGCAGTTGGTCTGTTCGCGACGAACAGTGCGCCGGAATACGCGATTGCGGATGCGTCAGGAAACGAACTTGTCGGTCTGTTCTACGGCGGCGGGTTTGAACTGCTCGGCTTACAGTTCATCGGATTCGCTGCGGTTGCGGCGTGGACGGCAGTTACGATCACGATCGTATTTCTGGTAATCAAGGCAGTGATCGGGCTGCGCGCTTCCGAGGAAGAAGAGATCGTAGGACTTGACGCTACGGAGCATGGTCTGGCGTCCGCTTACTCAGGCTTCAGCCTTATGGATGTATCGAATACGATGTCGATGGAGATCAATGAGAATACCAGCCTCGGAACAGAAGACTACAATGAGGCATCCGACGTACAAAAAGATGCGGCGGTAAAAGTCGCTCAAGTGCCGATGGCGTCCGCGACAGGCATGTATAAAGTATCCATTATCGCGAAGCTGTCCAGATATGATCAGCTGCGCAAAGCCATGAACGACCTGGGCGTAACCGGCATGACGGTGACACAGGTTATGGGCTGCGGTATCCAGAAGGGTGCAGGCGAGATGTATCGTGGCGTCGAGATGGATGCGACCCTGCTGCCGAAGGTTAAGGTCGAGGTTGTAGTCAGCAGGATTCCGGTAGAAAATGTGGTGGAAGCGGCTAAGAAAGCGCTTTACACAGGCCATATCGGAGACGGCAAGATCTTCGTTTACAATGTAGACAGAGTTGTGAAAGTCCGCACGGGCGAAGAAGATTTCGCGGCGCTGCAGGACGTTGAATAAAGCGTATACCTATATCCCTTAGTTTGTATATATAAAACGGACTCCCGGTGCTTCCACCACCGGGGGTTCGTTTTATAATCAGAATTTGCTGAAATGCTGTAAAATGTAGTGACATATAACTTGATAAAGTGTGATAAAGTAGAGTATGATTAAAGAGTAAATTCGAAAAAAGACAAATAGGAGAGACAAACTTATGAGGCGGATGAAAAAGATCTTGGCGATTGCGCTTGCCGTATGTTTACTGTGCGGGACATACGGCAGTGATGTATTGGCGGTGGAAGGAATATCGAATCCTGACCAGGTGAATCCCGTAGCGGAATCAGAGACGGATCGTGCCGGGAATCAGGAAGACGGAACCGGAATAGATGAAACGGGCACAGATGAGTCCGGGGCGGCAGAGGATGGTGCTGCGGGAGGTGCGTCAGGGCAGCCGGACAGTGGAACAATAGAGGATACGGAAGATGGCAGTTTCGGAGAAGAAACAGACGGGACAGGGAGCGCTGATTCCGAAGAGGAGACGGATGCGGGAGAAGACGATGCGCCCGCAGAGGAAGATACGGACGAGGGTGAAGACGATGTATCCGCAGAGGAAGATACGGACGGGAGAGAGGACGATGCGCCTGCGGAAGAAGATACGGACGGGAGAGAAGACGATGCGTCCACAGAAGAAGATACGGATGAGGGTGAGCCGGTTCTTCCGGAGGACGGAGAAAGTGTTTCCGACAACAGCATAAGTATTTCTGAGAATAATCTTCCCCGATATAATGCCGCAGGCATGGAGACAGAAGAGAACTTCGACTATACTGTGGACAGCAAAACTAATACGGTTACGTTGAATGGTTACGCGACAGGCTATGTAGGCGGTGCGGAACTGTATATTCCGGCCACTTTAGGCGGATATCCCGTGACCGAGATTAAGAGCGCGGCATTTAAAAAGACGATACTGCTTGAGACTGTAGTTATTCCGGACAGTGTAGAGACGATCGGAACAGCAGCTTTTATGGACTGTGCAATATTGTCATCCGTGACCTTGCCAAAGGGACTGAAAAGCATGGGATATCAGGCGTTTCAGAACTGCGTTTCGCTGACGGCGATCGAGATCCCCAAAAGCCTTGAGACAGGTCAAGGGATAGACAATCCGGATTACGGAATGTTCAGGGGCTGTGATAAATTAAAGAACGTTACTTTTGAAGAAGGCACAACAAGGATTGTGAAGCAATTGTTTATGGGGTGTGCTTCACTGGAAGAAATCACGATACCGGATACAGTTACGACGATAGAATATATGGCCTTTGAGCGATGTGTAAATTTGAGAAAGGTCAGTATTTCCGATTCGGTTACGGAAATAGGAAATGATGCTTTTAAAGATTGTACCGGACTGACGCAGATCGTACTGCCGGACAGTGTAACCACAATCGGACTGCATGTATTTAAAGGCTGTACAGGTCTGGCCGAAGTAACGCTGTCCAGGAATCTGAAGACTATGGGGTATGAAACCTTTAAGGACTGTACTTCATTGACAACAATTGAAATCCCGAAAAGTCTGGAAAGCGGCGGAAGTATAGATAACGGAGAGTACGGGAGTTTTGCGGGATGTGAGAAATTAAAGAGCGTTACTTTCGAGGATGGAGCGACGAGGATAGCGGATCATTTGTTTATGGGATGCACTTCGCTGGAAGAAATCGTGATACCGGATACGGTTACTGTGATAGAATATATGGCTTTTACAAGCTGTGTAAATTTGAAAAAGGTTACGATTCCAAATTCGGTAAGCGAAATAGAAAATGACGCGTTTCGCGACTGCACGGGAATGACTGCGCTTACACTGCCGGACAGCGTGACCACAATCGGACTGCATGTATTTAAAGGCTGTACAGGTCTGGCCGAAGTAACGCTGTCCAGGAATCTGAGGACTATGGGATATGAGACCTTTAAGGGCTGTACTTCATTGACGACAATTGAAATTCCGAAAAGCCTGGAAAGCGGCGGAAGTATAGACAATGGAGAGTACGGGAGTTTTGCGGGATGTGAGAAATTAAAGAGCATAACCTTCGAAGAAGGTGTGACGAGAATAGCAGACCATTTGCTCATGGGATGCACGTCGTTGGAGGAAATTATTATACCGGATACGGTTACTGTGATCGAGCGTCTGGCTTTTGAAGGTTGTACTAATCTGACACATATCAGTATTCCGGCTTCGGTGACTAAGATAGAAAGCAGAGCATTTAGAAACTGTACCGGAATGACTGGCATTGATCTGTCTGATGGTTTGACGGAAATAGGAAATGCCGCGCTTCAGGGATGTACGGGACTGACGGAAATTAAAGTGCCGGAATCAGTGAGAAGTCTGGGAACTGAGCTTTTGTCCGGATGCTTATCTCTGGAAAAGGCTTATCTTGGAGACTCCGTAACGATTTTGAGAACAAATACTTTTTCTGACTGTACGAAACTCACAGATCTGCACCTGCCGGAGGGACTGCTGACAGTGGAAAGCAGTGCTTTTGCCAACTGCGATTCCCTGCCGGAGATCATTTTGCCGGAGCACGTGACAAAAGTGGACACGAGAGCGTTCTTTGACTGTGATGGATTAACTAAAGTAATAATTCCCGACAGTGTTACAAGTCTGGGTACCTATGTGTTTGCAGAATGCGAACTGCTGTGCGATGTGTCACTGGGTACAGGAATTACGACGATTCCTTCTTATGGGTTTAATCTGTGTCCATCCTTGCAGAAGATCGTGCTGCCTTATCGTGTAGCGACGATCAAGAGCAACGCTTTTAAAGACTGTGCTCAATTTACGGAAATTACCATACCGAGGGCAACGACTGTTATTGAGAATAACGCGTTCAGCTACCCGCTGAAGCTGACGATCTACGGCGTATCAGGTACATATGCGGAAACCTATGCCGCAAGCGTCGGGGCGACATTCGTCAATCTGGAAAAGAAAGCGACGCAAGTACATCTGGACAAGACGGAATTAAAGCTGGGCAACGGTAAGAAAACGAAGCTGATCCTCAGTGTCACACCCGCCGATTTTACGGATGAAGTGTCATGGAAGAGCAGCGATACGAAAGTAGTGACAGTGGAAGATACGGGTGAGGTCACTGCGAAGTCGTTAGGTACGGCAACTGTGAAAGTGACGGTCGGCGATGTCAGCGCATCCTGCAAAATCACTGTGAAACAGCTGGTTACCTCCATCAGCCTGAATAAGACTTCCCTGAGTCTTGATGCAGGTGATACAGAGAAACTGACGGCAAGCGTTTCACCTTCCACAGCGGAGAATAAATCAGTTGTATGGAGCACATCGGACGAGAGGATTGCTTCTGTGGATGCAGATGGTCTGGTGACAGCGCATCTGAAAGGAACGGCTGTGGTTAGAGTGGAAGCGTTGGATGACAGTACTGTTTACAGGGAATGTAACGTGGAAGTCAAGGGTAACGGGTATGTGTGCGATACCGTTGACGGTCTGGAAAGTCCGCATAATTATCCCAATAACTGTTCGGACATCTGGATCTATACGAAGGAAGGCGCGGAAAGCCTGCTCGTCAGCTTCGACAGCAGAACGACAGTGGAGGAAGAGTTCGACTATATCTATATATTTGATGGGGCGAAGAAACAGATCGGTAAATATACCGGTACACAACTGGCGGGAGAGACGGTGGAAGTGCCGGGTGATACGGTCAGGATTCGACTGGTATCGGACGATAAGACAAGCGCATGGGGATTTAAAGTAACCCGTGTCATGGGAACCGGCAATGTGGAGAATGATGAATATCAGGTGACCTTTGATACACAGGGAGGCACGATGATCTTCCCGGTTACTGTGGAAAAGAATATGACGGTATCAGAACCGGCGGTACCTTTGAAACCGGGATTTAAGTTTGTTGGCTGGTATCTTGACGGGAAACCGTATGATTTTACGCGGCCGGTGACAGGCAATATTGTGCTGCTTGCCAGATGGGAGAGGGATATGACCGGTTCCGGGCCGATTGAAGAGGCACCTATTCCGGAGGAAGATATGCCGGCGGACGGTGTGGTTCCGGATGGACTATGGATTGCGGGGGTCAAGGATCAGACCTACACAGGCAAAGCGCATAAACCGGAGGTGCATGTTTATGACGGCCGGGTCAGACTAAAGGAAAAGACAGATTATACCGTCAGTTACAAGAACAATACGAAAGCGAATGACGCTTCTGATAAAAAGACAGCGCCGACGATTACCGTGAAAGGAAAAGGCAACTATGCAGGGTCTGCGACTGCCACATTTGTGATTGCTCCGGTAAACATAGAAGAACAGTCCGGCGCAGGACAGTCCACGATAGAGCAGGCGCCGGCTGTGAATATCGAAGGAATCATACTGGCATTTAACGGGAAGGTGCAGCAAAAGGCGCCGACGGTTACTTTTAACGGTAAAAAGCTGTCCGCGAAGCGGGATTACACGGTAGCTTATCCTGATACGGGAAACGGAGCATATCAGGAGACGGGCCGCTATCCCGTGCAGGTTACGGGTGTCGGTAACTTTACAGGCACCAGGACGGTTTATCTGGAAATTACAGATAAGCTTCTGATCAGTAAAGCGAAGGTGGTCAGGATTCCTGATAAGCCCTATCACGACGGAGAAGCGATCATGCTGACTTCATCGGAACTGGTGCTGTACATAAAATCCAGGAATGAGCCTTTATCGGAAGGTACTGATTATGAAGTTATTGATTATGAGAATAATCAAGAGATCGGTACGGCAACTGCGGTCATCCAGGGGATGGGCAGTTACGCAGGGACGAAGAAAGTGACATATAAGATCGTCGGAACATCTATCAATAAAGCGACGGTAGAGGGCATTGCGAACAGCGTATATAACGGTTCAAAGCAGGAACCGGAGATTACGGTGAAAGTAAACGGGGTCACACTTGTACCTGATCAGCATTATACGGTTACTTATAACCAGAACCAAAATGTAGGCACGGCAAGTGTCGTGATACAGGGTGTCGGGGCGTACACCGGAACCGTCAAGAAGAAGTTTAAGATTACACCTTATGATTTGGAGAAAGATGAGCAGGGGCTGATTACGAATATGATGACGGCTTCTGTTGTCAAGTACGTGAAAGGCGGGTGCAAGCCGCAGCCTGTGCTTCGTTTTGGGGAAACAGAATTAATAAACGGTACAGATTATACGGTTGCTTATCAGTATAATCAGAATATTGCGGATGCTTCTGCGACGAAGGCACCGACTATGAAAATCAAGGGGAAGGGAAATTTTAAAGGAACACGGACAGAGAAGTTTACCATTGTAAAAAAGCGACTTACAGATGCGGAAGAACCGGTTACTGTGTCAACCGCGGATATAGCTTATTCTAAAGGAGCAGGTAAATATATCAGCAAGCCGGTTCTGACGGATGTGGACGGTAAAGTACTGAAAGCGGGTACGGATTATGATGTTACTTATACACTGGCTGACGGTATCACAAAACTGAACAAGAAAAGTACGGTACCGGCCGGCTCGTATGTGTGTGTTACCGTTAAGGGTAAAGGAAAGTATGAAGGAAGCCTGATGACGACCTATCGTATTACACAGGCGAACTTTACGAAAGTTACTGTTAAGATTGCGGCGCAGACCTATACCGGAAGCGAGATTTATCTGGACGGAGAAACCGGCGGGGTCATAACCGTTAAAGCAGGTAGGACGGAACTGACTTACGGTGAGGACTATGAAATTCTGGAGGACAGCTATGTGAACAATATCCGGAAGGGTACGGCAAGTGTGAAGATAAGAGGAATTCATAATTACGGCGGTACAAAGACGGTGAATTTTAAGATTCAGGCGAAGAAGATGGAGTCCTTTAGCAGTATTATTAAGAGCATTTTGTCTATGAGGTAAAGGGTAAGGAAAGATAGAAATAAAACGGGCTTCCGGTGTATTTAACACAGGAGGCCCGTTTTATGTGGAGGAAATTTACATTTTTCGCACAAATTCTTCTAAGGAAGCTGATCTGGCGGCCGATTTCACCCAGCGCTTCAGGGTGTCTAAGTCTGCTTCGCCATCGATTCGCGCTGCGGTGCTTTCCGGAATCGGGATCAGGTCAGAAAGAAATGCCATAATCAATTGTTTTGGTCTGCCATATTATGATATGATTAGACTATTGTGCACATGAAGAACCACAAATGCGTACAACAACGGATACAGGATACGGGGTTTAAGATATAATATTTCCGTATAAAATAGGAATATCAGCTAAAGGAGGAAACAACCAGCCATGAGAAAAACAAAAATCGTATGCACCCTCGGACCGGCAACAGACAATGAGGAAGTGCTCAGACAGATGATGATAGAGGGGATGGACGTTGCCCGATGCAACTTTTCCCACGGTACGTATGAGGACCATAAGAGAAGAATGGATATGGTAAAGAAGCTTCGCAAGGAGGTGGGTAAACCGGTGGCGATCCTGTTGGACACCAAAGGACCGGAAGTGCGGGTGAAGGATTTCAAAGAAGGCAAAGTCATGCTCGAAGAAGGACAGTTATTTACGCTGACTGCCGATGAGGTGGAAGGGACGAAGGACATTGTCAGCGTGACTTACAACAGGCTGTACGAAGATCTGGAAGTGGGTATGCGTGTTCTGATGGACGACGGGCTGATCGAGATGACGGTGGAAAAGGTTGATAAGAACAATATTGTCTGCCGCGTGATCAACGGCGGCGCTGTGTCCAACCATAAGGGCGTTAACGTGCCGGATGTAGACCTTTCCATGCCATATATCAGTGACAGGGACAGAGAGGATATTCTATTCGGTATTGAACAGGATGTGGATTTCATCGCGGCGTCTTTTGTCCAGAAAAAAGAAGATATTCTGCAGCTGCGCAAGCTGCTTGAGAAAAACGGCGGGGAGGAGATCAGAATCATATCTAAGATTGAAAATGCGCAAGGGGTTGCCAACATTGACGACATCATAGAGGTTTCCGATGGTATCATGGTAGCCCGCGGCGATATGGGTGTAGAGATTCCTTATGAGGAAGTGCCTGTGATCCAGAAGAAGATCATTAAGAAGGTTTACCGCGCCGGTAAGCAGGTGATCACGGCGACTCAGATGCTGGAGTCCATGATCAAGAATCCGCGCCCGACGAGAGCGGAGACGACCGACATAGCCAATGCGGTGTACGACGGCACCAGCGCGATCATGCTGTCCGGGGAGACGGCGGCGGGCGCATATCCCGTGGAAGCTGTGAAGACAATGGTGCGCATCGCGGAGCGAACGGAACAGGATGTGGATTATCGGAAACGTTTCTTCCAGAATGAGAGAAGCGCCAATCCGGATATAACGGACGCTATCTGTCATGCCACCTGTACCACGGCGCTTGATCTGAATGCCAGGGCGATCGTGACTGTGACGAAGTCCGGCAGGTCGGCGCGGATGATCTCAAGATACCGTCCGATGAGCGATATCATAAGCTGTGCCACGACAGAGAAAGTCTGCAGGCAGCTGTCTCTGACATGGGGTGTAACGCCGCTTCTGATCAAGGAAGAAAAAGAAGTGTTTGATCTGTTCGATAAGGCGATCCATGCGGCGGTAAAGAAGAAGCTTCTGGAAAAAGGAGATCTGACGGTCATTACGTCGGGCGTTCCCATCGGATTCTCCGGCACTACCAATATGATGAAAGTACAGATCGTATCATAATAGCAGGCTCACGATCGGAATCGTTCCGAGACTCAGGATCGTGGTCAGAATGATGCCCTGAGAGATCGTGTCTGTCTCTACCTGGAGCTGCTTGGAGAGCATCAGCGGCATGTTGGCGGCGGGCACGGCGAGCATCAGCGCCATTGTGTTCAGAATCAACGGATTGTGGATAAACGGGCGCAACAGCAGAATACAGCCGATGGGCACCAGAATCTGCCGCAGCAGGGTGAAGCCGTACAGCTTCGGATGGGAAAAGATATCTTTCGGCGCCATCTGTGCCACGGAAGCACCCAGAACCAGCATGGACAGCAGTGTAGTGGCCTGCCCCATGTAGGTCAGGGTAGATGAGACGATTACCGGTACATGGAAATTGCCCAGATAGAAGATGATCGTTGCAGTGGCGGAAATCGTTCCGGCGTTGATCAGTTTCTTCCATAGGGGAGTGGTTACGGGCGCCGCTTCAGTTCCTGTTTTTGCAGCTGTTTTTGCAGCCGCCAGTTGTCTTGCCTCGGCTCTCTGCAGCAGCGAGATGCCGAAGGTATAGATCAGAATATTGAAGATCAGGTTATAGATGGATACGAAGATCAGGGATTCCGGTCCCAGAACTGCGGATGCCAGAGGTATGCCGATGAAACCTACGTTGCCGAAGATGGTCAGCATCTGGTAGGAATAATGATACATATCCGGCACCCGCAGGATACGCGGGATCAGGCAGCCTGCGGCGATCAGAATCCCGTAGACGATCAGGTAGATACCAAGTGCAATCCCGAGTTCCGGCAGCGAAACTTTCGGGCCGTCCTGGAAAGCGGAACAGATCAGCAATGCCGGATTTGTTACGTTGACAATGATGCCCGAGACTTGTTTTGCGGTTATATCTGACAGCATTTCTTTCTTATATAATAGTAAGCCGATGGCGATCAGTATAAAGATCATGACCATTTGCTGCAATACGACTGTGATACTCATAGTTTCTCAAACCTGCTTTCTGTTTCAATTCCAACAGTGGATATTGTACCACTTTTTTTCTGAAATACAAATATAAATAAGGCACTTTCCTAAAAAGAGGGATGTTGGTATAATAGGACATGAAGTTACACTAAGACACCCAAATACGGTGTCCAAGTGTAACTAAGTCATGTCCGAGAGAATGCGAAAAGCGCGCATTCTCTGCACAGGCTGGGAAACGCAGTCTAAGTAAACTTAAGTCATGCTTGGGAGAATGCAAAAAGCGCGCATTCTCTGCACAGGCTGGGAAACGCAGTCTAAGTAAACTTAAGTCATGCTTGAGAGAATGCGAAAAGCGCGCATTCTCTGCACAGGCTGGGAAACGCAGTCTAAGTAAACTTAAGTCATGCTTGGGAGAATGCAAAAAGCGCGCATTCTCCACGAATGGTGGAAAACGTACTTTTGCAGTGTTTTCTGCAGGAATGGAGGAAAAATGAATATCACGTATAATGAGCAGAACAGGGTTTTTAAATTAGATACGGCGCATACGAGTTATTGCATCGGAATCGTGGACGAGGAGAATTTTGTCGGGCATATCTATTATGGAAGAAAACTGGAGGAGGACAATCTGGCGTATCTTATGCGGACTGCGGAGGCGCCCTTTGTGCCGTCACAGAACAACCGGGACAGAACTTCTTTCCTGGATACATTTCCGATGGAGTACACGGGGAACGGTCTGGGCGATTACAGGGAGAGCACGCTGGCGGTCAGAACCATGGGCGGACACAGCGGCGTATCGCTGTCCTATGTTTCCCACAGAATATATGACGGCAAGGATGAACTGCCGGGGCTGCCTGCGACGTTCGGACAGAAAGCAGAATGTAAGACGCTGGAGATAACCTGTGAGGATCAGGCGCTGCAGCTGCAGGTGATCCTTTCCTACAGTATCTTTGCGGACAGCGATGCTGTGGCGCGGAGTGTGAGGATCGTCAATCAGGCGAAGGAGCCGGTCTATCTGACGAAGGTATTGTCCGCATGCATCGACATGGATCAGGAAGACTATGAGATGATCACGCTGCACGGCTCATGGGCGAGAGAACGTATTATACAGACGCGGCCTGTCATGAAGGGCAAGCAGAGCGTCTCTTCGGTGCGCGGCGAGTCCAGTCATCAGGAGCATCCTTTCATGGCGTGGAAGAAAAAAACGACGACCGAAGAAAGCGGAGAGATCTACGCCATGAATTTTGTCTATTCCGGTAATTTTCTGGCACAGATCGAGGCGGACCAGTTCGGCAGCATGCGTGCCGTGATGGGAATCCACCCGCAGGATTTCATCTGGAAGCTGGAGCCCGGCGGGAGTTTTCAGGCGCCGGAAGTAATCTGCGTCTACTCGGCGGAGGGCATCGGCGGCATGACGAGAACATTCCACGATCTGTACCGCAATCACCTGATCCGCGGGGAGTACAAGGATAAGAAGAGACCGATTCTGATCAACAACTGGGAAGCAACCTACTTTGATTTTGACACGGATAAATTACTGCGTATCGCGAAACAGGCTTCCGCGCTGGGCATCGAGATGCTGGTGATGGACGACGGCTGGTTCGGATACCGGAACGATGATAATTCCAGCCTCGGAGACTGGCAGGTCAATGAGAACAAGATCAGGGGCGGCTTGAAATATCTGGTGGATGAAGTCAATAAACTGGGCATGAAGTTCGGTATCTGGGTGGAACCGGAGATGATCTCACCGGATTCCGATCTGTACCGCGCGCATCCCGACTGGGCGATCGCGATTCCGGGCAGAACGGGCAGTCTCGCGCGCAACCAGTATGTGCTTGATCTGACGAGACAGGAGGTCAGAGATTGTGTCTACGAGATGATTGCAGGGGTTCTTCGCAGCGCCAATATCGAATACGTGAAATGGGATATGAACAGGCAGCTTAGTGATCTGGGCAGTTACGGACTTCCGGCTGACAGGCAGGGGGAACTGCTTCACAGACAGGTGCTTGCGCTCTATGAGATGCAGGATAGAATGACGAAGGAATTTCCCAATCTGCTGCTGGAAAACTGTTCCGGCGGCGGTGCGAGATTCGATGCCGGCATGTTGTATTACAGCCCGCAGATCTGGTGTTCCGATGACGCGGATGCGATAGAGCGGCTGTCCATTCAGGCAGGTACGGCACTGATCTATCCGCTGTCCACGATGGGTGCGCATGTGTCCGACTGCCCGAATCATACAGTGGGCAGAGTGACGCCTTTTGAGACGAGAGGTTATGTGGCATTAGCCGGGACGTTCGGCTATGAGCTGGATGTGACGAAGATTCCGGAGGAGGACCGGAATATGATTCCGCAGCAGACTGCCATGTACCACAAGTACAATGATCTGGTACGCACGGGAGATTATTACCGGATCGCACACTATGCGGACAACCGTTATTATGACTGTTATGAAGTGGTGGCAAAGGACAGAAGTGAGGCGCTGATTACTTACATTCAGGTGCTGGGCAGACCCAATTTCCACAGCAGACGCCTCCACATTCCGGGACTTGACCCGCAGGCTGTTTACGTCATCGAGAATGCACAGGACTGGCCGGAGATCAGGCAGACGGAGTACCGGGGCGATACTTTGCACCACGCAGGCATTAATATACCGCCGATCAGCGGTGATTTTAAGGGCAGATTGATGCACCTGGTAAGAAAGCAGGCATAGCAGGACATAATATCGTGATATGCAGAATAAAATAAAAAGGCAGGCTATACTAAATTTTTCACACGCAAATTAGTGCCTGCGGCTCAGATTCGCAGGCTACGGAAAGGCATGGTTATTCATATGATCGTACAAAAGTATAAAGACATGCTTCAGGGCAAATCAGTCATCAGGCAGTTATCGGAGTTCGCTGTGGCGAGGGGCAAAGAGATCGGGTATGAGAATGTATTTGATTACAGTCTGGGGAACCCTTCTGTCCCCGCACCGCAGAAATTTACGGACACGATGATCGATCTGCTGCAGAACAGAAATCCTATGGAACTTCACGGCTACAGTCAGAGTCTGGGCATTCCGGCCGTGCGGGACAAGATTGCGGCATCTTTAAATAAGAGATTTGACATGAACTATACAGGGAACCATGTTTTTATGACCACCGGGGCGGCGGGTGCGATTGCCCATGCGGTGCGGTGCGTGAGTGAGCCGGGTGATGAGATCCTCACTTTTGCACCTTATTTTCCGGAATACGGTCCCTATATCAACCTGACCGGCGCGGCATTAAAGGTGGTGCCCGCCGATACGGAGAGCTTTCAGATCAATTTTGAAGCATTTGAAGAGATGCTGACGGACAAGGTTGCGGCGGTTCTGATCAATACACCCAACAATCCTTCCGGTATGGCATATTCTTCGGAGACGCTTCGCAGGCTGGCGGCGATCATGGAGGATAAACAGAAAGCATACGGACACGATATATTCCTGATTTCCGATGAGCCGTACAGAGAGATCGTGTTTGCGGGCGTGGAGGCACCGTATCCATCGAAATTCTATGCGAACACACTGTCCTGCTATTCTTTCTCCAAATCGCTGTCACTGCCGGGAGAGAGAATCGGATATGTGGCGGTGAATCCGTTATGCACGGATGCGGAACTGATCAGCACGATGTGCAGCCAGATTTCCAGAGGCACGGGACATAACTGTCCGCCGTCTATCATACAGCTGGCGGTGGCTGAGGTTCTGGATCTTACGGCCGACCTGTCGGTCTATGAGACGAATATGAATATTTTATATCGCGAACTTACGGGTCTTGGATTCGAGTGTGTGAAGCCGGGCGGCACCTTCTATATGTTCCCGAAAGCATTGGAAGAGGACGCGGTCAGTTTCTGTGAGAAAGCGAAGAAATATGATCTGGTGCTGGTGCCGAGTAATACGTTCGGCGTGGACGGATATGTCCGTCTCGCGTACTGCATTGATACGGAGAAGGTGGAGCGCTCCTTAGAGGCATTTGGAAAATTTGTCAGGAGCGAGTATTAAAGCGGACAGGGGATGAAATTGTATTTTGACTGCGATGCAGCCATCATAAGAAAGGTATGGAAAGATACATGATAAGTATAATGGAAATTCTGAAGGCGGTTTTGTTCGGCATTGTGGAGGGAATTACGGAATGGCTGCCGATCAGCAGTACAGGACATATGATCCTGCTTAATGAGTTTGTGACGCTCGATGTTTCACCGGAATTCTGGGAGATGTTTCTGGTAGTGATACAGCTCGGAGCGATTCTGGCGGTAGTGATTCTGTTCTGGAATAAGATATTTCCTTTTCGCTTCGGGGAGAAGCAGGTGATACAGAAGGATATCTTCGTGCTGTGGTTTAAGATTCTCGTGGCATGCATCCCGGCGGCAGTGATCGGACTGGCATTTGACGATGTGCTGGATGCGCTGTTCTATAATCCGTGGTGTGTTTCAATCGCTTTAATTGTCTTCGGAATTGCGTTTGTCGTAATAGAGAACCGCAACAGGAATGCCAGCCCCAGGATTACGCAGCTTGGTCAGATCACATATCAGACGGCGCTTATGATCGGCGTATTTCAGCTTCTGGCGGCAGTCTTTCCGGGCACTTCCCGCTCGGGCGCGACGATTGTCGGTGCACTTATGATCGGCGTATCCAGAACCGTTGCGGCGGAGTTTACCTTCTTTCTGGCGATTCCGGTCATGCTGGGCGCGAGCCTCCTGAAAGTCTTGAAGTTCGGATTTGCTTTTACGGGTGCGGAGGCAGTGATCCTGCTGATCGGCATGGCGGTTGCCTTTATCGTGTCGGTGATCGTGATCCGTTTCCTGATGGGATACATCAAGAAACATGACTTCAAAGTGTTCGGCTGGTATCGTATTGTACTGGGTGCGGCTGTCCTGCTGTACTTTGCACTGGCGGGATAAGATGTGGCGTAAATGGGCGTAATTTTGGCGTTTTTTGAGTCATTTCGTATAAAATACCGAGGGAAAGTGCAACTATTTGTTACAGATTGTTGATTGACAGTACATCGGTATTGCGTTAAAATCCCCATAGAGTCTAAAAGTACGTGGACAGGGGACTTATGAAAAAGCAGTAATTATAACATTTGGAGTCCGGCGGATCGGGCATTGTGGAAGGAGAAGACTTATGGCAGAAACAAAGAAAACAGCAATCGTTAAACCGGTAGCGAAGGCAGTAGCAGCACCCGCAGATACAAAGACAGAAGAAATAAAGACAGCAACGGCAGCATCTGCAGTAAAGGCTGAACCTGCAGCAGAGCCTAAGAATGAGGAAGCGAAGAAGACGGCGAAGAAGACGACTACCAGAAAGACAACAGCAAAGAAAGCGCCTGCTAAGAAGACAGCGGCGGAGAAGAAGACAACAGCGAAGAAGGAAACGGTTAAGAAAGAGACAGCAGCAAAGAAAGAGGCAGTCAAAGCGACATTCCATCTGCAGTTTGCAGGGAAGGCATACACCACAGATGAGCTGGTTAAGATTGCCATGGATGTGTGGAAATATGATCTGGATCAGAAGGAGAGCGATTTCAAGACAGTTGAGTTGTATGTGAAACCGGAAGAGAACGTGGTGTACTATGTGATCAATGGCGAAGTGACAGGTAACTTCGGTATTTAATTTACATATTTGTTCCATAATATAATAATATAATTAAGAAGATAACGGTCGATTTAAGAAAGTCTTAAGTCGGCCGTTTTAAGTTGTACAGAGAAATTTACTTTTTAGATTTTTTTTATAAATATTTTCCATGGAAATGTTGACAATGAAAACCTTAAGTGATAACTTACTACTAGAAGATGTTAGCACTCTATCCGGATGAGTGCTAACAACGGGAGAAATGGTATGCAGTTAGACGAAAGAAAATACAAAATATTGCAAGCCATCATTCGCAACTACTTAGAGACCGGAGAGCCGGTAGGAAGCAGAACGATCTCCAAGTACACTGATCTGAACTTAAGTTCGGCGACCATTCGTAATGAGATGGCGGATCTGGAAGAGCTGGGATACATCCTGCAGCCGCATACTTCCGCAGGCCGTATTCCTTCAGACAAAGGTTATCGACTGTATGTTGATAAGATGATGGAGGAGAAAGAGCGGGAAGTGGAGGAGATGAAGGAGGAACTTCTGGAGAAGGAAGGTAAGATGGATCATCTCCTGAAGCAGGCGGCCAGGGTGCTGGCGGCCAATACGGAATACGCGGCGATGGTATCCGCACCCCAGTATCAGCGTAACAAATTGAAATTCATTCAGTTATCCCGCGTGGATATCAGCCAGATCCTGGCGGTTATCGTTGTGGAAGGGAATGTGATCAAGAATACAATGCTCACTGTGGAGCAGGAGATCAGTGACGAGACGCTTCTGAAGCTGAATATCCTGCTGAACACACATCTGAACGGGTTGTCGTTAGATGAGATTAATCTGGGAATGATCGCGGCGATGAAGCAGCAGGCGGGGATACACAGCGACATTGTGGCGGATGTGATCGATGCCGTTGCCGAGGCGATCAGGGCGGATGAGGATCTGGAGATCTACACAAGCGGCACGAAGAACTTCTTTAAATATCCGGAACTGGCAGACCACGAGCGGGCGAGCGAACTGATTACCACGTTTGAGGAGAAACAACTCTTGAGCGAACTGGTGCAGGGTAATCTGGCGGATGAGAATAACACCGGCATACAGGTTTATATCGGTAACGAGACGCCGGTGCAGGGCATGAAGGACTGCAGTATCGTGACGGCGACGTATGAACTGGACGAAGGCATGAAGGGAACGATCGGGATTATCGGTCCCAAGAGAATGGATTATGAAAAGGTAGTTAAGAATCTGAAACTGTTAAAGAACCAGTTGGATGATTTATATAGAAAGTAACAGAAAGGAATGAGAGACGTGGCAGAGGAGAAAGATAAGCTGCAGGATGAAAACCTGAGCGAAGAGAATACGCCGCAGGCGGACGGGGAGACGGAAAATGCCGGAAGCGCAGAGACAGACGGAACGGCGAATGAACCGGGCAAAGCAGAAGAGGCGCAGCAGTCCAAAGAGGAAGTAAAGGAAGAGAAGAAAGACAGGAAGAAAAAAGAGAAAACAGATAAAAAGCAGGAGGCCCTGAAAGAGAAGATCGAAGAACTGGAAGACAGAGTCAAACGCCAGATGGCAGAGTTCGAGAATTTCCGTAAGCGGACCGAGAAAGAAAAGACTGCCATGTTCGAGACGGGCGCTAAGAGCGTGATCGAGAAGATCCTGCCGGTGGTTGACAACTTCGAGAGAGGCCTTGCGGCTGTTCCGGAGGAGGAAAAGGGCGCAGGGTTCGCACAGGGCATGGAGATGATCTACAAGCAGCTTATGACAGAACTCGAGAATATGGGTGTGAAACCGATTCCTGCAGTGGGTGAGGAGTTTAATCCGGACTTCCACAATGCGGTGATGCAGGTGGAGAGCGAAGAGTTTGATTCCGGTGTGGTCGCACAGGAATTGCAGAAAGGTTACACTTACCGCGACAGCGTAGTGAGACACAGCATGGTGGCTGTTGTAGGCTAGGGTACCATTCTTTCGGAAGAATACAGGTAACTAATAAAATTCTATATAAAGATATATATCATAACAGGAGGAAAAAATTATGAGTAAAATTATCGGAATCGATTTGGGAACAACCAATAGCTGCGTGGCAGTTATGGAAGGCGGTAAGCCCACTGTCATTGCGAATACGGAAGGCGCAAGAACGACACCGTCTGTTGTGGCATTTACGAAGACAGGCGAGAGACTTGTGGGTGAGCCGGCGAAGCGTCAGGCGGTAACCAATGCTGATAAGACCATCGCGTCTATCAAGAGAGATATGGGTACGGACAGAGGACGGACCATCGACGACAAGAAATATTCTCCGCAGCAGATTTCCGCTATGATCCTGCAGAAATTAAAGGCGGATGCGGAGAGTTATCTGGGTGAGAATGTGACAGAGGCAGTTATCACCGTTCCGGCCTATTTCAACGATGCACAGAGACAGGCGACCAAGGATGCAGGTAAGATCGCAGGTCTGGATGTAAAGCGTATTATCAATGAGCCTACGGCGGCGGCGCTTGCTTACGGTCTTGACAATGAAAAAGAGCAGAAGATCATGGTATATGATCTGGGCGGCGGTACATTCGACGTATCCATTATCGAGATCGGTGACGGCGTTATAGAAGTACTTTCCACAAACGGCGATACACGTCTGGGCGGCGATGATTTCGATCAGAAAATAATCGACTGGATGCTTGCCGAGTTCAAGGCACAGGAAGGCGTGGATCTGTCCAATGACAAGATGGCGCTTCAGAGATTAAAGGAGGCGGCTGAGAAGGCGAAGAAAGAACTCTCTTCCGCAACGACAACGAATATCAATCTACCGTTCATCACGGCGACGGCTGAGGGTCCGAAGCACTTCGACATGAACCTTAGCAGAGCGAAATTTGATGAACTGACACATGATCTGGTAGAGAAGACAGCGATTCCGGTACAGAACGCTATGAAGGATGCGGGTCTGACCAACGCGGATCTCGGTCAGGTATTGCTGGTAGGCGGATCGACGCGTATTCCGGCAGTTCAGGATAAAGTAAAGATGCTGACGGGCAAAGAGCCCAGCAAGTCTCTGAACCCTGACGAATGTGTAGCGCTGGGCGCTTCTATTCAGGGTGGTAAACTGGCAGGCGACGCGGGTGCGGGCGAGATTCTGCTGCTGGATGTTACGCCGTTGTCCTTATCCATCGAGACGATGGGCGGTGTCGCAACCAGACTGATCGAGAGAAATACCACGATTCCGACCAAGAAGAGTCAGGTATTCTCCACGGCGGCCGATAACCAGACAGCGGTAGATATTAATGTTGTACAGGGTGAGAGACAGTTTGCGAAAGATAACAAGTCCCTCGGACAGTTCAGACTGGACGGTATCCCGCCGGCAATGCGCGGCGTTCCGCAGATCGAGGTTACCTTCGATATCGATGCGAACGGTATCGTGAATGTTTCCGCGAAAGACCTCGGTACAGGTAAGGAGCAGCATATCACCATTACTGCAGGTTCTAATATGTCAGACGATGAAATCGACAGAGCGGTAAAGGAAGCGGCCGAGTACGAGGCGCAGGATAAGAAGAGAAAAGAAGCGATTGATACGAGAAACGAGGCTGATTCCTTCGTATTCCAGACAGAGAAGGCTCTTACGGAGGTGGGCGATAAGATCGACGCTTCCGAGAAGTCGAGTGTGGAAGCTGACTTGCAGGCAGTGAAGGATATCTTAGAGAAGACGAAGGATCAGGAGATGTCCGACAGCCAGATCGACGAACTGAAGGCTGCAAAAGAGAAGCTGACCAATTCCGCACAGGCGCTGTTCACGAAGATGTATGAGAATATGCAGCAGGCACAGGGCGGTCCCGATATGAGCAATATGGGCGGCGAAGCGCAGGAGAGCGCACAGGCCGGTCCGGCGGATGACGTAGTGGACGGAGATTACAGAGAAGTCTGAGAGCGAGGGTAGGCTTGGAGGATTATAAGTATGGCAGAACAGAAACGAGATTATTATGAGGTGCTCGGTATTGATAAGAATGCCGATGACGCCGCAATCAAAAAAGCATATAGAGTTCTTGCTAAAAAGTACCATCCCGATATGAATCCCGGCGATGCGGAAGCTGAGAAGAAATTCAAAGAAGCCTCCGAGGCTTATGCGATCTTGAGTGATCCTGAAAAGAGACGGCAGTATGACCAGTATGGTCATGCTGCTTTCGATGGTGCAGGCGGCGCGGGCGGATTCGGCGGTTTTGATTTCAGCGGCGCTGATTTTACCGATATTTTCGGGGATATTTTTGGAGATATCTTTGGAGGCGGCCGGCGTGGCGGCAGGAGTAACGGACCGATGAAGGGCGCGAATATCCGCACCACTGTCCGCATTGCTTTCGAGGAAGCGGTTTTCGGCGTGGAGAAAGAGATCGAACTGACGCTGAAGGACGAGTGTACGGCGTGCCACGGAACCGGAGCGAAGCCCGGTACCAGCCCGGAGACCTGTTCGAAGTGCGGCGGCAAGAGCCAGGTGGTTTTTACGCAGCAGTCTTTCTTCGGAACGGTCAGAAATGTACAAACCTGTCCTGACTGCCACGGCACCGGTAAGGTCATCAAGGATAAATGCCCTGATTGCAGAGGCACGGGATATATTGCAAATAAGAAGAAGATTCAGGTATCTATTCCGGCGGGAATCGGAGACGGCCAGTGTGTCCGCATCCGGGATAAAGGAGAGCCGGGCAGTAACGGCGGACCCAGAGGAGACCTTCTGGTGGAAGTGGTGGTAAACAGACATCCGATCTTCCAGAGGCAGGATGACAGCATATTTTCCACTGTACCGATGTCTTTCGCGATCGCAGCGTTAGGCGGAGAGATCGTGATCGACACGGTGGATGGCAAAGTGATCTACGACGTGAAGGCGGGCACCCAGACAGACACGAAGGTACGGCTGAAGGGCAAAGGCGTTCCGTCACTGCGTAACAAGAACATTCGCGGCGATCATTACGTGACACTGGTGGTACAGGTGCCGGATAAGCTGTCACATGAAGCGAAGGAACTGTTAAAGAAGTTTGACGAACACACGGGCGACACCCTGAATGCGGCTAAGAACGTTTCCGGCGGCAAAGCGGAAGAGCCTGCCGGCAAGGGCAAGAAGAAATTCAGAAAGTAATGATAGAACAACGATTGATATGCAGAGCACACTCTTTTGAACGGGAGTGTGCTTTTGCGGTATGAAGGGTATTTGCGTACAGGACTGCGGGACACTCCGTAGAATTTTCTGGTAAATTTTGCGGTTCCTTTTGGCGGATGAGTGTGCTATGATGAGCATGAGAAATCAGTGACTTGTATTATCTTTAGCATAAATATTGCTGCACTATGATATGGAGAAGAACTACTATGAGAAAAAGCGGAAGAAGTAAAACGATATTGGCATTCATGCTGGCGGCACTGCTTGCGATGGAGCCGGCCGGAACAGTAATGGCGGCGGGGATCGGAGAAAACAGTACGGCGACAGAAGATGAAAGCGGCGCGGGCGATACGCAGCTGGATGACGGTAGTGCAGAAGCAGATGACATAAACCCGGATGACAGCAGTGCAGAAGCAGACGACATAAACCCGGATGACGGCGGTGCAGAAGCAGACGACATAAATCCGGATGACGGCAGTGCAGGAGCAGACGACATAAACCCGGATGACGGCAGTGCAGGAGCAGACGACATAAACCCGGATGACGGCAGCACAGATGCAGACCGAAATGAAAGCGATGAGGGTTCGACAGACACCGGTGAGCCGGGAAATGATGAAGACGGCACGGAGGAGACGGAAGAACCGGTGGACGGCGAAGAGGAACCGGAAGACGCAGAGGAACTTGAGGACGTGGAAGAAGACGAAGAAGCTGCAGGAGTGGAGGACGAAGAGCAGAAGGAAGACTATACAGGGCTCCCTGACGACTACAAACTTACATCGAAACAGATGGAGAGCAAACGGGAGTTGGCTTCCCGCTTGAATGAGATCAGCGCTTATGAAGAAGGCGTTGATTACGTGACTGGTCAAGTAATTACTTTAGCGCAGACGCAGGAAGAGGCGGATCTGATCGCGGAGGCGTATCATGCGCAGATCGTGCAGTTTGAATACGGTGTGCTTACACTGCAGCTTGGCAGGCAGGATACAGTCAATAAGGCGATGCGGGCCGCAGCCGATATGGAGATCAATCTTCCGGCGGTGTGGCCGAACTATTATCGTTATGCATATGGAGAGATCACGGAGGAGGCGTCTGACTTTGCGGGAGAAATGCAGGATGGTGCATTAGAAGACGGTACGCAGGATAGCATACAGGAACAGGACGATCTTATAGAGATCAACATTGAGGAATACGAGATAGAAACAGACGGTGTGACCGATGCCACGGGGCAGACGGAGGATTCCTATCTGGAGGCGCTCGGGTACGATGATCCGTACTTACAATCGACAAGCACATATTACCAGTATTATCATACGACGATCGGATCACCTTACGCATGGGCGGCAGGCTATACAGGACAGGGAATTAAAGTGGCGGTATTAGATACCGGTGTTGCCGATCATGCAGATGTGTCGGCTGTGAGCCTGTATGGTCCCGGGACAGAGGACACGCATGGCCACGGTACCCATGTGGCGGGCATTATCGGCGCGAAGGCGAACGGCAGACAGGGCGTCGGTATTGCGCCGGACGTGACGCTGTACAGCGGGAATGTTCTGCCCGGCGGTACGGGTACGGACGCTGATATCATAATGGCAATTAAGGCGGCGCAGGAACAGAATGTAGATATCATCAATATGAGTCTGGGAGGACTCGGCTATAACGATGTATTCCAGCAGACCGTCAATGCGGCATATGAACAGGGCATCGCAATTTTTGCCGCGTCAGGCAATGACGGTGGAACGAATTATACATACCCCTCCTGCTATGACCATGTAATCAGCGTGGCTGCTACGGATGCGGGTAATGAGCGTGCGGGATTCTCTAATTATGGCGATAAGATAGATTTAAGCGCGCCGGGCGTCGCGATCTGGTCTACCAGTAAGAACGGCACCGGTTACACGCGCATGAGCGGTACGTCTATGGCATGTCCCGTGGCGGCGGGAGAGGCGGCAGTCATCTTATCCGGCAGCGAGAGTGTGCGCGGTAAGACCGGTAAGGCGAGGGTCGATGCGTTGGAAAATGTAATGAAATCCAATGCTGTCGGTGCGGGTTCCGGTATGGGCGCCGGTATCACACAGCTTCCCAGAGTGCTGAAGCTGAGTACGGCAGTGACCAGGCCTGCGACGCCGGTGATCTCGTTTGCGCCGGATGATAAGGCTTCGGCGCAGGCTGTGGAAGTAAGCATTCAGGCACAGGGTGAAGTAACTGTCTATTATACGGTTAACGGCAAGACGCCGATTTACAAGAACGGTTTAGCCGGTAACGATGCGGCAGAGTATACGCAGCCTTTTATAATTGAGAAGCAGGCGAAGGCGACTGTCAAGGCGATTGCGGTCAACGAGAACGGAGTGGCAAGCGCAGTCAGGTCTGCATCCTACACGCTTAAGCCCTATGTCAGCAGTATTAGCATATCCGGCGTACAGAAGATTGCAAAAGGTAAGAGCGCGCAGATGAAGGCGGAGGTTCTGCCGGCATATGCGGCGAATAAAAAGGTGACATGGGAACTGTATACGGCGGATGACCGGAAGATCGATACGAAGCTGGCAAGGGACGTGGGTGTGAATATCACTGCGGCCGGTAAAATCACCGCGACAAGACAGGCAAAGACAGGTGTTTATATAGTCAAGGCCACGGCGAAGGATCAGAGCGCCAGAAGTGCTGCGTATCAGATTACCGTGACCGATACCGTAAAGATTGATACGGTCAGGTTTGCAAATGACAATACGGCATTTAGGAATATGACGCTTATACTTCCTGATGACAGTACTTATGATCTCGGCATAAGGCTGGACGGCAGATGTAAGGACGGTACGGCAGCGAAACGGTCGGATTTTAAGTGGAGCAGCAGCAATAATAAAATTGTGACGGTAAGCAGCGAACCCGGACACGAAGGCGAATTAACGCCGCTCAAGGCAGGTAAGGCAACGATTACGGCGCTTGCGGATGATTCCAGCGGCAGGAAGGCAACATGTGTCGTTACGGTGAAGCAGCTTGCCGCCGGAATCACAATAGCGGGCAACGACAAGGTGGCGGCAGGCAGAAGTACGACTTATAAAGCGACCGTGACACCCTCTTATACCAGTAATAAGAAAGTGAGATGGAAACTGTCGGAGAAAACGGCAGGAACAGGGGAAACGGAGGACGGACAGTTCACTGAAGTGACGGCTGAGCGCAGCCGTGAGATCGGCGTGAAGGTCAATGCGTCAACCGGCCGGCTTACGACAACGGCCAGGGCGGTGGCCGGCACCTATATGATTACTGCGACTGCGGCAGATGGCAGCGGGCAGAGTGCGTCTAAGATGATCACGATTGCGGAAGGCGCGATTACGGGTATCACATTCAATGATAAGGCATACAGGAATGTCTCGATATGTCGAAAACCGCAGGTGAACGCAACGAAGACCGCGACCACTGTCTATGCGACGATCAGGGGAAAAGCGGGCGCCGACCTGAGCGCTTATGAAGTGACGAACAGCAATCCCGGTATTGCTTCTGTCAGCGTTGAAGAAGCGGCAGAAGGGGACTCTGCTGTCGCAGCGTCCGGCAGCGCACAGGCAGAGAAGGTAATCAGGCTGACTGTCAAAGCGACCGGCAGGGCAGCGGGCAGGACGAATGTTGTGATCGCATCGACCGACGGATCCGGTAAACGTCTGACATGCACGGTGACCGTTAATAATCCGGTTTCCGGTATCGTAATTGCGCCTGCGGCCGGCAGGAACCAGTATGTTGCGAGAGGAAAGACACTGCAGATGAAGGCTGTCGTGGAGACGGAAAACGGTAAAGTGTCGAATAAGGGCGTAATCTGGGAACTGTATGATACAAAAGGACAAAAGATAGAAGGAAATCTGATATTGTCAACCGGTATGAGCATTACGTCCGGTGGTAATGTAAAGGCGGCGGGCAACGCGACGACAGGTTCATACACAGTCAAAGCGACGGCAAAAGACGGCAGCGGCGTGACGAAGACCTATGCGATATCGGTCGCAGAACCGGCAACCTATATACAGCTTCGGGACAAGAACGGATATATGTCGACGGCGTACTGCCACATTCTTAAGAATGAATTATCACAGGTGAATATTGTCACGGATGCCAGACAAGGTTCCATTGCGGTATCCTCTTCTAATCCGGGCGTGGTTTCGGTGACGATTCCTTCTGCGGGCAAGCTGCAGCTTGCGGCATATAAGAAGGGCGACGCCACGGTTACGTTGAAAGCCCTGGACGGCAGCGGCTATCAGGTGAAGTATTATTTCAGGGTGAAGTAAATACTGTTCGGTTTTATTGTCAGGAATCGGATAATTTTCAAGGAGAAAATTTATCCGATTCCTGTTGTAGTTACGGCATTTATGCTATGTATGTGCTAATTATTTTGTTGTAGCAGCTCTGAAAGGTAAAAATTTTTCGCACAAAGTGTAGGCTTATCCTCTGTGAAA
>CAJTPS010000025.1 GCA_910578555.1 uncultured Lachnospiraceae bacterium
TATGCAACATACAGTTCTATCTCCTTCCCAACCTCGATTAAATCCCCTTCTCTGATCGGGCCATGTATAATATCCACATCCAGTCCTAAGATTTCCTCTAGACACAATCTTATGTCAGATAACGTAAAAAGAGAAATTGGTTCATAAAACTCCATAATCAAATCCACATCGCTATTTTCCTGATTTGTTTCTTCTGCCCGCGAACCAAAAAGGACAACCCTTCTTACCGGATATTCCTTTACAACAAGCAACACTTTTTCTTTTATGATATCGTTACTCATCCTGATCACTCCTTTCGCCGCCAACCCCACAAATCTAAATTTGCCTACTTGCCAAGCAGCTTCTTAAGCTCAGCCATCTCCGCCTGTATCTGCGTCTCCAATTGCTCTATACGCCCCAAAATAACATCTGTGGGCTCATACTCCACCTTCTCATACACAACCTCTTTGTACTTATTAATAGAAAGGTCGTAATCGTTAGAGATAATTTCTTCCACCGGCACAAAGAAACTCTGCTCAGTCCTTGCCCGCTCAGCCTCAGCCGCCAGATTATGAAATCTGTTAATAATATCCGGAATATCACAATCCGAAATTTCCTGCCTCTTATCATCCAGACTGTAACCGTCAGCTTTCATATCGTAGAACCATACCTGATCCGTTCCACCAGAGCCAGTCTTTGTAAATACAAGGATCGCCGTCGAAACTCCCGCGTAAGGCTTAAACACCCCGCTCGGCATAGAAATCACTGCGTTCAGCTTATTATGCTCCAGAATTTCTTTTCTAATCTCTTTATGTGCATTACTGCTGCCAAACAGTACGCCGTCCGGTACAATCACTGCTGCTCTGCCGCCCTTTTTTAAAATACGTAAGAATAATGCAAGGAAAAGCAACTCTGTCTTTTTAGTCTTAGTAACTTTAAGCAGATCAGCAGACACTGCCTCATAGTCAAGGCTTCCCTTAAAAGGAGGATTTGCAAGTACCAGACTATATTTCTCAATATCGGCATTCTGCTCCGACAAACTGTCCCGATAAGAAATGTTCGGATTATCTACACCATGCAAAAGCATATTCATAGCGCCGATCCGAAGCATGGTCCTGTCCATATCATTTCCATAAAACATGTTATTATTGAAATGATCACGCAGCTGCACATTAAGAAACATATCCGCATGATGATCCCGCAGATACTGCTGTGCTTCGATCAAAAATCCTGCACTACCCATGGCCGGATCAATGATAATGTCCTCCGGCTGCGGTTTTACCAAGGCGACCATCATTTTAATGATATGTCTCGGGGTTCTGAACTGCCCATTCGTTCCCGCCGTTGCAACCTTTGACAGCAAATACTCGTACAAATCACCTTTTGAATCTTCGTCACCAAGTTCTAATCTGTCAATTCCATCTACGATTTTAGAGAGCATTGCCGCAGTCGGAATCTTAAAAATCGCGTCACCCATATAACGTGCGTATGCGGAATCCCCGTCTTGATGTAAGTTTTTAATAAACGGAAACACGCCATTTGTAACAGTTTCATACATTTTCTCAGCAGAACCCAGATTCTTAAATTTACTCCATCTGTACTTCTGGCATTCATCCGGAAACATGGATTCGAATGGCACTCCCAGAAAATTAGCCTCATTCTCTTTTGTCGTCTCAACATCATCTAACTGTTTTATAAAAAGCAGATAAGTAAACTGTTCAATCACATCTAAGGGATTTGTTATCCCGCCCGTCCAGAATGTTTCCCATATTCTGTCTATCTTGTTCCGTAAATCACCAGTAATCATACCGTTCTCCGTTTTTGTAGTATTATTGCCCATGCACCAATGCATAGCGCTAAACAGTTTCTCTTGTATTATTATAGTAGCACAATCCTCTACACATTTCATTAACTTCTTGCAGGCATGTTTCACTCCGATAACAGCCCATCCTTCGACTACGCCGTCCCGTCTGGTACACATAAAATACTTCAAATTCACATTTTGGCGCCTGCACAACTCGTAAAATCGCACACAAAGCGTTTTTACTCTCAAAATGCCATAGACGCATCTAAACTTCATAAAAAAAACGGACAATGACATATATCAAAGTCCGTTCCGTACATTTTCAATCATTTCGCAACCAGTGGTCATCCCGGTCTGGCTGTCTGTCAGTTCTCTCCCATTTTCAGAAGCTTTGCCGCCTGATCCGCTGCGATACATGCGTCGATAATCTCCTGAATATCCCCGTTCATCACCTTATCCAGCTTATAGATCGTCAGGTTGATCCGGTGGTCGGTGACGCGTCCCTGGGGGAAGTTATAGGTCCTGATCTTCTCGGAGCGGTCGCCCGTACCGATCTGGCTGCGGCGCAGCTCTGCTTCCGCGTCATGCCGCTGCTGCTGCTCGATATCATAAAGCTTCGCCTTTAAAAGTGCAAAAGCTTTCGCCTTATTCTGAATCTGGGATTTCTCCGTCTGGCTGTATACCACGATTCCCGAAGGATAGTGCGTCAGACGAACTGCGGAATCGGTCGTGTTGACACACTGCCCGCCGTTTCCGGATGCCCTCATAACGTCTATACGTATATCCTTATCCTCGATAACGATATCAATATCCTCGTCTACTTCCGGCATTACCGCCACGCTGATGGTGGACGTGTGGATACGTCCGCCGCTCTCCGTCTCCGGCACACGCTGCACGCGATGTACGCCGCTCTCATATTTCAGTACGGAATAAGCGCCCTGTCCGGTCACCATGAAGGTCACGCTCTTCATGCCGCCGATGCCGATCTCTTCCACTTCCATGGTCTCCACTTTCCACCGTCTGCCCTCAGCATAGTGCACATACATGCGGTAGATTTCCGCCGCAAACAGCGCCGCCTCGTCACCGCCCGCACCGGCACGGATCTCCACGATAACATTCTTCTCATCATTGGGGTCCTTGGGCAGAAGCAGTATCTTCAATTCGTGCTCCAGCTCTTCCACGCGCTTCTTCGCGCCGGACAGTTCCTCCTTGAGCATCTCCCGCATATCCTCATCGGACTCGCTTTCCAGCATGGCAAGCGAATCTTCGATATCCTGATTACATTTCTTATATTCTTTATAGGCATTCACGATCGGCGTCAGATCGCTCTGTTCCTTCATGAGTGCACGAAAACGCTCCTGATTGTCCGCAACAGTCGGCTCGCTCAGTTCGTTCATGATCTCCTCAAATTTTCTCAACAAATCTTCTAACTTATCAAACATAACTACCTCCGTACATACTCGCCAAACACCACTCTGTCGAGTCCGGCATAATCCTTCACCACTTCCAGTTCCCGGTATCCCGCCTCTTCCATAAGCCTTCGTACCGCTTCCCCCTGATCGTAACCGATCTCGAAGAAAAGCATTCCCTCCGGGTTCAGATACGCGCCCGCCTGCGCTATGATCTCCCGGTAGAAATAAAGTCCGTCTTCCTTCCCGTCCAGCGCCGGGTACGGTTCATAATCCTTTACCTCCGGCATCAGGCTATCAATAACATCCGTTCTTATATAAGGAGGATTCGACACGATGACGTCAAATCTCTCTGCGGTATCTATATTCTCAAAAAGATCACTCTGTATCCATGTAACGTTCGTTCCAGGAACTCTGCCTTCATTCTCCCTCGCAGTCTGTAAAGCCGACCCGGAAAGATCAGCCCCGACTCCCGTACAGCCGTTTGAATAATGCAGAAGGCTTAACAGAATACAGCCCGAGCCGGTACACAGATCCAGAATCCGCATACCGTCGTGAAGACGGCGCATGACCTCTTCCACCAATATCTCCGTGTCCTGCCGGGGGATAAGCACATTTTGATCTACATGAAAAGTCAGTCCCATAAATACCTGTTCGCCCGTAATATACTGCAGCGGTATCCGCTTACTGCGCCTCTCGATACAGTCCCGATACCGGTCATATTCCTCCGCCGACACCCTGCGGTCTCCATGCACGAGCAGCGTATTCCGATCCGTGCCGCAGCAAAATTCGAGTAAGAGCCTCGCATGCTCCGCAGCCTCTGGCACCTCTGCCTGCTTCAGCCGCTCCTCGCCCCACCGGTATATCTCCCGGTAAATTACTCCCTCATTATATAACATACGTTATCACCATTGATCTGCTTTCGTCCGGTATACACGGTCTGCAATCCTGTCTGTCACGCGTTTTTTTATGCACAGCACGCTTTGCCGTCCCCAGAACTTTCCCGTAACCGGTCAGCCCGCGGCTTCACAGCACCTTATTCTTCCCCGTCAGGTTCCCGCTTATCGTCATCATCGATCAGCCACGATTCGTCCACCTCATAACCGAACGCTTCATATAAATATGCTTTCCAGTCGAAAACCGCCTCCACTGCGGCAATCGCAACTTCCACCATGCTCTCGTCCGGTTCTCTGGTCGTCAGCCTCTGCAGCCACATGCCCGGTGCCGAAATGATCCTGACCAGAATGTTGTTGCTCCTACCCGCCAGCCGGATGATTTCATAGGATATTCCGGCAATCACCGGAATCAGCACGATCCGGGTAAGCACACGGTACACCGGATTCTCCACCCTGATAAAGAAAAACAAAACCACGCTGACAAACATAACGAACAGCATGAAACTCGTTCCGCACCGTTTATGCTGCTTGGAACTCTTCATGACATTGCCCACGGTCAGCGGGCGTCCCTTCTCGATACAGTTGATACATTTATGCTCAGCGCCGTGATACATATAGACGCGTCTGATATCCTTCATCAGCGATATGCTCAGCACATACCCCACAAAGATCACGATACGCAGTACGCCTTCTATGATCGCCATAAACGAAGCGCTTCTGATATATTCCTCAAAAAGCGAGGTCACATAGTAAGGCAGTACCATAAAAATGCCTATGGCAAGCGCAAGCGACAAAATCATGACAATGGCGCTGAATACTTTATCCGCCTTGTCCTTGAACAGCCTGTTAAACGCCTTGTCCGCCGCCGTCTCTTTCGCGTCGGCTTCCTCATAGAATTTAGAAGAAAAATCCAGGCTTCTCATACCGAGAATCAGCGAGTCAATAAACTGGAATATACCACGTACAAAAGGAATGTTCAACAGTTTACTGCCATGAACAATACTGTTGTAATGCTCGATCTCAACCTCGATCTCCCCGTTCGGCTTCCTCACCGCCACGGCATACTGCTCTTTATTCTTCATCATAATACCCTCGAGAACCGCCTGTCCGCCGATCCCGGAGTATTTCATATTCTTTCTCTTAGCCATATATTATTACGCCCTCTTCTCACCCCGGAAGAATATCCGCTGAAAACGACATTCTTCCAGACATGACTTAGTGCTTCTTAGACAGCGTTCTTTGCTGTCTTAGCTGCACTTCTATCAGACATAGTTTAGATATACTTAAACGCCGTATTTAGGTATCTTAAATATATCACTATGTCTTGTTATCAGAAAAGGTTGAGATATGCACCTCAACCTTTTTGTACAAAACTTATTTGCTTTCCACACCGTATTTCTTATTGAACTTATCAATACGTCCACGAGCCTGTGCTGCTTTCTGCTGCCCTGTGTAGAATGAATGGCATTTGGAACAAACTTCCACGTGAATCTCGGGTTTTGTTGAACCTGTCACGAATGTGTTACCGCAGTTACATGTTACTGTCGCCTGATAATACTCAGGATGGATTCCTTCTTTCATTCTATTACCGTACTCCTTTCTACATCTGCTTTCAAAATGTAAACAGGCGTTACCGCCGTTATTTTCTCATCCCATGCCGCCGCAAACCGACAGCTTTTATATTGTAGCATAGGACTTTCAGCTATGCAAGCCTTTTATTAAAGAAATTTCATCTTCTTGACCATGTTGACAACCTCGAAATTATTCTTCGTTCTGGCAAACATATCCAGGATCTTCTCCACAGCCTCGTCCGCCTTCATACCGTTTAACGCCTTACGGATAATGTTGATCGCCTCCAGTTCATCCGGCGTCAGCAGCAGATCCTCTCGTCTGGTACTGGACTTCGGAATATCGATAGCCGGGAACACACGCTTCTCGGATAATTTACGATCCAGCACCATCTCCATGTTACCGGTTCCTTTAAATTCCTCATAAATAACGTCGTCCATCTTGCTTCCCGTCTCTACAAGCGCCGTAGCCAGAATCGTCAGACTACCGCCCTCCCTCATATTACGCGCAGCACCGAAGATCCTCTTGGGCATATGTAACGCTGCCGGATCAAGACCGCCGGACAATGTACGTCCGCTGGGCGGCACCACAAGGTTGTATGCTCTGGTCAGACGGGTGATGCTGTCCAAGAGGATCACCACGTCTCTGCCATGCTCCACCAGCCGCTTCGCACGCTCAATCACCATCTCCGATACTCTCTTGTGGTGCTCCGGCAGCTCATCAAATGTTGAATAGATAACTTCCACATTAGGTCCTTCGATCGCTTCCTTAATATCCGTCACTTCCTCCGGACGCTCATCGATCAGCAGAATGATCAGGTGGGCATCGGGCGCTGTTCTGGTGAGGGATTTCGCAACCGCTTTTAATAAAGTAGTCTTACCTGCCTTGGGCGGTGATACGATCATGCCTCTCTGTCCCTTGCCGACCGGGCTGATCAGATCCATGATCCGCATGGCTGCGGACGCTCCCGGTGTCTCCAGTTTCAGTCTCTCATTCGGGAAAATAGGCGTCAGGTTCTCGAAATTCGGTCTGCGCATGGCGATTTCCGGCGGATACCCGTTGATCGACTTCACATACAGAAGCGCACTGAACTTCTCATTCTGCGTCTTAACTCTCGTATTGCCCTCTAAAATATCACCTGTTTTTAAACCAAAACGTCGAATCTGGCTGGGCGCAACATAGACGTCATTCTCGCCGGGCAGATAATTCTCACAGCGGATAAACCCGAACCCGTCGCTCATGACCTCCAGAATGCCGCTGGCAGTAATCCCGCTGTCCAGTTCTGAGGGAAACTTCTCTTCTTCCCCGCCCTCTCTCTTAGACGGAACCACAGACTTAACCGCAACTTCCCTGCCTGCAGCCTTATCCTTTTCGTCCTCCGCCAGCATAGCCTCTACGATCTCGGCCTTCTTCATTGTGGAAGTACCCTTGATTCCTCTTCCTTTTGCGATTGCCTTCAGATCGGCAAGCGCCAACGATTCATACTTTTCTCTCATAAATGCCTCCTGTATTTTAATAAATCATCTATATACATTCTTCCGTATACATTCTTTCGTCCGGGGATTTATAGCCTGATGTGCTGTCCGAAATGATCTATCACTTTCAATGCGTTTATTATACACTACATTTTTCAAAATAGAAAGTTTTTTTTTATAAACATGCAAAATTGATATAACAGTTCAGCCATGCAGAATTGAATGTACAATTTGTACATGGGAGCTTGCTCACTAAGGACAAATTGCACATCCAATCCTATAGGGCGGACGCCCGACATGAAATAAGTCACCTGTCAGTTAGTGATATAATTAGCCAAAATGTATATTCTGGTGACTTATGAATGGCATGGCTGAACTGTTACAAATTGATAAAAGTATATGCTATTCGGGGCGCTTACAAAAATCTTGCAGTCCCCCGTCAAATATTATATATTATAAAGCAAAGCCGCATTTTGGCGTTTGCATAACTCGCAAAACGGCTCGTTATTTTTTAAAACAATCGTTTTTTTATGTATTAAATCACGATTTAGCAGGATTTTGTTTTATTTACAGCGCATTAAATCATCTTTTAAGAAACGAGGAAATCACTATGACAACAAACGAAAAAGCTCTTGCATTACACGAAGAATGGCACGGCAAGCTGGAAACCGTGTCCAAGATGCCCGTCAAAACAAGAGAGGCGCTGGCTCTCGCCTACACGCCCGGTGTCGCCGAACCATGCAAGGTGATCGCGCAGGATAAAGAAGCTGCCTACACCTATACATGGAAATCCAACACCGTGGCAGTCGTATCCGACGGCAGCGCCGTGCTTGGTCTCGGCAATATCGGTCCTTACGCCGCTATGCCGGTTATGGAGGGCAAGGCGGTGCTGTTCAAGGAGTTCGGCGGCGTCAATGCGGTGCCGATCTGTCTGGACACGCAGGATACGGAGGAGATCATCAAGGCGGTTACTTATCTCGCACCCGGTTTCGGCGGCATTAATCTGGAAGACATCAGTGCGCCCCGCTGTTTTGAGATCGAAGAACGCCTGAAGAAGATTCTGGATATCCCTGTTTTCCATGATGACCAGCACGGAACCGCCATTGTCGTACTGGCAGGCATCATTAACGCCCTGAAGGTCGTAGGCAAGCAGAAAGAAAACTGCAAAGTAGTCGTAAACGGCGCCGGAAGCGCCGGTATTGCGATCACGAAGCTTTTGTTAAATTACGGTTTTATCAATGTGGTTCTGTGTGATAAGGTCGGCATTATCAATAAATCCACTGCAGGATTAAATGATATGCAGCAGAAAATGTCAGCGGTGACCAATCCAAACAACGAATCCGGTTCCCTCGCAGACGCTCTGACAGGCGCCGATATCTTCGTAGGCGTTTCCGCGCCCAATATCGTAACAGCCGATATGGTATCTTCCATGAATCCGGATTCCATTCTTTTCGCAATGGCCAATCCGGTACCGGAGATCATGCCGGACGTGGCCAAAGCGGCAGGTGCCAGAGTGGTGGGCACGGGACGGTCCGATTTTCCGAATCAGGTAAACAATGTCGTTGCTTTTCCGGGTATCTTTAAGGGCGCATTGGAAGGACGTGCCGTACAGATCACGGAAGAGATGAAACTGGCCGCTGCCCACGCCATCGCCGGACTGGTTCCCGACGAAGCGCTGAATGAGAACAACATCATGCCCGAGGCTTTTGATCCCAAGGTGGCGGATGTGGTCGCCGAGGCAGTCAAGTCACATATCAGACGATAGCCCGATGATACGGGAACAACCTGTGCAAAGAACCGGCCGGACTGTCGAATGGCACGGCAAGCCTTACTACTCTCTGGATGCTTATCTTAAGAACACTTACGGAGAAAAATTGTATAAGATCGCGATTGACGCAGGATTCACCTGCCCCAACCGCGACGGCACGCTCGGACGGGACGGCTGCCTCTTCTGCAGCGCCGGCGGCAGCGGAGATTATGCGGTCAAAACCGTAGCGCATTCTTCCGTGCGCGAACAGTTAAACGCCGGCATATCGCTTTTCCACCATAAGAAGACCGGCACCCGGTTTATTGCGTACTTTCAGGCCTACACGAACACTTACGGTCCAGTGTCTCGCCTGTACGCACTCTATCGGGAGGCACTGGATGAGCCGTCCGTGGCAGGCATCTCCATTGCCACCCGGCCTGACTGTGTCTCCCGGGATATTGTAACCATGCTGACCCGTCTTCTGGCGGAATATCCGGACAAATTTATCTGGGTGGAACTGGGACTCCAGACGATCCATGAACAAACCGCCGGCCTGATCCGGCGCGGTTATCCGCTGTCCGTCTATGACACGTGCGTCTCCATGCTGCATAAAGCGCACATACCGGTTATCACCCATGTGATTCTGGGACTGCCGGGCGAATTAAAAGAACACATGTTATCCACCATAGTGCATTTAAACAGACAAGCTGTATGGGGCATCAAACTGCAGCTGCTTTATGTTCTGCAGGACACCGGTCTGGCAGAACTCTATGCACGGGGCGGCTATCAGCCGCTCACACAGGAGTCCTACACCGGTCTTGTCATCGACTGTCTGGAGCATCTGCACCCGGATATCGTCGTACACCGGCTGACCGGTGACGGACCGCGCGATCTGCTGCTGGCCCCCCGCTGGAGTCTGGATAAGCGCTGCGTCCTCAACACGCTGCACCGCACCATGAAGCTGCAGGGCGCCTGTCAGGGCCGCTTATACCGGTAACCGCCGCTCTGACATCGTATCAGTTCAGCCTTTGGCTTCACTGCCACGCCTGAACTGTTACCTGACATCACATATTTTACAGAAAGGCTGTATCTCATGACCCAGGACCCGCTTACACTCTACAAATTAATCGTACTCTATATGCTCAACCGTGTCACTTTTCCCCTGACCAAATCGCAGGTCGGGGATTTCATACTGGAGCGGGAGTATACGAACTTTCTGACGCTCCAGCAGGTGATCGCCGAACTGATTGAGGCGGATCTGGTGACTGCCAGAGCGAGCCGCAACCGCACCCATCTGGTCATCACCGACGAGGGACGGGAGACACTTGCTTTCTTTGAGAACAGGATCAATGCCTCGATCAAAGAAGAAATCGACCGCTTTTTTGATGCAAACAAACTGGAAATGCGCAACGAAGTGTCCGTCCTGTCCGACTACTATAAATCCGTCTCGGGCGAATATGAGGCGCATCTGCAGGCAAAAGAAAAGGACGTGACCATGGTGGAAATCACACTGTCCGTCCCTGACGAAGACACCGCTTCCGCGATCTGCGCCAACTGGCAGACCCGGAATCAGGATGTCTATCAATATCTGGTTAAAAAACTGTTCTAAGGCGCTAATGCTGTCTGATCACTTCGTTCCAATTGCTGATGCCGATCACACGCAGGGCAAAATCCGTATATTTGGCGGATTCCGCCGTATCCACATACTTGAATGCCGTATAGATCGACTTGCGTCCGCCGCCCAGCGTGTTAATGCCGAGCGCCAGCCCCTGCGCTACCTCCGAGGACGCATCCGTCTGTCTGGAAAAGAGCATACTGTCGATATAGCGGTTGGCCTCAATGACCTTATACGCATAGACAAAGGAAGCCGACTGCAGATCCTGTCCGGCGGACGATGTATAGCCCATCTCACTTAAGATCACATGCCGCACTTCACCGGAATCCGTCAAGTACTCTTCTTTCTGCAGATAATCCGTCAATACATGGATATTCTTGATCGTGATTACCGGCGACGTCTCCGACTCCAGCACATAAGAGCCCGCCTTGCCGCTGGTACTCCATGCCTTGGCACTGGTCAGCGGATAGTTGTACGGGTGATATGCCACGCCCCAGTCGATATTGCCGCCCGCACTGATATTTCTGTTAAATTCGTCCAGAATCTCTTTGGAACTGTAGCCGTTACTGGAATAAAGGCTCTTCCCCCACTGCTGATCCAGCGAAATATACAGTCTTGCATTGCCGTTCACACTGACTATGGAATTATAGAAGATGCGGAATGCGCGCGCATACTCATCCACGTACTGCTCGGTATCCATATATTCTATATAATTCCATTCTTTTCTGGCATTGATCTCGTTGCCGATCACCCAGTTCATGACTTTACCATGTCCGCTGCCGGAATAACGGTTCGCCAGAAATGATCCAATCGCCGCAATGTACTCCGTCCCGGCCTCATCCGTGGCATTGAACGCATAATAAGGCGCATGTCCGCCGGAACGCGCTTTCGGATGAATCAGCTCCATATACCCCGGATGGATATCATTAAGAATGATCGCCGTCGTCGTAATCCCCTTATTCGTCAGCGTGGAAAAGATATAGTCGTACTCCGCTATGATCTGTCCGTTGAAGGCGTAGCTCCTGCCGTTATAGGTATAGTAGACCGTCGGATAATAGGCATTGCTTGTGTTGCCCAGAATCCTGCTGAGCGGAATATTGTATGCCGCATGTTTTACACCCAGATCGTCTAACTCCGGCGTCCGTAACTTCTCCGGATCAACCAGCAGCCCCTTCTTCGACATCGTATTGCCGAATGAAGGACTGTACTTCGCGATCGCCTCCGGATTTGTAATATAGCCGGGCTGACTGATGGGCATAAAGGCGCCGTCCTTCTTCACTGCTACGACAAATTTGGAACACAGTCTGGAGTTGGCCTTATTGTAATTCAGATTGACTGAGAAAGTCAAATCCACATCTTTCGGCTGTTCGATAATGTACTCATCGCTTCCGAGCGCCGTATCATACGTCTTTTCTTCAAAAAGATAATAGTAACCGTCATCGCTGACTGCAAGTCCCTCCGCGGACATCGTCACATCTACCTTACCGGTCTCCGTGTTGATCAGACAGCTTTCTATCGTGATAAAATCAGAAGCATTGGCATCCGTCAGTTCAATCTGCGGCGGTCTGTTATGTACGCCGCCGATCAGAAAGCGGGCGGCATCCGCAAGGGCCTCAGCCGCATCCTTACCCGCATTCTCTTTCAAATGGTCTTTCCTGTGCTGCGTCAGGCTGTACTCGGCCAGTTCTACCGCCTCCATATGTACCATAGCCTCCACGGCGGCGCTCTCCTGCGCCTGTTTCATCAGATAATGGCGAATGCCGAAGAAGCCTCCTGTGCCTGCAGGCAGCAGCAATGCCGTGGCAGCGCCGGCGATCGCCAGCGCCTTCTTCCTGCGCCTGCACCGGATCTCCTTCGGTTCTTCCGGCTTCTCCTCGATGGTGTACGTCTCTTCCACCGTAATCGTCCGCTCTACGGCTCCCTCTTCGTTCACCGTAACGGTTTCCTCCATCTTGACAGCTTCCTCCAGAACTCTGCCTTTGCGCCTCTGTTCCCGAATCCGTGCCTTCTCTTCCTTAAGCTGACGCTTCATACGCTGTTTCTTCGCCCTGGCTTTCTGCTTATTGGCCGCCACCTTTTCCTTATCAATGGTACGTCTTCTGCGCTTCTTCTTTTTCTTCACAGCACTGTGATCCCTGTTCACAGTTCCGTCGGCATCAGCTTGAGCCGCCGCAGATTTCCCGCTGCCCGCAGTTTCCTGATTCTTCCGGATCGCGGTGCTTCCGGCATCCACTGCCGTATTCGTATTCTGATCCTGTGTAACATTATCTGGCATCATGGGCCGCCTCTTCCTTTATTCGTTTCATATGCTCTCTGATCCTGGCTTCATAGCCGTTGCCCGTAGGCTGATAGAACTCTTTCCCGTTCAATTCATAAGGCAGGTACTGCTGTTCCACATAATGATTCGGATAATCATGGGCATATTTGTAACCGGTTCCGTGCCCCAGCTTCGCCGCGCCCTTATAATGCGCATCCTGCAGATGTGCCGGAATCGGCAGATTTCCTGTCTGCTTTACCGTCTCCATTGCCTGGAAGACCGCCTCACAGCTTGCGTTGCTCTTAGGCGCGCACGCGACATAAGAAGCCGCCTGTGAGAGGATGATCTGCGCCTCCGGCATACCGACCCGTTCCACCGCCAGAGACGCACTGACCGCTACGTTAAGCGCCATCGGATCCGCATTCCCCACGTCTTCCGACGCACAGATCATGATCCGTCTCGCAATAAACGTCACGCTCTCCCCCGCATACAGCATACGGCTCAGGTAATAAACCGCCGCATCGGGATCAGACCCCCGCATACTCTTGATAAACGCTGAAACCGTGTCATAATGGTTATCCCCGGTCTTATCATACCGTAACACCCGTTTTTGAATGCATTCCTGTGCCACCGCAAGTGTCACATGGATCTTGCCGTCCTCACTGCGGCTCGTCGTCATGACACCGAGTTCTACCGCGTTCAGCGCATGTCTTGCATCGCCGCCCGACAGTTCCGCCAGAAACGCTACGGCGTCCTCATCGATCACCGCATCGTAAGCGCCCATCCCTTTATCCTTGTCATAAACCGCGCGCGTAATCAGCGCTTTGATATCCTCTACAGATAACGGTTGTAATTCAAATATGACCGACCGGGAAATCAGCGCCCCGTTCACCTCAAAATACGGATTCTCCGTGGTGGCGCCGATCAGAATGACCGTGCCATCCTCCACGAAAGGCAGCAGATAATCCTGCTGTCCCTTATTAAACCGATGGATCTCATCAATAAAGAGAATCGTCTTCCTGCCGTACATTCCCAGCAGGTCCTTCGCTTTCTCCACTACCGCTTCCATGTCTTTTTTGCCGGCGACTGTGGCATTGATCTGCGTAAATTCGGCGCTGGTCGTATTGGCAATGACCCTGGCGAGCGTCGTCTTCCCTGTTCCGGGCGGTCCGTAGAATATGATGGAACTGAGCTTGTCCGCCTGAATGGCACGGTAAAGCAGCTTGTCCTTACCGATGATATGCTGCTGCCCCACCACCTCGTCTAACGTAGATGGACGCAGTCTTGCCGCCAGCGGCGACTCTTTCTCCTGATTTGTACTGCGCATATATTCAAATAAATCCATTTTTACCTCATTCCGAAGCCCTGTGTGCCGCTCACTCCTCTGAGAACGATTCAGCCTTCTTCTAAATACTTCCTAAAAAAACTAATCTTTTATATTTTATCATTATCCTTATACAAGCGCAAATACAATTATCTTCCATCATAGCGTAACAGTTCATCCTCCGGCTTCACTGTCACGTCTGATGCACACAAAATGCTCCAAAGTCGCATTTTGGCGCTTGCACAACTTGCAAAATCGCATACAGAGCGATTTTACTCGCGGGATAGTGCATGGCTGAACTGTTACTCCATAACCTACCATAACCTATAGTTTCCGATTTCATCATTGAAAATAAAACCGTCAGATGATAAAATACTATACGCACAACAGTGCAGACAGCAGAAGCGGTTCCTGAGAGTATTCCTTCGAAAAACTCTGCATGGAACGCTTCGGAATGGAGATAACTATGCAGATATTTATATCACACTCCTCAGCGGATGCCGAAGCCGCTGCCAATATATGCGAAACGCTGGAACGACACGGCAGCAAATGTTTTATTGCACCGCGGGATATCCGTTCCGGCAGCGAGTATGCTGAAGAGCTGCTTGACGGGATCGACCACTCCGTCGCTATGATTCTGCTGATGTCGGAAAACGCCAACCACTCGCCCCATGTTCTTCGCGAAGTAGAACGGGCAGTCAGTAAAGGCATACCGATTCTTGTATACAAGCTGGAGGAGGTCACGCTGACCAAATCCATGGAATATTTCCTGATGACCCACCAGTGGATCAATGCGAGAAGCGACGACAGTTTCGTCGATATTCTTCGATTCGCAGATGACTTGCAGAAGAAAGCCGCCGCTGCAGAGCCGGCCTGTGCCGGTGAACAGTCCTATGCCGATGCACATACAACAACCACCGGGCATGTCAAAAACCGGCGCAGAACCATGGCGGTCTGCGGTCTGCTGCTTGCCGTACTGGCCGCTGCCGGAACCTTTATCGCAATACATAACAGTCGCAATTCATTAATAAATACCATTGCCGCGGGCGATACGATTCTGTTCGGCAGTTATAACGGCGAACCGATCAGCTGGCGCGTCCTTAAGATCACCGATGATAAGAAACACGCCGTTCTGATTTCCGCGGATATTCTCACGATGAAAGCCTACGACGCACCTGAAGGCGGCCGGTTCAACTGGTACAATTCTGTCGATTACTGGTCTCAGGAGAGTGAAGCCGACACGGATCTGAACTTGCAGATCCTGGTACGCGGCAATAACATCTGGAGTGCTTCCAATATCAGAACATGGCTCAACTCCACCGGCGAGGTCGTAACCTATACGGACCAGCCACCGCACGCCGCGGCCATGGCAGAGCACAAGAACGGTTACGAGAAGGAAGCCGGATTTCTGCATGATTTCACGGCTGAGGAACTGGCAGCAATCACGGAAACCGAGAATGTCACGAAGAGTAACTTCCTGTTTGACGCCGCCACAATCACCACGACAGACCTCGTATACCTGTTATCCCTGGAGGAACTGCAGTGGTTTGACGAAGCCGGCATCAGCAAATACGCCTGCCCCACGGATGCGGCCGCGGAGCAGGACGAAAGCTGCTGGTGGCTGCTCGACTACAATACTTTTCATGTGGAAGAAAGCTGCTGGTGGCTCCGGGAACCGGTAGATGGAACCTCTTCCAAGTGTTATCTGGTGAACAACGGCTATACCGAAGAACTGCTCCGGCAGGAGAATGCCGGACTGGAAGGCTTCGGCATCCGTCCGGCGATTACCGTGGATCTGCGCAGACTCCCGCAATGATGCCCTGCAAATTTTGCGTTAATACATAATTCCCTTACAACATACATTGTGAGGGAATTTTTGTCTGATACCACAAATATGAATGACTCGCTATACTAATCAAAAAATATTTCGTCCACCGTCACGAACTCGTACCCCTCTTTCTGCAGTTCGTCGATGATCTGCAGCGCAGCGGTCACCGTCGTCTTGTACTCATCATGCAGCAGAATAATCGAATTTTCTTTTGCCTTGGAAGTGACCTTCTGTACAATAACAGCCACGTTGTCACTGCACCAGTCCAGCGGATCGATCGTCCACAGTACCGGAAACATGTTCAGTTCTTTCTCGAACTTCTTATCCCACGAACCGTAAGGCGGCCGCACATACTGTACCTCCTGACCGGTCAGTTCCTCAATCAGTTCGCTGGTTTTCACCAGTTCTTCCTTAAAGGTATCCCCGTTGCTCTTGTTTAACTGGATATGGCTGTAAGTGTGATTGCCGATCAGATGCCCTTCACTATACATGCGCTCCACCAGTTCCGGGTTCTCCTCCACGTGTTTGCCCATCACAAAAAACGTGGCTTTCACACCCCGCTCTTTCAGTCCGTCCAGAAGCTGCTCCGTATAATACGGATGCGGTCCGTCATCAAAAGTAATCGCAATCTTCCGGTCATCCGCCATACTGTCAGCCGCGACTGCCCTTGCCTTATAGCCCGCAAACAGCGGCACATAGAGAACCAGGGCTGCCGCTATGAGAATGAACGCCTTCATCATCCCGCTTTTTTTGATATGTACGCTGTGTCGTACCCGTTTTTTCTCCTGTCTGCTCATTACACATCCATTGCACCAGATATTTATACTATATATGCGCCGCCAGACATTTTCAGAAGCAAATTAGAATGTCAGAATCGGGAACCATGCAGAATCATCCCCCGATAGATTTACGTCTCTGCCATTTTCAACACAATCTGAAACGCCTTCGTATACCCCTGCCCGTAATCGCAGTCCAGTTTCAGTTCTCCGCCGTGCATCTCCACGATCTTAGCCGCGATACTCAGTCCGAGCCCGCTGCCGCCCTTCGTGCTTCTTGCCTTGTCTCCTCTCGTAAAGGGCTCAAAAATATGCTGCGCAAACGCAGCGTCGATCTCCATACCATCATCCGCTACCGTGATCTTTCCGGCCGCCAGCCGCACCAGCGTCCGGCCGCCCTCTCTGCCATACCGGACGGCATTTGTGAGAAGATTGGTAACGGCCCTCGCCATCTGTACCTTATCTACACTGCAGGAGACCGGCCCGGCCGGAATTTCTACCTGAAGCTCTATGCCGCGGTCCTCAAAATCCGTATACAGCGCGGCTGCAGTCTCCCGCAGAATCTCCCCCAGATCACAGGTCTCTCTGTGCAGTTCAAATCCGCTGCTGTCCATCTTGACATACTCAAACAGCAGCGTGATCAATTCGCTCATCCGCATGGATTTATTGTAGATGGCGTCCAGATACTCCTGCCGCTTCTCCCCCTGCACCACATCATCTGAGAGCGCCTTACTGTAACTGCACAGTGTCGTGATCGGCGTTTTGATGTCATGGGCAATATCAGACAGCAGCAGATTACGCTGCCTGTCATAAGCAAGCTGCTGCTCCTTCTCCGCCTCCATGAGTTCATTGACCTTCTTAGTCACTATACGGTAATAATAGAATGCGCCGATCAGATAAGGCAGTACACTCATGAAAATCAGAAGCAGAAACATCACAACAACTACGAGCCGGATCAAAACGCCCCACCGCTCCCCGGCTGCCGGAACATCCACGGCAAGCTGCAGGGAACCCTCCGCATGTCTGCTGATCATAAGCTGCACGTAAGCAGATATTCCATCCGGAAGAAAAGAAGCCAATATATATAATAACAATTGTAATATTGAGACAACAGGGCTGCCGCTTGATGTGACGGATATGTGCTGACTCCTCAGCAGCAGAGAAACCCATGGAATAACAAGCTTATCATATAGTAACCCGATTAGTTCCTCGCTGATCAGAATAAGGAGCATAACAATGAGGAATCTCTTAATCAGAAACCATTTGAGGGATTTCTTATCCTCCGTTCTGCTTCCACCTTCCATCTGTTCTTATGCTCCCTTCATCCTCTATCATATACCGCGTGGCTACTCATCCCATGCCGGTTATGCCGTAACAGGAGCGCGCTTCGTTCATTCCTGCGTCCGGCTCCTCGGTCAGGCTCAGCTTCGCGCACATGCTATACGCTGAGCCGATACCCGAGCCCTCTGATCGTCTTGATGTACTCTCTGCCGTTATATTCCAGCTTGGCCCGCAGTTTAGATATGCACACCATAATATTATTATCGGATACCAGATATTCGTCGTCCCAGCCTGTCTCGTAGATCTGCTGTTTCGTAAATACCTTGCCCGGCTCCTGCATAAAGAGTTTCATGATCCGAAATTCCACTGAAGTCAGTTCGATCGTCTCCCCGCCGCGGAACAGCAGACAGGCATCCAGATCCAGGCGCAGATCCTGCACCGTCAGTTCATGCACTTCCTTATGCGTGCTGCCGCCGGCGCCCAGCGAATAGAACCTGCGTATGTTGGAATTGACTCTGGCCACCGCCTCCAGCGGTCCGAACGGCTTCGTAATGTAGTCGTCCGCTCCCAGATCAAGCCCTAATATTTTATCCGCATCCGTGTCTTTGGCAGACAGCATAATGACCGGTATATTATTGTCTTCCCTTATATTTCGTAACACCCGATATCCATCAAGACCGGGCATCATAATATCAAGGATCACCAGATCGGGCTGCTCTTTCCTGATCTGCTCCATAGCCTCCACACCGTCCGCCGCTTCCACGACAGCATAGCCGTCTTTTTCGAGATACAGCCGAAGCACATCCCGGATCTCCGCCTCATCGTCCGCTATCAAAATCTTATATCCCATATTCATAACCATGCCTTTCCATAACATGCGAATCTGTTCCTGTGCATGCCAGTCCACCATATCCCCGGCTCTGCACTACACAGCCCCATCCGGTAAAGTCTTCTGATTTGTGTTTTCATGTAATTCGTAAAGTTTGCGGTACAAGGAAGCGTCTGTCAGCTCCATGTAAGGATGCACATAGAAAACCTCTGCAATACCACATGTTATTACACCCAGCATATGCCAGAGAATAAAGGAAAGATCCAGCACAAAGGCATGCCACTTCTCGCCGTTCATCATGTCCCTGCTCATCTGCAGAACTTCTTTATAGCCCATATCCGGGCGTTCCGCCAGAATATAAGGCACCATACGGTACTGATATTTCTTATAGATACCGGGAATGACAAACAATAGCGCCCACAGGAATACTCTCAAATCCATATGAAACATGGTTTTTACCACATTGATATAGGAATGGTCAAACGCATAGGCAATCTCTTTGATCTCCGCCTTGTCATCCACACTTTTCAACATGAAACGGTCTACCCCCACACGGAAGGGATTGTATAAAAACGCCGCGACCGCACCGACAATGACTAAAACCACCAGAAAAATGATACCGCCTATGATCAGCACCATAACGACATACGCCGCCAGCATCGTGTTATCCATATCCTCGGACGCATCGATTAAAGACTGTGCTATTTCGTCGAGCAGGAAGTACTCCTCGTCCTGTGCCCGTATAACGGCTTCATCCGTCACGATCATTTCCGTCCATCCGCTGTCCCCGTCCTCTGTTGTTACCTCCGGTACTGTTTCAACCGGTACTGTCTCAACCGCAGTTACACTGCTGACGCTTCTCGGTCCTGCGGTCCCCGAAGAATACCCGAGCCCGCCGCCTAAGACTATCGCCAGTACCGACACCAGCACGATCTTCCAATAATTTCTTTGCAGAGCTTCCTTCGCTCTTTGCTTTAATTCCTTTCTCGTCCACATATCTTTTCTCCTTTTCCCATACTTTCCAATTACAGCTTTAGCCGTTTCGTTTCAGTTTTAAGCTGTCATCCCTGCCTGCTGCTGCACTGCAATGTTCCTCTTGATGTTACTGAAAGTATAACACCCATTGCTTAATGGAAAACCGGAGAAAACTTAAGAAAACCTTAACGTATATATACTACAAACATATAAAATCTCCCTGCTGCGGACGGCAGGATATTAAGTCTGCGAAAGGCTCAAACTACATCTCCTCCACAAGTCCTTCCCAGCTTTCAATGATCTCCTCGCAAAGATCTGCATCCATCTCTTCCGCCGCCTCCCGCAGCCTGTGAAACAGTTCCTGCTGCCGGCCCGCATACTGATACCGCTCCATCTTGCGGATTACGTCCTCAATTTTATCCATGTCAAGGTCTTCCGCCGCATCTTTCATTTCTGCAAAAAAACTTTGCAGCAATGTGTATGCAATATCCTCTTTTTCACGATCGTCCGCTTCATCATCCTGACAAAAGGGTTCCAGCGTCTTTAAATAACCGGTATACCGCTGCAGCAGATCATCCGTCTGGCTGTGTATGACAGCGCCATCCCGCGCATTGCCCGCTTTTTCCAATGCTTCTGCCTGATCCGCCAGCAAAAGAGCGCCGATCTGCCGCGCAGAATTCTTCAGGGCATGAACTTCAATCGTAAATCCCCTCCAGTCTTCCTGCTCTTCCATCGTCCTGATCAATCCGGCTTTTTTGCCAATGCTCCGGTAAAACACCTTCAGAACCTTCTGGAACAGTTCTTCGCTGCCCAGCGACTCCATGGCGAATTTCACATTAAGGTCTGCAACCTCCGGATAATTCGTCTCTTTCGTACCTTTATCAGAAGTCATCGTATTGTAGACCATCTGGATCTTTTCATCCGGCAGCCACTGCCTGACCTTGGATGCCAGAATCCGCATCTCAATGGGCTTAGCCACAAAATCATTCATGCCCTCTCTGATAAACATATCCTTCGTTCCCTCCACGGCATTGGCCGTAAGGGCTATGATCGGAACATTATCATACTCCGGATGAAAGCGCCTGATGATACGCGTCGTCTCCACGCCATCCAGCTCCGGCATCATATGATCCATGAAAATAATGTCGTAATGAAATTCTGAAATCTTTTCGATAGCCTCCTTGCCGCCCGTCACCGTGTCAACTTTCATTTTCAGAGGCTCCAAAAGCCCCTCCGCTACAGTTAGATTCACGGCGTTATCGTCCACGATCAGGATCTCGGCATCGGGTGCAATAAAGTCAAACTGCTTTTCATCCGTATCATGATCCAGATGCCACTCCTCCCCGTTCAGTATCATCGCTATATTCAAGGAAAAAAGCGGTTTTTTCATCACCAGAAGATTCCCGATGTGATAATCCGCATTATCATAAAAATCTATGATAAGAACGGAAGTAACCTGCGGATTCTCCCGCACAAAGGTTTCGACCCTATCCGAAAAAAGGCATCTTTCTATAAAAAGAAACACCCGTTTTTCTTCCGGGAGGCCACACAGCTCCCGCTCAGTTAACAGCCGCACATCACCCACACCAAGCCTGGACGCATCTGCACACAGACTCTCTTTGACATGAGAATTAAAAATCAGTCCTGCAACAAGAACAGATTCCGGTTCACGGATACCGATGCACGGCGTATCGTCTGCAATCTTCTGGGGAAGCATAAAAGCAAATCTGCTCCCCTTGCCGTAAACGCTCTCCACCCATATATTCCCGCTCATCAGCATAAGAAGATTTTTGGAGATTGCAAGTCCCAGCCCCGTGCCCTCGATATTACGGTTTCTCTTACTGTCTACCTGGCTGAAGGACTGAAAAAGCTTATCAACATCTTCCTTTTTAATGCCGATTCCGGTGTCCTCCACGCTGATCTGCAGGCTGATCTCATCAGGCGTCAGCTTGGTGCAGTCCATTTTCATGACGATCCTGCCCTGACTTGTAAACTTGGCCGCATTATTGGCCAGGTTCACAAGCACCTGCTTGATCCTGATATTATCTCCCCACAGCTTGTTAGGCAGATTCGGCGCAACATCAAGGATCAGCTCCACATCCTTATTTTTAAGCCTTGTCATGATAATGTTCGCCACATCATAGATCATGGACATCGGCTCATAAATCACCTCATTAATATCCATCCTGCCGGATTCTATTTTGGAGAAATCCAGAATATCATTAATAATCGCGAGGAGCGACCTCCCCGCGATCCTGATTTGCTTAATATAATCCCTTGCCACAGGGGTCAGTTCTTCCCTGAGCGCCATTTCCGCCATACCGATCACCGCATTCATGGGCGTCCTGATCTCATGGCTCATATTGGCCAGAAAATCTGACTTCATATTTTCTGACTGCTCAAGCTCTTCATATGCCTGATAGACCTTATTCAGATTGGATCTCATATTTTCTTTGACCTGATAGACAAGGTACTTGTTATATGCCATTTCAGACAAAAGATCGGCGATCATATAGAGAAATTCCACGAAGTTGTCTATCGTTCCCTGTTCTCTGACCGGCAGATTACCGGCTGCAGCCATATACTGTCCTGTATCCACACCGATCTGGGCTGCCATTTCCCTGATCTTATCATAATCCGGCTCCTGTGTGAGAAACTGACCGCCTAAAAAGCATCCCACCAGCGTGCTCTCCACCATAATGGGCACCGCATACTTGATAATTCCCGCATGGCACAAGTAAGTGACTGCCCCGCCTTGTTTCCGCGCCATCGAAACAGCCTTTTTATCACATTGCCTGCAGCGCGCACCGCCTGTCTCCGAAGCCCGTGTATAGACGCCGCAGAACTCGGAGAAATTAGATCCTTCGGTTACCGCCACGCCGTCCGCATCTGTGATCAGCGCCGCCATGCCGGTCATATGGGCAAAACTATCCTGCACCCTCTGTAAGACCTGTTTTTCAATCAGATCTGTCAATTTTACTTTGTTGTCTATATCCATATGCTGCCCTCTATTTCCCTGTCGATTCCTCATGCCTACGCACCACAGACGCTCAAATCCGGACAGTCCTACTGACGCTCTCCTGCTCCTGTTTCGTCCAGCACTCTGGCAATCTTGTCAAGCAGCTTGTCACGGTCAATGGGCTTGATCAGATATCCCTGCGGCTTTAAAACAAGCGCCTCTTTTATTTTATCCGCATCAGTAACGCCCGTTATGAATACAATCGGTATATCCTTTGCCCCGTTGATGGAACGCAGCTTTTCCATAACGGCAACACCGTTTTCTCCCGGCATCTCATAGTCCAGCAGGATCAGATCCGTCTTCTTTTTCATAAGGAATTTCAAGGCGGCTTTACCATTGATGGCCGTTGCAACGTCATATTGTCCCTGCAGATGATCTTTGATCGTCTTCAGCATCATAGTGTTATCATCCACCACCAGCACATGCCTGCGCTGGACATTCCCGCCGGATGATGCCGCCGGATGCTTTACTTTGTCCCTTGTGCCCGGCGCCGATGTCCCCCCTGCCGCCTGTGCACCCTGTACATCCACTGCCTCCTGAAAGCGGCGTTCTTTTAACAGTCTGATGATCTTTTCCTGAATGGTGCTCACGGACACCGGTCTGTACAGCGCAAGGTCCGCCGTATTGACCGCGATCGCCTCAAACTCCTCGCAGTCCTCCTGCGTACCGATGATCACCATCGGAATCTGTCCCATCCTGTTCAGCTTTGATTTGACGCTCACCATCTGAATAATATCATCCCGAGACTCATTGCTAAGACAGTATACAAACACCTCCGGCGCAAAATAGACCGCATGCCTGATCACATCTTCATAACGCGGCGATGTAGTCAACGCCTCAAAAGCCTCATCCATCTGCACAAAAAAATCATCAATGACCGATTCGTTATTACCCGTCAGCAGAATTTTGTATTTCATTTATATCCTCCCCTCCTGCATAACCTGCAAGTCTAATACAACTATAGTTCGCTATATATAAGTATAAATTATCAAGCAGATATCGTAATGGTCAAAGACCTCATTGCCCGCTGTGGCAGCTTTGATTGCAAGTTTATCATGAGATTTCAAAACATTCAATAACAAACATGCTTTTGAACCCTTCTATATAGTGACATTGAGTGTGGATTGTAACTAACATAGCGCTCAGCTCCGGTCATGCACCGGATCAATTAACCGCCGACGAAATCTCCGGCAAAATCCATATATCTTAGATACAATCTCTCAAATTCTGCCTGCTCAGCCAGATTAATGCTTTCTATAGAAGAAAGCCGGCTGTTCAGTATCCGCCCGTCGATTCTGTTGCGGCAAAGATCACACCCGATTCGGAAAGCGCCAGCCAGCGACGTATTTCCTGCCGGTCTGACCCTGCCGCGCACAGCTTCCGGCAACAGTCCGATCGCAAAAGCCGCTTCCACATCGAGATAGTATCCGAATCCTCCGGCCAGATAAACCTGTCCAATCCGGGGTTCACCCATCTGTCGCCACAAAATTTCTGCTCCGGCCCTCACTGCCGCCTTAGCCATCTGCAGATCACGAATGTCCTTATTACAGAGCCGCACCGCCGGATTCCCTACCGTAACCCCTGTCGTAAAATAAGGTTCTGCGAGCAGTCCTGTCTCGTCAAGAATCCCCCGTCGTAAAAGCGACGCCGTGCACGCAACCATATCACTCCCCACAACGCCCGCGCCTGCACCGCCCTCGAAAGCCGGACCTGCCGCGGCAGCCGTAACGATCATGCGCGTCCCGTCTGTGATCGCCATCTCGCCGTTCGTACCTAAATCAATCAGCATGGCAGCTTGTGTTTGATTCTCATCCTGCGCTTCACTTTCACTCTGAACCTGTCTTCTGTTCTGAAGCACGCTTTCACTGTGCACTTCACTTTCCTTCTGAACCCCGCGCACCCCCGGAAGCATACCCAGCGCATAGAGTCCCGCTGTAATGTCACCGCCTACGAAAGTGCTGATACACGGCACAAGCCATACCTTAAAATTCCACGCCGGATGCCTGTACTCCTGCAGGCCCGTCTCCACCGGCGTAAAAGGACTATGGCCCAGAGATGATACATCATGCCCCATCAGCAGATGCTCCATCGTGGTATTACCCGCAATGCACATAGCACAAATCCGAGGGCCTTTTTTCGGCCATGTCTCTGTCCGCGGCTGCTTCGTCGTTGTAGTCTGCCCCTCTGTCCACAGTCGCTCCGCTGTCTCTCTCTCAGCAAGGTATTTCTCAAACTGCGTAACGCCGCGCTCCAGCACTTCTACAACAACACGCTGCAGTTCCTCTCTGCTGCCGTCACAGGAAGCCTTGATCCTCGACAGCACATCCGCCCCGTAGCGTCTCTGGGGATTCATCTCACAATAGGTATCAATAACCTGTCCGTTCTCCATCTCCATAAGCTGCATCGCTATGGTGGTAGTCCCCAGATCGACCGCGATTAGCAGTTCTTTCTCATTCACATCATCTGTTATGTTTGAAAAAATATCATTCGTATTGTTTATCTGATCCACGACTTCCTCCTGCGGTATTTCCGCAAATTTCATAACGTCCGCTCTCTGATTTTCAGTCCGCGTATTGCGTTGACCACATTGGTCACAGTTTTCCGTCACGTCTATCATTTCGGTTATAATATTCATTTTCGGACCATCTATCAGCGCCAGTTTTATGACACAATCGTCTTTCGGTCTTGCCAGACATGCAAGCCGATATCCCTGGCGCAGCTCATCAGGCTCCATCACGCTTCTTTCCAGCGGTGTCGGCATCGTCGCGCCTGCCAGAAACTGTATCCTGCACCGTCCGCAATCCCCTCGCCCGCCGCAGAAGCTGCCGCTGATCAGATTGTTTTTTAATAAAGTTGACATGACTGTCACCGTTAAATCGTGCGTCACAATAAAGTGCTCTTTATTTTGAGGCTCGGATTTCGTATTCAATTTTTCGTCATCGGTAACAATTGTGATTTTTATTTCTTCAGACAAACTGATTTTTCTCCTTGTCGTAATGATAATCTATACCGGACAGTTTATCCTCTATCGCTTTGCGGTCTGCATCCAGATCATCACAGAGTGCATCCAGACTGTCATAATAATCGCGCAGCTTCAGATTAATAAAACTGAGTAACATCACAGGGTCATTCGGAAGCATTGTAAATTATCCTTTCTTTTTCATTTCAACTTTCGATTTCTTGAGAATCTATCCCCGCATTCTTCTTTTACAGAAATTATCGAAGTTCCATCTCCACGCGGTACTTAAGTCCGTCGCTGACTACGCGTCCCATGCTGCCACAGATTACGGGTATCATCGGGGACAAATGCCCGATATCCACATCCATAACAACCGGTACGTTATATTTCCGCAGCATCTCGTATGCCGCCTGATAATGATCGATGCCAAATTCCTCCACATCCATGCCAATACGCGGCCGTCCGATCAGGAAACCGCTGCAGTGCTTAAACCATCCGGCGTGATCCATCTGCCACATGGCGCGTCTGATGCTCATCAGGTTCAGATCGCACGCCTCCAGGAACCAGAGAATCCCGTCTTCTTTGTACCGCTCCGTAAACTCCGTCACTTTATCGTATTTCGTTCCCAGGAAATTAACCATGCAGTCGACACAGCCGCCAAGCAGTCTGCCGGAAAAATTGATTTCTATATCCGTCGCTCCCTGCGGCTGCAACGACTTGCCGGCATTCATGCCGGCATTGGCATAGTCTTGATCTAATTGTGCGTCTCCCTCACACACTCGCTCATCTTGCCCTGCACGCTGTGTACCCCCCGCCAGACTCTCAATATTCGTTCTTCCGTCCGGCATAATATATTTAATAACAGTTGTTTCTGTAAGATTATAGGGTGCGTACGGGTGCTCCTCATCCTTTAACGACTCCCGCTCCCACATGTCATAGCCCGTCATCGTCAGCTGCTTCCCCTGTAATAACGCCATCGCATCTTCCAGTGACCTGTGCCATGGTTCCATGCCAAAAGACGAGGCACACGGTCCGTACACAGACGCCGTATCGCACAGCGTTGCCAGCAGAAAGGTCATGTTCGTGTTGTCCGAATACCCCATATACCACTTGGGCGCTGCCTTCCTGATCCTGTCAAAATCCACATAATCCAAAATCTCACACATTAATTCTCCGCCGCCGCAGGATATGATACAGTCGTTCGTCTCCCTGCAGTAATATTCCGTCAGTTCCGCACCGCACTTGTCCGGTGTGCTGCTGATGCCGACACCGTCTCCCGCATAGCAGTTCGGTCCGAACTCCATAGAGAAACCCTGTTTTCGCCAATTATCCTGCGCCCTTAAGAATCCGCTCCTGTAGGGCTCCGTAGCGCATCCGCAAGATGGCGCCACAAATGCAATCTTTCCGCCTGACTGTAAAAATTTAGGATACCGCATGTTATTCCCCTCCTGCTGTTATATACTTCCTATTGTACGTTTATAGTGTACCATTTACGCCTTTTACTGTAAATCAGAAGTATGAATAGAAAAACTATGGCAACAGTTCCGCGCGCGAAGCTGCGCATCCCCTTTGTTTCATAGGAGGCACTTTCCTATGAAACAAAAAACAGACGGAAGTTCTTCTGTCAATCTCTCAACAGAAAACTCCCGTCTTTTGTTACTGAATCCTCTCCTGCTTATCTTTCACCCGTCTCTTACTTTTCTCTTAATTGTCCCCTGCTTTTCTTTTTCTTTCGTTTTTCTATGGTTCTTCTTATTTTACCGGCTTCTTCCTCTATTTTGCCGGCTTTTCTCTTGTTTTTCCTACTTCCGCACCGCCGCCAGTTGTCCGCCGCGCAGTACAATCTGAATCGTATCCTTCGCTGCCACCTGATCTGCCAGAATCAGCTTCGCGGATAAGGTTTCCACATATTTCTGGATATATCTCTTTAACGGTCTTGCACCGTAAACCGGGTCGTAAGCATTGTCCATGATAAACCGTGCCGCCTCCGGCGTCAGTTCGATCTGCAGTTCCCGATCCGCAAGCCGCCTGTTCAGGTCGTCTATGATCAGCCGGATAATCCCCCCGATGTTATCCCGGGTGAGCGGCTTAAAGAGGATCGTCTCGTCCAGTCTGTTCAAAAACTCCGGCCGGAAATGATTCCGCAGATCACCCATGACCATTTCTTCCGCCTCCGGCGTAATCGCACCACTGGCACCAATACCGTCCAGCAGGTAATTTGCACCGATGTTTGAGGTCATGATCAGAATCGTATTCTTGAAATCCACAGTTCTGCCCTGAGAATCCGTGATCCGTCCGTCGTCCAGCACCTGCAAAAGTACATTGAATACGTCCGGATGTGCTTTTTCAATTTCATCAAAAAGTACTACCGAGTACGGCTTTCTTCTGACTGCTTCGGTCAACTGCCCGCCTTCCTCATAGCCCACATATCCCGGAGGCGCCCCGATCAGCCTGGAAACCGAGTACTTCTCCATATATTCACTCATGTCGATGCGAACCATGTTCGCCTCATCGTCAAACAGGGATGCCGCCAGCGCCTTGGCAAGCTCTGTCTTACCCACACCGGTGGGGCCTAAGAATAAGAAGGAACCGATCGGCTTCGTCGGGTCTTTAATACCCGCCTTGGAACGGATGATGGCTTCCGTCACCTTCGTCACGCCCTCGTCCTGACCGATCACCCGCTTGTGCAGTTCGTCGTCCAGATGCAGCGTCTTATTCCGCTCGCTCTCCGTCAGCTTTGATACCGGGATTCCCGTCCATCTGGAAATGATCTTCGCAATCTCCTCATCGCTTACACTCTCATGCACAAGCGATAAATCTTCCCTGCTGACTTTTTCCTCCTCGATCTCCAGCTGCTGCTTTAAGGACGGCAGCCTGCCGTAACTTAATTCCGCCGCTTTCTCATAATCCCCGTCCCGCTGGGCGACCTGAATCTGGCTGTTGACTTCGTCGATCTCCTCACGGATCCTAGACAGCTTCTCCACGGAAGCCTTCTCATTCTCCCACTGCGCCATGCGGTTTTTCAGTTCTTCTTTTAATTCCGCCAGTTCCCTTTGCAGATTGGCCAGACGTTCTCTGCTCAGATTATCGTCCTCTTTTTTCAGCGCGGTTTCTTCGATCTCTAACTGCATAACCTTACGCTGCAGTTCATCCAGTTCCGTAGGCATGGAATCCAGTTCCGTCTTAATCAGCGCACACGCCTCGTCCACCAGGTCGATCGCCTTGTCCGGCAGGAATCTGTCGGAAATATACCGGTTGGACAGCACTGCGGCGCTGACTAACGCGTTGTCCATGATCTTCACGCCATGGAACACCTCATACCGCTCTTTTAATCCACGCAAAATGGAAATCGTGTCTTCCACCGTCGGCTCCTCCACCATGACAGGCTGAAAACGCCGCTCAAGGGCCGCATCCTTCTCGATATACTGGCGGTACTCGTCCAGTGTGGTGGCGCCGATACAGTGTAGTTCGCCCCTGGCAAGCATCGGTTTGAGCATATTGCCCGCGTCCATGGCACCGTCCGTCTTGCCCGCACCCACGATCGTGTGCAACTCGTCTATGAAAAGAATGATCTGTCCGTCGCTGTTCTTCACATCGTCCAGCACCGCTTTCAGCCGTTCCTCGAACTCGCCGCGGTATTTCGCGCCGGCAACCAGCGCGCCCATATCCAGTGCAAAAATCTTCTTGTCTTTGAGCCCTTCCGGCACGTCTCCTCTGACGATACGCTGCGCAAGTCCTTCCGCCACCGCGGTTTTACCGACACCGGGCTCACCGATGAGTACCGGATTGTTTTTTGTTTTGCGGGACAGGATACGGATCACGTTTCGGATCTCATTGTCTCTGCCGATGACCGGGTCAAGCTTCTGACTTCTGGCTTTTTCCACCAGATCCTGTCCATACTTCTCCAGCGTGTCATAAGTCGCCTCCGGATTGTCGGAAGTTACCCTCTGGTTCCCCCGCACCGTAGACAAAGCCTGCAGGAAACGTTCCTTCGTAATGCCGAACTCCCGGAAGATCTCCTTGATCTCCCTGTTCGGGTGCTTTAACATCGCCAGGAATAAGTGTTCTACGGACACATACTCGTCACCCAGCGCTTTGGCTTCGTCCTCCGCCCCGATCAGCACTTTATTCAGGTCCTGTCCGATATAAATCTGCCCGCCCTGCACCTTCGTCCGCTTACGCAGTCCCTGCTCCACACGATTAACGAAGTACTCTTTCTGTATCTCCATTTTTTCGATTAATTTCAGGATCAGACTGTCATCAATGGTGAGCAGACTGTAGAGCAGATGCTCCTGCTCAATCTCCTGATTACCGTATTCATATGCCAGTTTCTCGCACTGTTCCACCGATTGTATTGATTTCTGGGTAAATTTGGTTAAGTTCATAATCTCCCTCCATTCCTGTATGATTCATTGACTGTATTCAATTCAGCGTCTTTTTATTGCATCTGTTCTACTGACACTATCACAATACAGCGGATTGTTAGCACTGTCAAGAGATGAGTGCTAATATTTTCAGTAAATTTTTGCAAAGCCAGTATTTATGCGGCTTTGCGGGTTCTAAAATTTCTGTAAAATGCCGAATAACGGGTGTTATACCCCATTCATACCCCATTTGTGAAAAAATTTGGGGTACGGTTCTGCATCTGTTTTCATCAGATACCGTCTTGTGGCTTATACCACCATCAGGTCTTCCATCTTCAATATTTCTTTTTCTATTCTCGCATATTCTGTGATATGATTATAAACTTCCATCGTGACCGCTATGTTTGCATGTCCCATGATGTACTGTAAAACCTTTACGTCCATCCCGCGCTCCGCCATTCTGGTGCAGCCGGTGTGCCTTAAAATATGGGCTGATATCCTCGGCATCATCTCCGGCTTACGGTGTTCTTTCTTTGCTTTCGCCGCTTCCTGCTTATTGTAAGCATCTACAATATTATAAAGCACGTTGTTGACCGCGCTGGGCTGTAAGGGGCGGCCGTTCTTGCTGGTGAAAATAAAGCCTTTCATACCATCTACTTCATAATCCCTGTCTATCCCCATCATGAACTGATATTCCCGCTGCTTCTCAAAAGCCTTTCTGACACTGGCTGTCATGGGGATATCCCTTATGCCAGCTTCGGTTTTAGGGGTTGTGACACAGAGCCTGCTCCCATCTCCCAGATTTTTGTAGATAAGCTGGTGGGTGATGCTGACCTGCTTATTCTTCATGTCAATGTCAGACCATGTGAGACCTATGATTTCACCGCACCTGCAGGCTGTTCCGATCATAATCACCAGCATTGGGAAATATACATTATAAACATTGCTGTCACGTACAAAGGCAAGGAGCTTCTCCTGCTGTTCATTGGTAATTGCCTCCCGTGCCTGTGGATCTCTTCCGAAATCCCGGAGCGCCATCTTGCAGGGATTTTTCCTGATGATATCGTCATCCACCGCCATCTCAAAAGCCGGATAGAGCATATCGTGGAGCAGTTTGATGGTGCTTCTGGAATAATCTGCTTTGGAGAGCCTTGCATAAAACAGCTTCACATGGGAAGGCCTCACTTCCACCACCTTCATCCTGCCAATCTCACCTTTTACATGGCAGTTCCACATCCGGATATAATTCTCCCTCGTCTGGTCTGCCAGCTTCCTTGCCTCTATGTACCGTTCAAACAATGTATTTACGTCTACTTTCCTTACTTCTGCATTTGTCTGGATTCCGTCGTCCAGCTTTCTCTGGATATCCTTCTCCATCTCCCTCAGTCCTGCCAAATCCTCATGATATACGGAATCCCTTTTCCCTGTAACGGGGTCATTGTAACGATATTCATAAAGGCCATTCTCCCTCTGCCGCTCCCCGGTCCTTAAGTTCCTGCCTCTGCTGTCCTTTCTCGCCATATTCTCCTCATCCTTTCCTTCCCACAGGGCAGATATACCGCCTTTTTATGGGTGCTTTCTGCTCACTACCTCCTTGTCATGGGTTATTGTGCATTGCCTTACTTATGATGGTATTATATCATTTTTCGACTGGTTTTACAATTATTCTGCGTTATTTTATTAGCTTTTTCCAATCAAAAAGCTAATAATTTATACTTCGTAAAACACTGATATTTTCAGGCATTTACAGGCAATGCACTCTCCATGATGATTCTTTTAGTCCCTTCTGTTTTCCTTTTTCTTTAACAGTCAAATTCACTTTCAGACAATATTATTCTGCTATTTTCTCAATATATTTTTCTATCTTGCCGACACTGTACAATACCCTTCTCCCGATCACAATTTTAGCCCCTGCTTCCTCGCCAATCTTTCTGGCGGTAGACTGCCCGCATGAGAGCATGGCCGCCAGCTTTTCTGCATCCACTGAAAGGAGCCGGTCTGTCTCCCTTTCTTTCGTTTTCTTCATTCTGTCACCGTCCTTCCCGCATATTTCCCGCTATCACAAGGAACCTCCCATTTTTCCCATGCACTCTCCTGTCACAGGTGGCAAGTGTAATAATGCTGGTGGGCGCATGGTCGGGTTCTTCATAATATAACGCCCTTCCCTGCAGTTGCTCCATCCATGCGTTGTAACTCTCCATATCGGCATGGTTTTTAATACGGAAATCCCATTCCTCCAAATCGTTTATGCTGTACTTGACCACCGCCATCACCTGATAGGCGGCGGCACTTCCATAGGCATCCGTGAAGTAAATAACCGGATGCTCCCTGAAATAATCTTCCTGCTCATACTTAAGCAGGGTGGAAAACATGGCTTCTGATCCTGCACCCATGTTGTGTCCGTAAATGACACGGTTAAAATCCCATATCTGCGTATCCTTATCCATGAACGGGCACCCGGCTTTATCCTTATTCCCGGAGAAATCATGGGAGAGATAAAAGGCGTTGTCATCCGTTCCCACTACCGGGAAATTGATCAAGGTATCATGGATGCAGAGCCAGCCTTTGATATCCTCATTTTCACTGCATAAAGCATCCCAATCGTAGGCTTCCAATCCCAGCTCCCGCATCTCCGCTTCATACTCCTGCCTGTACCGCTCCGCATCTGCTTCTATTTCAGAGAAAAGCTCTTCCAGCTCTGCCGCCGCTTCTTTCTGTGATTTCTCCCTTTCCTCTTCTAAAATAGTATCAAGCTGTGCGTAGGTATCCGCTATCGCCTGATATTTTTCAAGCTGCTTCACTGCCCTATAGCGGAAGATTCCCATCCCCACCATACAGATGAGCGCAAGGGAAATACCCACAATGATCTGTGCAGCGATCCGCTGTCTTTTCTTTTCCGGCAGGTCAGGGAAAAGCTTCTCCCCAAGCCAGTCTGTAAATCTTTTTATTTTTTCCATGCTGCGCCTTTCTTTGAAATCGCTTTAATTATTCAGGGGATGCAGCCATTTCCCCGGCTGCATCCCCTTTCAGTCAGGACAGGGCAGCCCTAGGCTCCCTATCCTTCTTTGTGCCGTCTCAAAATATTCCCTGTCTATCTCCGCACCAAGGTAGTTCCTCCCTGTCCGGATTGCCGCAAGGGCTGTGCTGCCTGTTCCCATGAACCCGTCAAAAACAAGTTCCTGCGGATCACTGGATATCTGTACCAGCCATGAAAGGAATTCCACGTTCTTTATGGTTGGATGGTATATCCCGTTCTGCTTCTGCCATGCGGAATTGTAGGTTGCCTTTGGGTATTCCGGGCCGAACCAGCAGGCGTTGAACCTCGTCTTATATTTCCTGCTCCGCTCCCTCCCTGCATGGTAACTCACTCCTTCCTTCTTCCGGTTCGGCAGCAGCATAGTATGGCTGAAAACACGCCTGCCCTTCTGGCAGAAGATGACCCACTCCGCATTGTTCGCATAGCTTCCTGCCAAATCTCCAATCCCGCCCACGTTTGCCTTTTCCACCACCATGCAGTTTTTGATGGTAAATCCGGCTTCCGCAAGGCACTGGTAATGGTATGGGTAGCAGTCAAACCGGGTAAAGAAATAGGCATGGGTATTTTCTTCCAGAATGCGGTAGCTTTCTTCCGCAAACTTCCTGTAATCACTGCCATCGTCACCTTCCAGCACCGGATGCTTCTTCCTTGTAAAATGATTCTGGTAGGCAATCCCGTAGGGCGGGTCGGTCAGTATCATGGACACGGAATTGTCCGGCATACGCCCCATAAGCTCCATACAGTCCATGCAGTATATCCGGTTAATATCTATCCCTGTCCCTCCTTTTTCCAGCCCCGTCCGCTCCGGGGCACTTTGCCCCAAAGCCCTGGAGCGTACCTTCAACTTCATTTCCCCACACATCCCAGCCGGGCGGTGTCTGCCTTGCGAACAGCTCCACACGGGGCAGGTCGCCCATGAGGGCAATAATCTTTTCCCGTGCCTCATCCGGCTTTTTGCTGTGGGCCTCTATAGGGGAAATGATAAACTGATGGATATTTGCCGCCTGCCGTTTGGGGTGCCCCCTGGTAGCCAGCAGGCAGATTTCTGCATTCCCCCTTGTCCAGAAGCCCAGCCCGTAAAACCAGCTGTCCGCTTTTTTGTTCTTTTTCAGCCACACAAAAGCCACGCTTTTATAAGTAAACCCCCATTCTTTAATAAGCTGCAAAGCCTCGGTTAGTTTGGGGAATGTAGCCCACAGAAAAAGTGCGCTGTCCCGGGCGGCAAGTTCTGCCACCGGGAGCGCACACAACTCGTCAACCGTCATTGTGGGGTAGTGCCGTTCTGCTGCACCCTGCATGCCCTTCCGGGCGTACCGCCATGGGGGATCGGCGTAAATGATAGAATAGTTTCCGATAGTTACGCTCCTTTCTGCCCAGAATTTACCGTCTCCCGTCATCCGGATGTATCCCGTACAGCATTATGTATCGTCATAATGCACATCCGCTACAAACAGCTTTTCCCGCTCTTCTTCCCTTCAAGCACCGACATGCCAGCAAGCAAAGCGCCGCACAGCCCAAGGGCAGCAAGAAGGGCAAAAGGTGACGCATAGCCGGTCTGGATGACCGGTTCTGTTCCTTTCCCATCATTCCCGTTTCCTCCTTCCGTTTTTGTAGCCGTGTCGGTATCTTTATTTTTATCTGAAGGGCTGCCTGCCGAATTGCCGGAGACAGTGCCGCCTGTATTCTGATTTTTGTCCAAAGTATTTTTATTGTCTTTATCGTTGGTGTTCCCTGTATTGTTATTATCCTGACCGTCCTTATTATCTTTCTCTGCCTTTCCCCACCTTGCATAGAGGCTGATGCTCCTGCCGGGTTTATAAGCCTCCCCCTCTGTTCCGATAAATACCTGCCTGTCCGTGTACCAGCCTTTGAAGGTATACCCCTCACATTCTGCGCCGGGGAGCTTCACACTGCCACCTTTTACTACCTTAACGGATGCATTCTTTGTTTTGCCGCCGTTGGCGTCATATTTAATGGTGTAAGTATTAAAGGTTTCATGAGAATTACCGCCATCCTGTGTATTGTCCCCATTTCCATTGCCGTTTTCATCTCCTGTATTTCCGCTGTTGCCTGAATCTTCATCATTACCACTGTTTCCCTTTGACTTCTCCCACTTTGCATAGAAATCTGTGTCTTTTGTAATACGATATATATCATGGTATGCCCCTGCGAACTGCGTCAGGTCATCATCCAGATACCAGCCGGTGAAATCATATCCCTTACGCTCCGGCATGGGGAGGTAAAGGCTTCCGTCCTTAATAATGGTAAGCTCTTTTACCTTGATTGTTCCCTTTCCGGCATGGAAAACCACTTTACAGGTTTCGGGATCAACGTCATTCTCAGAATCTTTCTCTGATTCCTTTTCCCAGAGAGCGTAAGCTGTCATATCCTTAACCGCTTTCATCTCGCTTCCGGGAATTCCAAGAAGGATGCCGCCGTCTTTCTCTGTGTACCAGCCAAGGAAGCTGTAACCTTCTTTTTCCGTTTTCGGGAGCCGGATCATATCGCCTTTTTCTGCCTTGATGGGCTTTACTGCTTTCCCGCTGTCTGTGTCAAAAGTGATTGTAACCTTCACTGCTTCCTTTTTCTCAAAATGTGCCTTTAAGACAATATCTCCCTGTACGGTAAATTCTTCGCCAGCCTGTCCAGCACAAATGTTATCATCAGAAGCTAAAAACCATCCAAGAAACTCATGGCCTGCCTTACTGCACAGTGGGAGAATAACTGCACTTCCCTTTTCCGCCTTAAGGCTCTTCCGCACGGTCTCGCCGCCGTCTGCGTCAAAAGTAACGGTACAGATGACCGCTTCCCCTTCTTCCTTTTCATAGTGTGCTTTCAGGGTAACATCAGCAGAGACAGTGTATTCCTCTCCTGCTTTTCCGATACGGGTATCTCCATCATACCAGCCGGTAAATTTATAATTTTCCTTCGTGCAAGCCGGAAGCGTAATGGTATCCCCAGCTTTGGCAGTGATATTTCCACCTTCCATCTTTCCACCGTCCGCATCAAAAGTGATTATACAGATATCCGCTGTTTTTTCCTCATAATGCGCTTTCAGTGCCACGTCATCAGAAACAGTGTATTCTTCCCCGGCCTGTCCGATACAGGTATCCCCATCATACCAGCCGGTAAATTCACAACCTTCCTTCGTACAGCCCGGAAGCGTGATGGTATCTCCTATCTTTGCGGTAATCTCCCCGCCATCCATCTTACCGCCGTCCGCGTCAAAAGTAACGGTCGCCTCCGTCTTTTCCCATGCGGCATAATAAAAGGTATCTTCCTGCGGAACGGTATGTGTCTCGCCGCCATTCCCGGCAAGGACTGTCAGATTTTCGTCCTCATACCAGCCTTTCAGGGTATAGCCTTTTCTGGATGCCTCCGGGAAGGTAAATTCCAAGTCCGGAACCGCCTTTGTACTGTCAGTACCGATTTTCCCATCATTATAAATAAAAGTGATGGTAACAGGCTCTTTTGCCACCCATTTCGCATAGAGGCAGGTATTCGCTGTCAGGTTGATCTCTTCCCCTCCAACATAATCCGTTCCGGTGCCGTCCTTTTTCGTATTCCAGCCGGCGAAATCATATCCCGCCTTTTCAAGGCTTCCCAGATATGGGTAAACGCCAGCCTCATCAAGAATGACTACGGTATCCTTACTGGTATAGCGGTTCGGGTCGATATAGGATTTCGTCAGCCCTGTATCTTTATTGTTGGCATCATACCCGATAAAGTAAGTCTCCGGCACTTCCGCAAGGTAAAGGTTCTCGCCTCTCTTTTCTGTACAATAATTCTGGGTGTGCCATACAAACTGCTCTGTGCTTGCGTCCTTATGGTACAGCGTGCCGTCAACCAGCACCCTGCCCGGCTTGATGGTGTCATATCCGCCAAGCACAAAAGTAGAATTACTTTCAAAATCTTCATCTAAAAGAATAGATGCGCCTGTGTTGTAAAAATAATGAATGTCACAGGGCTCCACGCCCACTGCAAGGTTATCTTCCATGACGATATTCCCGGATAAGATGATTCCAGTCTCATTCATGTAACAGATCGTGCCGCCTGCATGGATTTTTTCCCCTGAACGGTTTCCTGTAATCGTACAATTGCGGATGACAAGCGGAAGCTCCCCATCACCTTGGGTGGTCTGGATTGCACTGCCCCTTGGGGCTTTGTTTCCGGTAATGGTGCATCCGGTGATATGCGCCAGATGTCCTGTGCCGGTATAAATCCCTCCGCCGTCATAAGCGGAGCGGTTGCCCTCCACCAGACAGTCCGTTACCGTCAGGGATGCGCTGCTGGAGATGCCGCCGCCTGACGAACCTGCTTCATTTCCTGTGAAAGTCATGTTTGAAAGTTCAGCGCTTCCCCGGAGGTCTGCCCCGCCGCCCCATGTTGCATGGCAGTTCCTGATGATACCGCCTGTGGCTGCCACCTGGGAATCCTGCCCTGACTGGATGCCGCCGCCAGCCCCGGCTGTGTAACAGTTCTGGATTATTCCGCCATCCATGGTAAGGCTTCCATTCGGACTGATATGTAAAGCCCCGGCTGTGTGGAGCGTCCTGCCGCTTCCGGTGCCTTCATCTCCATCCGTGTTGTAATTATTCTGTAAGACGGTTCCGCTTCCCATGGCGTAAGAGCCGTCCACGTAGATAAGGGGGCTGTTCCATGTTTTGCCGGAGTTATTAAAATCCCCGTCCAGCACAGCGCCGCCGTCAAAAATGATATCCTGTGTGGCAAGGCTCCCACCATTTACTGCAAGCAGGACGGTATCGGTATTCATACCGTAGCTCTTCCCTGCAAAATCATCTTCCCGGCTGATTGTTACCGGATTCCCTGCATCTTCGCTTTTCAAGGTGATGTTATCAGCAGTGACTTCAAGTGTAGCTGATACCCGGCAGTCTCTAAGGACTGTGATGGTATCGCCAGCCTGTGCATTGGCAAAGGCTTCTTGCAGTTCCTCATAGCCGGTATCCCCGATCTTTGCCTCATAATTGGCTGTAATATCCTGCTCCTGATTAGGCTTCCAGTTAGCATAAAGCCACAGGTCGCGCTCCGGTGTGTACTCCCATCCGGGCCTCCCTACAGACAAAAAGGTATGTACGTTTCCCTCCACGACCACTTCTATCCAGCTTTCAAGGTAATGCCCCTCATAAAAGCCATCCGGCAGGATGATACTCTGCCCCTTGGGCACGGAAATACTTTCCGTCTCACAGGTTCCTTCATTGGGCTCAAAAGTGACCGTGTAAGTTTCTGTTTCCTCCGCCGCCTTTACCGGCAGGGGAACGCTCCCGAATACCCCTGCGCCAATGGTGGACACCATGGCGGCAAACAGGATGAGCTTTGAAAATCTTCTTTTTCTTCCCATTCTTTTCTTCCTTTCGTTTTATTTTTGTTTCCGGCAGGATGCAGACCGGGGCTTGTGTTCCCCCGGAATACCCTGCACATGGTTTCAGGGGCAAAGCCCCTGTGCCTGCAGCATGCCTGATCTACGGCATGCCATATCTGCATAAATTTTTTCCACACCACCTCCTTCCAGCCAGCCCATGGAAAAACATAAATTTCTGTGGTTTATGCCCTTCCATGGAATGGCTACAATAATTTGCAGTAAAAATCACTTTTACCCTCTGTAACTTTCTATCTCAATAAAAATGCCAGTACCCTTAACGGGATTTTCATTTACCCAGCCCCCTACTGGCAGGGAGTATGCAGGGCGGGATGGCTAATCCGCTTCATAGTCCGAAGCAGGGAACTCTTCCTTCTCCCTGTCCGTCCTCCGGCGTGCTGTTCCGGCTACCCTCACTGGGCAGAAGTATCATTATGGCTCCCCTTAGGACTTCCTGCCATGGGAAGCCCCGCACCGGATGCCGCTTGCTGCCTTCCTTCTCCTGTTATGGTCCTTCGTTTTACCCTTTACAGGGCAGGCAGGTCATGGCGAAGCTGATTGTCCGGAGCAACTTATTCAAGGGAAAACCTCTTAAAGCCGCTGCATACTGATATTCAGTTGTCAAGTTTCCTACATTCAGGCGGAAAGCCTGTAATAAGCATAAAACATTATTGAAAATTTTTTTACTCACAAAAGTGGGTATTTTCGCCAATCCTTACCCATCTTTGTGGGTATTGGTTTATCTGTCTACAAGTTCTGTAATAGTATGACAAAATAATACAAAATAAAAGGCACCCAAAGATTTTTCCTTTCCTTGAATGCCTCTCATTTAATCTAAATTTTCTTTCCCGCAATAACCAGCCGGTCATAAAACAGATAACGCTTTCCGCCCTGTGTAACCTGCCATGGCACCATCAATTTAATCTAGGAATTCATCCTTATACTTAAATATGGAATCCATTACTGCTATGGCATACTTAACCTCGCTGACCGTTTTATCATGAAACAGCAGACATACTGCCTCCTGCCAAAAACTGTGCTTTTCTCCCTTCATGCCGAAATCCACAAGAACATCAAGGGAAACCCCAAGAGCAAGCGCTATCCGGATCAGCGTTTCAAGCCTTGACCCGCCCTGCCCTGTCTCTACTTTCTGGATTACTGTCAGGGAAAGCTCCGTCTTCTCAGCCAGCTTCTCCTGCGTCAGCCCTTTTTCCATCCGTATCCTCCTGACATTTCCTCCAATCCTGTCATAGTATGTTCCGCATGAAAAATGTTTCATTTATTTTTTGATTCCCCCAGAAATATTTTGCCATCGCCTTTCCTGCTTTTCACCTCCCTTTCCTAGTATTTATTTTCTATCTAATCCCTATGTACCAATACTTAGATACCTTCCATACCATTGCATAAAAACAGAGGCAGCCACCTGTTGGAATCTGCCACTTGTTACAATCCTTATGTCCTGCTGACCTATTCTACCTTTCTCCCACTTTCAGAAAACAGCCTTCACCGGCACAACAATCATTTCTAATGTGTACCACCACATCCTCTACCGAGCAACAAAATATCTCGCAGATGTAGTCAATAGATGATAGGTTCATGTTTTTATTGTGTTTTAAACGATGGATGAAGGCTTTGTTTAAGCCATAGTCAACTTCAAGGCTGTATGTGGATATCCTTCTTTCGTCCATCATCCTCCAAAACGGATCATATGTCATCATAGGCATCTACACCTGTAATTTATAGTATAAAGGATATGAAATTCATTGACTATCCTGCATATCTGTAGGATAACTATGTAATATCACACCACATCAACTATGTTATCCAAACCTATTTTTGTTTTTTCATACTTTCTAATATTCTATCCCTTTAAAACTTTCGCTGTACTTGTCACTACCATAACAAGTACATGGGCATAGAGATTAAAACCTCAAATTACCCTTGCACAAATAGAATTTATACGTTGTTTTACTACCCATTTACAACCCAAATAATTCCATCCTGCAAATTATCAATTTGTAAAAATGTCCCAAATTTATAAACAACCAGCATAACCCTATCACGCTTACAATAATTCAAACCGCAAAAAGTCCATGTTTCCCTCTCCAATATAGGTAAAATAGAGTGCCTGAATACCGTTCAGTGCAACCAGATTTTTTAGGGATGATAAGATAAATGCCATTCTTCTGAAGCTTTCACGCATATCCGCCCAATCAGGTCACCGTCTAAGGCTGTCCTTATTTTAACCATACTTTTCCCTTTATCATGATCTGAATCTGCGTATCCGGTTTCCCTGTAACGTCGATTGTACCCACACCATATAATAACGACAGCCCTTTCTTATTTTGATACTGCTATTGCCTGATATCCGCTTCGCCGATATAATCAAATCCTGTCCGGATTTACCTTCCCTTCTTCGTCATAACGGTATTCGCCATAGTTATCTCCTACGCTATCAAGGAAGTCGGCAAGTCCTGATACCAACCTGTCGGACTTTTTTCCTTTTACAAAAATACCCATGGCGGCTCCCAGCTTAGCATCATTGCGTTAAAAAATGCCGAACCTCCTTCATCCTTTCTCACGCATTCGGGCAGATACTCCCTGTTATATTCTCTCTTTTCTGTAAAAGCAGCATTCCATTTCATCAGCATGATATTTATCCAGCAGGTGACAGGGCGTTTCCCGTCCAGCTTCTTAATCGCCTCCACCAACCGTATCCCGGTCTGTATTCCTTTTTCTGACGCAGGTTCCGCGACTTCATTGCCGATAGAATACATAATAACGCAGGTGTAGTCTCTGTCCTTTTCCACCATTGCCCTGACGCTGTCTTTCCATATATCATGAAAATACCGCGCACTGTCGTGGTACATCTTCGGAATATACCAGCCGTTGTACAATTCGTCCATCACATACATCTCAAAAGCGTCGCAGACCTCCAGCAATTCCTCCGGCCAGTAACCGGCCTTATTTTCCGCCTACCCACACCGATATGAAACAAGGGAACCAGCCTGTCTCTGCCAGTTCCCTTTTATCGTTTGTGCATTAAAATATATTCCTGCTTCGCTTTATTCCTAAATCTTTTAATTACATAAGTCCGCATATTAGATAAAATATTTCTATGCCCATGTTAGACTTGCAGCATACCCGGTTCTGCAAAGACTTCTTATTCTGATGCTTGTATCACTATTGATTCCTCCTTTTTTCCATCCGTAACCATTGTCAGCCACATGCCCTTTTTCATTTTCTGTACAATATTAACACGAATTTCCGTCTTTCCCGACACTTCAAATTCAACAAAAGGAACATAGCACAAAAGTTCTTTCCCTTTCCATGTAACAGAAAACTCCCGCTTTAACCTGTCATAATGGTAAGACTTTATTTCTCCGTCAATTCTTGCCGGGTAAGCGCGTCTCAGCGCAGCATAATTGGAATCCTTTTCCATTCCGGGAAGATACTGCCAGTATGCTGAACTCCACAAATATTTTTCCAGTATGCCATTCATATGGTCAATCAACTTATTGGTAAAATCTTTACTTGGGAAAGCACCCCACTCACCCACAATCACCGGCATGCCCAGCCGCTCCTGTTCTTCCCTTTTCATGGCAAAAAGTGTCTCCACATTTTCCCGGCTAAAGTTTTCGTACTTATCACTGTCCACTACGGAATCATACCCATGAGGCGCGTAAATTTGTTGGCTTTCCTCCCCGTCTCCACAAGACACCCTGCCGATTCCGGACGGGAAATTTGCGCTGCAGTAAATATTTCCACCTGTGGCAAGCGCAGCCGTTGTTCTTGGCCGCAAGACATCGTGCATCCTCTGATAAAACGGCATAAGCGTATTTTGGTCAAACTCCATAAATGCTTCCCCAACGATTCTGCCCATATATGCCTGACTTTCCTGCGTAACACCCTGCATGGTAACAAAATCAAACTCAGGATACCGCTCCTGCGTTTTTGCAGCCGCCGTACCGAACGTGTTCCTTGCAAGGCTGCCCATAAAGGGTTCGTTCATGGGTTCATAACCGATGATATTCCCACACCCGGACAGTTTCTCGGCAATATGCCCCCACATCTCTGCATAATGGTCAATCAGTCCGATTCCATCCGCCGCCTTATCATTTTTCCAGAAATGTTCTGCGGCATTGATAATGGCATCACTCCTTAAATAAGCATCAAACCACATAGCGCAGTCCGATGGATGATCCGCCCCATCGGTAATCGTTGCCCACTCCGGCGCACCATCCCCATACAACACAGACCACAAATCCTGATGCATATCCACCAACACATAAAGCTGGTTTTTCTCCGCTTCCAGAACAACCTTATGGATTTTTTCCAGATATGCATCATCATATTTCCCCGGCTGAGGCTCCACGGCATCCCAGAATATCCCCAACCTGATTAAATTAAACCCACATTCTGCAAACCATGTAAACAGTTTCTCATGATCCGGCCAAAGATAGCCCTTCTCTTTTTCCTTGCAGACAAAATTAATACCATGCAAAAGCACTTCTCTGCCTGATTCCGCCACAAATTTTGTTCCCTTTACTATAATCCGCTCCACGTTTACCTCCCTGCGCCTGCTGCGCATCAGTTATTCTCTTTCTTCCTGTTCATTCAATGCCTTCACGATTGCTTCAAACAATGGTTTCGCATCCGGCGCCGCACCCAAAAGCTCAGACAGTGACATAGAGTAGGCATATCCAATCATTGGATTATCCAGCATTCCCGGCGCAAATTGGTTGATCATCTCTACCGCCAGTTCCTGCTCCCTGATTTCGCCCAGATTACTGTCCATACTGTAACGCGCTATCCGCAGACAGGTATCTGTATCATATTCATACTCATGGATACCCGAACCCACTTCCAAAACGCCAGCTTTCTCCGGCAAATAGATGACTGCATTTGTATTTGGCGGGACCTGCACTTTTACATGGATTTTTTTGTTTTTACAGCTCCATGCCGACAAAATTTTTCCATATGGTGATTCCAGCGAAGCCTCTGCTTCCTCAATGCCCTTCACAAACATCGGTCGTACTAAGAATCTACGGTATCCCGGTTCAATCTGATTGATTCCTGCAATTTTGCGGTACATCCAGTCGCCAATGGAACCATACGCATAATGATTTAAGGAGTTCATTCCCGATGTTTCAAAGGAACCGTCCGGCATAATGGAATTCCAGCGTTCCCAGATTGTTGTTGCCCCGCGGTTGACCGCATACAGCCATGAGGGGTAATCTTCCCGCATAAACAGAAGAGCTGCCGTTTCGTGCGCCCCGTTCTCAGACAAGGCATGACACAGGTAGGGTGTCCCCACAAACCCCGTGGTCAGATGATTCTTATGGTTTCCGATATTGGTAAGCAGCGTATCCAGAATTGTCTCCCGGTCCTTATCCCATGCCAAATTAAAATGCAGGGACAATACACATCCTGTCTGCGTTTCGCTTACAATCCTTCCGCGGGGTGTATAGTATTCTTCCCGGAAAGACTCCAGTGTCTTATCATATAATTCCCTGTATTTATCAGCTTCTTCTTTTTTGCCAAGCGCCTCTGCCGTCTGTCTCACAATGTCTGTCACATACAGATAATATGCATTGGCAATCATATACTTGTCCGTGGCGCCGGTACGGTCCGCCATCTCTTCTTTATCCAGTGCCAGCCAGTCTCCATACTGAAATCCGGACATCCAAAGTCCATGCTCATTGGTATGGTTTTTAATATAATCCACCCATTCATGCATACACTGCCATGATTCCTCCAGAATCTTCTTATCCCCGTAGCTTTGGTACACTACCCATGGGATAATGACCGCCGCATCGCTCCATGCAGAAGAACTGTAGTTTTGCATAATATCAGGCACCACATGGGGTACACCGTTTTCAAGGGAAGAATCCGCCGCAATATCACGCATCCATTTGGTAAAGAACTGCGCTGTGTTCCGGTTAAAAGCCGCCGTCCATGAAAACACCTGCGCATCTCCCATCCAGCCGAGACGCTCATCTCTCTGCGGACAGTCCGTAGGAATATCAAAGAAGTTATCCCGAAGCCCCCATGAGATATTGCTCTGAAGCTGATTTACCTTTTTATTGGAACAGTAAAACTCACCAATTTTTTCGATGTCCGAATGCATAACGCATGCCGTGAACATTTCCGGCACAAGCTCTTCAATCCCCTCCACCGCAATGTAACGGAAGCCATGGAAGGTAAAATGCGGCATAAATACCTGTTCTGCTCCATTGCAGATATAAGTATCCTCCGATTTTGCCGTGCGCAGTGTATCCGGATAGAAGTTTCCGTCTTTATCCAGCGTTTCCGCATGGCGCACCGTAATCTTCTGCCCCTTTTTCCCTTTTATCTTCACTTCTACAAGCCCCGTAATATTCTGGCCAAAGTCCACCAGTTTCCTGCCCTGCGGGTCTGTAAAGACTTCTATCGGGGAAATGCGCTGCGTGATGCGCACCGGTTCATTTTCCTGCGCTTCCAGCACCGACTTGTCAAAAGGAACCACTGTTACTTTACCCTCTGTTATTTCCGGCGCATCCGTATCAATGGTTTCGCCCATATAAATCTCACTGTAACGGATTTCCCCTGTCCTTACTTTCCAGTTTTCATCCGTTATAATGGTATCCCTGCTCCCATCTTCATAAAGAATATGGATTTCAGCAAGCGTTTCCACCCTGTCGCCATAGCGGTTCGGCTTACAGTCAAAGCCGAGAATGCTTTTATACCATCCATTGCCTACAGTGACCGTAACTTCATTTTCTTCCCCCAGATACTCCGTGATATCATAATACTGATATTGCAGCCTTTTATGGTAGCTGGTCCAACCGGGCGCCATATAATCCCTGCCGACACGCTGTCCGTTTACCGACAGTTCATATACACCGTGCGCAGTTGCATACATACACGCTTTCAATGCCTTCTTTTCCAACCGGAAATTCCGGTAAAAGACCGGACATGCCGTTTCCTCCGTCGGGAAATCATGGGTAATCATCTCAGCCTTCAGCATTCCGGGCTCAAATATCCCTGTCTCAAATGAAGTAATGCATTCCGCTGTTTCCCCATGGTTATCTTCCACAATGAGCTTCACCTGATAGCGTGTCTCTTCCTGCAGTTCTTCCCCCATATAAGGAACCAACACCGACTGTGCGCTTATGTTTCTTCCACTGTCCCATGCTGCTTTTCCGTCTGTAGTCACAAGGAGCTGCCATGCGGTCTGCATGGTATCTTTTTCTTCTGATAAAAGTTTCCATGAGAACCTTGGCTGCCGCATGGACAGCCCTTTTGGTTCTTTTCTGTATTCAATCCGAAAGTCATAAATATTCATTTATTCCCACGTTCCTTTCTTTTCTGCTTTCTTCTTTGCAATTTCCTCACGAATTTCAGGGAGCTTCGCCTCAAGGTCAAACATGCACGTCATAACAAACATTGACGCAAACAGCACAAGCGGCGCATAGATGGAAAATGTAAAGATTGCCTGTTTGGTCGCCATAGTTGCCGCTGAAAGCGTTGCATCATATCCCGCAATTGCCAGACACCAGCCAACTAAAGAGGCACCGATTCCGCTTCCTATCTTACAGCCAAAGCTCGCAGCACTATTCGAGCATGCCACCATTTTTACACCATATTTATATTCATTGAAATCAATTGCCATGGAAGTCATAACGCCTAAGAGACACATCATCGGAATTGTAGCAAATGTGTTGGCGCACCCTAATACCGTGTTAAACACAAAATGATAGGGATTGAATATCCTTAGTGCATTTGCAATAATTCCTACACCAAAAGACACTTTCAAAGTCTTGACAACGCCGAGCTTTTTGACCAGAATCGGCGTCAGGATAAATCCCAGAAGTGTAGGTATCATACCTGCCGCGCCCAGTATTCCAACCAGATTGTCGTTCCCGTAAATCCATTTACAGTAATAAGTTCCCGATGAATTTGCCAATCCATAAATTACCTGTGAAAGAAAATTGATTACAAGTATTAAAACCCAGTATTTATTCCGAAACAGTTTTCCTACTGCGTCCGTAAATGCAACTGCCTCCTCATCATCCTGCTTTGCTCTCTCTATTTCTACTGCATCCGCCCCTGATTCAGTTGCCGTCTCACGGCTGACTGCATAACAGATCAGGAACGCAAGGATAATCAGCAAGCCAAAAATAGCGCCTGTCTTAACCCACGCACTCTGCGTGCCGCCAAGCATATTCGTGATAGGAATCACACCAATGGCAATGACCATACCTGACACATAGCCTGCCGCCGCACGCCATGTTCCCATGATGCCACGCTCCTCCTGACTATTGGTACGGACCACCAGCAAAGAGCCATAAGGAATTGCCACTGCCGTGTATAGTACGGCTGTCAACAGGATATTGGTAATCAGCATATAGGCAACCTGCAGACCTGAGCCCGATTTCGGCACCATAAATATCAGCACCAGCAGTATTCCTGCCGGAATACCCGCCTTTAGCAGCCATGGGCGGTACTTTTCTTTGCCGGGTTTTGTGTGGTCAACAATATTTCCCATGATCAGGTCTGTAAATGCATCAATAATTTTGCAGACCATAAAAGCGGTCGCTACTGCCCCTGCTGCCAACCCCACTTTATCCGTATAGAAATAAGTGAGCTGTCCTACCAGTCCGCTGATGGCATTCAATGCGAACATTCCCATTGAATCCCCCAGATAATCCTTGAAGCGCATTACCTTCTGCACCCCGAATTTGTCCTTTCCTAATTGTTTTCTGCTCATACGATAAATCCTCCTCCATTTCCTTCTTTTTTCTTGATTGCACATTATGTATTGCTTTATGTTAAACTCAGAATATCGCAAAGCAGCGTACAATTATTGTAAATATATCTACATTATTGTAAATTTGCACGCCGCCTTGCTTACTTTCCATCCCTTATAAAACAGCGTTATTTCTCGTTCAAAAAAGTAATGAGTCCCAATAAATCCTCTTTTTTTACCCCCGGAATAAAACTCAGTATCTGGCGCAGCGGCATCCCTTCCATCATGGCAGCGAGCATTTCCGTGTTCATCACCCCTCCTGCAGCCGCCTGTTCTGCCATCTGTGCGGCTTCCGGGGATGACATCATGCCTCCCATAGCCTGTTCCATGACCGCCTTTCCTTTCGGATCGGACAGGATATCCCCCACTGTGGAATTCAGCGTATATTCTCTCGGTATCTCTTTCTCCGATTCCACATGGACAATCTCTGCCAGAAGCATCTCTGACGCATTCTTACCAACCTGAATTTCATAATCACCGGTTTCCACATGCCAGTCATGGTTCTTACTATTCCAATAAGAAAACGCACGGCTGTCCAAGGCAAACCGAACCGTCTTTTTTTCCCCCGGCATCAGTTCGATTTTATCAAAAGCCCGAAGCTCCCTCACAGGACGAATCACCTTTCCGCCTTTCGGTGACACATATAGCTGCACCACTTCCTTTCCCGCTGCCATACCCGTGTTCGTCACTTCCACGGACACATTCAGGATTTCTGACTCTTTGACTGCCTTTTTCTCCAGATTCAGTCCGCTGTACCTGAAAGACGTATAGGAGAGTCCGTATCCGAAGGGAAAAAGCGTCTTCATATTTTTTGAGGTATAATAACGATATCCGACAAAAATGCCTTCCCGGTATTCCGATACATCATTTTCGCCCCCGTAATAAAGATAGCAGGGCGTATCTTCCAGCCGTATGGGAAAAGTCTCTGGCAGCCTGCCGCTGGGATTCGTTTTTCCATACAAAATATCTACCGTAGCTCCCCCTACCGCCTGTCCCCCCAGATATACCTCCAGCACTGCCTTTACCTTATTGATCCACGGCATTTCCACGGGTGCGCCATTATGTAAAACCACGATGACATTGGGCTGTACAGCCGCCACTTCCTTGATTAGCCGGTTCTGGCAGTCCGGCATTCTTAAATGCTTCCTATCGTACCCTTCCGATTCAAAGCTGTCAGGAAGCCCGGCAAAAATAACTGCCACTTCAGCATCCTGCGCTGCCTTTACCGCTTCTTTCAGTAATTCCTCGTCCGTCACATCCTCCGCATCGTCATAGCCCTGCGCATATATCATATTTTCTTTGTCCTCAGCCATCTCCCATGCAGACTCTACCCGGAAACTGTTGATATGGGAACTGCCGCCTCCCTGATAGCGGGGATTTTTCGCATATTTTCCTATAAAAGCCGTCTTTTTTCCCTTTTTAAGCGGAAGGATGCCATCCTCGTTTTTCAGAAGCACAATGCTCTCTTCCTCAATCCTCCGCGCCACCTCATGATCCGCTTCCAGATCCAGAACTGCCCCTTCCTTCCTGTTTGCCATGCAACGGTAAGTAATCCTCAAGATTCGGTAAACTGTCTCGTCAAGAACCTCTTCCGAAATGCTGCCTGCTTTTACTGCTTCCACAATCTCCGCATCTGTAATGCCACCTGAGGATGGCATTTCCAGATCGCATCCTGCTTTCAGTGCGGACACTCTGTCATTCATAGCGCCCCAATCCGTCACCACAAAGCCGTCAAATCCCCATTCATCCCGCAAAATATCCGTCAGCATTTCCCTGCTCTCGCAAAGATATGTTCCGTTGATACGGTTATAGGAATTCATGATTGTCCACGGCTTCGTTTTCTTCACCATGCCCTCAAAAGAGGCCAGATAAATTTCCCGCATAGTCCGTTCATCCATAACAGACGAACTGGTCATCCTGCGGTACTCCTGATTATTGGCCATGAAATGCTTGGGACTGGTTCCCACATTCTGCCCCTGTACTCCCTCTACATAGGCGGCTGCCATCTCAGACGACACATATGGGTCTTCCGAATAATACTCAAAATTCCGCCCACATAGGGGAGACCGCTTTATGTTCATGGCAGGTCCAAGAACTACCCCGATAGCCTCTGCCTGACATTCCTTACCCAATGTCTCTCCTAAAAGCCGTGCTGTATCTCTGGAAAAACTGGCCGCAACTGCGCACCCTGCCGGAAAGCAGACAGCCTTGATGCTCTCATTCATTCCCAGATGGTCTGCTGCATTCTCCTGCTTACGCAGGCCATGAGGTCCATCTGATACCGCCAATGCAGGAATCCCCAGTCTTCCTACACTCTTTGTCCTCCAGAAGTCTGCGCCGGAACATAGGGATGCCTTTTCTTCCAGCGTCATCTCTTTAATTAGTTCCCATAATTTTCCTGTTTTCATAAATACCTCCTGATTCACACTTTATCCAATTCCTGTCTGATACAAAAAAACTTACCATACTGCTATTCTTTCGTATTGTAATTTTAGCTATTTTTTTGTAAAATTTAGCAAATAGAATGTTTCTCGGAGGATTCCCAATGATTTCAAATATTATTGAATTTTGCCAGCAGTTCTACGCTTCCACATTCATACCAATCCTGTATTTCCATTGGCCCCATGAAATTCAGTGGGCATGCCCTTTGGTACTGAAAGAAATGAGTACGCAGAATACCGTCATGGAGCAGAAAATCAAGTTCCATAAAAATCCAGATTATTTCATTACGGATTCCTATGCCTATTTTGGCTTTATAAATATCAATGACTCCCCATCAAAAATGGATTTTGTTGTTCTTGGTCCTGTTTACAGTACACCCATATCAGATGAAACACTGTACAGTTTTCTCCGGGAATGCCAGCTTACCGGCAGCAGCCGGAACGAAATGACACATGTTCTTGAAAACAGTCCACAGATTACATTCCATCAGTTCCTGAGCATGTTGTCTTTCATCCATCTGTGCCTTAATGGGGAAACTATAGAGATAGAGAGCCATTTTAATACACACTTTGATGCTGCGGCACAGTATGGAATATCCAGACAGTACTCCATGTATGCCTATGACAGCAAAGAAAATAAAGAGTACCATAATACATGGGATTTTGAGCAGGCCCTGACCGACTGCATCTCCCATGGGGACGTCCCAAGGCTCCAGACTACCCTGAAGCATCAGCAAAAAGAATTGCCAATCAAAAGCGGAACGCTTTCCCGCAATGTTCTTCAGCATACCAGAAACCTGTTTATCGTTACGGCCACGCTTGCCACAAGAGCCGCCGTGGCAGGCGGTCTGGATACAGAGGAGGCTTACCATTTAAGCGATCTCTATATCCGGGAATGTGAAAACACACAAAATGTAGACTCCTTAAATTCCCTGTCCTACACCATGGTAGTTGATTTTACTACCCGTGTCGGAAACCGAAAACTTCCAATTGAGGGGATGTCAAAAGAAATTTTCCAGTGTGTACAGTTTATTTCCAGACACACAAACGAACCCATCCTTGTGGAAGATGTGGCGGCGTTTATCGGCCGGAGCCGTTCCTATATCACCAAAAAATTCAAGGATGAACTGGGATTTGATATCAGCAGCTTTATTATGCGCTGTAAGCTGGAAGAAGCGAGAAGCCTGCTCTCATACACAGATAAACCGTTGAGTGAAATCAGCAGTTATCTTTGCTTTTCAAGCCAGTCCTATTTTCAGAATGTGTTTAAGAAAAAATATGGCATGACTCCGATGCAGTATCGGAAAAAGACAGTAATGGAATAAAAAACAGGTATTCGTAATGATTTCACTCATCCGGATACCCGTCTTTATCGTACACTTGTTAGTTTATCCATGTTATTTCATGAGGATGCTTTTCCCGTAAAGCTCCGTATAATACTCCCATGATTCCATGAATATTTTTATTATTTTTCTGAACATCCTGCATTCCCTCCTTTCCTTCCCTGTTTTATCTTTGCGATTGCATTATATTGCTTTTTGTTTTACAATACTTGCCAAACCAAAATAAAAAATAGCCAAATCTTGTAGGAGGACAATAAAATATGCTGCCTATATATGAAAAAATCGAAAACTCTCTTGAAATATACCATCAAAATTCCTGCCATATTCCTCCACATCTTCATAAATCGCTGGAATGTGTCTATATTACAGAGGGAACGCTTGAACTTGGAATCTGCCAGGAACTATATCATATGGAAAAAGGAGATTTTGCCATTGTTTTTCCTGATCTGATTCACCACTATCAGGTTTTCTGCCCACAAAAAAGCACCGCTGTATATCTTTTGGCTTCGCCAGCCCTTAGCGGTACTTTTTTGCCAACCCTTCAGCAATCCTGTCCTGCTGACCCCATTATCAAAAAGGACTATCTGCATCCTGACATCCCTTATGCCATAAACAGTCTATTAAATGACTCTTTTTCCTCCAATGCTGCTGTTCTCCATCAGGCATTTATGCAAATTATTCTGGCACGCAGCCTTTCCTGTTTTCAGCTTGTGGAAAAAAGTTCGGCAGGAAGCAGCGATATTATTTACAGAACTGTATCCTACATTGCCGCCCACTATAAGGAGCCTGTCACATTAACCGGAATGGCTCATGACCTTGGCTGTAGTCCCTATGCCCTTTCCAGAGTTTTTTCCAAAACATTTCACTGTAATTTCAACCAATATCTGAACATGGTCCGTCTAGATTATGCCTGCGCATTATTAAGGCATACCAGCCACCCCATCATGGAAATACTTCTGGAGTCCGGTTTCGACAGCCAGCGAACTTTTAACCGGGTATTCCGTGACTGTTACCGCATGTCCCCACGGGAATATCGTGTAAACACAAATGTAAATTCTATATAATTCTCCCTACTGCTGTCCGTTAAAAATAATTATGACGGGGAAATGCGTGAAAAAAACGGTGTGTTCCTCTCCTCCAAACGTTTGGGGGTATCGGCTTACGGGCTGTACAGCATACCGCAGAAAAGAGCGGCAGCTACTGTCGGTTCCACTATGGGGATGGCGTGTTTACTGCCAATGTGATGCTGCTGGGCGGGATTTCTGTGGAAAAAAAAACGGAAATGGAAGAAAAAGGCTGCCGGAGTAGCTTTTTTCATTTATACATTCTATTTTTATCATTTTTACTCAAACTTCGCACTTGAATAAGCGCCTATGCACCTTGAAAATCCAATAAA
>CAJTPS010000026.1 GCA_910578555.1 uncultured Lachnospiraceae bacterium
CTTTGCTAACGCAAAGTCGCAAATATCAAATTTGTGGCGCTCCGCATGCCACTTTGTGAGCCGTGAATGCACCGGAACATCTGCTTATATGCCATTTCCTGATTTCCGCGTAAAGTTCATAACAGATATCATATCAATTTTATTACACAAAATCAAATAGGACTTTGAAGACTTCCAACACAGATTTTTGATATACAGTTTTTTCAAAAATGTATTTACAATGATATCAACCCTGTGCTATAGTTTATGAAAAGCATATTTTCTATACATATACAGATCAGTAACTTCTTTTTTTTCTAAGTTTCAGAAAATCCATGCTTTGAACCCAATTCACATTTACAAAAAGCAGGAGGATTTGAAACAGTTCTCCTGCAGCTTTCAGGAGGACATGCAATGAACGAGACAAAAACACGCAAACCCAAGGCTGACAAAACGCAGACAGGCAGTATAAAAACAGGCGACATGCAATCACATGAACCAGATGTACGGCGCAACTACAAAGACACCGTATTCCGAATGCTTTTTTCCAGTAAAGAAAATCTGTTGAGTCTGTACAATGCGCTGAACGGAACGGATTATATGGCGATGGATTCCCTTGAGATCACCACGTTGAAAAATGCAGTTTATATGAATTATAAGAATGACATTTCCTTCGTATTCGATTTCGAACTGCTGCTCTATGAACACCAGTCAACCGTAAATCCGAACATGCCGCTGCGGGATCTGATCTACGTGACCAGGATGCTGCAGGGCCTGACCCGGAATGCCAACCTGTACAGCAGCTTCCTCGTCCGTATTCCGGCGCCCAGATTCGTCGTATTCTACAACGGCGTAGATTTCCAGCCCGAACAACAGGTACTGCACCTGTCGGATGCCTTTGTAAAAAAGCAGGCGCACCCGGCACTGGAACTGGATGTAATCATCTATAACATCAACTTCGGACATAATCAGAAACTTCTGGATGCTTGCCGCCTGTTAAGGGAATACGCCCAGTACGTTGCACAGGTCCGAACTTACGCTCAGGAAACAGATTTTCCGGAAGCCGTCGAGCGGGCTGTGACATATTGCATTAAAAACGGAATACTTTCAGACTTTTTGTCAAAAAATCGTGCGGAGGTGATCGCAGTGAGTATCTTTGAGTATGATGAAGAACAGCATATAAAAAGTGAACGAGAGGAATGGCGGGAAGTCGGCCGGGAAGAAGGCCTCTCCATCGGACGGGAAGAAGGTCTCTCTATCGGCCGGGACACCCTCGCCTTAATGCTCAAATCCCTGCTGGCTGCCGGCAAAGCCGAAGAAATGCAGCGCGTCCTTTCTGACAGCGCATATCGGGAGGAATTATGGAAGGAATATCTTGCCGGCAATAAATAGGTTCATGGATACGTATCGCTCGTTCTGCCCGTTCATTTTTATCATATCACTGTCCATTCCGGAGCGTTTACACGACAAGTGAAACAATCGGCACACCAGTGTAATTTTTCAACCTATATCTGCCCTAAAAAGACTTTCATATAAGTGTTGACATTAAGAGTACAAAGTGTTATCTTTATTTTAGATTACACATTGTACTCTTAATTTTTTATTCCGGTGGCTGTAGAGAACATACGGGACTTGTATAAAACGCCTGTATTCGTTCCGCACAAGGTTCACCGCAATACTACGGATCGGAGGAAATTATGCAGCAAATATCAGACTATGAACTGGAACTCATGAAAGTGATCTGGGCAAACGGGGGAACTGCGCTCTACGCGGAGATCGTCGCGGCACTGTCCGTTAAAGGAATGGAATGGACGAAGAATACAATTATCACTCTGCTTTCCCGGCTGATCGATAAGGGACTGCTTAAGACCAACAAAATTGGACACCGCAACAAATACACGGCAATCGTCTCCGAAGATGAATATCAATCTTCCCAGACGGAAACCTTCCTCCATAAGGTCTATGAAGGAAATGCCAAAGGACTTGTCTCCGCACTGATCCAGAAAGATCTGCTGTCCGCCGCGGACTATGAAGATCTAAAGAAATACTGGGAAGAACTGAATGGCAATTCCACGACCGGAAACTGAGGCATTACGATAAACCGCCATACCTGTATCCCACGGCAACACTACACAAAAATCGAGGGCTGTTAGACATGAATGAATTACTGAAAATCATCTTATCCCTGTCACTTTCGGGAAGCATACTGATTCTGGCTTTACTGCTTCTTCGTCCGCTCTGCCGGAACCGGATGAGCTGGCGCTGGCAGTACTATATCTGGCTCTTAGTCATAGCGCGTCTTCTGCTGCCGCTGACGCCGGATACCAGCGTGACGGGGAATCTTTTCCGGCAGGCGGAAATCCGAATCTCGAAAATCGCAGACGCTGCTTCGCCTCTTACCGATAAAGCCGCCGGTATAAGTCCAGAAAATAATATGGATAACGCCGCCCGCCAGAATGAAACGGATCCTGACCGCCACTTCAGGCAGGCGGATTCTGACGACATGTCCGACATGAATCACAGTATACAATCTGGCGATACGGCCGGCACCAGCCTCATGGCGCCGCCCGATGACACATCCGACAGCAACACGACGACCACCACACAGACCATCCGTATCCCAAAGGATATCTTCCCAGCGCTCTGTGCCCTCTGGCTGGTAGCTGCCATGCTTTTGTTTGTGCGCAAAGTCACTATCTACCAGAGCTTTGTAAAGTATGTGAATGCCGGCAGCACGCCTGTCGATGATATTGCTCTGTTAGAACGTTTCGGACAGATCATCGTGGAACAGCATGTACGCAGCACGATAGACCTTCGTGTCAACAGCCTTGTATCCTCACCGCTGCTCATCGGATTCCGGCGTGCCCGTATTATCCTGCCGACCACAGATTTATCAGCAGACGATTTCTATTATACCATCCTGCATGAACTGACACATTACAGAAGACGGGATATGTTCTACAAATGGCTGGTGCAGCTTACCGTCTGCCTGCACTGGTTTAATCCTTTCGTCTATATGATGGACCGTGAAATCAACCGGCTCTGTGAACTCTCCTGTGACGAGAGAGTTATTTCGACATTTCCAGATAATCTGCGCAAATACTACGGTGACACGCTTCTGAATGCCATTGGCACAGGCGGCACATACAAGGATTCGGTTGCCTCTGTCACACTGTATGAAAGTAAAGAATTAATAAAAGAAAGGTTGGATGCGATGATGAACTTCAGGAAAATTCCCAAATGGATAAAGATTACAGCCGTATTTCTCACTGGTATACTGTTTGGCGGAGCGGTCGTACTCGGCGCTTATGCGACACCGGCTGCCGAGGACATTCAAACCACTTACAACGCAGAGGGAAACGACTCTTCCGGCCATACCTACTATTTCACGCAGGCGGGATACTATCAGCCTCCCTATATCATATTTCTCGGCTACAACCTGCCCTCCTCGCCTTCTTCCGCCCAGCGTGTATTCGGCGCACAGGATAACACCCTGCTTACGCTTTCGGACGGTAGTACCATGCCGGTATATTTCACCGCAGAATCTGAGAAATACATGACCGATGCAGCCGCTCTCCACGCAATAACCACTCTTGTTGAACGTCTGAGCGCAAAACATAAGAATACGGACCGCCCGATTGAAGCACCGCTCATTTCCAGCATAGAATATGTCGGTGATACCGATCCGGAACTTCTGGCAGAAACATATTATAGAGAGGATGACCTGAATAATTTCATCGCCGTTTTCCCGGAGTTAAACAGCCGTACACAACAGGAATATCTTAGCCGCATGTTTGAGGACGATGAATCCGGATTCTTTTCATGCTGCCTCAGCCTGCTATACGAGGACAGCACTTACAAAGAACTCGTAGAGTCCTATATACGCAAGGCATATGAGCAGGATAAGACCGGCTTTTTCGCGTCGCTCGCATGCATGCTGGACGAATCGTCCAGAAGGTACTGGCTGGAAAAATGCAAGAGAGACGGCAACAGCAGCTACTACTATATCCTCCGCGCAAATGATGCATCGATACCCAGGATGGAAGAAGACTTCGAAAACGAAAATGCCTATTACGAAGAAGGTTGGGATGAAGACTTATCCGATGAGGATTACCCCGACGAAATAACCGCCGTAGAAGAACTCATAGACGACTGGATGGAAAATAATCAAAACAGCTTGGAAAACATCGATGCCTATCAGGAAGAATATAACGAACAGAGTATCATCATCATCAAAAACGCTTACTATTACCAAAACGCCCGTGTTCGCCTCCTGATGGATCTGCGTGCTGATGGTTCCTTTGAAAATTTCGCATATAATAAACGTGGAACCGTCGATCTGCGTCTGATCCGGGACGCCGGTAACAGGATTATCCGCGTGGAATATCTGACTGCAGAAGAATCCGCCGAAATATTAGAAGAGATCAACGACTACCCTGTTACAGGCCCGGACGATACACATTATAATACCACAAATATCATAGACTTAAACCGGCTCACCAGACAGGATATCCCGGCAGCTCTGCTGAAGACACTGGATTCCTGCGATACCGGGAAATGGTATGTGATCAGTGACGACGGGAAACAGTACATCTACTATAACGGTCTGCCGCATACTTATGCCTACGAGCCTTGGATCACAGGCAGTGACACGGGAGATCTGATCACTGTGGAGATTACCGATGTTAATATAGAATCCCCGTTTCTTCGCAGCGATGAAGCCTTAAGTCATTATGTCCTGCTGTCGTTCTCGTACACGCCGGACAGTCCGGAGGCAGATTTTAGCCTGGCGCTTCAATACAATAATGTGCCTGTCAAGTACGAAAGTATCTCCACCGCTGCGCCTTGACAGGCCACAGGGTCCATCCCCTATGCCCTGTACTCTCACTTCACAGAATCTTATAACCGCAGCGCAAGATGCACTTCATCTCAGAGCAGTTTCATGCGATGAAAGGATTGGCATAATCACCACATACATTTTTCATGCATAAAATAGAGTAAAACCACATAGGATTATAGGTTACAGATTATGTACTATGCTCTATTTATCTTATTACTACTCGTTCTTTTTGGCATGATCTTCTCCTGTGTCCGCAGGAAAAAGATCATATGCCGCATAAAATGCATGGATAAGTGTCAAAAGTGTTCCCTTGTGGAAGAGTTAGCCCAGCCTTTCGGTTACGCTTATCACTGCCGTTGCGGTTTCTTTTCCTCAACAACGGACGCATGGCAGAAAGCTGCCGGTTACACGTGGCTCTATGACTATATGGCGCCCCGTTTCCAGATGGTATTCGATGCACTTCCCATCTATTTTGATTATCGCGGAAGAACCTGGCTGATTGAATTATGGAAGGGACAGTACGGCATCAACACCGGTGCGGAACTCGGTATTTACCACGCTGACAGGATTCTCCCCGAATCAGAATATAAATCGGCCTTCTTTACTGCCGCAGAAGATGATGAAATGCTTCCCTGCACTTTAGAATTATGCAATCACAACAGGGATGAAAACTGTCTGCGGCTCTTCGAGCGCCACTGGTGGCTCACAATCTTTTTACCCGGACGCTTCTCGCAGCCGTCGGACTTGTGTCTGGAAGCCTCTGTCAGCTTCCCAAACTCTGAAATGTGTGACGCATTCTACGAAGGACTGTGCCGCGCGGGTTATGACAGGAAACAGATTTCCGTCCACGGACTCTGTGTCTCCTTTATCTTCCATGTATCAGATTCTGAGGACTTCGGTCTGCTGACACGCTTCCATCGCAGACTTTCCCAACGTTTAAACCGTATGTACTGCAAACTTTTCGTATACGTCACCAGACCTTTCGTCTGCGCGGAAGACCGCATTCTTTTCCTGTACTACTTTCTTCCATCTGCATTCAGAAGACTGTTCCGTATGCGCAGATGCCACAGACACTGTCATAAAAGACACGGCTGCCGGCCGCCAAAATGTTATCGCAGCTGCCGGCCGCCCAGACATCATCGGAGACATCCTTATGAGCGCATTTGACCGCCTGAACCGCGCCTTCTCACAGGCGCCCGTACTACCGTTAAACCTGCGTTCCAAATATGTTCTTGTCAGTGACTGTCACAGGGGCATCGGCACTTCCTCGGACAATTTCCTGAAGAACCAGCACCTGTACTTTGCCGCTATGGACCACTATTACCGGAACGGCTTCACCTATATCGAATTAGGTGACGGGGAAGAATTATGGGAAAACAGAAAAATGAGAAACATTACGGAGATTCACAGCGACGTGTACGACATGTTCGCCCGGTTTGAGCAAAAAGACCGTTTATACCTGATCTACGGCAATCACGACATTGTTAAAAAGAAGTGTCCTGTCTACCTCGAAGGCATTATTCTCCGGCCGGAATCGGCTCCGGAGAAGTCACTGTACCTGACCCACGGGCATCAGGCAAGTCTGCTCAATTCCACGTTCTGGCGGCTGGCACGATTTCTGGTGAGATATTTCTGGAGTCCGTTAGAAAACCTCGGCATTCTGGACCCGACCAGCGCGGCGAAGAATTATGAAGTAAAAGAAAAATGCGAAGAGACACTGCGCCGCTGGGCCGAAGAAAGCGGGCATATATTGATCACGGGGCATACACACCGCCCCGTGCTGCCCGCAGAACCCGCCTGCTACTATAATACCGGCAGTTGTGTACATCCACGCTGTATCACCTGTATCGAAATCTCCCGCGGTGAACTGACGCTGGTCAAATGGAGTATGCAGGCACGCATGGACAGTCTGCTGTATGTCGCAAGGGAAGTCATTTCGGGACCGGTAAGGCTGCTTGGCGGTCAGAGACAGACGCCCAGTACACATTACTAAGCACTGCATATATTATACTAACACCGACATTATGAGGAACCGCCATGCCATCTCCCATGATCGCGATCGTCGGCCGAACCGGCGACGTCCATAACTACGAAAACGCCCTTCGCATTCTGGAAATTCCTTATATTACAACACTGACAGTCGAGAAAGCGGCACTTGCCGGCCGGCTGCTATTGCCCGGCGGGGGCGATATCACACCCGCATTTTTCGGACAGCACAACTGTGGCTCACATGACATCGACACAGAACTGGACATCATACAGCTGCAGGCACTTGACCTTTTTATGGAACAAAAAAAGCCCGTACTGGGCATATGCAAAGGGCTTCAACTGATCAACGTACATCTGGGCGGAACGATCACACAGCACATCGAATCCGCTGATCTTCATAAATGGACCGGCAGGGACCAACAGCACTACGTCTATCACAGCGGACTTGACCGCACCGATTTCTTCTATCAGCTGTACGGTACAAGCGCGCAGGTCAACTCCGCCCACCATCAGGCTGTGGACCGTCTGGGAAACGGCCTGACTGCGGTATGCCGCTCCGGGGACAATATCGTTGAGGGAATCATGCACACGAGTCTGCCCGTCATCGCCGTCCAGTGGCATCCGGAACGTATGATGGACAGCGGCGGCGAACAATTATTCCGGTATTTCCTGGCTGCATACTCTACTTCGTAAACATCTGCTCCAGTTGAAGCATTCCCTCGTCGAACCGCTCTCTCTGCATCTCGCTTCTGTTCTTAAACCGCTTTTTGGCATTGAGCGAAACGATATTAAAGAGAGACTTCATGATCCGGATCATCATCCTGCCGGTCTCCGGATCGATATCTTTGAGCGCCGCCCGGATCTTGTGTATACTCTGAAACCAGTTGGCGGTAAAATCAATCAGATTATCTGTCTCGGAAGCGAGTATGATCTTGTAAAAAGTATCCACAAAAGTGTGCATCTGTTCCTGATCTAAAGAAAGTATCCACTGGTTCAGGGCTTCATCCATGAATCTGCGTCCTTCATAGAGATCCTCCACGTTCTTAAAATGATCGTCCTTCACCAGCCATGTATAAGGATTATGCTGTGCCAGTCCGATGGTCTTACTCTCCACCACCCGATAGTCACCGTCCGAATACAGAAGCATCCCTACCAGAGAGGAATGCGGTATCGTCTTATGGATTCTGTCTTCTATCTCACCGTATGCACTCTGCGCTTTCACCTCCGGGCGAAAGCCCGGTCCGTCATGATCAAAAATCGCCAGAATGCGCCGTCGCACTTTATCCTGACAGTTCATGCAGGCATAAGTCGCCAGATTGCCGCCTTTAGAATGACCGCCCACATAGAAATCACCCTTGATTTTCTGTGCCGCGCGTTCCAGATATTCCACACTCATATGCTGCCCCCGCACCGGCTCCGAGAAGGCAAGATTCATATCTTCCTTCCACCCTACGATCGTCTCATCCGTTCCGCGGTATGCCACATAGCTTATGCCGTTGGGCAGGAGAAATGTCACCGCCGAAAACTGTGTCTCCGACTCCAGGTCTATATAGTTTACATAACTCCCTATTTTTATGCCCCCGAATCGCTTTCCATGATACAGGGCATGAAAAAGCGCCGTATTGTCCTTGCGATAACGCTCGTCGCCGTACAGACTGTCATACTTCTCATGCCCGGCAATCTCATCCATACTCACCATGCTTCCCTCATCATCCATACCGGGCGCAACCTCGTCAAACTTCAGATAGGCAAACTGGCTGAGTGCCAGACTGTCCACCTCACTGAGCGGTTTCTCCTGTAAAGTATAATCACCGTATTCTTTCAGATAATCCAATATCGTTCCCATACGCTGTCTCACCCCTGTTTCTGTTCTGCACCCGTTCTCTTTATTGCCGGGTTTCCCTCCCGCCGATACACCCTTTCCTCAGTCATCCATAAGCATACTGAAGGCTTGCTCTCTGCCGCGTACCATATTCCCTACATTTTCGCTTCCAGATGTTCAATGTTCTTGATCAGCACCGAGATCGTTCCGTCCGGATTCGTAATAAATTCCACGCTCCTCGGATTCTTATACTGTTCCATTGGAATTTTGATCTCGATGCCCGTATCTGTATATAAATGCTGACTCTGGTACTTGCGTACCGTATTTTCGCTCTGCGGCTGGATCTCTTCTTTTACCATATCGTACTTTTCCATTTTATCCTGAAAAGCAACTTTTAATTCCGGCTGTTCTTCAAATATCCTCTCCGCCAGTTCCTCCACGACGAAGCCGCCCTTCTCCTCAATTTCCTCCTGAATGATACTCTTGGCACGCATCTGCTTCTCAAACCGCTCCGTCTCGTCGAAACCTTCCTTCTGCACACTCTCCACGGCACGGCTCACGATGGACAGCTTGGATTTATGCGACAGATGTGCACTGCATTTCAAGAATAGAAAAGAGAAATAATTGGTCTTCTCGCCGTTCACCTCATATTTCTTCTCAATCACCCACACTGCCAGATCCTGCAGGCGGATGATCGCCGCCTCCGTCAGACGCTGGCTCTCCGAAGGAAGGATCGACTTATGGCGGATGATCTCGTTGCTGTTGCCCTCCCCGTCCTCTAACGCCATCGTCCGGTGCGTATAGAGAGACTTGTAATTCATCTTGAGAAGCGCCAGATACTCATCCTCGCCCTCCTTAAAGCGCACCACCATCAAGTCGGCTGCCGGAATGTCAATGTTGCTGTTCATGATCTCATACAGCATCGAAGCGATATCCTTGCTGACCGCCACGAAATCATCATCCGCGTAGGTATTTAACAAGTGATAGACCTCCGATTCCTCTTTATAGAAACGGCATTCTTTCGCATCGTCTCCGGAACTGATCTTCGCAATATGTTCCTTCAGAAACTCCGCCACCTCCGAACCGTACTCCAGCTCCGTATCCGACAGAACCGGCATACCGATCGTCGAATCGAGAATATGTACAATCACGTTTTTAATTCTGATATCTTCTTTGTTCATCCTATGTACTTCTCCCATTCTTATTTATATTGAATGCGCGGGCCTGCATGTCTATGCATTCCATTTATTTCATGTGCGCCTTATATCCCTGCATTGTCCTGCACACGCTTCCACGGGTCTATGCCTTCCGCTTCCCAGTCATATTCCGCCTTACACATATTTCTCCGGATAATCTGTTCCCGTCTCTGTCTGCAACAGGTTAACATAATATTCCGGACTCTGTTCCATCTTAAGCATGGTGTCAAACGCCCTCAGCAGCATCTTATCCCCGTTATGCTTCATGTCATCCTTACCGCGGTCCATCTGCGCCTTGAAATGGTCCATCTGCCAGACCATCAGATCCACTACACTGTATCCCGCCACCTTATACTCGCAGAGGAAATTCTGATGTTCCAGATAATAAGTAAATTCCTGCATAACACCTTCCGACTGTTCCAGCATCTGCCAGAACTCCCGCAGAAATTCCGCCCCTTCCTCCGCGTAATAACACAGCGCACGCGCCCACTGATATGCTCTCTCTTTCATATTCCCTCCAAAATTCCAAAGACATAATTACATCTTACCACATTTCAGTTCTTTTTGCGTCCCCGTAATTATATAATGAAAATATAATTGTACCGGTCCAACCATACAGCATGGCATATGGCTGAACCGTTACTGCAATCGGAAAGAGATATCCTCTATGGCAATACTGGAACGACTCAACGACCTGATCTGGGGTTTCCCCCTGCTTGTGCTGCTGTTAGGCACGCATATCTACTTCACTGTAAAACTGCATTTCCCCCAGCGCAATCTCCTGTACGCCTTGAAGCTCTCTCTGGGGAAAGCCGACAATCAGGAGCAGAATCTTTCACCCTTCTCCGCCCTCGCCACCACACTGGCCGCGACTCTTGGAACCGGCAACATCATAGGCGTCTCCACCGCCGTAGCGCTTGGCGGTCCCGGCGCCATCTTCTGGTGCTGGATCACCGGCATCCTCGGCATGGCTACCGCCTACAGCGAATGCTACTTAAGCGTACTGTTCCGCAGCCGCCGAGACGACGGTTCCTACGTCGGCGGTCCCATGTATGTTCTGAAAAACGGTTTACATAATAGTTCTCTCGGCAGTATGTATGCCGCCTGCACGCTGATTGCCGCTTTCGGCGTCGGCTGTACCACGCAGGCTAATTCCGTCACCCAGGCTGCCTCCGCTTCCTTCGGTCTGTCCCCCCATCTGGTGGGGGTCGTTCTCGCTCTCATCACTGCGGCAGTCATTCTGGGCGGGGTCCGCAGCATCGCCGCCCTGTGTGAACGGACGGTTCCGGCGATCAGCTTCGTCTACCTGTTCGGCTGTGTCCTGCTCCTGATCCTGTACCGCAGCGTGCTGCCGGACACCTGCCTGCTGATCCTGAAAAACGCCTTATCCTTCCGGTCCGCAGCCGGCGGCGCTGCCGGTGCCGCCATACAGCATGCCGTGCGCTACGGCATCGCCAGAGGTCTCTTTACCAACGAAGCCGGAATCGGCACATCCGCCATCGCCGCGGCTGCATCCCATGTCAAAGATCCCCGTATACAGGCATACGTCTCCATGACTGCCGTATTCTGGGACACCGTAGTCATGTGCCTGATCACCGGTCTGGTCATCGTCGCAAACATGCTCTATGATCCGGCCTCCGTCGCCGGAATCGCCGAAACAGGCCTGACCGGCGCTGCTTTCGCCCACCTGCCCTATGTCGGAGACGCCTTCCTGACGATCTCTCTTGCCGCTTTCGCCGTCACCACACTGATCGGCTGGTCTTATTTTGGTGAAAAAGCAACGGAATACCTTATGGGTAAAAAAGGTATCCCGTTCTATAAACTTGCCTATGTTGTCATGATCTATCTCGGCGCCATTATTCCGATGCGTCTCGTCTGGGAAAGCACCGATCTGATCAATGCACTTATGGTACTGCCCAATGTGCTGGCACTCTACTGCCTGCAAAAGCATATCAGATCTTGAAGGTTGCCGCGATCTCCTGCAGTGACCGGCTGCTTCTGTCCAGTATAGCCATCTTGCGCAGGATCTCCTCCGAACCGACATTGGTATGCTGCATGACGCCGGCCACATTGTGCACCTTATCCGCGATCTCGCCGTTTAACCCCGTTACCGTCTGCAGAGACGCCAGCATCTCCTCCACGGAAGCGCCCATCTGTTCTGCAGCCGCACCCAGATCGTTGGCAATGTTGTCAAAGAATACCGCATCCTCCTGATACTGTTCCGCCGTATCTACCATTGTATGATAATCTTTGATGACATGATCATTCATGAAAACCAGAAGCTTTGTGGCGCTGTCCCGCAGTTCCATAACGGAATCCACGACCTCGTCGATTACCTTCTGAATCTTGTCTACCGTAACCTGAGAATTTTCCGCAAGACTGCGTACCTCATCGGCAACGACCGCGAATCCCTTGCCTGCCGCTCCGGCCCTCGCAGCCTCGATCGCAGCGTTTAATGCGATCAGATTCGTCTGGCCTGCAATACCGCCGATCTCCTGCGACAGACTCTTGATGATCTCAATCTTCTCTACTTCCTTCAGCGCGTGCTCCAGTTCTTCTTCCGCGTCATGGTAAATCCGGCTCGCCTGCTTCTTGGACTCTACCGTGCTCCGGTACAGTTCTTTCGCACGGGTATTGATCTCTCTGGAAGCATCCGCGGAATCCGAGGCCTTACCGGAAACATCATCCACCGCCGCACCGATATCGTTACTTGCCTCGCTGATCGTCTGCGTCACATCCGCCGCCTCTTTGACCTGCCCGAGCAGTGTCTCCATGATCTGATCCATCTCATCAATATTATTGTTTAACGCCGCCATCTCGGAATACGCCGCAGAAGCCGTCTCGGCTATGCTCGACGCCTCCTTGTTCGTGCCTGTAGTGATATCCTTGATGTGCTGTTTTATACTTCTGGTAGCGTATGTAACTTCTTCCATCTCATCCTTGAATCCGTCCGCCACCTTCATTTTACTGTTCTCGCCGTCCCGGCCGCTGAAATCGCCTGTCGCAAACTGCTTGAGTTCCGCCAGCGGGCGAAACGCCTGATTAAATGTGGTTCCTACGACCAGATCAATCACCGCCATTCCGACAGCTCCGATTACAATACCTGCACCGATTGCACCCGCCATGTCAGCCTTACCGATGCTGAGAGCGCTCACCGCAGAGCCGATGAACAAGATAACAAATGACGTTATCGAAACCATGATCAACAGCTTTCCCCTAATCGTCTTCATTCATATACCCTCCTGAATCGCCTCTATCACAATATTCACATTATACACGATATCCTTTCTAACTTCAACAAGGGAATCTCAACCGAGCGCCACATCCAGGATCATCATGATCACAAACCCCGCAGCCGCGCCAATGGTTCCGATATTGCTGTGTTCGCCCGTCTGCGCTTCCGGAATCAGTTCCTCCACTACCACATAGATCATCGCGCCCGCCGCAAAGGCAAGCAGATAAGGAAGCGAAGATACAATCTGTTCGGCAAGCAGTATAGTGAATGCCGCCGCGACAGGCTCCACAATCCCGGATAATGAACCGTACACGAAAGCGCGCAGTTTGGATATGCCTTCTCCCCGCAGCGGCATAGAGATGATCGCTCCCTCCGGGAAGTTCTGAATGGCAATGCCCACTGCCAGTGCAAAAGCGCCTGCCATCGTGATGCCCGTATGGCCCAGCAGCGCACCGGCAAACGTCACACCCACAGACATTCCTTCCGGAATATTATGCAGTGTCACCGCAAGGACAAGCATGGTTGTTTTTTTTAAATTGGCCTCAAGACCCTCCGGACGGCTGCTTTCCGGATGCAGATGCGGAATCAGACTGTCCAGCACCAGCAGAAACAACACGCCGCATAAGAATCCCGCCGCTGCAGGAATCCAGGCAATCTTTCCCTGCTCCTTGGCCATATCAATAGCGGGAATCAGAAGCGACCACACTGAAGCTGCAATCATCACGCCGGAGGCAAAACCGAGAAGCAGTTTCTCCACCTTCAGATTCATCTTATTTCTCATGCAGAAAACCATGGCAGAGCCAAGCGTCGTCCCCGCAAACGGAATCAATAGTCCAAGCATAAGCTGCATATAGTCACCTTAACCTTTCTCACACGGCAGTTATTTTATCTTATGCAGCATGCGGTCTCGTGAAGTATGTTCATCTGTCCGAATATTATCGCCCGCATATTCTCCCTGTCCCCGGCATAGTCACAGTTAGTGTGCCACCAAATACCTGCTTCCATACAAGCATAAAAACAAAAAAAACAGATTACAGATCCAGTTCATTCATGCGGCGCCGCTTGTCTTCCGCCGATGTCGTCGTATAGATCCTGGTCGTCTCCATACTGGAATGACCGAGGATATCGGCCAGTTCCGTCAGATTGGAATATTTCTGCATATAAGTGATGGCAAAAAGGTGCCGGAAACTGTGTGGATGCGCCTTTTCCCATGGAACGCCGGCTCTGCGCGCCAGTCGCACCAGCATCTTATAGACCGCGATTCTACTGATCGGCCGCCCCTCGTTTCCACGGAATATCACACCGTCATCAATATGCGCATGCAGACAGTACCGTTTCAGATCACCAGTCAGCTTGCGGGGCAGATAAACATTTCTTCTTTTGCCTTTATTCTCCACCTCAAAGCCCCCATGTCCCACTGCCTCCACCGTGCAGCCGGACAGTTCGCTGACACGAATCCCCGTCAGCGCAAGTGTGCGCATAATGCAATAATATTTCTCCTGTCCCGTCTGTCTGGCATATGTCATCATCCTGCGGTATTCCGTCTGGCTTAAAATGTTATCGGGACACTGCTGTTTCTGTACTTTAAGAGCCTGTACCGTGCAGCCCTCATACCCTGCATAACGCAGATAACGGTTGAGCGCCGTGATTGCCAGATTGACGGTGGATGTCTTCCTTGCGTTCTTAATTATAGTCTCCTTATACTTCATGGTCTCCCGTTTCGTCAGTTCACGCCCGTCAAGCCATGTCAAGAACCGCTGCGCATGCAAAAGGTATATATCCCGGGTTCTCTCGGAAAGTTCATTGTCATACAGAAATGTTCGGAAATCTTCCAGTTCTTTTGTATTGTCGTTCATTCGTTTCTCCTTCCTTTTTACAGTAAGAGAAACGTACCACAAACAAACTATATACTACAAATATTAAAATGAATTTATTATTATATATACTTCAATGCTGTTCCCTGCCTGAAAATGCTTTATGATTTTCCGATACCTGTGACACAGACTGCAAAAAAAACTGAAACCAATACCTTTTCATTCTCATAGATACGCTTATTCTCTGCTTCTTAATATAAATTCAAAGCACACTAATAGCAAATACCTATACTGAATATTATTGTATTGATTTCAGGAATGTTAATTATCTGTAAGAACAGGCGCAGCGCTTCTTGCTATTTGTTTATGCAGCGCTGCAGCACTGTTACTACCTCAATCTTATCCGTATACGGAAACATGTCCACCGGCGTGATTCCCGTTACACGGTAAAGATTTCTCCCCGCTCTTCTGTCGTCTTTCTTACCGTGCGCACGCTTCTGACCGGCACTGTTACCTGCCGCCGTATCCGGTCTGTCGCCAGCGTCCCTGCCAGTCAGATATTCCAGATCCCTCGCCAGCGTTTCCGGATTACAGGAGATATAGACGATCTTGTCCGGACGGAGCCTGCAAAGCGCATCCATAAATTCCGGCGTACTCCCGCTCCTCGGCGGGTCCATGAAGACCACGTCGGCTTTCTCTCCCGCATCCGCAAGCTGTATCATGAATTTCCCTGCGTCGTTATGATAGAAGTCCGCATTCCTGATGCCGTTGATCTTCGCATTGGTTACGGCATCCCGCACCGCGGTCTGATTTAGTTCCACACCGATCACTTTCTTCACATGTTCCGCCGCGGCAAGCCCGATCGTGCCGATGCCGCAGTAGGCATCGACCACGGTCTCCTGTCCCGACAGGTCTGCATACGCTATCGCTTTATTATATAACCGCTCCGTCTGCACCGCATTGACCTGGTAGAAGGATCTCGAAGAAATGCGAAATGTTCTGCCGCACAATTTATCTTCGATATAGCCTTTACCGTAGATCACCTGCTCTTTGTCCCCCAGCACCATACTTGTTTTCTTATTATTGACGTTCAGCACAATGGTGGTAATCTCCGGATGCAGTTTACATAACGCATTCACAAAATTTTTCCTGGAAGGCAGAACGGGCGAGCCAAGCACCAGCACGACCATGATCTGCCCCGTAGTATGCCCCACACGAACCAACACATGCCGCAGCAGTCCGTATCCCGTATCCTCATCGTATGTCTTATATTTAAAAGATTTCGCGAGTTCCCTGACCGACACGATGATCTCATCCGCCTTACGGTCTTCCAGCAGGCAGCCATCCATCGGCACCACCGTATGCGTCCCCTCGCGGTAAATACCCGACACAATTCCTCTGCCCTTCTGAAAATCAAAAACCGCGTGCACCTTATTGCGATAATGCTCCGGCTGTTCCATGCCTACGACTGCCTCAACTTTACCATGTCCTTTTAAAAGCTGCTCCACGGTTCTCTGCTTTTTCTTAAGCTGCAGATCGTAGGGCATGTCGATGTACTGACACCCGCCGCATTTCCCGGCCGCAGCGCAGAGGCACCTGCCTGTCTTCTGATCTGATTTCTGACTCGTTTTATTCCTTGATTTATGATCAACTGCATTATTTCTCTTCGCACCGTATTCCATTGGTTCTACCATCCTTATCGTCGTTGAAATGTCTTCGTTCCGCCCGCAAAGCCGCGCCCTCTTTATATCACAGCAGCGCTTTCCTGTGGTATAAAAAATTGAGCTTCGCTCAATTGCGAGTTCCGCTGCGCGGACTCGGATAAGCGGAGGAATTTCCTATACCATAAAAAAAGCCCTGAAATCTCTCTCAGAGCTATTCTATCACATATTTATCTCACACGAAACCGCCGTTCCCAGCGCTTGTCATCCGGCTCCCAGCTTCACACTCTCGAGCCCTTCCACAAGATCACGTGCAAGTCCGCAGTCCGCCTCATTGATTCGAATCGTGAATACATTTTTCTCCTCATCTGTGCTGCCGAAAAATCTCTGCCACAGCTTCTTCTCCTGCCACTCCACAAAAAAGGATATCCGGTTCGTCAGCAAAAGTTTCTGCAGTTTATCCTTGCTCTCCATGCTGTATACCTTACAGAACGGAATCTCATGATTAAAAAACAGCGCGTTAAAATTGATCGATTCCACAATACCACCCCCATAAAACTAATCTGCAGTCTGCTTTATCTTCCGTTTTTCTCTTAGCTTTATGTCAACTTACGCAATCATTATACTCTATATGTTGTGGAAAAATCAAGAATTTCTGTATTTTTCTACAAAATGCCCAAAATTTTATGTAAATCTTGTGTACTATGTTCGTTTTTGAATTAATATGCAATCTCTGTCCATGGCCGATTCTTCTTTTCAAGCCAGTATTCTCTGCGGCTTTCATACTGCTCATTCAGCCAGTCGGCCGCCTGCTCCACCCCTTCTGCACTGAGCGGTACTTCAATCGACTCTCTCATATGCTCCGGCGTGCGCAGCATATTCAGCGGTTCCGGCCAGATCGTTACCCTGATCACATCCTCCCCGCCGCTTTGTACCTTCTTCAACATATAGCGCATCCCGTCCATACTGCCGGAGTATTCCTCCTTCTTGATATAATTAAGCGGGTGAAACGTCTCCTTGTCTAACATCGGAATATCTCCTTTTCTGCGCAGAACCGTCTGCCTATTCCCTATTGCATATAAACCTGTAACAATCCTTTCTATCGAATCCGATCGCCACGAAACAAACCACTTTTATTCCGCGCGCAAAGCGGTACAATTTCCTATACTATATAATTCCTATACCATAAAAAACCTCGAAAGCATATACTTTCAAGGTTTTCTATGATCGGAATGACAAGACTTGAACTTGCGACCTCTACTTCCCTAAAGTAGCGCTCTACCACCTGAGCCACATCCCGAAAGCAGTTATCATTATACCTAATTCCTAAAGAAAAAGCAAGCCCAAATTCTTTTATTTTATACCTTTTCACTTTTCTGATCTATAAACAGTGCAAACTCCTCCTCCGGAATCGGTTTAGAGAAATAATATCCCTGCTGGATCTGACACCCGATCTCTCTCAGGTAATCGCTCTGTTCCGGTGTCTCCACACCTTCGCACAGAGAAATGATGCGCAGCCGTCTGGCCATATCGATTACACAGGAGATAATGATCTTATCGCTGTCCTGCAGCGTATCTTCTCTCAGGAAAACCCTGTCCAGCTTTATAATATCGATCGGTAGTCTGCTGAGCAGATTTAAGGAAGAATATCCGGAACCGAAATCATCCATGGAAACCTTCGTCCCAAGATTATGTAAACCTTTTACCAGACTAAGTGCCTTCTCGGTATTGTCCAGATAGATGCTCTCCGTCAATTCAAACTCAATCATGTCGGAGGGAATCTGATATTCCTCAAACAATTCCTTTACATATTCCAGAATATGCATCTTATTTAAGTGAATACGCGACACGTTCAGCGAGACCGGCACAATCTTCTTCCCCTCCGCTATCCTGTCGGCAATAAACCTGAATACTTCTCTGTAAACGTAGTAGTCCACGTCCACCACCTGTCCGCTCCGTTCAATCAACGGAATGAACTGATCGGGATATATAAAAGTACCATCCGGTTTCTGCCAGCGCACCAGCGCCTCTGCACCGATGAGCCGCATTGTCTCCGTCTCGATTTTAGGCTGATAATAGACCTGAAACTCATGATTTGCGATCGCTTTCGGTACGCGTGAGGTGATCTCCACCTCCCGCCTGATCCCCTCCATCATGCTGTGATCGAACAACACACAGCAGTCTTCCTCCATCTCTTTGGCCACTTTTCTGGCAAGATTCGCATTGGACACCGCTGTTTCAGCATCCAGACTTCTGCTGTTCTTATCAATAATACTGATTCCCGTGCAGAATTGCAGTCTGCTGTTCAAATATTTCTCCCTGAACTTCGCCTGCCACTCCAGATTCAGTCTATGAATAAACTCCTTAAACTGTTCATTGGTGACACCTTCCGGCATAACGTTTGCCGCGACAAAGTTATCCGAGTAGACGCGGGAACATCCGATCATGCCTTCATTATCCCTGGTCATCTCCTCCATAAATTCCCGAAGAAGCGCGTCTCCCACCTGATATCCGTAAGTATCATTGATATATTTAAAATGTTTGATATCCGTATAAACAATAGTGATCCGGTCATCCCCGATGTTTTCGATCCGTCGCTCAAGCTTTTCCAAAAAAATCTCGTATTTATCCAGCCCTGTCAAAGAATCTTTCATGCAGTTTTGTCCGCTCGATATTACGCCCCCATCCGCCTGCCTTATTAAAGTATCCATTATGTCCTTTCCTCCCCTTTAGTCCTCTATCCGCATAAGTTCTGATATCCGGATTCTTTATCTCGGATCACATAAGACAATTCCGCGTCTTGAACTGCTGCCCGTGCCGGCGGAACCCTTCCCGTATACCGCTGTCCCACGGACATACTCCCCTGTTGATAAATATACTACGATGCCCCATCCTGGCTGTCAATTCATGATCTATGCATTTTCATGAAATCATAAATACTAACAGTCCATTCCATCTCCATTTACGCCGCATTAACATTTGTACGCAAGAACAGCAAGCAGATATTCCCACATACGCTGTACGGAAGCTATGTCAAGACTCTCCTGTGCCGTATGCACATCCGACATATCCGGTCCGATGGAAACACAGTCAAGACCCGGAATCTTAGCCGCCAGTATCCCGCATTCAACGCCTGCGTGAATCGCTTCCAAGACCGGTTTGCTTCCATACATCTTCTCATAGATGTCCACAATAATATCCCGAAGCGGTGAATCCTTACGGTAAGCCCAGCCCGTATAGGCATTCCTGACCTCCGCCTCTGCCCCGGATGCCTCTGCGATCTCCTGCATCTGACGGCACAACGCCTCCTTATCTTCCTCCACGGAGCTTCTGACCGCATAGGACAATTTCAAGGCTCCCTGGTGTAAGGTAACGACACCCAGATTCAGAGACGTCTGCACCAGTCCCTCCAGTTCACGGCTCATGGCTATCACACCGTTCGGCAGTTTGCACAGACAGGCAAGTGCCCGCGCAGTGGACGCTGCATCATAGCTGCCGCTTTCCTGCTTCTTTGCACCGTCGTTGTTCCCGTTACCGTATTCCTGCGGGTCCACAATCATACACCCGGCCGTGAACGCCGGGTCCCGGTCGCCAAGTTCCTGCCGGATTCTGTCCGCTTCTTCCTGCACATAGGCAGCAGCTGCTTCCGCACGAGTTATGTCAACCTCAAATACAGCTTCCGCCTCCCGGGGAATGGCATTGTCCGCCAGCCCGCCGTGCATGGCAGTCAGGCATATGCCGAAGCGCTCTGATAATCCCTGAAGGATACGTCCGGTCAGATAATTGGCATTTCCTCTTCCTTTATTGATCTCGATACCGGAATGGCCGCCCAGCAGACCTGCGATCTTTAATCTGAGTACCTGCCTGCCGTCGTCCGTTTGTCCTGCCGCTTTCTCTTCCTCCCTGTCAGGTTCCATAACAGACTCTTCCTGCAGCGGTATCGTCACGTCCACTCTGGCGCCGCCCGCACAACTCGTAATGACAACGCCCTCTTCCTCCTGATCCAGATTAATCATTCTTTTCCCTCTCAGCATGGACAGATCGATTCCTTTCGCTCCCTCCATACCGGTTTCTTCATCCACCGTCAGTATGACTTCCAAACGCGGATGGCTGATATCGTCTGCGGCTAACAGCGCAAGTGCATACGCGACCGCAATGCCGTCATCACCGCCCAGGCTCGTCCCCTCTGCATGGATTCTGCCGTTTTCCACGCACAGTTTTAACGGCTCCTTCGTCATATCTATGCCGCAGTCAGGCACACTGACCGCAACCATATCCATATGCCCCTGTAATATATAAGGTTCTTCCTGCTCGTACCCCGGTGTCGCTTCCTTCACAATAATAATATTAAACAGCTCATCCTGTATGCATTCCAGTCCTTTGTCCCTGGCAAACTGCCGCAAGTAATCGCTGATCTGCTTCACATTACCGGAACCATGCGGAATCCGGGTGATCTCCTCAAAATAATGAAATACGCTCTGCGGTTGTAATCCTTCCAATACTCTCATTCTGACATCCTCCAAACTGTTTCGATCGATCTGTCAAACTCTCATAAATTATATTTTACCATGATTTATGTATTTTACACTATACTAATTTGAACAAGTTCCATCCCGGCACAAATCCAGAAACGCTTTTGCTGATGAAGTAAGAAATTTTTCCCTGTGATAGATAATGTGAAATTTCCTGCCAAAGTCCAAACCCTTTACGCGAACTGCAATCACAAGACCCCGCTCCAGAGCCTCTGCAATCATTCGATACGGAAGGACAGCAATGCCAAGGCCATTGACGACCCCGTTGACCAGAGCTGTTGTACTCGTGGCCTCCCAAATTGGGATAACTGAAAAACCGGCTTGCTCAATAGCACGGTCAAAAACCTCCCTCGTACCGCTTCCATGCTCTCGCAGCAAGAACTTCTGTCGTTTAAATTCCTCAATCGAAATTTCCTGCCCATGTCGGAAGCTACTCTCTGCGGAGCTGATAACAGTCAATTGATCTTCCATATATTCTTCACAGACAAAGTCCGGAACATGACAAACGCCTTCGATCAATGCAAAGTCCAACTCATTTTTTAAAATTTTGTGCTCTATCTGTTCAGAAGGTCCAATAACGACCTTGACTTCGGTTTCCGGATAGCAGCTGTTAAATACCTTGACATAGTCCGGTAAAAATTGAGATCCGATTGTAATGCTGGCTCCCACCCGCAAGACACCCGATAAATCCCAGTTCCGCATACCCTTCTCCATATCATCAAACATGGAAATAATATGTGAAGCATATTCCTGAAGCTTCTTTCCACATTCACTGATCTGCAGCCTCCGTCCCAACCGGTCAAACAGTATTACGCCATAATATTGTTCCAGTTCTTTAATTGCAAGACTGACAGCCGGCTGTGTCATATGCATTCTATCTGCAGCCTTTGTCGTATTAAAATCACTATCACACACAGCCAGAAAAATTTTCAGGTGCCGGATTGTCATTTCATCGTCTCCTTATATGAATTTTAATATAACAACAATAAAATTATATTATTTTTATTATCACATAACAAGCGCTATATTGGAAATATGCAGATAAAACTTTTGTAAATGAAAAAGTATCGTTATCCATCAACTGAGTTGTAAGGGATACATATTGAAAGAGAGATAAAATCATGTACGATAAAAAAGACCGCTATACACAATTGTTCATAGAAACGATCCGTCTCAGTGCCTGCACATTCGGCGGTGGATTTGTCATTGTACCGCTTATGCGGAAACGCTTTGTGGAAGAATTGAAATGGATTGAGGAACAAGAGATGTCAGACCTGACTGCGATCGCGCAATCTTCACCAGGAGCCATCGCAGTAAACGCCTCTATCCTTGTAGGATATCATGTTGCTGGAATTCCGGGAGCATTAACTGCTGTGCTTGGCACTGTTCTGCCGCCGTTTTTCATCATTTCCGTGATCTCGCTCTTCTACTCTGCCTTTCGGGACAATACCATTGTCAATCTGGCAATGACCGGTATGCTGGCTGGAGTTGCGGCTGTTATCTGCGATGTGGCAGTCTCAATGCTGAAAGAAATTTTTAAGGAAGTACGTCTTCTACCTGTCATTGTTCTTTCGGCTTCCTTTATCGCCGTCCGCTTTTTGCGTGTCAACATAATAATCATCATCCTGATTTGCGGTATGACCGGAGCCATAGATGCATTCCGCAGGAAACAGACAGGGAGGAAAACGTTATGATCTTTTTCAAATTATTACAGAGTTTCTTTCGGATCGGTCTATTCAGTATCGGTGGCGGCTATGCTGCCATGCCGCTGATACAACATCAGGTCGTTGATGTTCATCACTGGCTGACCATGACACAATTTGCGGATATCATTGCTATTGCGGAAATGACCCCCGGTCCCATCGCCATCAACTCCGCCACCTTTGTCGGACTCCGGGTAGCCGGGGTACCCGGAGCAATCATTGCCACTCTTGGATGTATTCTGCCGTCCTGCCTGATCGTCACAGCGCTGGCTTACGTCTACTACCGCTTCCGCGGACTGAAAATGGTACAGGGTATCTTGGCGGGTCTGCGTCCGGCAGTCACAGCCATGATTGCCTCGGCGGGAATCTCCCTTATCATTTTGTCATTTTTCAGCCAGCGTTCTTCGCCGAAGGATTGGAATGGAATCAATTACATTTCCGCTCTTATTTTCACAGGGGGCTTTCTGGTACTGCGAAAATGGAAGCTCAATCCGTTCCATATAATGGCTGGAGCCGGAATTATGGGTGTTCTGCTGTATTCCATTTAAGACCGGCATCCGGAACATCCTACCGCTTCTCCAATCTGATACTTAACCGCCAGGCCGACCGCCGCACCACCGCATCGTCTGTGATAATCCTCTCATTGCGGTATAAGCTGAGCAGCAGTCCGGTCAGCGCCGCGTAAGTTATGGCTGTACCCTGTCCGTAGGAGACAAACGGTAACTGTATGCCTCCGGTCGCCGGATAATAACCCGTACTAATCAGGATTCCCTCCAGACAGTTGACCGCAAAAATCATAAAGCACGCGGCGGCAAGCATAAAGCCAAGCTGATTCTTCTGCCGTCTGACGATATGATACGCCCGCACGATCACGGCGGCAAACGCCAGAACAACCGCCAGCCCTGCCAGAATCCCGTACTGACATGTGATGCGGAGCAGACAGCAGGTGTCTGCATCACCCGGCCACACAAGATCTTCATTTGCAAACATGCTGTCTGGTGCTGCCCCGATCAGTCTCACTGCACTCCATTCCTGCCTCAGCCACAGATAATAATACCCCATGCCTCCGGCATCACGCTCCGGATGGAGCCATGCCTGCAGCCGCGCCATCCGAAAGCTATCCGCTTCTGCACCCGACACAACTCTCATAATAACAAACGCCGCCGGAAGCAGCACCAGAACGCCTATGATGACAGCCGTCGCATTCTTCCTGTCAACAGCAAACCACCCCTTCCACACCGCAATCAGTAACAGTATCGTACAGATTATGTAGATATTGGCCAGCCCGGGCAACGTAACCGCCATCAGGTACAGCGAAATCATGATGCCGGCCAGCAGCGCCATGCCCCAGGCCACCGCGCGGTATCCTATGCCCCGCAGGCGGTACAGCATCGCCGCATAGACTGGAAGGTAAAGGTACGCCGGCATAAAAGGAACATACTGCCCGCCGATTGACGCAGCAATATACCCTCTGAAGATCAGCATGACAACCGTCATAATCACACATACGCCATAGGCATAACGCCCGATAAAACTGTAATCCAGAAAATACATCCCTGCCATCACGCCGAAGGAGAGGAGCAGGCTCACGCTGCGCCGCAGCATATAATCCGGATGCTGTACAAAACTGTCTGTGCCATATATGATGAAAAACCCGGCAACACTGAATACAAGCGCCATTGCGATGAGCCTGCGGTCCACCTGCGGTTTATGTATTCGATCCATCTCCACACCAACCTCCACCGGATCGCCCATCTCCAGCACGGCTTTTCTGACTGCCTCCTCATGCACATCGCCTGCTGTCTCATAAGCCGCCGCCTGATCCTCGATATGATCGGTTAATTCCTTCGCCACGCCGTCTCTTGCCCTGACGCATCGAATCTGTTCCGTAACCCTTCTGATAAACTCCTCCGTCATCCTATCGCCTCCCAAAGTACATTCAGTACGGCAGTCTGGTATTCCTGCCACTCCTCTTTCTTAGACTGCAGATACTTTCTTCCCTCTTTCGTAATGCTGTAGTACTTACGCTGCTTCCCGTTCGCCTCTCTGTCGTAGGATGTAAGATAATTCTTCCCCTCAAGCGTATGCAGCAGCGGATAGAGTGTTCCTGCTTTTAACCTAAACACGTTGTTGGACTGACTCTGCAGTGTCTCAATCATCTCGTATCCGTACATGTCCTGCTCCTCCAGCAGACGAAGCAGAAGCATGGAAGTGCTTCCCGAAATCAGTGATTTGTCTATTGCCATGGTGCCGTCCTCCTTTCCTGTATTATGTAAACTTAACCTCACATAATATTCAACATGCTATATTCCTTCCATCATTCATATATAGATCATCTATATATTATACTTTCAGTATATATAGATCATCTATATATGTCAAGGAGTATTTGTCTTTTTCAATCAAGGAGGGAAGATTTTTCTTCCCCGTGCGGGTCTGCGCATAAAAAACGAGCATAGCTCGTTTACGAGATTCGCTTCGCGAACTCGAATAAGCGTAGAAATTTTCTATACCATAAAAAGAGACATGACCCACGCCATGTCCCTTATTACTTCACACTCTGTATTACCCACCGGATAACCGCAGCATTTCAGTCCCGGCTTCACAGTTACGAGTAACCTTATTTCAAATTTGCCTTAGCCAGTTCCGCAAGTGTTGTAAATCCTGCTGCATCATTGACTGCCATCTCAGCCAACATCTTTCTGTTCATGTCCACGCCTGCATTCTTCAGACCGAACATAAATCTGCTGTAAGATAAGCCGTTCATTCTTGCCGCCGCATTGATACGTGCAATCCACAGCTGTCTGAACTGACGCTTCCTTTCTTTTCTGCCCGCGTAAGAAGATGCCAGTGCTCTCATTACGGACTGCTTTGCCACTCTATACTGTTTGGATCTTGCGCCTCTGTATCCTTTCGCAAGCTTCAATACTCTGTTATGTTTCTTCTTAGCGTTTAAACCGCCTTTAATTCTTGCCATGTCTTTTTCCTCCTTATGACCTTACAGATAAGGTAAAATCTTCTTCATATTCTTAACATTCGTCGCGTCTGTCATAGCAGGCTTTCTAAGATTTCTCTTATTCTTCGTCGTTTTTTTGGTTAAGATATGGCGCTTATAAGCTTTATTTCTCTTCAGCTTACCTGTTCCGGTTACTTTAAAACGTTTCGCAGCAGATCTGCTTGTCTTCATTTTTGGCATTGCATAATTCCTCCTGTATTAATAAATTTTTGAGATATCAATCCAAGATATCAGTTTATTTCAACTGAAAAACTAACGCGTTACTGTCGCTTCTCAGCTAAAAACATGGTCATACTTCTGCCCTCTACCTTAGGAGCCTTATCCACAACCGCAATATCGGAAAGCGCTTCGGCAATATCGTCCAGAATATGCTTGCTGTTATGCATATGTGCCATCTCACGCCCGCGGAAGCGAAGTGTGATCTTCACTCTGTCGCCCTTGCTGATAAACTTTCTGGCAGCGTTGATCTTCGTATTCAGATCGTTCGTGTCGATATTGGGAGACAGCCGGATCTCCTTGATTTCAACAGTTTTCTGTTTCTTCTTTGCCTCTTTTTCTTTTCTGGTCTGCTCATACTTAAACTTACCGTAATCCACGATCTTGCAGACAGGCGGCTTCGCCGTAGGAGCGATCTTTACCAGATCCACGCCCGCTTCCTCCGCCAGTTTCAGGGCTTCCTTCGTCGGCATAACGCCAAGCTGTTCGCCTTCCTCGCCGATCACACGCACTTCTTTGTCTCTAATCTGTTCGTTAATGAATAATTCGCTAATGGTTCTTCCCTCCATACCCATAAAAAAATAAATTTACTGCCGAGCTATTGCAATCGAGCAAGGAAGATTTATCTTCCCTTACTCGCCGCGCGGGGCGCACGTTGCGTGATCAATAATTTCATCTGTGCGCCCCTGCGCATCAAAAAAGTGGATAGCATAACTATCCACTGATCAGCCCATTTGATTCAAACTTTTAAACTCTCCCATTATGGTAGGGAATATTTAAAATTTCTGAATTATGAACACTTGCGAACCCGGTTGTTGCAAGGTGAGAGTGGATACTCTGCTTGAATGTCATGCTTTTTCGCACTTTTAATAAGATAACACAGGATGACGGTCGTGTCAACCGGTTTTTGTGAAATCTTTTACTATCGGAAATCTTTTACGATTCATCCTTCCGCACGCATTCCTCGAAAATCCGATACAGCGCCCCGTTCAGTTCCCTGATCGTATCCGGATCGATCTTCACAACTTCCCGGTCATACGTCATAACGCCGTTGATCTCCGTCTCAATATCGCTGACCTGTGTGTAGACCGCTGCGGACAGTCCTCTGGCCACATTCGGCAAGATTTCTTCTTCGACCAGTCTCCGGTAGCCGGCAGTCAATGCCGCCCCGGAAGCATAATGTCTGTAACCGAATTTGCGCTTACTGAACATATGTCCCGCCACAGGATAAGCATATCCGCCGTATTCCGTCAGCGCCACCACCCGGTCTTCCTGCGGTGTGACCGTAAGCCCCCGTCTGTAGTTGTGTATGCTGTACATATCCCCGCCCTTCTGGTCAAACCAGCCGCAGGCCTGATTGATCAGCCGCGTTCTGTCCAGTCCGCGCAGCTTCTCCGTGATCCTGGCGGTATCAAACTGCCCCCATCCTTCGTTAAAAGGAACCCACACGGCAATGCACGGATGATTATACAGATGCTTTACCATCCCCGTCAGATCACGGCAGTACTGTCTCCTGCCCGCCGCATCCTCCCGCTTGAATCTCCGGTAATTGCTGTCGGACATTTCTCTGGCTATGCTGTCGGAGAAGTTCGCGATTCCTGCCACAAAAGCCATATTGTACGCACCGCCCCCGTTGGGCATGTCCTGCCACACAAGCATACCCAGTCTGTCACAGTGATAATAGAATCTTTCCGATTCCACTTTCACGTGTTTGCGGATCGTATTGTAACCCAGTTCTTTCTGCTTCCGGATGTCGCAGACCAGCGCCTCGTCTGTCGGCGGCGTCATCAGGCTCTCCGGCCAGTACCCCTGATCCAGCAATCCGTTAAAAAAGTAAGGTCTGTTATTCAGGAAAAATCTCAGGATGCCGTTTCCATCCCTGCCGGCCGAAACCTTTCTCATGCCGAAATAAGAAGTGACCTCGTCGTCACCCAGTGCGATTTTCACATCATACAGAAAGGGATCTTCCGGCGACCATGACCGAAAGCCGTCCAGACGGATCACACAATCCCTGCCCGGTTCCGTCTGCGCCTGCGCGATGATCCTGTTTTCGCCCATGACCGTTATGTGCGCTGTCTGCCGGTTTTCTTCCGCCTCTTCCGGACAGTCGCATGCATGCGGATTCACGTTCCCGGCCCTCATCCGTATTTTTACCGCACCCTCGTCATAGAGGGGCGTGATCTTAAGCCACTCGATATAGGTTTCCGGCACACTCTCCATCCAGACCGTCTGCCAGATCCCGCTCTGCGGTGTATAGAACAGGGAACTGAGTATCCCCTTTTTCGAGAGCTTCTGCTTGCCTCTCGCATGGGGACTCTGCTCCGTCTCATCCGTGACACGAAGCGTCAGTTCATTTTCCTCGCGCAATGCATCTGTCACATCGAAAGAGAAGGGCAGATAGCCGCCCTTGTGACCACCTAACAGCGTGCCGTTTAAAAACACCTCACATTCCTGATCTACCGCCCCGAAATGCAACAGTACACGGTTCCTGCAAAATCCCGCCGGAAGGCGAAATCTTTTCCGGTAATGCAGATACTTGCCCGGTCGTAATTGTTCCTCTATCCCGGACAGAACAGTTTCCGGCGAAAACGGGACCAGTATTTTCCTGTCATACGCATACGGCAGCACCCGGGCGTCCGGACTGATGCAGCAATCCCATTCCCCGTTCAGATTATAATAGCTGTCCCGCACCATACCCGGACGCGGATATTCCTGCCAGACCTTCTCCCGATCCAGTTCTTTGCCCCATCTGCTGCATAACTGTGTCATATCGTTATACCCTTTCTGCGTATTTACCATCATACATGCATGATTATATATTGTAACAGATTATAGCATTCTTTCAAATCCTTTGCAGAGCAATCCTTTCTGAAATCGCCGGGAATACAGGATCTGCTGTCTGAAAACTATATCTTTTCCACAATTCCTGTGCTACAATATGTCTAAGTGTACACATTTTATCAATATCAAACTTATGGGGGACAAAGTATGAAACTGAATTACACGCAAACAATTCTGATCGGTCTGGCCTTTCTGTCTATCTCAGCCTTCTGGCAGATGTATGACAATATCATACCGCTGATCTTAAAGAACTCATTTGATCTGGGAGAAACCGTCACCGGTGTCATCATGGCGGCTGACAATGTTCTGGCGTTGTTCCTGCTCCCGTTCTTCGGCTCGCTCTCGGACAGAACCCATACGAAGATCGGCAGGCGAATGCCTTTTATTCTGACCGGCACCGGACTGTCCGTCGTTTTCCTGTTGCTTTTGCCCGTCGCGGACCGGAACAGAAACCTGCCGTTTTTTATAACTGTCCTCTTCCTCGTACTGCTGGCAATGGGACTCTACCGTTCCCCCTCCGTCGCACTTATGCCGGATCTGACGCCGAAACCTCTGCGCAGCAAAGGAAACGCTGTAATCAATCTGATGGGCGCCGTGGGCGGCGTCTATTCGCTGATCATGATCCGGCTGCTTGTGGGCAGCGGTGCCACGCCTGATTATTTTCCGCTCTTTCTGTCTATCGGCCTGTTGATGGTTCTGTCGGTCGGAATCCTCTTTTTTACGGTAAAAGAAAACGAGGAGGCACGGAAGAAAAACGCCCTGAATGGTCCGGCTCAAATGAACGCCGCTGACAAAGCAGCCGCAACCGGCGCTGCACTGGCGCCGGACGTCAGGCGAAGCCTCGTCTTTATGCTGCTCTCCATCGCGCTCTGGTTTATCGCTTACAACGCTGTCACGACCGCGTTCTCCCGCTATGCCACTCATGTATGGGGCATGGAGAACGGCGGTTACGCCAACTGCCTGATGGTAGCCACGGTAGCCGCTATTATCAGCTATATTCCGATCGGCGCCATTTCCAGTCATATCGGCAGGAAGAAAACGATTCTTATCGGCGTAGCGCTGTTAGCGTTCTGTTATCTGTGCGCCGGTTTCTACAATAGCTACCATGTGACGATGAATCTTTTCTTCGGTATCATCGGCTTCGCATGGGCTGCCATTAACGTGAACTCCTTCCCTATGGTGGTGGAGATCGCCTCCTCCGGCGATGTTGGTAAATATACCGGATACTACTATACTTTCTCAATGGCGGCACAGGTGGTCACACCGATCCTATCCGGATATCTGCTGGAACATGTCTCCTACCGGACGCTGTTTCCTTATTCCGTATTCTTCTCCGTTCTTGCATTCTTTACCATGCTGTTAGTAAAGCACGGCGATTCCCGCCCGGAGAAAAGAGGAAGCATGCTGGAGAATTTTGACGTGGATGACTAACTATCTCCTGTCACAAAAGAGCCTTCGCCGCAATCCGGCGAGGGCTCTGTTCATTTCATTATTTCCACGTTCCGTCACTTCGCGGTACATACCGTATTTACCGCGTCCCCAGTATCATAGGTTTCGCATTGATCCTGAAGCTTACGGTCTTGCTTCCGCCATACTCGCCTGTACCGTGTATAGTCAGTTTCGCAGTACCTTTCTTAACATTATTGGTATATCCCGTAATCTCGAAGCAGGATTTGTCTATCTCCTCCCACTTTCCTTTCACTTTCATCTCTACGGTAACAGCTTCCCTGCCGGGCCTTACCTCCGCTCCCGTATACTTCTGCGGTTCTATCCTGACTCTGGCAGAAGCAATATACCGGTCATTCGCAATGACTCTGAACGTCGCGGATACCTGTCCTGTATAGTTGCCTCCTTTGGCCGCAGCCGTTACCTTGATCCAAGAACCCACAGCCGGCGTTTCCGTGATCGCACTGCCGTCCGCATAGGTATATGCCGTCGCCTTGTCAACCGTGAAATCCGTCCTGTTTTGCAGCTTCCTGCCGTTTAAATCGGTGATCACCGGTATCACGGCATTGTATTTCTTCGCATTCTTTAACAGAATATCTCCTGCGACGGTTCCCGCTGCAAGCTCACCCAGATCACGTGGTACGATCGTAAACGGAATCTCTCTGACGGTTCCCTTATAGTTCCCTTTACCCTTGATCGCAACGCACGCCGTGCCGGCAGACGTATTCCTCTTATAGGTTAATGTATAATCTTTACCCTGTTCCAGATTTACGACATTTCCTTTGTCATCAGTGAATCGTGCATCCACATGCTCATCTGTCAGCTTACTGCCGCCCTTTGCATAAGGAATCTGCTTCGTGATCGTATTGTCTTCTCCGAAAGCAAAGCGGCCGTCCGCGTTCGTCAGAATATCATAGGCCACGATCCTGAACGTTTTCTTCACCGTGCCGGTGTAACCGTTGATTCCGGTCACTGTCACTGTCGCCGTACCGACATTGGTATTCTTCTGGTAGGTTACCGCATACGGCTTATAGCCGTCCTCCGGCGATACCGCATCGGCAATCACCACTTCCGGTTCCTGCGCCGATCCCGTATAGATCAGACCAGACTTCGGTACATCCTTCAGCGACACTTTATTCGCTTTCAAAGGTGTTCCCGTAATCTTGAAGGCCGCCGTCTTTGTTCCGAAATATCTGGTGCCGTTACCCCGAACCGTGATCGTTGCCGTCTCTCCTGCCTCCGTATGTACCATATCGTAGAGCACTTCATAATCCCAGTTTTGATCCTGCTGTCCTTCCTCTCTGCCGGTCAGTGTTTTCCGGCCATGCGTCACGGTGACTGCCGGCTTCTGCACCTTGCCGCGTTTAGCCGCCGCATCCCATGCATAAGGTTGTGCCGGGATCTTCTTAATCGTGACTTTGCTCATCAGTACCGCATCCGCTTTATCGGCAAGAACCATCTGAATCGTCGTGCTGCCTGTGAAGTTCTTACTGTTCGGGTTTGACGCCAGTATCACGTTGTAAACACCCGGTGTCTTACCGTCCGTTGCCGGATTCTGATAACCAACCGTATAATCAAGTTTCAGCCGCAGCGCCCTGCCGTTGTATTTCACAACAGGCTTCGGCTGTACCGGCTTCGTATTGCCTGCCGCAACGATTCCATACAGATCCGCGACTGCCAGCGTATTGATATCCACCTTGTCTATGGTAAATGTCTTCTCAAGCTTCTGCGTATAGTTGCCTTTACCGTTCACGGTGACCACTGCTTCGCCCGCATTGATATTCTGCTTATAGACTACCGTGTAGTCCGTCTTTTCTTTCAGCTGTTTTGACCCGTCATAGACACAGATCACCGGTCTGATTGCTTTACCTGTATACGTGATGTGATCCTGACCGCCCTCATCCTGCACAAACATGGACTCGTCATCCCATTTGACCCAGAGTCCCTGCGGTACGTCATCCTGCTGCTTCAGTGCGTCATAGGCCGCCTGCAGCTGATCCATCGCACTGTCGATCTCTTCCGCTGTCACACCGGTCTTACCTGCCGTCGTCTTCGCCGCTGCAAGCGCATCGGTAAAGGTCTTCCAGCTTTCATCCGTATAACTGCCCTGTTCCAGACCCTCGCACGTCGCAATCAAGGTCTTCAATGCCTGCAGTTTTCTCTTAATCAACTCATTCTTGTCATAGACGGAATCCTGATCCTTCGCCTCTCCCTTGACCAGAACCATGGCGGAGACCGGCGCTACCTGCACCTGCCCGTCTGTTACGGAACCAAGTGTCTCTATGCCTGCCTTCTGATCATTAATATAGATATTCCAGGTACCTTCCGCAACACCGTAGCCGCTCTGGTACAGATTGACTGTCCTGGCATCTGCCGCGGCATTAAAGATTACCACAATACCGTCGGAAATCTCACCTGCGATCTTATCTTTGCCGCCGATCACAAACATGACTACTTCGTTTGTGATCCAGTGATATCTCACATTCGCTTTCACATCGGCTGCCGATGTAAGGCGCAGCGCGGCATGGTTCTTCCGGAATTCTATCAGTCCCTTATAGTAATCTCTTACATTTCTGTACGCTTCCTTATCCAGATCGCTCCACTTAATACTGTTGACAGAATCCGGAAGGTTATAGCTGTTCTCCTCCACACCGTGATTCTCCGGGGTCGGATTTAAGCTCGGCTTCGTCCTGAGGATCTCCTCACCTGCATGAATCAGCGGTATCCCTTCCGCCGTCATATAGATGGCCGCTGCGAGATTATTCATCCGGATGCGTTCTTCTACCGACGCATCCGATCTGGATACGCTGATTTTATCCCACAGGGTATAGTTATCATGACAGGACGCATAATTTACCGTCTGCGCCGGGCTCTTACACCAATCGGTATCCGCCGTAAAGCACTTTGCAATCTGCTCTTCCAGCCCTGTCGCACCAGTCACGAATCCCGTATTCTTCGCCTCAAAGTTATTGCCCTTGATGGCGTCCCTTATAGTATCACTGAAAAATGCAAAATCCGGCGTTTTGGCGGAATTTGCCTGCGTCGCCATGGTGTAGCCATCCTTGCTGAGCACCGTATCCATGGTCCAGCCTTCCCCGTAAAATACTACATCAGGATGTTTCTGATGTACCGTATTCACCACCTCATTGATGGTCTCTGTATCTAACAGTCCTACCAGATCAAACCGGAAGCCGTCGATATGGTATTCATCCGCCCAGTAATTGACGGAATCTACAATATACTTTTTCACCATCGCACGTTCGGATGCCGTGTCGTTGCCGCAGCCCGAACCGTTTGAATAGCTGCCGTCCGCCTTCGTTCTTGAGAAGTACTGCGGTACCAGCCGGTTAAAGCAGAACGCATCAGCATCATATACGTGGTTATACACAACATCCATAATCACGTTAATATTATTATCGTGAAGTGTCTTCACCATCTGCTTCATTTCTTTTACTCTCACCGCACCATTATATGGATCGGTAGCATAAGAGCCTTCCGGCGTATTGTAGTTCTTCGGATCATAGCCCCAGTTAAACTGCGGCGTATCCAGCTTCGTCTCATCCACCGTCGCATAATCATAGACCGGCAGCAGGTGCAGATGCGTCACGCCAAGATTTTTCAGATAATCCAGTCCTGTCGTCTGTCCGGTAGCATTTGTGGTACTTTTCTCTGTCAATCCCAGGAATTTTCCTTTATTCACATCTGAAATACCGGAAGATGCATCGATAGAAAAGTCCCTCACATGAAGCTCATATATAACTGAATCGTTATAACTCATGCCCTGATTTGGACCTCTGTCATTCGCCCAGCCCTCGGGGTCGGTGGAATCCAGATCAATGACCATGGCACGGTTTCCGTTTACGCCGGTGGTTCTGGCATAAGGATCGCAGGCTTCCGATTCCTTACCGTCCTGTACTGCTGTATAGGTATAATAGGTGCCGTTTAAGTCTCCCGCCCTTTCCGCAGACCAGACGCCCTTTTCGCCCATTGTCATTTCAATGGACTCAATCAGATCTTCTGTCCCCTCTGTGCCCGACTCGTACAGATTAACCTTCATTGCTTCCGCCGTAGGCGCCCACACCCTGAAGATCGTCTTTTCCCTGCTCCAGGAAGCACCCAGATCGTTGCCGTCATAGGCATACTTCTCTTCAAATTCTTCTGTGGAATAGATCTGCGGCATCTCCACCGCATAATCATATCCGTCAAATCCGAGATAATATTCCTTCGCAATCGCCGGCGCCTGTGACAGATCAGCTCCAAGGCTTAAGGTATACTCTTTCTTATTGGTGCTTACGCTGACTCCTGTCACCGGAACCTCTTTTCCGTCCGCGCTTTTCAGCATAAACGCATCATCGGGTCTCTCCACGACGGGCATGCCGGTAACTGCCTTGACCGTATTATTTTTCCTGTTGTAAACTGCTGAAATCACCTTCGCTCCGAGGAGCACATCATCACCCAACACTCTTCTGCCTCCATTTACACCGGCTTCCACATAATAGTCAACGGTGCCGGAAAGCACATCCGTCAAGTCGATCTCCTGATCGTCCTTCACATCCTTGTCCAGCCAGTCGTTTCCCGTCACGCTCTTGCGGATAATATAATTCAAATAACCGGTTTCTCTGGCCTTTAACACAAATGTGGCCACTTTCTCTCCATTTTCTCCGACTGTGTCAAACTCATATCCGCTGCCGGCCATTCTGTCTGTCCATGCCCATACGTTCCATCCGCCATAATTCCCGTCCGGCCTTGTATAATGCAGGCGCAGCGTGATCTCATTTTTATCCTCAACGACTTTGACCGCAAAGGTAACACTGAGCCTTTCATCTTCCTTTGCTGTGGCAGTCAGTGTGACCTCGTCTCCGGTAAAGGTCTGATTCACTGTGATCCTGCAGCCTGTCCCGTCGAGCGTCACACCTTCTACCGCATTCATGTTATAGAATACGTCCACCGGTGTTTTGGTTCCGTCTTGTGCCACGTGCGTAAGCCGATAAGGCAATGCGGAGACTTTGCCCGCCGCATTCGTTCCCTTTGCAATCGTAAGTTCCGGCGCAACCAGCGTATCTACAAAACCGCCTGCCGCCAGCACCACAGTGCCACCGTCCGCCGCTGACGGAATGGTCAGGGTGACTCTGCCATCCGCTTCCACCTGATAACTTTTCGCGCCATACAGATCCGTATATTTCGTGATTCCGCTGCTGTCTACCGGTATACTGATCTCCTTCGCATCCGCCCCGATGTTCATAGCCACATAAACGGTTTCACCGTTATAGCTGCGGGAAATCACATCGTAACCTTCCCGGTCCGAACCGGCAACTACACTTCTATCGCCTTTTGCAAAAATTTCCGAATACTGTTCACGGATCGCAAGCATTTTCCTGTAGTGGGTGTAAGTCCTGTTACTGCCTGACTCCACTTCACTCCAGTCAAAATCATAGCGGTTCGTCTGGTAAGGATAGTTGTTCGCTCCTGTCAGACCGATCTCTTCCCCGTAATATATGACAGGCTGTCCCTTTGCCGTGATCTGCAGAGTCGCCGCAACCATGGCCGCCCCGTCTTTATCGCTGATATTGTTCCCCAGCCTGTGCTTAAAACCGTCCTCGTCGTGACTGCTCAGGAACTGTCCCGTCAGATAAGTATTATTCAGCGCTGCATTTCTCTTCGCCAGATTCTGTTCTACGGAAGTGATGCTTCCGCTTACGAACGCCAGCGCCCAGTCATTAAAATCAAAGTCCAGCAGCGAATCCATCTGCCCGCTTCCCAGCGTACCGCCGTTTTCCGAAGCATATCCGGCTCCATAATACTCACCGATCATCTTAAACTCAGGCTTGGCTTTCGTCAATGCATTTTTGAATGCCATCCATGTGGTGCTGTCCACATGCTTTACCGTATCCACACGGAAATAGTCAACGCCCTTGTCCGCCCAGTTCACCTGCCATGCTATGAGCTGATCCCTGACTTCCGCATTTTCCGTCAGGAAATCCGGCAAATTGGCCTGTCCCCCGCCATGTACGAAATCACTCTCATCCACGGCTTTATCACGCAGCATACCGGGGAAATTCTCTTCCGCTCCATACCCTGCATGGTTCAACACCACATCGACCATGATCTTCATGCCCTTTGCATGGGCTGCATCGATCAGCGCCTGGAATTCCGTATCCGTCCCCAGAGCCGGATTCAGTCTGGTAAAATCGCTTGCCCAGTAGCCGTGATAAGCAGCATTATAGGGCACGTCCTCCTTACCCTCACCGTTCACCGTAACACCCTTGATATTCTCCACGATGGGCGTGATCCAGATCGTATTGACGCCCAGTTCATCCAGATAATCGAGCTTCTGTGTCACACCCGCGAAGTCGCCGCCATGATATAAACCTGCATTGGTTCCGTAAGCATCGCCCCCGTTTGCCGCATTGTTAGTGCTGTCACCGTCGAAGAAACGGTCAGTTACCATGAAATAGATAACCGCCTCATCCCAGTCGAAATCATCACTTTCCGCTTTTGGCTCCACCGAAACCGTGACCGTCGTCCCAGCTTTCGAACCGTTGTTGCCGGTCACCGTAACCGGAAGCGTGTAGCTGCCAGGTGCCGTCTCTTCCGTCACCGCCAGAGAAACCTCCAGCAGTTCCGGATCGATCGCAAGTTTATCGCTCATACCCAATGCAGAGGCATCTACACAGGCTTCCGCTACAAGATCCGCACCGTCCTCGCTGCCGTTGACTGTAAGTGTAAGAACATTATTCCGGTTACAGTCCATAGACGGATAGTACATCGCCGCCGTTACTTCCTTCACATCCCCGAAGACAGGCTTCTTGTCATAGATACCTTTCCCGTATATATACCAGAGCTCCGCTCCCGTACCGCCCGCCAGCTGATAGGACCGGTTGGCATCCTGCTCGTCCCAGCTTCCTGCGGCGGGCCTTCCGATGATGCCCAGATTCCGGTAGGGGACCGAGAAAGTCGTGGTCAGCCACGAAATACCGTTGGCATCCTCTTCTTTACTCTCATAAGTATAAAACTTATCTGTCTTCGCATACTCTATCCCCAGTTCCCAGACATACAGATCCGGGACATCTGCATCCTGCTCTGCATGCGCGGGATCATAGTAGTGTACCGTATAGTTATACAGAGTATCACCGGGTACATAAACCAGACTGTTTTCGTTTCCGCTCTTCTCCGTCACATATAACGGATTGGAAGGATCCGTGTTCCATTCGCCGTCCACGACAAATTTATACTGATGCTCTCCGTGTGCAAGTTCCTTTTCATATGTAAAAGTACCGTCGGCACCTTTCTCCATGACATCGGCATCGGCACTCCACTCATTCATCGTACCTGCAAGACTCACAGTGGCCGCCGAATCGTTCTTATACCGGAACGTGACGGTGCCGCCGTTTACCTCAGGACTGTGTACCGTCGAAGAAAGAACATTATATTTCTCGCCGGACATACTGTCCTTCCTCAGCCATGTCCAGATTTCGTAAGTGTCTCCGCCGCCTAATTCCGCGGCCGGAATGACCGCATCCGCAGTCTGCAGTGTAACGGAAGTGCCGTCTCCCGGTGTCCCGTTATCGATCAGATACTGAATGTCACTGCCTGTACTCGCCTTGATTGTTATCGTGTACCAGCCGTCGCCCTCCCCGGTGAGCGATTCACCCGGCCAGGTCGTACCGGTCACGCCGTCGCCCCAGTAATGTATCGTGACAGGATTCCAGTCTAACGCATTATAGAAATGCAGCGTAACGTCTACTTCGGCAATGCGCTCGCCATTGTCAAGTATATTGACTGTGCCGCTTCCTCCCGGCTCTTCATCGTCTTCACCGGCTGTCCCGCCATCCTCTTCCGGTGTTTCTCCGGCTCCGTCTTCCGCTTCATCTGTCACGGCATCGCCGGTGTCCGCTCCGGTATCTTCCTCCGAACTTGTCTCACCGTCTATACCGCTTCCGTCAGCGCCGTCCTCCGGCTTTGTACCACTGTTCTCCGGGTCCGCGCCTTCCCCTGTACCCGGTGTGCTTCCGGTGCCGTCCGGTTCCGTATCCGCACCGCTGTCATCTGCACCGCCGCCCTCTGACGATGTGTCAGTACCTTCTCCGGCAGAATCCGTGTCATCGCCTGCATCCGCTATGTCATCTTCAACTTTGACACCGGATTCCTCCTGCCGGGCAATGGCCTCCTCTCCCGCCTCATTTTCGGCCGCCCTGGCAGTCATGACTGCTCCCGGCACCGCCGAAACACTTGAAATGATCATGGCAAACACCAGCAGCCAGCTAAATACGCTGTTCACCACTTTGCGCCTTTTCTGAAAGAATTTCTTTTTTCTGTCCATAACCTTTCCTTCCCTTCTTTTGATCAGTCTTTCAGTTGCCTTCGGTCATTCTCTTCCGTCCCTTTTATAAAAAATACCATCCAAACATTTTGTGCCTGAACAGTATCTTAGTTGATATCACTTTAACATTCTGTTTTCTTTCTTTCAACACCATTCTCGAAATTATACGAAAATTTTTAGTGCTTATTTTTATGCATGTTGCACAATCATTTTTTCTCAAAGAACTACATATTTGTAATCTTTTTGCACATATTTCAATTTTTCTATACTAAAAAACCGTCTCTCCATACCGAGAAACGGTTTGACGTATCAATTCCCATTCCGGAACAATTCCGCGGCGGCATGTTCTATTCAACATGGATCGTCGCCGCGCTTGCCTCATACTCTTCCATCCTGTCATAGTCACTCGTCTGGGAATAGATGACCATGTAGCTCTTATCTGCATTGATGATATACGCAAGCTGTGTGATCTGAATATCCTCTACCTGATAATGACACAGAATACGGAACGCCGGATAGCCGTCGATCTTTATACTCTCGAAACTGTCAACGTTTATCGCAATCTCTTCCTCATAGGTCTGGCGCAGGCTCTCCTGCGTCTGCTCCTTGAAAGTCTCCTGCGTCATCAGCTGCAGCGATGTATCCTGCTCCATGACCGTATAACAGATCGTGGAAGCGTCTATGGGATAGCGTCCCGTCACATACATGCCGGCCATTTCTTCTGATTCCTCAAATTCTTCCGGCAGATCGAAAGTGCAGCCCTTCGTGGTGCGTCTCGACTCCATCACGGAAGTGTCCATATTGTTCTCTTCCAGAAGCTGTGCCGTGAGTTCCTGTCTGGTCTCCTCATCGATCTCCATCTGTGCCCTGGCCGCGCTGGTCTCTTCCGGCTTCAGCACGGTAATCTGCTCAGCCGCATCCCCGCTCTGTGCCTGCGTCTCCACAGCTTCTTTCCCGCCACAGCCCGCAGCAAGCAGCAGCCCTGTCGCCAGCAGACACACGATCCCGCGCCCTCTTATGCCGCTGTATCCTGTGTCCGTAAGACCGGCCTTATGCGCCCTCCTGTCCATCCTTGCACACAGCGTGACAATTCGCTTATTCTTCAAATTTATGTACCTCTTTTCTATGCTGTTTTATCCTTTTATATTATCCCGCGTGTTCTTCGTCATTCTTTTTCGTCTATGTAATGCAGCAGCGTAGCCACTGACGGCCTGGAATGTCCGGTCACACTGCTGCACACATAAGCCGACGAGATCAGTGATATTTGCACACCCTTCTCCGAACGGTTCGTTTCAGGTCAAAATTATGCCTCTCTAAAAGTAGCACATTCCGTTCCCGCACAGGTGCTTGCGCCGCCACCCTTGATATCCACGTGCTCTGCATAGCACTTATAATTACTATTATACACACATTTGGTCGCTTCACAATCAATACTGATCGTTTGGCAGGGATGCTCTAAGGAACTGGTATAAGCACCTTCCCGCTTCTGCGCAAAGCTCTCACAACATGTATCCGTACAGCAGTCCGCATGTTTGCCGCCCACCATAATATCGCCTTTGCAGCAGCATTTCTCCTTATTGTAGGAACAATTCTCAACTCCACATTTTAACTCCGCCATAATAACCTCCTGTTCGCCGCATATTGACATACGCTCACAGCGCATGTCTGTCTTCTTTGCCTACACAGGGTTATTATTGCCTCTCTCAATCAATCCTATACAGATTAAACCAATATCTTTCCAGCAGATAGCTGCCTGTCTCCTCCACGTGCAGACCTGCCGCTTCCCACTCGTCCACAATATCCTCACGACTGTTGAAACTGCCGATGAACCAGACGGTTCTGCCTTCTCCTATCCACGCCTGAATCTGCGCCGTCTGCTCCACAATTCCATATGGTCTGACAATCTCCTGAATCAAAGTCTCCGGCATGCCGCACCAGAGATAGCTGCCGGTCGTCTCGTCCATGTAATAAGAAGTCACCGCCTGCACCTGATCAAAATTATAAATGACGATATCTTCCGCCGCAATGGAAGATAATGCCGTCTCCGTCTCCCGCATGAGCCTGATCTTGTATTCTTCCTCTCCCATAAAAGCACGGTAGTCGCGAAGACCGATGATCAGTGTTCCGATTGTAATTACAGCCATAAGCAGCCGCCTGCATTCTGCAAATAGCATATTCGTACATACCGCGAACCCCAGCCAGAAACACCCCAGCGCCGGAATCATATAGCGATAGACGAAAATCGGCCGCACAAGTGCGGATGCAATAAAGCCAAAGAGCACCAGCCCGACCGGTACAAGGACTCCCGCAACTGCGAATCCGAAGTGATCCAACTGCTTCTGTTCTGTTTCTTGTCCCTGGTATTGCTCCTTGTTTTCTCCATCATTTACTAATTTTCTATGTTTTTCTCTACCATAACGGTATAGTTTGTGCACCTGGTAGATAAAAACCGACACATACATTACAAACATAACTACCGCAAGAATGATACTCAGCACCTCATTCGTAAACGCGGGCTTCATAATAAACTTCACACAGCCGCCCAGAGAACGCCAGGTCAGCGGAAGAATCCAATAATTCTCCCTCACTGCGGTAATCTGTCTGCATAACACATAGAGCCAGGGCGCATAACCGACAGACGATAACACAACCCAGAACAGCCACTCTTTTATTCTCTGCCTGTCCTGCAGGATAAATACCACGAGTACATACAGATAGACCATAACCACCGCGACACATGCAAAGTATTGTGTATATGCGGCGGCAAGCCCATAGCACACCAGCGCAGCGGCGTGAATCTGCCGCATGTGCGTGCGGGCACAGGCTGTCACTTTCCATCCGTCCACAGACTGCGTCGATGCCGCCCCGCTCTGCGCCGTAACGGTCCCGTAAGCATGTAAAAACGCCGCCGTCACAAACAGCAAAGCCCAGCTGTACATGCGTACTTCCACAGTATATGCGCTAAGCTGCGGCATGGCAATCACACAGAACAGAAACAGTCCGCCCGTAAAAATACCGAATCGCCTGCGTATAAAAGTCACACTGTAAATCAACAGAATAAAATACGGCAATACCGACACGACCTTGGCAGTCACGACCGGATTCGTCTGCGTCCAAATAAGTTTACATAACTCTACAAAAAATTTGACAATGCAATAATACAGCGGCGGATGCACATCCCGCGCTGTAAACGCAATTAAATCACCGCAGGAATGCTCAATCATTCCCACGGTGAAAAGTTCATCATACCAGATGTCACTGCTGAAGCATAGTATCAGGCTTTTGCACAGCATAATTACACTGATTCCCAGGAAGAGATATCCGAGGATATCCCTTCCCGGTGTCTTGTATTTTCGATTCATATTATTTCTTTTCTTCCTGCACCATTTCCTGCCGGATCTCCTTCGTTCTGATCTCCTTGCAGATCTGGTCAATGAACGCCTGCAGCGGCTTCACACCCTCATCGCCCGCATAGCGGCTTCTGACAGATACCGTCTTATCTTCCGCCTCCTGCGCGCCCACTACAAGCATATACGGCACTTTCGCCAGTCTCGCCTCGCGAATCTTGAAGCCGATCTTCTCAGAACGATTGTCTACCGTCACATCGATATCATTCCGCGCCAGTTCTCTTCTGACTTCTTCCGCATATTCCTCATACTTCTCGGAAATCGGAAGCACACGTACCTGCTCCGGACACAGCCATGTCGGGAACTTGCCCGCATACTTCTCGATGAGCCAGGCCAGCGTTCTCTCATAACAGCCCAGAGAGGTTCTGTGGATAATACAAGGGCGCACTCTTTCTCCGTTCTGATCAATGAAATACATATCAAACTGCTCTGCCAGAAGTGCATCCCACTGAATCGTAATCATCGTATCCTCTTTGCCGTATACATTCTTCGCATTGATATCCACCTTCGGTCCGTAGAACGCCGCTTCGCCTGTGTCCTCCACGAAGGGAAGCTCCAGTTCTTCCAGTATATTGCGGATATGCGCTTCCGTCTCGTTCCATACTTCCGGCTCGCCGATGTACTTCTCCGGATTCTCCGGGTCCCATTTAGACAAATGCCATGTGATATCGTCAAGCAGACCCAAGGTTGACATAACATATTTTGCCAATGCAATACAGCCCTTAAATTCTTCCACCATCTGATCCGGTCTGACGACCAGGTGTCCCTCGGAAATCGTAAACTGGCGCACACGGGTCAAACCATGCATCTCACCGGAATCCTCATTTCTGAAAAGTGTGGATGTCTCACCGTAGCGGATCGGCAGATCACGGTAGGAATGCTGCGTATTCTTGTAGCAGTAATACTGGAACGGACATGTCATCGGGCGCAGGGCAAACACTTCCTTATCCTTTTCCTCGTCTCCCAGCACGAACATACCGTCCTTATAATGATCCCAGTGCCCGGACATCTTGTACAAATCGCTTTTCGCCATAAGCGGTGTCTTCGTCCTGACGTATCCCCACTCTTTGTCCTCCAGATCCTCGATCCAGCGCTGCAGCTTCATAACCATCTTTGTGCCCCTGGGCAGAAGAAGCGGCAGACCCTGTCCGATCACGTCCACCGTGGTGAACAGCTCCATCTCACGCCCCAGCTTGTTATGGTCACGGCGTTTGATATCCTCCAGGTGCTCCAGATATGCCTCCAGCTCCTCCTTCTTCGCAAAAGCCGTGCCGTAGATACGCTGCAGCTGCGCCTTATCGGAATCACCGCGCCAGTATGCCATGGAGGATGAAATCAGCTTGTAAGCCTTAATGTTCTTCGTGCTCATCAGATGCGGCCCGGCACACAGATCCACAAAACCGCCCTGATCATAGAATGAAATCTCCGCGTCCTCAGGCAGGTCGCGAATCAGTTCCACCTTGTAAGGCTCACCCTTTTCCTCCATGAACTTAACTGCCTCTTCTCTGGGAAGGGTAAACCGCTCAAGCTTATGCCCCTCCTTGATGATCTTCTTCATCTCCGCTTCCAGCTTATCCAGGTCCTCTCTGGAAAAAGGCGCCGCATCGAAATCATAGTAGAATCCGTCCTCGATCGCAGGACCGATCGTCACTTTCGCATCCGGGAAAAGCCGCTTTACCGCTTCCGCAAGTACATGGGAGGCGGTATGTCTGATAACCTTAAGTCCCTCCGCATCGTTTGCCGTCAGAATATTCAGGTTACAGTCATTGTCGATGACTGTCCGCAGATCCTCCACTCTGCCGTCCACCTCTCCGGCACATGCCGCGCGGGCAAGTCCCTCGGAAATATCCATGGCAATGTCATAAATGCTCATCGCCTGTGCATACTCTTTTACTGATCCGTCTTTCAATGTGATTTTCATCTTCTCCTCCATTTCTGAGATTGACAATTTCTGTTTCCCGATTCGTCATCTCATCTTATTTTTGTTCATTCTTTCTCTATTCTGATTGCCTGATCTTCATCCTTCATTCGGCTCTTTACGGTGCGCTTTCCGTTTTCCTGAAGACTTCCTGCTTGTACATTCCGCCCGCAGTTCACGCAAACCGTCTCGACACTGCCCGGATATTCTTAACCGTTATTGCTGTCATTATTGCCGTTTTCACTGCCGTTGTGACAGCCGTTACCGGTATTATTGTTCCCGTTGTTGCTGCCGATGCCAATGTTGACTCCGTGCGTCAGAGGCGCCGTAAGAAGCCCGATACAAATGCCCGCCAGAAGACAGACCGCACCGATCAGGAAGAAATCCAATCCGGTAAGCGTAAAGTCCCCTCTCATCAATTCTGACGTTTTCTCTTTTAATTCTGCCGCTCTTTCTTTCAGTTGTGTTGTTTTCATTGGGTTCCTCCATTCTCTTCTAATTATTTTTATGCAAAGAAAATCCCCTGCACTGCCACTATGGTAATGCAGAGGACGTATTGTATACGCGGTTCCACCTCGCTTGTTCTGTGCGCGCATGACGGCTTACCAGAACCTCTCATTTGACTGTAACGTAAGTCAACGGACCGGATTGGGGTCACTCGGAGTCAGTTTTCGGATGTTTCCGGTAAAAGCGCTTTCAGCACACGGCGCTTCTCTCTGCTACGTTCCGCATCTTACTCTTCTCGTCAACGTGTTCTTCTCTATAACATTATGATTCCCAAATATTATGATTCCAAATCATGCGCCAGCCATCCGATTGTCACATGACTTCGAATATATCCCTATTCTATGCCATACATTTTGAAATGTAAAGCATTTTTTATATTTCCTTACAGCATTGCCTTATAAATGCGCTTTTTCAAAATGATCGACAACATTGCCTTCTATGGTTTACATAACAATTCTTCTTCGATAATTTTCGCCGCACAGGCAATGATTTTCGCACATGGTCTTGTCTCGTAAAATTCCGGTGTTCGTATGGAAGGCTTCGCACTCTCCTCCACGCTGTCCATACCGAGCAGATCCCTACAGATGATCGTACCGTACTCTTCCTTAAAACGTGCGCTCATCTGTCTTACGAGTGCATAGATATGCTCCTTCGCCGCCTCATCCTGCGGATCGTCGTTGCCCTCTTTTAACCCGGCTAACATCGCCATGGAAGATACCGCACCGCATACCTCGCGCATCCTGCCGACGCCCGCGCCCATGGCGCTGGACATCTTAAGCGCCGTCTCCCGGTCCATACCAAAACAGTCCGCATATGTTGCGAAGACAGCCTGCGCACAGTTATATCCTTCTTTAAAAGTCTCCACAGCCTGCTGTGTGCGGGACACAAATACCGTCTCTTCCATATTGATAACATACCCTTCTATCTGCCTGCAGATCCATAAACTGCAAGGCACAGGCTGCTTCGCAGCCCGGTCATCATTTACGCATTCTTACCGCAGCATTTCTTATACTTCTTGCCGCTTCCACAGGGACACGGATCGTTGGGATATACCTTCGGTGCCTTATGGACCGTAGTGGATTCCTTCTGTTCTTTATATAAAGCTTTTCTCTTATCCTCGTCGAAGATATCGTTCCACGCTTCCAGCCCGTAGAGCCAGTCCGCTCCTGCTGCCACCATGTTCTTATACAGAAGTTCTTTATCAAATCCAAGACTTACCTTGGTATCCTCTTCCATTTCCTCAATCGGGTTTGCCTTCTTCAGACTGTCATTGATCCCGTCCAGAAAGCCAGTCATTGTCATGATGTCTACATTGAACTTGTCCGCCAGTTCCTTAACGGTTCCCTTCACCGCCTTGTCAGGCGTCTTGAGAAGTTCCGCATAGATTTCCTTCTCTTTTAAGAAATAAGCAGACCATAATCTCTGCAGGTCACCCTTGTTGGCAGTCTCGGAATACGCCATATCACGCCACTGTTTCAATAATGCCATTGTATTATACCACCTTTATCCTGTAATCTCGTACAACTTTCCGCCGTCTCTCCCCCGACGGACGCTATACTGATACCGCCGTCTGCTCTATGCTCACACTGCAATGCACAAACTGCGGTCTTTTGATACCTAAGTATATAACATTTTTTGAAAAAAGTAAATTTATATTTCCTTAAGAAATTTCTGTCCGTCCCGCCAATCCGGATACCGGACAGACGGTCGGATGCCTATGCCAGAAACAGCTCGTTTCGCTTATACTCACTGCAGGCCTTCTTTAACTTCATGCTGCCGGCAGCGAGAAGCGCTTTATTCACGCTTCGGGCCTTCTGCGGGCAGACCGCAACGCAGCGCATACAGGATATGCAGCGCCCGGTGTCGGTTTTGGCCGGTTTGCCGGCACTGATCGCACTGACAGGACATTCCCCCGCACAAATGCCGCACCCGTTACAGGCTTTTTGTGCCTGCGGTTTCATGGGTACGCCGCCGTACTCCCGATAAGGACGGTTCCCCGGCAGATTCAGACGGGCGAATGCCGTACCTGCTTCTATTTTGCCTCGGATCGCTGCCGCATAGTTTCCAAGTTCCTTTTCATCCTGCGCGTCAGGACGTCCGGCGGCAAACTGCCGCATAATGGAATGTTCCGCTACTGCGGCAACCGCGGCGATGCAGACGAAACCGGCATCTGTCAGCGTATCCTGCAGTTCTGCAAAAGTATCGTCATAAGCCCGGTTTCCGTAAACCACGATCAGAACCGCCCTGGCTCCATTTCCCCGAATCTGGCGCAGCCGCGATACGGCAATCGCAGGAACGCGCCCGCCGTAAGAAGGCACGGATACAATGCAGATGTCCTCCTCCTGAAAAACATATGCGGCATAATCCCCGTCACATTTTGTAAGATCGATATATGTACTCTCGTCGCAGAACGATCCGGCAAACATATCCGCAACTTTTCCGGTCCCCCCGGTGGGACTGAATACAAGATTATAAACTGACATGGTCAAACTCCTTTTCTTTAATATCTTCGCATTTTTACAGCCTTGCGGCCTAATATAGGACATTATATCATATTTTTTAATTTTGATGTATAAGTCCTGTCAAACCGGGTAATAATGATATTAGTCAAAAGATAAGGAAATACTTATCCTCCCCTAAGGAAGCCCCTAAGAGTGCGGAAACCGCATTTTTAGGGGCTTCCGCTATATTCTGAATGTCTTTCGTCGATGTCACTCGGAAATGTCTTTCCCGATTTACTACTGATTCCCATGTCCGCATCTGGAAAGCGTATACTCCTCATAAAGTGCAACCCCTTCTGCAAGACGTTTCAATCCATCTTTCAGGCGGCTCCGGGGGCATGCAATATTCATTCTGATAAAGGAATTTCCGTTTTCCCCATACTGCCGTCCTTCCGACAGATACAATCCTGTATGCTCCCGCAGATATCGTGTAAATTCCGCTGCACACCCTTGCATTTTCCGGCAGTCCAGCCACATTAGATAGGTCGCCTGTGAAGAAACCGGACTGATCTGAGGTGCCTCTTTCTTCAAAAAAATCTCCACGAAATTTTTATTTTCCTGAATATATTCTCTCAAAGCATCCAGCCATGACTCCCCCTTCGTAAAAGCCGCCACCGCCGCTTCTACCGCAAAGGAATTCGGCTCTGCAACCTCATCCGTGTTCAGCCCCCGCCAGACCTTATGCCGCAGGCAGGGATCAGGAACGACCACCGCTGCTGTCTGCATTCCTGCCAGATTAAAGGCTTTTGTGGGCGCTATACAGGTAATGCTGTTATTTCTGCAGCTTTCCGAAGCAAATACAAAAGGGATATATTCCTGGCCGGGACTGGTCAGGTCACAATGAATTTCGTCCGAAATCACAATTACACGATGTTTCCTGCACAGATCGCCAACCCGCCCCAGTTCCTCCCGGTTCCAGATTCTTCCTATCGGATTGTGAGGGTTACACAAAATCATCAGGGTAGTCTGCGGATCGGAAAGTTTTTGTTCCAGATCCTCAAAATCCATATGATAAGTATTTCCGTCATATTGCAGCGGACTTTCTACAATATTTCTTCCGTTATTCACAATGGAATTGAAGAAAATATTGTAAACCGGTGTCTGTACCAGCACATTTTCCCCCACTGTGGTCAGCTTGCGTACCATACTGGAAATGGCCGGAACCACTCCTGTACAGAAAACAAGCCACTCTTTTTCCATGGAAAAACCATGCCGTCGCTGCCACCAGTCCATATAAGCCTGATACCATTCTTCCGGCACAATGGAATAGCCAAATACACCATGGGCGGCTCTCTCCCAAATTGCTGCCTGGATCTCCGGCGCTGTCTGAAAATCCATATCTGCCACCCACATAGGCAGCTCATGCTCTTTTACATCCCATTTCAGCGAATGGGTATTTCTCCTATCTACAGGTTTATCAAAATCGTAAGGCATCCTGCACCTCCAAACTTTCTGTCAAAAATCCCTTTCAAAAGCAGGCTCATACCACCTCCTTCAGTTCTCTTCTGCAGATGATCCTTGTCTTTTCCGGATCTACCTTATCTTTTTCAATAATCAGCTCATCAATACTGTCTGCCCGGATTACCCCGCCGGAAGGGTTCATCACGCTGTCAATTTTCCCGGTTATTTCCGCATCTACCGTAGAATACTCAAAAGCAAGAGTAGTATTGAGAAGTTTGCAGTTTTTCATCACCAGATTGTCAATGTAGCACATCCCCTGAAGACTCTCGATGGTGCAGTTTATAAGTGTCAGGTTCTTTGTGTTCCAGCCCAGGTATTCACCGGAGATAAAAGAATCATATACCGTCACATTCTCCGTGTTCCAGAAGGCATCCTTTGAAAGCATACGGGCATTGTGGATCTCCATATTCTTTACCCCGTCAAAGGAGTAATTGCCCACCAGCTGGAAGTCCCTAAGCACCATATTCCGGCTGTTCATAGCGAAATAGTCGCCTTTTGCCGTCACATGGTCAAGCTCCACATCCTCGCAGTTCCAGAGGGTTTCAGCCGCATTGGGAAGGTTTACATTCTTCAGGTTTACACCCCGGCAGCGGCGAAAATTCTTGGGAGCCTCGATTACCGCATCCTCTACCGTAATATGATCTGTGTACCATACGCCTGCACGGGCCGTCTCAAACCAGATACAGTTTCTTGCCGTGATATTTTTGGCATACCAGAAGGGATACTTCCATTTAAACATGCAGCCATCCAGTTCAATGTCATGGCTTTCCTTCAGCGGCGATTCCCCATCTGCGAAGATACTGTCATAGATTTTCAGATCCGCCCCCTGAAACAACGCTCTTTCTCCTGTCAAATACTCCTGTCTGATTTCTCTTGTCTTCATGATTTTTTCCTCCTGATTATCTAAAATTCAATTTACACTTATAAAGTCATTTACTGAACAAGCATCTGTCTGCCAGTTAATTTATTGGTATTTTTATTTTGTGTTTCAAGTCTTCTATTTTCTTCCAGTCTTAAGTTCTTTAAAACTTTATCCGACTCTCTTCGCCAGAGAATGATTCCAATCGGTATTACAACGGCCTCTGCCAGAACAAATGCCAGCCAGATCAACGTCAGATTTCCAAAACGAGAGAAGGCTGTAATAAATACCACCGGCAAAACACCCGACCCACTGCCCGATTACCGTTGCGAGGGCGGCTCCAGCCGTTCCCATTGCCGGAATCCCAAAATACCCAAAAATAAGAATCGGGTCCAAAATCAAATTCGTAATGGAGGCAGCTGAAATACGGCCTCATAGCTGACACTTCCAGAAAAGACACCAGTACCCATGCCAGGAAAGCCAGCACCAGTGCGGCCGATGCCATCTTTTTCACCTTTTCCTAATCCCCTTCGCCTAATGCTTTGGAGATGAACGCATTTAGTCCAACAGCAATGCCAAGCCCCATGGCAGACATGAGAATCTGTACTGGCGCCGCCAGGGACAAGGCCGTCAACGCTTCTTCTGATATTCTGGAAACAAATACACTGTCCACAAAATTATAAAGTGAATTGAAGTTCTCCTTTTCCTGCCGGCTTTCCCTGAATCTGATAGATCAGATAATCCAGGCAGGAAATCCTTCTTTCATCCGTGTGTACTCTGCCAAGCAGATATTCCCTCTGATGCTCTAACAGTTCCAGCTGCTTCGTCTGCTGCCCCTTGTCAAACCATCCCAGAAAATCCTGGATCATTTCGTTTTCACATCCGGCATCTTCCAGATTCTGTATAACAGATTCCCTGCTTCTTATAGCTATCATTCCTGCACCCCCTCTGATGTATTTGGTAAATTTTACAGACAATGGCGCTGTGTGCCAGTGGCACAAGTTTAGCGCGGACCGAAGCGAAGACTCAGGCACGCATGCTTGCGAAGATGCAACGCTTCTCTTTCCTATATTGACGACTTTACTATAAATCCTTGTTTGAAAAATAGCAAATATTTATATATAATCTGTTTTCATAGTTGAAACCTATTGATATTTGTGCTAGGATCTTTTTACGGAATCATACATAAACCTCGAAAAGTATATGACAGCTTTAAACGTAACAGACACCAAAAACAGACAAGAAGGAGATCCAAACATGGAAATACGGGTACTTCAATACTTTCTTGCCATTGCAAGAGAACAGAGCATTATACGGGCTGCCGAGTCCCTTCATCTCTCACAGCCTACTCTTTCCACACAGATTAAAAACATGGAAGAGGAACTTGGAAAACAGCTGCTGATTCGCGGCACAAAAGGTTCCCGCAAGGTTACGCTGACGGAAGAAGGAATGATTCTCAGGAAAAGAGCGGAGGAAATTCTGGATCTGGTAAAGAAAACAGAACATGAGATCACCTGCTCCGACAATGTGGTGATCGGAGATGTCTATATCGGTGCCGGAGAAACCGATGGAATGCGCCTACTGGCAAAAGCAGCCGGAAACTTAAAAACACTTTATCCGGGAATCCATTACCATATTTCCAGCGGCAATGCTGTCTTTGTCAAAGAACAGCTGGATAAAGGGTTGATTGATTTTGGAATGATATTTGGAACGCCGGATACGGACAAATATGAGGCATTGAAACTTCCGTCAAAGGATATCTGGGGTGTCCTGATGCGAAAAGACTCCCCTCTGGCAGAAAAAGAATCTGTCTCTCCGGAAGACCTGTGGAATCAGCCATTGCTGATATCACAGCAGGAAACAGAGGGCGGGAGAATCTCCCAGTGGATGAAACGCAGCCTCTCGGAACTGGATATCATTATGACTTATAATCTGTTGTTTAATGCTTCCCTGCTTGTGGAAGAAGGACTTGGATATGCCATCTGCTTTGACAGGATTATCAATACTTCCGGTGACAGTAAGCTTTGTTTCCGTCCTCTGACACCCACAATCGAAGTTGAAATGTATATGATCTGGAAAAAATATCAGGTCTTTTCCAAAGCTGCTGAAAAATTTTTAATGACGATGCAGGAGGGTATGTCCATAACCAGGCAATAATTCAAATTGTTTGGCTGTGTATTTTTGTCTGTGACACAAAGAAAACCCCGATGCTGCAATGACGCAGTGTCGGGGTTTTCGTCGCCGCTATATTCAAAATCCGTTACATGCCTGATGTATTCCTTCCCGCGCGATTCCTTCCCCGCCAGAATCATATTTAGTGTCTGCTGATTAAGCAAATATTTGCAACTTCCAACTCTTACATCTGCTCCA
>CAJTPS010000027.1 GCA_910578555.1 uncultured Lachnospiraceae bacterium
GTCTGGATGATCAGGGCTCCTAACGCCATCCGAAATGGCTTGGCAACATTACCCGTACCACTCGGGAACAGTCTGGCATATTTTACTTCAAATTCATCCCATGGGATTCGGTCAGCCAGTTTGATCCAGCGGTTATCCGAGTTCATGTGGAGTCCCATAGGCTGGTTGAAATCGAGAAACGAGTGGTGTAACTTGTTAATAGGTTTGTACATTGATTTAGCCCCTTTATACATAAAATATGCAGAATAACTGCAAGAAAAACGGTTTGATTTTATCAAAATCCTTGCAGGTATTATACCATAAAATGCGGTAAAAGTCGATAAAATCAAGTGTTTTAAACCTAATCAGCAGACACTAAATATTGCAGATTTTCCCCTAAACTCATATTTTCCTCCATTTCGAAGCGTTTTCCGCTCTTTGATTTTTTCATGCCGTTTTAATGGAACACATCATTTATTTTCAGTCGGCATAGTAAGTTGTTAGTATCAACCGGCCGGTTACTGTAATATATATTAGAAAAACATGGATGTAAACGCTATCAATTTCATGTTGCTTTTCGGTTTTTTCATGTAAATCACAGGTTGCAATGTCTTAAATACGGGATTTTTCAATCATATTTTAATATTTTGAATTTGAAGTGGCAAGTCATGAGTTTATAGGTAGAACCATGTTAATGCATATATCCACAGTGTGCATTTGCTGCACGATGTTTCACAATGGAACGCAGCCTGGTAATATATTATAGTTTAGTTTTTTTGATAATCTGGAAAATAAGTGTTAAAATAAATATTGTAATTATTCAGTCAGATAAAGGATAATTGAAGATAATGAAGAAACAGATAGACGGCCAGATCAATTTATTTGATTATATATCGGAAGAAGAAAAGAAAAGTACCGATCAGGATAAACAGAGTCATTCAGAAGAAAATCAAACAAGTAAAGAGAAGGATACTTTAATTGGTTTCTATCAGGAATGTGCCATGTGCTGGTGCAGTACATGTCGGTACAATGAGAAAGGACAGGCTGTTTCCCGGGATTTTGCCGGAGTAAAAAAGCCGTGTCCTTCCTGTTATTTCTGTATAAAACAGAAAAAAGCGGAGATCTGTGAGATCGGTTCTTATGAGAATGGCTGTAAACTGCGGGCGGAAGAAGAAGGAATCATACCGGAATAACAGAATATGCCGCAGTATTTCCATTAATCAAAAGATATGAATTACATAATTTTCTCGAAATCTTCTACACCGTGTTTACACCATGGACATATGAAATCCGGGGGAAGCTCTTCTCCCTCATAGACGTAACCGCATACTACACAGCGCCATCCTTTGGCGGAGGAAGCAGTCGGCTGCGGTTTTACAAATTCATGATAGAAAGAATAAGTCATTGCCTTTTCACCGGAAAGAATTTCACAATCTGTCACTGTGGCAAGGAAGAGCATGTGAGTTCCAAAATCAAAACTGTTTACAACTTTACAGTCTAAAAAGGCGGTAGTATGTTCTTTTAAGTAAGGAAGCTCCTGTTTCGTCATGGCAAAAGGATAATCTATAAATTTGTCAGTATTTCTGCCGCTTTGAAATCCAAAATGCTGAAAGAGTGAAAAAGGTGCAGTCTCGGATAATACGGAAACAGATAAAGTACCGGATTTCTGAATTAATTCACAGGTTAAGTTGTCTTTATTGATGGCAACAACAATCTGTTTGGGATTATCTGTAACTTGTGTAACTGTATTGATGATGCATCCGTTCATTTTCTTATCATACTTCGCAGAGACAACATAAAGACCATAGGATAATTGAAATAATGCTTTTGGATTCATGAGGGATTCCTTTCTGTGGAGATTTATTATGAATGATAGATAGTATGTGCAGAATATTAATAAATATGCAGGAAAGAGAGGCAGGCATTTTTGATGAAATTTGCGAATGCTGACGAAAAAAGAATATATATGACAGAAGAACCTGTAAGAAAGCTGGTCTGTACTCTTGCGGTACCGACGATCTTAAGTATGCTGGTCACTTCTTTCTATAATATGGCGGATACTTTTTTTGTTGGAAAACTGGATACACAGTCCACAGCTGCTGTCGGGGTAGCTTTTTCTCTTATGGCGGTGATACAGGCAGTGGGATTCCTGTTTGGCCACGGATCGGGTAACTATATTTCGAGACAATTAGGTGCGGGTAATATGGAAGAAGCAGAGAAAATGTCTTCAGTCGGATTTTTTACGTCTTTTTTTGCAGGTGTTGTAATTATGATGGGATGTATCTGCTTCATAACGCCGCTTTCCTATGCGCTCGGTTCCACGCCTACGATTATGCCTTATACGGTAATTTATCTGAGAATTATTCTGGTTGGCGCGCCTGCGATGACAGCGTCACTGGTTCTGAACAATCAGATGCGCTTTCAGGGAAGTGCATTTTATGCAATGATTGGAATCGTATCGGGTGCGGTAATTAATATCGTGTTAGACCCGATTCTGATCTTTGGTTGTAACATGGGAATAGCAGGGGCAGCGCTTGCGACGACGATCAGTCAGTATTTAAGCTTTATTTTTCTGCTGATTATGGTGACAAAAGGCGGTAATATACGGATACGCTTCTGTAATATGAAGCCCAGCCTGCATTTCTATAAGGAAATCATACGAGGCGGGATTCCCGCATTATTCAGACAGGGTCTTGCAAGCGTAGCTACCATTTGTCTGAATCATGCTGCGAGTGTATACGGGGATGCTGCGATTGCCGGCATGTCTATTGTGTCCCGCATTATGATGTTTGCCAATTCGGCGTTGATCGGATTTGGCCAGGGATTTCAGCCGGTATGCGGATTTAATTACGGAGCAGGAAAATATAAGAGAGTGCTGGAAGCCTATTGGTTTTGTGTGAAGTTTGCCCTTGTGGTGCTTCTGGGCCTGGCTGTGGTAGTCTATGCCATTGCGCCGCAGCTTGTTACGGTATTTCGACGGGATGACGCGGAGGTTATCACGGTCGGTACTGCGGCGCTTCGATATTCTGTTCTTTCCTTTCCTTTGAGTGCATGGATTATTATGTGTAATATGATGTTACAGTCGATTGGCAAAGGCGTGAAAGCTTCTATTGTATCTTCGGCGAGACAGGGAATATTCTTTCTGCCTCTGATTGCGATTCTGCCGCATTTCTTCGGGCTTACGGGGGTCGAGGTCTGTCAGGCGGTGTCCGATGTCTGTGCGCTGACCGTATCGATTCCACTCGGAATGAGTGTGATCAGGGAGATGCAGAATGCCTGATCGCAGTGTGATTTTTCCGTGAAGCAGATTCGGCAGTTTGGCCGGGATCAATCATTCAATTTATCGATATATTTTTGGGCGGTATACACAGAGAAATTAAAGTTTCGAATGTGCATATCATTTGAGAGTTCTTCCATATTACGATAATATCGGTAAAGCCATAATAATTCTTCCGGAATATTATCTTCTTTATAATATATTTCCGTATCATCTGTGTCTTGCGCAGATGCAAAGGATGCAAATCCGAACGGCGGAAGATATGGATTCTTATTTTTGTTCAACAGGATTGGTGCGGCATCAGCGGATAATCTGCGTAAGTATTTCTGATTGTCCCTGATATCATAGTCGTCCAGATACTCTAAATGTTCCGGTACCAGATTGTATCTGGCGATCCAGTAGTCCGGATGTGAGAAGGACAGTCCGATATAGAATACGGTTACAATGACCATACTGTAGGTAAACAGCGGAAATCTGTTTCTGTATATGAAAACCGTGACGCCCGCCATTAACAGGAATATGACTGTCAGTGACCAGAGCACGAAGATCCGCAGGAAGGTGAGGTTATAACGGTTAATGTACATAATCATCCGCAGTGCACTGGACAGGATCATGATAAAAGTACAGCCGCTGATCACCGTCAGAATCAGTTTCAGTGCCGTATTTTCCCGAAAAAGATACAGACAGATCAGTACGATTATGAGATTCAGAATGCAGACCGTAAGCAGCTGGAAGAATCCTTCCCTGGCATAACTGGAGTAAGTGTAACCTTCCGGAAGTTTCATATTTCCGATGAAAAGGTACAGGATCTGTATCACACTGAATAACAGGTAGATAACAGAAAGCGCTGCCGTGATAATGATGGCGATAACCGGTTCTAAGGTTCTGAGGTCAGGCGTTTCTTCTTTCACTTCCTTCATACTGAGTGCGGCGTAAACTGCATAAGAGACAAAGAACGCTGCAAGAGTCATAAAGAAAGTTCCGAAGATCGTCTCAAGATTAACGGCATCCAGAATACGGGAAAAAATGTTTGCAAAAACTGCATCGGCGCTGGCAAGCAGGCCCGTTATAATAAGAAGCAGAGGAACTGTTATGGCAATCCCGATCAAAACCGGCAGAAGATAACTTTTTTTGCCCTCTTTATTTTTCTTGCGCATGTCGGCATAAGATATCATGTCTGTTAAGGGGCGGGCGGCACAGATTAAAATCGTACCGATCGTCTGCATAACCGCACAGAAATATTTGGGAAAATTCCATTCTTTATTCTGATAAAAAGTGTGAAGCATCAAAATAAAAGCAAGTAGAAAAATACCGCATTTATTCATTAGTAATATCTGCTCTGAACTTGTAAGACAGATGGAAATACCTAACAGTACGATGCTAACGATATAGAAAACGCTGTCTTTTTTGTAAGGAACCCCTAACTTTCGCGTAGAGCAGAAGAAATAGCAAAGGGTTCCGGCGACGAAAAAAGGGTAGGTAATGCCGGAAGTATTTTTATACAGACAGAAGGTATAGAAAACGGCGTAGAGCAGACTTCCGATACCAAAGAAGGAAAAGTGTTCCTTCTTTGTTTTCGTGTAAATGGTGTCCTCTTTTTTCGGTATCCCGGTCTGATTAGCATATGGCTGGTTGTTGTATGGGTTATTCTGTTCCATTAGAATCTCCTTTCTCAGTAGAATCCTCGTCCTCTACATACTGCAATAGATCGCCAGGCTGACATTCCAGTGCCTTACAGATCTCATTCAGGGTAGAAAGCCGGATTGCTTTTGCCTTATTATTTTTTAAGATGGACAGATTCGCAAGGGTAATGTCAATTTCGCCTGCCAGTTCGGTCAGTCCTTTCTTGCGTTTCGCCATCATAACATCAAGATTGATAATGATTGCCATGGGCGGCCTCCTTGTTGTCAATCGCCGGATCACGAATTGTTCGTGTCAACAGAGATCAATGAATAAATGTGTATTAAATGGTCAGATCGTTCTCCAGCTTATAGGTGACGGCTTTATCAAAGACGCCTGCCAGAACTTTGCTGAACAGTCCGGCAATGACAAAGACCAGTATGATGATCAGAACGGCGGGCGTGAGATAGATAAACAGCCGGCATGCGGTGATCACTGCGATAAAGAAGCTGTAGATACTCATTTTCTCAAGACGAATGACATTCTCCCTGACGAAACAGTCATCACGGATCACAGTCAGAAACATCTTACGAAGCTGTTGTATAATCAGAATAGCAAAAATTCCCGATAACATGAAGATTACGCACATAGAGTAGTAATTCTCTTTAAAATATACATTGTATCTTCCATAATACCTGAAACTTAAGGGAAGCGTCAGGGTGACGATGATTCCGGAATAAAACATGAAATCCAGCAGGTATTTGGTAAACAGGGTAAGCTTATCTTTCATACGGTTGTACCATCCTTATGCATTATTAACGGATACGTTATCCCGCTGCATGCAGCAAATGACAGCGGCATATGAGATATGTATCTGTTCCTTGTAAGCCTACTGTAGCACTCTCAAAAATGAAAGTCAATAAAAATTTATCGAATTACAATAAATTATTATTATTTTGCAATAATAGAAGTAATTTTCAACCAGTGATTGAATTTATGGACGAACTTCTTCGTTTTGATGATTGTATACCGGATGCACATTAGAGTATGCTGTAATATATCAGGGTTACAGTTTGGTTTTATATTGTTTTGCATATTCAAATCAAAAGAAAGGGGCACAAGCGATGACAGACAGTATCAGGATCGGTAATTTTATTATGCGTAAACGTAAGGAGGCAGGACTCACCCAGCAGCAGCTGGCGGACAAGCTGAACATTTCTTTTCAGGCAGTCTCTAAGTGGGAAACAGGCAACGCTTATCCGAATGTGGAGCTTCTGTGTGATCTGGCAACGATTCTTTGTGTGACAACAGATGAGATCCTTACGGGAAATGAGAAAGCGGCGGACGGGCTTTCTTACAGTAAAGCAGGCGTGGATATCGCCTATACGGACACGATCAAGCGGGAGATGGCGGAGCACTTGCGGACGGAAGACAGAAGAGTATTGAATAAGATGGGTGCTTTTGCATCTTTATATGATATTTATTTTCCATCTATGAGACAACCGGTTCTTGTCCTGAAGTCGGAAGAGCCGGGTTCCAAGCAGAAACTGGCAATGGAATACGGATATACAGAGTCTGTCTGTCATGATATGATCAATCATCTCGTGAATGATATTATTGTCATGGGTGCAAAGCCCCTTGCGGTATTGGATACGATCGTGTGCGGCAATGCGGAGAAGGATACGATCAAGAGTCTGGTAAAAGGAATTGCGGATGCCTGCCGGGATAATGATTGTACTCTGGTGGGCGGCGAGACGTCTATTCAACCGCTCGTAGTGGATGCCGGCGTCTATGTTTTAACTTCCGCTATTGCGGGGATTGTAGAAAAGAAAGATGTAATTGACGGGTCGGCGGTTCAGGATGGAGACGTAGTGCTGGCTGTAGCATCGAATGGACTGCACACCAATGGATATTCACTCGTAAGGATGCTGATGGACAGAATGCCGCAGATTAAACTGGATCAGATCGACGGTATGACCTTTATCGAGCAGATTATGAAGCCGCATACGCCATACTATAAAGCGGTCAGGGGATTATTCGGTAAAGGTATAATGCACGGTATGGCACATATTACCGGCGGAGGAATTAAAGGCAATCTTGGACGCGTCATCCCGGAGGGACTGACGGCGCAGATTGATTTATCGAAGATCCGTCTGCTGCCGATTTTCAAATATATCAGGAAAAGCGGTAATATCAGCGACGAGGAGATGTTTCGCACCTTTAACTGCGGTGCAGGACTGTGTATTGTGGTACAGGAGAAGGATGCGGCAGCAGTCATGCGTCATATTTCGGAATATTATGACTGTTATGAGATTGGCAGGATACGGTGCGGTGAGGAAAAAGTTGTCTTCATGAACCGTCCTGAGTGGATATAGATTTTAATCTATGTCATGTATTTAATATTTTATGAACAGATCTGATATTTCTTCCCCAAAAAAATCGGTAAAATTATTAAAAATACTGACTATATAGGGAGAAGGAGGATCTATGAAAGGGAAAATAAGTATTTTGATACACAGTTTGATTCTGGCAGTTGTATTGACACTATCTGTCGGAACGTTTGCTGTCTATGCGGAAAGTGGAATGCATATTAACCACAAGAAAGTGACAGTAAATATCGGGGATGAAGATAATAAGCTTCATCTGGAAATTTTAAATAAAAAAGAAGGGAGCAAGAAGCCGAGGTGGGTATCCTATAACGTGAATATCGCCAGTGTGGACCAGAACGGGACGGTAACCGCACATCGCAAAGGAAAAACGACGATCTCCTCAGGCATTGGATTCCCGCGTGAGAAGTGTGTGATCACAGTAGTTGATCCTGTCCTTAGGATGAACAAAGAGAAAGCTACTATATATTGTTCAGACAGTGCGGATACAAACGGTAAATCTATCACGCTGAGAGCAGTATCGAGAGGCGCTTCCAAGGATATTGTATGGAGCAGCAGTGATGAGACGGTTGCCACAGTGGTTTCTGATGTGCGCGGCAAAGGTGTGGTAAGATCTGTCGGTAAGCCCGGTAAGGCAGTTATAACAGCGTCGGCCAACGGCATGACGGCATCCTGTGAGGTAACTGTTCTGGAAAGTACAATTTCCTTAAATGTCAATGAAATGAAACTGAGCACCAGAGGAGAGGGAAGCAGAATCAGACTGGTGCCTTCGGTAGTGGGTCCCAGAAGAACTGTCAGGTGGACAACTTCCGATAAGCGTATTGCTACTGTGAGAAGTGGCAGAGTGACAGGTAAAGAAGACGGCGTGGCAGTGATTACAGCGACAGCCAACGGTGTTACAGCTAAATGTACAGTCGTGGTAGACAAAGGGATGGTATCCATCAACGAGGAGAAGGTTCTTCTGTATACTACGTCTGATGACGAAGGAGTCAAGGGTGAGACAAAACAGCTTAAGACGAATGCTCCAAAAGACAGTAAGGTTACATGGAGCAGCAGCGATGATACAATTGCTGTGGTAAGCGATACGGGTCTGATCACCGCAAAGGGAAGCGGAACAGCTGTGATTACGGCAGCATGCGGCGGAAAAGAAGACACCTGTTTAGTAGAGGTAAAGAATACGGTAACATCCATATCGGAGCGAAATGTTGCGTTGAAGACAAAGGGAAAGGACAAAACCTGTATACTTGACTATCAGGTGACAGGGCGCAGTAAGTCTTCTGCCTGGACGACTTCCAATTCAAAAGTAGTCACAGTGAGCAAGGGAAAACTTACTGCGAAAGGGACCGGATCGGCAACGGTTACGTTAAAAGCGAATGGCGTGGAGGATCGGGTACAGGTTACCGTACAGGATTTCACACCTACCGTTACGCTTAACCTGGCAGAGTATACATTGTATACGGAAGGAAAAGGTAATTCTATTTCATTAAGGGCAGCAGTGGACGGACCCAGCAAACAGGTTAAATGGGAGAGCAGTAATGAGAATGTTGCAGAGGTAACGACCAAAGGTGTCGTAAAGGCAAAAGGAGAAGGCAGAGCACAGATTACGGCAATTGCCAACGGTGTGAAGGCGAAATGCTGGATCAGTGTCAAGGCTCCCAGAATTCTTCTGGACAAGGATGTATTTATCATTCCTGTAGGTGAGAAGAGGAACCTTAGTGAAGAAACTTCCATGGAAGTTATGGGCGCGAGCCAGACAGTTTCTTATCAGTCATCAAATACTGCAGTCGCGGCAATTGACAGAAAAGGAAATATTACCGCGAAAGAGAAAGATAAGGAAAATAAACCTGTAGAAATTACAATCAAATACACGGATAATGTGAAAGCGACATGTCGTGTATATGTAACAGACTGTACGAAGCATGATTTTGTAAAAGTGACGGATGAAGGCGCTGCTGAGGCTGCGACTTGCGAAGAAAGCGGATATGAGACATATCGTTGTACCAGTTGTGGCGCAGAAAAGAAAGAAACGACAGATCCTTTAGGACATAGGTACGGTCAGTGGGTCGTTGTTGCAAATGCGACGGAAAATGCAGCTGGACTGGAAAGACAAACATGTAGAAGACCGGGATGCGGCGCAGAGAATACAAGAGTCATTCCTGTAAAGGTCAAAGAAGGATTCAGACTGGTCTGGGAAGACAATTTTGATGGAGACAGTTTAAATACGAACGACTGGAATTATGAATACCATGAGCCGGGCTGGGTGAATGCGGAGTTACAGGAGTATGTGGATTCTCCGGAGAACATCTATGTTAAGGACGGCAATCTGGTCATTCAGGCAATTAAGAAGGGTGAAGGGGACAGTGCAACCTATACATCCGGAAGAATCAATACACAGAATAAGCATGATTATGAATACGGAAGATTTGAAGTTCGGGCAAAAGTACCGGACGGTAAAGGATTCCTGCCGGCATTCTGGATGATGCCCACGGACGAGAGTTATTATGGTCAGTGGCCGAAGTGCGGTGAAATTGATATCATGGAAGTGCTGGGTGATAAGACTGATACGGTGCACGGAACGCTTCACTTTGGTGAACCGCATACACAGAAACAGGGTACTTATACATTGCCGGCAACAGAACAGGATTTCGCGGAAGACTTCCATATCTTTGCATGTGAGTGGGAGCCGGGCGAGTTCAGATACTACGTGGACGGACGTCTCTACTATACGGAAAACGACTGGTTTACCAAGAAACCCGGATTTGGAGAAGCAGCGTACCCTGCGCCTTATGACCAGCCTTTCTATATGATCCTGAATCTGGCGGTAGGCGGAAGCTGGGTAGGCTATCCGGATGAAAATACGAAGTTTGAAGACAATGCGCAGCTTGTTGTAGACTATGTCAGAGTCTATCAGAGAGATCATTATGATACGGATGTTGATAAGCCGGAGAACAGAGTAGAACTCAGGGATCCGGATGCGACAGGCAACTATATTATCAACGGTGATTTCGCGAAGGCTGAAGATCTGAAGAAGGGTGATAAGAACTGGCAGCTTCTTCTGACAGGAGGCGGAGCAGCTACGGCAAAGATTGATAGGAAGGCTCTGCACATCACGACAACTGACGAAGGCACATTGAATTACAGTGTACAGGTGGTACAGGCTAATCTGCCGATTGAGGAAGGCAGTAAATATAAGCTGTCTTACGATGCATATGCGGATGAAGACCGGACAATGATCGTCGGCCTTACCGCACCTGACAGAGGATATATCAGGTATCTGAACGATACAACTGTTAATCTGACGACGGACGCACAGACGTTTACACATACGTTTGATATGAAATCAAACAGCGATGCAAACGGCAGGGTAGAATTTAATCTCGGAAATCAGGGTTCGACTGCTAAAGTTCATATCACCAATGTCAGACTCGAAAAGGCAGGAGATGCCGAGGAAGAAGAGAAGACCATACTGCCGGATGGCAATTATGTGTATAACGGTTCCTTTAACGAAGGCAATGATCCGGGCAGACTGCGTCTTGCTTACTGGGATTGGGACGTAGACGAAAAGTGCGAGGATACAAGCATATCCGTTACAAGTGACAGCAGACGGGAATTGAAAGTTGTAGTACCCGGGACAGCGACGGCATTAGAGCAGGTAATTGTAAAGCAGGAGTCGATTGCGATCACTGGCGGTAAAGAGTATGTTCTGAGCTTTGACGCTTATGCGGACGGGGCGAAGACAATTCAGTCAGCAATAGCAGGTCAGACTTTTGAAAGCAGCCTGACAACAGAGCGAACAGAGTACAAGTACGAGTTTGAGACTGTGGCAGACTTAAACGGCAGTGAATTGAAGTTCCTGTTGGGAACAGCGGGTACGACATATATTGACAATGTCTGCATCCGGGAAAACGGTCTGATTGTTAACGGAGATTTCTCCAGTGGTTTAACAGGATATGAAGTATACGTAGCGGATGACGCTAAAGTACCGGGTTATATTGTAGACAGTCTTAATGAAAAAGACGCATTCTCCATTGACATTGCGGATACTGCGGATCAGGATTGGAAGATCCAGTTGAAACAGAATAACATCAAGCTGGAGAAAGACAAGTGGTATAAGATCGCGTTTGACGCGAAGTCTACTAAAGACAGAAAGATCATGTATGCGCTGCAAAGAGACGGATCAAGTGATGATAACTGGATTCCGTACTCCGGTACACAGAAGATCAGTCTGACCGGAGAATATCAGAACTTCAGCCATGTCTTTAAGATGGCAAATGATACCGATTCAAGGACGATGTTGAGCATTTCGATGGGTGCGGTAGGCGGAACACGCATTACGGATAAGCACACGGTGGTGATTGATAATATCACGCTGGAAGAGACCGAGCCTCAGGAAGAACCGCCGGTAGTAGCTGGTGATAATCTGATCAAGAACGGTGATTTTGCACAGGGCGAAGAGAACTGGGAAGCAGCAGTTACAACTCCGGGTGAAGCGACAAGCAGTTTCGCAGACGGTAAGGCGGTATTTAATATTACCAATGTAGGTACAGAAGACTGGCATGTGCAGTTGAAGCAGAACGGCTTGAAACTGGAGCAGGGCGCCCAGTATAAAGTGACCATGAAGATCAAATCCTCTGAGGCCAGGGTTGTAAAATATGCTTTCCTGAATACAACATATGTCTATTATGGCGGAGAGGATCTGGAATTGACTGCAAATGAAGTGAAGGAAGTGGAGTATACTTTAGATGTAGGCAATAAGGCGACTGACAGTGCAATTTCTTTTGTAGTGTCCATGGGTCAGATCGCAGACAAAGAGACTCCGGTCTCCACGATCGAGATCGATGATATCTGTGTCGTAAAAGTGGGCGGAGGAAGTGATCCGGGAGATGATGTTACGCCGGATGAGAACCTGATTAAGAATGGTGACTTTGCGAACGGTGAGGAGAACTGGGAAGCAGCAGTTACAACTCCGGGTGAAGCGACAAGCAGTTTCGCAGACGGTAAGGCGGTATTTAATATTACCAATGTAGGTACAGAAGACTGGCATGTGCAGTTGAAGCAGAACGGCTTGAAACTGGAGCAGGGCGCCCGGTATAAAGTGACCATGAAGATCAAATCCTCTGAGGCCAGGGTTGTAAAATATGCTTTCCTGAATACAACATATGTCTACTATGGCGGAGAGGATCTGGAATTGACTGCAAATGAAGTGAAGGAAGTGGAGTATACTTTAGATGTAGGCAATAAGGCGACTGACAGTGCAATTTCTTTTGTAGTGTCCATGGGTCAGATTGCAGATAAAGAGACTCCCGTTTCCGAAATCGAAATCAGCGATATCTGCGTTAAGAAAGTAAGCGGAGAGGATACGCCGGGTGAAGAGATTGAGCCGGTTGAGATCGGAACAGAACTGATTAAGAATGGTGATTTTGCGAATGGTAAAGAGAACTGGGAAGAGGGGATTGCAGAAGGAGGTGCTGTAACAACAGCATATACGGACGGCAAAGCAACTTATGAGATTACGAACGCAGGCACTGCAGACTACAGTGTGCAATTAAAGCAGACCGGTCTGACACTGGAAAAGGGCGCTCATTATAAGATGAACGTGAAGTTAAAATCTACGGCGGACAGGACAGTGAGACTGGCATTGCTTGACAGTGAAGCGGACTGGGCTGCCTATGGTGAACAGGCAGACATTGAACTGCACACAGACAGAGCCAGAAGCATAAGCAGGATTATTGATGTAGGGGATAAACCGACCGTCAATACGATACACTTCGTGATCTCTATGGGTAAAATTGGTGAAAATACTCCTGCTTCCACGATCGAAATCAGCGAGATCAGCATTATCAAGGTAGCTGAAGGTACACAGGCCGATGAAGAAAAGGAGGAAGAGGCACCTGTAAGCACAAGCACTTATGATGATAGCGATCAGGATGACGAGAATTCCGATGACATCGGTGACGATGAGCAGAGCGGCAATACCGATAACGGCGACGATCAAAGCGGCAATACCGATGATGGCAGTGATCAAAGCGGCAATACCGATGATGGCAGTGATCAAAGCGGCAACACCGGCGATGGCGATAATCAGAGCGACAATATTGACAATGGCGACGACCAGAGCGGCAATATTGACAATGACGACGACCAGAGCGGTAACCCCGACAATGACGATGATCAGAGCGGTAACCCCGACAATGACGACAGCCAGAACGGAAACGCTTACAATGTCGGGAGCGACGCAAGCATCACCGATTAGCGACAATAACGATTCATAGTAGATTCTCCAAAAAGAACCGGGTACTGTCTGATGACACAGACAGTACCCAGTTCTTTTTGTGTGCAGAATGCATGTGGAAGTTCGTTGTTATTATTACAAAATCATGCCTGGTTGACGCTAAAATACAATTGTTTATAATAGTATTCATTAATGGAGGTGTCTGTTTTGGAAGATAAAAAACTTGTTATCCATCCGCAGAAATATACGAGTGAATAAAAGGTAATTTCCATGAGACTGCCTGTTGATATGCTGGTGGAGGTTGACCGGGTCGCCAGAGAGACCGGAAGGACTCGCAATGAGATTATGCAAAGCGGAATCATGGAAGTAAGAGTAATAGATTCGATACAAAAAGGTATCTTTCTGGTATCACAGAAAGAAGCGCCTTATGACATTTTTATCTGCTGTAAAGAGGCTGATGAAAACGGAAACAGGACAAGAGACAGTGTACTGGCTGACGAGATCTACTACCAGTTAACGAAAGAGGAATATCGGGTATTTTTCGCAAGGATCACCCTGCAGGATAAGCCGGGAGCAGACGGGCATTGTGCTGGGAATCATTCTTGTTTCAATATTTGCAATATTCGACGTTTCGCATAATTATAAGCTGTTGAGATCGTCTTATGAGAAAAATTTAGCATCAATTATAGAAGGAACAATAAACAAGGGAGAGACAGCCAAAGAATCTTACGGATTTTGCGGTGATCGGGAAGCTTCGGGACCTGGAAAGGCTGTATCTGGATGCAGACGGTCTGAGGTCTGTTAAATTTGTAAGCAGCCTGAAACATCTGAACATATTGAGAATCGAATGTGGAGAGATGAGTGCCTTTTACGGATCGGAGGGATGTGACGCATTGAGGTGTCTGTCAATTGCCGGATGTATGGAGTTGAAAGAGGCAGGTGCGGTGTTGGAATTCAATGAGAAGTGGAAGCAGGAGGATATGGGAAGCGGGGCTGAAGGCTGGATCGCGGGAGTCAGCGAAAACGGTTCTGATGCGATCATGGTTATGCAGATGGCGAAAAACATTTACGGTACAAATATTGCTGACATGGATAACTGGAAAGACATGATCAATGCATCTTATCCGATGTCAGAAATGACATCGATAGAGATAGATAATCCGTCCGTTCCGAGTATGGATGTGGCGGAGACTTATCGCTGCAGCGTAACAGTTGAAAACATCACCGGAGAAGGACGTATTCTTTATGGCGAGACAGAGTATGCATATTACAGTATCCTGTATGTAGCTGTTAAAATGAATGCGGCGGATGAAGAATATTTTAATAATGTATGTGCTTCATTTAAAGAGTCGGCTCCGGAAATAGAAGAGACAGCAGCTGCAGAAAGCACAGATACGATCCAGTGATTTAATAACACATGCGCGGTTCTGACAGCCGCAAACCATTGGGATTACACTATATTTGGCGGAGCGCCCGCAGGTGATAACAGCAAAAGTATGGTGCAGGATCTTCTGAGTGAGTGGTAGGATGTTACGGACCGTGAAACAGCAGAGGAGACAATGGACTGGATTCTTGAGAATTTTGAGGTAAGTGATGAGGAAGCGCAAAAATTACGCAGACTGGTTTGCCTTTTATGAACAGTACGGTTCAGACGCTGCGGCAGGATGGGATTACAGCCGTGCAATGTCACTTCTGGGATATTATTATCTTGCCGGTTATTATACTGAGGAGGAGGCTCTGGACCAGTCCATGGAGACTGCGGTGGTTATTCAGAGTATCTTCGATTCGTGGGATGACTTTATGGAAAATTATTTCTTAGGATATGAATACTGGGCGGAGGAGAGCAGCGATGAGCGGCGTGCGCTCTACGAAGAAATCAAAGCGGCTTCCGACAGTCCGTTCCAGTTGGATTGGGGAATGACATTTGAGAAGACATGGTAAAGTATCCATGTTTATTAAGTAGCAGTAAGTAAGCGGGGATGCCCTGCCGGAGACGGCGGGGCATTTTTAAACTTATGATTGGAGCAAATGTAAGATAACCTTTTCAATTGATACGTGAAATGATAAGATAAGGATGCAATATTCTATATCATTGAAGGTACTGACGCACACGGCATAAGGAGGACATGTTTATGGCAGCGAATGATTATATTACAGCATTGAAACAAGGACGGCGCAGTTACCGGTCTGCACTCAGCAAGGGGGAATATCCTTATCTTCCGGTTCTGGATGAAATGATATCTTATACTGAAGTTGGGTCAATTGAGAATTTAGGAATTATGGATATTCCGTTATCCAAGATCGTGGGAACCAAGACGGTGGGAAGGTCTAATGCGTTTGCCAACAATTTCATGCCGCTTCTTCCCGAGAACTCGGAATTCGGGCTGAAATGGTCATCACTGTATAATCATCAGGTGGAAGACGGAATCAATGATCCGATTATGGCTTATGAATTTATGAATCAGTTCTATGTGCAGGAGGGAAATAAGCGCGTCAGCGTTATGAAGTATCTGAAGACATACAGTCTTCCTGCGAGTGTCACCCGTCTGGTTCCCAAGAAGTCGGATGATCAGGAAAATCGTGTCTACTATGAATTTCTGGATTTTTATGAGGTATCGCACAGCTACGATGTATGCTTTTCTAAAGAGGGAAGTTATAAGAAGCTCATTAAACTGATGGGTAAAAAGGAGAATGAGGTCTGGAGCGATGACGACAGAATGAATCTGCATTTTGCCTGCTATAACTTCGAACTTGCATACAATAAGGCACATGGCAACAAACTGGATATCAATGTTTCCGATGCTTTTCTGATTTATGTGGAAATATTCGGGTATGATAAAGTGATAGACCAGACGGAGCAGGAAATAAGCCGTTCTCTCCAGAAAATGTGGACGGAGATCACGCTTGCCGATCAGGGCAGTCAGGTGGAACTTATACAGGACCCGGAGCATGTAAAGTCTTCTCTTTTGAATAAACTGCTTCCGACAGGGATACCGGATACTTTGAAAATAGCATTTATTTATATGAAGACACCGGAGACTTCCAGCTGGGCATATGCACATGAACTGGGCAGATTGTATCTGGAGCAGGTGTTTGAAGGTAAGATAAAAACGATGGCTTTTGATAAGGCTGACACGGAGGATGAGGTGGAAGCGGCGATTGAGCAGGCGATTGCGTCAGGCTGTGAATTGATATTTACAACGGCTACTCAGATGATAAATCAGAGTGTTCGCTGTGCGGTACATCATCCGAAGGTAAAAATATATAATTGTTCTATCAAAATGTCTTATTCTTCTATCTGTACTTATTATGCGAGAATGTATGAGTCCAAGTTCCTGATGGGAGCGATTGCGGCGGCACTATCCAGAAGCGACAGACTGGGGTATGTGGCGGATTATCCGATCTACGGGACACTGGCCAATATCAATGCATTTGCGCTGGGGGCTAAAATGATCAATCCGTATGTGCAGATACATCTGGAATGGACGAAGGTCAAGGGAATGGATGCCAGAGAAAGGCTGAAACAGGACGGCATTCTCTTTGTCTCGGACAATGATATGATTACACCGGAGAGTGCATCCAGAGAATATGGTCTTTATGTGAAAAATGAGGACGGAACCCTTGAAAATATCGCAACGCCGATCTGGGACTGGGGTAAGTTCTATGAACAGATTATTCGGAATATTTTCAGCGGCGGCAGTACGGAAGCAGATGCACAGAAGGGAAAGAAGGCGGTCAATTACTGGTGGGGCATGTCCGCGGATGTGATAGATGTCATCTGTTCCAAGTCTATGCCGCACGGAACCAGCAGATTGATAGAATTTCTGAAAAATTCAATACGGGCAGGCGCTTTTCATCCGTTTGACGGACCGATCTATTCTCAGGGAGGTATTGTGCAATGTGAGAAGGGCAAGAGTCTGGAACCGGATGAGATTATCAGCATGGATTGGCTGGCGGAAAATGTAGTCGGAAGAATTCCGGAATTGGATGAACTTACGGAAGACGCCAGGACGCTTGTAAAGTTTCAGGGTATCAAGGTAGATGAATCCGGTACGGATAAAGGTGCAGATAAGGGTGCTGACAGATCAGACGGGAACGGAGGACAGGGATGAAGATTCTAGTGCTCGCTGATCAGAAATCCAAGTATTTATATGATTTTTATGAACCGGATAAGTTGAAGGATATCGATCTCATTATCTCGTGCGGGGATCTGTCACCGTCGTATCTGTCATTTTTTGTCACGCTCTGCAATGTACCGCTGCTCTATGTCAGAGGCAATCATGACGGTAAATATGAGGATACACCGCCGGAAGGATGTATCTGTATTGAGGATGATATCTATGTACATGAAGGAATCCGCATCATGGGTCTGGGCGGTTCCATGGAATATATACCAAAGGCAGGCAATCAGTACTCGGAACGACAAATGAGAAGCCGGGTCCGGAAGTTAAGATTTAAGCTGTGGAGACATAAAGGCTTTGATATTCTTGTAACACATGCGCCCGCTTATCAGATCAATGATCTGGAGGATCTGCCGCATAAGGGGTTTGGCGTTTTTCGAACCCTGATGGAGAAATACGAACCGAAGTTTTTTTTCCACGGACACGTACATGCCAATTACGGCAGAGGGTTTAAACGGACGGACACATATGCAAAGACAACGATCGTAAATGCCTATGAGTATTATATTGTGGATTATCCGGAATAATGTTATGAAAATATCTTTGCCGGTTTGATTTTACAGGGCGGATTCTATTATTGTGTAAAACACGGCGGTGGTAGAAACACGGTACAGGAAAACAGGAGAACATATATGCTTCTGGGAAGTTTTGCAATATGGAACATGCGGAATATATGGATACGCGTTATCGTGTCGGCTATTCTGGGCGGAATAGTCGGGCTTGACCGCGGCATGAAACACCGTGGTGCGGGCACGAAAACGATCACCGTGGTCTGTCTCGGGGCGACGCTCGTCATGCTGACAGAGCAGTATATTCAGATTCATTTTCCCGGACTGGCGAATATGAACCGGCTGGCTGCGCAGGTGATTAGCGGAGTGGGATTTATCGGTGTCGGTACGATCATCATATCCAAACATCGTGTCAGGGGTCTTACTACGGCGGCAACACTCTGGGCGAGTGCATGTATTGGGTTAGCTGTCGGAATCGGGTTCATAGAGGGCGGTGTTCTGATTACGGCAGTCATGCTTTTCTCTCTGCATGTGCTTCCCTATGTGGAGCGCTTCGCGACCAGACATTCCCGATATTGTAATGTATTTATTGATCTGGAGAAAAGCCGGGATCTGCACACGGTCATACACGACCTGAAGGACGCCGGCATTGTGGTGGATTCCATGGAGATGAGCGAGTCGGGCATTGCCGGAGAAGGTATCTCCGTACATATGGTGCTCTATGTGAAGAAGGTCACGGAACGCACGGAAATCTATGATATTCTTACAAGATCGGACAAGGTCACGTCGGTGGATTTCCTGTAGGGCTTTCCCCATGTCACCAATCCGTTTCCCCGGATTTTGCGGGTGTTTCTTTCCATGATTCAGACATTTGGATACAATAAGGTCATAGTAACTGCCACACAGGGAGGACGGGATTATGATGCAGATTGAATTTGGAGAGAAACTAAAGGCATGCAGGGAAGAAAAAGGGATGACGCAGCAGACGCTGGCGGATAAGCTCTATGTCACGAGGCAGGCGGTGTCGCGCTGGGAGTGCGGGGCGCGTTATCCTGATCTGATTACGGCGAAGCGCATTGCAAAGGAGCTTGAAATATCGCTGGACGAACTGGTATCCGGTGAAAAATATATCCGCGATATCGAGAGAGAGCCTGTTATTACGGCGCCAGTGCCGCTGCTTGTTCAGACGGCATTATATGCTGCGGTATGTATGTCTTATCTGGTGATGTGCCTGTACGATATAGGAGTTCGTTTTCCGTATGCTGTGGACAGCATATACGGCGGAGATGATGTATATCTGAAAATACATTTTGCTGTGATGATCGGAGGGACTTTTATCAAACTGCAGGCAATGTGGGCAGGGCTGTACTACTCTGTCCGGAATGAACTCTCGCCGCGCCAGATCGGCTGGATCATGAGTGTTCCTTTTATCGCGGAAGCTGCGACAATGGTTACGGCAGCTATGCTTATATTACCGTCATTGCTGCGCGGTAACGGGACATTGACAGGGGAAACGGTATTCCGGTTTGTATTTTATTGTGTTGCGCCGCTTGTCTTATTCTGGTATTTTCATACCGGTAGGTCCGTGAATGTAAAATATGCCTATGCGGTCGTGTGTATTCTGGCGGTTATCTTTCTGGCTGACATAGGAAATTATGTGAGCCTGGCTCGCTATAATGTGAATTATAAAGATGTTGCCAACTTTGCGGACGGCATGTTAAATCAGGTATTATACCTCATCAGGATAACGGGGAAGCTGGCATATCTATGGCTGCTGGCCGGCCAGGTGTACATGCTGAACAGGAAACGTAAGGCTGTTGTAAAAACATAAATTTTGGGATATCGACAAATTATTATTGGAATAGGGGTATATCAGTATGAACTGCTTTGATATGCCCCTATTTTGCTAAGCTTAAATAGATTTTACTGCATGATCAGTCCTACCGGACAATGATCCGAACCCATCACATCCTTGTAGATCAGCGCATCTTGCAGTTTGTCTTTCAGGGATTGTGATACAAGAAAATAGTCGATACGCCAGCCTGCATTCTTGGCTCTGGCGCTGAAACGATAGGACCACCATGAGTAAGCGCCCTCCAGATCGGGATAAAAATACCGGAATGTATCGATAAATCCCGCCTCTGTCAAAGTCGTGAATTTCGCCCGTTCTTCATCCGTAAAACCGGCGTTCATGCGGTTTGTTTTCGGGTTTTTCAGATCAATCTCCTTATGTGCCACATTCAGGTCACCGCAGAAAATGACAGGCTTTTTTTCTTCCAATTTTTTCAGATAAGATAAGAAATCTTCCTCCCACTTCATTCGATAGTCCAGTCGTGCTAATTCGTTCTGGGAGTTAGGCGTATACACGGTAATAAAATAATAATCGGGATACTCCAGTGTGATCACGCGCCCCTCATGGTCGTGCTCTTCGATGCCGATTCCGTAAGCGACCGACAGGGGTTCTTCTTTTGTAAAGACGGCAGTTCCCGAATAGCCTTTCTTCTCCGCATAATTCCAGTACTGATGATAACCGGACAGTTCCAGATCAATCTGACCTTCCTGCAGTTTTGTCTCCTGTAAACAGAAGATATCCGCGTCCTGTGCCTGCACGAAGTCCAGGAATCCTTTTCCGACGCAGGCCCGCAGGCCGTTCACATTCCAGGATATAAATTTCATAATGTTTTTTCCTTTCGTATATGTTTTTATTAAATCTATTCTGTATATGATATATCCGGTTTCCGGAGCAGAGGTTCCGGACAGGCTGTAAGATAGTACATATATTCTTCTGCGATTACGGGTAATATTCCTGAATCAGTTCCTTCACAATTTCCTCCGACAATTCATACATGCCATCCAGCCGTGCCTCATAATTGTCTGCTGTCAGCCGTTCTTCTCCGTTTACAAGCTTGTGATATACATAGTAGTTGATGTTTTTGGAGAAGTGGATCATATCCATATAGTTGTCCAGATTCGTTATGATCTCACGGTCGTCCTGATAAAAATATATTTCCACATTGTCATATTGCAGGAGCGCCTTGATTGCCTGTTTCTCATTGTAGATGACTGCGTCCCGTTCTCCGCTGCGATAGGCGTTGTCCCACCAGAGCATGGAATACGGAGAGAAGAAGAACTTGAATATCGTGTCGGGGTGCGCTTCCACCTGTGCGGTAAGCAGCGAGATGTTGCCGGCAAGTGCATCGGCGTTTGCGGTTTCCGGCTGCATAGCCTTGACGGCAGGAAGACGGGTGTATAGTCCCATCGCCATATCCCGGCCGAAATATTTCCACTGTGCCCAGTTGTAGGAATCGCCTTCGTCGTAATCGCTGATCAGGGAATAGGCGAGCATATAAGGAATTTTTTCCATCAATACATCTTTATTGAGCAGGTACGGATAATCATTTAACACGTTCTGATCATACAGATACATCGGACACCCCGTGGACACGTAAGTCGGTTCTGTACTTGCCGACAGGGAGGAAGGATCGATGTTGTAGAAGACATATTTCAGATCATGTTCTTCGTAGGCGTTATCCAGCAGGTAACACAGATCGGCAGTCGCTCCGTAGGAACGGATCGCCTTGATTGCCGTACAGTCAAATCCTTTGTCAAACCAGCCGTTGTTATAATTCTCACAGACGGAAGAACCGACGATTAGTGCATCATAATCAAAAGTACGCAGCGTACCGATACACTGATATTCTTTATCAGTCAGCACGGCTTTCAATCCGGGCAGCGGTTTATGATACTGATAAAAAGGATCAAAAATCACCACCGCGGCAATAATCGCCACCAGAAGAAGTGCTGTCCGTATGCAGAATGATTTGATAAATTTCTGATCTGTGTCCATATATCCGAGAGCCTTTCTGCTTTCTATAAAGTATTCAGCCGTGCAATTCATAATTTGCCAGAGTTTGTTTTATGAATTATATTGAAAAATCTGGCTGGCAAGTTATTCATTTACGGGCGTCCGCCCTATACAAATAATAATTTAAAATCTTTAGTGAGTAAACTCCCACAGATTTTCAATTATTATTTGTGCATGGCTGATTGGCATCAAAAGTTAAAATACAAAAACGTACTTACCTGTGATAACGATACAATACACCATATGAGCAGAATGCTGATGATCCAGCATCTTCTGGAAGTCAGTTCGCCGCGCATGGTGCGTTCATAGGCGTTGGGCCTGAAGATCAGACAGAATGCCAGAACAAACAGCAGGAACATAAAGATCAGATACAGGTAATTAATCATACCCGGTGCGATCATATCCAGCATCTGCCTGATCACGTATATTTCAGAAATATCAAGCTGTGCCGCAATTTCAAAAATCTTGCCGGTGTAACTTCCGGAGAAGAGATTCTTAAACAATTGGAGCGCGGCGGTCATGCTGGTGCTTCTGAAGAAGAAGAGCGACATATTAAACAGTGTAAAAGTGAAGATCCAGCCAAACCATGCGGGAATATGAAACCGTGCGGGCCGCTTCTCGTTCCGGCCGGTTATACCGATGATTCCGAGGCTGTCCCACACAACCATAAGACCATGCATAGCGCCCCATGCCACGTAGGTCCATGCAGCCCCGTGCCACAGTCCGCTTAACAGAAAGACAATAAAGGTGTTGAGCAGCATACGCATTCGTCCCTTGCGGCTGCCGCCCAGCGGGATATATACATAGGTGATGAAGAAGCGGGAGAGGGTGATGTGCCATCTCTGCCAGAACTCCTTGATCGTACATGCGCGGTAGGGCGAATCAAAATTAACGGGCAGCTCAATGTTAAACATTCTGCCGAGCCCGATCGCCATATCGGAATAGCCGCTGAAATCAAAGTACAGTTCAAATGTGTAAGACAGAATCACTGCAACGGTGGAAATACTGTCCAGAGAGAAAGTCTGTGCAAAACCGTAATTTGCCATTAACGCGAAGGTGTCCGCAAGCAGTACTTTTTTAGTCAGGCCAAGCACAAACAGGCATATGCCACGGGAAAAAGAGGAGGCGTTGAATCCGCGGCGGGAAGTATCTTCGAACTGAGGGATCATTTCTTTATATAAGACAATAGGCCCTGCGATCAACTGTGGGAAAAAAGTGACGAAAGTAACATAATTGATCAGAGAATAGTGTTCACATTTTCCCAGTGATCTGTCAATGATAAAAGAAAGCTGCTGGAAGGTAAAGAAACTGATGCCCAGCGGCAGCAGAATATGTTTCAGCGTATAATCGGTGTGAAAAGCGAGATTCATATTTTCAATAAAGAAATCATAATACTTAAAATAAAACAGGATGCCGAGATTCAGAATAATTCCCGCAAACAATCCGGTCCGGTTCCACAGCTTTGTGTGTACGGAACCTTCAGGCACTCTTGTCAGCAGATAGCTTAACAGATAGTTCAACCCGATGCTGCACAGGATGATTGCCAGATAATAGACATTAAAATAGGCATAGAACCAGAGAGACATTCCGGCCAGAAATATATTGGCAAGGGAATACCTCCCGAGGCGGTTTAAGCCGTACCATCCCAGAAGTGTCAACGGTAAAAATATGAAGATAAAGATATACGAGTTAAATAGCATATAATTATACAGTTCCTTTGTTATATTATTGCCATCAAAATACATATTTTTCTATATAAAGGCAAAAACTAGTTACTGACAATTAGTATATCCTGTTTGCCGGATATAAACAAGTGCGATATATCAGGTGAAAACAGTAAAGAAATAATGGATATTACGGCCAGAACGCAGAATGGAGGCAACAGACAAAACATGAAAAAATTGATTGCAACACTATTAACCGGCGGACTGTTTTTTCTGACAGCATGCGGTAACGATTTGCCGGAAGATGAACTGGTTGGTAACGGGCAGGCATTTGAGATGCAAAAGATCAGCGACGATCTGCAGGCAAGCAGTTTTCCTTTTCAGGACAAAGAGAAGTTCATAACGCTGACACAGCTTAAGGACAGTGTCAAGGAACTGATGGGTGATCAATACTGGCCGGAGATCGATCTGACGAAAGAAGAACTGGAGCAGAAGACCGGTATCACGGAAGATATGTATGTGGACTTTCTGGCGGAAAAACAGGTAATGGATGCGCACATTGACACAATGATCATCATTCATGCCAAAGAGGCTGAGGTGGGAGCGATCGAGGAGGCGCTGGAGCGGTATCGTGAAAGCATCATCGAGGAAAACCGCAGCCATCCGCAGAATCTGTGCAAGGCGCAGGCCTCCCGCATGGAGACAATAGAGAATTATGTCTGCTTCGTACAGCTGGGGGCCGATACGACGCTTGTTGCCGACAAGGGAGAAGATGAGATCATCGCATACTGTCAGGAGGAGAATGAACGCGCGCTGTATGTGCTGGAGAAGGGTATTCTGGAATGATGAACGGGATCAGCTGCCCCCGTTTTCATACCTCCACTGTCTGGGCGGGATGCCGTATACGTTTTTAAATGCCCGCGAGAAATGAAGCTGATTCGGATAGCCGACTGCATTTCCGATATCGGCGATAGATAATCCGGTCAGTTTTAATAATTCCGTTGCCTTGGTCATGCGGTAGGAAATCAGAAATTCTTGTGGTGATTTTCCCATATTCTCATGAAAAATCTTTCCGAAATAACTCCTGTTTAATCCGCAGGAGGCAGCAATATCTTCCACGGAGATATCATTCTGAAAGTTTTGCTCGATGAAAGAAAACGCCTCCTTAATATAGAAATCCCGCAGGCTGTTTCCCATGCCGAGCCTGGCGGATGTGGAAGAGCGGACAAGACTGTCGATAAAAAGATAGAGATGTCCGATCAGATGAAAGGGTGATGCGTCTTTGTGATTAACAATATAGAGTATTTCTGATTTCATTGTTTCCGCAATATCCTTATTATGGGCGCGGTAGATCGGCTGATTTCTGTTTATGCCGGTCAGCTCAATCGTTTCCTTGGCGCGCAGGCCGTCAAATTCCAGCCACGCATATTCCCACGGAATCTCATGGTCTGCAATATAAGTACATACCTGATGGGGAAACATCATAAATCCCTGTCCGCTCTTAATCTGATAGGTAATGGATTCTCCCTGTGTGTTATCCGCAATCAGAGTTCCCGTTCCGGATAAACATAAATGGAACAGATAATGGTTTCTGGCAGCAGGACCAAAAGAATGAGAAGGATCACATTGCTCCCATCCAAACTGATATAATCCCAGATCAACAAAATTTTCACTCGGAAAAACAGAAAAGATTACTTCACTCATAAACCACCTCATATACTGTATTAAGTTCAGTATATACCAAAATGCTAGGTGACTTCAACTTTATGTCATTAAAATAGCATAATGGTATAAAACATGAGATATACTGCCATTTATTAATAGCATAATGGCATGTTATAATCTAATTATCAAAATAGGGAAGGAGATATGCTATGAAAAGGAGGAAAATGAAATACCTTAAAGCGGCATTATGCTGTACGGCGGCAGCAATGGCTGCCGGCGGATGCGGGAATGCACCTGAAGATGATAAGACGCAAATTGAAATCGTTCAGTACAAACCGGAAGCCGCAAACTATTTCAGCATGGTGGAAAAAGAGTTCAACGAAACACACGATGATATCCAGTTAAAAATCAGTTCTCCTAATGACGCAATGACAATACTGCGAACGAGATTTATCAGGGAGGATTATCCCGATATCATAGGAATCGGCGGGGATATCAATTATTCTTACTTTGTGGAGGCGGAAATACTGGCTGATGTGTCGGATTATAAGGGACTTCAGAATATCAATCAGGCATATCTGGATATTGATGAAGCCCTTGAACTGGTTCCTACCGACGGAACATATGCGGTTCCTTACGTGGCAAATGCGGCCGGGGTGTTATATAACAGAGACATGTTTGCCGAGCACGGCTGGGAGATCCCGCAGAACTGGGAAGAAATGATCTCGTTATGTGAAGAGATCAAAGCAGAGGGAATCCTTCCGTTCTATTTCGGATTTAAAGATATATGGACCTGTCTTGCCCCGTGGAATGCCATGGCGGTAGATCTGGCGCCTGCAGATACTGCAAAACAGGTGAACCGTGGTGAGACGACATTCTCGACAGAGTACCGGGAAGTATCCGAAAAGTATTTAAAACTGTTAAATTACGGACCGGATGATCCTTTTGCATATGGTTATAACGATGCGTGCACCGCTTTCGCAAGAGGAGAGTCAGCCATGTATCCGATCGGAAGTTATGCTGCGCCGCAGATCTTATCCGTGAATCCGGATTTGAATCTGGACTCTTTCGTCATGCCGGCATGTGACAATCAGGAGGATAATACATTGAACTCGGGAATTGATTTGCAGTTCTGTGTGATGGCTGACTGCCCGAATAAAGAAGCGGCATACGAGGTTCTGGATTTCCTGCTTGCGGACGAGAACATACAGAAATATATTGATGCGCAGACGGCAATTCCCTGTAAGGAGGGAGATTTTGCACTGCCCTCTATTCTGGACGGAATGACAGACTATATTCTGGCAGGTAACATGACCGACTATCAGGATCATTATTATCCTTCGGAGATGGCGGTGGATGCACAGATACAGACCTTCCTGCTGCAGAAGGACGTAAATGCTTTCTTAAGTAAATTTGATACCGACTGGCAGCGGTATAACAGAGATATCATCCGGCTTGTGCAGGATTATGAAAAAGAACACGGGAATGCGAATTAGCAGGAAAGGAGAACATAGATATGAAAAATGAGAGAAAGAGAACGTTTTTATTGATTACTATTCCGATTCTTGCGCTGTTCGTCTGCTTCAATACCATTCCGCTGATTCGCGGCGTGATATACAGCTTCACGAATTTTAAAGGATTCGGAAGTTATGACTGGGTAGGATTCCGCAACTATATAGATTTGTTTTCGGATGTACGTGTCGGCAAATCTTATCTGTTTACATTTAAGCTTGCGATCGCGTCTACAATTGTGGTAAATGTAATAAGCCTTCTTCTGGCGCTGGCGCTTAACAGTAAGATACGGGCAAAGAGCTTTTTCCGTGGGGCGTACTTTCTGCCGAACATATTGGGCGCTCTTGTTGTAGGCTATATTTTCAATTATTTTTTTACATATATTCTGCCGGCAGTGGCGGATATGATTGGAATAGAAGCGCTTAGTTCCAGCATATTGTCGAATCCGGGCGCGGCATGGATCGCAATCATGATTGTGTGTGCATGGCAGGCGATCGCAATGAATACGATCATTTACATCTCGGGATTACAGACTGTACCGGAAGACGTGTACGAAGCAGGAGGACTGGACGGAGCAACCGGATGGAAGCAGTTCAAATATCTGACTTTTCCGCTGATTATCCCGTTCTTTTCCATCAATATGGTACTTTGCGTCAAGAATTTCCTGATGGTATTCGACCAGATCATGGCGTTGACAAAAGGCGGTCCCGCACAGAGTACGGAATCTATCTCTTACTTGATCTACAATAACGGTATGTCCGGCGGACAATTCGGCTTCCAGAGTGCCAACGCGGTTGTTTTCTTTATTGTGATCGTTGTCGTTTCCGTAGCACAGATGAAGTTTTCAGGTAAAAAGGAGGAGCAGTTATGATAACGAAAAGAACAAATACACCGGCGATGGTCCTGTTGATTCTCGGGCTGTCTACAATCATATTTCCTTTGTATCTGACAATTGTGATCGCGTTTAAGCAGCCTTCGGAGATGACCAACAGCATCAGCGGCATTCTGTCGCTGCCCAAGGTATGGAGTCTCAATAATTTCAGAGAAGCCATGGAAGTTACGAACTTCTGGAATTCCCTCGGGAACAGCCTGCTTATTACACTGGTGACGGTCGGGCTGTCGATCGCGGTGCACTCCCTGATGGGTTATGCGCTGGGAAGAAATAAGGCGCACAGCAAATTCTACAGTTTTGTATATCTATTTATTGTCAGCGGTATGTTCGTACCTTTTGCAATCTTGATGATGCCGCTGGCGAAGCAGACGGCGGAAATGGGACTCGCAAACTGGGTCGGCGTTGTTCTGTTGTATGTGGTATTTTACATGCCGATGAATGTACTTTTGTATTCGGGGTATCTTGTCAATATACCGATGGCGTTAGAAGAGGCGGCGAAGGTGGACGGCGCATCTACATGGAGAACATACTGGAAGATCATCTTTCCGATCATGCGGCCTATGCACGCGACGGTTGCGGTTCTGACGGCTTTGTCCGTATGGAATGACGTTATGACACCGCTCGTGATTATGGCGGGTTCCGAACAGAATACACTGCCGCTTGCGCAGCTTAATTTCCAGTCCCAGTTCGGCACCAATTATAATCTTGCGTTTGCATCCTATTTATTATCGCTGATTCCGATTCTGATCTTCTACATTATCTGCCAGAAACAGATTCTGAACGGCGTAGTGAATGGTGCAGTCAAGTAAAAATACGCGAAGGACAGGTAAGACGTATGGCGATTGTTTATCAAGAAGAGGAACGGACATTTACATTACACACAAGACAAACAACCTACCAGATGAAAATTGATAATTTCGGATTCCTGCTGCACTTGTATTATGGCAGCAGGACCGCCGGAAATATGGACTACCTTTTAACTTATTATGACAGAGGGTTCTCGGGGAATCCTTATGATGCGGGCAATGACAGGACCTATTCGCTGGATGTATTACCGCTGGAGTATTCCACAATGGGAATCGGCGATTACAGAAACAGTGCGCTTGTTGTCCGCAATCACGATGAATCGGAGAGCTGTGACCTGCGGTATGCGGGATACAGTATCAGACAGGGAAAATATGAATTGCCGGGTCTGCCGGCAGTTCATGCCAGTCTGCAGGATGCGCAGACGCTGGAGATTATGCTGGAGGACCGTGTCAGTAAGGTGCAGGTGCGGCTGCTGTACGGTGTACTGGAAGAAGCGGATATCATAACCAGAAGCGCACAGATTATCAACGGCGGTACGGACAATATCGTGGTGGAAAAAGCGGCGTCAGCCTGTCTGGACTTTGCAGGCGGCGCATATGATCTGATCAGCTTCTACGGCAGACATGCCATGGAGCGGAACTATCAGCGTATCAGGATCGCGCACGGAAGTCATGTGATCGGGAGCCGCAGAGGAACGTCCAGCCATCAGTATAATCCGGCAGTGATGATTGCAGGGCAGGATACGACGGAAAATCACGGAGAATGTTACGGAATGGTCTTCGTCTACAGCGGTAATTTCATGTGCGAGGCGGAGCAGGATCAGTATAACCAGACAAGAGTCACGATGGGATTACAGAACGAACTGTTTCACTATCCGCTGGCACCGGGAGAGATGTTTACGGTTCCGGAGACGATACTGTGCTATTCAGACCGTGGATTTGGAGATTTGTCCGTGAAATTTCATTGCTGCATCAGAGAGCATATATGCAGAGGAAAGTATAAGGACAGTGCGAGACCGGTTCTGGTTAACAGCTGGGAAGCGGCTTATTTTGATTTTGACGGGGAGACGATCCTGCAGCTGGCAAAAGATGCTGCGGAACTCGGTATGAATATGGTAGTCATGGATGACGGCTGGTTCGGGAAACGCGTGGACGATAACAGTGGTCTGGGAGACTGGCAGGTCAATGAAGAGAAGCTGGGATGTACACTTGGCGAACTGATTCGTAAGGTCAATGACACCGGCGTGAAGTTCGGGATATGGATCGAACCGGAAATGGTTTCGGAAGACAGTGACTTGTATCGTGCGCATCCCGATTGGGCGCTGCAGATTCCCGGCAGGAAATCCGTCCGGGGTAGAAATCAGCTGGTGCTTGACTTTTCCAGAACAGAAGTGCGGGATCATATCTACGGACAGATATGCAGTGTGCTTGATCAGGGTAATATAGAGTATGTAAAGTGGGATATGAACCGAAGCATTACAGAGGTATACTCATCCGGAAGCAGCCAGGGCAAGGTAGCCTATGATTATGTTCTGGGGGTGTATGATTTTCTGGAAAAACTGACGACGGCGTATCCGGATATTCTGATCGAGGGGTGCAGCGGCGGCGGTGGAAGATTCGACGCGGGTATGCTATACTATACGCCGCAGATCTGGTGCAGTGATAATACGGATGCGGCGGACAGGCTGCGGATTCAGTACGGAACATCTTTCTTCTATCCGATGTCAGTAATTGGCGCGCATGTGTCGGCGGTGCCGAATCATCAGACAGGCAGGAACATCAGTCTGCACACACGGGGTATCACGGCGATGACGGGTGCATTCGGGTATGAGTTATCACTGGCAAAGCTGAGCGGGGAAGAACGGGAAGAGATTAAGGGACAGATCAGGCGGTATAAAGAGCATGAAGAATTGATCCGCACAGGAAATTATTACCGGCTGTCAAATCCTTTTCAGGATGCGTATGCCGCGTGGATGCACATATCGAAGGATAAAAGACAGATACTGATGCAGGTGGTTATGCTGGAAAATCACGGAAATATGACGGTAAACTATGTGCGGATGAAAGAACTGCTGCCGGATCTGATATATGAGGAAACGGGCAGCGGGCGATGCTATTATGGTTCTGCACTGATGAACGCAGGGCTTCCCATGCCGTTAGAGCTCGGAGAATATCCGGCATATCAGTTTTATTTCAGCGCGAGGGTATAGTTTATGGCGGAAGCGGTGCCGGCAATGATTTCAGACAGGGTCAGGAGCGGAAAATGAATAAAGTGTATGAAAGAATAACTGCAAAAGAGGAAGATATTGCCCGGCGGCTGCGGGAATGGAGACCGGAGAAGATGGATCTGCAAAGGATACCGCAGGGAGACGTGCCGGGAGAACGGGTGGAGATCAGGGAGGCACAGATCGGTAGAGCGGAGACACTTTTTCGGGAAATGATAAAGACACTTCCGGCGGTGATATCCAAAAACCCGTATCAGAGAGTCGTTCTGGCGGTGTGCGGTGGTTCCGGAGTGGGTAAGACGAGTATCGCCGCGCTGCTGGCATGTTTTTTTCGTCAGGCGCAGATTGGCTGTTATGTGCTGTCCGGAGACAATTATCCGCATCGGTTTCCGAAGTATAATGATGCGGAACGGCTTCATATATACAGAGAATGTGGTCTTCAGGGCATGATCCGGGACGGCGTATATACGCCTGGCAATTTTGCGAAGCTGCAGCAATGGCAGCAGGCGGGAGAGGATGCCGATCCGGCGCATTTAAAGGATGCCGGCTGGTTTCGTTCGTACGCAGATGCCGGCAGAAAAGGACTGGAAGGATATCTGGGAACGGAAAAAGAGATCGCGTTTTGTGAAGTCGGGGATATCATTACGGCTTTTAAAGACGGTGCGGTAAAGATCTGGTTGAAACGCATGGGCAGACAGGAGACGGAACTCTGGTATGAGGAAGTGGATTTTAAGGATATACAGGTTCTGCTGATCGAGTGGACGCACGGAAACAGCGATTCCTTAACCGGAGTGGATTTTTCGGTCTTATTAAACAGTACGCCGCAGGAGACGATGGCGTACCGCAAGGCGAGAAACCGGGACGGGGCATCGGACAGTCCGTTTACCACAATGGTATTAGAGATTGAACAAGGACAGCTGATGAAGCAGGCAGGGAAAGCGAAACTAATCATGTCAAAATCAGGCGGACTGCTCACTTATGAGGAGTTGTGCCGCAGCCAGGGGGAAAGACAGGTATGAATAAGGGTGAGTATGTGGATAACGGTCCTATGATCAATGCATATCCGGACAGTATGGGCGGCACACTGGGCCATATTGTCGCGGTGCTGCAGAAGGCACAATTTGAGAAAACATTTCAGTCTTTCTATATTCTGCCGAGCATCTATCATTCGGATCTGGACAGGGGATTTTCCGTAATAGATTACGGAATTAATGAGGAAATCGCGGATCAGGATTCTCTGCAGAAGCTGAAAGATATGGGGCTTGACCTGAAGCTGGACTTTATTTTAAATCATGCTTCCGTATTATCGCCGCAGTTCCAGGATCTTCTGAAGAAAGGTGAAGACTCGGTGTACAGGGATTTCTTTATCAACTGGAATCAATTCTGGGAAGGGCACGGCACGATGACAAAAGAGGGTTACATCATGCCGGATGCAGAGTTGATTAAAGATATGTTTTTCAGAAAACCGGGGCTGCCGATCCTCATGGTATCGTTTCCGGACGGCAGGCAGGTTCCGTACTGGAACACATTTTATCAGGAGATCCGGCCGGAGGCGGAACAGAAATATCTCGGACAAATGGATCTGAATATTAAATCGCCGCTTGTATGGGATTTCTATGAAGATACACTCAAAACGCTTGCCGGATACGGCGCTAAAATCGTCAGACTGGATGCCTTCGCCTATGCGCCCAAAGAACCCGGTGCGAAAAATTTCCTGAACGAACCGGGGACATGGGAACTGTTAGAACGGGTACAGCAGCTGGCGGACCGGTACAGGCTCAAGCTTCTGCCGGAGATCCATGCGGGATACGATGAGAAAATCTATGACAAACTGTCCCGGAAAGGATATATGGTATACGATTTCTTCCTGCCGGGACTGATCATTGATGCACTGGAGAGCGGCAGCGGTGCGATACTTATGGCATGGGCGGAAGAAATAAAAGATAAGAAGATCAGAACGGTAAATATGCTGGGATGTCATGACGGGATTCCGCTTCTGGATCTGAAGGGACTGATTCCGGAGGAACGGATTCAGGCGTTGATCGACACGATCGTACAAAGGGGCGGATATGTTAAAGATCTGCACGGCCGGCAAAAAGTATATTACCAGGTGAATGCTACCTACTACAGTGCGCTGGGTGAAGACAACGACAAGATGTTACTGGCGAGGGCGCTGCAGCTCTTCATGCCGGGGAAACCGCAGATCTGGTATCTGGATTTGTTTGCCGGCAGAAATGATCATGAGGCTGTGGAGAAGGCAGGTGCCGGGGGACATAAGGAGATCAACCGCACAAATCTGACCATGGGACAGATCGAAGAGCGGCTGCAGGAGCAGGTGGTGACAAAGCAGCTTGCCATGCTGCGTTTCCGGAATACGTTTCCGGCGTTCGGTTATAATGCGGAGTTTACAATAGAATGCACGGGTGAGAAGATGCAGATTGTATGGAAAAATCAAGGGTGCATGGCTGTGCTGGATGCGGATCTGAAAGAATATTCGTTCCGGATGCGTGGAATCAATGATAAGGGACAGGAAGCGTTTCTTATATAAAAAACAGGGAGAAGAGCTGTAATATGGCTCTTCTCTTTTTTGGAATAGTATGATATAATGAAGAAAAATTTTCGTAAAGTTTCGATAATTGCAACAATATATATGAATACGAAAACCGAGCGAAACATGTAACAGGAAGAAAACAGAGAGAGGGAGGTTACAATGAGAAGAAAAGTAAGCGCAATATTCATGGCAGTCATTTTGCTGATCACGCCGTTTATGACGGCGCTGCTTGATGCCGCGACGGTTTATGCGGCGGAGGGCATAACCGTTAAACTGCACTATCACAGAGGTGACGATGCATATGACGGCTGGGATGTATGGTTCTGGGAAGAAGGCGGCGGAGCAGGCGAAGGCATTCCTTTTCAGGAAGAAGACGGGGATATGGTGGCGACGAAGGAGGTTACGCCCGGCATTACGAGCGTGGGATTTATTGTCCGTACACAGGACTGGCTAAAGGATTTCGACGGAGACCAGTTTATTGACATATCCGAGGTGATTACGGGTACCGTGCATATTTATGTGGAATCCGGCATAGAAGGTTATACGAAAGAATACGGAGATGATGTGGTGACGGGCGTAAGACTTAGAGCAGCGACTTATAATAATGACGGTACGATTAAAGTCACGATGACAGGAGAGATCGAGGGCGATCCCGGCAGTGTTTTCACGGTTGCGGGTAAAGAAAGCGGGATCGAGGTCACAGAGGTGACGGGCGGCACAGACGGCATCTATACGGTGGTACTTGCGGAGAATCTGGACGCGTCCAAGAGCTATACGATCACGTTCGAGGAGACGGCATACGATATATATATTCCGAGTATTTATTCTACACCGGAGTTTGAGGCAGAGTATACATATACCGGAGACGATCTGGGTGCGACATGGAGCGAGACGCAGACGGCTTTCCGTGTCTGGGCGCCGACAGCGGAATCTGTGCAGCTGCGGCTCTATGAGTCAGGCACGGGAATCGCCAAGGACATGACAGAAGAGATCGAGATGACGCCGGATGTAAACGGCACATGGGTTGCCACGAAGGACGGCGACTTGAGGGGCGTATATTATACATACCGCGTTACGGTGGACGGTGTTACGAAGGAAGCCTGTGACCCTTACGCGCGCACGACCGGCTTAAACGGTGAGCGTGCCATGGTGATTAATCTGGACGAGACGGACCCTGAGGGCTGGGAGAATGATGTAGATCCTCATGCTGGCAGTCCGATCAACGATGCGGTTATCTATGAACTGCATGTGCGCGATCTGTCTTCCGGAGCGGATTCCGGTATTGAAAATGAAGGTAAATTCCTGGGATTGACAGAGACGGGAACAAAGACGAAATCCGGCATATCCACGGGGCTGGATCATATAAAAGAACTGGGTGTGACACATCTGCACCTGCTGCCGTTCTATGATTTCGGTTCGATTGACGAGAAGCGCACATTGACGAATCTGTTTAACTGGGGTTATGATCCGGTCAATTATAACGTGCCGGAGGGATCTTATTCTACAGACGCTTCTAACGGCGAGGTGCGTGTCAAAGAGCTAAAACAGACGGTCAAGGCGCTGCATGACAATGATATCAGTGTCGTGATGGACGTGGTATATAATCATGTATACAATGTGACAGATTTCTGCTTTAACAGAATCGTGCCGGATTATTTCTCACGTGTCGATGAGAGCGGCGGTTACTCCAACGGGTCAGGCTGCGGTAACGATACGGCATCCGAACGTTCCATGGTCAAAAAATACATTGTGGATTCCGTATGTTACTGGGCGGACGAATATCATATCGACGGATTCCGTTTCGATCTGGTAGGACTTCTGGATACGGAGACTGTGAATGAGATCATAGCGGAAGTACACAAGGATCACCCGAATGTGATCTTCTACGGAGAAGGCTGGACAATGAGCACTTCTCTGACGAAAGAAGGTTATACGCTGGCAACGCAGCTTAATTCTTCCGAGACACCGGAGTTTGCATATTTCAATGATACGATCCGCGACGGCTTGAAGGGCAGCGTGTTTGATGATCTGGATAAAGGATATGCTTCCGGTAAACCGGATATGGAAGAGACGATTACGAATTGCTTTATGGGCGCGGACGCATGGTGTGGCAGCCCGTCACAGACGATCAACTATGCGTCCTGTCACGATAATCTGACGCTGTTCGACCATCTGCAGACGGCAAGACCTGAGGCGAGCAGGGAAGATCTGATCAAAATGAATAATCTGGCGGCGGCAGTCTATATGACGGCACAGGGAACACCGTTTATGCAGGCCGGCGAGGAGATGCTGCGTACCAAGCAGCGCGCGGACGGCACATTTGACTCGAACAGTTACGCTTCGGGGGATGAGATCAACTGCCTGAAGTGGAGTGATCTGGAAGACGAAAGCTATGCAAATGTTTTTGAGTACTATAAAGGACTGATTGCATTCCGTAAGGCGCATGGCGCCCTTCGTCTGACGACGGCGGAAGATGTTGCGAAGACGGTAGCGCCGGTGACAGGGCTTGATGCGAACGTGGTTGCTTTCGACATTCAGGGCGGTATCAACGGGGAGACGGCGGATGAGTTGTTTGTGATCTTTAATGCCAACGAGACGGGAACTACGGTGACGCTTCCGGAAGGAAACTGGAATGTCTACATCAACAGTGAGAAGGCGGGTACGGAGATTCTGGATACGATTACCGGCAGCGCGGCAGTGGAGCCGATCTCGGCGATGGTGCTTGTGAGAGAAAGCGGCGTGGCGGCAGTGACGGATGAGGGCGCGGACGCGCAGAAAGAGGATTCTGCAGATACGACGAATGCAGCGGAGACAGAAGGAAACGGCGGCAGCGGTTCCAGACTTGCGCTGATCATCTGCATTGCAGCAGCGATCCTTGCGGGCGGTGCAGTTGTGCTTGGCAAGCGCAGGAAGAAATCCGAGTAATAACGGGTACGGCTATAAGAAACCTATTGTGAATAAAAAAATATAATGACGGCGGGTGACGGTTCCCGCCGGATGGTTCGGACAGGATGAACGGCATATAGTGCTGGTTTGTTCTGTCCGAATTACTTTTGCCGAATTACTTTGCGTGTTTTTACATAGCCATATGTATAGGAATATGATAAAATGAGCGAAGAGAGCAGAAATTTGGCGGAAGGGTTACATATTATGCAGGATTTTATCAAAATATCGCGGTATGCCGGCATGCGAAATGATCTGGCGCAGGCAGGCGGCGGAAATACATCTTTTAAACCGGATGATCATATTATGTTTGTCAAGAGCTCCGGTGTGCAGCTGGCGGATGTAAATGAACAGGTCGGTTACTCCAGGGTGGACTATAAACGGATCGTAGGTTATTTTAATGAGAACGTGGAGCCTTATGAGACGGATGTCTTCACGGAGGAGATCGGGAAGAAGCTGCTGCAGGAGGCGCAGGTCGAGGGCGGCAGAGCTTCGATAGAGACGTTTCTGCATGCGGTTACCGGTAAGTATACACTGCATTCCCACCCGACGCTTGTCAATATACTGGCAGCGAGGGAGGGCGGTATGGACACGCTGCGGATGCTTTTTCCGGAGGCGGTATTCGTGCCTTACAGGAAGCCCGGTGCCGCGCTGGCGGAAACCTATTATAAATTGTACCGCAGACAGCGGGCGCAGGGCGCGGACGGGAACATTGTCTTTCTGGCAAATCACGGACTGGTAGTCAGTGGTGAGGACGCGGAGATGGTGATCCGTCAGACAGAGCATGTTCTGCAGAAGATTGCCGCATATTTAGGGATAGATGACAGTTTATACAGGAATGCGACGAGGCTCTGGAGCACCATCTGTCAGATCGGTCTGCTAGAGGACAATATTATTTACTGTTCTGAGAACCGTTATCTGTCGCAGGCGTATGCGGGTGCCGCGCTGGTAGAACAAGGGCTCTGGAATCATGCGTTTTGTCCGGACTGCGTTGTCTATGCCAATCAGAAATTGTTGAGGCTCCCGAAGGATTATGACAGACAGGATATTATGGATTTTATGGAACAGTCCGGACTGCCGACGCTCATTTACTACGAGGGGCATTTCTATATTCTGGCGGAGAGCGTAAAGAAGGCGCAGGAGATCGAAAATGTGATGAGCTTTGCCGCGCAGGTGCAGTATGCGAATACCGGTTACAGGATGTGCTATTTAAGCGGCGATGAGCAGGGGGAGTTACTGAACTGGGAAGCGGAGAAATACCGCAGGCAGAAGTAAGGAAGCTGTAAAAAGGAGCAGATCATGAATATAGTCATTCCGATGACGGGATACGGTTCCCGTTTTGTGGCAGCAGGTTATAAGGAACTGAAGCCTTTTATTAAGGTAATGGACAGACCGGTCATTGAGTGGATCGTGAAGGGGATGTATCCTGCGGATGTAAATTTTATCTTCGTGTGCCGCGGCGAACATCTGAAGGCTGATCCGTCCATGCGGGAGCAGTTGTTTCGACTGGCGCCGGGTGCGGTGATCGTGTCCATAGATGACTGGGTCAAGAAGGGACCGGTTTACGATGTGCTGCGCGCATATCGGATGTTGTGCCGGGGGCAGAATGCAGACGGCGGAAGTGTGGAGAATGCGGACGGGGCGGTCACCGGACCGGCGGGGATCGATGCGGAGGCCGGTTTTATCATCAATTACTGTGATTTCTATATGACATGGAATTACACCGCTTTTGCGAGAGGCGTGCAGGAGCGCGGCTGTGACGGTGCGGTGCCCTGTTACACGGGATTTCATCCGAATTTGCTGCCGGAGAAGAACTATTATGCCTCCTGCCTGACGGACGATGCGGACAATCTGATTGAAATTCGTGAGAAGTATTCTTTTGAACAAGATAAAACCAGGGCAAAACACTCTCCCGGCGTGTATTATTTTAAGAACGGCGCGGTCATGGAGAGGTACTGTCAGATTTTGACGGAACATGAAGAATGCGCCATCAACGGGGAGTATTATGCTTCGCTTCCCTATAACTTCATGGTACGGGACGGACTTAAGGTGTGGGTGCCAACAAACGTGCAGTATTTCTGCCAGTGGGGAACGCCGGAGGACATGCAGGAATTTGTTTATTGGACGGACCGGATCGCGCAGGCAGACCGGAACGGTAAAGAGAATGGCAGCGGGACAGTGAACGAAAACAGGACGGCAGAGAGAAGCAGCGAAGGCAGGACGGACGCAGCGCCTGCGGCTTACGGTAAGGTTCTGATCCCAATGGCAGGTGCGGGGCAGCGTTTTGCGGACGCGGGATATCAGGTGCACAAACCGGCGATCATGACGGTAGACAGAGCCGTGGGCGAAGAGAAGCCGATGGTGGTGTGCGCGACTGCGGATCTGCCGGATGCAGCGCCGGACGGCAGCAATGTGATCTATGTGGGCAGAACAATTCATAAGACGGACGGTGTGGAGGATGCGATTCGCGCTTACTATCCGGAAGCATCTTTTATTACGGTGGATCATCTGACGCAGGGGCAGGCCTGTACATGTATGCTGGCGGAGGACATTCTCGATCCGGAGGCACCGCTTCTGATCGCGGGCTGTGACAACGGGATGGACATCGACAAAGAGGCTTATGAAGCGTTGAAGCAGGAGTGTGACTGTATTGTCTTCACTTACAGGCATAATGAGGCAGTGCTTCACAATCCGAATGCGTATGGCTGGATGATTACTGACGGGGAGGGCAATATTACGGGGACATCGATCAAGAAGGCGATTTCCGATACACCTATGGAAGATCCTGCGGTGGTAGCGACTTTCTGGTTTCGGAAGGCGGAGATCTTCCTGAATGCGACGAGAAAAATGATTGCGGAGAATGACCGTATAAACGGGGAATACTACGTGGACCAGGTAGTAAAGCATGTACTGGACTCAGGATACCGTGCGAAGATCTATGATATCAGGCGGTATGTGGGATGGGGCACGCCCGTGGATTATGAGGGCTATCAGAATACCTGGAAGTATTTCGAGGGTTTTATGCGGGCGGAACTTGGCCTGTAATGTAGAATAGATACTTTGATTTCAGGCATAAGGAGAAAATAAATAAATTTTTCGGAATAGGCGGAAGGGTACGGATATCCATGTTACGGAAGTTAAACGCGCTGGATTTAGAAGAAAACTATTACAGAATATTGCGAGCGTCAATTATAGGATCCATTGTGTGCAAGCTGGTTTTGATGGGGTTATTTTCATCGGACTATCAGGACTTGATGTTTATTCCTTTTGTGAGATGTTTTCTGGAAGGGGAGAATCCCTATCAGTATTATTATGAACATGAGCTGCTGCCTTCTTTTCCGTATCCGCCGATCATGCTTATCATCGAGAGCATCGGTGGTGCATTGGCAGCATTTTGCGGTACACTGCCTGTTTTTATGCAGAATCTTCTCTTTAAGATGCCGCTGCTTTTTATGGATTTGCTGGGCCTGTATTATCTCATGCGCATATCTGAGTCTAAGAGGAAATATATATTAGCATTATATTTCCTGTCGCCGATTCTTCTGTATGCAACTTACATGCACGGGCAGCTGGACATTATACCGACAGTTTTTCTGGTGGGTGCCATCTATTATCTGACGCAGATCGGAGTATCCCGGCGGGGGACTGCGCATAATGAATGGAAATTTGTGATTTTTCTCACGCTTTCTCTGGCATCGAAATTACACATAGCAGTAGTGCTCCCTTTGTTTTTTCTTTATATTTATAAGAAAAAGGGACACAAAAAAGCAGTGGTTATGACAGGCCTGCCGGTTTTGTTTACAGCCCTGATTACGGCGCCGTTCTGGGGAAGCGGGTTTGTCAATATGGTGCTTTTTAATAAAGAGCAGAGCGTCATTGATAATGTTTATATTAATTATGGAAACGATCATCTGCTGTTGTGTGTGCTGGTGTTGCTTTTCATTTATTTTCAGGCGTTTCACATCAATCAGATGAACAGGGATCTGCTGATCAGCATGACGGGTCTGCTGTTCAGTGTGTTCCTTGCGTTTGTACCGGCTATGCCGGCGTGGTATATTTGGATCGTTCCCTTTTTCATGCTCTATCTTGCAGGTCTGTCCGTGAACAGAGGTAAAATGGTTATGGTGTACGGTGTATTCAATCTGCTGTACCTGCTGTATTACATCTGCCTGCATGTGACAGGGTTTACGGATCTGTCGATTCTGGGCAGAGATCTGAATGGTCTGAAATATGCGAATGAGAGCGTCAAAAACGTTGTCTTTACACTGATGGTCGGCGTATTTCTGATTCTGGTCGTCTCCATGTACCGGTACGGTGTAAACAGCAACGCATATTACCGTCGGAGAAACCGTCCGTTCACGATCGGCATTGCGGGAGACAGTGGTGCAGGTAAAAGCCGGCTGCTTGCTATGCTGGGAGAGCTTCTTTCCGAAGAGAGTATACTGAATATAGAAGGCGACGGTGATCACAGATGGGAGCGGGGTGACAGCAACTGGGATGAGATAACGCATTTAAATCCGCGGGCGAATTATCTGTACAGGCAGGCGGAGGATCTGCGGGCACTGCGGGGGAACAATTCCGTAAAGCGGCCTGACTATGATCACAGCACGGGAACTTTTACCAGCAAGAGGAAAGTGTCACCCAGACCGTACATCATTATGTGCGGCCTGCACTCCCTGTATTTGCCGCAGATGAGACAGGTACTTGACCTGAAGGTTTATCTGGACACGGACGAGACGCTCAGATGTTACTGGAAAATGAACAGGGATCATGGCAGCAGAGGACATGCGGCGGAAGATATCAGGGCACAGATTGAGAAACGTCGTAAGGATGCAGAGAAATATATATATCCTCAGAAGCAGTATGCCGATTTAGTGATCCGGTATTTCGATGTCGGACTGCCGCGGGACCTGACTGTCGTGGAAGAGGGACACAGAACGGATCTTGGCGTGGAATTTATGATGGATGTCAGCATCAATGCGGAGCAGATACTGGTGCTCATGCAGGAGCAGGGCGTGAAGGGTATTCTGTCCTATGACAATGATCTCTTACATCAACGGATTCTGTTTGCCGGCGGTGATCTGCGGGTGAACGGGGATGTCTGGGAGAGAATCGCCCGTGCGGCGATTCCGCAGATCGAGGATCTGACGGGGGGTCATATCGTGTGGGAGGATGGCACGAACGGTATGGTGCAGGTAATGCTTCTGGTGGTGATCAGCGAGATCATGAAAAGGGAGTGATAGGAGAAACATGATACGGGCGGTAATATTGGATCTGGATAATACATTATATGCTTATGAGCCGTTAAGTGCGGAAGCTGCGGCGAAAGTACGGACATTTATCTGCGGCAGACTTAAGATTACGGAGCCGCAGTATGAGGAAGCATTCAGATTCGGCAGAGAACAGACGAAGAGACAGCTGGGTGAGACAGGTGCATCGCACAACAGATTGTTGTATTTTCAAAAGGCGTTAGAGTATCTGGGAGTTGCCCCCATGCCTTTATCTTTGCAGATATACGAAATATACTGGAGTACTTTTCTGGAGAAAATGTCACTGCGCGACGGCGCGCGCGAGTTTATGGAGTGCATGAAAAAACATGGAATGCGGATTATGATCTGTACCGACCTGACAGCGCACATCCAGCATCGCAAGATTGAGGCGCTGGGCATCGCAGAAGAGATTAACTTTCTGGTGACCAGTGAGGAGGCCGGTGTAGAGAAGCCTGCGCCGGAGGTCTTCGCATTCTGTCTGGAGAAACTGAAACTGTCTGCAGAGGAGGTCTGTTTTATTGGCGATGATCTGCGTAAAGACGTGGAAGGCGCTAAAGCGGCAGGTATGCGGGCGATCCTGTACCGGCCGGAAGAGCCGGAGGCGGCACAGTTTGCGGCGATGGCGGAGGAGATCCTGCAACAGAATGGATAATACCCTGACGGGCTGTCAGGGATATGAACCATGAATATATTGTAGTGGAAAGGATATTGGAAAATGAAACTATCCATAGTAGTTCCGTGTTATAATGAAGAGCAGAATATACCATTGATTCTGAAGCGTTTTGGTGAGATCATAAAGCGGGACGATATTGAAGTGATTCTCGTGGATAACGGTTCGACAGACCACAGCGCGCAGGTTCTGGAGCAGCTGCTGCCGGCGTATTCCTTTGCGAAAACAACGAAGGTGGAAGTGAATCAGGGATACGGCTACGGCATTCTGCAAGGGCTGCGGGAGTGCAGAGGAGAGTTTATCGGCTGGACACACGCGGATATGCAGACCGACCCTGCGGACATACTTAAGGCGCTTGCCATCGTCGAGGAGGAGAGGGGGCTGGTCTACGCCAAGGGAAGGCGTAAGGGCAGGCCGCTTTTTGACGTATTCTTTACTGCGGGGATGAGTGTGTTTGAAACCTGTTATCTGCATAAGAAATTGTATGATATCAATGCCCAGCCCAATGTATTTCCGAAGATATTTTTCGACAGCTGGGAAAATCCGCCCCATGACTTTGCGCTGGATCTGTACGCGCTGTACATGGCGCGCAAAAGAAAGCTTAAAGTGGTCAGATTCCCGGTGCTATTTCCGAAACGGATCTACGGGGAATCAAAGTGGAATACAGGACTTAAGGCGAAGTGGAAATTTATTAAGAGAACCGTGGAGTTCAGTGTGAAACTGAAGAAAAATGGAAACCTGTAAATGCGGACAATCTGTGAGAGTACAGAACGGCAGATACGGAGCATAAGCGGGTGAATGTTGCCGAAAATATAGAAGAAAACGGAATACCGGATATAGAATAAGAGCAGTTGATGTTGTGAGAACGGGAAAGGGAGAACTTGTATGGAATACATAGCACACAGAATCAACACGCTGGAGGAGCTGCGGAAACTGCCTGCAGAGTATGGTGTAGAGCTTGATTTGAGAGACGACTTAAACGGCAGGATCTATATTTCGCACAATCCTTTCGAGGCAGGAGGAGATTTCGAAGAATACTGCAGAGAATACCATCACGGCACTATGATCCTGAACGTCAAGAGTGAGCGGATCGAGCATAAAGTCCTGGAGTATATGAAACAGTATCACATAGAGAAGTACTTTTTTCTGGACTCCTCTTTTCCAATGATTAAGCTGCTGACGGATATGGGCGTTAAAGATGTGGCGCTGCGGTTCAGCGAACTGGAAGGACTGGACACGATCCGCAATATGGCGGGCCGTGCCGACTGGGTATGGGTAGACTGTTTCACGAGGATTCCGATGGACCAGGACAGCTACCGGGAATTAAAAGACCTGGGTTATAAACTGTGTTTCGTATCTCCGGAGCTGGAGGCGCAGGAAGAGAAGATTGCCGAATACAGAAAATATATTGAAGAGCATGGTTTTGCGTTTGACGCGGTCTGTACGAAGAGTTATCATATAAAAGACTGGATGTAATTAATTGAAAAAGGCAAATCAAGGTATCATGCGTATATGAAAAAAATCAGTAAAACAGACATAAATATCATAAAGCAGAAAATTGGAACCGCGGTGGCTGCTGTAGTGATACTGTTAGCCGGGCTGCTCCTGTTCTACAGGCACTGGCAGTTTGAACTGCCGCTGTATCCGAATGTAGACGAACAACTGTCACTGGATTGTATCTATAATCTGCTGGATCAACATATTTATGCGGGGGATATCTACGTGCTGGATTTCTTTCGCTATCCGCATCTGACGTTTTATTACGCGGTTGCGGGCGTTCGTATTCTGGGGAAATTCCTGTCCGGCACGGAAACGGTTATCCTGCTCAGGTATGTGGTATGCGGTACGGCGCTTCTGTCCAATGTATGCATTTATTTTGCCGTTAAAGTCATGACAGGTGAGCGTAAATGGGGCTATGCCGGTCTGGCGCTGTCTGTTTTCTCGCTGTATGGATATGCATATCTGTATTATACGGGACCGGACACGATGATCTATGCGGCAGCGAATGTGATTCTGCTTCTGGGTTGCGTGATCTATCGGGACGTGCAGGAGGACCGGATTGTCTATCTGTGGTATCCGCTGCTTGCGATCTGCATCGGACTTGCCGCCGCGGCGAAGGTTCACGGGATTCTTTTCGGCTTGTTCTGGCTGGCGCTTCATATTAAGAAGAAATACTGGAAGAAACACAGAAACAATTTTTTGTTTTTTCTGAACTGTATTGTGCTTGTATGCGTATTTTGTCTGTGCAATTATTCGATGTTTTTTCATTTTAAAACTTTTGTCTGGGATAATCTGTATAACCTCAATCATTATGCATGGGGACATCCGGGTATAGAGCATAATATGCCCTTGTTAGGATATGTGGAAGCGTATATGCTCACCGGATACGGTGTCGCGGGAGGCGTACTGCTTTTGCTCGGGATTTTCTATCTGATACGTAAGAAGGAACGACAGCAGGCGGCCGTCTTTATGATCATGCCGGTGTTTGCTATACTTTTTCTCTCCAGATATCAGATTATGCTGGGCAGAAATCTGTCGCTGGTGGTGCCGTTCGGTATACTTATGATGGTATATGGACTGATGGAAGTGAAGCGGCTCACGGTCAGGTACCGCTTTGACCGCAAAGGTGTGATTCCAGGCATACTTATCGCTATGATTATCTGTAATGCGGTGACGGTGGTTAACAGCTACCGTTATGATCTGACATACACGCAGGCGGCAGAGTATATTGAGACGCAGATTCCGGAGGGGGCTACGATCTATTGCACCTCTTTTGCACCGGTCATAGACGAAGGGCGGTATAAGGTCATCGGGATCGGTGAGGATATGACGCAGCTTCCCGATATTCTGCGCAGCGGAGAGTATTATGTGGATACACAGTATGCCACGGGATACTTTACACAGCGGAAGGATTATCTGGTAATGCAGGGGGAAGATATGTATCCGGACCAGAAGGAACTGTATGAGAAAAAGACAGGCGGTTATACACGGCTGCAGGAGTATACCGGAATCTCCTATGGCGGAGAGTGGAAGTATCGAATCGGTTATCTGGACTTGTTCCGATACAGTCCGGCCCGGTATTATGTCGGACCGACGATCGTGATATATGGTTCGGGATCGTAGCAGGAGGTATGCGCCCCGGGACAGGATGCATATGTATCATATATAAGATATGCGAAGAGCGGTAATGAGGGTTTAAGTGAAAGAAAGGACGGGCATAATGCGACAGTTTGTAATTACAACAGACAGTAACTGTGATATGGATCCGGTTTATCTGGCGGAACATGAAGTGGGAGTTATCCCGCATTATTATACGGTGGAGGAAGAGATTTACGGCGACGGGCGCGAACTGAGTGTCAAAGAGTTCTACGACGCCATGCGGGCGGGTAAGAAAGCGGCTACCATGGCGAGCAATCCGGAGGTGATCCTGGAGCGCTTTGAGGAATATGCGAAGCAGAATACGGATATTCTGCACATCAGTTTTTCTTCCGCGCTCAGCAGCGCTTATAATAACATTGTAAACGGTGCGGATGAAATCATGGAGAAATATCCGGACGAAAAGATCATTGTGATTGATACACTATCGGCATCTCTGGGTGAGGGGATCATGATCCGCAAGGCAGTCGAGATGAAGCAGGCGGGATGTTCGCTGGAGGAGACGGCGGCATGGGTGCGGGAGAACAGTCCGCATCTGAATATTCAGTTTACGGTGGATGATTTGAATTTCCTGTACCGCGGCGGGCGGCTGTCCCGTTCTTCCGCGATTCTCGGTACGGTGATTAACATCAAACCGATCTTGTATTTTGACAGAGAGGGCAGGCTGGTTGCTTTAGACAAGGTCCGGGGGCGTAAGAAATCTCTGATGACACTTGTGGATAACATGAAGGACCGGCTGGGGGAATATAAGGATAAACAGGTGTTTATCGGCATTGTACACGGGGACTGTGAGATGGATGCGAGGTATGTTGCGAATATGATCACAGAGAGATTCGGGTACACGGACATTGAGATCAGACCGATCGGACCGAGTATTGGTGCCCATTCCGGTCCGGGAGCGGTCGGACTGATCTTCCTGGGGGATGTGAAGTAAAGGAGACCGGGTATTGCAGGATATTATGTCAGGAAATGGTGAAGGTGGCAGCAAGTTCCTGCAGCAGCGATTCCAGTTCACGAAGTTCTGCGTCGGAGATGCCGGGGATATCCGTATCGTCTGCTTTGGCAGCCGCAGCCTGTGCAGGTGAATCGTCCTGCCTGCCGGATTCTGTGTATGCTGCCGATGCGGCCGGTGATTTCGGCTGTTCCGGTTCGGGATAAGCAGCGGGCATGTCCGCTGAATCCCGGTTGATCAGCTGCATATCGGTTTTAGTCTGTTCCAGACGGTTTGCCAGATGATTTTCCAGATAATCTACCAGATTGATCCGGAGAATATTGATCTTTCCGGGGATATCAATCAGAGAAGATATTGCGAAATAACAGTATAATCCCAGGAAACTTATCACATAGAAAGGCGCGATGCTAAAGAAGCTCTCGTTATGTATGATGCCGAGACATGCGCCGATTCCCGCGACCAGAACCGAGAGCAGCATGAGCTGTCCCGACAGATGCCGCAGCATGGATAAAGGTATCGCGCCGATTTTGACATGACTTATAAATTTATCTACAAAAACAGGAACGTTGGAAACTTTCTCATTGATTTTACTGTAGCCGGAAAACTTCAGCTTGAGCTGCTGCAGGGATTTATTCGCAGTGGTGGACATATGCTCCGTTTCCCAGATCAGACGGTGATATATCACTCCTATCACGATCTGGCATATGATACTACAGAACAGCAGCGCCAGAATCCCGATCATGAAATTCTTATGTTGAAAAAATAACGCAGGCATGATTCTCTATACCCTCCCTAAAATGATAAATACAACAAGCATACCTATATTATATTAAATTAATTTGGATATAAAAGCTGTAAGGCATCGTCAAATTACGCGTAACCGTTCGGTCTTCGGTTTTGCTGTCATGGAATAGTACAGAGCGGAACTGTCGCCATTACGCCGCACCGCGGCACTGGAAAAAAATAGAAAAATATGCTACAATATCTAATATTGTGTAAAAAGATTGAATTCGGGCAAAATAAAATAACGTAAACTGGAGGGAATAATAATGATTTATCATCCGCAGGGGGTTTGTTCAAAGGCGATTGATCTGGAAGTGGAAGACGGCGTGATCAAGTCTGTCGAGTTCACAGGAGGATGTAATGGTAATCTGCAGGGTATTTCCAGATTAGTGTCAGGGATGAAGATTGAGGATGCGATCGACAGACTGCGCGGCATCAAGTGCGGATTTAAGAGTACATCCTGTCCCGATCAGCTGGCATGTGCGCTGCAGGAAATCCTGGATAATTAATTTAGGAGGTTTCTTTCATAATGAGTAAGAAGATTGTGCTTACCGGCGGCGGAACCGCCGGACATGTAACTCCTAATATGGCGCTTATTCCGAAGCTGCGGGAACTGCAGTACGAGATAGCCTATATGGGATCTTATGACGGTATTGAAAAGAAGCTGATGGAAGATTTTAACATCCCGTATTTTGGTATAGCAACGGGTAAATTCAGGAGATATTTTGACCCTAAGAATTTCTCCGACCCGTTCCGTGTGCTGAAAGGAATGTCTGAAGCAAGGAAATATCTGAAAGAAATAAAGCCCGACGTGGTTTTCTCCAAAGGCGGTTTTGTGAGCGTACCGGTGGTCCGTGCGGCGGCTTCGCTCGGAATACCCTGTATTATACATGAGTCGGATATGACACCCGGACTTGCCAATAAGTTATGCATTCCCGTAGCAAAGAAGGTGTGCTGTAATTTTCCTGAGACGTTTCGTATGCTGCCGGAGAGTAAAGCAGTTCTGACAGGGTCTCCCATCAGAAAGGAACTTACCATGGGCAGCAAGGAGGCAGGGTACAGACTGTGCGGTTTCGATGCATCGAAACCGGTCATCATGGTTGTGGGAGGCAGTCTGGGTTCCGCCGCGGTCAATCAGGCGGTCAGAGATGTTCTGCCGGAATTATTGAAAGATTTTCAGGTTGTGCATTTATGCGGTAAGGAGAAGATGGATAATCTGCTTCTGACAACGGCGGGTTATAAGCAGTTTGAATATATTCGTTCCGAGATGAAGGATGTTTTCGCCATGGCGGATCTGGTGATCTCCAGAGCAGGCGCGAATGCGATCAGTGAACTGCTGGCGCTCAAAAAACCCAATATTCTGATACCGCTTCCCGCGAGCAGCAGCCGGGGGGATCAGATTTTGAATGCGGAATCATTTGAATCACAGGGATTCAGTATCGTGATCGACGAAGATGATTTGACGAATAAACTGCTGCTGGAGAAGATACAGGAGTTGTATTTTAACAGATTCAGTTATATTGATGCGATGACGAAGAGCAACCAGCGGGATGCGATCGGAACGATCATCGGCCTGATCGAGAACGCGGTGAATGAAAAGTAAAGCCGAAGGCCGGGCGGTTACAAATCTTGAAAAAACATGTATGCAATGCTACACTTATGTGTGGTGGCAGATAGAAGACTAATTGGATTGTCAGGCTGCAGCAGACAGCCGGACTTTTCGGAATGGAGGACAAAATGAGTAAAGTTACATTTGACTATTCTAAGGCGGCACCTTTTATCGGGGACAATGAAGTGGAGTCCATGAAGAAGCTGGCGCTTGACGCGAAGGAGCTGCTGGTGAGTAAGAGCGGGGCAGGTAATGATTTCCTCGGCTGGATCGATCTGCCGGTTGACTATGATAAGGAAGAGTTTGCGCGGATCAAACAGGCGGCGGCGAAGATTCAGAGCGATTCCGAAGTGCTCGTTGTGATCGGTATCGGCGGTTCCTATCTCGGAGCAAGAGCGGCGATTGAGTTCTTACGCCACAGCTTCTATAATGTCGTAGATAAATCCGTCAGAAAGACGCCCGAAATCTATTTTGTAGGTAACTCTATCAGTTCTACTTATATTAAACACCTGATCGACGTGATCGGTGACAGAGATTTCTCCATTAATATGATCTCCAAGTCCGGCACGACCACGGAGCCTGCTATTGCATTCCGTGTATTTAAGGATATGGCGGAGAAGAAGTACGGCAAAGAGGGCGCGGCGAAGAGAATCTACGCGACCACTGATAAGGCAAGAGGATCGCTGAAGAATCTTGCAAATGAAGAAGGTTATGAGAGTTTCGTTGTTCCGGATGATGTGGGCGGACGTTTCTCGGTGCTGACAGCGGTAGGTCTGCTTCCCATTGCGGTATCCGGCGCGGATATCGATAAATTGATGGAAGGTGCGGCGGAAGGCAGAAAGATGGCGCTGAACGCTCCTTTTGAGGAAAACGATGCGGTGAAGTATGCGGCGCTTCGTAATATCCTGCTCAGAAAAGGCAAAGTGATTGAGATACTTGCAAACTATGAACCGAGCGCACACTATGTATCTGAGTGGTGGAAACAGCTTTACGGCGAGTCCGAGGGTAAAGACCAAAAGGGTATCTTCCCGGCAAGCGTTGATCTTACCACAGACTTACATTCCATGGGACAGTTTATCCAGGACGGTTCCAGAACGATGTTTGAGACTGTGCTGAATATTGAGACAAGCAGAGAAGAGATCATTATCGGTGAGGAACCGGTAGATCTGGACGGTCTCAATTATCTGGCGGGCAAGAACGTGGATTTCGTCAATAAGAGTGCTATGAACGGCACGATTCTGGCACACACGGACGGACAGGTTCCCAACTTTATGATCAACGTTCCCGAGGTGAATGAGTTCTATCTGGGCGAGTTGTTCTACTTCTTTGAGTTTGCCTGCGGTGTCAGCGGATATCTCTTAGGGGTAAATCCGTTTAACCAGCCGGGTGTTGAGAGCTATAAGAAGAATATGTTCGCACTTCTGGGTAAGCCGGGATATGAGGCGCAGAGAGAGGAACTGTTGAAGAGACTGTAAAAAATCGAGCTCCGCTCGATTGCGAGTCCCGCTTCGCGGGCTCGAAAGAAGCCAAGGAATTAACTTTGCGAGATTTGCTTCGCAAACTCGAAAAGACGGAAGTAAATGTGAGATTTGTTTCGCAAACTCAAAATAAGGGACAGGGCGTATATCCGTGAACAGGGTATACGCCTTTTTGCCATAATATTTTAAAGTCTGCGATAAGGCATTGTGGTCATAATTCTGACATTTTTATGTCGGATATGGTATGCATTCAGTTAAATATTGGATATGATAGAAATGTAAAAAAGCGGATGTATATGATCCGCAAAATACATATTGCATAAGGGAGGAAATATTGATGAAGAAAAAAGTACTTAGTGTACTGCTCTCAACAGCCATGATCGCAAGCGTGCTTGCAGGTTGTGGCAATGACACTGCAGCACCTGCACAGG
>CAJTPS010000028.1 GCA_910578555.1 uncultured Lachnospiraceae bacterium
TCTGCCGTACTTGTTGCAACACTTGAAAACCGTCTAAGTCGGGCATCATAATATCAAGAATAATAAGTGAACAGGTATCTTTGGTTTCCTCCAATATATGCAGTCCTTCTATCCCGCCGCCTGCGACAACCGCAGTAAGGTTTTCCTGCTCTACGCATTTTTTCATAAGTGCGCAAAGTTCTTTATCATCATCTATAATTAAAACTTTATTCATGTTTTTTCTTCCTTTCTGCTTTTAATCGGGCATCTGTTGGTTTTTCAGCGTCCTTTGGAATCAGCCACAAGCGGCTGAACTTTGCCACGCCCGGTATGCGGTTTTCCTCACATAGCTTTTGCACTCGTCTTTCTGAAATGCCCCATTTCTTTGCCGCTTCCGGGGCAGAAATATACTCTAACATCTTCATTCACCCTTCCTTTAATCTCTGCCATATAATTATATGCGGTCAGGCGAATCATTTCAAGTATTTAAGACCTGCATCATGGAAATGTGCATAACTGGCTATGAAACTATGGAAAACCCCATTCACAGCCTGTGGAAAAGCAAAAGCAGCTTTCCCACATCCTGCAAACAGGGTTTCCCACAGTTCTATAAACACAGTCAGTTATACGACATTCCCACAATGCCTGCGCCTACGGAATCCATCTCTCTATCTATTTCTTTGTTAGAAACATCTTTTTACAGACCTATTCCCGCCATTCTTGCGAAAACGGCTTTTCGCCCGATAAGTTCCGACTGTTTTTCTTTTGTCAGGCTCTCAAACACACCCTTATACCCTTTTTCCAGCAATGAAGTACCTTTTGCGATAAGATACAGCTTCATATCAAGCCATTCCTGCCATAATGCTTCAAACAATGCCTTGCCGTCCGTAAAAGTTGCATCTTCCTCAAAGCCATGCGGCGGCGTATAATATTTGAGCATCACAAAACCATATCTGCCTACATCAAGCACTACAATATCCGCCATTTCGTACAGCTCTGCAAACGCCTCAGCCACCTTTTGACATTTTGCACGTTCTTCATCTGTGATATAAATCTTCTTTTCCATATTGCTTTACCTCGTTTCTTATAAAATTTTACCATATTCATTTTATAAGAACCACCTGCATACCAGCTTTTATTCCTCTTGTTTTGGCAAAACCCACTTTACTAACAATTCACTTCTCTTAATGCTGCATACGGGTCTTTCCAATGCGGTATCATTTCGTTCGATCTCCCCGGCAGTTTTTCACCGAGTTTACGATAAACTTTCCCGTTATATACTGTTTCAGCCAAATCATAGGCACCGGATACTTTATCCCGGAACATTGTTCTTCCTCCTCATTGATCCGCTCTGCCCGCACCCAAATACAACCGGAATTTTAAAACATTCTTAAGCCGCATTTCTGCTGCCATGAGATTACTTCATGTTTGCCTCACGGTACCGAAGCGCCCGTGTCGCATTGAGTACGGCGATAATCATCACACCCACATCCGCAAAAATCGCCCACCACATATTCAGTGTTCCCACCGCACCAAGCACCAGACAGATAAATTTCACTGCCAGTGCGAACACAATATTCTGATGCACAATGCCGAGCGTCTTGCGGGAAATACCGATTGCCGTCGCGATCTTCTCCGGGTTATCGTCCATAAGCACGATATCCGCCGCCTCGATCGCCGCATCCGCACCCAGCGCACCCATGGCGATCCCGAGATCCACTCTGGAAAGCACCGGCGCATCATTAATGCCGTCCCCCACAAAAGCAAGCTTTTCCTTCTTCCCTTTCGCTTCCAGAAGTTTTTCTACTTCCGTCACCTTATCCGCCGGAAGCAGTTCACTTTTCACCACATCCACACCAAGTTCTGCTGCCACCGCATCTGCGGCATTTTTAGCGTCACCGGTTAACATAACCACTTGTTTCACACCTGCTGCCTTCAAATTCGCAACGGCTGCTTTTGCATTGGGTTTCACAACATCAGAAATCACAATATAACCTGCGTATCTCCCGTCCACTGCCAAATGTACTTCCGTGCCGATTTCCTGCGGCCTCTGATAAGCGATCTGCATCTGCTTCATCAGCTTCACATTGCCGGCCGCGACTTTCCTGCCGTCTATAAGCGCCGTCACACCATGTCCGCTGATCTCCTGCACCTCGCTGATGACGGACGCATCAATTTCCTTTGCGTAAGCTTCTTTCAGACTCTTACTGATCGGATGTGTGGAGTAGTGCTCCGCATATGCCGCCAGTTCCAGCAGTTCCTCTCTTGTCATTCCATCCGCCGGTTCTATCCGGGACACTTCAAACACGCCTTTCGTCAAAGTTCCTGTTTTATCGCACACCACATACGCAGTCCTGGAAAGCGCCTCTAAATAATTAGAGCCCTTGACAAGAATCCCCTTGGCGGAAGCACCGCCGATTCCTCCGAAGAAACTGAGCGGGATCGATATGACCAGCGCGCACGGGCAGCTGATGACAAGCGTGGTGAGCGCTCTGATCAGCCACTGCGACCAGTCTGCCGGATTGCCCAGCAGAATATTGATCAATGGCGGCAGAAGCGCCAGTGCCAGCGCACCGATACAGACTGCAGGCGTATAATATCTCGCAAATCTGGTGATAAAATTCTCGGACCTGGACTTTTTCATACTCGAATTCTCCACCAGATCCAGAATCTTAGATACGGTGGACTCTCCGAACTCCCTCGTCGTCCGTATGCGGAGCACGCCGGACATATTGACGCAGCCGCTGATTACTTCATCCCCCGCGGCCGCCTCTCGCGGAAGACTTTCTCCCGTCAGGGCGCTCGTATTCAGAGAGGAAACGCCCTCTGTAACAACACCGTCAATCGGAATCTTTTCACCCGGCTGTACCACGATAACCGTTCCCACGGCAACTTCATCCGGATCAACCTGTACGAGTTCCCCGTCCTGTTCCACATTGGCATAATCGGGACGGATATCCATCAGTGCCGTGATATTCTTACGGCTCTTTCCTACCGCATAACTCTGGAAAAGTTCTCCGATCTGGTAGAACAGCATAACGGCGGTTCCCTCAAGATATTCTCCCAAAGCGATGGCGCCTATGGTCGCAACCGCCATCAGAAAATTCTCATCAAACACTTCACCGTGCACAATTCCTAATATTGCTTTCTTTAAAATGTCATATCCGATAATCAGGTACGGCGCCATATAAAGCGCCAGTCTGACATACGGATTTTTTACCGGTATAAACTGTAATCCGATTACCAGCACTGCAGATATAATGATTCGTATCAACACTTTCTTTTGCTTTCTTGTCATAATATTTCTATCTCCTGTTCACACCTGATAGCAGACCGGAATATTGAGATTCTATTTTTTGCCGCTTCTGTTATCGCACTTTTCTTTTATATGAACATTTGATCATATATTGTTACATTTGTCAAGCGACATTTTATGATTATTCAAAATTGATTCAGATGTCAAAATCGGCACAACCGCCTGTCTGTGCGGTCATGCCGACATATTTTAACCTTATGCGGGAATCCGAAGCACCTGCCCGATCCGCAGACTGTCGCTTGCAAGTCCGTTCAGCCGCTTAATCGCATCCACCGTCGTGCCGAACCGGTTCGCCAGCAGCCACAGCGTATCGCCTGAACGCACAGTATAGTTAAAATACGGTGCAGACTGCCCTGACGGAATCTGCAGCGCCTGCCCGATCTGCAGGTTGTCGCTTGTAAGTCCGTTCAGCCGCTTGATCGCATCCACCGTCGTGCCAAACCGGTTCGCCAGCAGCCACAACGTATCGCCGGATCGCACAGTATAGGCAAAAGATCCGCCTGTGTCCGGCCCCGGACCGGGTGCAGGTCCCGGAGAAGGCACATTCTCACCGATTCCCTGATACGTCCTGTACAGCGCGTTCCACGTGGAAGGTCCCACAATACCGTCCGCCACAAGCCCCATTCTCCGCTGGAAAGCAGTCACCGCCTGCTTCGTACCGCTGCCGAAGATCCCATCCTGCATCACGGCAGGTATATCCGGATAATATTCGGAAATAAGACTTAACAGATACTGCAGTGTGATTACGTCCTGCCCTCTTGCCCCCTCCCGCAGCACAGCGGCAGGCGGAACTGTTCCGATTCCGAGATTCGTTCCCTCACTGTTGAGTTCCGCCAGTCTGGTGACTGCGGTATACAGGCTGGATATCTTATACCATGTCGATTTTCCGACGATTCCGTCAGGCGTAAGCCCGAAAACATTCTGGAACTTCACGACCGCCGCCCGCGTGCTGTCCCCGAATGTTCCTTCCGGGTCCGTGATGGAAGGTATTGCCGGATAGTTCCGCCTGATCCGTTTTAAATAATTCTGGATTGTCTGCACATCTAATCCCGTGCTCCCTACCCTGAGCGGTGTTCCCGGATAAGAAGTCAGCATATTCGTTACAATATTGGTTTCTGCAATTTCCACATCATCAGGATAATAATATCGCAATATTCTAATCGGAGTATATCCCTGATTTGCAAGCGTAACCGTCCCCCACTGTGACATCCCGCTGCAGGTAGCCGTCGTTCCGTTACAGAAAGAGGTAAAATAAGGTGCTTCCTGCCCCTGCCTGCGGACATATTCATTGAAGATCTGATCGACGATCCTGCTGATGGATTCATAGACCGGTCTCCCGTATACAAAATACTGATCGTAGGCAGTACTGTTGGTGATATCAAAATTGTATCCCTTCGCCCGATACCACTCCGTGTATACCCTGTTAAGCGCAAAGGTAATAATGGCATAGATATTTGCCCGAAGCGCGTTTTCCGGCCATGTAGGATAGATCTCACTGCTGGCAACATTCTTGACATAATCCGGGAAAGACACCTGCACATTCGAAGCAGCTGCAGACGGCGCACCCAGATGAACCGTGATCGGATTCGGGATGGCAACCTGCCGCAGCACCTGCGCAGACTCTTCGCTCCGGGCACCGCCCTCCGGCTCACGCTCCCCTTCCATGGCAACCGCCGGCGCTCCCACCGTGATCTCTGTCTGTGTCACGTCCCGCTGCTGTCCCTGCATCGGAATAAGAACAAGCGGAAGAACTGCCGACTCACCGTCGAAAATCGGAATGTCAGAGACATATACCGGGTTAAATCCTTCCGCCTGCGCAAGCACATTATAAGTTACATAGGGCGTGCCTGTAAAATTCTCGTCCTGCGAGTACCTCTTGTCCACTGTCTCCAGCGCTACTCTTCTCGTCTCGCCATTCTCATCCGTCGTCAACTCATAGACGCGATTCTGCTCGTCGTCCAATACAGTGACCTGTACGCCTCGCAGGGGCAGCGCGTCGTGCGCAGTCCTCGCCTGCATGGTCAGATAACCGATCGCCATAATCTTATTCTCCTTTACAGCATATTTTCAAAGAATCCATATGCTATAGAGTATGAAATAATCCGGTCATGGTTACTTAAATGCCGCTGCGGTCACATACTACATAACCACAGCGGCACCCGATTTGAGATCCTCACGGAGAATGCACGCTCTTTGCATTAATTGTTTCCAGACAGCGTATTCCACTGTCTGCAGAACAACTTCATGTCTTATTACTGCACCACGCCATTACCGGCTCTCGTCCATACAATATTCTGACTGATCATCTGATCGATATCCATACCGATAATCTCCGACGCTCTTGCTTTCGCCACACCTGCATTGGCTGTTCCCAGATTCTTATAAATGTGATATGCCGGTTTCCTGTTTCCGTTTAAGTCGTACAATCCAAGCGCCAAATGGCTCTCCATCTCATGCGCATCATCAGTCTGTCTGAACAGCATAAACGCATCCACATCCGGCAGGGAAGCCGCTTTCAGGTAACCGTAAGCCACCGATGCCTCCTGTTTCTCATCGCCGAAACTTGATGTAAACCCGATCTCCGCCAGGGAAATGCTTCTGACCTGTCCGCTCGGGCTCAAGAACTGCGGCTGGTGCATATAGTTGATCAGAATATCCACATTCTGCATCGTAATATACGGTGTGGAAAGATTCTGCTTCACCCATACTGCCGGTCCGTTCCACGCATACGGGTCATACAACGGTGAATTGTAAGGATGGTAGGAAAGACTCCAGTCGATATTACCCTCCCGGTTCATATAATAGTTAAACTGATCCAGATAGTCTTTTGCAAGGAAGCTGCCGGGATTGGACTTCCGCCCCCATTCCTGATCAATAGAGTTGTATACTCTCACATTGGCATTCTGGCTCTTTAACTCATTGTAGAAGATACGGAATGCCTTGACATAGATATTCACATTATAGTCAAGCGACGTAGAACTGCTGTACCACCATGAAGTGCGCGCATTTACCTCGTTACCCAGAATCCAGTTATCGATCTGTCCGCAGCCTGTCTGTCCCGAATAACGCTGCCCCAGAAATGCACTGACAGCCTTGAAGTGATTGACACCCGCTGCGTCCGCCACATTCAGCGCATATCCCGGACAGTCACCGCCTACCGCCGTAGGATGTATAAGATCCTGCGTATACGGGCTTCTGCCCCCGTTGAGCAGTACCATGGTCACCTGTATCCCGTAACTGTTAAAGCTCTTGATCATAGAATCAAAATGCGATACCATGCCGTTGTTGAAATACCATGTCTGTCCGTTATAATCAAAAGGAATGGCGCCCGGCACGGTTGCGTCCACACAGATATCGTCCACATACATATTATATACAATCTGCTGAATGCCAAGTTCCTGCAATTCTTCTTTCGAAGACTTGGCGAGATCAGGAAGTATCCCTTTGATCCCTCTGTCATTACGGGGGGATGTATGCGCCGCAATCGCTTCCGGATTGGTGATATAATGCTCATCGCTGACCTGCACCATCTGCCCGCCCCGTTTTACCGCAACTAAGAATTTGCGGCTCAGGTTGGATTCCCCCGTATTATAACTTAACGGAAAAGCCGCCGTAACGGAAGCGCCCGCATCAACTGTCGCAACCACTTTACCGGTTGGTCCGTCCTGATATACTTCATCCGCATAAATATAGTATTTACCGTCATCGCCGGACGGAACGCTTCCGGCGTTAAGCTGGCATACCACGTCCCCGCCCGCGATCGTACAGGAACTGATCGCGACCGGACGCCCCGCTGCCTGCGCATATAATGTACTCTCTTTCCCGAACAGTAAACTGCCGGTCATAAGTACCCAAACTATTGCTGCCAGAATGACCGTTGTCCTTCTCCTGCCGGTCTGCCCGCACATTCCGCTCACCGTCCGTCCGCTTCTGTTGTTCTTCCCGCTTCTTTTGTCTCTCATATTTTCCTCATTTCCGCCATGCTGCTTCCACCGCATATTTTCTATGATTTATTATATCTGTAAATATTAGGGTTGACAACCCATAATCGAACTTCGCAATTGCGTTTACTTTATGCAAAGTGAATCCCGAAAAATTAACTTTTGTTATTTTACACCGGATTTACATGTACCATGATGTGTTTAACTTTGCAAAAATCCTGTTCTATGGCATTGTGCACATGTTCGGCGATGCTGTGCGCATCCCTGAGACGCATTTCCCCGTTGACGCTGATCTCAATATCAACATAAATCTTATTGCCAAAGACACGCGTATGCAGCAGATCTACCCCCAGCACGCCCTGCTGTGCAAGCGCGCACGCTTTAAGCGCCTTCTCCACCTCGTCATCACAGGCCTTATCCACCATCTTATTGACCGCATCCATGAAGATCTCATACGCCGCCTTTTCGATAAAAAGACAGATCACCACGCTGGCCGCCGGCTCCAAAATAGGGAATCCCATTCTGGCACCGGCGATACCGGCCAGTGCACCGACAGAGGACAATGCGTCGGAACGGTGGTGCCATGCATCCGCCATAAGTGCACCGGAATCAATCCGTTTCGCATAGACCTTTGTATATTGATACATTCCCTCCTTCACGACGATGGATAGAATCGCCGCCGCCAGAGCCAGAACGCCCGGCACGGCAAGGTGCGCATACTCCCCTTTCACAATCTTGCCCGCCGCGGAGTACCCGATTCCGAGACCGGTAGCTGCAAGAATCGTTGCCAGAACGATAGCAGCCACACACTCCATCCGCTCATGTCCGTAGGGATGGTCTCTATCTGATTCCTTACCTGAAATCTTGATACCGATCATAACGATCACCGTACTAAACACATCCGATGCCGAGTGGATCGCATCCGAAATCATCGCCCCCGAATGCGCAATCACACCTGTAAACAGCTTGATCAGTGTGAGTACAAAGTTCGCTATGATACTGATCCTTGACACCTTCATCGCCATTTTCTCATAATCCCGTCCTTCATTGTGTCTGCTTTCCTCATCAGCCGCTTCCTGACGCTCCCTCACCTTTGGTGCAGTCTCTGTTTTTTTCGTCATATCTATCCTCCATTAAACGCTACCGTCTTCATCCGAAGGGCTTTTATTTCACAGGGTGTTCTTTCCTGTGAAATAAAAAACACCTGCGTGCGCAGTAATCGTAACTACTGTCCCGCAGATGTCATAACCCGCTGTCGCCCGGCGCGACCCGGCTCCCAGGCTTGTGCCCCGGCCTGCTCAGTTTGTACTGTATCATTCTGAGAGTCTGTTCTCTCAAAGTTTGCAGTGCAAAATGTATTGTACCTAATGTATCATACGCAGCCCGGATTTGCAAGTGCCAATCTCAGAAATGCACCGGTCTGGCCTCCGCCGTCAACGCTTCCATCCGGTACTCCGGAAACGCGTCGATCAAGTCTCCCAGCGCGTTTGCCGTACCTTCTATCCTGTCGTGCGCCAGCATAACGACCTGACGTCTGCCCAGAGTCGTATCCACTGCCGTCCGGATCAGCTGCTGCGAAGTTGCATTCGCCGTGGCTGCATCCTCCAGGCTTGCATTCCAGTCATAATAGATAAACCCGCGCGCCTCCATCTCCTCTATAATATCCTTATATACTTTCCTGTTATACGCATTGATACTCCCGCCGGGAAAACGGAACAGCTGCGCCTCTACCCCGGTTACCTCATATACCGTGTCATAAGCCTTCTCGAAATCTTCCACATAACTGGACACATCCGCATATATTGCATGATAGTCATGTACGTCACAATGTATTCCTATGGTGTGCCCCTCGTCTGCGATCCGCTTTGCCGTCTCCGGATATTTCCGCACATATTCTCCGATCAGGAAAAAAGTCGCCTTGATATTTTTTTGCTTCAGCACATCCAGCACCTGGTCCGTATACGCTTCCGAAGGACCGTCATCAAATGTCAGATACATGATCTTAGGGTTCAGATACAAATCGATCCCGTTCGCGATCCCCTCCGCAATCTTTTCCTGATACGCTGTCGAATCCAGATTCTTACGTTCCGCACGATTAGAGAGAAATCCCGTCTCGATCAGACATGCCGGCATCCTGCTTTTACTCGTCACGCACATTTCCGGATCTGACACCAGTTCTCTGTCCGACGCACCTGTCGCCTTGACGGTCTCTTGCTGTATCAGCCGTGCCAGCCGTCTGCCCTCTCCCGTTGCGTCATTGTCATCATACCATGTCTCTATCCCTGAGACGCTGTCATCTTCGCAGGAATTCTGATGTATGCTGACATACAGCCTCGCATTCTGCCGGTTCGCTGCTTCAACCCGGTCAGCTTTATCCACCAGTTCATCTCCTTCTCTGGCCAGCGCCACCCGGTATCCTTTCTTCTGCAGTTTACCTTTTACCAGAAGCGCGATCTTACGGTTGATATCCTTCTCCACAACCCCCTCAAACACGCAGCCGCCATCCATACCGCCGTGTCCGGGGTCTATCACGATTGCCCTGTCGGCCTCCGCCTGCGCGTGCTTCGCAGCCATTGCGGCCGCACGTCTGGAGTCCGAAGTCACCGCCTGTGCAACATCAATCATCTTCGTTTCATCAATCAAAACCGGTGCCTCTGCTTCTGCCTCCGCCGCCACCACTTTTGATGCATTTGTCTGCACCGCCATGGCTGCCGCAACCACCAGGATACAGATCACTGTCAGCACCCACACAAGCGTCCGCAGATACCCTCTGATTTCCGCTCTTTTCCTTCGTCTCCTGTTATACCGTCTTGTTCCTGCGTACATAAAAATGATGCTCCTCTCCTGTGTATATGCGGCGGAGCAGACATTTCATCCTGCTGATCCGAAATCGTCTGTCTTATCCCCCGTCCATGCTGTTACCGTAATGCTATACATACAGCCTACAGGAAGGGTGCATCAAATTTTCATCATATTTGCAACATAGTTACATCATTTTTGTAAAATAGTTGCAACAGTTCAGCCTTCGGCTTCCCTGAAAAACAAATGCCGCTTCGCGTCGCTTGCTTTTCTTTTGCACTGTGTCATACTCGCAAACACGCGCTTTCTCGCTCTTTGTCCGATTTCATCGGACGTTTGCTCATTAATGCCGCAAGAAAAACAAATGCCGCTTCGCGTCGCTTGTTTTTCTTTTGCGGCAATTACATTATTTGGATATTTTCAGGAACAGTTCGTTGATACCGTCATAGAATCCGACCGTGACCACCGTCCTGTCGTTCCCAGCTCCTGAGAAAACATATTTCTTATAATATGGTGTCGTCTCTAACAGCGGATTCTCACTCTCATATGCTTCCGGTACCGGCAGCCCCATATAGGCGGCCCACGCCTCAACCAGTGCGTCCGGATCAATCTGCTCCCACGCGACCTGCGCGCGCACATAAAACTCATAGATTTTGCCGTCATCCGCATCGATATAGGCGTCAATCAGCCTGTTTTCCTTATTCGCATTCTGCAGGCTGCCCAGAAGGTTCAGCTTCCAGACTGCCACATTGTTTCTCGGCTCCGGCACATCAATGGCGGAATACAGCGTCGCCTGATAAGAACCCGGTTGTACTTCTTTGATACCCTCCGGCAGAATACCCAGTTCTTTCAGCATCGTGATTCCTTCATTGGCCGTCTGATAGATCTGCTCATCTGTAATCTCCTGTCCGGACGGTCCGTTATGGTTGACTACAAAAGCGTAAGTGCCGGTCAGTTCCTGATAAGCGCTGTCCGGCTCCTTCGTAAGCATATTCTGCTCCGTCCCGGCCGCACTCTGGGAATTGAGACATTGTGACAGGATATAAAGCTTCTCATTACTGCTCAGCTGATAGCGGTAGCCCTCTCCTCCGGTCTCTTCTTCCCTCATCATGATCCGGTTTAAGATCCCCCGGTCTTTATATCTGGCGATGGCTTCCGGTCCCCATATGGACAACACGACTGCCACGCCAGTCAGCGCAAGGAGCGCCAGATTAAGAATGTGCTTCTTCATACTGTGCCTCCTCTTCTCCCACCTGCAAAAGGAAACTGATTGCGGTTCCCTCTCCGACTATGCTGTCGATCTCAAGCCTGCTGTCATGCAGCGCCAGTATCTCCACACTAAGCGCCAGTCCAAGTCCGGCGCCATTCCTGCTCCGCGATCTGGATTTATCCACCATATAGAACGCCTGCGTGATCTTAGACACCTCTTCCTCCGGAATGCCTATTCCATAATCCCTGACCGTAAAACGGTATTTTTCCTGCTCCCTGCTGCCGCTGATCTCTATCCTGCTGCCTTCCTCCGACGCCTTACAGGCATTATCCAGCAGGTTCACCAGCACGGTCTGAATCAGACTGGCGTCCGCCATCACCACTGCCGGCTCATAAGTAAATACAAACGCCATGCTCTCATTCGGCAGGAACATACTGCGCAGATACTCGAACAGCGTCTCCGCAGACGTTCCCCTGATCCTGGCGCCTTCTTTCTTCGTCACAATGATATCCAGCAGACGAAGCGACATCGTCTCCAGTCTTTTACCTTCCGTATAAATATAGTTCGCCGACAGGATGCTCTTCTCTTCGTCCAGCTTTCTGGACCTTAACATATCCGCATAACCGATGATGGAGGTAAGCGGCGTCTTAAGCTCGTGCGCAAAGGCACCCACAAAATCCTCTCTGGCCTGCACTTCATCTTCCAGCTGTCCGATCGTTTCCTCCAGAACCTCCGACATATGATTGAAATCCTGCGTCAGCTTACCGAGTTCGTCATTGCTGACCTGTCTGGCACGATAGCCGTAATCTCCTGCTGCCATCTCCTTGGTCGCCCGCACCAGAAGCCTGATCGGTTTAGTCAGACGGGAAGCTATAAAATACATAATCACGATGCCAAGCAGCAGCATAAAAATCATCAGCCTTCGATAGACCGTGAATCCCATCTCCCGTTCTGCAAACACCTGCGTCACATCTCGCAGCGTCTCCAGATACAACTCTCTGCCAAGCGAATGCACCCGGCTCTGTGTCTGAATATAGTAACGATCCTCCAGCAAAACCACGCGATAGGAATAGTAATTCTCCAAAGCCGCATTGATGAGTTCGTCATCCGCCTCAAATCCGTCACCGGCATAGAGCACATTTTTCTCCTCATCGCAGATCCGCAGAAGCCGGCCTGTCCCCTGACCGCTTGTCTCCAGATTAGAGGCAATCTGTTCCACCGAACTGTCCTGCAGCACGTCATACTTGACGGGAACGTTCAGCGCCGCCGTCTCAAATGCAAATCGCAATATACTGTTTTCATCAAGCGCCTGCCCGACCTCCCGCTCCAGAGAAGTCTCAAACACAAAATTGACAAAATAATATCCGCTGAAGCCAAGCGTAATTGCTATGATAATCGTAGTCCACAACAAAAGTTTCTGTGAAAACTTCATGGTAATCTCCATTACTGTTGTTAGTTTCCGAATCTTTTTCCTCCGCTTCTTCGAGTCTGCGTAGCAAACTCGCGCAGTTGATTCCAAATTCTTTTTTCTCCGCTTCTTCGAGTTTGCGCAGCAAACTCGCGCAGTTGATTCCAAATTCTTTTTTCTCCGCTTCTTCGAGTTTGCGCAGCAAACTCGCGCAGTTAATTCCGAAGGAATTTACTGCACCTCAAGGCGGTACCCTATCTTATAGACCGCCACAAGATTTTTCTCCCATCCCAGCTTTCTCCTCAGCCGCTGCACATGAATGTCAAGCGTCCTGCTGTTGGCATAGTACTCGTCATGCCAGACCCTCTCGTAAAGATTCTCCCGGAACAACGCCACATTCCTGTTCTCCGCAAACAGCATAAGCAGATCAAATTCTTTGCTGGTAAGCGGCACCGGACTGCCGTCCCGTGTCACCCGCCTGGCCTCTATGTCAATCTCGACCCCGCCTATCGTCAATTTCTTATCCGACTTGTTATATCTGCGCAGTACCGCCTCCACCCGTGCCAGAAGTTCCGTCACATCAAACGGCTTAATCAGATAATCATCCGCTCCCAGTTTCAGTCCCTTCACCCGGTCTCTCACTTCATGTTTCGCTGAAATAAAAATAACCGGCACCTTAAACGGCCTGATATACTCCATAACATCATAGCCGTCTGCGCCGGGCAGCATAATATCTAAAAGCACCAGGTCGAACGTATCTTTCTCAACCGCATCGATGGCCGCAAGCCCGTCTTCCACGGCAACACAATAATATCCGGCCGCCGACAGATTCATGTCGATCAGGTCCCGAATCGGTTTTTCATCATCCACTATCAGTATTTTAATCATGTTTCCGGACTCCACCCCCAATAGGCTCTCGCCTTATCCACAAGCTCCGCCACCGTATCTTCATCTCTGCAGTATACCTTCTTCTTCACTTCCGTATCTGTCTCAAACCCGCCGGTACGCTGGTAGTAGATCGCATAATCAGGCCGGGTAAGCACTTCATTCTGATCGCCCGCATAGCTGTAACGCGCCAGCACCAGAATATCTTTCATGCCGTCCCCGTCGATATCTCTGCAGGTGATTCCCTTAAGTGCGTACAGATTGTCAAAATCCCCCATCGGCTGAAAACTCCACACGATCTCTCCCTGCTCGTTCACCAGATAGATCATAAAAGTGGCAAACTCCGCCATCGTGTAGCTTCCCGGCATAACCTCCAGATAACCCAGCTTTTCAAACTGTCTGGAATAGTCCTGCTCTGCAGTAATTACGAAACCGTTCTTAAGAAGTTCCGTCTTGGTCGAAGCGGTATAGAGAAACTCTGTCGAGTAGCCGTCTCTGACATATGCGATAATGCTCTCCGCGCTTTTATTCATGCCATATCTGTTGATCTTATCCGAAATGCGGTAATCGCAGTAGAATCCCTCATTGCTCTGAAATAACACGTCTCCTACCTTGTAATCCTTAACCGCGTATGTGCCTGTCCTGTTTCTGCAAGCCACGATCAATATAATATCCATTCTGCCGTCCCGGTTCAGATCCTGAAAAGAAACCGCAGAAATAGCCCGAATCGGCTGCTCCAGACTGCCGAGGTTCCAACTGTTGGCGGCAAGCTGGTCCGTTCTGTACACAACGGTTCCGTCTTCCTTCGTCAGGAAAAGAGCGAGCCGGTGATAGTCCTTCTCCATGGCTGGCACCAGATAGACATTGCCGAAGCACTGTGTCTCGATCGGGAAGATCTGGTTCTCGATAACACGAAACCCGTAATCGCCAATCTCCCACTGTTTCTCGATTGCACCAAGCCTCTCCTGATAATCCTCATAATCGGCCCGAAGCTGCCGGTCAGACCCGGCATTTTCCTGTTTATCGTCCTCAACATTGGTAACCGGCGCCGTTTCCATTGCAAACGCTGCCGCCGGAAAACGATAGGTAATCAGCGCAGACATGCAGAGTATCCCGCAGCACCATATGAATTTTTTTGTCTTTGGCTCTTTTAATAATTTTCTCTTATGCACACCATACACCGACTCTATATATCATCTTCCGCTTCTGATCTGTCAGCAGTTCCTGCGATAGATTTATTATACTGTTTTCATTCGCAGCATTCAACTCACATTTTTAATATTCACGGCGCTGCATCTGCTCACTAATCCAATGTAAATTCACTGACTATATTTCCCAGACTGTCTGCCATCTGTATATTTTCATCGGAATGACATCTGATTTCACCTGCAATATCTGCTGTGCTTTCGCTCTCTTGCACGATCTCGTTGATTGCGCAGCTGTTCTTCGCGGATATATTTTTCACATTCATTGCATTTTCAAATATCTCTTCAATGGACTCCTTAAGCGCATCCATTCACTTCTTCGATACTCCCGTTAGAAGATTCACATAATTCCCTGATCCTGGCCGCAGTCATCTTAGATGTCTCGGCAAGTTTCCCGATCTCTTCCGCGACAACTGCAAACCCTCTCCCCAGTTCCCCGGACCTTGCCGCATCTATGGACGCATTGATGGATAACAGATTGGTCTGATTGGCAATCTCTAAAATCTCCTCCGCCATACCGTTAATCTGAGACAGGCTGTTCAGACTGTCCAGATTTGTCGAAGTTCCGTTAAGCGCCTCCGCCTTATGGTTCAACTTTATGCTGCACTCTTTCAACGTGCCTAAAATATTATGGAGCGATACGATCACTCTTTGAGAAGCCTCTGCAATCTCACCAAGATCATCATCTCTGCTGGTATATTTGCTCACATCACAGCAGAGCCAGCGCTATCGCGGAGAATAATATCTTAAGTACTTCCACCTTTAACCGCGTTTTTAAACAGAAAAAAGATGTACACCAAGCGAATATCGTGACTCCTATACGCTCTCTTAACTGTACATCCCTTAATCTTCTGTCTTTATAATATACGGTGCAAAACACTATGGGCTCTGTACGGACCCGTCTGGGCCATTCTCATCCACTCTGCGCGCAACTACACATTAATCTCCGCCTTCACGCCCAGCAGTTCCTTATTTTCTGCAAGGATCGGATTCACGATCTCCGCTAGGAACTTCTCCACCTGAAGAGGCGCACGCCCTACATATCTGGACGGCTCCATCGTCTTTAACAAATCTTCCCCCGACATGTTGAAAGCACTGTCACCGGCAATCAGCTCCAAAAGGTTGTTCTCCTTCCCTTCCCGCTTCACATTGGCGCCCGCCTCCATGGACAGTTCTCTGATCTTCTCGTGCAGTTCCTGCCGGTTGCCGCCCATCTTCACGGCATCCATCATAATATTCTCCGTCGCCATAAAGGGCAGTTCGCTCATCAGGCGCTTCGTGATAACCTTGTCATACACTACCAGTCCGTCCACCACATTCAGGCACAGATCCAGAATACCGTCAATCGCCAGAAACGCCTCCGGAATAGACAGGCGCTTGTTCGCAGAATCATCCAGTGTCCTCTCAAACCACTGTGTCGCGGAGGTAATCGCCGGGTTCAGCGCATCAATCATCACATATCTGGAAAGAGATGCGATGCGCTCGCTTCTCATCGGATTTCTCTTGTACGCCATGGCCGAGGAGCCGATCTGACTCTTCTCAAACGGCTCTTCCACCTCTTTCAGATGCTGCAGCAGTCTGATATCATTGGACATTTTATGTGCCGACGCGGCAATGCCTGCCAGAACATTACACACCCTTGTATCCACCTTGCGGGAATAAGTCTGTCCCGATACCGGATAACACTTATCGAATCCCATCCTGGCTGCAATCATCGGGTCAATCTTATCAATCGTCTCCTGATCCCCGTCAAACAGTTCCAGAAACGAGGCCTGCGTTCCCGTTGTTCCCTTAGAGCCTAAAAGCTTCATGGTTGACAGCACATAATCCAGATCCTCCAGATCCAGACAAAACTCCTGCGTCCACAGCGTTGCCCGTTTACCGACTGTCGTAGGCTGGGCCGGCTGAAAATGGGTAAAGGCAAGGGTCGGCAGATTCTTATACTGGTCAGCGAACTTTGCCAGTTCCGCAATCACATTCACCAGCTTTTTCTTGACTAATTTCAGTGCTTCCGTCATCACAATTATATCAGTATTGTCGCCCACATAGCAGGATGTAGCGCCCAAATGGATAATCCCGGCCGCCTTCGGGCACTGCTGTCCGTAGGCATAGACATGGCTCATCACGTCATGGCGCACTTCCTTCTCCCGCGCCTTTGCCACATCATAGTTGATGTCCTCTGCGTGTGCCTTCAGTTCATCGATCTGTTCCTGTGTGATCACCGGCTGCCCGTTCTGGCAAAGTCCCAGTTCCATCTCCGTCTCCGCCAGTGCGATCCACAGTTTCCGCCATGTCCTGAATTTCATATCCGGCGAGAAGATGTACTGCATCTCCTTGCTCGCATAACGCTCCGATAAAGGGCTTACATATCTGTCTGTACTCATAGTTTCTCTCCTGTCCTTTTCATTCTTACGAAACCTTTTCCTTAAATCACATAACATAGTATACCATACGCACAAAAAAATGGTGAACGGATTAAACATTGTCTCCGTTTCTCTCTGCAGTTCCAGGTATCATTCTTAGAACACAGACAACAAGCCAGACCGCATCTCGCGGTCTCGAATGATCTTTTCATGCTAACCTCCTCTTACCGCTCATACTCTCCCCGGATATCCTCCCCGGGCGGCGTAAGCGGATACTGCCCCGTAAAGCACCCTTTACAGATCTCCAGTCCGTCCACCATCTCCGCTAGCCGTTCCAGCTTAAGATAACCGAGGGAATCCGCGCCAATAATCTTACTGATCTCTTCCACGCTGCGGTTATAGGCAATCAGCTGCTCTCTGGCAGGCACATCCGTACCGAAGTAGCACGGATACAGAAACGGCGGAGAACTGACCCGCATATGTACTTCTTTAGCGCCCGCCTCCCGCAGCATCCTGACGATGCGGTCCGACGTGGTACCTCTGACAATGGAATCGTCGATCATAACGATCCGCTTGCCGTTCACCGCCTCCCTGACCGCATTGAGCTTGACTTGTACGCTGCTCTCGCGGCTCTTCTGTCCGGGCTTGATGAAGGTTCTTCCCACATAGGTATTTTTCACAAATGCCTGTCCGTAAGGAATACCGGACTGCATGGAATACCCCAGCGCGGCGCAGTTGCCCGATTCCGGCACACCCACCACCAGATCGGCCTCCACCGGCGAGTCCATCGCCAGAAATCTGCCCGCCATAATGCGGGAATTATAGACGCTGACCCCGTCAATACGGCTGTCCGGTCTGGCAAAATATATATACTCGAAAATACATCTGCCGTGTCGGCTCTGCGGCAGACACATACTCCGGTCCGATTCGATTCCTTTATCCGGAGAGATCGTAACGATCTCCCCCGGCTCTACATCTCTCACAAACGCCGCGCCGATCGTATCAAGCGCGCAAGTTTCTGATGCAAGAATATATGCGTTGTCCCGCTTTCCGATACAGAGCGGCTTGAATCCGTAGGGATCCCTTGCGCCGATCAGTTTGCGGGGCGACATAACGATCAGGGAATAGGCGCCTCTGATCTTATGCATGGCGCGTCCCACCGCCTCTTCCACAGTCCCGCTGTTCAGTCTCTCCCTGGCGATATGGTAGGCGATAACTTCCGAGTCTATGGTCGTCTGAAAAATAGCGCCGGTATATTCCAGTTCATGCCTGAGTTCCCCTGCATTGATCAGATTGCCGTTATGTGCCAGCCCCAACGTTCCTTTCACATAATTTAGTACCAGCGGCTGGGCATTTTCCCTCGTGCTGCTGCCTGTCGTTGAATACCGGACATGCCCCACACCGATGTCACCCTTTAACTTTTCCAGCGTTTCCGGGGTAAAATTCTCATGTAAAAGCCCCATCTCTTTGGCACTTAACACCTTCCCCTTCGGTCCCGCAGTGTCGCTGACCGCGATGCCGCAGCTTTCCTGCCCTCTGTGCTGCAAGGCAAATAGTCCGTAATAGATCGTGGACGCCACATCGCCTCCGTCAAAATCATAGATGCCGAATACCCCGCACTCCTCGCCTAACTTATCTGTCTGTTCCGCCCTGTCTTCCTGTCTTGTCCTTATATTCATCCCGAATCCTCTCCTGCGTTCGCGCACAGTTCATCTGGTCCTCAAATACACCTCAGCCTGATGCTGCTTTACTCCATCAGGCCGCAGGCACCGGACCGCCTGTATCTGCCCGTAAATCTTCCACATTTACGGTACATTTTACACTGCCGCATTCTGCATACTTTTTCACAGTAACAGTTCAATCTTCTGCCTCTGTTACGCTTCGTATACCCCGCTTACGGATTCCCTTAGTTTGCAAATTTCTTCTCGTACTCCTCCACCGACGCCATGATCTCCTTGGCATACTGCGGATATTTCTCCACCAGTTCCTTGATTTCCTTCTGGGAGCCGCCCGCCACCACCTCTTTATTATAATCCATCCGGCGGCGCAGCGACTGCCTTCTGATAATCAGATTGTGGCGAATCTCCACCATTTCCTTATGATCCAGTATCGCCTCCGTCTGGTGCAGCCATACCGCAGGATCCTTGATCTGATACCGCTTCAATATCTGCAGCAGTTCCTGTTCATTATAATCCAGATCCAGTTCCGCCTTGCGGAATTTCTCCCGTTCCTCCCGCTCGATCTTATAGTTCTCCCACAAATCTATCAGTTCGCGCGCACTCGAAACGCCGTACTTCAGATACAGGTAGTCCAGCAGATTCGTGTTATTGACATATCTGATCTTCACCTTGTTCTGCAGGAGAATAATCTTATTGATGCCGTTCTCTACACGATGGAGTTCTTTTCTGGCATCCACATGCTTGACATAGATCACCGTGATCGCCATCGCCGCCGCACCGGCTGTCACAAGATATCCCGCCCTCGTATCCATATCCAGAAAGAACTGCAGCAGCAGAAGAAGCAGGATGCACAACCCAAGCGCCGCCACACAGATGATCGCCATGCCTCTTGTATCGGCGATCAGACGCATCACCTCGCTCTTCCGGTACAGATAGGCATGCTTCTCACCCTCCAGCCGGCTCAAATCCTGTTTGATCAGATCCTGATACTCCTCCGCCTCCGTCAGCTTTCCGTACCCTTCTTCCACCTCGTCAAGCATCCGCTCGATCTGCTGATACTTCTCATCGCTGATCCGATGCGGCCGCTCCATGAAATCAGCCTTACTGTCCTGCAGAAGCGACACCCGCTTCGCGCACTCTTTAAGCTGCTCACTCTCCTCCGGCGGAAGCGCTTCGATCTCCTCCATATCTTTAAGGTAGGAAGTTACCATGTCATACTCGAAAGTCAGATTCTCCAGTTCTCTCGTGGCATCCGCCATTCGTTCCAGACAGTTTCTGACATAATCGGTCCGCTGTTCTTTATTGGTATAATCCACCTGATGTACGACTTCCTCTTCTTCCCACTCCTCGTCGTATAAATCTTCTTCATCTCTTCTGCGCAATCCTGCGATCAGTTTCTTTAACCAGCCCATTTTACTCCTCATTTCTGTCCGGCAGATGCTACAACACATACTCCCTGTACTGTTCCTTCAGTGCAGTCGTCAGTTTCTCGATCTCCTGATAGTACTGCACATCGCTGCCTGCCGTACTGCTTCCCTCTTCCTTAAACACCTGCAGGGTAAAAAGCATACGATTCTCATCTGTTCCTTCAAACTGTCCGGAAGCATGCTCCATCTTCCGCTCTACTCTAAGCGATGCATCGTGATATTCCGGATGCTCCGCTATATAAGCAATATACTCCTGCTCCTCCTGACACATACGCAAGGCTGACAGATATGACTCCAGACTCTCCTGCTCCCGGTCCGTCCCGTAAGCCTGCTCAAACCACTCCGCCGCCTGCCTGAACATAAACAGTCTTGCACATGCCACTCCCATATTATAAAGGACACTGCCGCGCAGCCGCAGGTCACTCTCCGGAATCTGCGCCAGCAGACTGTGATACTGTTCAAGCGCCTTGTTATACTTCCCGCTCTGCAGCATGTGATCAGCCTTAGCCTTCCCGCGCTCGTAAGGATTTAACCCTTCATTACTCCTGATGATCTGCTCCGTCCGCTCCACGATTTCCGGCGGGTACAGATTCACATATTCTAATACGGTTCCGGCGAAAGCGGAGGCGGAACCATCCTGATTCAGCAGAGAATAAAGTGTGTGCGCCAGCTGTCCTAGTCCGCACTGTTCATCCAGCCACTTCACCAGGTCACGCCGCAGCATTTCCTGATCCAGCAGTTCCGCTTTCTCCACAAGCAGATAGCATAATTCCTCCACCGAATAAAGGTTTACATAAAATTTTTCCATATAATAGGGTCTTTCGGCATATACCCCTGTCCCCAGAATCATCCGGCTCATACTTTCCGTCACATCCTTCGTAATGATACTCGCAAACCGCGCGTCTGCCTGTCTTCCTCTTGTGCTGATTATGCCACGGGAAAAGATTCTTCCCACACCTGGCCGCCTGCCGGAAACAATTCTCCGAAACCCAGGTCGGTCACCCTGATCTGCACCGTCTCCGGCGCGCTCATCTTCATCTCCATGCGGTATCTTGTAAAAGGTCCGCCTCCTCCGCCGCCGGGCAGCGATATCACTCTCGTCTCAATATCTTTCCCTGTCAGCGGCGTAATCACAAATGCAAGCTCTCTCTCGCCTTCCAGCAGAATTTCGCACTCCTTTACCGCCTCATACCAGTTCTCGCCCGCATCCAGAAGCGCATAATATGATTCCCTTCCCCGACGCAGAACATTCATGCCGATATTGGATTTTAACTTATCACTGCCAAGGAATACATGTTTCTTTCCCTCTTCACTCGGCTCCAGTTTTTCTAACAGTCCATAACACGCACCACGACTAAAAAGGTTGTTTCCGCGAAAAACTCTCCTGTTATGGCAGAGAAATTTTATAGACTGCTTATCCCACTCGGCACGGAATCCGTCTCCCAGAAGATACGCGGAAGATATGATCCTGCCCTCGCACATTCTGCGCAAAATGCTCAGAAAACGCTCGTCCGCCATCCTGTAGGCATCCTCTCTGACTGCCTCCTCCTCCGTCTCCTCCGGAATCACCACAGTCTCATAGACTTGTTCCTCGATCAGAACCACGACCGGCGTCGTGCGCTTATTGCACTCCATGCGGTAAGTCTTGAGACGCCCTCCGTCATGCTCACACGCGACCGCCTGATAATTCCATAATTCCGGCGGCTGGTGCAGCATATAAGAATAGAAGCTTTCCGTATGGCTCTGAAAGTAGATATGCGGTGTCCTGAGTCCCAGATTCGCCGCTGCAAGAGACAGAACCTCCACCATTCTGTCATCCAGTTCATCCACTGTAAACATGATCGCGGCGATCTTCTCCACCGTCGCGACGAAGTTCATCAGCGTCATGCTGCGCTTTAGGAAAAGTGTAAGCAGCGCTACCGGATCAAAATGCTCCCCGTCCAGTTCGACCTCCTCACCCTTTCTGGCAAGCGCAAGAAGCCCGCTAAGCGGAAGGCTGCCCTCTTCCTCCATATTTTTAACGGCGTCCTTCCCGTAAAACCATTGGTTGACCCCTTCTCGTTTACATAACATTGTAGGAATGTTATACTGTTTCGTCCCCACAACCGTGGCAATCGTAGTTGCCTCTTCCTGCCCGTATATACTATAGCTGATCTGCGAATATTTCTCTCCCAGATCATAGCCGACAAGCACGCTTCCCTTATGCAGTTTGCCTTCCTCTTTCCGCTCCAAAAACATTGCGCTTCTCCTAACGTACGGCAAATACCCGATCCACTATATAATCCTGCCGGTAATATTCTCTGAGCAGATCATCTACCGTATCGTAATCATGCAGTGTCTTGCCGATCATAATATCATTGAGCATATCAAAACGGCTCCCGCCGTTTTCCTGCCCGATATCACTCTTATGAATCGTACCGCTCTTCGTCAGCTGTTCGTTGCCGTCCACTTCCTCTGTAATGTAAAACTGCAGTCTCTCACCAAAGAAAAGGATAAATTCCTTGACACAGATACCGGCAAACATGTCTTTCATCTCTTCCTTGCGATACTCATTCTCAGAACCGCCTTCACTCTGGATCACATAGTGTATGACTGCTCTGCAGCCGGCCCTTGCCCGATATTCCACCATCGTCTTATCCTGATAGGCATCCATCTGCGGAATATATCCCTGATACTCCTTATAGACCGGCAGTACAATATGTCCGTCCACAAGTTCCCGCAGAAAATCACAGCAGATCTGCCGCACCGTCTCATCCTGCTCTTCTTTATGTTCCGCATAGTACCCCAGACAGGCAATCTTACATACCAGATGAAGCGGCACATGCTCCTGATATAACTGCAGTACATGTCGGAAAATATAGGGCTCTACGATCTGTTCTCCGATCGCATAATCATAGCAGCATTGAGACAGGAATGCCGCAAGCAGTTCCTCGTTTCCGCCGCCCTTACAATATGTACGGAAGATCTCCATCTTCTCTCCGACATGCGCCCCCGTGTATAACATCTGCACCAGCATCCGCTCACACAGCACATAAGTATCCATGCCGAAATCTATCGCCGCTTTCCACACATCCCGCATATCCCTGATACTTCCCGAGAAATACCGCAGCAGATAATTCAGCACATTCTCATCATATTTTCCTTTTCCCACCACATACCAGAGCACGCCGGTCATCACCGGATCTTCCTGCATCTGCTCCTCATCCAGCAGACGGCTGCACAGCTTTACAAGCGTTCCGGCTTGCACGCCGTACGGTCCGTAACGCCGCACCAGGCGGTATGCTTCTTCATACATGCCCCTCGCGATCATGTACCGGATGATCTCTTTACGGTCACGTCTGGAGACATCCTCCGGCGTAAGATTCAGCAGGTACTCATCCAGTTCCCTCATCCTGTCTTTTTCATAATAAAACTGTACAAGCATCATGCGGATCTCTCGCTTCATACTCTCACTGATCCGCCCGGACCGCGCAAGCCTCACAAACAGATCGGCATTGTCCTCCTGCACCGTAAATGTATTCTGATACTCAAAGCATGCATAGACAGCATATCCCAGATGATCCCGCACAAAAGGCGCGATCATCAGCGCCAGTTTCGCAGGGCTGATTACTCTTTGCACCTGATGCTCCACACTCACCGTATACCGGTTACCCGTCCCGTCCCCGAACAGCAGCCTGCAGTCGGAATCATATACGGGAACCTGCGCATGACCTGAGACGACCGGATACACATCCTCGCCCACGCCGTACGGATACACAAGAATCACCTCTCTGATCCTGTCCGATTCCACCGTGATATCCCTCATGAAAAGCAGGGTCGCAAGCTGTTCTGCGCTCTCTTCATCAATCATCGGAAGGCTGACCAGGTTGCGGTACAGATACGCCAGATCCTTGTTGATCCTGCCCTTTCTGAGCTGCTCTGTCACAAAGCGCTCCATGGCAGCGGCATAATTCACATAGATATCCGGTATTTCCTCTCTGTGCCGGTATACATAGGCATACAGGTACGCCGTGATCTCGTAATGCAGATCACTCTGATAGGCAAAATACATCAGCACGATCTTCGGAAGCGGTCCGTCATACTGAAGCGATATGGACATCATGTAGTACTCATACAGCCTTGTGATCCGAAGATTCTGCTCCACCCCTGCGCAATACCACTCAAAATATGCCTCTCCGTATCGGTTTCCTTTGATTAAAAGCGTACAGATCGCATGTAATAGTTCATTGTCCTGTCTCCACTCATAACACCCCCGCAGAATGCGGAAGACACCGTCCGAATATGTCTTCTGCTTCTGCGCAAGGTATACGATCTGCATTACGATCTCATCTTTCATCAGATCGTTTCTGACCGCATAGTATAATACCTGCTGTTCAAACTCCTCCATTTTCATAAGCATGGACGGATTTGCACGCAGCAGATTCCACGCTTCGATATAGATGACAGGAGAAGTGCAATGATTCCGGAACAGTTCCTCGAGCAGTTCCCATTTGCGGAACGGACTCCTGACATAGTTCTCCGACAGATACAGAAGAAGCCATGCGATCCGCCAGTTCCCCCTGTTACGCTCATAGACTTCCGCCACTTCCGCAGCCACATCATCCACATACTGCTCATCCTTACTGTACAGTGTTGTGAGATACAGATAATAGCACCACAGTTCCGGAAACGCCTCTCTGCCGGCGAGCACTTGTTCCTCCTGTTTCTCGATCATCCACTTCGCTTCGTTGGTGCGATCCTCCGTCAGCAGGATCTGCGCCTGAAAAAGCCTGGCCGCTATATCCTTATCATCCAGCTCCAGCATACGGCCAAGCAGTTTGCCCGTCTCTGTCATCCATGTTTTCGTGCTGATCTTCTTAAGACGAAACGCCTGATAATATTCCATGATCTCCACGGTGAGTCTTCTCTTCTCCCTATGGATGCCAAGCGCTTTCCTTCCGGTCAGATGCAGTACCACTGTGACCGGTATCCTGATCGTCTTATGTTCCTGTATCAGTAAAATGCTGCCATAGTTATTGCCTGCATGCAGCCTCGCAAAATTTATATAGTAATACACCCGGTATATATTGCCGAGAAAAGAAGCATCCGATACCGTGCTCTCCTCCACCCGCAGGAACCCTCCCTCCGTGTCAACCTGCAGGTGTGTATAACCCCATCCGTTTCTGTTGACCGCAAGCGCATAGCGGGTATTCTCAACCGGATCCTCTATCTTGACTTCCGTCTCTTCCGGTATAAATTCCACCGGCCGCTTCTTATTAATCTCTAACAGAAACTCTTCCACATTATGCTCATTGCCAGGAACTGCCGACAGTCCCTGATAGACCGCATAATGCTGTCGGTCATTGCCTGTAAATACCTCTTTAAACACATCGGAATAAAACAGCTTCACCGCTTCTTCCCAGTTGCTCTTTGCCAGATTGGTAAAATGAAACAGATTCCTGATATTGCCCATACTGGAAGAAACCGTCTTAGGCGCTATAGATACCGTAAACGGCAGATAATACTCCCCCTGATTGGATATAACGTTGAAGGCGCCCTTCACTTCTTCGCCTTCTTCCATCCCGTCAGCGTCAAACCGGTAATGAATTTCATCCTGACTGCCGCTAAAGGACTGCGTCACACACTCCATACGAAGATCAGAAGAGACCACATACCCCTCCGTCATGCGCCCCACCGGTCCGTACACCGTGAAAAAGCCCTCAGCCGTCTCATCGGCATGCAGCAAAATGTCAATGCGCGGGCAGGAAAAATCCAGAGAACCGTTATCAAAATTGAATTTGCCGTTTAATATCTCTTCTATGACCTGTCTCACGCTTCCGCTCTGCCTTTCTACATAGTTATTAAAATTATACCATTTCTATGGCAGTCAGTGCAAGGGCGGTGCATCATATTTGTTACAATGATTCTGACAGGTGATTCTGACAACAATATAAACAGTAACTTTTTATCTTCTCAGCATACCATATTAGGAAGAGAATATCGCGAGGTTTTCTATGGAAGAGCCTATCTTAAAAAGTATGCAGTCCGCGGACGATGCACGGGGCAGTCTGCAGATCAACGTTACTGCCAACATTGGGCTGATCCCGATCCAGAACGCCAACATAACCATTTCCTATACCGGAGAACCGAACAGCACACTGGAAACGCTGACCACGGATTCTTCCGGTCAGACAGATACCGTAATGTTAGACACACCGCCTCTTTCGTATAGTCTGACGCCCAATTCACCTATGCCGTACGCTGAATACACGCTGAATATCACCGCTCCGGGATACGAACCCGTGACTGTCTCCGGCGTGGAAGTGCTGCCCGATGTGACAGCCGTACAGAATATCGAGATGACACCTACCGAAGTTGCACAGGAACCGGAAGAAACGATTGTGATCCCCGACCACACACTATACGGCGATTATCCGCCCAAGATTCCCGAAGATGAGATCAAGCCCATGGATGAATCCGGCGAGATCGTCTTAAGCCGCGTTGTCATCCCGGAATATATCATTGTCCACGACGGCGTACCCTCAGACCCCACTGCCGGCAACTACTACGTGCGTTATCGGGATTATATCAAGAACGTGGTCTCTTCGGAGATCTATGCCACCTGGCCGGAGAGCGCCATTTATGCAAACACGCTGGCCATTATGTCCTTTACGCTGAACAGAGTTTACACAGAATGGTATCGAAATAAAGGCTATAACTTCACCATCACCTCATCCACCGCCTATGATCAGAAATGGATCCGCGGCAGGAATATCTACTCCAACGTTGACAGACTGGTGGATTCCATTTTTGCTAATTACCTCTCCCGCCCCGGCGTGCGGCAGCCTATCTTCACCTCCTACTGCGACGGCAAGAATGTGACCTGCAGCGGATTGAGCCAGTGGGGGTCCAAGTATCTCGGTGATGAAGGCTATACCCCGATCGAGATCATCCGTTACTACTACGGCAGCGATATGTATATTAACACCGCCGTAGCCGTTTCCGGTGTCCCTTCCTCATGGCCGGGCTACAACCTTAATATCGGCGCTTCCGGTGATAAAGTACTGCAGATCCAGCAGCAGCTCAATCGCATCGCCCAGAACTATCCCGCCATCCCCCGCGTCGCTGCAGACGGCATCTACGGCAATAATACGGCAAACGCCGTGCGCACGTTCCAGCGGGTCTTCAACCTGCCGCAGTCCGGCATCGTGGATTACCCGACATGGTATAAGATTTCCGAAGTTTATGTGGGCGTGAGCAGGATTTCCGAGCCGGGGTGATCTATAATTAAACAGCACCTTACTTCTATAAAATAAAAAGGGAATGAACCCGCCGCCGGCAAAGCTCATTCTCTTTTTAGTTTACATAACACATCGACGTCTTACTTCGTCAGCAGCATCATGATCTCATTGCTTCTCGCCACAAACTTCGTCATTGCTTCCGGCTCAAGCGGTGCCTGCTGCAAAAGTGCAAGATCATAAAGCTGTTCGCAGATCATCTTCACATTTTCGCCTTCCTGATGATCCAGCACGTACTGCACCAACGGATGATTCGCATTCAGAATCAGTGTCTCGCCTTCCTTGCCGAAAGCGCCCATATCCATGCCTGGCATAGAATACATCTTCATCATATCCTGCATTCTGCGGCTTTCCTCAGACAGCGTAATCATGGAAGAAATCTTCTTGTTCTTCAGCTTTTCGACCTTCACCTTGATCGCATCTTTCTTAAGTGCCTTCTTCATTAATCCGGCAACCGCCTCCGCCTGCTCTTCCATCTCCTTCTCGGCCTTCTTAGAGGTCTTCGCTTTAAACACATCGGTCAGGTCCGCATCAATTCTCTGGAATTTGATCCCCTCATTCTTCGCCTCTAACTGAGATACAAACGGCTGGTCGATATTATGCGTCAGCACGACAGCGTCCATTTTCGCAGCCTTAAACATATTGATATACTGGCTCTGCTGTTTCTCGTCCGTCACATAGTAGATGACTTTCTCCTTCTTCTCCTCTTCCACAGGCTCGCCGTCCTCGTCAAGCACCTCACCTTCTACCTTTTCGGCCTCATCAACGACCTCGGCTTCCACCTTCTGACCGTTCTCGTCTACCGCTCCGGCTTCTGTCTGAGCGGCCTCAGCATTCTCTGTTCCTGTTTCTGCCTCTTCAGCCTTCTCATCGTTACCGGCGGCTGCTCCGTTTTCCGTCTTCTTCGCATCGTCACCGGCGTCTTCCTGCACCGCATCGGGATCGATCTTATTAACCTCCAGGCACTCCGGCAGCGTCATATAGACACCGTCCAGATTCTTGAAGAGAATATAGTCTGTCATCTTCTCGCAGAACTTATCGTCCTTCAGGCAGCCGAACTTGATGAAGGGGCTGATGTCATCCCAGTATTTCTCATACTCCTCTTTCTCGGTCTTGCACATACCGGACAGCTTATCCGCCACCTTCTTCGTGATATACTCGCTGATCTTCTTAACGAAACCGTCATTCTGCAGCGCGCTTCTGGATACGTTAAGCGGCAGATCGGGACAGTCAATCACACCTTTTAACAAAAGTAAAAACTCCGGAATGACTTCCTTGATATTGTCTGCGATAAATACCTGATTGTTGTATAACTTAATTGTTCCCTCGATGGACTCGTACTCCATATTGATCTTCGGGAAGTACAGAATACCCTTCATGTTAAAAGGATAATCCATGTTCAGATGAATCCAGAACAAAGGCTCCTTGTAATCCTGAAATACCTTGCGGTAGAACTCCAGATACTCTTCCCTTGTACACTCGTTGGGATGTTTCGTCCAGAGAGGCTGCGTCTCGTTGAGCAGTTCGGGACGCTTCTTAATCTTTAACTTCTGCTCGTCCTCTTCCTTCTCCTTCTTGATTTCCTCCACAACTTCATCCGTGTCAAGCTTCTCGTCTTCCTTAATGATCTGCGTCTCTGTCGTGTTCGCCTTGGACAGATAGATCTCTGTGGGCATGAAGGAACAATACTTCTTGATGACTTCTCTCGCCTTATACTCGTTGCAGAACTCTAAGCAGTCCTCGTTGATATGCAGTGTGATCTCCGTGCCGACCTCAGTCCGCGTTCCCTCTTCCATATCGAACTCCGTACCGCCGTCGCACTCCCAGTGTACGGCCTGCGCGCCGTCCTGATAAGACAATGTATCAATATGCACCTCGTCCGCCACCATGAACGCCGAGTAGAATCCCAGGCCGAAATGACCGATAATCTGATCTTCATTCGCCTTATCCTTATACTTCTCAATAAAATCCGTGGCGCCGGAAAAAGCGATCTGATTAATGTACTCCTCCACCTCTCCCGCCGTCATGCCGATACCGTTATCAATAAACTTAAGCGTCTTTTCCTCAGGGTTTACAATGACCTGAATCTTCGCCTTATAATCATCTGGAAGCTCATATTCTCCCATCATATCCAGTTTCTTTAATTTCGTGATCGCATCGCATCCATTGGAGATCAGTTCCCGGAAAAAGATATCGTGATCGGAATACAACCACTTCTTGATAATCGGGAAAATATTGTCGCTGTTAATCGATAAATTACCATGTTTTGCTGCCATTTTATCACATCCCTTTCTTCATCATCGTACAACCAAAACAAGTTTCTGCTTCCGCGTTGCATCAATCCTCCTCGCGGGATTGATCATCTAGTGCATAGTGTAATACGCCCAAATTCAGAAGTCAAGACAAAATTAGCACTCGACCAATTCGAGTGCTAATAATTATCATTTTCTTCCCTTTTTATGCGGTTTTCACTAATTCTAAACTTTTTCTAAAATTCATTACCGAAGTATTCCGAATACACATCAAAAAAGCTCATTGTCTTCACATTTTCATCATGGATAAATCCCACACTGTTCCACAGTTCTTCGTTCAGGTTTCTGGTCAGCGTCTCCACATAGGCATCATACTCCTGACCGAAAGCCTCCGCCCGTCTCTGATCCACGATCTTGACCTTGTTGGCATCCGTCTCGTCCTTATCAAAAGTATTGAGACATTTGATAATATGATAGCCGAATTCTGTCTCCACAATATCACTGATCTCATCTTTGCCCAGATTGAAGGCTGCCGTCTCAAAGGCCTCTCCCATCTCTCCTTTGCCGAAAGAATAGGTGCCTTTATCATCCTCACTGTACTTACGGATCAGTTCGTCAAAATCTTCTCCTTCTTTTGCCAGTTCCAGCACCTCGCACGCCTCCTGATAGGCGTTCTGCTTGGCCTGCATGGTATACTCGATCTTCTTCCCCGTACCATCCAGCGCATAAGTTTTGATCAGAATGTGCTGTACCGTGATTGTCCTTGCCTCATCGTCACTGATCTCCGGATTGATATCTTTGATCGTGTACTGATATACTTTCTCCGCCAGGGCAAACTCCCTGTACAACCCGCTGATCGTCTTCTCAGACACGCCCATCTGCTCTATCTCTTCGCTGCCAAGAGAACTGTAATAGGCATTCGCCGCATTTTCAGCCTGTGCTTTCTCCTCATCGCTCAGGGTTACCTCATAACGTTCCGCCATCAGATTCATGGTCTTGATCCGCGCGATCTGCGCCAGCGCGATATCTTTCACATTCTGTTCCAGCGTCACGCCGTCCACGTTCGTATTCCAGATCTCCGTACCGTACACGCTCTCATATCGGTTCTGGATATTGGTGAGATATACCATAATCTCCGGCAGTGTGCAGATACACGTCTCAATCCTGAATACCTCATCTTTATTAAATCCTGTGGTCAGAACAACCTTGGTTCCGGTCCCGTCACCGTTACCGCAGCCGTTTAACACGCTCAGACACATCACTGCTGCCAGCAGCGCGCCTGCTATCTTTTTGAATCTGTTTCTACCCATATATTTTCTATTCTTTCTATTATAAATTGCCATTCTCAGATCACGTTTCCGAACCGGTCATACCACAGTTCCCCGTTCGTAAGCACATAGTCCTCCCCCGTAAGGACCGCCTGCACATAGTCTGCCGCCGACTCCAGCCTTCTTCTGAACGCAACGCCGCCGCCAAGCAGTTTTATGCTGTGCGTATCCGATCCTGCAGTAACCGGCAGCTTGTGCTCCCTTGCATATGCGATCGCCCTCGCATCAAAATGTCCATTAGCGTGCCCCATACTGCGGGAATTAGAATGCGTCGCATTAATTCCCTCCACACCGTCCACCCACTCAGGATACAGACGAATCTCCGGAATATAATCCGCCTCCCTATAGGGGTGCGCATGTATCACAAGTCCGCCGGCTTCATGCACAAGACGATACTGTTCTTCCACCGTTACCTCCGGAAGCTGTGGATGTGCTTTCATCCACGCAAGGTCAAGCCCGTATATCAGAAATTCCGTTCCGGTAAATCCCGCCTCGTAACCGAAAAATACATCCAGACCAATCCGGTCTCCCTCCGCTTTCGCATGTTCATAGCCCCTGCCGAAGGACGCGACCCATTCTTCCCACGGAAGGGCTCTATCGATCGCTGTGTTGCCGCCCCAGTGATGATCCGTCACAAATATACCGGTATATCCATACGCCTTACAGGCTTTTGCCACCTCTGCGCCGGTACTTCCTGCACATGCACTGGCTTCCAAGGTATGCAGATGTGTTTCATATAAATAAGGGTACTCTTTTTGTATCGTTGTATTCATGTTTTCAACCTGTCTCCATTTTCCGACACCACTTCCGCAATAACCCTGGCCGGATACACATACTGACCGCTTCTTCACACGCTGCTATTTTAACTGTCACAGCAAAGGGATTAAATTGCGTGCCCAGAGCATCTCAACCTAATCCCTCTCCCCTTCTTATCTGAATCGACACTGCCTTATGGAAAACAGACAATGCTCAGTCTTGCATATCCGTTATCTGATCACATGAAGCCATCCCTCGGGCGCCTCGATGCGTCCCATCTGTATGCCCGTCAACGTATCATACAGCTTTTTCGTAACCGGTCCCATCTCGCTCATTCCGCTCGGGAACGCAATCTCCCTGCCGTGATCCACGATCTTGCCGACCGGCGAAATCACTGCCGCCGTACCGCACAGACCACACTCTGCAAACTCCTGTACCTCCGCCAAAGGTATCTCCCGCTCCTCCACCTCCAGACCGAGGTACTCCTTCGCAACCACCATCAGGGATCTTCTCGTAATAGACGGCAGAATGCTGTCAGACTTCGGCGTTACGACCTTGTTATCCTTCGTCACAAACAGGAAGTTAGCGCCGCCTGTCTCCTCCACATTCGTTCTGGTCGCCGCGTCCAGATACATATTCTCATCATATCCTTCTGCATGTGCCGTCATAATGGCATGCAGGCTCATGGCATAATTCAGTCCCGCCTTGATATGTCCGGTGCCGTGCGGTGCAGCACGGTCAAAATCACTTACTTTGATTGTCAGCGGTTTCACGCCGCCTTTGAAGTATGGTCCTACCGGAGTGGTAAATACTCTGAACTGGTATTCCTCTGCCGGCTTTACCCCGATCACTGCGGAACTGCCGAACATATAAGGTCGGATATACAGCGTCGCGCCGGAACCGTATGGCGGTACATACGCCTCGTTTGCAGCCACCGTATCGACAACCGCCTGCACGAAACGCTCCTTCGGAAATACCGGCATCTCCAACCGCCTGCAGCTGTCTTCCATACGCTGCGCATTCAGATCCGGCCGGAAAGTCACAATACGGCCGTCTTCTGTCGTATATGCCTTCATGCCCTCGAAACATGTCTGTGCATACTGCAATACCCCGGCACATTCATTGATAGAAATATTCGCGTCACTGACAAGTGCTCCCTCATCCCAGGCTCCGTTCTTATAATTCGCGACAAATCTCTTGTCCGTCTCCTGATATCCGAATCCGAGGTTTGCCCAGTCAATGTTCTTCTTTTCCATTTTGCTTTCCGCTCCTTCTTCCCCAAAGTGCAATGTGATTATCGCTGCCCGCCTTGCGGCATGCTTTTTTCCTTTATTATATTATACCTTTATCTCCAAAAGTCAAGTCGCGAATTGCCCGATACCGCAATACTGCCTTCTGTAAAGCGATACTCCTTACAGTATGGCATTGATGACATCCAGCGCGATATCGTAGGCATAATCCTTGACCGCCTTCTCGCACAGACGCAGCGCCTTCTTATCCGATTCCGGTCTTTCATACTGCTTCAGTTCTTCCAGCTTCACCGTGACACTGTCTCCGTCAAAATCATCCAGACGGCCTGCAAGTTCTTTAAGTGCCTGTTTCCATTCATCATCCGTGATCTTCTTTTTCTCCATGCCCTCCTGCTGCCTGCTGATCTCTTCCTCTTTCTCCTCATTTTCCAGATATGCTTTCAACCCGTTGCGCATGGTCTTCATCATATTGAACAGAATCGGTGAACGCACCTCCACATCTTCCCTGCGACCGGCTTTGCTCATCTTCTCCAGTTCAAACGCCTCATCCGCAAGTCCGTCCGCACCTACGTTGCGTGCATTGCCTTTCAGTGAGTGTACGATGATGGCATATCCGTGCATATCCCCCTTCTTCAGGAAATCCTGCAGCGCCTCCTCCTTCTCCTTCAGAATCAGATGAAAGTCATGAAGCACCTTGCTGTAGAGTGCCTTGTCTCCGCCCATATACTTGAGCCCGTTTCGGATATTAAAGCCGATCACATAAAGCTGGCTCTCTCTGATGTCCAGTGCCATCTCCGCGTTTTCTCTCTCGAAATCCCTGTCCACATGCTCGCCCTGTGTCAGATAGACAACATTCTCAGGCAGGTATTCGATCAGCATATTTTCAAATTTATCGGCGTCAATCGGTTTCGTCAGATAATCCTGAAACCCTTCCTTGAGATAGAACTCTCTGGCACCCGCCACCGCATTCGCCGTAAGCGCAATGATCGGGATATCTGCTGACGGATTGCCCTCCATCGCCCTGATCATATGTAATGTCTCCACACCGTCCATCACCGGCATCATATGATCCAGACAGATCAGATGATAAGTCTTGCGTTTTAGCAGTTCCAGACATTCCTCTCCGCTGCCCGCCACATCGACCTGCAGTCTGGTCTGCTTGAGAAGACCCTGTGCTACCGCCAGATTCATGGCATTGTCATCGACGATCATGATCCTGCCCATCGGCGCTATGAACTTCTGATTATAGTTCTCCGTACTGTGCAGACTTTCATAATACTGTTTCTCGAAATTTCCCAGAGGTGCACGATCCATCACTTTCTGAACCACTTTAAAGGAGAAGGTAGAGCCTTTGCCGTAGGTACTCTCCACCTGCAGCTTTCCGCCCATCATCTCGACCAGGCGATTCGTGATCGCGAGTCCCAGACCGGTTCTTTCATTCTTATTCCTCACTGTAGAGTTCATCTGCTGGAACACACCAAATAACCGCGGCATATCTTTTTCCTTGATGCCGATCCCGGTATCTGCTACGGCGATCTCTATTTCTATCTCATCCGCCGTAAGATCCTTCCAGCCCATATGCAGCGTAACGCTGCCTTCCTCCGTATACTTCACGGCATTCGTCAGCAGATTGCCGATGACCTGGCGGATATGGATCTCATCGCCGGACAGCTTATACGGAATATCTTCGGCAATATCCAGTTTCAGATCCAGCTTCTTCTTACGCATCTGAAGAGATACACCATTGATCAGATCATTCAGCAGAGAACTGATGTCATAGATCCCGTCCATCAGCGACATCTGTCCCGCCTCCAGCTTCGTATAATCCAGAATATCGCCGACCAGCGTAAGCAGAATATTACCGGCCTGTCTAATATCCAGGGCATACTCTTTAATCGCTTCATCCTGGCTCTCACGGATGATCAACTCATTCAATCCCAGAATCGTGTTGATCGGTGTGCGAAGCTCATGCGACATATTCGCCAGAAAAATATCACGGGCCCTTTTCGCCTTCTCTGCAGCGCTGATCGCCTCCTCCAGCGCAACATTTTTCTCTTCCAGCTGCTCTTTTGTCTGTAACATAACAGGATCCTGTTCTCCTTTGTTATACGTTTCCCGTCCCATAATTTCTCCCCTTCAGCATTATAAATCAATCATCATTTACCGCTATTTCTTCCGCTCATATTTTACGAACTCATATGCAATGTCAAAATAAGTCTGCTCCTCGCTGTCCGCCGTGATCTCCCATTCCTGTGCCTCATCCAGATTGGGAAAATAGGCATCCGCCTCATATGCATGATCAATCTTCGTCACATGCACCACATCACAGTAAGGTAACATCATGCGATACACGCTTTCGCCTCCGATGATGTAAACATCCTCATCCGGATATTCCTTCAGTTTTTCCTGAAGTTCTTCCTTGCTGTGTACAATAATGGCGTCTTTCACCTGATAATCCGGATTCGTGGATAATATGATGTTCGTCCGGTTCTTAAGCGGCAGCCCCTGCGGAAAAGTCTCCAGCGTCTTCCTGCCAAGCACCACCACCTTACCTGTCGTTTCCTGGCGGAATGCCTTGTGATCCGCCGGAATGCTCACGAGCAGTCTGTTCTTACAGCCGATCGCCCAGTTGCTGTCTACAGCTACAATTGCGTTCATATCATGTGTCTCCTTTCATACAGCCGGATTCGCAAACCCGTACTCTGCGCTCTATGTCCGCTGTCGCCGGATGTTTACCTGTCAATGCCACAAGAAAACAAATGTCTGCTGCGCAGCCGCTTGTTTTTCTTATGCGGCTGCTATATCGCCACCGGAATATTCTCCACCTGGGGTCCAGTCACGTAATTCTCCACTTTCACGTCATTTCTCGTAAACTCATAGAAATCCCTGATATCCGGATTCAGCCAGAATACCGGCGCGTCATAAATCGGTCTTGTAATCAGTTCTTCTATGATCGGAATATGTCTGTCATAGATATGCGCATCCGCGATCACGTGTACCAGTTCACCGGCTTCCATATCACACACCTGTGCCAGCATATGTACCAGAACCGCATACTGCACCACGTTCCAGTTATTCGCCGTGAGCACATCCTGCGAACGCTGGTTTAAGACGGCATTGAGCGTCAGCTTATCATGTCCCTTCTTCTGTGTCACATTGAAAGTCATACTGTAGGCGCACGGATACAGATTCATCTCATGCAGATCCTGATGTACATATATATTTGTCATGATCCGTCTGCTAAAGGGATTGTTCTTCAGATCATAGATCACACGGTCCACCTGATCCATCATGCCTTCCTTATATCGATGCTTCACACCCATCTGGTAGCCGTAAGCCTTACCGATCGAACCGTCCGCGTCCGCCCACTCGTCCCAGATATGGCTGTGCAGGTCATTAACATTATTGGACTTCTTCTGCCAGATCCATAACATCTCATCCGTAGCGCTCTTAAGCGCCGTCTTTCGAAGCGTCATGATCGGGAACTCCCGCGACAGATCATACCGGTTTACCACCCCGAACTTCTTCACCGTATAAGCCGTCGAACCGTCCGCCCAGTGAGGTCTCACCTTCTCCCCTTCCGTGCTCGTCCCGTTCTCCAGAATATTCTTGCACATATTAATAAAAATCTGATCTGCTGCGCTCATAACCGCCCGTTCCTTTTCTTTTTTTAATATACAACAATGTCATTCAATCATATTTCCCGAGGACGTGCCTGGCAGATTACACAAAATGTCCTCGAAGCTGTCCTGCGCAGGAAAATGAGATTTTCTCAATATTCCGTTCAGCTATCAGAAATTTCAGGACACGGATGTCCTGAAAAGCCCGTAGCGAGCCCGGACGGCGAGTAAAGGGCGGTTTCGTCCGTCATTACAGATTTCCCGGAATATTATAGAAAATCCATTTGACGAAGCCCGACGCAAGAGGACATTTTGCGTAATCTGCCCTTCCACTGCCTCACCGATCATGTTTTATCCCATTTATCGCACAGCGAATTAATCTGATCCGCAAACTTCGCCAGATCCTTATTCGCACATCCCTCGTTTCTGTGTATAACGGCGATAAGCCTCTGCCCGCTGGCAAGCAGCCTCGCAAAGACATCGGAAATACCGTGTGCCTTCTTCTTCACCGCAACCGGCTCCGCCTCATAAATAAACGTGCCTTTTATCAGATCGAACCGTGTTCCGCTGTAAGGCGCATAAGCCTCGATGCCATGCTCCACCTTAAGACACTCCGTAAACAGCTTACAGACGCTGTCCTCGCCATGCACCACAAAAACCTTCCCCGGCTTCTCCCGGAAACCCTTGATCCAGCTAAGCAGGCCGTTCTTATCCGCGTGTCCGCTCATGCCGATCAGTTTCATGATCCTCGCCCGGATCTCGATATGCTCCCCGAAGAGCTTAACCTCTTTCGCGCCCTCCACGATATGTCTGCCGAGCGTACCCACTGCCTGATACCCCACGAACAGAATCGTACACTCCGGCCGCCACAGATTATGCTTCAGATGATGTCTGATACGCCCCGCCTCGCACATACCCGATGCGGATATGATGACTTTTGGGCTGTTTTCAAAGTTGATCGCCTTGGACTCGTCACTCGTAATCGCCAGCCGCAGCCCCGGAAACATGATAGGATTGATCCCCTGTCTAACCAGTTCCATGGATGCCTCGTCAAAACATTCATGCTCGTTCTTCTGGAAGATCCCAGTAGCCTCCACCGCCAGCGGGCTGTCCACATACACCAGGAAATCCTCGTGTCCCTTGACCAGTCTGTCCGCCTTGATCTGACGAAGAAAATACAGCATCTCCTGCGTTCTGCCCACTGCGAAGGAAGGGATTACCACATTGCCGCCGCCGTCAAAGGTGGTCTGCAGTATCCTCGTCAGCTCCCCTATGTAATCCGGTTTCTCCGTGCTGTGCAGCCTGTCGCCGTAAGTGGACTCCATGACCACATAGTCCGCCTCTTCCGTAATCCTGGGGTTCTTGATGAGCGGCTGGTCCGTATTGCCGATGTCTCCGGAAAAGACGATCTTCTTCGTAACGCCGTCCTCCGTCGCCCACACCTCTATGCTCGAAGAGCCGAGCAGATGACCGATATCCGTAAATCTGATCTTCACACCTTCACAGACCGTCACAATACTTTCATAATCACAAGGAACAAGCCGTTTGATCGTGCCGTCTGCATCCTCCATCGTGTAGACCGGCTCTATTTCCGCATTGTTCGCGCTTCTCTTCGCCTTGCGGTTCTTCCATTCCGCCTCCTGCATCTGGATGTGCGCACAGTCCCGCAGCATGATGCTGCACAGGTCGCAGGTCGCCACCGTGGCATAGATACTGCCGCGAAATCCTCTGGCATACAGCAGCGGAAGCATACCTGAATGATCGATGTGGGCATGCGTCAGAAACACATAATCAATCAGTGCCGCCTCCACCGGAAGTTCGCAGTTTTCAAAGACGTTCGCCCCCTGCTCCATTCCGTAATCCACTAAAATGTTCTTCTCCCCCACACGAAGATAATGACAGCTGCCCGTAACCTCGTGATCGGCTCCGATAAACATAAGTTCCATAGAATACCCTCCTAAAAACCCCGCAATCGAAATCTGTCTCAAACAAATGTACTTCTGAACATATTCCTCACTTATAATTTATCATACCATTTTTTATGATACGCGTAAATAAAATTCAGCAACTCCGGACCTTTTTTCCATACAATATACGGTAAAGTATTTCTGATTGAGGTGAACTGTTCCATGTCTTCTACTCTTGCGGCATTACTGCTCTTTCTGACTGCCGTGTCAATCGATTCCCTGACTGCCGGGCTGACCTACGGAACCCGGCGGGTGCAGATCAGACTCCCCGCCTATCTCATTCTCATCTGTGTTCCCGCCGTTTTTATCACCGCTGCCAACCGCGTCGGATCTTACCTTTTTCTTCTGTTTCCTCCGGCTGTCCTGCCGGTTCTTTCTTTCACCATTCTGGCATTCTTAGGATGCAGCAAACTGTTTGAGAGTCTGATCCGCCTTTTGGCACGCAAATACCCCAGTCTCACAAGAAACTGGGGATGTAAAATCAAACAACTCAATATTATCTTCACCGTTTATCTGTCTCCGGAGGATGCCAACCAGGAAGATCTGCAGATCTTAAGTCCGAAGGAAGCGCTTCTCTTATCACTCGCCCTCTCGCTAGACAGTGTCCTCGCAGGCATGGCTTTTACCACGGGTTCTTTACCTATGGCTGCACTTTTCCTGCTGGCGGCGCTCTTCAACCTGCTTCTCTTCGCCGCCGGATACGGCATCGGACTTCTGGCTTCCACTGTGTTCCGCATAGATCTGTCATGGCTCAGCGGGCTCTTCCTGCTGCTGTTAGCGGTGCTGGCTGTCGCATAAGTGCACGGAAAGATATGCTTTCCGTTTTCATTTCACACCTTGCAGTCCGCCTGATCCGGCAGAACCCGCGCAGATTCCTCCGTCTCATGTTTTCTTGCCCGGCTTACCGCCACCAGCAGTTCATGGACGATCAGCGGCGTCGTGGACAGCGCGATGAGCTGCACCCATTCCGTCAGCCCCAGCCGTGCCGTGCCGAACAGATGAATGAGCGGCGTGATCTCCGTCACCGCCACCTGCAATGCGATGCCGATCACGACTGCCCCGATCATGTAAGGATTATTTCTGTGATTCATCTTAAATACAGACCGATTCACATCCCGCATGCCAATCGCGTGAAACAGCTGACTAATCCCCAGCACCGTAAACGCATGCGTCTGTGCTTCTGCAAGTACTGCCGATATTCTCAGTCCTTCTACAACATTATGTAAACTAACCGGCAGTCCTTCCGCCACGATCCTGTCGTAAGGTACTTTCAGAAAAGCAGCCAGGCTTACGCCGCCGATCACCAGCCCGTAGCAGATGACACAGAGCAGTCCCCCTTTGGCAAAAAGGGACTCTCCCCGCCTGCGCGGTTTCTCACGCATCAGGCTCTCGCCTTCGTTATCATCCACCCCCAGCGCCAATGCCGGAAGAGAGTCCGTGATCAGATTGATCCACAGGATAAAACTTGCCTTCAGAGGGCTTGGCAGTCCCGCCACGATCGTGAGCAGCATCGTGATAATCTCCCCCAGGTTGGAGGACAGCAGGAACAGCACCGATTTTCTGATATTTTCATAGATTCCCCGGCCTTCCCGGATCGCCGTATGTATGGTTGCAAAATTGTCATCCATCAGTACGAAATCCGCCGCGCCGCGCGCCACGTCCGTGCCGTTTAATCCCATGGCGATGCCGATGTCCGCCGCCTGCAGCGATGGCGCATCATTGACGCCGTCCCCCGTCATCGCCACCGTCTTACCGAGCGTCCGGTATCCCTCCACGATCCTGACCTTATGTTCCGGCGTCACTCTGGCGAAAACCCTGATCTGCTGCAGTCTCTGCAGGAAGCCGTTATCCTGCAGATGATCCAGTTCTCTGCCGGTAATACACTGCTGCGGACTGTCTGCGATCCCAAGCTCCTTTGCAATCGAGTACGCCGTATCCGGATGGTCTCCGGTGATCATGACCGTAAAGACACCCGCCTGTTCAAAGTCAGCTACAGCACGGACCGCCTCCGGTCTGACCGGGTCCTGCATACTGAGCAGGCCTAAGAAGATCATTCCCTGTTCCCGCATACTGCCGCTTGTCTCCATGGCGATCGCCATCACACGCCGCCCTTCACCCATCAGTTGTTTCTGTACCCGGATAACCGCCTCTTTATCCGCCTGATCCATGCGTGACGGCTGCCCCTGTCTGTACATCCGGTCGCAGCCGTCAAGAATACGCTCCGCCGCACCCTTGGAATAAGATATAATTTCTCCGCCCTCCCGGTGTACCGTAGTCATCATCTTACGCTCCGGGTCAAATCCTTTCTCCGCAATGCGGGGATATGTTTCTCTGAGACCTTCTATATCCGCTCCGCACGCCCGCGCCATATACAGAAGCGCAAGTTCCGTAGGATCACCGATCTTATCTTCCCCGATCAGCATTCCGTCATTACATAGCAGACAACCCAGCATGAAATGCCTGCGTTCCGTGCCATACCCTGCCTGAACCGACTGCCGTTCCTGCGATCTCCCGCCGCCGGCCGCCCGCGCAAAGAAATCCGTCAGCTGCTCCCGCGTCACCAGTCTGCCTTCTACATAACATTCCGTCACTGTCATCTTATTCTGTGTGAGCGTACCCGTCTTGTCAGAGCAGACCACTTCGACGGCGCCAAGCGTCTCCACTGAAGACAGCTTGCGCACGATCGTCCTGGCCCGTACCATCCTGGAGACGCTGAGTGCCAGCACGATCGTCACGATTGCCGGAAGCCCCTCCGGTACAGCCGCCACTGCCAGCGACACGGAAGTCAGCAGCATTTCTCCTACGTCACGTTTCTGTAGAACCGCGACAATAAACAGAAACACACAGATGCCCACCGCCAGTAAGCTCAGCACTTTACCCAGTTCTCCCAGTTTAACCTGCAGCGGCGTCAGTTTTTCCTTATTACTGTGCAGCATATCGGCGATGTGCCCGATCTTCGTATCCATACCGGTGGCGACCACCACCCCTTTACCGCGTCCTTTGGTCATGTAAGTGGACATGTACGCCATATTCGGGTTACTATTGTCCCCTTGCACTTCCACCGTATAACCGGCATCCTTCTCCACCGGCACAGACTCTCCTGTAAGGGTAGACTCTTCTATGCATACTCCCTGTGTATCAAGCAGCCGCAGGTCTGCCGGTATCATATTACCTGCTTCCAGCAGTACGATATCCCCCTGTACCAGATCCTCCGCCGGTATTTTGGCACGCTTTCCTTCCCGCAGTACGACCGCCTGCGGAGAAGATATTTTCTTGAGCGCTTCTACCGCCTTACCTGCCTTACCTTCCTGTATAATACCCACTGTCGCATTTAAAACTACTACCGTAACAATAATTATTGCATCCCCTATTTCATGCAGCATGAGAGAAATCGCCATCGCCACCACCAGAATCAGGATCAGCGGATCGTTGAGCTGTTCCAGAATCATCTGCCCCACACTCTTCTTCTCCTGATCCTTCAGTCTGTTCGCTCCGTATTTTGTCTTGCGCTCCATCGCTTCCCTGCGTCCGAGCCCGTTATCCTTATCTGTCTCAAGCAGGCGAAGCACTTCCGCCGCCGTCTTCATCTCATACATGCTTATACCTCCCGCACCGCCTATAGGCTTTTGTATGATATATGCGGGGGATGTCCCATTTATGACACTTGTCCGGCTTATGGCATCTGCACCCGCAGCGCACCGGATTACCTGATTGCCTTTTGACACGCCGGCTCATCCATGATAAATATAATGAAAAACACCCCTCCTGCAATGCGGATCAGGGACTAAACAAAGCAAACTATATCGGGACAAAGGCGTCTGCCGGAAGATATACTGTAATCACTTGAGGGAGATCACAAGAAGCGCTGTCTCAAAAGTTGAGATTATTCAGATTATTGAACATATAAAAGAAAAGTTACAGGTGGTTATTAATTGCAGACAGATAGATGATGAAATTATGCGGTTAAAATATCACATTGAAATGTTTGACAAAAAACTACAGGCAAAAAAAGATAAAGAATAGCCGGCATTAATTATTCGATGTGCTAGTAGTCAACTGATGGTTGAATTAGAGAATCAGCCAATAGTTCCTTCCAAAAAAATACCTATTATGTATGATAAAACTAGGAGGTAAGAAATGAATCAAGAAAAAATTGGAAAATTTATTGCAGAATGTCGTAAAGAAAAAAATCTTACTCAGTTACAGCTGGCAGAAAAGCTTAACATTAGTAATAGGGCGGTTTCAAAATGGGAAACAGGAAAAAGCTGTCCAGATGTATCGATAATGATGGAGCTATGTGACATTCTTGGAATAAATGTAAACGAATTGTTATCAGGAGAAAGGATTATAATGGAAAATTATCAAAAAAAGGCAGAACAAAATTTGGTGGAATTACAGAAACACAAAGAGCAAGCAAACAAGATGAAAAGAAAATTGGAAATATTATGGGGAGTGATTGCAATTATTCTATGTCCAGTTCATTTAGCTATAAATTTTTTTTATCCTGAAAATCAAGGAACATATATTGGTTGGATGATTTTGATAATAGGGGCTCTTTTGTTTGTACCATATTTTTTAAAATATTACAAAGTAGAAATTAAATTGAAATAAGTTACTAACTGATATATCTGAACTTTTTTTGTAAAGAAAAAGCCAAATTTCTACCTATCGGGCAGGTAAATATGTGCAAGGCTTTCGCACCGTTACAATTATCAATTTCATTGAAAAGTGGTTATGCTATGGACTATCGTATTACAGCCAAGGAGGCCTTCAGCGTTCTGGGCGTCTCCAGAAATTTTCACTACGAGAACGCCAATCAGGACATCCCCGCATTCTGGCAGGAGCACTACGCTTCCGGCAAGGGCGAGTACGTCTGCGGCATGTTCGGGATCAATATCAACCCGAAGATGGGAAACGAAAACTTTGAATATCTGATTGCCGATCTTTACAATTCCGCCCGAGACATTCCCGACGGATTTACGGTAATAACGATTCCTGCTTTTACATGGGCCGTTTTCCCCTGCCGGATTCCGATCAAAAAGAAAGCACGGTGACGCCCCGTTCACAAACCGGCAAGACCTCTGTCCGCAGAAGCTTTTATCTGCGGACAGAGGTCTTATTCATCTTCGTCAGAAACTCCTCAATTTATCAGTTCCGTCATCGACCGTATTCTCAATGGCTTTCACCACCACATAATATCCGGCGCCCGGGTTCACTTCCACGTAGACCCGGTCTCCCGCCTTATGGCCGAGCAGTGCTCTGCCCAGAGGGGATTCCGTGCTGATCAGCCCTTCCAGTGAATTACCGCGGACCGTGGTTACCAGTTTATACCGTTCCACCATATCGTCTTCCTCGAAGTAGACTTCCACCGTATTATTCATGCCGACCTCGTCCTCCGCCGACTCGTCGGAGACAATGACTGCCGTCCTGATCATCCTTTCCAGATAGCGGATGCGGCTCTCGTTCTGGTTCTTGACCTTCTTCGCCGCATGGTACTCGAAGTTCTCGCTCAGATCACCGTGCGCCCGCGCCGTCTTCACATCCTCCAGCGCCTCTTTGCGCACCACCAGCTTGCGGTATTCAATCTCTTCCTCCATCTTCTTGATGTCCTGCTTTGTCAATTCATTGTGCATACGTGTACTCCCCGATTTCCTATTCATCCATAAAGAATCTTCGATTCTTTTGAAAAACAAATGCCGCTTCGCGTCGCTTGTTTTTCGCAAATGCCTTCATCATAATACTCGCAAACCCGCGCTTTCGCGCCCCCTGTCCGACTTCGTCGGACCTTTGCTCGTTAACGCCGCAAGAAAAACAAATGCCGCTTCGCGTCGCTTGTTTTTCTTTTGCGGCTATTATATCATAGCTTCGGGTTTTCGGCTACCTCTGATGCGAAGTCGGGCATGGGTGTAAACTGCCGCCCTCTATTTCCGTATCCCGGCCAGCACTTCCCCTGGAATCTCAAATTCCACCGTTCCCATATACATGGGCGCAACATCTCCTTCGTTAAATCCGATGACTACATTCCCCTTTTCATTTAAATAGAAGGACGTCTCATCCGTGATAGCTTTAAAATTCCATTCTTCTATTTCGTCATCCAGCCAGTAGTACACATTCTCATCAGCCGCCATCTGTTCCCGCATCTGTTCTTTAATATTCTCGCTGATCGGCGTAATATAATCCGCTCCTTCCACGAAAATATCTTTCAGCTTCAGACGCTCTCCTGTGTTAAAGTCGATCGTATAGAAATAATTCCACTGATAGCCGCTGCCTGCACCCTGATAACAGATCAGTTTCAGTGTAAAATAATCCTGCGTGGTTGCCAGTACTTCGCTCTTCACAATAACATCCTGATGCCCCATCTCTTCATCCAGATTTGTCTCAAATTCCCGGATCAGGTCATCCGTAATCTTTTGGATCTCGGCATTGATCTCCTCGGTTGTCCGGTCCAGTTTCTCCTGCACCCCGTTGTTATCAGCTGTACTTTCACCTGTTTCCACCGGCTTGATCTCAGGCACTTCTATATCCGCCCTGTTTCTCTCCGTCTCATATTCGTAATTGCGGAATGTCACAACCTCCACAAGCCGGCCGAGCACAGGGATCTGCTCCATCGCGTGCGCAACTGCAGCGGATGTATTCGGTAAAACAACAAAGATACCTGCTATAACAGCTGCAGCCGCCGCTGTTTTTATAATTCTTCTCTCATTCTTCTCTCTCTTCTCCACTTTCTTCGCCTCCTTCATTTTTTTGCAAAGCAGTTCTATCTGTGCCTTTGGCATTTCCTGCTTTCGATATTCGTTTCTTAATGCCTGAAGTTCTTTTTCCAGCAAAACATTTTCTTCCTTTGCCTCCGGAAAATTATAAGTCATGCTGCGCCTCCTTTCCTGCGTTTAAAGGATATGTGTACTCATCAGAATCTGCTGCAAGGGTATTACGGAGCTTTTTCATGCTGCGATATAACCTGCTCTTGACCGTATTAACATTTTCCTCGAGAATATCCGCGATCTCTTCCAGTTTCTTATCTTCAAAAAACCTTAATATCACAACTGCCTTGTCCTGCGCCGGAAGAGAATCGAGAGCCTGCATGAGGTCGATATTCATATATCGGTCCTCCGTATATCCCATGTCAAATCCCTTTTCCTCCTGCACGGCTTCATAGGATAGAAACTTAGGCTGCTTCAAATACCGGAAGCATTCATTCAACATGATGCGGTACACCCAGCTTTGTGCATACTCCGGGTGTTTCAACGTATGGCTGCCTTTCAGCGCCCTGTATGCTCCATTTTGCACAATGTCGCCGGCATCTTCTTCGTTATGCACATAACTGTATGCCAGACGATAATAACAGTTGTAGTTTTCCAGAATAATCTGCTCTATCAGATCCTGATTCTTTTCTTCTTTTTGCGCGAAAAAAAAGTGCAAAATATTTCACCTCCTGTTACTGAATCCGCAAAAGCGCGCCGCATGCAGACTGCCGGCTTACGGCACGCTCCTGTGCTTCTTACTGAAATATTAGACACTCCATATTATCTGTTTTGTTTCATGAATTCAATATATTTTTAAATATAAGATAAATTGCGTAACAGTGAAGCCGAAGGCTGAACTGTTCTCAATTACTTGTCTCACTCCCCAAACAGGCCGTCCACCCATCGTTCCACGCTATCGCTGAAGTCTTCCGCCCACTCGTCCAGCTTCTCATCTTGCTCTGCCTCAAGCCGCCTGATTTTCTGCTGTACTTCCTCCGTATATTCTCCCGCATCGATATTCCCCATGCAGGCATTGAGCAGTGCGTCGTCGAGATGGATGATCCACGTTCCATCCCTCCGTTCTGCAGTGACTGTCACTTCAAGCGTACAAGTCTTGTCCTGATCCCAGGATTCTATGAGTGTCAGCAGACTGCCGTCCTCGTCGGCAATGCTCGACAGTTCCCTGATCATCTCCCCCAGGCCCGTTCCCTCACCTGCGATCATCTTTTCCATAAGATTCATCTCGTACATGCCCATCACGCCGTTCATATCCAGATTCGTAATCTCCATCACGATTTCCGCCTGATCCTGATCCTCTCCGACACTGATCATCTCCCATGTCATATGATCCATCATCTTCTCATACAGTTTGTGATGAAATTCATATCTTTCCTTCTGTTTTCCCAGCTTCACACCCGGCTGCAGCAGTTCGTTAAAAACACGGTATTCGCTTCTTACCGGAAATCCGATCCAGTTATATTCCGTCGATCTATAGTTATCCGTACATGCATTAAACATATCCAGATCCATTGCCTTCATGCTCTCCATCATGCAATCTGCCGCCTGTGCGGCAGTAAGAGACTGTCCGGACAGGGCACCGCCGCCTGCAGCACCCTCCGCAGGAACACCGCATGCGCTCAACAGCAGACTTATCAAAGCCGGCATGATCCGAAGGATCCCTTTCATTCCTTTCCGTTTTACTTCACTTTTCATTTCCCTTTTACCGATTATTTTTTTCGTTTTCAGCATCATTTCCTCCGTTCCGAAGCACTCCGCGTTCTTAACCGCCCTATCGGCGATCCGCACGGCTTCAACTGTCTTATGCACTTCTTTTCCTGTGCTGTTATTATATTTCCTGTATTTCCACGGTTCAACAGGCACGCCAGGAATCGACGGTACGGCAGCAAAAAAAGACGCCGCAGCGCCTTTTTTGCCAAAACATTAAGTTATGTTAACCTCATGCCATCGTCATAATTTTACTGCACTAAAATAATCTCTGCAGAAAATGTGCCGCACTTCAGGCATTCCCCGAAACGCTATTCACCGGCCCGCCCTACCGGAATCATCGCGGCGAAAGTAAACCATCCATCTTCGCACTTCAATACACTTGTCCCGTTATTTCTCCTGATTACGGAATCCACATTCAGCAGACCGATTCCATGCTTTTCTTTATCCCGCTTGCCCGTCACGATCCTGTTATCCCTGATCCGCACCGCTTCCTTTACCGGATTGCGGACGGATAAAACGAGGCTGTCGTCCTCCACAACCATCTTAAACTGTATGACTTTGCCCTGTGCAAGCCTCTCGCACGCCTCTATTGCATTGTCCAGAAGGTTGCCGAGCAGCGTCACTATCTCTTCCTCCCCGATCGTGATCCCCGACAGATCGCCGGACACCATCGTCATGACAATTCCCTGCCTGCACGCCTCCTGATACTTCCGGTTCAACATGATATTGACTACCGCATGATTCGTGTTCACGCACATCTCTCCCTGACAAAAACTCCCGTTCAACCCGGAAATATATCGAAGCACCTCCTGTATCTGCCCGTTTTCAATCATTCCCTGAATGCAGCTTAGCTGGTTCTTATAATCATGCGATAAACGCCTCTGCTGCTCATAGCGCTCCTTCATGCTCTGATACAGATTCATCTGGTTTTGTGTCCGCTCGTGTACCATCCGCAGTTCCTGCATTTCAGATTCCTTCTCCAGCATGTTGACCATATAGTGTATTACCAGTACATACACCCCGGCAAACCCGATCAGTAACGCCAGCCTCACATAACCCTCTCCTGTACCGGACGCCGGCGCCTGCATAGCGACCGCAATACTTACTGCAATACCCGCCAGCGACAACAGCCCGAATTTCCACCACTGTATCCCTGACAGACCGCGCACATGCCGTCGGCACCAGAAACGGAATGTCCACATCAGGCATAAATAGACAATGTCCATGATTGGCTCCATCATATCGAGCACTTGTACACTCTCTATGGAAGGAGTTATGTAAACTATAGAAAAAAGGATTGCAGACATAAGCCAGTAAATTCCGCAAAACACTATCGATAACATCAGATCCTTCATGACACTGATCTGAAAATAGATCTGTGCCACAAGAAAGACCACTGCGATCACCCGTACCGGCTGTAAGATATACGGCGGTATTTTCGTGACTGCAATCACCATAAATCCTGCCGTAAACGCCATAACCGCCGTATATTTCATCCGGTCATGCCGGAATGTACGTCTCACCGCAACGGTCTCGAAAAATGTATGAGCGCTTATACCCATAACCAAAGACAAGAAAATACTCCTGATGATAAGCCCTGCCGTCTCTCCCATCACATCGCTCCTTTATAATCCACAAACGCCTCTTTGACCCTCTGAAACCTCGGACGCGGAACCGGAAGTTCTTCCCCCGTATCCAGAAATACCATATAATTGCTCACTTTTCGAATATGCTTCATATTTACAAGATAGCTCTTATGAATCCGCAGGAAATAATGTCCCTCCATCTGTTGTTCCAACTCATCCAGTTTACTGTAAATCTGATAGACCACCCTGCCTGCCTCCATATAATGAAAAAAGGATTTGTGTCCTCTGCTCTCCACATACAGAATAGAATCCGTATACAGTCTCTTTTCCCCCTCCAGAAACGTAAACGACACCTGCGCGACCTGCATTTTCTGCAGGACGGCTTTCATACATTCCTCCAGTGCACCCTCCAGATTATCCTTCATCAGATAACGGACCGCGTTCACCTTATACCCTTCCAGCGCATAATCTATGAATGCCGTCACAAACACGATATAGGTATCACTTTGACAGGCACGTATCCGCTCCGCCGTCCTGAGTCCATCCAGTTCTTCCATATTGATATCCAGAAATACAATATCGAACTTCATGCCGCCCTCACACTGCATTATAAGTTCCTCTCCGGACAGAAAGGTATGCAGCGCACACGGCAGAGCATTTGTACGCATATATTTGTCCAGCAGTTTTTTCATTCTATCGCGATAAAACTGCTCATCATCACAGACTGCGATCTGTAACATAGTATTCCTCCGCCTCCCGGTGATAACTGCCATTGTATTGCGCCATAAATAAAAGGAGCTGCCGCCTTGACGATAGATTAACCTGATATGATCCCTTCCAGTCATATTTCCTTTTGTGGCGTCTGCAGATATTATAAACGATATCGGCATGAAATAATATAGCTGTATACAGCGATCTGCCAATCCGCAGACACAACGAAAAACGGAAACGCTGTTTTTTCAACGTTTCCGCACTTTTTCAAAGAGCGCGAGACGGGACTCGAACCCAAAAGCGTCTGAAAAAGCCCATAAAATCAAGGAGGAAAGTGCGTTGTCTTCAACGTGTCTTCAATGGAAAACAGTTTAAGCAATATATAAGCTAAACGGGATTGTTTGAGTGAAACATAGCGTGTCAAGGGGCAAGCGAAGCGATACGCCGTAGGGCAACCCTTGACACAGCGGACGGTGCCAAAGCAGAATGGAAAAAGAGGGAATGAAAAGACGCACTACCTTCATTCCCTCTTGAATACGTTTTTTTGCTTTTATGCCGCCCTAGTGTAATCAATGATCATAACTTCACTGATGATATCTTCGGCTTGCCTGCTTAATTTCTCAATCTCCTTCATGGTTGCCATTGAAAAAAATTCCTCGCCACACTGGGAACATTTCCTGCATGGAACATTTTTGACAATCAAGATACCGCTTTTTAATTTCTCCACATAGATTGTTGATGTTTCAATCATATGATTACTGCCACAAGTGAAACAATTCATATTCAACGCCCCTTTCTGGTTTTGAAGTCTGGTTCCCATTCGTCAATGCTTGGATAGTATGCCGTTATTATATGCAGATTGATGTTATCACTTGCAACGACTACATGTAAGTATCTGCTATCTATTGACATTCCCAATAATAAACAGCTAGGGAACGGTTTATCGTCTTCATATTGCTTTATGATTTCGCCCTGCATAATGACTTTTATAAGACTGTCTGAATCAATGTTTCTTTCCTTACATCGTTTTATTACATGTGCAGTCATTATAACAGTATCGTCTGTACATAGTTTTCTTAAATCGTCAATATGTAAAGCCACTTTTTCACCCACTTTCTATATAATATTATACCATTTAGAATAGGAAAATAAAAGAGAGATAAATTAGTATCAGCTCTGAAAGGTAAATCCATTTATCACCTCTCCAAGTTGCCTAAATTATAAAA
>CAJTPS010000029.1 GCA_910578555.1 uncultured Lachnospiraceae bacterium
ATCCTGTTACTGCAAGTTTAGGCTTGATCAGCTACCGAAGCTACGATCCGGCTGTACATTGGAATGTGTTAATCTGTCTGTTTAGTATGATTTCCGTATTGATGATTACTGCTGTTCTTGTATTCACTGCAAAAGGAAACGTGCCAGTCAAGGCAGCAAAAAAGCACAAAAAAACAATAACAAAAAAAGGTTGGTAAGCGGAGGATATAGGAATGAAGAAAAAATTGTCTATTGGGATTGCGGTAGTTGTAATAATTGTTGTAGGTTTTATTGGTTTTTGTATGTGGTTCCTTTTGGGAACTGGCAGCACATACTACTATTCACAGATTGATAACAGTAAAATAGAACAGAACGAATCAAAAGGCGGTGTAATTAACTTTAGTGGAAGTATGGATTACTCATACACTTTATTTTCTTATGATGAGAATGGAAAAGGAAAAGACATTACATTCGGAACATCAAAGGAATTGAAAGAGGGAGCTTTTATCCGTTTAACGGTAATGCCGATCCGAGGTGTTCTTGAATGGAAAGAGGTGCAATATGATGAACTTCCTGCTGCTGTGCAGAGCAACTATACAGCGCCAACGAGTGAATAAGGGCGGTTATAGGTTTGGAATTAAAAATAGAAAGGCTGATGACATGTGCTATAAGAGAATACGTTTCCATTTCCTTTCAATAAGTGTTTTGATATTTAGTTTGACACTTACAGGGTGTTCAAAAGATGAAATCTTAGATCAGTATAATAATGTTGTCCAAACAGCTGGAAATACAGCACTCACAAGCGATTTTTCGCTGAAAGGGAATCGGGCATATGGGGAAGATTGCTATACTGGGACTTATACGGCAGATTATAAGGACTTTTCTAAAACAGAATATCTTTTTGGTGGAACTTCTATCGAGCGTGAAAACGGCAAAGATATTTCTGTTTCCTGCGACTTGGAAATTACCGAGGGAACAGCGCAAGTGTTTTGGATTTCTGGCAGTGATGATCCGATAATCCTGCTTGAAGCAACTGGCAGCTATTCCAAAACAATAACATTGCCGGAAGGCGGAAACTATATTGGCGTTATTGGAAACAACTTTACAGGGCATTTAGAAATGAATATAGAATAATAATCTGCCGCACGACGGCAAAAGAAAAAAAGCCGTCGTCAAGCAGAGGTCTTTTCACACGCCTATTCTTACACGGTGGCTTTTGACAAATCAAAGCCGCCGTTTCTTTTAGTAAAGAAGCGAGAATCTTTGCCTAAAGATATGGCGGCTAAAGGAGTTAGCCGCCATGAAATGCAAACTGTATCAACAAAATTCATCAGTCATTGATTTGTTAAAAAAAATTTGTCTTATGAAACGGGATTTTTGCCTATGAGTATGAACTATCATATTATTTAGTATGTCTTAATAACTCATATTACCCAAATGCCTGTGCAGCTTTTTGTTGTATGGGCGTTTGCTGTAATAGCCCCCTACTGGGAAGAGGGGGTGAGAAAATAAGATATTCTGAACAGTTCATGGAACATATCGAGTATGGGTTCAATGCGTTCTGTAAGATTGTCCTGCGCCATGAAGCAATCAACGCATGGCGGGATTTGAAGCGGAAAGAGGAACGGGAAATATCACTTGACCACCTAATGTCAGAAAGACATTTTTAACAGTCCGCTATGGACAGCTACTTTGAAAAACAGGACAAACCGACTGTATTTCTTGTCCTGGGAAAAAAAGTGATAGTTGATGGTGAGCAGTTAGCAACGGCATTATCAAAATTGCCGCAATTAAAGCGGGAAGTCCTGCTGCTTTATTACTTCATTGGTTATCGTGATGAAGCAATCGGCAGACTGTATGGGCGTTGCAGAAGTTCGATAAACCGCAGGAGAAATGTTGCACTGAAACAGTTGAAAAGAGAATGGGAGAGATTGGAACATGAGGAACAAAAAGCTGATACCTTTTGAAGTAATTGAAAAAGCCGTTGCCGGAGAGCCGGAAGCAGTGTACGCAGTATTGCGGCATTATACCGCACACATCAAATATCTGTCTATGTATAAGGGGCGTATCAATGACGATACACAAGACAGGCTAAAAGCAAGACTGATAGAATCCATATTGAAATTCCGCTTTGAGCGTTAGGGAGCCTTTTCAACTTGTTTTTGGCGGCTTGCAAACATGGGATTGACAGGAGATAAGGATTTATATTGCTACCCCCCCCCGAAAATGGCATTCTAAAGCGTAACAGAAATGAAAACTGATACGCCGGGGCAAATTACTGATTTGTCAAAAAAGATAGTGAAAAACGTTATGCGACCATGTTCCGGGGCTTACGAAGAAGTACAACAAGTGCCATGAGGAAGCGTTACCCAAAGTAATGACACCCCACACCCTGCGCCATACATTCTGCACCAACTTAGCCAATGCGGGCATGAACCCGAAAGCGTTACAGTATATCATGGGACATTCCAACATTACCATGACGCTGAACTATTACGCACACGCAACATTCGCTTCCGCAAAGGCTGAAATGGAAAGGTTGATTGCAGCATAGCCGCAGACGGATTTACTACTTCTTTTACTACCACCCAGGAGGAAACCTAAAGGTTTATGAGGGTATATGTGAACTTCTCCCCATATCTAAACTGCCGGAAAAGCCCGCGAATACAGGCTATTCCGACATATAAGAATTTCTAAAGAGATAATCTAATTTTACCAATAATTTTATTTGAAAATCACAAATTTTACATATTTATGTCGTATACTATATACAGTATAGTTTGGCAGTCTGCGTCAGAGTCGGAGATAAGCTATATTTGTGCTGGAGCGTCACAAATTTGCTTGATGGCAGACATATACTTGAGATTTGTGTCGTCTGTCGCGTAAACGCTCCGGAAAGAGGATTAGTATGGAACGATTGAAGATTCTTGTAGTAGATGACGAGAGCCGTATGCGAAAGTTGGTGGGAGATTTCCTGACAAAGAACAATTATGATGTTGTGGAGGCGGAGGACGGCGCGCAGGCGGTAGATATTTTCTTTGCGCAGAATGACATTGCGCTCGTTATTCTGGATGTCATGATGCCGAAGATGGACGGCTGGCAGGTGTGTAAAGAAATCCGGGAGTATTCTAAAGTGCCAATCATCATGCTGACGGCAAGGTCTGACGAGAGGGACGAACTGCTTGGATTTGAACTGGGTGTTGATGAATATATCTCAAAGCCATTCAGCCCGAAGATCCTCGTGGCAAGAGTGGAGGCGATTCTGCGCAGAACCAGCCAGATCAGCGCGGACGAAGTGCTGGAAGCAGGCGGGATTACCGTGAATAAGGCGGCGCACAGTGTGTCCGTCGATGGAGAACCTGTCGAACTGAGCTATAAGGAATTTGAACTGTTGACATATTTTATGGAAAATAAAGGAATCGCCCTGTCCAGGGAGAAGATTCTGAACAGTGTCTGGAATTATGATTATTTCGGGGATGCAAGGACGATTGATACGCATGTGAAAAAACTGCGCAGCAAGATGGGCGTCAAGGGAGAACTGATTAAGACAATCTGGGGCATGGGATACAAATTCGAAGTGGAATAGTGTGAGAAGAACTTCTAAATCACTCGCAGCAGAGGCTGCTTCGTGAAGAAGTTCTAGAAGTTGCTTTGCAACTTCATCTCACACAGGAGAATGCCCAAAGTACGGACATTCTCCGCATTGATTTGAGATTCCGCGAAGCGGAATCATGGAGGTTAGCGTGAGAAGACACCGGTATCTTCTCACATCCGTATTTTGCGCCAGCTGCATGGCGCCGGGTCTGTGTGGACGGGTAAACATCAGGAAAGCAGGAAAGGTTTATGAAATACTCTTTAAGAAGGCATTTCGGGATCATTTTTATATCGCTGATTACGGGTACGATCCTCATGTGCCTTTTGCTTAACACGACGCTGCTTGAAAAATATTATATCAATAATAAGATCAATGCGCTGATCGGTGCGTATAACAGTATCAATGGAGCGTCCAATGCGGGAGATATCACGACAGAGGATTATGATATTGAACTACAGAAGATATGCGGTAAATATAATATTAACGTTCTGGTAGCGGACAGTGATTCCGAGATGATCAAAACGTCGATGCCGGATTCTGATTTTGTCATCAAGCGGCTTCTGCATAATATTATTATAGGAGTTGATCCGGAGGCGGTTCTGCGGGAGGACGACAATTATAAGATGCAGATCGTTACGGACGGACGGACGCAGACGGAATATATTGAGATGTGGGGGATGCTGGATAACGGCTCTCTCTTTATGCTCAGAAGCGCATTGGAAGGAATCAGGGAGAGTGTATCCATCTCGAACCACTTCTTAACCTATGTGGGCGTGCTGGCGATCGGCGTGAGCGCACTGTTAGTCTTGTGGTTTTCCAACCGTATTACGAAACCGATTCTGGAACTGGCGAAAATATCGGAGCGAATGAAGCATCTGGATTTTAACGCGAAGTATACCGGCAGGGACAGGACAGAGATCGCGGTGCTGGGCCATAACATCAACGAACTGTCGGAGACACTCGAGACGACGATCTCCGAGCTGAAGACCGCTAACAATGAGATGCTTAAGGATATCGAGAGAAAAGAGCAGATTGACGAGATGCGTAAAGATTTCCTGGCTAATGTGACGCACGAACTGAAAACGCCGATCGCGCTGATTCAGGGATACGCGGAGGGGTTGCAGGAGGGTGTCAACGAGGATGCGGAAAGCAGGGAATTTTATTGCAGTGTCATCATAGATGAAGCGGCGAAGATGAATACGATGGTCAAAAGGCTGCTTACGCTGAACCAGCTGGAATTCGGCAATGAGATCGTGAATATGGAGCGGTTCGATGTCACTGCGCTGATCAGAAATTATATAGCTTCCGCGGAGATCCTGATCAGACAGAAAGGGGTGTCTGTCCGCATGGAGGATTACGATACGATCCATGTATGGGGAGATGAATTCCGGGTAGAAGAGGTCTTTATGAACTATTTTACGAATGCAATTAATTATGCCCGGGGCGATAAGATCATAGATATCAGAATACGGGAAGAGGATAAGCGTGTAAGAGTCTCTGTCTTCAATACCGGCAGTCCGATTCCGGAGGAAAGTCTGGATCATATCTGGGAAAAGTTCTATAAAGTGGATAAGGCACGGACGAGAGAATATGGCGGCAACGGGATCGGACTGTCGATCGTCAAGGCAATTATGGAGTCCATGAATCAGGAATATGGTGTCATTAATTATGATAATGGTGTGGAATTTTGGTTTACACTGGACAATTGTGTAGATATTACGGTATAATAATGAAAGCAGTTTGAGTCGGAGCCGGGATATGCCTTGAGCGCAGTCGGGAAACGGAGTATTCCTTCGGAAAACGCCATGTTCCTGACGTGTATCATCGCAATAAATTGCTCTGACATGGAGGTTAGATGTGAGAAGAGCATGTAAGTTAGTGTGCGGCATTATGGCGGCGGTGCTGTTGACCGGGTGCGGGTCTGCGGTGCCTGAGCTGACGCAGGAAGAGATGGATTTGATTTCAGAGTATGCAGTGGGTGTATTACTGAAATATGATAAATATCACAGCAGTCGTCTGGTTGACACGACTGTGTACGAGACGGCAGAGGCGGTGCAGGAGGAAGAACCCGAAGAGACGGAGGAACCCGCGCAGGCAGAACCGGAGGAAGAGACACCTGCGGATGATACACAGGTAGTAGATGTCAGTCAGGATGAAGAGGCGGCTGTCGTACCTGCCACGGTAGAAGAATACTACGGGATTCCAGACTTCACATTCCAGTATACGGGGTATGAGCTTGTGCAGAATTACCCGCCGAATGCGGAGGGGGACGATTTTTTCTTTGCGATGGACGCGACGGAGGGCATGCAGCTTCTTGTATTAAAATTCACGGCGACCAACACAAGTTCTTCGGATCAGGTATTGAATATGCTCGGATATGGAGCGAGATTTCGTATATCGGTCAATGGCGAATCCAGTCAGGGAGCATTGGCGACGATGCTTTTGAACGATATGCAGACCTATGACGAGACAGTGTCGGCAGGCTCTGGTGTGGAACTGGTCAGTATCGTTGAGGTGCCGCAGTCATCTTCGATCGACACGATCGAGTTTGTGTTGCGCGGCGGTGAACAGAATGCGGTAATGAAGCTGCAGTAGCAGGCAGGAAGCAGGAGCCGGATGCAGCATTGGAAATTATATAAGGTATGTATACACGGGCGGTCAGATGAAAGGACCGCCCGCATTTTATTTATTTGTTAAAAAAGTATAAATATTATGCGGAACGATTGACAGAGATTCACTTTCTAAATATACTGAGAAAGCAGCCGACCGACCAGTCGGACGGAAGCATATTGCAGCAGCGTTATCAGTTATTACATGAAAACAGACAGGGAAGAGGAGCATCATATTATGTTGGGAAAATTCAGCGTCAAAAAACCTTATACAGTACTGGTTGCGGTTATTCTGGTGATCGTTCTGGGTGTGGTTTCATTTATGAAGATGTCAACGGATCTGCTGCCGAGTATCAGTCTGCCGTATGTTATCGTCATGACGCCGTATCCCGGGGCCAGTCCGGAAACCGTGGAGATGGTGGTGACAAAGCCGGTGGAGGCTTCCATGGCTACGGTCAGCAACATCGAAGGAATCAGTTCTGTTTCCAGCGAGAACTATTCTACGGTGATCCTGGAATTTGCACAGTCGGCGGATATGAACGCCGTCTCTTTGGAGATCAGAGAGAATCTGGATCAGATCAAGAGTTATTGGGATGATTCTGTCGGTAGCCCGATTATTATGAAACTGAATCCTGACATGCTGCCGGTTATGATCGCAGCGGTCGGCAATACGGAGATGTCGGATGCGCAGGTCAGTGAGATGACGCAGAATCTGGTGATTCCGGAACTGGAAAGCATAGAGGGTGTTGCATCTGCCAGCGCGACGGGTCTGTTTGAGGAGAGCGTCAATGTCATAATCAGGCAGGAGAAGATCGATGCGATCAACGAGCAGGTATTTGCCTATATCGATGAGGAGATGAAAGACGCCGAGCAGGAGCTTGCCGACGGGAAGCAGGAAGTGTATGACGGTCAGGAGGAACTGGCCAAGGCGCGGACGGAACTGGAAGAGAGTAAACAGGAACTTGTGGACAGTGAGCAGGAACTGGCCGACAGTACGAAGGAAATAGAGGATAATAAACAGAAGCTGCAGGATGGCAAGAATGAGATTGCCGAGAACAAGTCGAAGCTGGAAGAGGGGAAAAAGGAGCTTACGAACAAGAAGAGCGAGACAACTGCCCAGCTTGCGGCGGCGGAGACGAAGATCCTGACGGCAAAGACGGAACTGGAAGCGACGAAGATGCATCTGACGCTGGAGATCGCGACGGCCAAGGCGACCATCGAGGGTGCACAGAAGGGAATCGATCAGATCAACGAAGGAATAGAGAAATATAACGAGGCAAAGCAGGCGGTGGATGGCATTGATACGCTTGTAACGATGCTGGACAGCGTTCCTTCACAGGATTCACAGGATTTGACAGTAGAGAACATATTGCCTATGCTGCCGGCGGGGACATTGGAAACCATTGCGCAGCTTCTGCAGATGGAGGCCGGTGATATCAGCGGCATGACGGTCGGTGCACTCAAAGCGGCGCTTGTGTCGGTGAAGGATGCCATGAATGCCGCGATAGAGGCGATGGGCGGCGAGGAAGGTATTGCGGCGCTGGAGGACCAGAAGGCGGAACTGGAGACAACGGTGCAAATGCAGACGGCAGCCGTTTCCGCAATGCAGTCACAGCTTAAGACGATTGAAGATAATATCGCGTCGCTGGATAAGGCGCTGGATCAGCTCTACGCGGGCAATCTGACCGCGGCGATCGAGTTCGCCAATGCCCAGACGACGATCAGCGTCGGCGAGATGCAGTTAAATGCGGCGGAGACTCAGTTAGAGGCAAGTGAGAAACAGCTGGAGGCCGGTGAGGAGCAGCTGGAAGCCGGACGTGAGCAGATCGCCTCCGCATGGGAGCAGATCAAAGACGGGGAAGAGCAGCTGAACGATTCTGCGGAGCAGCTTAAAGATGCTCTGCAGCAGATCCTGGACGGGGAAGAGGAACTGGAAGAGGCAAGAGAAGATGCTTATGACCAGGCGGATATGAACGGCATCCTTACGGTGGATACCGTCAAATCCCTGCTTGCCGCACAGAACTTCTCCATGCCCGCAGGCTATGTGACAGAGGAAGGCATCGACTATCTGGTCAGAGTGGGTGATAAACCGGCAGATATAGAGGAACTTAAGAAAATGCCGCTGATCAATCCCGAGATGGACGGGGTGGACATCATTACGCTGGGAGACGTGGCGGATGTGTTCATGACAGATAATGCAGATGAGATCTATGCGAATGTAAACGGTGCGCCCGGCATTATGATAACGATCCAGAAGCAGACGGGATATTCGACGGGTGATGTTTCCGACAGGATTCTGGATAAATTTGAAGCGTTGAAAGCAGAAAATGAGGATCTGATTCTGATCACGCTGATGGATCAGGGTATTTACATAGATCTCGTCATGGATTCCATTATCAACAATGTGCTGTTCGGTGCGATCCTTGCGGTTCTGATCCTGATCGTATTCTTAAAAGACTGGCGCCCTACGGCGGTGGTTGCGTGTTCGATTCCGGTCAGTCTGATCACGGCGATCGTGTGCATGTATTTCAGCGGCGTTACCCTGAATGTCATCTCCTTGTCAGGTCTGGCGCTGGGTGTCGGCATGCTGGTGGATAATTCCATTGTGGTCATTGAGAACATATTCCGTATGCGGAGCGAGGGATATTCAGCGAAGGAGGCCGCAGTGCAGGGAGCCGGTGAAGTGGCGGGCGCCATTTTGGCCTCTACGCTGACGACGGTCTGTGTGTTTTTGCCGATCGTCTTTACGGAGGGTATCGTCCGGCAGTTATTTGTGGATCTGGGACTGACCATCGCCTATTCTCTGTTTGCCAGTCTGCTGATTGCGCTGACGGTCGTGCCTGCGATGTCAGCGGGGATGTTCTCCAGGGTACAGCCGAAGAAAGAAGGCAGAATATTTGGCAGTCTGATGAAAGGGTACGGCAGAGTACTGGAGCTGGCGCTGCGCTTTAAGCCGGTTGTGCTTATCATGGTGGTGGTACTGCTGGTGGTCAGCGCCGGAGCGTCATTTTCCAGAGGAACCGCGTTTATGCCGGAGATGGACAGTACACAGATTACTATGACACTGACGCTGCCGAAAGATACGCCGCTTGGTGAGACGGCTGACGTGACAGATGAGATTATGGACCGGCTGCTGCAGATGGAAGAAGTCGTGGACGTCGGCGCCATGGCGAGTTCTTCTTCCCTGAGTATGCTTTCCGGCGGGGGTAATGTATCGACCAATGAGACTGTCGTATATATATCGCTGCAGGAAGATAAAGAGAAAGACAATCTGGTAATCGCACGGGAGATTCAGCAGAATATTGCAGATATTCTTAAGGAAAGTGAAGCGGAGGCGGCGATTGAGACTTCTACGATGGATATGAGCGCCCTTGGCGGCAGCGGTGTGTCCATCCAGATCAAAGGACGGGAATTAGACACGTTACAGGAGATCGCGAAGGATATCGCGGCGATCGTGGAAGGCGTGGAGGGTACCACGGAGGTGTCGGACGGTCTGGAGGAGGCGACGGGAGAACTGCGCATTCTGATCGACCGGGATCAGGCGATCGAACACGGTCTGACCGTTGCACAGGTTTTCCAGCAGATACAGGCGAAACTGGCAGATGCCGCCAGCGCGACCACACTGGAAACCGAGATAGAAGAGTACAGCGTATACGTCAGACATGCCAGAGATATCGAACTGACGAGAGCGCTGGTAAAAGATCTGGAACTGGACCGGACGAAGCAGGACGGAACGAAAGAGAAGATCAGACTTTCGGATATCGCTGTTTTTGAGAGCACGGAGGCGCCCAAGGCTGTTAACCGTGTCGATCAGACAAGATATATCTCTGTGTCGGCGGCCGTGGCGGAGGGCTATAATATCGGATTCGTATCGGCAGACGTGGAAGAGGCTCTGCGAGGCTATGACATGCCAAGCGGCTACAGCTATACGATGAGTGGTGAGAATGAGACGATCAATGATGCGATGGAACAGGTGTTCCTTATGCTTGTGCTTGCGCTGATCTTTATGTATCTGATTATGGTGGCGCAGTTCCAGTCATTGTTATCGCCGTTTATCATCATGTTCACTATTCCGCTTGCGTTTACGGGGGGATTCCTGGGGCTGTATATCAGCGGCAGTGAAGTGAGCGTGATTGCACTGATCGGTTTCGTCATGCTGTCCGGTATCATCGTAAATAACGGTATCGTGCTGGTGGACTATATCAATCAGCTTCGCGAAAGCGGCATGGAGAAAAGGGAGGCTATTATCACAGCGGGCAGGACGAGAATAAGACCGGTGCTGATGACGGCGCTGACTACGATCCTGGCGCTGAGCACCATGGCATTTAGCGATGATATGGGCGCGGATATGTCGAAGCCCATGTCCGTCGTCACGATCGGCGGACTGGTTTACGGTACGCTGCTGACACTGATTGTAATCCCTTGTATCTATGATATCTTTATGCGCAGGAAGGATAAAGCCCGTGACGCGGAGGAGGAATAAATGCCGTTGACGGCAGAGAAGAATAGAAGGATGATAACAATGAATCACGAATATCAACCGAAAGAAAAGGCTATTTATCAGGCGGTGCTGGCGCTTTTTGAAGAGGGGGCCGACATCAATAATATTACCGTGGCGGAGATTACCGGAAGGGCAGGCATCGGCAAGGGCACCGCTTATGAATATTTTTCGGGTAAAGAAGAAATGATTGCGAAGGCATTTTTCTATAACGGGGAGATGTTCTGCAGGCAGTTGTACGATGGCGTGTGCGGGGAACGAACCCTTAGCGATAAAGTCAATTATGTACTGCTTGCGATGGAGCGGCAGATGACGAAGACGAACTGTGTATTTCGCCTGATGCATATGATGGCGGATAATTCTCCTGTCAGCGGCTGGATCAGAAGGCTGCTGCAGGAGAAGAAAGAACTGGGAGTCGTGCCGGCGGAAGACGTGATCAGAAAAGTGCTGGAAGATGAATTAGGCGGCAGGGCAGTACCGTCCGAGGATAAAATGAAATATTTAATGCTCAGTATTTACTCTAAGATTTTCTGTTACGGTATGCTTCTAAATGATGATAAATATCAACAGGAAGAGCAGCGGGCGACGGTGCGTGGTCTGGTCAATCGGGGTATATGCAGGGAAGTGGAGGAGATCTTTGCATCATTCTGAAGATATGCCTTCTCCGTGAAGATATGCCTCCTTCGTGAAGATATGGGTCAGGATATCTTCGCGGGGGAGGTTTTCTATTTTACAGGAAAGTGTATTCTGTGTATCTTTGTCCTTCTTTCAGGAAATGAAATCGGAAACTCAGGGAAACTAGGTTGTATATTTTCCACAAAATTTTTGATAATTAGAAATATTAGCCAAAAAAATATATTCTTTGCACAAATACAGGAAACATAAATTGTAAAATTAGTGCAAAAAATCGGGAAAACGGTTACTTAAATTAAGTTTGCCGTAAGGAAACCTCGATGATACACTTTCCTTGTAAGCACAAAAGCATGAAATACAAACAAGCGATAAGGAGGTTTTATTATGGTAAAAGCAGTGAAAAGGCTTACATGGCTGATCTGCACGTTTGCAATGGCGCTGGTTCTGATTAAGCCCATGAGCGTAAATGCGGAGGAAGAGCGGTCGGCGGTTTATGTACAGGTTCCCGGGGATTGGGAGGCTCCCTGTGTCTGGGCATGGGATGAGGACGGCAATAATGCATTCGAAGCGTGGCCGGGGGGAGAGACAGAGGCGGATGCAGATAATGAAGGATGGTATTATATATGGATACCCTCATGGGCAGATCATGTGATCGTCAACGCTAACGAAGGCAGCGTGCAGACAGGAGAACTGGTTCTGGAAGGTGGCAATGCGTGGATCACCGTGGAAGATGCGGAAAATGCCGCGGTATCCTACGAGGCTCTGACGAAGGGGGATATTCCGGAATATGTGGAGAAGTTTGAGATTCATGTAGATGTTCCGGACAGCTGGGAAGCTCCTTGTCTGTGGGCATGGTCGGCGCCGGATGGTACGAACGCTTTTGCGGCATGGCCGGGAGAGGCATTCAAACAGGGAGAAGACGGCTGGTATACGGGCAAAGCGCCTGTCTGGGTTAATTCTGTTATTGTGAACGCCAACGAGGGTTCGGTTCAGACGGAGGATATTGCAATAGATCCGGCCGAGTTATGGATCACGGTGGAAGAGGACGGCAGCTTCGAGTTCAGCTATGACGATCCGAATGCGGTAAGCGCGCCTGACATTCATGTGAACGTGCAGGCTCCGGCTGACTGGGAAACACCCTGTCTGTGGGCGTGGTCGGCACCGGACGGCACGAATGCGTTCGCGGCATGGCCGGGAGAACCGTTTGCGGCAGGGGAAGAAGGATGGCTGACACTGTCGGTGCCGGGCTGGATCAACTCCGTGATCGTAAGCGGCAATGAGGGCAGCGTGCAGACGACGGATATTTCTGTGGAGACAGGCAAAGATATCTGGCTGGTCGTGACGGGACCGGAAGCGTATGAGGTATTCTACGAAAAACCTGCGGATACAGCGGCGGTGAGCAATAAAGAGGCAGCAAGCGATACGGAAGCTGCGGATGCAGGAGAGAGCGCAGAGCAGACGGAAGCCGTAGATGTGGATGCGGCGGCAGACGCACAGACAGCGGAGGCGGGAATCAGCACAGGCACTATTGTTCTGATCGTGGTGGTATGTGTTGCGGTGATCGCACTGGCAGCGTATTTTATCCTAAAGAAAAAGAAAGCATAAACGATCGGTCCTGTCCGCATAATCATACAGACAAAACAGAGCGCAGTAAACTGCTCTGACATGGTTAGGCTGAAAGAAAATGTTTCATTACCGACTTGTGCCGGAGCGAAGTGAAAGGAAAGTAAGTTAGATGAAAAAAATTATAACACTTTTATTATGGATCACAGTGCTGTCGGGACTGTTATGCGGCTGCGGCGCACAGGGGCCGTCCCTGACGGAAGAAGAAAAGAACACGATCGTGATCTGGCATGATAAAGAAGAGGCGGTGTCCGGAGCATTGCTCGAAGAATTAAAGGCATTGGTTCCCGATGTTACCGTGCAGATGGAATACAAGAGTAATCTGACGGAAGCGCTTAAAATGGTGGGAAACGATCCGAAGGCGGCGCCGGACATGTATTTCTTCGCCCATGATAAGATCGGCGTCTACGCAGAAATGGGAATACTGGCGCCGATCACCGGTCTCATAGACAGACAGACACTGGATGCCGCATACGTGCCGATGACGCTTGACGCGGCAGTCTATAAGGGAGAGGTTTATCAATTACCGGTTTATTTTGAAACGCTGCTTTTTATGTATAATCGTCGGTATATGGCAGATGAGGATGTTCCGGATACGACAGAGAAGCTGTACGCCTACATGGAAGAGAAGACCCGCGGCGGGCATTACGGATTCGTGGAGCAGCACAGTACGGCATATTACAGTGCCGGCTGGATTCACGGATTCGGGGGCTGTATCCTGGATGAGAACGGGCAGGCGGGACTTAGTCTGCCGGAGACCATTGCGGCACTAGAATATCACAGGAAATTTGTGGAACTGATGCCGGGTGAGAGTGAATATGCCACGGTGAACACCCTCTTCCAGGAGGGCAAAGCGCACGCGACCATCGGCGGACCATGGCTGGTGTCAGCGGCACGGGCTTCGGGAATGGATCTGGGGATCGCTGCCATGCCGGTCATAGATGAAACACAGATTCCGATCTCTCCGTATATGGGCGTGCAGGGTGTACAAGTGTTAAAGTATGCGGCCGAGAACAAGACAGAGGCGGTTCGGAAAGTACTGCAGGCGCTGATGCAGCCATCGGTGGGTGTCGCGCTTGCCAAGGTCAGCGGCTGTGCGCCGGCAGTGGAAGCATGTTATGAAGAGGAGGAAGTGATCTCAGATGATGTGGTCATGGCAATGCGGGCGACGGCTGAGAATACGATTCCGATGCCAAACCGTCCGGAGATGGATATCATGTGGACCGTGGCAGCAGATCTGCTCGTAAATATCAACATGAGCGGGCTGGATGTGACGGAAAGCTGTAACGCGGCGCAGCAGAATGCGGAAGAATTGATTAAGAAGATGCAGTAATAGTGTGAGAAGTACTTCTAAAGACGTCTCGCCATTGGACGAGACGCCAAGAAGTACTAGAAGTTGCATTGCAACTTCATCTCACACAGGAGAATGCCTAAAATACGGCATTCTTCAAGACAAGCTTGCTTGTCTTTGGATTTTGAGATTCCGCGAAGCGGAATGATGGAGGTTAAAAAACAGATATGAAGAAAAAGAACAATACACTATTTTCCTATCTGTGGTCGGCACCGTCCCTGCTCCTGATCAGTCTGATCGTCATATTCCCGATCGTCTATACGGGATATATATCTTTGACCAATATGAATGTATATCATTGGTTTACGTATGATCTGATCGGATTGGATAACTATAAGGAAGCGCTTCTGGTATTCGACAGCGGGTTTCTGTCGGCACTCATACTGACCGTTGTCTGGACGGCGGTCAATATGATTTTGCAGCTGGTAATTGCGTATGTGCTGGCAAGTTTACTGAATACCAACGGGCTGAAACTGCGAAACGGGTACAGGACCCTGCTTATTTTTCCCTGGGCTATGCCGGGATATGTGTCCATACTGTTGTGGAAAACGGGAATGTTTAACTCCCAGTTCGGGCTGCTGAATCAGTGGATGGAGAGATTGGGATTATCACCGGTCAGATGGCTTGCGGACGACGTGCCGGCGTTTATCTGCTGCACGGTGGTCAACCTGTGGCTGGCACTGCCCTTTATGATTACGATCATAGACGGTGCGCTGCAGAGTATGGACCGGAGCTATTATGAGAGCGCGCTGTTAGACGGTGCGGGTTTCTGGCAGAGGACATGGTATATTACCATTCCGGCAATCAGACCCATAATCGCACCGTCTGTCGTGATTACGATTTTTACGACTTTTAAACAGTTTGACGTGATCTATCTGATGACACAGCAGGCAGGCGCTAAAACCGGAGCCCACATTCACACGATCCTGACCTATGCATACGAGAATGCTTTTATTACGAATAATTACGGATACAGTTCGGCTGTGTCGATGATTATCTTCGTGCTTCTAATCGTGTTCTCCTGTGCGATCAATATGAAACCGAAGGAGGAGTCCTGATGAAGCGCCCGAGAGGAAAACAGAATCTGAAATTGTTTATAGTGAATTTGATCCTGATCCTGATATGTTTTATCACGTTTATACCGATTTTGTATGCATTTTCCGTTTCTATCAATGAGCAGAACAGCCTGCTGGGATCTGATTTTTCTTTTATTCCAGGGCAGGTGACGATCGAGAATTACCGCAGGGTATTTACGGAAGAACCGGTGCTTATGTGGCTTCGCAACAGCCTGATTCTCGCGGTTTCTACCGTAGTGATTTCGCTCGGGACAGGAATTCCGGCCGCCTACATTTTTTCCAGAAGAAGGTTTCCGGGGAGAAATGCGATCTTACAGCTGTTGATCCTGCTGTATGCGTTTCCTTCGCTTCTGTCCATGACGGCGCTGTATAAGCTGCTCAGTCCTATGGGGCTGATCAACACCAGAACCGGGCTGATTATTGTGTACACGGGCACGATGGCGGTGTTCGCGCTGTGGAATATGAAAGGATATTTCGACACGATTCCCGTTGAGATTGAGGAGTCGGCAATGATTGACGGAGCAGGTCCTGTCAGGATCGTATGCAGGATCGTTCTTCCGCTGGCGAAGCCGACGATCGCGGTGACGGCGATGATGGTGCTGATCTATGTGTGGAACGAGTATATTTTCGCGATTAATTTCATGACCGGTGAGAGCTCTTATACGCTGGCAGCAGGATTATACTCACTGCAGGCCAATGAGACAAGCGGCAGCTGGCCGGTGTTCTCCGCGGCTTCTCTGGTGGTGTCGCTGCCGATTCTGGTTATATTCTTTGCGATGCAGCGCAACATGGCATCAGGGCTTACATCGGGAGGCGTAAAAGGGTAGACGGAAGAAAAGGAACATAAGGGGGAAGGCAATGAATAGAAGTGCGATACTGCATATTCCGATGTCGGAGTATGCTTACGGGATAGATGAGGAGCATGTGGCATTCAGACTCAGATGCGCGAGAGGGGATCTGCATCAGTGCATTCTGCATTATGGAGACAGGGCGTGCAGGCAGACGCCGGTCATTTTTACGGCAAAAGAAATGAAAGTGAAGGCTTCCGATGAGTATTTCGATTACTATGAAGTCGTACTGGAGCATCCGTATCAAAGAATCAACTACTACTTCGAACTGTTCTCGGAGACGGAGCATGTACTGTATTACGGAGACTGCTTTGCACAGGAATGCGTGGACGACAGATCGGAATACTACCAGTTCCCGTATAATCACAGGGCCGATCTTGTCACGCCGCCGGCATGGGCGAAGGACGCCGTGATCTACAATATTTTTCCGGACAGTTTTGCAACCGGCAGGGCATATCTTTCGGGAGAACCTGCGGAGAAGGAGATCGGCGGTGAGAAGGTCCGGGGGAAGCTTGGCGGTACGATCAGGGGCATTACAGAGAATGTCGGATATCTGAAAGAACTCGGTTTTAACGCTATATATATCAATCCGGTTTTTGCGGCCGGGGAGTATCATAAATATGATCTGCTGGATTACTATCATATAGATCCGTGCTTCGGGACCAATGAAGAGTTTAAGGAACTTGTAGAACGCTATCATGAAAATGGAATGAAAGTGATCGTAGACGGTGTTTTCAATCATTGCGGCTGGCGTTTTTTTGCCTTTAACGACGTGGTGGAAAAAGGTGAAGATTCTCGTTACAAAGACTGGTTTTACCGCCTGACATTTCCGGTGGTAAGACCTGATAACGGCGAAGCTTATCCGGCGTATGAATGCTTCGGATATGAACGCATGATGCCGAAGCTTAACACGCAGAATCCGGAGGTGGAAGCGTATCTGTGCGATGTGTGCAGGTACTGGCTGCGGGAATACGGCATAGACGGATGGCGCCTGGATGTGGCGAGTGAGGTGAACGACGCATTCTGGGAAAGCTTCTGCCGGGCGGCGAAGGAGGTTAATCCGGACGCAATCCTGATCGGGGAAGTGTGGGAGACGGCACGTCACTGGCTGGACGGCAGGAAGTTTGACTCTGCCATGAACTATGACTTCAGGAAACACTGCAGACGCTTCTTTGCCGAGCGGAGTATAGATGCCTATGAATTTGACGGCAGGGTGACCCATATGCGGATGCGGTACCGGGAGCAGACCGTTTACGCACAGCTGAATCTGCTGGACAGCCATGACGTGAGCCGTTTCCTGTCTCTGTGTGAAGGGGATGAGAGAAGGTATAAACTGGCGGTGCTGTTCCAGATGACATTTCCGGGGATACCGTCTGTTTTCTACGGAGATGAAAAAGGTATAAACGGCATTTTGGAGGAAGAATACCGGGCGCCTATGCAGTGGGACAAGGAGGAAGATGATCTTTTTACATTCTATAAAAAGGCGATCCGGCTTCGACGGGATCATGCGACGCTCCGACAGGGAGCATATCGTACACTGTGGGCCGAGCGGGGAAGCGGGTTGTACATATATGCAAGGGAAAAAGATTCTGATATAATAGTGATCGCAATAAATGTGAGCGACGAGCCGTGCAGCTTTACAATGAGGGAGGCAGGTCAGGCCTTCCGGAGAGAAGATGTTCTCTGGCAATATGGAATGGAGGAGCAGAGGCTTGCGCCCATGGGCTGGATGGTGGCGCAGATCACAGGATAGAATCTGTTTGTTTCAGGTGTCTATGACATAAATGTGAAAGGGAAAGGCAGAACGCAGATGGCAGCTACAATCAAAGATGTTGCAAGGCTGGCGGAGACTTCCACGGCGACGGTGTCAAAGGTGATGAACGGTTCCTATTCCATTTCGCAAGGGACTGTTGACCGGGTTCACAGGGCGATGGAGGAACTTAATTATCATCCGAATGCGAGGGCAAGGAATTTTGCCAGACAGAGCACGAGACAGGTTTGGTTTCTCACGACATTGGGGGAGAACGCGGGATTTTCCAATCCGCATATGTTTGAAATTATGTCGGGGCTGGAGAACGCACTGGGAAAGAAAGGATATCTGCTGGGCGTGAAGAATATTTCGCCCGGGGAAGCGCCGGAGTTTGTCAAGAGTGTGTTTGAAAGTAAATCGGCGGACGGAGTCGTGATTCATGCTTCGGTGATATCACGGGAACTGGACGAACTGATCAAGTATAAAGAGATTCCACATATCGTGCTGGGGATGCCGGACTTTGAAAGTCACTTCTGCTGGCTGGATATAGACAATAAGCTGGCGGGAGAGATGGCGGCGAACTATCTGCTGCAATGCGGTTATCAGTCCCTTGCTTTTATCGGCGGGACAGACGAGGATAAAATATCTGCGCACCGTCTGACAGGGGTGCTGTCGGTACTTAAGGAATATGACGTGATTGTACCCAGGCACCATCTGCAATACGGAGAATCCGACTGTGACAGCGGATTCCGGATGACGCAGCAGCTTCTGGAGAATCCCAATATGCCCGACGCGATCATCTGTGCCAACAATTATATTGCCTACGGCTGTGTGAATGCCTTGAAAGAAAATGCGATCAGGATTCCGGAAGATATGGGAGTTCTGACCTTTGACGATTACCCTTTTTCCAGGATACTGGAACCGAAACTGACCGTAGTGAATATCGATGTGTATGATATGGGAATACAGGCGGGGAAGCTGATTTTAAATAAAATGAAAAAGCCGAACCTGCAGATACAATTCTATTGTACACTGCCGTCCATTACAGAGCGAAGCTCGACGAAGAAGAAATAATGGTGCCGTCGGATCGTTACGGACAGGAAATATATAAATATGTATCTATATATGCACATGTATATAGTAGAAGGGAGCAGATGTAAAAGTCTGCTCCCTCTTTCCATGGTTATAATATCATAAAAATGCCGGAAAAACAAGACTGGAAAGGCATTTCGGGCAATGCTATAATCAAATTCTGCTACGATTCACGCGTTCATCAAAATCGTGATATGGCAGGCAGATAAGGGGGAAGGCGTATGGAACAAAACTGGATGATGTTATTACAGCAGCAGAATCAGTTGGCGAAGGTGGTTGAAACGAACCGGGTCACGCAGCAGTATGGGCTCAGCCTGAGTGAACAGGAGGCACAGTTGATTGTGGCGGAGCGAAGTCATGCACTGCGGGAATCGAGGAGGGTGGAGTTCGGCGAGGGGATCATGCCGAAGATCATATATGAGTTCTGTGATTCGGATTTTATTGACCAGAACAATTATGTGGATACACTGGTCAGACTGCAGGATATCTTCTACATGTATAAGAATGAGATGCAGGATGAGATTTCGGATGATGAACTGCTGCACTTTATGCGTGAGCAGTTTGATCAGGTCTGTTACGGGGATCTGGAATATCTGGAAGGAACCTGTCTGTCGATTTTTGCGCAGGCGATCCGGGCGGGGTATAACGGCTATCAGGCATCGGAGGGACGCGGGGAGTATGAGGCCTTTGATGAGGTGAAAAGGTGGGACTATGATGTATACATGGAGACGCTTAAGGAGCTTTTCTGGTAGTTTAAGGCTTTATGGTAAAGAGCATGGGAAAGGAGCAGGCGATGGAGTATCGTTACAAGATGGAAGAACTGGTTCCGATCGTGGGGAAACTTGCACAGAGGTATACGGCCGGGGAGAGCACTTCCGTGACTTATGAGAAAGCGGAACAGCTTATGGGAGCTGTGCTTTACTGTATCCGGGAGGCGGCTTATGCGGAACGTGGTGATTATAGTTGCGAAAAGGGGCAGCAAAAATGTGATATTCTGGCAAAGCAGGAAAAGCTTTCGGCACAGCAGGCCTATGAGCGCGGGCTTGCCTGTGTGGAAAAGAAAGTCCGGGCGGCGCTTTCGCTTTATAATGAACTTATGACGGCGTTTGACAGTTACGGAAACCGCTGTCTGTATGATACGGTGGTAAAAGGTATGCCGGAATTTTTTAAATGGTATAATATGCGCTTTGCCCCGCAGGATACCATCCTGACGCTGGATTATCCGGTGCTTCAGGATTTATCCGCTTACACGGGAATAGACCGGATCTATGAATATTTGCACTGCATAGAGAAAGAGCAGGCGTTTCTGCGCACTTTTCCCAGAAATGATGTGATCGATGCGCTGGCGAGGTACAACCCGGCGTATGAGGATATGGTTGATAATATTTGCGGGGCGGTTAAGGGGGCTTTGGGGGTGTGATTCAGGGTGGATGTGTTTCCATTTTTTATTAGAAAAATAAGTCTATATATGGTAACATATATAGAAGTAGTTCCGATATACTGCAACAATTATCACAGACAAATCGCACACAATAGACGAAAGTGAAATGCTGCCATGAATCAAAGCATAATGGATGAACTTTATAGTGGATATAAAACAGCATATATAGATGGCAGTGTAGCTTCTAATATAGCTTACAGACCTCAATTTGTCTCAAATAACTACAAAGAGGGGAAAAAGGTAGTGTCCTCTATCGAGGATGAACTTTTGGCATGTGATCGTTTTCAAATTAGTGTTGCTTTTATTACAATGGGTGGAATCACGCCTCTTTTGCAGACGCTGAAGGAATTAGAGAAGAGAAATATTCCGGGTGAAATTCTTACGACAAATTATTTATTTTTCAGCGAACCGGCGGCATTAGATAAACTCCATGATCTAAAAAATATCACGCTGAAAATGTATGATGTCGAGGCGGCAGAGGCTGATTTTCACACAAAAGGGTATATTTTTAAGAAGGAAGAAATTTATCGTATTATTATTGGCAGTTCAAACATGACGGGTGCCGCGCTCACCAGCAATAAGGAATGGAATACGAAGATTGTTTCTACGGAGCAAGGTGAAGTTACAGGAGAACTGCTGGAAGAATTTTCACAGTTATGGAAATCGGTTCACGCGCTGGCATATGATGAATTTTTTGAAGCTTATCAGGAACGCTATCGAATTATCAAGAAGCAGCGGGAGATAGCAAAACAGGAATTTATACCGTCTATAGAAAAATACAGGTTGCGTCCGAATGAGATGCAGATCGGATTTATCTGTAATCTGCGTAAAATCATAGCTTCCGGGGAGGAACGTGCACTGCTCATATCTGCGACGGGTACGGGAAAAACCTATGCTTCTGCATTTGCCATGCGTGAGCTTGGGTTTAAACGAGTGCTTTTCCTTGTACATAGAGGACAACTGGCAAGACAGACTAAGAAATCCTATGAGAGAGTATTCGGAAAGAATGTTTCTATGGGACTTGTCGGCGCCGGGTATCATGAGTACGATAAAGATTATGTGTTTGCAACGGTTCAGACTTTGAACAAAGAAGAACATCTCACGCATTACAAACCAGAACATTTCGATTGTGTTATTTTGGATGAAGCACATCATAGTTCGGCCAATTCCTATCAGAAGGTTATGGGGTATTTCGAACCGAAGTTATGGCTTGGTATGACGGCAACGCCGGATAAGCGCGATGATCATGAAGAAGGCAAAAATATTTATGAGATTTTTCACCATCAGATTGCATGTGAGATCAGACTGCAACAGGCGATGGAGCAAAATCTTCTTTGTCCATTCCATTATTTTGGGATCAGTGATCTTTCAATGGTGCAAGACAAAACGGTTAAGGCGGCCAAAATGTCAGCGAAAGATTTCAGACAGCTTGTCTGTGAGGAGCGTGTAAGGCATATCATTGAACAGGCGGAGTATTATGGATATAGCGGTGAGCGTGTGAAAGGTTTGGTGTTTTGCAGTCGCATTGATGAATCGAAAGAATTGTCTGATCAGTTTAATGCGCTGGGATACCGGACGATTTCTCTAAACGGCAGTGCATCGGAGGAAGAGCGGATGGAGGCTTTCGAGAGACTGGCAATGGACGAGAGCGATGCGACAGAAGACAGACAGCCTCTGGATTATATTTTTTCAGTTGAGATTCTCAATGAGGGCGTGGATATTGTCGAGGTCAATCAGGTGATTATGTTACGCCCGACGGAGTCACCGATTGTATTTATTCAGCAGTTGGGGCGGGGCTTGCGCAAGGCGGAAGGAAAAGAGTATGTCGTAGTCTTGGATTTTATCGGCAATTATACAAATAATTTTATGATTCCGGTTGCGTTGTCGGGAGATCGTACCTATAATGCGGATACCATCAGAAAATATGTAATCAGTGGAAATAGTACGATACCGGGCGTGTCTACGATACACTTCGACGAAGTAGCAAAAGGCAAGATATTTCAATCAATTGATAAAATTCGTGGCATTAAGACGATTATCAAAGACAGTTATGTATCTTTGAAAAACAGGCTTGGGCGGATTCCATTCTTAATAGACTTTTATGAGAACGGAGAAGTCGATCCGCTTGTGATCATAAAAGAATACAAGACATACTATGCGTTTCTTGAAGCAATGGAAAAGGATATGTACAGTTGTTCCTTAACAGTACAGGAAAAACTGACGTTAGAGTATTTGTCTAAAACGATTTTAAGCGGTGTGCGTCCGTATGAATTGGAAATTTTAAAGGCGGTTGTGATAAGTGACTGCGTAACAGTCGAAAAGCTACAGGACGACTTTAAGAAAAGATATGATTATGAATTTAAATTACATGATATAGAAAGTGCAGTTGATGTATTGCAAGGACATTTTGTCAGTAAAGAGGAGGAATACCAGAAGTTTGGTCATATAGATGTACTCGATTATGATGAGAAAAAAAGCTTAAATAGAATGAGCAGTTTTGTCAGTTGCCTCAGACATCAAGACTTTTTGTCACAAATTGAAGATATTGTTTCGGTGGGATTAAAGCGATATGCGGACAAGTATATGGTGAAGGGAAGTGTGGAAACTCCGTTCGTTCTGTATGAGAAATATTCCAGAAGAGATGTCAGCCTTCTCATGAATTGTGGAAAGGATTTATCATCGACTATGTATGGTATGAAACGGATCGGTGATGATGTTTTCATTTTTGTGACCTATCATAAGGAGCAGGCGGACGATAATAAGAATTATGTGGACGGTAAGCCGGATTACGCTGACGTGTTTGATGATAATATGATTTTCCGCTGGGATTCTCAGATCGGTAAGGGTGTTGATAGTTCTTATATGCAGAGTGTGATGACTGCCAAGCGTAAGCATTTGCTTGTCAAAAAGAGTGATGCCGAAAGTAATTTTTATTATATGGGTCAGTTTGACATTATGGATGTTAAAGAGGCGGAAAAGGAAAATAATAAAGGGAAGAAAGAGGTTATTTCAAAAGTGCAGGTTAAGATGAAACATCCGGTAAGGGATGATCTGCTTCGGTATCTGCAGAGTGGAATAACAATCGAGGAAAAAGCAATATGAAAACAATACGTGTAACAGCGGCCATCATCTGTGACGACATGGAAAATCCCACGAAGATCTTTGCCACAGCCAGAGGATACGGAGAATTTAAAGGGCAGTGGGAGTTTCCGGGGGGCAAGATTGAAGAAGGAGAATCACCGGAGAATGCATTGCTCAGAGAAATCAGGGAAGAACTGGATACCGATATTGAAGTGGGCAGTCTGATCCACACCATAGAATATGATTATCCGGCGTTCCATCTTTCCATGGACTGTTTCCTGGCAAAAGTGAATGCAGGTGATCTGGTGCTCAAGGAAGCGGAAGCCGCCAGATGGCTTACGAAGAGCGAACTGTATGATGTACAGTGGTTACCGGCCGATTTGTCTTTGATTGCGTTGTTAGAGAAGCGGATGAGATGAATGCAATATGAATGAAAGTTAATAATACTTCCATTTATTTAACCCCTGCTCAATTGTAGGCAGTCCTTTTTTCTGCTATGCTTAAAAACACCAGGAGGTGCTGAGGCAGCAATCGCGCAGCCGGAAAGGGGACTATTCATATGCAGATCGGACAGGTAATCAGACAATACCGTAAGGAAAAGGATATGACGCAGGAGGAGATGGCGAACCGGCTTGGTGTGACGGCGCCGGCGGTCAACAAGTGGGAGAAGGGAAGTTCGATGCCGGACATTACGCTTCTTGCGCCGATTGCAAGACTGCTGGGGATTTCGCTGGATACGCTGTTGTCTTTTCGGGAAGAACTGACGTGGGAGGAAATACAGGATATCATATATACGCTGAACTCCATGTTGCGAAAGCAGTTTTTCGAGGAAGCGTTTGCGTATGCAAAAGAAAAAATAGCGCAGTACCCGAACTGCGAATCATTGATTCTGGAAGCGGCGGTGCTGCTCAATGCGGCGCGAATGAGAGTAGAAAATGAGACGGAAAATAATGAGACGGTCATATTGGTGCCGCCTGATTCGAAGCAATCAGGGAAGAAGGCTGAATCCTGTGACAAGAAGGAAGTATACGGTGAGGAGCAGGAACATGGCATGGATGAGCAACACGGTGAAAGCAAAGCACCTGGCGTAAACAGGAAAGAGCGGACAGGGGGACAGTGTGACACGAATGAAAGTGCGGGCAAAGACAGCACAGAAGAAGATTACGATACCGTCATCAATGGATGGCTGACCGGAGCGCTTAAGAGTGAACAGGAGCAGATTCGGACTATGGCGGCGGACGCACTGTTTGCTTTTTATCTGAGCGGCGAACAGTATGAGAAGGCGGAGGCATGTCTGGTATACTACTCTGAACAGAATCCGGAACGGAAATTCAAGCAGGCACGAATCTACAGCAAGACAGGCAGGACAAAAGAGGCGTATCAGACATATGAGGGGCTGCTGCTTGATTTGTATCAGAAAATAGATCTTTTATTTCATAGTATCGGAGCGCTGGCGGCACAGGATCAGAATATGGATAAAGTGCGTGCCATGGCCAGAAAGCACAGCGCGCTTGCGGAAATATTTGAGATGGGCGAATATCACAGGATATGCGGCGGGCTTGAACTGGCGGTGATGGAGAAAGACGTGGAGGCAACAATTACGATTATGCAACAGCTTCTTGCGTGTACTGATGATCTCTATCATTTCACAGAAGCGCCGCTTTATGAGCATATGACTTTTCGGGAGCTCAGGCCGGAATTTGCAGCGCAGATCCGGGAGGATTTACTGAAATCTTTTCAGGACGAAGCGACGTATGGATTCCTGCAGGGGGACAGCAGGTGGAAAGAGATTGTGGGGATCTGAAGCTTCGGACGTATTTCTTGTCCCTGGACAGTGAGTCGGATGGCCAGGGAGGGGATTTCTTTGTGAAAAAGGGGCGGCAGTACAGTTTTGCCGACGACAGAGCGTTTGCTAGAGTATTCAGGTATGGAGCTGATTATGAAACACAAAATACTGATTATTGAAGATGATATTACAATACAGCAGCAATTGAAGAATCTGCTGACCGGCAACGGATATGCAGCGGAGGGCGTGACGGATTTTACGTCGGTGATGGAACAGGTAAAAGCTTATGAACCGCACTTGATTCTGCTGGACATTAAGCTGCCGGGTGACGACGGCTTTGCGATCTGCTCGCAGATCCGTGCTTTTTCCGATATGCCGGTTATTTTCGTGACGAGCAGTAATACGGATATGGATGAACTGAACAGTATTATGCTGGGCGGGGACGCTTTTATCACCAAGCCTTATAACACGGCGATTCTGCTGGCGAAGATATCTGCACTTTTGCGGCGGGCATATGCGTCGGACGGGCAGGAAGTCCTTACGTGTCATGATGTCTGTCTGCATTTGGAGGGAAGCTTCGTGGAGCATGACGGTCAAAGGGCGGAACTGACCAAAAATGAGGTGAAGATACTTTATTATCTTTTCAGCCATGCAGGAACAATCTGTTCCCGGAATGATATGATTGATTTTTTATGGGACAGCCGGCTTTATGTGGATGATAATGCCTTAAGTGTGAATATCACCCGGATCAGGGAGAAATTGTCCGGTATCGGGGTGACGGATTTCATTAAGACGAAGCACAGGCAGGGGTATCTGCTTTCCTGATAGCGGGAGAAGCGTGTATGCAGGTATGGAGGCATATTATGAACGGCAAGAAGTATCTGGTGAATAAACTGCCTGTGATCTTAATCAATCTGTTGGGGATGTTGTTTCTTGCGGTTTTCCTTTTGGTAAGCGGCAGTGAAGGGCACAGCATTCTTTTCATTTTGTTTGTCTGGATTCTTGTGCTGAGCTGTGATCTGATGATAGTTTATCGCGTACGTAAAAAGTATCTGGATAAACTGCTTGCCATGACGGAGCAGTTAGAAGAGCGGTATCTGATTGCGGAGATTATGGAGAAGCCTGAGCGGGCGGATGACGCGGTCTTTCTTGAAATTATGAAAATGGCTGAAAAATCCATGCTGGAAAAAATCATGGAAATCGAGACAGAGCGCAGAGAGTATAAAGAGTATATCGAGCAGTGGATTCATGAGGTGAAAACCCCGATTGCGGCTATGAAACTGATTAGCGAGAACAACCGCTGTGACTTTACAAGGGAATTGCTTGCGGAACTTGAGCATGTGAATCATTACACGGAGCAGGCGCTTTATTATGCCCGCAGCGAACATACGGAGAAAGATTATATCATTCGGGAGACTGATTTAGCGAATGTGGTCCACTGTGCGATCGCCGACAGCAAATATCTGCTGCGTCAAAATGGTGTGTCGGTTACCGTAGACGAGATGAACGGGCATGTTTACACCGACGACAAATGGCTGCGGTTTATCTTGAACCAGCTGATCGGCAATGCAGTCAAATATCGCGGAGAGCAGCCGGAGATACATTTCTATTCTGTAAAAAGTGGAGACACGGTTTCGCTTATGGTAGAGGATAATGGGATCGGCATTGCAGGAAGCGACCTGCCCCGGATTTTCGACAAGGGATTTACGGGAAGCAACGGACGGACGGTTCAAAGTTCCACCGGAATCGGGCTATATCTTTGCAGGAAGCTTTGCGGTAAGCTGGGAATCGGTCTGGAAGTAGTCTCTGAAGGAGAGGGCACGACGGTCATGCTTTCTTTTCACATCAATGATTTTGTAGCCAGGGTGCAGGGGTGATGTCTCTGCACTTTTTTTCATGGGATTACAAGATGTTCCGCTTATTCGAGTTCGCGAAGCGAATCTCGCAAACGAGCTTTGCTCGTTCTGTTATGGTACAGGATATTTTCCGCATATTCGAGTTCGCGAAGCGAATCTCGTAAACGAGCTTTGCTCGTTTTCTTTCACTTCTGTAAGAACTTTGTAAGGAAAGATGATACAAATGCGGGAAACGGTCTGCTATCATACGAAATAGGAAACAGAGTTAACCGGCATGGAGGATGACAAAACATGGGCATGATTTTAGAGTTAGAGCAGATTCAAAAGTATTACGGTAATGAGGGCAATATCACGAAGGCGTTAGGCGGAATCAGCTTTGCGGTGGAGGAGGGGGAGTTTCTGGGAATTATGGGCGCTTCGGGTTCCGGGAAGACAACGCTTCTAAACTGTATTTCCACGATTGATACGGTGAGTGCGGGACACATATATATGTACGGACAGCAGATTGGATTGCCAGACGCAAAACCGGCGCAGAGAATCGATATCACGCAGATGAAGGCGAAAGAGCTTGCACGGTTTCGCAGAGAGAATCTGGGATTTGTGTTTCAGGATTTTAATCTGTTGGATACGTTGACGATTTCTGAAAATATCGCGCTTGCACTGGCAATCAACAAGGTTCCGGCGGGCGAGGTGGAAGGGCGCGTTGAGGAGATGTGTGAAAAGCTGAACATTGGCGATATCCTGCACAAATATCCGTACCAGGTTTCAGGCGGACAGAAACAGCGTTGTGCCTGCGCGCGGGCGTTAATCAATCACCCGAAGCTGCTTCTGGCGGATGAACCCACAGGGGCGCTTGACAGTCACTCTGCCAGAATGCTGCTTTCTACCATGCAGCGGATCAACGAGCAGCTGTGCGCGACGATTCTCATGGTAACCCATGACGCTTTTACTGCAAGCTATGCCTCTCGTATTTTATTCCTGAAAGATGGTGCGGTTTTTACGGAACTTCGTAAGGGGGATGACGAAAGGAGCACATTTTTCCATAAAATCTTAAATGTGCTGACGATGATTGGAGGTGGACAGAGCCATGTATGCGAAACTCGTGTTTAGAAATGCAAAGCGGTCTGTGAAGGAATATCTGGTCTATCTTGTGACGATGACCATTTGTGTTACGCTGTTTTATTCTTTTCTGTCTATTTCCAGCAAGTATTATCAGCCGGATATCGGGGTGGAGTATCATTTCGGGATATTGGGCGACGGCATGAAATATGCAGTCTGCGCGGTGACGCTGCTTTTATTATTTTTGATAAGTTATGTCAATCGATATATGATGCGAAGCAGACAGAAGGAATTTGCCTTGCAGGCAATTATGGGAATGGAGCAGAAGACGATCGGTATGCTTTTCCTGGCGGAGACATTTGTGATGGGGTTCATTGCCATCGGGCTGGGGATTTTTCTGGGTATGTTCGGTTCGCAGTTGATCACTGCCATGGTATTGTCTACGTATGAGCAGGAGTTTCACATTACCTGGACACTGTTTCCGGACACGGTTCTGCTGACAGTCGGTTTTTTCGTGTTGAGCTTTATTATTGTCGGGCTGTTGAATCTGCGTACAATCAGGAAAATCAAAATTATTGACATGCTGTCTGCGGACAGGGAAAATGAGCCTTCTTTGCGCAAAAGCCGTCAGATACCGGTTACGATTATCCTGTTTGAAATCTTGACAGTATGGATGTTAGCGGGGGGAATTGAAAAGAAGTATTTTTATTTTGACAGACGGTTGCCACTTCCAGTGCATATCATGTTCTGGGGAAATATTCTGGCTCCGGCGGTGACGCTGCTGTGGTCTGCAATATGGCTTGTCAGGAAACAGGGGATAATAAGGTCGTCACGTCCGGCAAAACATATCAGTGACAAGGCCGTTTCCTCTGCAGGCACAGATGTTCAAAAAGTTGTTATGTCCGCCAATGCGGCAGAAAGCAGCCAGAGGCGCTGTATTGACAGGAAGCGGGATACACTGCTGACCGGACTTCTGGTATGTGCATTGTTTCAGACGCTGTTCGCGGCAATTGTACCTTCCATGCAGAATAAGTATTATCTTTCGATGGGCACCGGCACTGTCAATCAATATATGATGTTTGTGCTGGGAAACCTGCTTTTCATCATCTGTGCGGTCATTTATCTTGCAAATACCGTGCTCGTGGCATGGAAGGAGCGGTCTCCGGAGCACAGATATCACAACCAGAACTTATTTTTCTACGGGCAGATCACAACGAAGCTGTCTACCACCAATCAGACCATGACCCTGATCTGTGCAACGCTTGTCCTGGCGATCTTTCTGCTGATGGCGGCACCCGTTTTGATTGGATGGGCGTTCGGGTTTCTGGAGATACGTTCGAAGTATGATGTGCAGATTTCCACCGGGTATACCGGTGTCTATGAGGAAGCGGAACTGCCCCGCGGGGATTATGAATTTGTGACGGAGTATCTGGAAGAAAACGGAATTGAGACGGCTTACGATCTTACTTTTGATTTGTATCTGCCCAAAAGAGAAGATTTTCACAGACGGGTGAAATATGACTTTCCGGCGGTGGCGATCTCTCTGCACGATTATAATGTCATCAGAGAAATGCTGGGATATGATATGGTATCTCTTAAAGATAACGAGTTTACGACACAGTGGCAGTCGATCGCCACGGCGGATGACCGGGACAGATTTTTAAAAGAAAACGGAGAGATTGTGACAGATACGGGCAGGCTGACACTTGCCGAAAAAGACTGCTATACGGAGGAACTGGGGGAGACTCTTTATAACCGGTACACGGATGTTCTGCTGGTGTTTCCCGACAGTGTCTGCGAGAGGCTGCTTCCGGTTATGCGCAACAGATACATCACCACAACCGACAAGATTTCTTATGTGCAGGCGTGCGGCCTGGAAGAACTTTTCCTGTCGGTATATCCGGAAAATGCGGACAGCGGAGCGGATTACTATATTAGAATGAGGACGCTGCAGGTAAACGGTACGAAGGCGGATATGTTTGTCCTGCAGGCGGTCATGCTTTACGGGGCGGTGGTGCTGATGGTGATCTGTTTTACGGTTCTTTCTTTGCAGCAGCTTCTGGATTCGGCCCATTATAAATATCGTTTTTCAGTGCTGCGTAAGCTGGGTGTGGAAGAGAAAGACATCGGCCGTCTTGTGCTGGGGCAGCTTGGCGTTTGGTTCGGGCTGCCGGTAGGGGCAGCGGTCTGTGTTGCGGCGGTTATCGTGGCGTATTATGTGCAGTCGGTGTCGGTACAGATCACGGCATACATCGGATTTGGCGTCTTGTTTGCGCAGATGGCCCTGACGGGTGTGATTCTTTTCTTATTGCTGCTTAGCTATTTCATCAGTACATGGATACTTTTCAAAAGTTCCGTGGAGGCGTGACCGCAGCATTGGGCGGATGGTAAAACTGCCAGATCCGGGATCGCCGTGCTTCCGGCGTTTCCGGAACAAAATGACAGAAAACAGAAATATCTTCCGGTATCAGGGGTTGAACTGCTCTCGTTTGGCGCTTATGATAAGAGTATGTATTATTAAAAAGGAGTTTACGATGATCCAACATCCGATTGCACCCGTCTATGACGCGGAATCCAGAATTTTAATATTGGGAAGCTTTCCTTCCGTGAAGTCGCGGGAACAGCAGTTTTTCTACGGACATAAGCAGAACCGCTTCTGGAAGGTTTGTGCGCAGGTGCTTGGCTGTGCCGTGCCGGAGAGCGTAGAAGAGAAGCGGAATATGCTGCTGTCACATCACATCGCGGTCTGGGATGTGATCGCAAGCTGTGAGATTACGGGGTCTTCTGATGCAAGTATCCGGGATGTGGTGCCGAATGACCTGTCTTGTATATTGTCCCATGCGGATATCCGAACCATCTATACGAACGGTTCCAAAGCGCACCAGCTGTATCAGAAATATATTTTTCCGGTAAACGGGAGAGAGGCGTATCTGCTGCCGTCCACCAGTCCGGCCAATGCGGGGTATTCTCTTGAGAGGCTGGCGGAGGCGTGGAGGGTGATCGGAGATATTCTCTAAGCTTTCCACGGCCTGCCCTTCCCGAGCCATCCTTGCTTTGCCCAATACTTTCCGTCAAGAGATTCGGGATCATTTTTATGTAACGATTTTTGCAGCATACGACAGATTAGGAACTTTATTCTTGTAATGGCATTGACCCGTGCGGGATTTTTGTAATTGATTCTGAAAAAAATGTCTGACAGGCGGTTCAGCTTCCGGGTCAGTTCGCGGCGCTTCCTTTCGTCAAGTTTTTCCCAGACGATGTTGCTCGTAAGCCTGCCGGTGAATACGCTGATTCGGGATATGCCCCACCATGAAAGGCTGTGTCGGATGTCCTGCGCCGCAGATTTTGCGCCTGCGCCGGCACATTGTGTGATTACAACAGCCCGTTTGCCAAACATTTCGGGTGCGGGACGGTGCGGCATCCACAGGTAGGCAAAGTGGTCAAGAAGTGTTTTCATGGCACCGGTTGTGTGCAGCACGTAAGCGGGCGATGTCATGACGATCAGATCAGATGCTGACAGGGAAGCTGCTATTTTCTGTATGTACCCGGCGTCTTTGCAGGTATGTTCGCCTCTAAAGATGCAGCCCGTACAGCCTGTGCAAAAAGACGGGCAGTCTGCTGGCAGGTAATATTCCGTGATTTCGGCTTTTTCTCTGAAGCGTTCCAGAAATATTTCTTTCAGGCGATAGGTTACGCCGTTTTTTTCGGTTCCGTTTATGACGGTAATTTTCATAAGTCATCCCTCCAGAATATCGTGTAAGATGGTTTCGTGGAATGCTTCCCGCTCTTTGGCAACGGTTAAATCGATTCCATAGAACTGTCTGATTATCTTGTGCCGCAGAAATGACTGCTGCATGACTGAAATCAGATAAAATGTCTTCCGGCTCAGCGTCTCAGCGTCCCAGTCCGGACGGCAGGCGGCCATCAGCGGCAGGTAAGCCAGATACGTTCTGTGCGTGTTGTCGTCTTCTTTTGGCATACGCATATCCGAAAGGATAGAAGTTCTTGACACAGCGTAATGTTCAAACAGAAATGTGAATGTCATGCTGCCGAGATAAACAAGCTTATCAAAAGCGGTAAATTCTTCTGTCTGTTCCTGAATGATTCGAAAGGCGTCAACGATGCCGTTTACAATACGTTCGACACACAATTCTATGAGTTTGTCTTTGCTCCCGAAGTAGTAATTGATCAACCCTAATCCCACATTTGCTTTTTGAGCTATTTCACGGACGGTAATGCTGTCCATCTGTTCGCCTTTTTCATGGATGAGGTCTATTGTTGACTGGATGATTGTTTCTTTATTGTCCATTTTTGACGCCTCCTTGAACACTGTTCAAACTATATTATATTGAACGGCGTTCAATGTGTCAATACAAAAGAATTATGAAAGTGCTTTTATGATATAGGAAATTGTGACAGTGTAAACCATGCAAGGAAAATGCGGAGCATTCTCTGAATCGTCGCTGCCGAACGGCGATTTTTCATATTGTCATATTTTGATTAAAGCTGTAAAATAATAGCCAGAAACATTTATGTAATTTCACATCAGATTATTAATAAGGGGACGATGATGAACGCCGTATTTCGGGATATTTTCCGCGCGGTCCATGAAGGGAAATGGATCAGCATTGAGTACCGCAACAGAGAAGGGAAGAACACAAAATACTGGATCGGCATCCGCAGCATGGATGTGCAGGGGCGTACCCTGTCGGTGGAAGGACTGCACCTTAAGCGGCATACGGTGGAGGCTTTCGACAGAATCAGGATCGATTCCATCCTGTCCTCCAGAATCATAGAGGGGTCTTTTTATCCTGTCAATGAGTCGCTGGTCAAAGATATCTATCTGAATCCCCATAAGTATAATACGATTTTTGACAATACTGCGAATCTGAAGATTCTCGGTTATCTTGAAATGTGCAACCGTCTGGATTCGGTGCCGTACAAATCAGATTTCAGTCTCGTGCGTTATCTTGACCATGACCACATCCGGGGGGATTTGTACCAGTTGAGTGCGGAACAGTTTCGGGAGATCGTAAAAAATTTTCAATATCAGACGGAGCAGAAGGATCATGCAGACGGCAGGCTGCAGATCAGGCAGCTGGCGATGAACGTTCTTAGTATTCACATGGCACAGGGGCTGTACGTGTTGGCGTACCGTAAGCTGAATCTGGATGTGAAGCAGCGTGCACTGAAGCCTGACGAAGAGATTACAATCTGTACGGAATTTACGATAGACGGGACGAAACAGAGTATTCGCAGGTTTCTGGACGGGGATGAATATGAATTGCTCTCTGACTTTGAAGCGAATCAGGAGAAAATCAAAGACTGCATTACGAGGCGTATGCAGCAGGGTGGCAGCAACGTGGATGACATGCCGTATATTATCGGTCTGGAAGCGGATATTGCGCTGGATCTGCATAAAGAGTATCAGGCGATTATGAAAATGTACCGGAACGGGGAAGTGCCGGTGCCGATCAGAGCGTTTTTCGGTGATCTGCTGGAGCGCCCGCGCAGGACGGCTGCCTACCCGATCACTTTAATCAATCAGAGAATCAACATGGATCAATTACTGGCTATTCATAACGCCATGAAATATCCGGTGGCGTATATTCAAGGGCCGCCAGGAACGGGTAAGACCAATACGATCATCAATACGATCGTGACGGCGTTTTTCAACGACCGGACGGTTTTATTCGCGTCCTATAATAATCACCCGATCAACGGCGTATATGAAAAATTGTCTACGATCAGGTTTCAGGGGAAGACTATTCCGTTTCCCATATTGCGCCTGGGAAATAATGAGAAAGTCAGGGAAGCGCTGGTTACGATGAAGCGGCTCTATGAGAGTGTGCAGAACGTAAAAGTGTTTGAAGGGACACTGGACCGCAATAAAGACGACCGCAAAAATCGTGCAAAGCGCCTGTCGGAGATGTTAAAACGATACGAGGATTTACTTGATTTGAAGGAACGCAGAGAAACGATCGACAGAGTGCTTGATTTTGAGGCTAAAAAGGGAATATCTTTTCAGATGATGTCCTTTGAAGAAGATTTGAGGATCAGGCAGCGGGAGCAGATCGACAGGAAGATCGAAGCTGTGGGAGATGTGTCGGAGGAAGCGGCAATTTCGCTTTTGGATAAAGATATTGAGACGTTAAAGGAGTATCTCTATTATACTTCGGCTGGATATATCAAGAAGATCGGCGCGCCCAGAAATGCAGAACTGAAAGAGATACTGGAGATGGAAGAGGAAGGGAAACAGCTGGAGGCTTTCATAAAATATCTGGGACAAAAAGATAACATTATCAAGCTGCAGAAAATATTCCCGATTATTGTCACAACCTGTATTTCCGCACACCGTCTCGGGGAGCCTGAGCCGATGTTTGACATGGTGATCATGGATGAGGCCAGCCAGTGTAATATCGCGGTGTCCCTGGTGCCGGTCGTGCGCGGGGAGAGTCTCATGCTGGTGGGCGATCCACAGCAGCTTAACCCGGTTATTTTATTAGACGAGATCACGAATGAGAAATTAAAGAAACGCTATGCCATATCGGAAGAGTATGATTACCGCAAGAACTCTATCTATAAGACGTATCTTGCGTGCGATGCGGTCAGCGACGAGACGCTTCTGCACAATCATTACCGCTGCCATAAGAGCATTATAGAGTTTAACAATTGCAAATACTATAATTCCCGCCTGAACATTCTGTCGGAGAGTAAGGAGCCGCAGCCGCTTCTCTATATGGATATGCAGGAGGCGTTTTCAGACTATAAAAACACGGCGCCCGCGGAGGCGTATGAGATCGCAAAGTATGCCTTATCAAACCGCGGTAAGAACATCGGCGTCATCACACCTTTTGTCAATCAGAAGAAGATGATTGAAGAGGAACTGGAACGCGCTAAAGTAACAAATGTGACATGTGGAACAGTCCATGCTTTTCAGGGGGACGAGAAAGATGTGATTCTGTTTTCCACGGCAATCACAGACCAGACACAGGCGGGCACTTACGAGTGGCTTAAGAACAATAAAGAATTGATCAACGTGGCAACTTCCAGGGCGAAGGACAAACTGATTGTATTGTCCAGTAGAAGGAATCTAGAACGCCTCCACCAGAAGGAGGGAGCCGACGACTTATATGAACTCGCGCAGTATGTGTGGTCGAATGGAGCGTCCAGGGTAACGCCGAAGCAGGCTGCGTCCAGAGCTTTAGGTGTAAAACCGTTCAGCAGTGTTACGGAGGAAGCTTTCTTGCAGAATCTGACCCATGCGCTGGAAAACATATGGCTGACACAGAGCCGGTATACGATCCATAAAGAGGTGGCAATTGCGCATGTCTTTCAGGATAACAGGAACTATAACGATTTATTTTATAACGGAAGATTTGATTTTGTGGTATACGAAAAACAAGGCAGGCAGGAACTGCCGATTCTGGCGATCGAGCTCGACGGCAAGGAGCATTTTGAAAGTGAAGTGGTGATGAATCGGGATAAGAAGAAAAATGCGATCTGTGAAGAACATAACCTGCAGTTGATTCGTGTTGAAAACTCATATGCCAGAAGGTATAATCATATCAAGGATATTTTGATCAATTATTTCTCGGTTATGCATTGATGTGGATTGTGTATTTCATACACATGCAATATATTTGAAGTCAGGAACAATGACAGAAATATTGGCGGAAGATGAGGCAGAAAAATAGTGATACAGGAGGGACGCAACAATGCTATGCGATGACATCAGATATTTGACAGACAGAGCCTTATGGGAGACGGAGAATCTTATGAAATGTATTCCTGACGAGCTCTGGGCGAAACGCTACGACGGGATTCCCATGTGGAAATTCCTGTACCATACGTTATATTCCATGGACCGATGGTATATCAATCCTTGCGACGGTTCCTATCAGGATCCGCCGTTTCACACGGATACGATGGCAGACCTGAACGTCATACCGGAGGAAGAATATTTGAGCCGGGAACAGCAGGAAGGATATTTTGATCAGATTCGGGATAAGATACATGGCTACATTACCGGACTGTCGGACAGAGAGCTTTCTGAGAATCCGGAGAACTGTGATATGAGCAGATTCCGTCTGATTCTGGGACAGTTCAGGCACTGGCACCGCCACATGGGCGTGATCTATGGGTTTATCATAGAGGGTGCTGGCAAATGGCCGTATGTGCTGAATATGCTTGGAGACTATCCGGAAGAGCCGATGCCGAATTATTATTAGCAGGATAATAGAACTTTGTGATTTTGGTGGATTATATTGATACATCCGGCGGGGAATTTCCCCGCTATTTTTGTTTGCCGGCCATGGCGGATGAAGCAAAATTTAATGGAATTGTGTATGTCTTTGTGGTAAGATAATAACATTGAACATGTGACAGATTGATATTTCATGAGGTGAAGATAATGGAGAGAGATATAAAATGGACAAACTATTTATGGCTGAGCTTGCTTTCATTCGGGGCATTTATGCTTGAATTTTTTGCAATATTTGTAATCGAATCGGCGTTTCTAAATGTAGATATCTGGAATTATACAACAAACCAAAGAAGCATTCACCATATCATAATGGCTTTTATGTGGGCAGTTGTTATTGTAATGCTACTATTTTTTTCTCGGAAATACTTTAATTTTCCATCTGGCAGAAATAAAGAGGAAAAAATCTCTTTGAAAAATTGGCTAATAACATTTGCTTGCTTAATTGGTTGTAAAATTATGACTTTTATTGATTGGCATACTCTAAAAATAATTGGTGAAGCTCATAATAAAAATACATATCAATTCATCACACAATATTTATACTATATATTTGAAGTAATGCTTGTTATTCTAATCATAATATATGGGCAAAAAGCGATTGAAACCTTGTTGAAAAAAGAAAGTCCAATACCTTTTGGCGGTATTATATTGGCTATGACATGGGGAGCGTTTCATTTCGTATCAAGAGGAGTAGGACTTGAAATATGGAACGGAATTTCTACTATGATATTTTCTGTTCTTAGCGGTGTAATGTATTTAAGATTAAACAGGAAATGCTTGTATAGCTATCTTTTCATCGCTATAGGTTATTTGCTATAACTTCCTGTTTGCCAGAAAAAATCAAGACGGAAAAATGATATGAAAACTGAATATTGATTACCTTTAGGCAGCGGTTATCTTAACAGACAATCAGCTGCCTTTTTTTATTTTCAGAACGAGAAGAAACGCAAAGCCGAGAAACCACTTCCCCACAGTCCACTCTCCCCAATGCCGAAAACGAAAGCGAGGGGCAAGTTTCACTTGCAATGGACAATACCAGCAAGCTGTAGAAAGCATTGTCCTTTCGGGGGAAATACGCTATAATTTTCCATAGCAGAAAGTAAGGAAGAATTGCTGCACGCCCTTCCGGGGTGCGGCAGTATATAACAGAGGGATAGCGGATATGGGAAAAATCAACCGTGAGGATATGCTGGAACTGACCAGACGCATGACTTTGAAAAGGAACTGTTTTGACAGGATCGCCGGAGCATATCTGGACGAAGAGGGGTTTGTGGAGGGAACCTTCAACAAGCATTTTCAGAAACTGTCACAAAAAGACCAGCAGGCAAACCTTGACATTGCAAAGGCCATTCCTTTTTCCGATACAAATGAGCAGCTTAGGGAGTATGTTTTCGGTGAGGCGGACCGGAGACCGGGAGGAATCTGGCAGATGCTTATGGCACTGAATGAGTGCGGGCTGAAGAATGACGCAATGCTGGATACTTTTTATGAGGAATTTGGGCAGAGGTACCGGGCGGATCAAAGCTATGCCATTTACTTTTTCCATGGCAGTTATGACGTCCCGCTGAAAGCCAGCGACAAGGAAAGCCTGTGGGAATCGGAAGAGGTCTACCGGTTTCTGGTCTGTGCGGTCTGCCCGGTAAGCGGCGATTACGAGCCGGGGAAGCCGGAATGCGGTTTTTTGTTCCCGGCGTTTAAGGACAGGAGCAGCGACATACACGGGATTGATGTTTTTGCGGCAGACGGACAGTCAAATCAGGCAGAGGATTTGAGGAAAATCCTGTTTCCACAGCATAAAACAAACAGGTGATTTTGGGAATTTGTGCCTGTATTACAGTAGGAAAAACCGGATTTCATAGGGAGGTCCATATGTTTGACGAATTAAAAACCTGCAGGCCGGAGGAACTTCAAGAACATGCTGAAAGAATTGCAAGGACGTTGCATGCGGATAATGCAGAAGCTTTTATCCGTATCCTTTGACAGCGTGTTCCGGAATTAACGGATGAACAGGAAAGAAGACCCCATCAGTTAGGCAGAAAGGTCCGAAAACAGTTTCATATGAAACCAATTCGGGAGTAATGGGTGAAAATGACAGCGCCCCATTTGCCGGGAGGCTGAATACGGCGTAAAATCGGAAGTAATAGGGAGAATCATGCACATGGATACAGAAATTACGGCTTCAAAGCCGCTTAAAATTGATACAACTTTTAATACGAGAGATTTGGGCGGATACAAAACGAAAGATGGTAGAACAACAAAAACGCATGCTTTCCTTCGTTCTGATTTACCGGCGCAAATAACGGATTACAGCAAAAAGGCCTTATTGGAGTATGGGGTTCGATGTGTTGTTGATTTAAGAAGTCTGGCAGAAGTAAATTCCATGCCAAATGCCCTAAGGTACATACCGGAAATTGACTATTATTCACTTCCGATGCTGGACCAGACAACATCACAGGGGTTTCACGGTAAAATGCCGGATAATATGGGAACGGTTTATATTGATTTATTAAACCATTGCCAAAAAGATTTTGGCAAAATGTTTCATATTTTTGCACAACATAAAGACAGTACCACTCTTTTTAACTGCACTGCAGGTAAAGACAGGACTGGTGTGACTGCAATGCTGCTTCTGAATCTTGCTGGAGTTGACAGTGAAACAATTTTAGTCGATTATGAAGTTACTGAAAGCAACATGCATACGGTTTTTAAAAAACAAAAAGTAATGTTAAAGGAAAAATATGGCATAGATGTGCCGGATTGTGCTTTTTCTTCGGAACGTTTTCAAATGGAAATGGCGATCGGCTATTTAGAGAAAAAGTGGGGAGATGCAGAAAAGTATCTTCTTGATGCAGCGGTTTCGGAAGAAGAGATAAGAATTGTTAAGTCCATGCTTGTCGGTTAAATTAACAAGCCAGCTTGCGGATATCACACCCAAACAACTGATTCAAATGGCAGAACGGTGGCGCAGTGATATGGATATGGCATGGAGTATAGATTGGCGGAAGGTAAACATAGGCAGAAAACTTCGTGAGAGAGCGTTTATGCTGGTACAAAAAAGCTGGAGTCATGTGGAATATGTGAATTATTTGAAGCGTTACCCATGTTTGCAAAGGTAAAAGATTCAAGAAGACGAAGTGATGATCATATGCTGCAGATAGAGAAAAAGGTTCAGGCAATACTATCTGCCCAAATATCTGTTACGCCAATTGATGAGATACATACCTATGATGTAAATATAAAGAATGCTATTTATCGTATTGTTAGTAAAAACAGAATATTGGATGCGCATGGCATGAGGCATTTGCTTGTGTAGGAAAAGACAGATACCATACCGGAAGACGTAAGAAAAGAAATTAAATTTGATATAAAGCATGGTATTGTATAACTCTTTAGCAGGTCTGCGTATTTATTGTGTGGATCGTAAGTAAATTAGAATTTTTAGGGAGAATTAGATGTTAAAAAAATACAAGTTGAGTTTTGAGATTTGTGGAGTACTGCTATTTTTGATTGTTATGATACCGAATTTTATTTGGTTTGCTATTCCTGCACCAAACGATATACTCAGGGCAAAATCAATTACAGAAGCGGTTGATACAGCAGCTTCTGTATGTCAAATATTGATGATTGCTGCTATATGTATTTTTAGAAACAAAGAGAGCAAAAAATTGTGTATAGCCCCTCTTATTATTATGGCAGCGGTTTGCTATTTATTATATGTGTCAAGTTGGATAGCTTATTATAATGGAATAGTAAATGTGATTGTAATATTAGGATTGACAATTCCACCTTGTTTAACATTTTTGTTTTTTGCGATTGATCGAAAAAACGGAATAGCTTTAATTCCTATTTCAATTTTTACAATTTGTCATTTGGTATATGGAGTAGTAAACTTTATAATTTGATAATTTTCAGTTTGTCTAAAAATCATTACTACAATCACAACTGAATAAGTAACACAGCGTCAGAGCGTATAGAAAACAAATCTATGCGTTCTATTTTTATTGTAAAGGAACAGATAACAAAAAGGTTAAGGAAATAGCGGAAAACAACGTGAATCAGCACTGAAAACGGAAAAGGAATATAGTATAATATGAGTTAAGAGGAAGTCCCTTTTCATGAAGGAGGACGACATGAAAAGGACAAAACTGAATAACGACAAAAACGCTGCTTTATATTGCAGGCTTTCCAAAGATGATGGCACGAACAATGAGAGCATAAACTACGCCCGCCCCGCTTTCAGACAGCTTATCGAGGACATCAAAGTCGAGCAGAAAAATCAAATAAACCTGTCACAAACCTGTAATATATTTATGATATAATGGCCGCAAAAGAAAAACAAGCGACGCGAAGCGACATTTGTTTTTCTTGCGGCATTAACGAGCAAATGTCCGACGTAGTCGGACAAGAAGCGTGAAGCGCGGATTTGCGAGTTGTATGATAACATCAATGCAAAAGAAAAACAAGCGACGCGAAGCGGCATTTGTTTTTCTTGCAAGTCTATAAGGCGGGAACACTATGATAGAATTATACTATATTGAAGATGATCCTGATATTGCGCGTACTGTCAAGGAATATCTGGAGCGCAAAGATTTCAGGGTGACGGTTTGTACGACGGTCGCACAGGCAAGGCAGGCTTTGCATACACGTGTGCCGGCACTCATATTACTGGATCAGAATATGCCGGACGGGCGCGGAGACAGTTTGTGCCGCTGGATTCGCAGTAATTGGAAAGAACTGCCGATTATTTTCCTCACGGTCAGAGGGGATTGTGAGGATATCGTTTCCGGGTTCCACGACGGTGCGGATGACTATGTTGTAAAACCCTTTGAACTGGAAGTGCTGTATTCACGGATTCAGGCGCTGCTGCGCAGAGCCGGCAATGCTTCTAAGCGGTATTTCTCCTGTGACGGGATCGTGATGGATGTAGAGCGCCGGATGGTTTCACTTCATTCGTCGGAAATACTGCTAACCGCCGCAGAATATCAACTACTCATGTATCTCATGCAGAATAAGGGTAAAACTGTGACCAGAGATAGTATTTTAGAGCGGCTGTGGGATGCGAACGGGAATTTTGTGAATGACAATACCCTGACCGTTACGATGAAGCGGCTGCGGGATAAGCTCGGGCAGCCTGCATGTCTGAAAACCGTCAGAAGCGTTGGCTACCGTATGGAGGATACGATATGAGCGGACGGAAGAATTTTGGTGTTACTCTGGGATTGGTGCTGTCTGTCAGTCTGATCGCGGCCGCGGCAGCCGCCATGATAACTTCCTATCATTGTGACAGGCTATGGTTCAATCTGTTGAATGCTGTCTGCGGGGAAGTTGTGGAGCAGGATTCTGAGACACGCGGGATCATAGCTGCGGCTTTAAAGGAATACACAAACGGTATTCACGGCGACGCAGCGCAAGAAGATGTTTTGCCGGCGCTGGGATACCGCTTGTCTGATTTTCATGGTTCTGATCACAGGCAAAACACCATATTTGTGATGACTGGTTTCCTGACAGGAGTGCTGTTGTTTCTTTTTACGTTTGGATACCGGAATCAAAAGGAGAACGCGCGAATTAGGACGCTGGCACAATACCTCGAGCAAGTGAATATCGGTAAAGCGGTCATCCTCTCTACATCCGGGGAGGATGATTTTGCGAAACTGGAAGACGAGATATATAAAACGGTTACGTTTCTTTATCAAACAAGAGATGCGGCGTTGCAGGCAAAGAGTAGATTTGCGGAAAACCTCTCTAATATAGCACATCAGATTAAGACACCAATCGCGGCCATTTCCCTGTCCATCCAGATGATGAAGCAGGAAAGAGCGGATCAGTCTGCGTATGAGAATAAATTTTGCTCTATGGACCAGCCTGTGCATAACCTTCATGCTGCGGCGCCGGTGGCCGGACAGGGTGCAGCCACAAAAACTGAAAATATCCGGCGAGATTATCTGCACCAGATAGAAAAGCAGCTTGCACGGCTCACGCATCTGGAGGAATCCTTACTTGTATTAGCCCGTCTGGACGCCGGAACGCTCCTCTTACAAAGGAAGGAAACCGACGTCTTTACCATATTGGTTCTTGCAGCGGATAATCTGCAGGAATTGCTTGTAGAGTCCGCAGTTTCCATTGATATACCGGAGCTCGGTGAGATGATGATTACAGCTGATCTGGACTGGACGATGGAGGCGTTCATGAATCTGATGAAGAATTGTATGGAGCATAACCCCGGCGGCACAGTCCATTGTTCCTATGCGCAGAATCCTTTATATACGGAAATCCTGATCTGGGATGAGGGAGAAGGATTTGCCAGGGAAGACATACCGCATCTGTTCGAGCGCTTCTACCGGGGACAAAACGCCGGGGAAGGCGGCATCGGAATAGGCTTGTCCTTATCCAAAGAGATCATTGAGCGCCAGAACGGAACGCTGCGGGCCGGGAACAGACCGGGCGGCGGCGCATTTTTTGAAATCCGGTTCTACAGTCACTGAACTGTCACTTTTATTTGTTATTCTATTGAGGAAGAAGTAATTCAGAAACATACAGTAAGATTTGTCTTGCGAAGAGGCATTGGTATTTGCAGATAAGTTATGTTCACAGCAGGCAAATCCCGGTGACAGGATCGAAAGGAGACGACAGAATGGAGATTTTGAAATGCGAGGGAGTGAAGAAGGTTTACGGTTCTGGCAGCAATCAGGTAGTGGCGCTGAATGGAATTGACCTGTCCGTCAGCAAGGGAGAATTCGTGGCAATTATGGGCGCGTCCGGTTCGGGCAAATCCACGCTGCTGCATATTCTCGGAAGCGTTGACAAACCGACGGAAGGTAAGGTTACAATAGACGGCACCGACCTTTCACAGTTGAACCAGACACAGGCGGCAATTTTCAGGCGCAGGAAGGTAGGGCTGGTATATCAGTTTTATAATCTGATCCCTACCCTCACCGTGCAGAAGAATATCCTCATGCCGCTTGCTCTGGATAAGAAAAAGCCAAATCAGGAATATTTTGATAAAGTGGTCGGCGCGCTCGGTATTTCCGACAGGCTGCAGGCCCTGCCGAACCAGTTGTCGGGCGGGCAGCAGCAGAGGGCAGCGATTGCACGCTCATTAATCTATCGTCCGGCACTGCTTCTGGCAGACGAACCGACCGGCAATCTGGATCAGCGGAATTCCAAAGAGATCATGGATATGCTGAAGCTTTCCAATCGTAATCTGGAACAGACGATTATACTGATCACGCATGATGAAAAGGTGGCTTTGGAAGCAGAGCGAATTATTACCGTCGAGGATGGAAAGATCATAAGTGATGAGCGGAGGGAGGTGAAATCGCTGTCATCAAATGGGTGACGGCGGTCCGGTATGTGGAAAGATTATTTGTCAGGTTATCTTAAAAACAACCGCGCATCTGGCTTATCTGTCAGGCTCTCGGCGTTTATTGCAGCGCTGCTGTTATCATTATTGTGCGGACTGTTTTATAATGCGTGGAAGTATGAGGTTGAGAGGATCGTATTGGAGGAAGGAGGCTGGCAGAGCAGGATGACCGGAGAACTTGGTCAGGCGGATATAGAAAACGTCAGAAATTATGCAGCGGTACAAGATGTGGTGGTAACAGGGAATGCGGTCACTGACGGGGCGGCTGGCCATAACGGCGGGGCAGCAGAGCTGTCTGTGGATCTTTATTTTGACGATATGCGGGCCGTTTTTTCAGATACGCCCCGTATTGCGGAAATGGTTGGAATCTCACAGGATAAGATTACCTATCATTATTCGCTTCTGGCAATGTACCTGATCCGTGACGAGAAGGATCCCGCGCCGAGAATGGTGTTCCCGCTATTCATTCTGATCACGGCATTGGCATCGTTTTCGCTGGTCGTGATCCTCCACAATGCCTTTGCGGTGTCCATGAGCGCAAGAATGCATCAGTTCGGTATTTTTTCCAGCATCGGTGCGACACCGAGACAGATCCGCACATGTTTGTTACAGGAAGCCGTCGTCTTGTGTGCGGCGCCGGTTCTGGCTGGTAATTTACTTGGCATTGCGGGCAGTACGGGGGTGGTGGCGTTATCCAATATCCTGCTGGGAAACGATATTCCGGGACGGCATAAGTCGATTCCTGGCTATCATCCGATGGTTCTTATCGCGACACTTCTTATCACGGTAATCACGATATGGATTTCCGCATGGCTGCCCGCCGGTAAACTGAGCAGGCTGACGCCGCTTGAAGCAATCAAAAATACCGGCGAACTGCAGTTGAAGCGAAAGAGAAATTCCCGTTTACTCGCATGGCTATTTGGCGTGGAAGGAGAACTGGCCGGCAATGCGTTAAAGGCACAGCGCAAGGCACTGTGGACGGCATCTTTGTCTTTGACGCTGGCCTTCATGGCGTTTACGATCATGCAGTGTTTCTTTTCTCTGTCAGGGATCAGTACAAGGGAAACATATTTCGAGAAGTATCAGAGTGTATGGGATATTATGGCCACCGTGAAGGATGCAGATGTGGATGCCTTTCATATGGCAGAGACTGTTCAGGGATTGAGCGGTGTGGAGAGTGCCATTGTGTATCAGAAAGCCATGGCGAAAAGAATAGTCACAGAGGAAGAAATGAGTGAGGAGATGAAGTCTTTCGGCGGGTTTTCCCATGCTTCAAATCAATATGTGACGGAAGCTGATGACGGGTTTGTGGTAAGCGCGCCGGTCGTGATTCTGGACGATAACAGTTTTATAACTTATTGTGATCAGATCGGTATTACGCCGCGGCTTGACGGCGCGGTGATTTTAAATCAGATCAGGGACGTAACAAATCCTGATTTCAGGCACCCGGAGCTTATGCCTTATTTAAGAGAAGACAGCGCTGGAAGTGTAAGTCTTCTTGGGCACTCGGGGGGTGATGTGCCGCCACATGCCGGTCATCAGGCGGGTGGTGAAGAAGCGACGGCGGAGATTCCGGTTTTATCTTATACAGAGGAGGTTCCTCCTTTACGGGAGGAATATGCAACGCTTGACTACTATGAACTCGTGCATTTTATGCCGGTATCTTTATGGAAAGAGATGAAAGACCGGATCGGGGGTGCGGAGGAAGACACCTATATTTGTGTTCGTGGAAGAGATTCTGTGACACTGGAAGAACTGACGGCGCTGCAGGATGAAATCCAACGGCTTGTCGGCGGCGGATATGCCGTAGAATGTGAAAACCGTATTCAGAAACAGGAGACAAATGATAAACAGATACAGGGAATGAAAGCTGTGTTCGGAGGCTTCTGCGCTCTGCTTGCAGTGATCGGCATCGGCAATGTGTTTTCCAATACGCTGGGATTTGTGCGTCAGAGAAAAAGAGAATTTGCGAGATATATGTCCGTTGGATTGACGCCGCGGGAAATCAGAAAAATGTTCTGCCTCGAGATGCTGGTCATAGCGGGCCGCCCGATTATAATTACCATCCCGTTAGCTGTCGCTGCCGTGGGATGTATGCTGAAGATGAGTTATGTTGCGGCAGGAGAATTTCTGGCGGAGGCTCCGCTTGTTCCCGTTGCATTTTTTATGGCGGCTATTTTAGCTTCCGTAGCGCTGGCTTACTATCTGGCGTGGAGGAATGTGCGCGGGATCAGTCTGGCGGAGGTCCTGAGAGATGATACGATGATGTAAATGCAAATGGGAGCGTTTCCATTTGCAACAGCAGCCGGGAATGATATTTTCAGGGCGGCTTCCTATATAAGAAAAAGTATAGAGGTGGGTTCGATTATGAAAGATATCCGGTTCCTTTTTTTATGATTGCATTAACCAGGAGGGAGAAATCGACAGACTGATTTCTCCCTCAATTAGAAAAGCTGGTTTGTTTGGGAAAGATACATGCTTACACATTGCAGAAGGCCGATTTATATTTAAAGAAAAAGGCGTATTTTAGGAGTCTGAATGTGCTTTATAGAGCCGGATGGAAAAAAACAGAAAATATTATCAAAAAATCTGTTGACATTCAGATTTTGTAATGATATACTCAGATACGTTGCTGAGGAAAACACAGAGTACAAAGCAGCCCAGAACCTTGACAAATAAACAGTAATGCAACCCTGAAAATTCAAGAGAAAATTTTCAGAAAGTATCGAACGATACAACCAAGTAATTTAAGGAACTATGAAGGAAGAATGCGAAGCATTCTTCAGGGGTTAATCTCGAAGAGATTTACCCCACAGCCAAGCATATTTTGGTCTGGCGATCAAGCAGAGAAATTTTGACGCAGAGCCGTGCAGGAATGCAGGCCGAGGTTCCGCGCAGCGGGAACTCGCAATTCTGCGCAGCAGAATTTTTTATTCGAGAGTTTGATCCTGGCTCAGGATGAACGCTGGCGGCGTGCTTAACACATGCAAGTCGAACGGAACTGTCATTTTTGAAGCAATTAGCTTGCTAAGGGTGGAAATGTTGGCAGTTTAGTGGCGGACGGGTGAGTAACGCGTGGGTAACCTGCCTTGCACTGGGGGATAACACTTAGAAATAGGTGCTAATACCGCATAAGCGCACGGGACCGCATGGTCTTGTGTGAAAAACTCCGGTGGTGCAAGATGGACCCGCGTCTGATTAGCTGGTTGGCGGGGTAACGGCCCACCAAGGCGACGATCAGT
>CAJTPS010000030.1 GCA_910578555.1 uncultured Lachnospiraceae bacterium
TAGGTGTCCAAATGATTTGCCATATCATTTCTTTGATAGGTAAGCGAGCCACCCGTAAATTCGTCGCTCCCATCATCAACAGCAAGGTTCCCTTCCGCATTTTGCCCTATTGCTTCCTGCACTTTATCATAGTCAAATCTTTTTAACTGCGCAGCATATTCATAAAGGTTATTTTCCGGCATTTTCAATTCTGCACTGATGAACAGATTTTCATCCAGTTTTTCATCTATGAAAACTGCTGTGTCCTGTTCCTCTCTGGAATCAACATTTGTTTCGTCCTGTGATTCAACAACTTGAGTGTCTGTATCCAAACTCTCAAAATCAATATTTGATTGTTTTTCACTTTGAGATGTATGAGCACAACCGCCTAATAATGTCAGAAGAACCACCATACCTATTACAGTTTCTATCTTTTTTTTAATCTTTTTCATCTTAACCTCCACTTATCTTGACTTATTTTGCATACTACTCTTTCGACTGAAAAGCGCTTTTTCCTTGTTCCGAAAAATGACTTTATCACGAAAATGAACGCTGTGCCGTTTCTTGTCATAATTAATATATATCTTTGTAAAAATTGATAAGAGCATGACCAGAATATAGCCATGCTCTTATTGTTCCTATTATTTTTTAGTATTTTTATTTACCTTTACAGCCCATTTTCCATTCTTGCCATATACAGAAGCAGATTGACGCAGAATATGCCCTCCTGTGCCGTGACTGCCATTGTACCATTATACTTCTCCACAATCTTCTTCACATTTTTCAATCCGATTCCATGCTGTTCCGTAAAAGGCTTCGTTGTCTTTAAGATCGTATCCTTTCTATTCTTTTCCTCGCACAAGATACAGGAGGATTCAAAACTATTCTCAATTTTTACCTTTAGAATCCCTCTTTTCAATTTAATATGAACGCTCAGATATTTATTTTCCGTCTTGCCGGCTGCCTCAATCGCATTTTCAAGCAGGTTTCCCAACATGACATTGATATCAAAAGAATGTCTGACTTTTTCCGGCAGCATTACTTTTATATCCACAGTTTTCAGTTTCTTCTCAGCCTTTTGGAGCATAAAATTGAGTACGCTGTCAATCTCCAGATTTCCAGATGCAACAATCTCATTGGGATTCTTGAGAAATGAATTCATCTCATCAATATACTTCTGTATTTCTGCTACGTCATGTTTATTCGCCAACAGCATCAATTCGTTGAGATGGTGTTTTATATCATGCCGTAAGGCTTTTATCTTTTCTTCTCCCCTCAGAACAACATTCAGTTGGTTTGCGTATGCCTGTAACTGCGTCTTCAGCATTTCCATCTCATATTGCTGTGAAATAGAATGCAGCAATAAATTATACAGATACAGCATAAGAAAATTTGCAATCAACAGACCAATGCTCACAATGGTAAGCCCTATGTCTGTACACGTATCAGTATAAATCAACAGAGTAATGACTATAATACTGCATATGGGCATCAGCACCAACGAAATATTTTGAGCATCCTCTGCATCTTTATGAATTGTAATCATTTTTTCTATCACTAACTCACACATGAAAATCAGAAAAAACGATATGACTGCATAAATCTGATTATAGGCTCCCCCATCCCGGTAATTGACAAATAAGGATGTAGCTGCCACATCACAGCCGCAATTTACCAAATAAATCGTACCGGTTATAAATAGATTTGTCCTGACGGACTTCGTATACAACCATACGATTGCACCGATTCCCATCAGATTACATATCATATTAATCCATACTGTGTGAAATTCCCAAAATAACACAGTATTTATAACATAAAAACAACCATAGACAATTTGTTTTTTCTTTTTGTCTACGTCTACCCCCAAAAAGATTGACGCACATCTGCCAATCAGAAATATCCGAAAAAGATTGGTCAGCGCACAAATCATAAAATCAAGCATATCTATTCCTCTCTTAAAAGTTCATCTCTCACAAGTTTTCGATTTGCCAGACTGATTGTCAATATCGTGCCATCTACCAATTCCACCATCTCATATGTGTATCGGAAAACATATTCTTTGTTTATGATATAAGACTGATGTATCACAATAAAATCCTCTGACAGGCATTTCACAACATTTTTTAGTTTGCCATAAAATTCAAATGCTGCTTTCATGGTTACAACCTTTACCTTACGCCCCTTGCTTTCAAGATAAACAATATCTCCCATAGGAATGTAATAGTAATCTTTTCCCCGTTGAAATTCAAACCTTTCATTTCTCTTTTTTGCAATTTTGAGTGCCATACCCATAACTTCATTAATCTGCTCTTGCAAGATTGGTTTAATCAGAAAATCCAAAGGCTGTGTTTTGAATAATTGCTGTGCATAGGATGCTTTTCCCGAAATATATACAATCTGCAATCCCATATTATCCAATTGGTTTCTGATATAAGTACCGACCTCAATACCTGTCATTTTAAAAAGTTCTATATCCAGAAAAAGAAGATCCAGATAACCGCCTGATGCCAGATAGTCTCTTAAACCTTCTCCTGTATACCAAATATTTGTATCGACTTGAATATTCTTTTCTTGTGCATATTGCAAAAGCATATTTTCAATAGATGTACAAATGTTCTCTCCATCATCACAAATTCCAATGTTATACATACTGCACCTCATAATATTTTTTACGCTAAAACAATACATCTTTCACAATTAAAATTTAACGCTGCTTGTGATTATATCGCCAGAAAACGGTGATGTCAAACGATATTGAGCATAAAAATACTCACATAACATTACTTCTCCTATATTCCGAAAATCAGAATTCTTGAAGTTTGTCTTCTTTACCTCTTGATTTCCGAAAATCGGAACTCTTGAAGAACGGCGGTTAGATACTCTGAAAAAGCACTTAGAGCAAGCCGACATTTATTTCAAGTACAAGGGAAAGAAGCCGCTGGCCGAAGCCGAGCAAATCCTATTCACAACGGCGAAAGATTATCTCAAAGGCGTGGTGAACGGCAAGACCACAATCCCGACAAAGACATGGAAAGAAGAATACACCAAGCTGACCGCCGAGAGGAAAACGCTTAATCAGCGGTATCTTGCATTGAAAGAGGAAGTGAAAGAAGCGGAGAAAATCAGAAAGAGCGTTTACAGTATCTTGCGGCAGGAACAGCAGGAACAGCAACCCCGCAGGTTGCAGGATATGGAGCGATAACAGACAGGGCGGCGGGATAGTCAACACCTGTCACCGCCACCCTATTTGGGAGTTTCATTTGCCAGCCTTTTTTGAGGAAACCATGCACAGCGGAATCAGTTGTCGGAGCTGATTCTTTGCACTTCAAAAAATACACCATCCCATGGAATAATCAGAGTGTTTTCGTCCTTTATATAAAAAGTATCACCAATGCCGCCTGCATTTTCTATCGCCACTACCTGAATAGAATCTTTGGAAATTCCCAGCGTTTCCAGACTAGTGCCTTGATAGATGGATGAAAAATCATCTGCGGTCTGAATGCTTTCGATATATTGGGGGGAATCCAGACGGTGCTGGTCATCATATATAGCATAATCATTAAAATATTCAAAACGAGTTCCCATCAGCGCAGAGCAATCTTCCTCTGACATGGCACTGTAGGCACCAAAAGTTGATGAAGTTATCTGCCATGTGCCCAAATAGGAGGGCGAAGAAGAGGATTCATCTGGGGATGGAGCGGCAGTCACAGCTTCAGAGTCCACTTTTTCGGAGGCAGGCTGGGGACTGGGGGAAATTTGGGACTGGTTGGTCTCAGCCTGTGAAGGCTGTTCCATATCTGGTTGTTCTGGCACAGACTGGTTTGGGGTTGCCTGTGCTGGTTCTTCCTGTTCAGGGGTTTCCGTTGAGATTGGTTCTGGAACAGGAAGTGTTGACTGTTGTGGGCTGTTACTTCCGCATCCTGTTATGGTACAGGTTAATAACAGTATAAAGCCAGTCAGTAAAACGATAGTTTTCCGGTCAGCGGCAGACAGGGGGAATTTTAACGAAAATTCTTTTTGAAATAATTTATTTGTTTGTTTCATTTGTTGTTACTCCTTTTATACCTATAAGTTTTAATTTTTCGGTTTACGCCGAGAAAAATTATACCATGCTCAATTATGAAAAGCAAGCGCCCCTTTTCCTGCCCCGTTTCCCGCCGCACTAACAAGGGCTTGCGTCAATAACTCAAAAAAGCACTTGACAAAACGCTTCATGGATCACCGGCGCGATCATCCCGAAACGCATCTGGGCGATCTCCACCTGTTCTTTCTGCTCCCGATATATTGTTCATTTCTTATAATTTTCCTATCTAAAACACCTTCAGATATTTCTCAAAATCCTCATACGTAACTGTCACCCATCCGGCATCATAGTTGAAACCGATCTCCATTCCCTGCGGAATATAGAAGACAATAATATCAGATGACTTAAAGTGCTTCGTGATCTCCTGGTCGGTCATCGCCGTCAGATAACTGATCTCACCGTTCTGGATATCACTCCGTTTCCTGAACTCCACAGAGAACGCATCATCCGTGTTTAGAAGGCTCTCATTGTCCAGTACGATCCCGTTTTCCATATCAATATTGATGCAGTACACGAACACATCGTTATAGTAGTCGCTGTATATATATTCGGAGAATGCAATACTCAGTTTCTCCTCATCCATATAAGTCACATATCCGGTCGAAGTCGCCACAAAATAATCATCATTATCTACCATGTAGTCCTGATACTCTTCCTCGAAATACTCCGTGATAAATTCAACCTCTTCCTTGATTGCACCGTTCAGCTTATCCAGATTGGGAACATCGCTGCCCTCAATCACCGGATAAGTAACCTGAATATCGACATTTTCATATGTGGTATCGTATCTGTAATCTTCCAGTTTTACTGAATACTGCAGATCATTTCTGATCTCGTTGTGGAGTGAATAATAACGGCCATCATCCACATTCTCTTCGCCGTCATCCCCGAAGAAATCATAATAATCGTATTCATAAGGGAAATCATCACCATAAGGATAATCATATTCGTAAGGAAATTCATCACCATAAGGATAAGGATAATCATCATAAAAGTAATCGTCGTCAAAATAGTCATAATGATCATCGCCATAATAATCATTATCGTCATGACTTCTGTCCCGCTCATCGTCGTAATCATCATAATCATATTCCTCGCGGGTATTACGCTTTTTCTCCTTTTCCGATGTATACAAATCTACTGCCTTATACGCCAGTGCGAAAACCGCTATGAGAAACAGTACAATAATGCCGATCACAATCCCGATGATTAATCCGGTATTATTCTTCCTCTGCGGCACTGCGTAAGGACTATACGGATTATTCCCGTTATTCCCATTCCCGTAGGGCGGATTGCCGTATACATTCTGATAGTTGTTCTGCGTATTCTGTTCGTTGTAGAAACCGTTGCCATACGGGTTATTATTCTGTGTATTGTGTCCGCTATAGGAATTGTTGCCATACGGGTTATTGTTCTGCGTATTCTGCCCGCCATAGGAATTGTTGCCATACGGGTTATTGTTCTGCACATTCTGTCCGTTATAGGAATTGTTGCCATACGGGTTATTGTTCTGCGCATTCTGTCCGTTATAGGAATTGTTGCCATACGGGTTATTGTTCTGTGCATTCTGTCCGTTATAGGAATTGTTGCCATACGGGTTATTGTTCTGCGCATTCTGTCCTCTATACGGATTAATTCCGTATGCGTCATTATTCTGTCCATCGTACGCGCTGTTATTCTGCATGTTCTGTCCGTCATAAGGATTGCTGCCGTGCAGGTTGTCACTCTGCTGTGCCCCTGTATCCTGCACCTGACGATCAGCTTCCCCGTACATGCCGTCAACCGCATTGCCGGCATAGTCAACCGGCACACTGTCATAGATTACCCGTGTATCTTCTTCCGCCGCGTTCGCGTCCACAACTTCACAGACCACCGTCTCTGCGGTCAGATCTTCCGGCCCCTGTACTATGACCGCCTCCGTCCCCGTCACTTCATCTGCCGCATTTTCCCGTTCCAGATCAAGATCCGGCGTCCGATAGAGGTCTTCTCTACTCTCTACCGCGTATGTATCAGAAACTGCCTCCTGCGTTTCGCCGTCGCTGTTCTTATTAAAGTTATCAAACTGATTCGATTCACTCATCTACTTATCCTCTTATCTTTCCTGGCGCAATCTCTGACGCTCTGACCTCTAAGCTTCCTCTTTGCGAAATCTCAGAACTGTGCATGAATCATATTTTCATTTTTCACACTATTTCTCCTTACTGCCGAATGTCACTTCACTGTAATACTGCAGGATACATTCGCGCATAAGCGATAATGCCGATGAAACTGTATTCTCCCTGATCTTGGCACGGTTACCGCTGAAATGGCACTCTTTCACCGTGACCCGTCCGCAGACACTACATCCGATATATACAAGCCCCACCGGCTTGTCCTCTGATCCGCCGTCCGGGCCGGCGATTCCGGTAATGCTGACCGTCACGTCCGCCTTGGATACAAGTGCCGCACCCTTCGCCATCTCTCTGGCAATCTGCTCGCTGACCGCACCGTGCTTTAGCAAAAGGTTCTTTTTGATGCCCAGCAGTCTGCGTTTTGCCTTATTGGAATAAGTAATATAACCTGACTTGTATACCTCGGATACACCCGGTACATTGATCAATCTCGCCGCCAGCAGACCACCCGTACAGGACTCCACAGTACTGATCGTCAGTTTATTGGCCAGCAGCAGATCCACCACTGCTTTCTCCAGCGTAACTTCATCATCCGTCGTATAGATATGATTGCCAAACCGTCCTTTTAGCTCTTTCACCATCGGTTTGACCATTTTCTTTGCCTCTTTCTCATCCTCTGCCCGCGCCGTCACACGCAAATGCACCTCACCTGTCTTCGCGTAGGTTGCAATTGTCGGATTGGTCTGGCTCTCGATCAGATCCTGCACCATCGTCTCGACTTTACTCTCTCCCAGACCGCATACTTTAACGGTCTGTGAAAAAATAACACATGACTGCAAACTACTCAGATACGGAATAATTGACGTCTCAAACATCGGAATCATCTCATTGGGCGGTCCCGGCATCAAGATCACATGCCTTCCGTCCTGCGCCATGATAATGCCCGGTGCCGTACCGTTGGGATTGTCCACCACGATACACCCTTCCGGCACCATTGCCTGTTTCCAGTTGTTGTCCGTGATCTCCATACCTCTTTTTTCAAAAAACTGCTGAATAGCCGCCTTACTCTCTTCATGCAGGTACAGCGGCCTGTTCATCACCTTCGCGGCCACCTCCTTGGTCAGATCGTCCTGTGTCGGTCCCAAGCCCCCCGATAACAGAAGAATATCCGCTCTGGACAATGCAGTCCTGATCGTTTCATACAGCCTGTGTTCATTATCACCGACCACATCCTGATAATAACAGGAAAGCCCGAGCCCGGCACATTTCTCAGCCAGATATGCCGCATTGGTGTTCACAATGTTACCTAACAGGATCTCCGTTCCAACTGAAATCAATTCTACAACCATACTCTCATCCATTCTGAAGCATTTGACATCCGTACCATGTATATCGTTTCACAACAACACAGCCGCCGTATCCGCAATGCTCCACACGGATACCTGCACCTGGCGAAGCGTCCAGACCTGCGCATCAGGTTTTGACCGCATGAACTTTAGAAGTACATTCCATGCATTTACTTCGTATCTTTCATCACGTCTTTATTTTTTACAAGATAATCAACCAGCGAAATCACTGTCAAAGCAACCGCCGCCCACGTCACAATATCCGTTAGTAGGCCGATCTGTTCGAGATCTGCAATCATAAGGCAGATCATAACGATCTGGAAGGTTGTCTTGAATTTCCCCCAGTAGCTTGCCGCGATCACGACGCCGTTATCCGACGCAATCAGCCTAAAACCGCTGATAATAAACTCTCTGGCGATGATGACGATCACCATCCACGCCGGTATTGTGCCAAGCTCTATCAGGCAGATCAGCGCGGAACACACCAGCAGCTTATCCGCCAGCGGGTCCATGAACTTGCCGAAATTCGTCACCAGATTATATTTTCTGGCAATCTTACCGTCCAGCAGATCCGTCAGACTCGCCACAATAAAGATGGCAAGCGCAATCCACTTATCATATAGTGTTATGTCAACCAATAAGAATACTACAAAAAAAGGGATTAGTATCACCCGGAACATCGTCAATTTATTAGGTAAATTCATCTTCTAATTCTCCGATCAGATCATATTCGTTGGACGCGGTAATCCGCACCCTGACAAAGTCTCCCGTCATCAGTTCTCTGCCCGTATTCACGAAGAGATAGCCGTCCACACCGGGAGCATCCTTATAAGTACGCGCCACATACGCATCCTCATCCGCTATCTTTCCCTCTATCATGGCAGTGACAGTCTTACCCGCCATATTTTCCGCCGCCTCAAAAGCAATCTCCTGCTGCAGTTCCATAAGCTGCGCCTGCCGCTTCTCTTTAACCCGCTCCGGTATCTGCCCGGGCATCAGCGCAGCCGGCGTATCTTCCTCCTGCGAATAAGTAAATACACCCAGCCTGTCAAACTCTATCCTGTCAATAAACGCAAGAACTTCCTCATGATCTTCCTGTGTTTCTCCCGGAAATCCGGTGATCAGCGTCGTCCGCAGACAGATGTCCGGGATCTCCCGGCGCAGTCTTTTGATGATCTCCTCAAGCTGCCGCCTGTCGGTCCTGCGTCCCATCCTTTTTAAAATACTGTCGGAAGCGTGCTGGATCGGCAGATCCAGATAATGGCAGATCTTTTTCTCTTCCCGAATCACGGCAATCAGATCATCGTCGATTTCCTCCGGATAGCAGTAGAGAATCCTGATCCAGTAGATGCCGCTTATCTCACAGAGTCTGCGCAGAAGTTCCGGCAGAGCCTTATGTCCGTACAGATCCACACCGTACAGCGTCGTTTCCTGCGCCACGAGAATCAACTCCTTCACGCCCCCGTCAGCCAGTTTGCGCGCTTCCCGCACCAGACTCTCCATCGGCACACTGCGGTAGTTACCCCGTACTTTGGGAATAATACAGTAGGTGCAATGTTTGTCGCAGCCTTCCGCGATCTTTAAGTAGGCGTAATGTCCGCCGGTCGTCACGACCCGTTCCACACCGGTCAGCGGTTTCTCATCCAGGCTCTTATAGTGGTTCTCCCCGGCACCGCACAGCACTTCATCAATCGTCCTGACGATCTCGTCGATCGCCATCGTGCCGAGAATCGCATCCACCTCCGGAATCTCCGTCTGGATCTCTTCCCGATAACGCTGCGCCAGGCACCCGGCCACAAGAAGCGCCTCGATATCGCCGTTCTTCCTAAGTTCCGCCATCTCCAGAATCGTGTTGACACTCTCCTCCTTGGCATCCCCTATAAAACAGCAGGTGTTGACCACCACGATATCCGCTTCCCGCTCGTCATCGGTAATTTCATACCCGCTCGTCATGAGCATTCCCAGCATCATTTCAGAATCGACCAGATTCTTATCGCATCCTAAGGATATAAACAATACTCTTTTCTTACTCTTCGTCGGAATTTTCTTCACTTGTAATCTTTACCTTGCCCTGATTCAACTCTTCCACTGCAACAGAGAGCGGCTTCTTACCCTTACTGTCTACCAGCCCCTCATCTCCGGCGATAATCTGTCTCGCCCGTTTGGATGTAGCCATCACGATAGAGTATCTGCTGCTTACTACAGGATCTTCCCCTTCTTCAACCTGACTGTTTACGACCTTGATCAGGTCTGCATAAGATGGATGTAACATTATTTTTCTCCTTCCAATTCTGTTCTGATATTTTCTATAAACTCCCTGTTTCTGCCAGGAGTGTTATGAGCTGCCATTATGATTTCATGCAATTGTCTGACGCACGTCTGCAGATCGTCATTTATCACAATATAATCGTATGCCTCAATGCCTTCCGCTTCTTCCGCCGCCCGGTGCATTCTCTTATCTATTACTTCTTTCGTCTCCGTACCTCTGCCTACAAGCCTGCGGCGCAGTTCCTCTGCACTCGGCGGCATCACGAAGAGAAGTACCGCATCTTCATACTGTTTCTTTACTTTGAGCGCACCCTGAATCTCGATTTCCAGAATCACGTCTTTACCGGCGGCAAGCTGCTGCTCCACATATTCTCTCGGCGTCCCGTAATAGTTATCACAGTAAGCTGCATACTCGATCAACCCGTTCTCCGCGATCTTACGCTCAAACTCTTCTTTTTGCAGGAAAAAGTATTCCCTGCCGTCCGCTTCACCCGGTCTCGGCTGTCTGGTCGTAGCCGAAATGGACAATGCGTAATTGCTATATTCCTCTAACAGTTTTTTTACCAAAGTACCTTTGCCCGCTCCCGAAAATCCGGAAACAATGATCAATATACCTTTACGCTTCATCTGTCTCCCCGCCTTCTGTCTGTGCTCTGCCCGATATCGTCTCCGGAAGCAGCGCCGATAGCACGATCTGGCTGTTCTCCATCACCAGTACCGCTTTTGTCTTGCGTCCCTGTGTCGCATCAATCGCCATGCCGGATTCTTTCGCCTTCTGCACCATGCGTTTGACCGGCGCGGAATCGGGATTGACAATCGCGATGATCTTACCCGTATTCACAACATTGCCGAAGCCTATGTGGATCAGCCTGCCCATACCCGGTTTCCTCTCTATTCAATATTCTGTATCTGCTCACGCACCTTCTCGATCTCGGTCTTTAACTCGATGGCGTGATTGGATATCTCTAAATCATTGGCCTTTGACAGTATCGTATTTGCCTCTCTGTTCATCTCCTGTGCAATAAAATCAAGTTTACGGCCAATGCTGCCACCCTGCAAAAGATTCTCTTTCGTCGTCTCTATATGGCTTCGAAGACGTACCAGTTCCTCGTCTACACAAACCTTATCCGCGAAAATAGTCACCTCCGTCAGCAGACGACTCTCATCCACCTGCACGTCGGCAATCAATTCTTTCACTTTATCCTCAAGCTTCTTCCTGTACTCCGCAATAATCTGTGGTGAGCGTTCCGCGATATAGTCTACATGCACAAGCATACCGTCCAGTTTCTCCACCAGATCATTCCGCAGATTCTCGCCTTCCCTGATCCGTGTCTCGACAAATCCCTCCGCGGCACCCCTGACCGCCTCGCCGAGAAGCTGCCACAGTTCCTCTTCGTCCACCGACTGCTCTTCCATGCTGAACACCTCCGGATATCTGGAAAGCGTAGATACACGAATGTCATTGTCCAGCGTAAAATCCTCCGCCATCTGCGTCAGATACTTCATATATTCTGCCGCCAGTTCTTTATTGTATTTCACACATACATTAGACTCCGTGAGATCTTCATAAGTGATGAAAATATCCACCTTGCCCCGCTGGATATAGTTCTTCAGTTCGCTCCGTATCGCCGCCTCAAAAAAATTCAGCTTCTTGGGCATCTTGATGCTTACGTCAAGATATCTGTGATTGACGGATTTCATTTCTACACTGATCTTCCGCTCTCCTTTGGCAATCTCACACCTGCCGAAACCGGTCATGCTCTTTATCATAGTCGTATACTGGCCTTTCTGCCGCCGGTCATGATTACCGTTTACACCCGTTTTAGATTCCGCCTTCATTATCGTATTTGCGATATCCAAAGGAAACGGTCATATGCCTGTGCGTACAGATTTTATTATAGAATAATTGCAGGGCATAGTCAAGGAAGTTGAAAATTATATGGGTGTGGTGTAGAATAAAAAAAATTAAATTAAGGTAAGGAATCTATCATGGCTTTTGACGGAATCACAATTGCAAATATTACAAGAGAGTTGCGCGATACGCTTCTCGGCGGACGAATCTATAAGATCGCCCAGCCGGAAAGCGATGAACTGCTGCTGACGATCAAGAATAACGGCTCACAGTACCGGCTGCTGCTGTCTGCGGATGCCTCGCTTCCTCTGGTCTATCTGACAGACACAAACAAACCGAGCCCCATGACGGCACCCGGCTTCTGTATGCTGCTGCGCAAGCACCTGCAGAACGCCAGAATCATCGGCATCGCGCAGCCGGGACTGGAACGCATCATTCATCTGGAACTGGAGCACCTGAACGAGCTGGGCGATCTGTGCCGCAAGAAACTGATCGTGGAAATCATGGGCAAACACAGCAACATCATCTTCTGCGACAATCAGAATAAGATCATCGACAGCATCAAACATATCTCCGGCATGGTCAGTTCCGTCCGCGAAGTGCTGCCGGGGAGAGACTATTTCATTCCGCAGACACAGAACAAACACAATCCGCTCAGATTCTGTACAATATACACAGACCCCATGTCAGAATCATCCGTCACTGTATCGGAAGAAACCTCTTCCTCCGGTGTCTTTATAAAGTCCGAGGAGGACTTTTTGCCATTAAGTTATGTAAACTTTCAGGAAAACATACGCGAAAAACCAATGGCAGCCTACAAGGCACTCTATTCTTCCTACACGGGGCTCTCACCCATCGTGGCGCAGGAAATCTGCTTCCGCGCGCATGTGGATGGCGATATGCCCGCCAACGTATTGGAAGAAGCTGCTTTACACGCGCTGTTTGAAACCATGACGGACATGATGTCGCAGATCGTGACCGGCGGTTTCTCTCCTTCCATTATCTATGACGGCAGGGAACCTGTTGAATATGCCGCGCTGCCTTTAACGCTCTATGCCGATAAAACCATAAAACCTTGTGATTCGATCAGTACCGTTCTGGAACAATACTACGCCGAACGCAGCATGGTGACGCGCATCCGGCAGAAATCCGTTGATCTGCGCAAGATCGTGCAGACCGCTTTAGAGCGAAATGTCAAGAAATATGACCTGCAGATGAAGCAGATGCAGGATACTGAAAAGCGCGATCAGTATAAAGTATACGGCGAACTGCTCAACACCTACGGCTACAACCTAGAGCCCGGCGCAAAATCCATGGACGCGCTGAACTACTATACCAATGAAACCATTACAATTCCGCTGGACGATACGCTCACGCCGCAGGAAAACGCCAGGAAATATTTTGATAAATACGGAAAAATGAAGCGTACCTACGAGGCGCTCTCAGAATTGACCGTGGAAGTCAAAGAAGAGATCGAACACTTAGAATCTGTTCTTGCCGCGCTGGATATCGCCCAGCAGGAGGAAGACCTCGTGCAGATCAAGGAAGAACTGATAGAAAGCGGTTACATCCGCAGAAAAGGCGGTACAAAGAAAGCCAAGGTCACCAGCAAACCTTTTCACTATATCAGCAGCGACGGCTTCCATATATATGTAGGCAAAAATAATTACCAGAACGATGAACTCACCTTCAGATTCGCCACCGGCAACGACTGGTGGTTCCATGCCAAGCAGAAAGCCGGTTCCCACGTGATCGTCAAGACCGAAGGACAGGAACTGCCCGACCGCACCTTTGAGGAAGCGGCGCGTCTTGCCGCCTACTATTCCAAAGGGCGGGAACAGAACAAGGTGGAGATCGACTATATCCAGAAAAAACATGTGAAGAAACCCGCCGGCGCGAAACCCGGGTTCGTAGTGTATTATACCAATTACTCCATGGCGATCGATTCGGATATTTCGGGGATTACACAGATCGTGCAGCAATAATAGATATCACTTCGCCTTTAACGCCGTTTCTCAAGTAACTTACTGTGAAATCGCGTCCTGCTTTCAGCGTGTTTTTATCGACCTTAACCTTAAGAACCAGTTTAGCTGCGACACCTTGCAGTATCTGGTTCGATATTTTCATGTTCTTCCAGTAGATACCGGAAACCCGGAAAAGGCATGTCCTTTTCCAATGAACAAAGATGTTCTTAGAACCTTATGTCAAGAGACTTTCGCCGCATAATGGGAGCCTGCCTCATTATGCAATAGTTTTCCTGACAACGGATCGTCCATCATATCTAATATCCAATTGGCATCTTTCTCTTCTAATTCAAAATAGAATCCCTCAACAGCCAGAATTTTACAGCTATCATTACAGAATTTTGCATGTATTTTTTCACCATTCACATAAAAAGTAAATTTTATATCATATGGACAGTTAGAATCAACAGATTTGACAACTGCACGCTTTATTACTTCCTGCATTTGTTCGGTTTCGTTCCCAGTAAACTGATATAAATTTCCCTTACCATTGGATAATTCTATTTTTTCTATTGAATCAAGATTAATACTATCCAATTCCTTATATTCTGTTAAATCTTTAATTTCCTTTGCCATCTCTGATGATTTTATCCAGATATTAATATTATTTTCCGCCTTTTCTGAAATCGCATCTATACAAATTCTGTCATCATCAAACACTTTAAAATTTAGTAAAATATATTCGCTGTCTACAGTCAGCAATACAATGGAAAAATCAACCCCTAAAATTTGTGCTTGCGGATTCATGGTCTCCGCTTCACTGAGTATTTTAGCGTTCTCGATATGATTTATAAATTCAATAATATCCTCTCTTTTATCTTGAATTGCCTCCTTATCTCTTCCTGCAATCTCTTTTATGACAATTATTATAGTACTTTCCGGAAAAGATATATTGTCGTTATTTATAAAAAAAGATGTGTGTTCACGATTCAAATATATAGTTTCGGATAACTGACCGATTTGCGTATATGGCAGTATCCATTCGGGTATCATAGATAAAGCGCTATCTTCTACTGTGCTTTCCTCTGAAAGTGAACCAACGAATGAGCTTTCTTCTATCTTTGTTTGTTCTTCTAATTCCCGGTCAATATCTTTGTACTTTTCATTTGATAATCCGCATCCATTTAATAGCACTATACTTAACAGAACTGCCAGACTTTTTTTCATGTTTACTCCCATCTATCTGCCTTAGCAGACACTTAAATTCAAAAGTTGAAAATTTTTAATTTTCTCTCCTTTAAAAACCGCTGCCTCATAGAATTATTCTCTATGAAGCAGCGGTCCCGGAAATCTAATTCATCAATTCCATTTCACCGCTTAAGCAATTTACTCCATAAACCGAAGCATCATCCATATTGAAAACCCACGTCGGCTCATAGTATCCTGTTGATTCATTCAATGCAAAAGCCAGCTTTGCACTGGATACACCCGTTGAATCACTGCTTCTTGCCGCGCCAGCAAGTGAACCAGCATTCTGGATTACCTGATTATATGCAGTATTGTAATCCACAATAGCAGATCTCTGCACCAAGTCAACCTTCTCCATCTCATTCCAGTTTCCTGCTAAGTAAGCAGTTGAGGAATCATCAACTATTCCCGTCATATAATCCCCGACGATTTCCAATCCCTCATACGTATTTTTGAAGGATATATCATATGCTACAGTTACTTCCTGCTCATCTCCGCCGTCAAGATTAACCTCCGCCATTACGATAGGTGTAACAGCTTCCATTGCCGTATCCATACTGATTTCTGAATAATTGGTAATGGCATCATTTAACTGGATCTTGCAACGTTCTGCTGCTTCTGCTGCAGTTATAGTTACTTGCTGATCACCAATTTCTGTCCCTACCAACATAAGATTGTTTTCATCCCTCATAACCGTCATATTCATATTATCTGTTGCATTAAGCTGAACCGGTGTTGGTTTTAATGCATACATTGGTACTTCAATATTTGCTAATTCATTGGATTCCAAACTGTGTGCCTGTTCTGTACCATTAGGATTTGCAGATGAAAATCTTAAAATCTTTGTCGATGATGAACCTGGTCTCGTATATGTACTTCCCGGAAAGCCCGGAAATCTTGAATACTGTACATTTCCGCTATGTGTTAAAACACAATATACACCTGTACTATAGCCCTGATCCTTGTAATATTTATTGGCAAGAATCCATGAAGATTTCACAGACTCTCCGGTTTTCGCATATTCTATAAATTTATCAGCTACTTTTTTATCTATGGAAGAAGGGGCGCTTTCGTGATATCCACAAATCACACGCACCGCTTTGTCGCCGATCATAGCATTTGCATACTTACTTCTAGGATTATTATTGGAACCATCTAACTGTTTACATGATGCCAGAAAAACAAACTCCAATTCACCGCCCGCCCACGAAAAAGGTTTGCTGAATATATCAACACTTACACTGTTGGCACCTCCCCATAACTTTCCTTCATTGCTTCCGTGGCTCGCCCAATATTTTATAGTATGACTTTTGCTCCAAAAATCACTCTCTTTAACTTGTGAGGGAGCTTTATACTCTGTGGTATATCCAGAATCATATCCTTTGATCCCATTTACAAAAGATTGTGCATCTGATGTTCCAGTACAATCATTATTTTTTAATCCTACCGCGGTCTTAGTTGCTGCCGAACAGATAAAGGTATTGGACATAAGGAGCATACATGCAATAATCATTGTTAATATTCTTTTTTTCTTCATATTGTTTATCCTTTCTGTATTGATTTAATAAGTCCTGCTTGCTGAAGTCGCTGTCTTGGTTTCAGTGTTCGCGCTACAGGTCATTGTAACGCGATATTCGCCTTTCGAAACCTGATAAGTTTCAGCTATAGTTGTACTTCTAGTGTTATTGGAATCTTCCCATGATTTTACATCTTTCCAACTTCCAGATTCACTTTTTTGCAATGTAACCTTGACGTATGTGCTTGTAACGCCTGATTTGCCTCTTACCATGCCAGTTATGGTCGCAACACCATCACTGGAAATAGAAACATCTGTACTGTACGAATAGATGTATGTCATCCTCGGCTCCACCGCCGATACTGTTGCATCGTTTGCGAATACTTCTATTGGTGAAATAACTCCACAAAACAGCAGACATATACAAACAGCTAATACGTTGCACTTTTTCCATATTCTTCTCATGTGCAAATTTCCTCCTTTCTACTAACAATAACGAATTTACTAGTATAGTTTGTTACATAAATCAAAACTTTTATCAAAATTTTACTTTATACTTTCTATCATGGAACATATTTCATCCATTGAAAGACAATCTGCGGTCAACATATATGCATATTCTCCAAATTCATAATATACCCCTGTATAGCCATCTGAATATAAAGATATGGTTGCTGAACTTCCATTAATTTCTTTCTCAATCTGGCTTTCAAATTCCAAATCTAAAACCAAACTTCTTTCATCGGTTATCAATACCTGATCCCAAGTTATCATTTCACCCTGAACATTTTTATAGAGCACGCTAAACTGCTTATCCGTCTCAATTCTTTCGATTTCTTTATATCCTTCTGGTATATATTTAGGCTCATTAATTTGAAACTCTTCTGTTTCCATATCTGTAAAATAACTATATAAAACAGAATCCTCCCAAATCATTTTTACGGTCTCAAAAAATTTAATTCGGTATGCCTGAACGCTCATTGATAACAGAAAAAGCAGGCTGAGCGAACATAATGCAAAAACAGCAACTTTCTTAGACTGTCCAGTAAAAACGCTAATCCAAGAACGTGCTTCTTTATTAATCAGTTTTTCCATTCTATGCTCAAATTTGTCTGAAAACTCATATTCATAATTAGTCTCTTTTTCTAACTCACGAATAATAGCTTCATCAACAATTGGCATACATTTATATAGCCATTCATCCGTCACACGAATTTGTTTCATTCCCACTATCCTCCAATCTACTTAATTCTTTTTCAATTAGTATCTTTCCTCTGGCAATCCGCTGCCTAACAGTTACTTCCTGAATCCCACATAATTTTGCTATTTCACGATTTTCTAACTTTGCCGAATATTTCAACAAAAAAACGTCTCTATATTTCACAGGTAAGTTTTTAAGCACATCTAAAACACTATTTTCTACATCTGTCTCTGTATATGACAACAGTATATCCTCGTCCAATTCATCGATATATATTTCTTTCTGCATTTGAATTCGTCTCTTTCTGTATATATCTATCGCTGCATTCTTTGTAATAGTAATCAGATATCTTCTTGTCGCAATGCTGTCAACTTCATCAATTTTACTCATATTCTTAGCTATGTGCATAAAAGCATCATGTACTGCATCCTCTGCCCAAAAACAATCTTGCAATACATCCATAGAGACTTTCTGCATTAAATACCTATATTTTTCATACAGAACAACAAATTTCCTTTTTTCCTCAGGCGTATCTATCAACATTAAAAATATCATATGGTTTCCTCACTACAGTTATTCCTTCGTTTTTTCCCTACTAATTATAACAAAATATGTAAGCTGTTTTGTTACATTTTAGCAATAAATAAAAAATTAGAGCAAAATTGTAGTTTCTTCTCACAACTTTACCATCTCAGTAACATATTGCATTCTGTAGATAAATATATTTTAATCTATAGATTTTCAAATTTCTGCTCTTTCATATTATTTAGCATCAACAAACCTTAACTTTTCTCACTATCTCCGCTATATCCACAAAACCCGCCGAACAAAACAAATCCGTCCGGCGGGTTCTGAAATCATTATCCCGTTATATAAATATTTATCACATTCCTGCTTTCCTTACAACGTCTGTGAAGTAAACAGCGACTTCACATGATCGATCTCGGCCTGTGTCGCTTTGGCCGCAGGCACATAATAGGATTTCTCACGCGCAATCTGATACAACTCCTCCTGGGACTGCTCACAGGCGTTACGGAACTGTTTCAATGTCTGCTTTAACTCCTTGTTCTCCGTCTGGGCGATCATCTCTCCGAAACGCACCAGTTCTCCGTTGATTCCGGTAAGCGTATCCGCTACCATAGTCTTTTCTTCCATCTGCATAATCTACCTCTTTTCTGTGATTGAAAATGATAATTTTCAGTACTATCTCAAATACTCCATCAGTTGCTGCTTGTTCTGCATAGCGTTCTGCGCGCCTTTTTCGAAGAACTGCTTCACCTTCGTGTCGGATGCGCACTGTGCGTACTCCTTCATCTTACAGTGTGTCACGTCATAGCCGCCCATGAGGTGACGAAGATTCTGTAAATCCAGCTCAGATAAGTTTGCCATATGATTACCTCCTGTATAATAAAATGATTGTCCTAAACAGTATTTGTTTTCGGACAATCATTTATTCCGGTTTCCAATATTTTTCTTATATTTACATATGGACTAACTTTTTATTTTTCTTTTGTCAGTCTTTCAGCCTGCTTTCTTTGTACCTTACTACTTTATGTTTTAATGCTTTACACTTTTGCATTTTCCCATTTTACTCTTTGCCCACTTATCGCAGTAAGTGCACCTTCTTCGCAATATGCACCAGCATAGCCCCCTTCGGAAAAGAACGCAGTTCCCTTTCGTTCACACCGCCGAGCAGCAGGATCAGCGCAAAATAAATTATCGCGCCGACACCGATCGCCGCAACCAGAGCCACTCTGCTGACAGGAAGGAACTTATATATGCCATAATATACGCCATACGCCACCGCCCCCATCAGAATTGAAGAGATAAAAGGAATGACGAAGGTTTTCACAAGTTCCTGCTTATACCCCAGATGTTTTCTGACCGAGATCTGGTTCAGGATGCACATCACCAGCGAATAAATAATATTCGCACCGACAAGCGCATACAGATTCAGATCCGTATACCACAGCATCGCGATCAGTCCGGCCACCTGGATCACCAGCGCAATCACCGAATGAATAACAGGTGTATTTACCTTACCGATTCCCTGCAGCACAGCGTTAGTAAGCGTTGACAGACAGTACAGAATCACCGTGACCGCCAATGCCGCCAGCAGTCCAGACGCTTGCTCCAAGGAATCTTTCTGCGGAAAAATGAAATACATGACCGGCTTCGCCAGCAGCAACAGCCCCACCGATGCCGGTATCGCGATCAGCATCGTCATGCGTATGGCTTTGGATACCTGCTGCTTCGTCTTCTTGTATTCTTTCCGCACATACGATGTGGATACCCCCGGTATCGTTGCGGAGGACATAGCTGAAGCGATGGCTATGGGAATATTGATCATCGACACAGCCTGCGTCGCAAAGATGCCATAATCAATATGCGCCGCCACGGAATCCATCTTCTTGTATTGGATCATGACGCCATAATAGATCTCCATATTCACAACGGTAGAACAGTTATAAATAAACGTACTTAAGATAAACGGGGTAACAATCGTGAAGATCAGTTTAAAGATCTCCCCGTAACTGTCCTCTTTCCCCGTCTTGTCATGTTCCGCCCGTCTGTTGATCATGCCGCGGTTCAACATATACATGCCAAACATAAAAAGAAGCGCGATCACTACGCCCGCACCTGTGCCAAGCGCGCTTCCCGCGGAGCCGTAGATTGCCTGTGTGGTCGCGTCCCTGTCCGTCACCATGCCGATCAGCAGATATGCCGCGCCGATGCTGACCGCCGCATTGAGAATCTGCTCCAGAATCTGTGACAGCGACGTGTGCAGCATAGAGCCGTACGCCTGAAAATATCCCCTGAGCACACCCAGAAGACCCGAGAAGAAGATCGTCGGTGCAAGAACCCGCAGCGCCACTACCGAATTGGCACTTGTACGCATCAGAAACGGCGCCGCCGCAAATGTGAAAACCGATGCGACACCTCCAACAATTAATACATATATAAGCGCACACTGAAAAACCCGCTGCGCGTTACGATATTCCTTAAAAGCAAGCTTCTGCGCAATCAGCTTCGAAAGCGCCGACGGAATGCTGTAAGAAGAAATCAGCAGAATGATCGTATAGATATTGATCGCCGTGCTGTAGTACCCGTTGCCCTCCAGGCCGATAATACTTCGCAGCGGACTGCGGTAGATCAGGCTGATGACCTTGACGATCATACCCGACGCCGCCAGAATACCCGCCTGGCGCACAAAATTATTCTTTTTCTTTTGTTCGTTCATGTGCTGCCTCCGAGTCCCTGTTTTACAGTCCGTCCTGTCATCCTGCCATCCACCGCCGGCAGGCCTCCCGTAACACCGAAAAGAGCAAGCCAAGCGACTTGCTCTGATATCCTGTAAATATTTCCATCAGTTCCGGTTTAACCGATCAGCCAGTCATACATCTCCTGATATTTCTTCGCAGATACATGCCATGAGTAATCTACTGCCATTGCCCTGTCCACGATCTTATTCCATTCGCGCTTCTTATCATAGTATATATGCTCCGCATAACGGATCGTACCGAGCATCTCATGGGCATTATAATTCGTGAAGCTGAAACCGGTACCGGTTCCTTCATATTCATTATATGGCTGTACGGTGTCTTTCAGACCACCCGTCTCACGCACGATCGGCACCGTACCGTATCGCAGCGACATAAGCTGACTCAAACCGCAGGGCTCAAACAAGGAAGGCATCAGGAACACATCGCTGGCCGCATAAATCTTATGGGACAATGCATCGGAATAATAGATGTTCGCCGATACCTTACCATGATACTTCCAGTCGAAGTGACGGAACATATTCTCATACTGCTCCTCACCGGTTCCAAGCACCACGATCTGCACATTATCCTGACATAATTCATCCATAATATAGGCAATCAGGTCAAAGCCCTTCTGTCCCGTCAGACGGGATACAATACCGATCATCATCGTCCTGTCATCCTGATTAAGCCCTAATTCTGCCTGTAATGCACGTTTATTCTTAATCTTTTCCTTCCGGAAGTTTACCGCATTATAATGGTTCTCAATGTAGTGGTCTGTCTCCGGATTAAATTCATCATAGTCGATACCGTTGACGATTCCCCGCAGATCCCGTGTTCTTGCACAGAGCAGACCGTTCAACCCCTCACCGTAAAAAGCCGTCTTAATCTCCTCTGCATAAGTATCGCTGACGGTTGTGATCGCATCCGCGTACACAAGACCGCCCTTCAAGAGATTGGCATCCTTATATGCCTCCAGTTTATCGGAAGTGAAGAAATATTCCGGCAGCCCGGTAATCTCCTTGACTTCCTTCACACTCCATTTTCCCTGGAATTTCAGGTTATGGATCGTCATGACCGTCTTGATTCCCCTATAGAAATCGCCACCCTGAAATCTCTCTTTCAGATATACCGGAATCAGTCCTGTCTGCCAGTCATGGCAATGAATCAGATCGGGTCTGAAATCGATCACCGGCAGAATGGAAAGCGCTGCTTTACAAAAGAACGCATATTTCTCAATCTCAAACAATGCATTATCGCTGTACGGTCTGAAACCGCCGAAGAACGCCTCGTTATCTATGAAGTAGTATTTCACTCCGTCGGCCTCGGCTTCCATGATACCCACATATTCCTCTTTCCAATGGAAATCCATGTAGAAATGAGTCTTATAAGTAAGCCTATCCTTCATCTCCTGCTTCATACAGGTATATTTGGGAAGGATCACCCTGATGTCGAAATATTCCTTATCGATACATTTCGGCAAAGAACCTACCACATCCGCCAAACCGCCTGTCTTGATAAATGGAACACCCTCCGACGCAACAAACAAAATATTTTTCATGCTAACCCTCCAACAAATAGATTGTCCAGTCTCTTCCAAACTCTTAAGATTTATTATACAGCATTTTGACTGGCAATAAAAGGATTAATTTTGAAAAATAAGTATGCCCCTAGTTTCTGTACTGCAGTCGAATCTTATCCGCGATCAGCGCAATAAATTCCGAATTTGTCGGTTTTCCCTTCCCCGTATTGATCGTGTAGCCAAACAATGCATCGAGCGTTTCCATCCTGCCTCTCGACCATGCCACCTCGATTGCATGTCTTATAGCCCGTTCCACGCGGCTCGGCGTAGTCTGGTATTTCTTGGCGATCGTCGGATACAGAATCTTGGTGATCGAGCCAAGCATCTCCACATCTTCCACAGACATCATGATCGCCTCCCGCAGATACTGGTACCCCTTAATATGCGCAGGCACGCCGATCTCATGGATCATATCGGTCACATCTTTCTCCAGATCTCTTGTCTTACCCGGTTGGATCACGGCATCAGTTACCTGTATCTCGTTTTCCTGCTCTCCCGACGGAACGGTGATCATGATCTGAAACGCCTTATTCGTGCTGATCAGATTATTCAGGATTTTGTAAAACTGCTCTTCATCCCTTGATGCTGTCACATTTAAAGTCTCCATTGTACTCCTCCATCTTCCCTAATTACATTTGTTATGTCCATGCCGCCGATATATTGACGACTTCCGACATAAACTATTATAAACAATGAAAGAATGCTATGGAACCTTAAGGCATCGCACTAAAAATTCCTCTCCGCCTGCTCCACAAATCAAACAATATTCTTTTCAAAAGAAAACCGCCGCTCAACCGTCCGCAAGTACCGCTCGTGGTGACTCGCAGCAACAAGCATCGGCGCATACGCATCCCTGCCGCTGATACGAAACATATAGGGAAAATCATTAAAATGTCTTTGGTATTCATGCGCAAAATCAAGAATGCCCTTCTGGATTTGCCGGATTCTCTCCTGATCCCCGTCTGCTTTAGCAAAAGCAAGCGTAATGTCACAGTCCTCGATATACTGCACATTCCACCCGTCCGGCTTCTGCCTGCCTTCATAAAATCCTGTAAACTGCGGTGTCGGTGAAGACAAAAGCAACTCCCATAAAACATTATAATTTTTATTTGGATCATGCTTCTTAAGCAAATCCCTGTTGTGACTTTGAGAATACAGATATGCCACCAGCTTCCCATTCTGCAGAAAAATCTCGGATGCATCCGGCTCTGCATTATGTAACGTATTGGTTCCGGCAATGATTCCTGTCACCCGGCATGATAGTTCCCAGACCTTCTCGACCAAATGAGCAAGTGACACCGCCCCGCTGCCCGCCCAGCCGATATCCACTGCCACCACTTCGCCACATCCTTTCAGCACTTGGGCATAATACATTTCGGCTGCTGTCATTTGAGAAGCATATATCTCCATTACCTGTTCCCACTTTGCCTCCACAAATTCCCTGAGCAGCTTCCCATTTTGATCTGTCAGTTCGTCCTCCGGTTTTAAATCGATAAACTGCCTGTCCTTTGCACCTCTTTCCTTGGCAAACCAGATTTCCTTCCAGTCCGTCAACTGTCCGACCAGACTGTCTAACTCCATGGCATGCAAAATCTGCAATACCGTATAGCCCTGATTCATCTTATGATAAATAAACCGCCGAAAGTAATCATGCTTGTCTTCATCTGCCATTAGCTTTACCGCAGCCTTTCTGGACCAGTAAACATATTCCGTAGAATCCTCCGGATAAAGCAAGTCATACACTTGCTTCAATATATCCCCATCCCTGGACAAGAATAACACTTTGTCCAATCCATGCTGTTTATAATACTCATGAATGAAACTACAGTATCCGACTGCAAACAGACCACCGTAAATAAATCCGTACTCATAGTCCATCCCATAAGAATCAAGCCCGTTATAAAGATGACCGCTCACAATCGCCCTATATGCACTGCCCACTATACAAGACATATCCGCAGGGCGGTATAACAAAATATTTTTATTTATATTTTGATAATACAGCACATCCATACCGCTTCGTCTTGCCATATCCCTGTCACTGTGGAGATTGTCCCCAATATGCACAATAGAACAACCGTTGTCCTGCACATATGTTTTTTTCTTTCTTCTGCCGGAAATGTCATTTCCCGGTTTTATCCCTGTCGGCTGTTTATCCGTTTTGCACCAGTCTTTCATGACCTCTTGGTACAGACTTCCGTCTGCTTTGCTCTTATGATATTCACTCGATACATATATTTTCTCTATTCCTGTATACCCAGCGTTTTCCAGAATCTTTACGATACAGTCTTTAGGCAGATACATATCAGATACTACAATCATTTTCTTATTCATGGACTGGAGCCGCCTCCATACTTCCAGCATGAATGGATTCGCATAACAGAGCTTTTGCTCGATTTCTTGCTCTCGCTCCATCCCCTCTGCGGCAGACAGACCCGTTTCTTTTGCTAAATTTTCCCAGATATCCTTAAGACCAACCTCCATATGCCCGTTTCGTTTCTTACACTTTACCCTCGCATCCCATTCCGCCCAAATACGAATGTTTTTAAAATCAAGACAATCAAATTCCTCTCCAACCATGAAAAACAGATCTGTGGGCAAGGCAAACGGACGGAAAATCAGGGTATCAAATATATCAAAGGATATAATGTCATAACGCTTAAGCCGTTCCACATACGTATCCACCGAAAGAAACGGATTATCTTTTAGATACGCCTCTGATTCGCTCATTTTGGTGTTTAACATCCGACTCTCATACACATCCATCTCCGGTCTACGCCCCAGAAAACGACAAAAAAAAGCATAGTAGGCAATATTCAGCCACAATAAATAAACCCATGACGCAATTCTGCGCATACCTGTTGTGCCGTCATGGAATTTATGGTATCTGTATGAAATTCCCGAATGTCTGTTTACTAATAATTGATAGATTCTATGCCTCATATAGTTTATCCTGATTTTCTAATGTAGTGAAGCAACTATTAAGCCTGCTGTTTCAATAGCGTTGCATGATTCATTTCCCAAAAAATATCGAATAAAGCAAGACATTCCTCATCATAAAATTTTTTGAATATGTCCCTATTAAGCCATTAGTTCCCTGATCGTCGGCTCATATGTCCACGTGACGGATAATGATGAAAAAACATTCGCAATATTTCCCCTTGTTTTATTATCCACCACAAATGCACCAATATTTAGATTTGCAATATCATGTATAATGCAAACTGCACCGTCATTCAAATATGGCAATATTGTCAAAAAAACAAATATTTCCCCCGGCATTGCGTGAACTGTATCAAAATACACAAATCAATGTTGTTACCGATCTGCTCTATAAACTGAGGCATAATTCCACCTAACAGCAATTTATGATTACTGTAGTTTGAGAGTTCTTTCTTTATCTCTTCTAATTGGTATCCCGTCATTTTATCTTTTCGTCTATAGCATATCTTATTTAAATCACAAGAATACATTTCTCACCATATCAAGACATTTCATTATTACAGCCGTTGTCCCGCCTCCGGCAACTCCAACTTCTACAACTTTATCAGGTTCCCTCTCTTTAATCAACCCACAAAGAAAGGCATGTTCCTCAAGAGACATCTCGCAATATCCTTCCTGCATATGATTAATGATTTCATGTGGTTCATAAAATGGCTCAACTGTTTTATACATAACTCGCTCCCTTCTCACCTGTTTCTATCTTCATTAACAGAACCTGTCTTTTCGTATCCAGCGAAGCAGTTCCCCGGTCTTCCCTGTTTTCTTCTCATAATGTTCAAGTATTTTTTTAAGGCTCATATCATTATTGTTTCCATGGCGAACATTCATTTTCCATAATGCCACATCCTGTGAATCCTCAATCAGGTTTTCTGTACAAAAATGTGCCGGCATGACTGTTTTTAATCCTGCATGGCATGTCCATATCTTAAGCCACAAATCATCACAAAACAGACAATTCTCATTGATTGCATCTACATCAAATGCCTCAGCCGGCAATGCACCCGGCGGGTATAGTACCCCGCCTACTCCGGTTGGGATCAGCTGCGTCGAAGGTGTATCCTGCAATACTCTGTATCCCATAGTCCAGCCCTCGTAATCCATAATGTTTCCATCTCTGCGGAATCCTATTAGATTTGTTCTCATTGCCGATACACAATCCGGAAATCTTTCATAACTCTCAAGTAAGTTTTCTACAAGATGACTGTCATAATATACATCATCATCAACTATAATTATTGGGTCATCTTTATACTCCTGCATCGCATAGAAATATTTCTTGTGCGGTTTTAAATCCCCCTCTACCCATCTTATGTCAAAGAAATCACATATGTTTTTTAATACAATCAAACCTTTCGGCAAGTCCATGCTTTTATTAGGGAATTCTTCTATTGACAGCCACAAGAGCAATTTCTTAGGCATTACTGTTTGTTCTATAAGCGTTCGTATGCATTTCTCTGCTAAAGCTATTCTCCCTGGATGCGATGTCATAGAAACAACTGCTATCCCATCCTTTGTTGTCAGACTATCAGCCGATTGATTCTGGAAATACTCTTTTTGGGTTCTTTCACTAAATATTTCCCTATTTCTCTCTGTACGCTTTTTTAAATCTTCTGTATTCTTTATGTCAGACAGGGAATACAACTGCTTCATGCTGCGTCTATATGCTTCCATACCTGCCATCTCATCATAATTTTTTCGAGAGGCTCTGCCCATCCTGGCCAAATTTTCTTTATTATCAATGGATGCCATCAAAGCCTCTTTTAAACTTTCCACATTTCCTGTCTTTACAACGTACCCGTTGTTATTGGTAACCATATATTTTGCACCAACATTTTCGGTTACAATAAGAGGTTTAGACAACATTGCTCCTTCCAGTGCCACAAGTGAACAGGATTCGTCTCTGGAAGCCACTACGACTACATCCATGCCTGACAATATTTCAATTTTGTTTTCCTCTCCTCTAACTATACCTAAATAATGAACATTTTCCATTCCGTCCATTTCCCGAAACAAGTAAGAACAGAATGGTGTTCCACTATTAATAAATCCTCCCGCGAAATAAAGTTCCGCTTTTTCCTGATATGATTCCGGCATTGCCTTATATGCAGCCAAAAGAACATCATATCCTTTTCGATACTCCATCGTTCCGAATTGAACGAATTTGACTTTTTTATTCATACCCGGCACATAGGCAGTTGCCATATCCGCTTCATCTTCAACACAATTTTTCGCAACATGAATAGGATTGTCTGCATATAACCTCAATGCATCCGCAGCATAGTCGCTGACCACATATATATCCTGACTATTCTTTATCCGATATGCCCGCTCCGCATTATTCCTTATAAAATCCGGAATATTCGTTGCTTCTCTTATATACCATACAGTTGGAATATATTGACAACATACTGCAGCATACTTATCGGTCATTACCGTATTACATACAGCCAGATCGTATTCTTTTATCGCTTCTATTTTCTGTAAGATGTGATCTTCAGATATAATTTCAACTTTTATATTTTCTTTTTCATAATCAACAATAAACGGACCGTCTTTTGCACTCCATACTGTTATACCATATCCTAATTCCCTGGCAACTTTACACATTCTAAGAAGGCTTCTTGGTGTACCTGAATATGTCATTTCAGGACTGACAAAGAGTATTCTTTTTCCATTAAGGCAATCTTCCGTCGCATTGATATTACCTTCGTACCTGCTGCCAAACAAATCACCAAATGATTGAACCCTGTCTGAACCATAAAGCGCTGTCATAGAATCATAACTAAAATCCTTGTATACTTCATAAGCATATCTTTCATGACTTATCGCCTCACGAATCGGAAGAAATGCCGTATAAGGCGGTACATCGAACTTGACTCGACACTCCTTTGAATACTCCAGGTATGCTTCAGCAAAATCCCTCATGCCCTCCTGCATATCCTGTATCTGTTCGATATTGGGAATATCATTATGCGAATATTCAAACTCAACATCACTATTCGCATTCAGCCGATAACCTGAAAGCGACTTTTCCGTCGAAGTAAACAGGTATTCAAAAGGCATATGCAGCATATCTAAAGCAATCTCATTCCTGCTTCTGGGCGCCCCCGGGAAAATATATCTGGTAATATCCATATTGGTAAACGGTGTGTTAATATATGCTTCTATCTTATCGAACTGGATACTATTTTTTATCAGGTCATTCCTGTTCGTGCACATAAGTGCACCATGCATATTCACAGTTAAATTTTGCAGATTTGTCTTAACAAAATACTCCAATGCAGTAATACACGTTCCACTCCAGCCAATATCCACCACCAGTACATTCCGAGAATTGCCGATTGCCGCTGAAAAATATTTTTTAGCGGCATCACGTGCATTCGCATTCTCTTTTACTATTAAATCAGAACACTGATAAAGGAATTCCATTATACGCTTTTCATCGACAGCAGCCGGAAATTGGAATCGGTCAATATTATATTTTTCTAATTCATTTACTAAATATCCATATCCCGCTTCATTCAATACCATTTCAATCGTCTTACTACTCCGACACATTTTCATGTACCGCATAATATATCTATTGGCCAAATCATACAGATAATGCTCCGATGTTATGTTCAAAACTGCATACCGCGATATATTGATATATTGAATATCCGTCTCTTTGTAAAACTCTTTATAAATTTTATAAAGAATATCGCAGTCCCTGGCGCAGAACAGGATTTTATCTATTTTCTTCCTCCTCACAATTTGATTTATAAAATTGCAATATCCAACAGCCAAAATTCCTCCGACACGATATCCGTGGGAATAATATATATTCTTATCCCATAATCCATTATTCATTTTCGTCTGAATCACCGCACGATAAAAACTAGCTGCCAGATTCTCCAGTTCAGGCTCGCGATATATAAAATGGCTATCCGGATTATGTATGGCATCTATTCCTACTTCAATGCTTCTTTCTACATCAGCTTTATAATTATCACCAATATGTACTATTTTTTGTTCAGGATACCTTTCTGCCAATACCTTCTGTAAAGTACCGTCCCCCTTTCTCAAACCATATTCATTGGATAAAATAATATCTATATAGTGAATATAACCATTCTTTTCCACCATCTGCTTAATCACATCAAGCGGAAGATACATATCCGTTGTTAATACAATTTTTTTATCGAATTTAAGCAGCATTTGATATATACGATAAATATATTCATTACGAATGGACATATTCAATTCCAGTTCAATTTCTCTTTGCATCCAGCGTTCGTTTACATGGAAGCGCTCAGCCAGAACATCGTATATGTCCTGCAACACAATTTCTCTATTGCCCTCTTTTCTTTCTTTTATATCTCTAGCCATATTTTCAGCTTTTTTTCTTATATCAGCAAAATCATTCATTCCCATTTCCGCTGACATAATAATAAAAATATCATTTGGCTTTTCTACCATTCGATAAATAAGAGTATCAAAAATATCAAAAGAAATAACATCATAGTCAACCAGGGCAGCCACAAACTTATTCACAGAATCTCTTTCAAAATCATTCTGATAGTATAATATTTTTTCTTCTTTTGTTTGTTTGTCAGCATTCTTTCCACTGTTTACAAAATCATCAAAATATAACATTCTATTTGCTGATTTCTTAACCTGATAATGCCATTTCAGTTTAAATAAAATAATCCAGTGCTTAAAATGGCTCTCATAATGTTCTTTAATATTTTCCATTACATATCGCTCGTACTCATACTGAACATTCACGTTTTTTCGTACAAGCAAATTATATATTTTATCCTTAAAACTCTCTTTCACAATGCTCTCCTTTAAAGCAATAAAGTATTAAGCTGAATCCAGAATAGATGTTTTATATTTTTAATGTCACCCTTCTGAATTTACACTATTCATCCTCTGATACTCCCCGCAAACCACCTTCGGGTCTCCAACCATCCTCAGTTCCCCTTTCTCAATCCAGACACACCGCGAACAATTTTCAAGAATTGTCCCCATATTATGACTGACCATCAGCACCGTACTGCCGCCATGTATCATTTCCTTAATCCGCTTCAGGCTTTTCTTCCGGAAGAACTCATCCCCAACGCTTAAGATTTCATCCAGGATTAATATTTCTGCCGCCTTGCCGGCTGTTGCAATAGCAAAACCCAAACGGCTGACCATGCCGCTGGAAAAGTTCTTGACTTTTTCCTCCATAAAATCCTGGAGTTCTGCAAACTCCACAATTTCTTCATAATGCGTTTCCAGAAATTTCCTGCTGTAACCAATAATAGAACCGTTTAGGAACACATTTTCCCTGGCGGTCAGTTCCATATCAAATCCCGTTCCTATTGTCAGAAGCTGTACTTTTCTGTGACCGGTTATTTCCACATGACCTTCCGTGGGTTTGAGTGCCCCGGATACGATTTTCAGCAATGTTGATTTACCGGAACCGTTGGTTCCGATGATTCCAATTACTTCTCCCTGATATACATTAAAGGAAACATGGTACAGGGCATACAGCCTGCGATAAGATACTTCTCTCTTTAATAACTGTACCGCATATTCTTTTATCCCGGACGGATTTACCGAATATAGCCTGAATTCCATGGTCACATCAGAAATTCTGATGATTGGTCTTCCTAACTGCCATTCCAGTTCATCCTCACTCGTCAGGGAAATATCATACTTACGCTCATCGTCCATCCATTCGAATTGAGCGCCAGAAGCTTCATTATCCGCTGACAGATCCTCTATTTCGAGATCAGTGAAATCTGGCTTACGCCGCTTTGTGCCCTTTGGGGAAGCAGAAGACTTCTTCTTTCTTTCCTTCCGCTTTTTCCTTCCTCTTTTTCGCTTTGCACGTATCTTTTTTATGATACTCCATACCACAACATCCACAATAGCAATCAGCAGAATTACTGCGGCCACAGCCACAAAATAAACATTTAAAAAGATATAGTTCTTCCTCTTTTTTTCCTGCCGCGGCGCCTCTATCCCTGACTCATTTCCACTGTCATCGCTTTCCTGTTCTCTTAGTATTTCCCGCTCCCTTTCTGCTTCCCGCTCTGCCTCAAGCTTCTTTTTTGCCTCTTTTTCTGCCTCCAGCTTCCTTTTTGCCTCTTGCTCCGCCTGCCTCTCCCGTTCTACTTCCCTCATCGCTTCCTCAGCGCGTAAGAACGCCTCAGCCTGACGCTCCAACTGCGCCTCGATTGGCGCTGCAGTATCCTCGCCTTTGATATGAACCGGAGAGCTGCTATACTCAGCAATCGCAAAAGCCGCATCCTCCTCACTGTTCTGCCGCATTACCTCTGCGGAAGATATCTCAATAAAAGCCTCGCCGCCGCTGACTGCTTTAAACTGGACCCAATACTTAACTTCCTTATTATTTCCATTACCCTCAAGGATCATCACACCGGCTGCTTCATCTGTCGCATCGGCACCTTTTACATACTCTAATCGCAGGCGGTCATATTTAATTTCTATATGGTAATCCCCGATTGCTTCTTTAGCCTTCAGATACACGCCTACCGGAAAAGTGTCCCCGCTTTTTTTTTCATACCTGTTTGAGCCAAAAGTTACCGTAGCCTCCTCTGCCGCATAGACACCTGCAGGTTTTACCAAGATCCCCAGGATCACGGCAAGAAGCAATGCAGCCGGCATAAATTTCCACTTTGTTTTCATCGTTAAAAGTCTTTCCCCATCTGCATTCTCAGATTTTCTGCATAACCTGATTTTCTTTGCGTTTAAAAAAATGTATACCCACCATGAAACTTCCGATACTCCACCCGGCCAACTTGATCCACATCATAACCGCCGGTACTCTGCCATATATCACACACTCTCTTGCAAATGCAATTACCACATAGACAGGATTACATCCAATAAAGGTCTGCATCGCTTCCGGCAGACTCGTAATAGGATAAAAAAGTGCCGACATATACATCCATAATGTCAAAAATACAGAATATAAATATTTCACATCTGCAAAAAATATATAAATTATCGAAAGGATATATCCCACTCCGATCGAAATGGCAAGCACAGAGAGAACTGCTAACGGAAATAGCAACATCGTAACACAGGGCCTGATCCGAAATATTACTAACATCAGTACATAGGCGATGCACGTATAACCGAAATTTATCAAAGCCGTATAAATTCTTGATAACACAAAGGTCTGCTTCGGAAGCTTCGCTTTCACTAACAGGCTTCTATTATCTACAAGCGCCGTCATCGCAGAAGTTGTCGCCCCGCTGAATAAATTCCAGAAAATCTGCCCGGTCAGAAAATAAATCGGGAAATTTTCGATCGAACGTCTGAACATGGTGGAAAAAATCAATGACATGACAACCATATATAAAAGTGGATTTAAAATGCTCCACAGAATCCCTAAAGAGCTTCTGGCATATTTACGCTTGATTTCTCTTGACGTCAATTCGTGAATAACAAATGTGTACTGCCTGATATCGCTGTTATAATCGTTGCTTTTTCTTTTCACTTGCCGATTGCCTTTCTCAGATACATAAAACATTTATAGATTCTTTCCTGTCTCATGGGATTCCCTGTCTTTTTCCCGAGCCTCATGATACTCCCTTCCACCCATCCACTTTCGTGAAGAATGTCGGATTTCAGATTCATCTTGATAAGAATTTTATTGAAAAAGCGCTGTTTGTACAGTTCCTCTTCGTCCCACCATGCCGCCACAGGCTGTAACTGAAGCTCCAACACATCATCACAAAACAGCAGTTCACCAAATGCATCCGCCTCCCACCGTGTAGGCTTTCCCATCATACACTTTAGTAAGCTTTCCACAAATCTGACACGCTTTTTAAGGGGCGCTGCACCCCTGCCGCCGTCGGCCGTCCCGTAACATGCTGCATACTGTATTAGCAATTTTGCAAAATACTTCATCACGTCTGCATTGGGATTCCCACTTTCACTTTCCACAGCCTCATAAACGGATTCCTGCAGTTCCCGTTCCTTTAACCGATACCCGCAAGTCATTCCCTCCGGTGCCGAAAAGACTGTCTCAAACAGACAATTGGAAAATCTGATCTTTCTCAATACCTCTTTTTCACCGAAATAGAATGCCCTGTACTGAGCGGCAGTCGTCCCTTCCGGTCTCGCATAAAGTCCAAAATAGTACCCCTGTAGTCTAACCTTCCCTGCTTTCTCATGTTCCAGTACCCGCTGTAAACTAAGCTGCAAAGTACCCACCCATCCGCTATCCACAAGAGCATAGGAAGTTTCCTCCAACAACCCCTCCTGTCTTAAATAGGACACCGTGGTATTGTAGCGGTTTCGGGCATGTTGCTTTATATAGTCAAACAGCTGTCCGATTCGGGACAATTCTTTCTTAAGCCTGCAAAGCTGTCGATAGCTTAATACCGTTCTATATTTTTCCGTATACCCTGCCAGTCTTGCGATATGCAGCGACTCCTCCTCCGTCAGATTTGCCCGCTTCATGATTTTCTCAAAACTAATTTCAATCCCGCCGGCGCACAGGGTATCCAATGCCTCTTTTCCGACAAAATAATATTCTGCACTCCGAATGGAATACCTTGATATTTTCAAGTATCTGATATCAAGATCAATCCCTCTTGTATCTACAAGCTTTTTCGCCATAAGGTACATCATATAGCCGTCTCTGGCAAGGAAATAAAGCCTCTTTTTCTCATTTCTTACGGCTTCCTCAAGCACCCATTCCACATATTCTGTCAAAACAGGCAGCCACACATACAGGAAGACCTCCTCCCTCACACGCCATGTCGTCACACCGCTTCCGGCAGCCCGAACCGACGGAGGCAGCTTCACACCGTCCACCGCCCGCATATGCAGACGGTTTCTCTGCAGGACGGATCTGTAGTACTCCAGTCTTTTCTGATATTCCTCCCGGCTTTCCAAATGAAATTCCTCCAACCGTTTCTCTATTTAGCAGACATTCATTTAACCGCCTGAAATTGCATTTCTTTCAAACCTTCTCCTGTCAAACAATCCATGCTCTCTATTCTTTTAGCACGGCTTCCCTCATAACGCTTTACAAGCTCCAATATTTTCGCCGGAATCAGACATGCCGCAATCGGCCGGAGTACATAGATCCATCCGACCGGAAACAACAATCCCATCTTCTTATAGTTCCTGTATCGAATCTTTGCTTCATTCATACGGAACTTTACTTTTCGTCTTTTATAGGAGTCTCTCGTTTCACGATAATAAAAAAGATTTTCCTGAAGGTTATACCCATGCTGTCCACGCCCTGCCAGATTCATAAAAATTTCATAATCCTCACAGCGGAGTGTTTCTTCCGACGCAAGATATCCTGTATTTTCATCAAAGATTTTCGCCCTGAACATCACCGAGGGATGGATATACGGAGAATAACGGAAATAATCCCTCATCTGCGGAATTTCCGGCATAAGTCTTTTTCCCCAAACGCCTTTTTCATCAAACAACTCCGCCCCGGTTCCACACCATCCGTATTCCGGGTGTGTCTCTAAAAATAACACTTGTTTTTCAATACGAAGAGGCTTTGAAATATCATCCGCATCCATACGCGCTATATATTTTCCCCGTGCAAGCCGGATGCACTCGTTTAAACTGTATGCAAGTCCTCTGTTATTTTCCTTTCCAGCCACAATAATTCTCTGATCAAGCCCGGTCAGTTTCTTTACTAACCTTGCTGCCGCCGGATGGGAACCGTCGTCCCAGATAATAAACTCAATCCTCGAATACGTCTGGTTTAGTATGGAATTTACTGACTCCCGTAATATCTTCTCGTCCCATTGATTAAATACGCCCATTATAACAGAAACCAGCGGCTGTTCCATCCTCTTCCTCTTTCCCCGCATTACAATATATCTGCGTTATTTTGTAATTTTTATTTATCTCTTTATCAGGCATTTAGGGCCTTATAATATACTTTTTTCATTGTTTTTTCTACTTCGCCGACCGTAAATTTCATTGCGGAAGCCCTGCCGCTTTGTGACATCTTCGCACGCAGTTCTTTATCCTTATACAATGTCTCAATCGCCTGTGCGAACGCAGGTACATTGTCCGCGTTACAGATAAAGGCGTTTTTGTCCTGCACAGCATATTCCCTCGTACCGCGGTTATCGGAAGCCACAAGCGCCACATTGCATAGCAGCGCCTCCACCGCAGCCACTCCCAGTCCTTCCCTGTAGGACGGAAAAGCAAAGCAGTCCGCCGTCTGTAATATTTCATCCATATCCGTGCGAAATCCCAGAAGCCTTATCCTGTTTTCAAGCCCTTTTTCTTTTATCAACTTCTTTAGGAAGTTTTCTCCCTGGCCCTTACCGCAGATACTATAATAGATATCTTCCTGTGGTAATGTGTTGATTGCTTCAATAATAACCTTTTGATTTTTGTTTTTATTCAGCTCCGCTGCCGTTACAATATGAAATGCGTCTGCCGGCACATGCAATTCCCCGCGCTTCGCTTCATTAATTTCCCTCTTCGGGAAAAAGCGGTCTTTATCAACTCCAACACTATGTATTTGAAATACAACGCCTCCTGCCTTAAGCGGAAGCCGTTTCGCCCTTTCATAATCCTCTCTATTGATTGTGATAAGAATATCTGTCATACGGGCAAGCAGCCATTCCGCCGGATAAAACAGCAGCCAGTTTTTCTTAGGCGCTCCCCGGTAAAAATGAAATCCATGCGCCGTATAGATCACGTACGGTTTTCTCTTGCACAACCCAGCTGCAACACGCCCTGCGACGCCTCCCATGGGATTATGGCAGTGTATGACCTCTATATCATTTTCCCTGATGATACGAAGCAGCTGTCTGACTGCACGAAAGTTTGTTCCAAATCTGAAAGGACTTTTGGCAATATCTATTTGATGCAATCGGATTCCCTGCGCTTTCAAATCCTCCTCATTAAAAGTATAAATCGGATTTTTAAAGTTTGATGCATAATGAATCTCACATCCCGCTTCATGCAATAACTTCACATTATTTATTTCAAACTGCGGCAGGAAGCCACTGATGGCTGTTATTATCAAAACCTTCTTCATGAGTATTCATTGCATTCCTTTCCCGAATCCAATGCTTCAATATTCAAAACATATGTAAAACAATCACAAATACAAGAAACAATCGCCCGGGCGGATATGCTTCTCCGCCCGGCTTTTGCTTTCTATATCAACCACATGATATTTAGAAAAATAAGATCTAATTTTTTACTTCAGTCCTAAAACAAACTATGCAAAATACCTCTTCCCGCATACTGCCGCGCCGACAGCACCAATCATCAGAAGCACTACTGCCACAGGCATCGCCTGCCCTGTCTTAGGGGACTGAGAAACGCTCGTTACGTCAAGTTTTACAACCGCAATCGGAGAAAGACTTGCACTGGCAAATGTCACAGACCCGTTTGCTACACTTGGAACAATAGTCTCCCATGAATTACCCGTATAGTGCAGAACTACGACTGCATCTCCGGCAGAAATATTCGGAAGACTCAAGGTTACAACATAGTTGCCATTTGCGTCCTTAGAAGCATTTGATGCTTTTACCTCAATCACAGTCAGAATAGAAGCCGTTACCCGGCTCGCTGAATTTGCCGCAGCATCCGCAAGGTTCTTATTTCCAAGCCTCGAAGCAATGGATGCCACATCATTTAAGATTGCATTTTGAACTGCCACTGCTGTTGCCTGAATGGTTGTAGCGGATACTTCGGATATCGCATATCCCGCCGACACCGTTGTTCTCTTCAAGTACTCGGATGAAGCTGCCGTCGCGGCCACGATTGTTGAACTTTTCTGTGTCTTGATAGGAGCCTCCGTAGTACCTACCGTCGGGCTCTTTGCGCACACGGTCATGGAACCCATGGTAAGAACTGCCAGCGCAGTTAATACTGCTAAAAACTTCTTCTTCATTGTCACTCCTCCTCTCCTAATATATTCATGTGGTTATATCAAACCGAAGATGTGGTTCCCCGGAAGATATCGATTATATTCCTTACCGCAGTATACTCACATGCCTGCCGGTTCGTAGAACAGTTCTATGATCAAATCCTGCAGTGCATCCCCATCCACATAGAACTCTTCAAAATTACTGCCCTGTACGGTTTCACCCTGCAGGGAATACATATTCTCTCTATCAAAATCATAATTCAGATACTCTGTCACCATATACGTAAACTCATTCAGATCAATATCCGTAACCATATATTTGCGTACCGTCTGGTAAAGATTAATTGCCACACGAATATCGGACATGGACTGTTTTTTTGCCTCCGCCGCAAACGTCGTCATATACTGTTTCTGCCTCTGCAAACGAAGTTCATTGGAATTAAATACATTTTCATTCCGAAGACGAACATACCAGTATGCTTTTTCTCCCAGTAACGTTACTGTCTCTCCCTGATGAAGATCCATATCATATTCCGGATAGATAATATCATCCAGCACCTCTACGGTAATGCCGCCTACTAAATCATTCAATTCCGGTACGGCATCCATACTGACCGCCGCGTACGCATGGATGGGAATCCCATGAAACATTCTGGATACTGCTTTAACCTGCCTCAAACAGCTTTCTTCTTTCCCATCTCCATATCCGTGCTGGAGTGCAATCTGCTTTGTAAAAATCCCCTGATAATTTCCCTCTTCATCGAAAACATCCACCTCTGCCATAGAGTTTCTGTTGATCGATATTATATAGACATTTTTGTCGTGCGGATTAATAAGCAGAAGGAACAACGCATCCGCCTGTCCTCCCGCGTATTCGCTCCCTTCTTCCTCTTCCCAGCTCTGTCCGCCGACTTCATTAACAGTTTCCTTGTCAATCCCCATGACAAGTACTGTAATCAGATCCTCATTTAAAACATGATCTCCGTCTTTATACAAAATTTCATTCGTTTCCGGTTCATCCGCCTTTTCACCCAACTCCATAATCTCTGCACTCGCAGCTGCAGCAGACAGCGAAGCCTTACCGACCATACGCATCCCTGCCACGCTCCCGGTAACCGACAAAATTACTGTGATGATAATAATCATGGTGACTGAGGCGATTCCAAATTTCTTTTTTTCAACAACCGTTTCTCTATCCAGCATCACATACCCTGCTCTCTTGGATTAACCAGTACCCCCGTAACCAGGAAACGTCTATTAGAATCATGATCCGCCGTACAGGTAGATAACGTAACAATCTTATCCGCTGTCGTAACATGAATATCCGCTCTAACATTTGCAATCCGGTCTGTTGTCTGGTATATATTTCTCAGGTAATCTTCATAAACATATTCATTAGTATAATCATAATTATCCAGAAGATGGAGTGAATCAAACTCATAAGCGGCAAATATCTGGTAAACGAACACATAATCCTCTGTATAAATGAAAATATAATGGTCTTTGTTAAACAACGCTTCATCCTCAAAATTATGTAACGATGAAAACATTGTTTTATCTTTGAGATTGTGTCCATAAATCACTGTATGAATATCTGAAAAATCTTTGCTGTTAAAATCCTCTGTATATATGCAGCCCGGATATCCCGTGGTTCCATCCATATTATGATTCAGATAGTAACTATTATCCGTTGGATGCTGCAGCACAGGATAATCTACAGTGGTGTCCGGCACATAAATCCACGCATAAATATCTCCGTTTTCTTCATGTATTGAATCCCAGTCCAGATCTTTATCCGGCACTTCAATACCAGACTGTTCCAATTCATTAATTATATCAGAATCCTTATCCCCTTCTTCAATATTAATTATATCAGTTTCCGGACTTTCCTCTGTCCTTTCAAGGTCCTCTCCCTCTATCTTTTCTTCTTCCGGGTGCTCCTCCACTGTTTTCCCGGTATTGCTATTTACATCGCTTTGCAGACTGTTTAAGCGATCATATGCCGTCCTATAGTTTATGTACTGCCTGAATACCATACCTAATGCACAAATCAAAATAATCAAAAATATTAAAAATAAAATAAGCCACAATTTTGACCAATGTCATTTAGATAAGGACGATGCAAAGAACAGTGTATGTAGAAATATGTA
>CAJTPS010000031.1 GCA_910578555.1 uncultured Lachnospiraceae bacterium
GGGCGGGCTTAGAGCCCGCGTCCCTAGCCACCCGTTTTACGGGTGGGGGCGACTGCATGTCGGGGCGTTTCTAGAAGCCTGCCATCATCAATCCCATAAGCTGATCCCGCAGGACGGCATCCTGCTTGCCTTTCAAATTGGATGACATGCCGTCGAGCTCTGTTTTGCTCGCGGCGGCAATCAATAATTTCTCCTGAAAAGCGTGTTTCTCACGTTCTGCTTCCTCGGCTCTTCGCTCGGCTCTTGCCTGACTGCGCAGCTTCACGGAATTTTCCATGGTATCCAGTAAATGTTTCATCTCATCAATTGGCATATTTTTGACCTCCTGTCTGTCGGAATTTCTCAACGTATTTTGCTGTCTTTTTCAGTTTGGTGAAGCAGATCACGCAATTAAACTTATACGGTTTGTTAATGCGTATAGTAAACTCATATTATGTTTCGGTCGTAACTGTCTGCAGCTTAAGATCTGCGGAGTCGAACGGGTGATTTTTTGCTATAAATTGTGATCGGAAAGCGGCACGGCAACCTCTTATAATTTGTGGAACGTCGGATTGCGTTTTTCAAAGGTCGCATAATACCGGAAACCGCAGTCCTTCAGTACGTCGGCGGCCCGGTCAAAGGCATGGGCGATCTGCGCCGGCGTATGGGCGTCCGAACCGACTGTGATGATCTCGCCGCCCAGTTCACGGTAACGCCTCAGTACACCTGTGCAGGGATTCATATCACGCATGCCTTTGGCGAGCGGGGCAGTGTTGATCTCGATGCCTTTTTCCATGGAGATGATCTGTTCCAGTATCCGGTCGAAAATATCCCGGTACACTTCATAACAGTACCCCTCGTCTTTGTGTGGACCGTAACGCACTACATAGTCAAGATGACCGTACACATCGAAATTGCTGTAACATTTCAAATTCTCGAGAATCGACTCGAAATATTCCAGATAAGCTTCCGACTGTGCCCTTCCTTCATAGAAAGACGGGTAGTAGGGGTCCCGTCCGTGGCAGATATGGGAAGAGGCAATGATGAAGTCGTAGTCGTGCTCCTTTACGAAAATATCGTTCCTGAGCACCAGCTGCGGCTGCAGTCCCAGTTCGGCGCCGAAGCGGAGCGTGATCCGGTCAGCATATTTTTCCCGGAGCTTCAGGAAATCATACAGGTATGCGTCCGGATTTACTTCAAATTTTCCGGGCGGATCGTTCTCTGTTGCAGGATAGTCGAAGTCGTTGTGCTCCGTAAAGCACATCTGCGTCAGTCCGAGATGGATTCCCTGTATAATCATCTCTTCCATGGGCGTATCGGAATCACCGGAAAAGGAAGTGTGCAAGTGGCAGTCTGTTGTGATCGGCATGGTGTCCTCCTTCGCTTGTGCCGGATTGTTTCGGGTTCGGTTCATGTGTCCAGTATAGGGGATAAGAGGGGAAAAAACAATGAAATGTTTATTTATGCATGTTCAGGACAGGAATGCATACGGCAGGGGATGATTCAAGTTATGATCTGATTTTACATAAGTTCATAAAGCATGTATAATTTAGAAATCAGCAGGAGGAGAGTACAGATGTGTGAGCGGGCTAAAAACAATAGAGAGCGAATCATCATTGTAGTACTGTTTCTTATCAGTGCTGCTTTGTACGGGGTAATCAGTGATTTTCCTAAAGTGATCAGCGGATATCCGGATGAACTGCGTTATGTGGGGATCGGAAGAAGTCTTGTCAAAGGACAGGGGCTGCGTCTGCATGGACTGGACAGTGATTTTCAAAAGATTCTATACAGTATATGTATCATGCCGGCATTTCGGCTGCAGTCAACGGCACAGCAGATTCGTGCGGTCGGGTATATCAACAGCCTGCTGATGGCATCTTCTGTTTTTCCGGTATATGGATTATGCAGGAAAATATTAAAAGCGGATAAATGGGTATATTATTTTCTTGTTTTCTGGCTGACCTTTCCGGCGTTTGTGTATACAGAGTATTTTATGAGTGAAGTGATTTTTCTGCCGCTTTCACTGTGGGTGATATATTGTGTGTGGTGTATATTCAGCGCGGAGAGAGCTGCCGTAAGGTTAGGATTAAATGTTGTGCTCGGCTTTTTGTGTTATCTGACATATCTGAACAAAGAAATTGCGCTTTATTATGTCATAGCATATATATCGGTATATTCGGCTTACTGCATATTTAGCCGCAAGGACCGGAAAAATGCCGCGGTCTGTCTGACGGTCTTTCTTGTCGTATTCGCAGGCTGCTTTCTGCTGATGAAAGGGACCTTGTTCAGAGGATTGCATAATTCCTACAGTGACACTAATTTACAGGTTCTGCATTCGCATTTTTCTGTGGAAAAGGCAGGGTATCTTATATACGGGTTTGTATATGACGTTGTGTTTGCGGTTTTGGCATTCGGGATATTTCCTGTTTTACTGCCGGCTGTATTTTTCGAAAAGAGAGAAAAAGAATCGTGGTTTTTCCTTTTCCTACTGACCTCTTTTCTAATTGGATGCGCAACCATAGCGTATATGATTACGCTTCCGGAAGACTTTAACAGCAGGGCGCCGAGGCTGCATATGAGATATCTGGAACCCTTGATTATCCCGTGCTATATTGCTATGGCGGACAAGATCAGGAAAGTGTTTTACACGAATAAAGCGGATACGCTCAAATCCCGGTTTCGTCTGCTGGGCATAGGTGTTTGCGCATTTACGCTGTTGTTCATCGGCGGAGACGGCGGGGGAAGTTATCTGGCGGATAACTCCACACTGTTGTATTATGAGTTGTTTGCGAGATTCCTGAGCGGTTCGGGAGTGAGGCTGGATCTGCTGCGCGTGTTGATCGGAGGGGGCGTTATCGCAGGCATGTGGGTTGTATGCAAACAAAAGCATATATTCTTTAGTTTATTCAGTATGCTTTTCATCGGATTGAACATTGTGAACAGTGCGGCCGGGGGACTGGCGGCGCATTACAGATACGGCATCCCTGAAGAACAGAGGCAGCAGGCGGTCTGTGCGAACGAGTATTTAAACCGTATAGATGGAAATATACTGCTTGTGTCTGAAGGCAGAGAGGCTTCTCCGGAGGACAAGCGGTTGTTTGACACATATATGGACCGTGATTTCTATGTGTGCGATATTGACAGTGCGGGAATGAAATGTCTGCTGGAGGACTTAGTGATTGATCTTGCAGCGGAAAGTATTCAATGTGATCTGCTGCATGAAGAATATCCCGATCTGCGGCAGGTCGAGTATCTTGTTGTCAGAGATAATTACGGGATTCGGTTTGCGGAAAATACGGTAGAGGAAATCAGTGATTTTCCATTGGAAGGGTACAGCCTGTACAGAAATGTGAACCCGGAGCAGATATATATTGTTTCTGTTCCGTAGAGCACACGGGAATAGACGGCGCCGATTGCTCCGCCGGTCATAAATGAACAGAGAACTGGCGGATGCAGACAGGCAGGAGCAGGTCTCCTTATATGTGTAGAGCTTTTTCGAATTATTTTTGAATTACGTCTTGAATTTTTGGGACAAATTGGGTAAAATAAATCTGCTGACTAAATTTTACCAGTCCTGTGTGTATGCGATGCATGAGGAGGGGTAAAATTATATAAAAAACATTATTTAGGAGGGACTAAAAATGGCAGTAAGAGTAGCAATTAATGGTTTTGGCCGTATCGGTCGTCTTGCGTTCAGACAGATGTTCGGGGCAGAAGGATATGAAGTAGTAGCAATCAACGATTTGACAAGCCCGAAGATGCTGGCACATTTGTTAAAGTACGATTCTTCACAGGGTAAATATGCTCTGGCAGATACCGTATCCGCAGGCGAAGATACCATCACGGTTGATGGCAAGACACTTAAGATCTATAAAGAGCCCGATGCAAACAACTGCCCTTGGGGTGAACTTAAGGTTGACGTTGTATTAGAGTGCTCCGGCTTCTACACAAGCAAAGAGAAGGCACAGGCACACATCAATGCCGGCGCAAGAAAAGTAGTTATTTCTGCACCTGCAGGTAACGACCTCCCTACAATCGTTTACAATGTAAACCATGAGACGTTGAAAGCTTCTGATACAATTATTTCTGCAGCTTCCTGTACAACAAACTGCCTGGCTCCTATGGCAAAAGCACTGAATGATCTGGCAGGCATCAAGTCCGGTATTATGAGCACAATCCATGCTTACACAGGCGATCAGATGATCCTTGACGGTCCTCAGAGAAAGGGTGACTTAAGAAGATCCCGCGCAGGCGCTGTAAATATCGTTCCTAACAGCACAGGTGCTGCGAAAGCTATCGGTCTGGTTATTCCTGAACTGAACGGCAAACTGATCGGTTCCGCACAGCGTGTTCCTACTCCTACAGGTTCTACAACAATCCTTGTAGCAACTGTTGAGAAGTCCGTAACCAAGGATGAGATCAATGCAGCTATGAAGGCGGCAGCTACAGAGTCCTTCGCATACAATGAGGATGAGATCGTTTCTTCCGATATCGTTGGAAGCACATACGGTTCTATCTTTGACGCTACACAGACAATGGTTGGCGAGGACAATCTTGTACAGGTTGTTTCCTGGTATGACAACGAGAACAGCTACACATCTCAGATGGTTCGTACAATCAAGTACTTCTCTGAGCTGGCATAAAAAAGTTGATTTCTTCGAGATTTGCTTTCGGTAAATTCGAAGCAGGTGCAGGAGAATAACAGATTTAGCGGGATTTGCTTCGGCAGACCCGGAAAATAAGATGTCAATTTAAGAGGCTCGGCCGTTGGGCCGGGTCTCTTTTTCAAAGTGAAATTCAATAAAATCAGGAGGATATAACTATGGCATTAAATAAGAAATCAGTAGATGATATTAATGTGAAAGGCAAGCGCGTTCTTGTAAGATGTGACTTTAACGTACCGCTCAAAGAGGGTAAGATCACTGACGAGACACGTATCGTTGCGGCGCTTCCAACGATCAATAAACTGATTGCTGACGGCGGCAAGGTTATTCTTTGCTCCCACCTCGGCAAAGTTAAGAACGGCCCCAACGAGGGCGAGTCCCTTGCACCTGTTGCAGAGAGACTTTCCGAGAAGCTTGGCAAGCCCGTTAATTTCGTAGCAGACTATAATGTAACCGGTGAGGCTGCTACTGCAGCGGTTGCAGCAATGAATGAGGGAGATGTGGTTCTGCTTCAGAATACCCGTTTCCGTGGTAAAGAGGAGACCAAACCTTCGGATGCAGGCGAAGCTTTCGCAAAAGAACTGGCTGATCTGGCAGACGTATATGTATGTGACGCTTTCGGTTCCGCACACAGAGCACATGCTTCCGTAGCAGTTGTTACAAAGTATATCTCTGAGAAAGGCGGCGAGAATGCAGTAGGATACTTAATGCAGAAGGAGATTGATTTCCTGGGCAATGCGGTTGAGAATCCGGTAAGACCTTTCGTAGCAATCCTCGGCGGCGCTAAAGTAGCTGATAAGTTAAATGTTATCAACAACCTGCTTGAGAAGTGCGATACACTGATCATCGGCGGCGGTATGGCGTTCACATTCCTGAAAGCGCAGGGTATGGAGATCGGTAACTCCTTAGTGGATGATGAGAAGCTTGATTACTGTAAAGAGATGATGGCTAAGGCTGAGAAGCTTGGCAAGAAGCTGCTCCTTCCGATCGACACAACTGTAGCGGCAGGTTTCCCGAACCCGATTGATGCTGAGATCGAAGTAGAAGTAGTTGATGCTGACAAGATTCCGGCTGACAAGGAAGGTCTTGATATCGGTACGAAGACGGCTGAGATGTATGCGGATGCTGTGAAGTCCGCGAAGACGGTAGTATGGAACGGACCGATGGGTGTATTCGAGAACCCGATCCTTGCAAAAGGTACGATTGCTGTAGCAAAATCCCTGGCTGAGACTTCCGCAACGACGATCATCGGCGGTGGTGACAGTGCAGCAGCTGTTAACCAGCTTGGTTTTGCAGACAAGATGTCCCACATTTCCACAGGCGGCGGTGCTTCCCTTGAGTTCTTAGAGGGTAAGGAACTTCCCGGCGTAGTGGCAGCGGACGACAAATAAGATAAACAGAGCGAGAATAATCATAGATGAGAGAGGACGTGCTTACACGAGCTCTCTCGGATATGATTGTTTGAGGGTGCAACGCACCGAGGAATTGCGAAGCAATTTCGAGATCTTGCGGAGTAAGGCAAGAGGAACTACGAAGCAATATGAGGCTCTGCGGAGTAAATATATCAGAATAAAGGAGATTAATACAATGGCTAGAAGAAGAATTATTGCCGGCAACTGGAAGATGAACATGACTCCCAGCGAGGCAGTTGCGCTTTGCGCGACATTAAAGGATCTGGTAGTGAACGATGCAGTGGATGTGGTTTACTGTGTACCGGCTATCGACATTGTGCCTGTGGCGCAGGCTGTTAAAGGCACTAACGTGCATGTAGGCGCTGAGAACTTCTATATTGAGGATAAGGGCGCATACACGGGTGAGATTTCTGCTCCTATGTTAAAGGATGCAGGCGTAGAGTATGTGATCATCGGTCACTCTGAGAGAAGAGAATACTTTAAGGAGGACGACGCTTTCCTGAACAAGAAGGTGCTGAAAGCTCTGGAAGCAGGTCTTGTGCCGATTCTCTGCTGCGGCGAATCCTTAGAACAGAGAGAGATGAATGTGACCATGGACTGGATCAGACTGCAGATCAAATCCGATCTGGCAGGGGTTAGCGCAGATCAGGTGAAGGGTATGGTTATCGCTTATGAGCCGATCTGGGCGATCGGAACCGGTAAGACTGCTACTTCCGATCAGGCGCAGGAGGTCTGCAAGGGTATCCGCGACTGCATCGCAGAGATGTATGACGAGGCTACTGCAGAAGCTGTCCGCATTCAGTACGGCGGCTCCATGAACGCATCCAATGCGGCAGAGCTTCTCTCGAAGCCTGACATCGACGGCGGTCTGATCGGCGGCGCTTCCTTAAAGCCTGACTTTGGACAGATCGTGAACGCATAACGGCAGGTTTTCAAGATAAAACCCGCTATTTAGGAAATGCAGTAAAACAGGGGTATCAAGGAAATGTGATTTCTTTGATATCCCTGTTATTTCTTTAGGAAATATTATATGATTTTGTAATTGAGCAGAAATGGATGCTAAACACTGGTATTCTCAATCCTCCCGAATTAACCGTTTCTCTCTCCACTTTCCGCTTTGCCAGCGAAGGAACATTGCAATCGCACGGACGCATTCATCCAGCGCCATACCGATATAGGCGCCTGTCACAAGCAGCCCAAGACGTATTCCGAAGAAGTATGTGCCGCCCACGGCGCACAGATACATGAAAACTGCGGCGATGACAGTCGTAAATAAAGCGTCGCCGCTGGTTTTCAGGGCGTTACCGAAGACCAGATTGCTGACGCGCCCGATTTCCAGTGCGATATCAATTACCAGGAGTTTGGAAACCAGAGATATCATTTCTGCATCTTCCGTGAACAGCCGCATAAACAGCCCGGAGGAAAGCGCGATCAGTGTTTCCACGACAGTTGCCGCGATAATACCGATGATTACAGCTTTTTTGGTTCCTTTATCGCATTCGTCATACTGTTTTGCGCCAAGCCGCCATCCGGTCAGGATCGCGTTTGCCTGCGCGAGCGCAGCGCCCACGCAGTAGGAAAAGTTCGTGACCTGCATGGCATAGGAGCGGGCCGTCACGTTGAGCCCCTGTGTGTCCATCTGGTTCAGGAACCGGATAATCAATGTCATGGCAACGTTGTAGAGCGCTGTCTCGGCTGCTGATGGCAGGCCGACTTTGATAATCTGTCCGAACACTTCTTTATTCGGCAGTCTTTCCGGGTCCTCATATGCGTGAACAAGGCGTTTGGAGAAAGCAATCAGCATAAGCAGATTCAGCAGGCGCGATAATACGGTCGCGATCGCGGCGCCGGCCACGCCCATGTCTAATCCGAAGATAAAAACGGCATTTAAGATCAGGTTTAACACGTTTGCCGTAATCGTAGCCGTCAGGGTCTGTCTGGTATGTCCGAATGCGCGCAGGTAACTGGAGAAAATGGGCATGAGAGCATTAATCATGCATCCGCCGCCTACGATTTTCAGATAGGTGACGGCATGTTCCATTAATAACGGTGCAACGCCCACGAGTCCTAAAATCGGCTCCGCGCACAGGAACAGCAGTAATGCCAGTATCACGCCCAGAATGCCGTTAAAGAGCAGGCCGAGCTGTCTTGCCTGATATGCCACGCCGATTCTCCGGGCGCCGATATACTGTGTCATGACGGCGATCATGCCCGAGGATATGACCGAGAACATAATGATAAAAATGCCGATGTATGTATTGGCGGTGCCGACTGCCCCGACCGCCTCATCGCCCACCGAAGAAAGCATCAGGGTATCTACCATACCGGCAAGCATAAATCCGAATATTTCCAGACAGATCGGTACAAACAATTGTCCTAAACGTTTTCTGTTTTCTTCCATCATTTTCTCCATTCCAGAGTTTATTCTGCTATAGGAAATTCCTCGGTATGCTTCGAGTCCGCGAAGCGGGACTCGCAATCGAGCGCAGTTCAATTTTTTATCATTTTAGCCTGTTTGTAATAGAAATACTTGCATTTTATCAGCTATAAATTGCACTATTTCTACTTTTTTGCTATACTCGGTTTAAGCAGGACATGTAGGACATGGAGATGGGCGATTGCAGAATCGAATTTGACATTTCATTCGCATTCTCTGGCGCAGCATACTTCGGAATGGAGAAACAATGATTTTGGAATTAAAAGAAAATATACCGCACGGGACAAAGGAATATCCATACGATCAGTATTATATCCATAATATCAAGCGGCAGTTTCAGTTCCCGGCGCATTGGCACGATGAATTTGAGATTATCTATATCAAACAGGGGCAGCTGCAGATTTATATTGAGGAGTGTGAGTATTCCGGTAAAGCAGGTTCTGTTTTTCTGGTCAATCCGAGGGAATTACATTTTATGGGATCGGCTGATCTTTCTGTTACTTATTATACAATGCTGTTTCCGCTGGAATTTATCTCGTTTCAGTCGGATGATGAACTGGAGAAAACCCTTCTGCAGCCGTTGCGCAACGGTCAGCTTTTGATGGCAAATCATATTGCGAATAAAACGCTGCTGCGACAGGCGGGAAATTTGTTTGATGAGTTGATTGCCCTGAATGAAAGGCATGCATCCCAATATCAGTTGAAGACACATATCATGCTGCTTACTTTTTTAAGCAGCATGATAGAGTATGATCTGGTCATACAGCCGAGATCCCGCGGCAGCCAGACCGGAAGGCAGAAGGAACTGCTTCTTTATATCAGAGAGCATTATACGGAACCGATCGCTTTGCATACCCTGGCAGACCAGTTTCATTTATCGGAAAAATATATTTCACGGTATTTTAAAGAGCATTTTTATCTGACTTTTTCCGACTATCTGAATCATCTGCGTCTAAGCTGTGCCAAGAGACTGCTGGAGACAACGGAGATTTCCGTGACGGAGACAGCGCTCCGGTCCGGCTTTTCGAACGTCAGTTATTTTATACGGACATTTAAGAAAACGTATGGGAAGTCTCCTTTGAAGTACCGGAAATCGATTTCATGAAGACTTTTACACCTTCACAATACGAAGGATATTTGCTAAAATAGCACCATAGGACTACTGACATGGAGGACCGGTATGACACACAAAGAGAAGGCAGTACAGTTATTACATCAACAATACCATTGTTCACAGGCATTATTTGGTGCGTATGCGGAAGAACTGGGCCTTGACTTAAAGACGGCGTTTAAAATCAGTACTTGTTTCGGCGGCGGTATGCGGCAGGGCGGAACGTGCGGCTGTATTACGGCGGCATTACTGGTGCTGGGTCTTGCCATGGGATTCTATGACGCGCAGGATAAGGAACGGGAAGTATACGGTAATAAGAAAACGGAAGAGTTTATAAGTCGATTTACAGAGCGGATGCAGGGTGATGTTTTTTGCAGGGATATTCTCGGGAAAGATATATCTAAGCCGGAAGAGATGGCGGTTATCCGTCAGGAAGGGCTGATTCTGAAGAAGTGTCCAAGAGCGCTCAACGCCAGTATTGAGATCCTGGATGATCTGCTGGAACAGTATTGCAGGGACATGACAGAGAACAGTATTGATCTGCAGGATATACCGGAGAACGATGAGATGGAGAATGTGCTCAAGAGCATCGGCAGACTCAGGCGGTTTCGTCGTAATGCCAATCAACTCGTGTATTCGGCAACGAAGAACGTCGGGTTCATTCAGTTCGATATCCGTAAATTTAAGATTGTCAATGATCTGTACGGCGAGAAATTCGGGGATGAGATTCTTGATTTTATAACAGACAGACTCGCCGAACTTTGTCATGAGAATCAGTTTTACATTAATCTGCGCAGCGATGTTTTCATGGTAGTGATGGAATATGACAGGGAAGAGGAACTGATGGAGTTTATCCGGAAACTCGATGCAGCGGCCGGCAGCTATAAGAATGTAAAGATCCAGCTGTCCTACGGCGTATATTCCGTCGAAGATAAGGAGATGGAACTGCGGCAGATGGAGGACCGCGCCGCGATGGCGAGGAAAGCGGCCAAGAACAGTATTGTCTCCAATATTTTATTCTATAAGGAGCAGTTTAAAGAGTCGCTTTATAACAGGAAATTTATTGAAGAGAACATGCAGACGGCAATCGCGGAGAGACAATTCATGATGTATCTTCAGCCGAAGTACAGCATTGCCAGGAATGAGATCATCGGTGCGGAGGCGCTGGTGCGGTGGAAACATCCGGAACGGGGTATGATTTTCCCGGATCAGTTTATTCCTGTCATCGAAGAAAACGGATTTATCAGGAAAGTCGATTATTACATATGGGAAGAGGCGTGCCGCTTTATTAAGAAATGCGAGGAGGCGGGCATTACGGCGTGTCCGATTTCTGTCAATGTGTCGCGTGCGCATCTGAGTGACGATGAGTGCATTATCGTGCTGTCAGATCTGATCAGGAATACGGGAATCTCCAGAGAACTGCTGGAACTGGAAATCACAGAGACTGTGGATGACCAGCAGGTGAGCATGAAGGCTTTCCAGTTGAAAGAGGAAGGGTATACGCTGTTGATGGACGATTTCGGAAGCGGATATTCTTCTTTGAATATATTGCTGGAGACACCTTTTGACGTAATCAAGCTGGATAAGAAATTTATGGAGAACATGATGCTGTCGGACAAGGGGCGGCTGATCTTGGAGCAGGTGGTTTCCATGTCTGATAAGCTGGGGCTTGGACTGCTGGCTGAAGGCGTGGAGACGAAAGAGCAGGTGGAACTGTTACAGAGCATCGGGTGTGATCAGGTGCAGGGCTACTATTATGCGAAGCCCATGCCGAAGGAAGAATTTTACGAACTCCTGATGAAGCAGAACTAGACAAATATCTGTAAAAAAGTTATACTGAATTATATTTCAGCATTGATACAGGGGGACGGGAGAGGTTACAGGATATGGATTATAAAGCAATTCCTTTTGAAAAAAGAATCAAGGAAAATATCAGGAATTATGCATTGGATAATTTGTATGCGCTGGATACGCTGACAGAATATTGTAAGGCGCTTTGTGCGGCGACAGGCGTCGCGCTTCTGATCACGGAGCGGCATGGGGAGAAAGTGGTATCGGTAGGCGGATTTGCCGGATTTACGCCGGACGTGGTGGGAGAGCCTGGACGGAAGGTAAGAGTGTACGGCAGGACGATCGCGCATTTGTATGCCGAGATGGATCAGGTGCCGGAAGAGAAAAAGCGGTCGGTAGAGTATCTTCTGGACGGATTCGCCAATATACTTTCCCAGTGGGGAGAAGAGGCGTATCTGCATACGGAATCTTCTATTTATATGGATGAACTGGAAGAGAAGGTAGGCGTGAAGCATGTACAGACTGCCAGGGGCGAGAAGGAGGATGCGCTGACGGGCGTATATCATAAGCTCTATTTCGAGGAACGTATGCAGGTGATCGACCGTGCAGAAGTGGTGCCGGTGGCGGTTATTAACATCAATATTAACGACTGGAAATTTGTCAATGATCACTTCGGCGATGAGGAGAGCGACAGGCTGATCAGAACGATTGCTGATATTGTAAAACAGCAGGCAAAGCCGGATTATATCATTGGCCGGGTGGACGGCGACGTGTTTGTCACCCTGATTCCGGGCGCAGAGGACGGAGAGGCGGAAGCGTACTGTGCCGGTGTGCAGGAAGCGTGCTTACGTTTCGAGGACCCGATTCTGGCACCCTCGGCGGCATGCGGGATCGTATATAAGACGAACGTGGAGGAACGAGTGAAAGATAAGCTGCCGGATGCGGAATACGAGATGTTTGATAATAAATTTGAGATCAAGAATGCGCCCGGATATCGGGAGCGGCTGGAACATGGCGTATCATAATGGCAGAAGGGAAATACAGTACGAAATCAATATTAGAATACAGACTGCGGAAGCAGTTTTACAGAAGACGGGAGCGGTAGAGACATACGCTCCTGTTTTTGGGTGATTCCCTGACGTGTTTCGAGTCCGCGAAGCGGAACCCGCAATCGGGCGAAGGCCGATTTTATAAAATAAAAATTAAATCCCTTATTATGGCAGAAAACGAGATAAAAGGAGTAAAATAAAGAAAACAGGAGATAATAAGAGCTATTATGATAAAAATAGATGTAAATCAATTTGCAAACCCATGCATATGAAGATAATATATGTTTTAGTTATTAGCACTCAATCATAAAGAGTGCTAATAATACAAAATAAAAGGTAAGAACAAAGGTTATTAATAAGGAGGCAGCAGATATGAAATTAACACCACTTGGCGACAGAGTTGTATTAAAACAGTTAGTTGCAGAAGAGACGACCAAATCCGGAATCGTATTACCGGGACAGAGTAAAGAGAAACCGCAGCAGGCAGAGGTGATTGCAGTAGGACCCGGCGGTGTCGTAGACGGCAAGGAAATAAAGATGGAAGTCAAGGTCGGCGATCAGGTGATCTATTCCAAATATGCAGGCACGGAAGTGAAGCTGGATGAGGAAGAATACATTATTGTGAAACAGAACGATATTCTTGCTGTCATTGAATAAGGGACAGCATCGGGGAAATTATTCTGAAGCAGCGTAATTACTGCATTCAGGGAATGCAGATCCGTGAATACTATGAAATAACAGTAAATTAAACAAGTAAGAATCCAGGAGGACATTATCATGGCAAAGGAAATCAAATACGGCGCAGAAGCCAGAGCAGCCTTAGAATCAGGCGTAAATCAGTTGACAGATACAGTAAGGGTGACCCTTGGACCGAAGGGAAGAAACGTGGTGCTGGATAAATCATACGGCGCTCCGCTTATTACAAACGACGGTGTTACCATTGCAAAAGAGATCGAACTGGCGGATGCATTCGAGAACATGGGCGCGCAGCTTGTGAAAGAAGTGGCAACCAAGACCAACGACGTGGCAGGAGACGGTACGACAACCGCTACCGTACTGGCACAGGCTATGGTGAACGCCGGTATGAAGAATCTGGCGGCAGGCGCTAACCCGATCATCCTCAGAAAAGGTATGAAGAAGGCAACGGACTGTGCAGTGGAAGCGATTGCCAAGATGAGCTCTAAGGTAAACGGCAAGGAGCATATCGCAAGAGTAGCTGCTGTTTCTTCCGGCGATGAGGAAGTAGGCCAGTTAGTGGCAGACGCTATGGAGAAAGTGTCCGGTGACGGCGTGATCACCATCGAGGAAAGCAAGACCATGCTGACAGAACTGGATCTGGTAGAAGGTATGCAGTTCGACAGAGGTTATATCTCCGCATATATGGCTACGGATATGGATAAGATGGAAGCGGTGCTTGACAATCCGTATATTCTGATCACAGATAAGAAGATTTCCAACATTCAGGAGATCCTGCCGCTCTTAGAGCAGATCGTACAGTCCGGCGCGAAATTACTTATCATCGCCGAGGATGTGGAAGGAGAAGCGCTTACGACACTGATCGTCAATAAACTGCGCGGCACATTCAACGTAGTGGCAGTGAAGGCTCCCGGATACGGCGACAGAAGAAAAGATATGCTGCAGGATATCGCGATCCTTACAGGCGGTCAGGTGATCAGCACCGAGCTTGGTCTGGAGTTAAAGGATGCGACACTCGATCAGCTTGGCCGTGCGAAATCCGTTAAGGTGCAGAAAGAGAATACCGTCATCGTGGACGGCGAAGGCAATAAAGAAGAGATTCAGGCAAGAATCGGTCAGATCAAGAAACAGATCGAGGAGACGACCTCTGATTTCGACAGAGAGAAACTGCAGGAGCGTCTTGCGAAACTGGCAGGCGGCGTAGCAGTGATCCGTGTAGGCGCGGCGACAGAGACAGAGATGAAAGAAGCAAAGCTTCGTCTGGAAGATGCGCTGGCAGCAACCAGAGCGGCGGTAGAGGAAGGCATTATCTCCGGCGGCGGGTCCGCATATATCCATGCCTCCAAGGAAGTTGCGAAACTGGCTGACGCACTGGAAGGCGATGAGAAGACTGGTGCGCAGATCGTACTCAAGGCACTGGAGGCTCCGCTGTTCCACATTGCGGCCAATGCCGGGCTGGAAGGTTCGGTTATCATCAATAAGGTGAGAGAGTCCGAGGTTGGTATCGGCTTTGATGCTCTGAAAGAAGAGTATGTGAACATGGTAGACGCAGGTATCCTTGATCCTGCCAAGGTGACAAGAAGTGCACTGCAGAATGCGACCAGTGTAGCTTCCACACTGCTGACCACAGAGTCTGTTGTGGCTAATATCAAGGAAGCAGAACCCGCTATGCCGGCAGGCGGTCCGGGTATGGGTATGATGTAACAGGTACAAAGCAAAACGGGCATATCGTCTAAACGGCGGTATGCCCGTTTGATATGCAGCAGAACGGCATTTTAAGAGGGCGGATATAAACTTACCCACTCTGCAATCATTTCCGTCAGATCATTGATCCGCCTCGTCATCTGCATTTGCACCCTGGTTTTCCGGAAGTGTCCTTGTTAGAATTACGGTATAGGAGACAGTCAGCGCAATCATAACAAGGCTGTGGATTATCTGCTTTTCCACAGAAAAGCCTGCTTCATTTGCAAAAGTACTGAGGGTATTTATCGCAGAGTGCGTAATCATACAAGGGAGCAGACTCCCGCTGCGATAAAATATCGTTACAAACAGAAAACCTACCGCAGCAGCAAAGCCGATCTGGATTAAATTGTTCGCCAGATCCATACCACTTCCATTGAATAAATTCAGCAAATGCCCTATGCCAAAGGTCACGCTCGAAACGATAATCGCAGATTGTACATTGTCTTTCGCCATTGCCTTAAAAAGAAAGCCTCTAAAAATCACTTCCTCCAAAAATCCAACACAAAGCATACAGACAATGCGGCAGGCAGTGTCCGCCAATGAATCATTAACAGCAAAACCGTTCCAGAGATTTCCTGAGGCCAGTATGATCAGCGGCACATAGTAAAGTAATTGACGGGCAGGTGCTGAAGATCTGCATAGTCCATACCGTTTCCATAATCTGTTCTTCCAAATAAAAACAATAAGGATAACTGTCTGTAAGACACAAAAAACAGCACTTGCAGAATATGCAATCCCGATTTTCTCATTCAGCGGATTTGCCAGGGATTGCAGAACACAGTAAATCACAATCCAGACGATTGCAAAGGTTATTTCGCTTTTCCCATATATTTTTTTCATTTCGTATCCTCCTGTGCAGCCAGTATTGCACCATGATAAGCCCGTTCCAGATGAGCTTCTATAAGATCCTCATCATACGCCAGTGAATTGTTCGCAATCAAACTCGCATACCCGTGGGCAAATAAGAATATGGTCAGAAAGATTTCTTTTACCTGCTCTATACTGCCTCCTCTAACGGCTTCCTGCATGGCCGAAATAAAAGGCGTAAGCTCCGCAGAGTCTATCATTTCAGGCAGCGAGGTTCCATTGAAACCATTCGACTGAAAAAGGAAACGAAACAAATGGGGTTCTTCAATTGCGAAGCGGATATAATTCAATCCAATCCCTGACATAACACCTTTCTGCGGGTTATGAATATGCAGCAGATATTCCGAATGATAACGATCTGCCTTTGCATAGACCGTCTTTTTCAATGCCTCAATCGTCGCAAAATGATACATAACGGGCTGCGTGGAACAATTCAGCTTTTCCGATACGGTTCTTGCATTGATATTTTCCACGCCTTCGTTGCGAACGATCTCGAAAGCAGCGTCTACAATCATATCCTTTGTAATTTTTGCTTTTGGCGGCACTTGATACCCCCCCCCTTTTTTTAAAAATATAATTGATGTTATATAACGCTAATTATAATTAACAGACAGGGTATTGTCAATAGAGTTCAAAGAAATAGGAAGGTACTGAAAAGGGATTGATTTTCTCATTTTATATGGCTGCAGGAGGATATTTCATTTCACAGGAAAGGGCACTCTATGGAACTTGTAGAAGCAGCGTGAGCATAATTTACATAAATCCTGGCAAGAATATTTTGACTTGCTTATGATTTGCGATTATAATAAGGAGTAAACGGTGTATATTGTTACATTTCACGGGCATTGTGAGCAGTAACGATACAGGACAATTCAGATGAGCGGCTGGTGAGGCTATGACAGAAGAAAAGAGAGAAGTCATTATTGACGACGGAAGAATCGAATCGATTGAGGAATTTCAAACTCCGGAGGCGTTATACGAGGAGCTTATTACCCGTGTGCGCAAATATCATCCTTCTGACGATATCTCTCTGATCGAGCGGGCCTATCAGACAGCCTATGACGCGCATAAGGATCAGGTGCGCAAATCCGGTGAGCCGTATATTATTCATCCGCTCTATGTGGCGATTATTCTCGCGGATCTGGAGCTGGATAAGGAGACGATCGTGGCGGGACTGCTGCACGATGTGGTCGAGGACACAATCATGACCGATGAAGAGATCAGTGAAGCATTCGGCGGGGATGTGGCGCTTCTTGTGGACGGCGTCACGAAACTGGAGAAATTGAATTTCCACGGAGAGAATCCGGCAGATCGGGATCGGGATGCGGAGAAGCTGGAACGGCAGGCGGAAAACCTGCGTAAGATGTTTCTCGCTATGGCGAAGGACATCCGTGTTATCCTGATTAAGCTGGCGGACAGACTGCACAATATGCGGACACTGCAGCATATGAGGGCGGAGAAGCAGCAGGAGATCGCCAGAGAGACGCTGGATATCTATTCTCCTATCGCCCAGAGACTCGGTATTTCCAAGATCAAAGTAGAACTGGACGATCTTTCTTTAAAATATCTGGAGCCGGATGCTTATTATGATCTGGTAGATAAGATTTCCATACGCAAAAATGTAAGGGAACAGTACATTCAGACAATCGTGGATGAAGTCGGTGAACATATTGAGAAAGCGGGCATCAAAGCGCAGATCGATGGCCGTATCAAACATTTTTTCAGCATATATAAGAAAATGAAGAACCAGAATAAGACCATAGATCAGATCTATGATCTGTTTGCGGTACGCATTATCGTGGACACGGTGAAGGACTGTTATGCTGCGCTGGGTGTGATCCATGAGATGTATAAGCCGATTCCGGGGCGCTTCAAGGATTATATTGCCATGCCGAAGGCGAATATGTATCAATCGCTGCACACGACGCTGATCGGCAGTACGGGGCAGCCTTTTGAGATACAGATTAGAACTTACGAGATGCATAAGGCGGCGGAGTATGGTATTGCCGCGCACTGGAAATACAAGGAAGCATCTGACGGTAAGAAGGTAGAGACCCAGGAAGAAGAAAAACTGGTATGGCTGCGTCAGATTCTGGAGTGGCAGAGAGATTTGTCGGATAATAAGGAGTTCATGAATCTTTTGAAGAGTGATCTGAACCTTTTTTCCGACAGTGTATACTGTTTTACACCTACGGGAGATGTGAAGAACCTTCCGGCAGGTTCTACCACGATAGATTTCGCCTACAGTATTCACAGTGCGGTGGGGAACCGGATGATTGGCGCCAGAGTTAACGGTAAGCTGGTGACCATTGACTATGAGATTAAGAACGGTGATCGTGTGGAGATCCTGACATCGCAGAATTCCAAAGGACCGAGCCGCGACTGGCTGAACGTGGTTAAGAGCACACAGGCGAAGAACAAGATCAACCAGTGGTTTAAGCATGAACTGAAAGATGATAATATTGTCAAGGGCAAAGAACTGATTGCCAATTACTGTAAAGCGAAATCCATTAATATGACGGATGTACTGACCTCGAAATATCAGGAAGCCATCATGAAGAAGTACGGGTTTCAGGATTGGGAGTCGGTCTTGGCGGCAATCGGGCACGGCGGACTCAAAGAGGGCCAGATCATCAATCGCATGCAGGAGATGTACGAGAATGATCACCGGAAAGAGATGACCAACGAGGAAGTCATGGCGGAAGTGGCGGAGAACGCCCAGTTCAGCAAAAGCCGTATGCAGAAGAGTGCGAGCGGTATTGTGGTCAAAGGAATCCACGATGTGGCGGTGCGTTTTTCCAAATGCTGCAGTCCTGTGCCGGGGGATGAGATTGTCGGGTTTGTAACGAGGGGCAGAGGCATCTCTATTCACAGGACGGATTGCCTGAATATTATGAATCTGCCGGAAATCGACCGAAACAGACTGATCGATGCGGAATGGCAGCAGGCGGAAGCGGCGGTGGGAAGTTATTTTGCAGAGATCAGTATCTTTGCGAACAACAGAAACGGACTTCTGGCAGATATCTCCAAGGCGCTTACGGAGAAAGAGATCGATATCCTTTCCTTAAATACGAGGGTGAGCAAACAGGGGACGGCAACGATCATGGTCAGTTTCGAGATCCGCAGCCGGGAAGAACTGCAGCGTATTATTGATAAGATCAGAACGATCGAGAGTATTATTGATATAGAGAGGACAACAGGGTAACAAGACATGAAGTTACACTAAGACTGTAAAGGACACAGTCTAAGTGTAACTATGTCATGTCTGAGAGAATGCCGCCTGCGTCGGGCATTCTCCGTATGAAATAGTGCGGGTGCATAAAGGAAAACAGGAGCGTGGAAGTATGAGTGAGATTAAAATCGGTAGGCTGATGCTGGGGATCTGTCAGACGAATTGTTATTTTGTGTATCGGGAGGGGACGAAGGACGTGATCTTCTTCGATCCGGCGGACAAGGGAGATTACATCTATGAGACGCTGACGGGTAAAGGGTTTGAAGTTAAGGGAATCCTGCTGACGCACGGACATTTTGACCATATATGGGGAACCAATAAACTGCGGGAATTATCGGGTGCGCCGCTCTATGCTTATGAGGCGGAGAAGGTACTCTGTGAGGATGCCGTCACGAATGTATCGGATCAGGTAGGCAGACCCTATACGGTAATACCGGATCGGTACTTGAAAGACGGTGAGGAGATTACTATTGCGGATATGACCTGTAAACTGATTGCAACACCGGGACACACGGTGGGAAGCTGTTGTTATTATTTTGAAGAATCGGGTATACTGATTGCGGGAGACACGCTTTTCCAGGAGTCGGTGGGCAGAACGGATCTGGCGACAGGCAGCATGGGTGCGCTGACCAGATCGGTCAAAGAAAAACTGTTTTTACTGCCGGATGAGACAAAGGTCTATCCGGGGCATGGCGAGATCACGACGATCGGGCATGAGAAGCAGTATAATCCGTTTGTACAGTAGGTGATGGGGCACTGCCCGGTGCAGAATCGGTTTTACAGCGTCCGCCTTGTGGTTTTGTAAAAGAGATATGAACTTGCTAAGAATATTATGAGTCCGGATACAGGATAACGTGAATAGGCGATTACAGAAACTGTTAATCGTCTATCTTGATGTCCGGGAGACGAAACACCGGACAGACAGGACTGCCAAAGAATACAGGATAGCGAATAGAGACAGTACTGCCGTTATACCGGCGATTCAATATACCGGAAGTATTGAAGGAAGGGCGAAAAGGATTCCATGGAAAAAGAAACCGCCTCCGGCACAAGGTTACAGATTCTAAATCGTGACGTGATCAAATACATAGCGATGTTTACTATGCTGCTGAATCACATTGCGCACACCCTGCTCCCGTTCGGGACGCCTCTGTATGAGATATTGGAAGACATTGGCTTTTTCACGGCACCGGTGATGTGTTTTTTTATGGTAGAAGGGTATGCATATACGCGTTCAAGACAAAAATACGGACAGAGGCTTCTTTTGTTTGCCGTGATCTCGCAACTTCCGTATACACTGGCGTTTCATTTCGGCAATCTGAACATGTTGTATACACTGTTTTGCTGTTTCCTGATACTGGTCGTTCTGGATCAGGTTCGGAATCCGATGTTCAGGACAGCGTTGTGTTTTCTGTTGGTGCTTGTTACGGCAGTCGGGGACTGGGCGTTTCTCGCAGCAATTTATACGATTCTATTCTATCACAGCAGGGGAGATCGGAAGAGAACCGCCTGCAGTTTTGGAATCGCTTACGTACTTTTTGCTATGTTTAATCTGTCGTCACAGACATATCTATCGGGAAGTCTGACCTTAAGGGACATGATACATGCGCTGCTTGCCGGGACAGGAATTATTGCAGCGGGGGTGGCGGTACTGGTGTTTTATAACGGAAAGAGAGCCGAAAGGGGCAGGAATTTCGCCAAATGGTTTTTCTACATATTCTATCCGGTGCATCTGTTGCTCTTGTATTTGATTAAAATGTATCTGGATTCGATGGGTGTAGATTGATAAATCATGCTGATACACTGTCAGAACATGTCCTATCGATCGTGTGTGCTGGAAGAAATATAGTGGATGGATATCAGGCCGGACCGGGCGGTTTATGCAGGAGCAGGATTATGGATCAGAAGAGCCGAACAGAACGACAACTTCATATACGGGAAATTGCCGGTGAGATCATGCATCTTGCGCACGACGGCATACTGGTCAATATGCGTTTTCTGGATGTGGCGCTGTCGAAACTGAGGGTGGCGTACAGGGAACAGACGGGAGCACATCTTTTTGATGGCGCCGCGCTCTATTATGACCCCGTGCGTCTGCTCGGGCAGTACAAGGCGGCTCAGGGGTATGCGGCAAGGCTGTATCTGCATACGCTTCTGCACTGCATATTCTACCATGCCTTCGAGACGGATAAGTTGAATCGTCAGTATTGGGATATGGCGACGGATATCGCGGTGGAGCATACGATCCTGGACATGAATCTGCATCTGACGGCGTTACCGTCTGACGATGAACTGCGTACACGTCTGGAGATTCTGTCAAAACAGGCAGGCGGGCTGACGGCGGAGAAGCTCTATCGGCACTTCCGGATCGAGGAGCCGTCCGGTAAGGCGAAGGCAGAATGGCATAAGCTATGCCATTATGATGAGCATATCTACTGGGACAGACGGGAGGAACTGGAACTGTCTCAGGCCGAGTGGCGCAAAGTGAGCGAGCGAATCAAGGCTGATCTGAAAAGCTTCAGCAAGGACAAAACGCGCGGCGGTGTCGTGGAGCAGAATCTGAAGGAGGCCACAAGAGAGCGGTACGACTACACGGATTTCCTGAGAAAATTCATGGTCAGAGGAGAGTCGGTACAGGTGAACGACGATGAATTTGATTATATATATTATACTTACGGGCTGGACACTTACGGCAATATGCCGCTGGTGGAGCCGTTGGAGTATAAGGATACCAATAAGATCAGGGATTTCGTGATCGCGCTGGATACATCGGCATCCTGCAGGGGTAAGGTGGTACAGAGTTTTTTGCAGAAAACCTACAATATCATGCAGGAGAGTGAAAATTTCTTCAGCAAGATTAACGTGCACATCATTCAGTGTGACAACGAGGTGCGGCAGGATACGAAGATCACGGGCAGAGAGGAATTTGATGATTTCATGGCGAAGGGGAGGCTGACGGGATTCGGTTCCACGGATTTTAGACCGGTGTTCGAGTATGTGGAGAATCTGCGGGAGAAGCATGAATTTGACGATCTGAAAGGCATGATCTATTTTACGGACGGTTACGGCATATATCCGGAGAAAATGCCGGATTACGATGTGGCCTTCGTGCTTCTTCATGAGGACGACAACGCGCCGAAGGTGCCGCCGTGGGCGATACGGCTTGTGCTGGAGGAGGAAGACCTGGAGGAACCGGAAGAAACTGTATAGCACCGGACTGCGCGGAAAAGCAGAATAAGGGCAGCGTATGGCAGAATAAAACGGATTTCGAATCCGGGTAATAAAACATGAATCAGGAGAAAATGGTAACAGAGAATGAATATTAAAGAAGCGAAAAATTATATCAAAGATTCCGTCAGGATATATCTGAAAAAGGATGCGGAAGGGGAGTACCGCATTCCGATCGTGCGGCAGCGTCCGATTTTCCTGTTAGGCGCGCCGGGCATCGGTAAGACGGCGATTATGGAGCAGATCGCGCAGGAACTGGGGATCGCGCTTGTGTCCTATTCCATGACCCATCATACGAGACAGTCTGCGCTGGGGCTGCCTTTTATCATGCATAAAGAATATGAGGGCAGGTCTTATGACGTATCAGAATATACGATGAGCGAGATCATCGCCTCGATCTATGATGTGATGGCGGAAAGCGGCATCAGGGAGGGAATCCTTTTCCTGGATGAGATCAACTGTGTGTCGGAGACACTGGCGCCGTCTATGCTGCAGTTTCTGCAGTACAAGGTGTTCGGCAGGCATCAGGTGCCGGAGGGCTGGGTCATCGTGACGGCAGGTAATCCTCCGGAGTATAATAAGTCGGTGCGGGAGTTCGATGTGGTGACCATGGACCGCTTAAAGATTCTGGAGGTGGAGGCGGACTATGGAATCTGGAAGGAATATGCCAGAGAGCGAGGCGTGCATACGGCGATCCTGAATTACCTGGATATGAAAAAGGAAGACTTCTATCAGGTGGAGACGACCGTTCGGGGCAGAAGCTATATTACCGCAAGGGGCTGGGAAGATCTGTCGGAGATGCTGACATTATATGAGGAGGAGAACATCGCGGTAGAAGAATCCTTCGTAGGGCAGTATCTGCGCAATGAGCGGGTGGTGAAGGAATTTACCGCCTACTATGATCTGTATCGGAAATATAAGAACGATTATAAAGTGGAAGAGATTCTGTCCGGCACCGTCAGCGAACAGGCGAAGGATAAGGCGCGTAAGGCCGATTTTGATGAGCGGCTGTCCCTGATGGGTATGCTTATCGACAGACTGCAGCAGGATATCAAGGAAAATATGCTCGCTTCCGAGATTCTCGGCGAGGTGATGAATCCGCTCAGAGCGTTGAAAGCGAAAGCAGAGGCAGGCGTGGGTGCGCAGGAACTACTGCAGCAGATCGGGCAGCAGATCGAGGGCAGACACAAGTCGATGGATTCGCGGCAGAAAGCCGGTGCGCTCTCCGTGCGGGATAAGCGTAAGAACAGATCGGTTATCACATTGCTGCAGGAATGCGAGAAACGCATGAGACAGCAGGACGCAAGGGACGGTGTGGAGACTTTTGCGCAGGCGAAGCACTGCTTCGAGGCGGAAGTGGAGGATTACAAACAAAACACGGCACAGGTGAAGGAGAGCATGCATTATCTCTTTCAGTTCGTGGAGGATACGTTCGGCTCCGGTAACGAGATGCTGATCCTCGTGACAGAGTGTACGGTGCAGACAGATTGTGCGAAATTCATCAGTATATACGGCTGTGAGGATTACCAGCGCCACAATGAGGAAATGATGCTGACAGAGCGGAGCGACGGGCTGCTTGAGCAGATCGAGGCGCTGGGAGAGTTGGAGATTTAAGATATGCAATATAAGGAAGAATCAACGGAGCATGGTTCTATACAATATGATTTGAACAGGCAGACCGGGACAGCGGTTGTGTCCGGTTACCGGGGCAAAGATACGGAGCTTATCATTCCGGACGCGGTGGATGGCTGTACGGTGGCCGTGATCGGCAAGAAGGCTTTCCTGAGCAATAAGCTGCTCAGGCAGATCACCTTGCCGGAGACGATTGTGCGGATAGACGATTGGGCATTTGCCTATTGTGCTAAGCTGACGAAGATCCTTCTGCCGTATCATCGTATGGAGACCGGACAGGGGATATGCAAGGAATGCTTCCGGCTGGAGCAGATTGTCAACGAGAATGCGGATGAAAACGAGAAGAAAACGACGGATGTTGCATGGCTGCTGGCAGCAGTCATGAGTCGGCTGGATGCGTTCTATCTTTTTGACTTTGAGAATGCGGGGACGGATGAGTGGCTCGGGCAGTGGGATAACAGAATGCAGTCCGTTATGAGAAAAGAGGATGCGGAAGGATTCTCCAGAATGCTTCTGTGCGGCGAGGAGGATTACGGAAGCAATGAGAATAATCTGGACTATTATAAGGAGCAGCGAAGACGGGAGAAGGTCAGGCTGGCCATGCTGCGCCTGATGCATGACTATGGACTGGCGGAGGATGTCAGAGCGGAACTGGAAGCATATCTTCTGGCACATATCAAGGGACAGCAAACGGAGGAAACATGGAAGGTCGTGCTGGAAGAGTATGGGGATGACCTGCGGTATTATCAGTTTCTGACGAAGCTGGGCGGCGTCAACGAGGATAATTTCCAGGCAATGATGGAGGATCTGGGCGAGTCGCATACGGAAATGAAGGCATACCTGATGAAATATCACAGTGAACAGCATAAGGAGGAGGATGCATTCGGGGCATTTGTGCTGTGAGACATTCAGTGATAAGCTGCAGATTACGGTATTGTCAGATATGATTGGCGTATACTCTGATCTTACGATTTGTCATGATATGGGTGTTCACGCAGTATTTCTTCTACTTCAGCAGCTTTGCGTTCTCCGAATTCTTTGCAGAATTTTGCGTATAATTCGATTAGCTTAGCAAAAAGTATCCGTCTGCAATCCTTTCCGGATTGTCTATGTGTTTTTTCATAGTCAAGAGCAATTTGACATATGATAGCACGCAATGAAGCGTACAGCAAATCATCCTCAGAAGTAAATTCCACGTGTTTTGCGATACGTCCCTTTTCCGTGATGAGATAGTGGTATTTATCGTCTTGCGTATAGAGGTAAGTTCCCTCAGGGCTGTTACAGGCATCTACGCAAAAATGCATATTTTTTTGCCAGTACCCATCCAAACATTCCATATGCGGATATAAGTTTTATATATTTATAGTTTTTTGTCACAAGATAGTCTGCTAAATCCTGGAAATTTTGATATGAAACGGGCCAGACATGTTTCTTCATGTCCATAAGATATTTCTCATTTTCTTTAATAAAGTCATCAATGCCCCATTCATCGATATCAAGTATTTGATTTACATTCAGGGAACCGGTAAAAAAATGTGTTAAAACATCTTCAAATACAATAGTTCCCTTGCGGTTCAGAAGAAAGTTATATGTGTGAATTTCAAGTTTTCTACAGGAAAAATCCACTGAATATGATACTATGATATCGTCATGCATAATAAAACCTCTCTACATTATTGTCTTTTTCAACTTCGACATCTAGGTATTTAACATTTGTGGATGTCTCCGTTTTTGTATGATAAATATTTTAATATATAATTGCTGCATTGGTATAGGAAACTATTTTTTGTTATAGATGGCTAAGTCTTCTACGAGAGGAATGTTTTCTGACAATGCATGAACAATCTCATTATTTCTACTGATCACAACGGTCATAGCACTATCCCATGCAATAATCTCTATTTCGGCAAGAGGATGCTGGAGTGTGACTGGTTTTTTCCAGATATTGCAGTTGCCGTCTGCTATGGGAAGCGGTTCTTTCATGATAGTTTCTACTGAAATATTTTTGGGAAATGCTGAAAAAACACCCCAGATCCATTGAAAATTTTCGTGTTCGATTATTTCCGTCAATTCATCACCCGAAAGCCAACAATAATCTGATGAAAAAATTTCTGCGTATGATGCGTTTTGCGGATAACATTCATGGTCTGTTATTAACCAGTTATAATCTCTTTGAACATTGTTGATTCCATGAAATATTTCTTTTAAAAATGTAAAATGGCTGATCCCTTTTCTGATTATGACACCTTTCATTTCATGAACCTTCCTTCTCGGATTGCCTTCCTTCTTTTACGATCCTGTTCAAATCCAGAATGCTCTCGTCGCTCACCATAATATTCTCATTCCTCAATGCTCTTTATAAGATCCCTGTCAATTCAATCCCAATTATGCCTGTATAGGCATGTTATTATAAGATATAGCTGGCGTATGCGTATACTTTGGTCTTACGATTTGTCATGATATGGGTGTTCACGCAGTATTTCTTCTATTTCAGCGGTTTTACGTTCTCCGAATTCTTTGCCGAATTTTGAGTATAATTCGATTTGTTTGGCGAAGTATACCCGTCTGAAATCTTTCCCGGGTTGGTCATTTTCCCGTGTATAGTCAAGAGATATTTGACATATGATAGCACGCAATGAAGCATATAGCAAATCATCTTCAGACGTAAATTCCACGTGTTTCGTAATACTTCCCTTTTCCGTGATGAGATACTGATATTTGTTGTCCTGCATATAGAGGTAGGTGCCCTCCGGACTGTTGTAAGATCCTACGCAAAAATGTAGTTCTTTGGATATATTTAAGTCAGGAAACACACTGTGGATTCTGTTTTCCAGTACTGTTTTAAGTTCAGAGGTATTTAGCATATAATGCAATCTCCTTTATATTTTGGATAACAGGCATTCGGTTGTTTGATTTTTTAGCAAGAACCGTTAAAACATTTTCAAATGCAATAGTTCACTTGCGGTTTAGAAGAGAGTTGTATGTGTGAATTTCAAGCTTTTTACAGGAAAAATTCATCCTGGTACGGATGCTCACGCAGTATTTCTTCTATTTCAGCGGCTTTACGTTCTCCGAATTCTTTGCCGAATTTTGAGTATAATTCGATTAGCTTAGCAAAAAGTATCCGTCTGCAATCCTTTCCGGATTGTCTATGTGTTTTTTCATAGTCAAGTGCCAGTTGAAAGATAATTGCATTTATTGAAGTGTATAGGATATCGTCTTCTGAAATGTACTCTTCATGGCATAAGATATTGCCTTTTTCAACTTCGACATAATGGTATTTATGATCCTGAGAGTAGACATATATCCCTTCAGGACTGTTACCTTTTCCGATGCAAAAATTTAACCGTTGTTCGGCATTTGATTCAGGAAGAGCATTATGAATCTTGTCTTTTATCAATTGTTCCAGTTCTCTAGAATCTAGCATTTTCTAATGGCTCCTTTATTTGATTTCAAGATACTTTTGCAGAATCAATTCTTGTATTGGCATAGGAAGTTTATATTGCATTCCACCACCAGGAGATCCGCCCCATGGCGCTATTTCAGATTGTATAGTATTCATGATTTCTTTTACAACAATGTATTCTTGATATATATTAGGATCAGTAGTAGGAGGCAATGATAGAGTGTCAGGGTCAGCACCGGGCTGTGTAACAAAATCACTGTCTTTTCCTACTTCGCCATACCGTCCGACAACATCTCCCGGCTTTAATGTAACATTCTGTTCCGTCCCCGGAACGGCACCATCATTAGGCGGATAGTTTATTGTACCGTCTTCATTATACCAGGATGTTGATTGATTTTCATCGTCTTTTTCCGATGTTTCATCCTTTCCGGAAGTTTCACCATCCCTGTTTTCATCCGGTAATTCTGAGTCCTCCACCACGTCATCCCAGCCGTCAGATATGGTGTCGTCCCATGCATCAGAGTAGGTAGCGGGAGGTTCTTTATTAGAATCATATATTCCGTTTAGGATATCGTCAATCAGTTTATAGTAAGTATCGAGGAGCGTGCGGGCATAATTCATGAGGGAATCGAGGCTGATCCATGGAATGTCATTGGCCCAGTCGTTAATATTGCTGCCGGAACCGTAGGAGCCGATACCGCAGTCGGGGGCATTTGCGACACGCTCCCACAGTTCTTGCTGCCAAGGCTGGGTGAAGGACGGCAGGTCGGAGCCGTTGGTTATGTCGTCATCGATGGATGTGCCGTAATTCATGGCATTTATCACGGTTCCCCTACTCGAAAAATATTTTAACATATCGCGTTCATTGGCAAATACAGGGAAATTTGCGTTAAATAGTATTGAGTCACCTTGATCCAGATTTGCAGTTCCGAAACTGCCTCCCTATTTAGTCAAGTCTTTTTTCCTTATTTTTCAAGGATTTTTTAGTTATATATCTCAGATGAATGAGCCACGATGATGGACATTTCTCTGTATCTGGTACGAAAATAGAGGTGTTGGGGTATACGAAATAGAACGTCTTCCGTTTCCGCTCTACATGGCCTTGTGTATGCCCCTCCTTCTACGGCAGCGAACCTCCCGTGTCTACCAGGATCACCAGCATCTCTGCCGGGTCCTAACTTCCTTCGTCCCGCCTGTCCATAACCAGGGTGTCAGCTCAGCTCCTTTACAGGGTCATGCCCTATGGATAATATTCCTGCCGACTACCGGCTCA
>CAJTPS010000032.1 GCA_910578555.1 uncultured Lachnospiraceae bacterium
ACAACCCGTCATCTGTCATATCCTGAATGTCATCCCAAGTCATGCCCTGCTGTCTGCAGAGTTCTTTAATTTCAGAGACTGTGTTTCTTGAGCATCCAAGTATTGCCGCCACCTCCCTTTCGCTTAGATTTTTGTTTAGAAGCTCCATTACGCTTCTGGGTTTCGTCTTTTTGTACATAATAAAAGACCTCCTATAGATTTATTAAAAGCACTAGGCTTTCTATCAAAATCTATAGGAGATCCTATATAAAATCAAATATCAAAGACCACTAGATGTTGTGGTGGCTCTCAAGCATTAGAATACCAAAATCAAATGGCTCTCAAGCGATAAAACGGTGGCTCCGAAGCGTTAGAATATTCAAAAACCGACTTTATCGGGTATTTACAGAATTGGAAAGAGTCTGCAGGCCCGGCGGTAAAATAATTATTGTCAGGGAAGGCTTATTCGTAGAACTGAAATATAAGAATGAGTTATGATATATATAATAAATATTGATTTTACTTATGATTAACCATACTGTATAATGACTCAATAGGAAACGGTTGTTTCAATATGAAATAACCTGTTACAATTCATACCAGCGCCGGATTTCAGATCCGCTTATGTGAATCAGGTGTGTATTGCAATAATGGATGTATACAAAATGCTCTAAAGCAGGCGTTATAACACTGACTGCCATATTATGCACAAATGCATGACGCGGGTTGAAAAGTAACAGCAAATGCGCAGCAAAGGCATTATTCCGGGTAAACTGAAAAATGTGCAGGATAAGCCTGTGAGCGCAAAAAGGAGGAAGCAGCATGGTAAAAGCAGTAGTAGGTGCTAACTGGGGAGATGAAGGCAAAGGCAAAATTACGGATATGCTGGCGGAGAAAGCGGATATTATCGTACGTTTTCAGGGAGGAGCGAACGCGGGACATACAATCGTCAATAATTATGGCAAGTTTGCACTGCATACACTTCCGTCAGGCGTCTTCTATGGACATACAACGAGCGTGATCGGCAATGGCGTGGCGCTGAATATTCCGATTTTAACGGGCGAGATCAAGTCCATTACGGACAGGGGCGTACCTATGCCGAATATTCTGGTATCCGACAGGTGCCAGATGGTGATGCCGTATCATATTCTGTTTGATCAATACGAGGAGGAACGGCTGGGCGGTAAATCATTCGGGTCTACCAAATCGGGAATTGCACCCTTTTATTCAGATAAATATGCGAAAATCGGTTTTCAGGTGAGCGAGCTGTTTGACGAGGAACTGTTGCGGGAAAAGACAGCGCGCGTCTGCGAGACTAAAAATGTGATTCTGGAGCATCTATACCATAAGCCTTTGATCGATCCGGCTGAACTTTTGCATACATTGCAGGGATACCGGGAAATGATAGCGCCATATGTGTGCGATGTATCCGCATATCTGGATCGTGCGCTGAAGGAAGGAAAGACCATACTTCTGGAAGGGCAGCTTGGCACGCTAAAGGACCCGGATCATGGTATCTATCCGATGGTAACTTCATCTTCCACGCTGGCGGCTTTCGGCGCCATCGGCGCAGGACTGCCGCCCCATGAGATCAGGGAAATCATTACGGTATGTAAGGCATATTCCTCGGCGGTGGGAGCGGGCGCTTTCGTATCAGAGATTTTCGGTGCAGAGGCGGATGAACTTCGGCGCAGAGGCGGTGACGGCGGTGAATTTGGCGCAACCACAGGGCGTCCGCGCCGTATGGGATGGTTTGACTGTGTGGCATCCAGGTATGGCTGCAGACTACAGGGCACCACGGATGTAGCATTCACAGTATTGGATGTGCTGGGATATCTGGATGAGATTCCCGTGTGCGTCGGGTACGAAGTGGATGGCGAGGTGACAACGGAGTTTCCTGTCACCTGTAAACTGGAGAAAGCCAAACCGGTGCTTAAGATACTGCCGGGCTGGAAATGTGATATCAGAGGCATTCGGAATTATGAAGAGCTTCCGGAGAACTGCCGCAAGTATGTGGAGTTTATAGAGGAGCAGATCGGATATCCGATTACGATGGTTTCTAACGGACCGGGCAGAGAGGATATTATTTATCGGGAGAGCCCGATCAGAAGATAGGACAATAGAAGGCAGCGGTTCGCACCGCTGCCTTTTCAGATATAATTTCGTTTGTATTCGAGTTCGTGAAGCGAATTTACTTTTGGCCCAGAATATATTTCTTAAGCAGAGAGATCAGTTCCTCCAGGTTGATCGGTTTGGCGGTATGTGCGTTCATGCCGCTGTCCAGACATTTCCTGATATCCTCGGAAAAGGCATCCGCCGTCATGGCTATGATCGGAATGGTCTGCGCATCCGGACGATTCAGGGAACGGATGCTCTTCGTACATTCATAACCGCCCATGACCGGCATACGGACATCCATCAGGACCGCGTCATAGAAGCCTTCTTCGGACGATTGGAACTTCTCCAGACAGATCTGTCCGTTTTCCGCCCAATCTAATTCAAGACCAAGGTCAAACAGCAATTCCTTGAGAATTTCCCAGTTTAAATCATTATCTTCGGCAACCAGAATGTGTTTTCCGGCAAGCTCCGTATTGTTGTCTGTATGATCAGGCTGGTCATCTACGCCCATGTATTTCTTTAGTCCGTAAAACAGAGTAGACTTAAACAGCGGCTTGGCGATAAATCCGTTAATACCGGCTTCTTTGGCCTCCGGTTCCAATTCGCCCCAGTCATATGCGGAGATCAGAATAATCGGCATATCGTCGCCGATGATCTCACGAATCTTTCGGGCAACGGATAATCCGTCCATGCCCGGGAGCTTCCAGTCCAGAAGAATGATCTGGTAATCATCGTGGGTCTGATGAGATTTACGCACCAGTGTGATAGCCTTCTCGCCGCTCAGTGTCCAGTCAGCCTGTATGCCAATTGATTTCAGTGCTTCTACGGCCGTGCGGCACAGTATTTCGTCATCATCTATGACCAGCATCTTCCATGCCGGAAGAACCATATCATACTCCGGTATATCTGCTTTTTCCAGATCCAGGATAACGTGGAATGCGGTTCCTTTATGCAGTTCGCTGTCCACGGTGATGGAGCCTTCCATGGCATCCACAATATATTTGGTAATAGCCATACCGAGCCCGGCGCCTTCAGTTTTGTGTACGCGTGTGCTGTCGGCTCTGGAGTAGGAATCAAAAACATGCTCCATAAATTCGTGGGTCATTCCGATTCCGTTATCTTTCACGACGATATGCGTCCGGACAAATGAACTGCCCTTGGGAGAAGAAACATTCTCCTGCGAGAGGGATAACTGTATGGTTCCGTCTGCCGGCGTGTATTTGACCGCATTGGAAAGCAGGTTCAGTAATACCTGATTTAAGCGGACGCTGTCGCAGTACACGTCCTTCGCGATAATGTTGTCGATATGTACATTAAAATTCTGATTCTTACCTTTTGCCTGCGTCTGTACAATGCCGACGACGCTCTCGATTACTTCGCGCAGGGAAATCCGTTCTGCGGTCAGCGTCATCTTGCCGCTCTCGATCTTAGACATATCCAGTACATCGTTGATCAGCCCGAGCAGATGTTTGCCGGAAAGCGCGATCTTCTTGAGACAGTTCTGTACCTGCTCCTTGTCATCGATGTGGGTTGTGGCGATTGTCGTCATACCTACGATCGCATTCATGGGAGTACGGATGTCGTGGCTCATATTTGACAGGAAAGAACTCTTGGCCTTCGTTGCCGCTAAAGCCTCTTCACGTGCCTGCGCCAAATCGATAAGCTGCTGCCTGGTCATCCGGAAATAAATGTAGAATATGATCAGCAGTATGGCAAAGATAATAATGCATACAAGCATTGTAGCAGATGTCCGGCTTTGATTCAAAGAATCTACGGTCTGGTTTAACATACCGGAAGGCAGTGTTGTGACCAGATTCCATTCGGAGTTGGGCAGCTGCGTGCAATAGATCTGCTGGCGATTGTTGTCAAAGCTCAGTGTCGCGGAATAATTCTCTTTGTTTTCCATTGCGACGGATAATTCCTGAACATAAGCGGTGATCTTGGCAGGATCGTCATTCGAATACCGTTCATACAGACTGGTGAAATAATCTGTATATTTATCGCTCATTTCACTCACGATGAAACTTCCGTCTTTACGGATAATATGGGAATAGATCAGAGAGTCTGTCTCTTCCGTTGAAAGCATTGTACTGATATAATCAATCGGAACGGCAGCAACGACCGCTTTGCTCTTTTTACCGTTTCGCATAGGATAAACTGCATTTACGCCGAATATCACAACTTCGCTGCCCGCAGTATCGTGGCCTACGGCAACTTTCTTTTCATGATGTCGAAGCGATTCATAGAATGGTTCGGGATCGGCCAGCTGAAGCTGATTTCCGTCCAGCATTTCCAGAACATCATCCTCGGAATACAGTGCCAGATGGCTGAAATTTCTGACATTGATGCGGTAGGCTAATTCCTGGTATAATTCATCGATATTCTCTGTATCGGCAGAGACAACTTCTATGGTGGTGTCGATCTGTTCTAATTTCAGGTCGATCAGGGTCTTGAAATGGGAGGTCAGATGGTCGCTTATGCCGGTCATATATAAATCGCCCATCGTATTGATCGCCTCTTCACTGGCTTTATCCATATAACGGGCCAGACATATAAAAGATCCTAAACTGACCAACAGAAGAAAGATAAAACTTCCAATCAGAAAATGTGCGGTGTTTCTTCTTTTTTTCTTTTGTACTTTGTCATCTTGAACTTCAGTCTGCTTTTCCTTCTGTGTAAACATATGCTGCTCCTTTTTTACGAAATAAGATATCAAATGAAAATGCCTGTATTATGGGCATTATGCTCATAAAATGATTCTGTCATGATTTTTACGTCAATATTATCTAAATTATACCATACTTGTACCGCTTTGGAACAAAAATTTTAACCTTTGTACGAGTTTTTTGCATGCATTTTTGCATATTTATAAGGAAGCTGCTGGTGTATAAAAAAACTGTACATTGTGCTATAATGAATGCAAAACGAAACAGCCGGCCGAGAAGCGGGCGTTTGTTACAGAAAGAAGGAGGGAAAGCGGATGTTACTGGAGAACAAGGTTGCAATTATCACGGGAGGGAGCAGAGGGATCGGCTATGCGACCGTGGAAGCGTTCCTGCAGGAAGGAGCGAGCGTCGTGCTGTGTGCCAGCAGACAGGAGACGGCGGACAGGGCGGTGGCTGAACTGAGGGAAAGATACGCGGCGGCAGATGTAGAAGGAATCTATCCGAATCTGTCAGAATATGCTTCCGTGCAATCAGCTTTTGACAAGGTAGCAGAAAAATACGGAAAGATCGACATTCTGATTAATAATGCCGGCGTGTCGGAGAGTACCCCTTTTACGGAATATACGGAAGAGACTTTCAGCAAAGTTATGGATCTGAATATCAAGGCGGTGTTTCACTGTACCAAAGCAGTAAGCGAGCATATGATTGCAGCGGGCAGCGGCGTGATCCTGAATACTTCTTCCATGGTGAGCGTGTATGGACAGCCGGCAGGTATTGCCTATCCGACGTCGAAATTTGCGGTCAATGGATTTACATTATCGCTTGCAAGGGAACTGGGACCGAAGGGAATCAGAGTGAATGCGGTTGCGCCGGGTATTACTTACACTGACATGATGCGCGCCGTGCCGAAAGAAGTCATTGAACCGATGATTGCGCAGATTCCGCTGCGGCGTATGGGAAAGCCGGAGGATATTGCCAATGCTTTTGTATTTCTGGCTTCGGACAGAGCTTCGTATATCAGCGGCGAGGTTCTGCACGTGGATGGATTGGCAAGAAGCTGATGCACAAGTACGGATTTGTGCGTGGTTGTTCTGTGGCATACATTCGAAAAAAGTCTACTATAATGAAAGAGCATGGAGTTATGTAAACTATGAATAACCTGGAATATTACAAAGTATTCTATCATGTGGCCAGAGCAGGCAGTCTGACCGTGGCGGCCAGGGAACTGAATGTTTCACAGCCCGCGGTCAGCCAGTCTGTCAAACAGCTGGAAGCGGCGCTGGGGACACGGCTTTTTATGAGGGCTTCAAAAGGAGTGCGGCTGACGGGAGAGGGTGAGCTGCTATACGGCTATGTGGCGAAGGGATATGAGCAGATCGGGTTGGGAGAGCAGAAACTTCAGCAGATGTTGAACCTGGAATTGGGAGAGATCCATATCGGCGCCAGTGACATGACGCTGCAATTCTATCTGCTGCCTTATCTGGAGCAGTTTCACGAGAAATATCCGCATATCAAGGTGCGGGTCAGCAATGCGCCCACGCCAGAGACACTATGCAATCTTCAGGATAACAAGATTGACTTCGGAGTAGTGAGTACGCCGTTTGAAGGCAGAGAAGGGCTGAAAGTAGTTGAAGTGCGGGAAATCGAGGACGTGTTTGTAGCGGGCAGGAAATTTATCCGGTACAAGAACTGCATGTTAGACTTGCAGGAACTGGAGAAGATGCCTATTATTTATCTGGAGGGCGCTACCAGCACCAGAAGCTGCATGGACTCTTTTTTGCAGAAAAATAATGTGTACGTGCGGCCGGAATTCGAACTGGCGACCAGCGACATGATCGTGCAGTTTGCGCTGCGCAATCTGGGTGTAGGCTGTGTTGTAAGAGATTTTGCCAGGGAGTATCTGGAGGACGGCAGACTGTTTGAACTGCGGTTCAATATGATCATACCGAAGCGGCATTTCTGCGTGGTAACAAATCCGGGCAATCCCCTGTCAGCGGCGGCGAGAAGTATGCTGGAACTGCTGTAGATATGCGGATAGAACGAAATACAGATTAAGGGGCGCTAAAACGATGTCTGAATGAAAGTAATGACTAAAGAATTGCAGGAGGAACAGAGTAAAAATGATCACAACAATTATATTTGATATTGGCAATGTGCTTGCGGATTTTACATGGAAGGAGCATTATAAAAGTTTCGGGTATGACGATGAAATGGTAGAGCGGATCGCCCGTGCGACGGTCAAAAATCCTACGTGGAATGAAAACGACAGAGGTGTCATGACAGAAGAAGAGATTATTGACGCCTTTGTGGCGGCCGACCCGGAGATCGAACAGGATATCCGCAGGGTGCTGAAGAATGTCAGCACAATGGTTACGCGCAACGATTATGCGATTCCGTGGATACAGGAATTGAAGAGCAAGGGATACCGTACGCTGTATCTGTCGAATTTTTCGGATAAAGCGGAGACGGATTGCGCGTACGCATTGGATTTTATCCCTTATATGGACGGCGGCATCCTGTCTTATCAGGAGAAAGTCATCAAGCCCATGCCGGAAATCTATCAGTTACTGATCGACCGGTATGATCTTGTGCCCCGGGAGTGTGTGTTCATGGACGACACGCCGGCGAATCTGGAAGGGGCGGAGAAGCTCGGGATCCATACGATTCATTTCTTAAATCAGGCACAGGCCATAGAGGAACTGCGGAAGCTGGGAGTGGACGCGTAGCAAACAAAGAGGAAAGCAAAGTGTGAAACTGTCGTACTCCTGTTGATGAAAAATAAGCTATCTCCTGTATCTTTGGAAATGCATGAGAAGAAGATACAAAGAGATAGCTTATAGCATTTTCAAGTTATGATCCACACAACTCTGCGGCCAGCGCTTCAATCTGCGCTTTATTCTCATCGCTCATGGCGGAACGAATCTGTACGGCAGTCTCTGCAAAAGTGATATCCTTACAGTTTTCAAGCTTAGCACGCATAGTCTTGGCGGCCATAGGCGCCCAGGAACCGTTTTCCATCAGAGCGATCATGCGGTTCTGGTAATTACGTTCTACCAGTTCATCGATAAACTCCCGCATGTAAGGGAAGATACCTGCGTTATAGGTGGTGGTTGCCAGCACCAGCTTGCCGTAGCGGAACGCGTCTTCCACGCACTCGGCCATATCCTCTCTTGCAAGGTCAGCCACAACGACTTTCGGGCAGCCCTTTTCCGTAAGTTTTTCGGCAAGAAGCCCGGCTGCAGCTTTGGTATTGCCGTAGACGGACGTATAGGCGATCATGACACCTTCCGATTCCACGCCGTAGGAGGACCAGGTCTGATACAGGTTTACATAATATTCCAGATTCTCTTTTAAAACCGGTCCGTGCAGCGGGCAGATCGTCTGGATATCGAGGGCAGCCGCTTTTTTCAAGAGGTTCTGTACCTGCATACCGAACCTGCCGACGATACCGAAATAATAGCGGCGTGCTTCGCAGGCCCAGTCCTCGTCGGTATCCAACGTGCCGAATTTGCCGAATCCGTCGGCGGAGAAGAGAACTTTATCGTGGCTGTCATAGGTGACCATGACTTCAGGCCAGTGCACCATCGGCGCGGCAATGAACTGCAGCGTGTGTGTGCCGAGAGAAAGGGTGTCCCCTTCCTTGATGATCTGCTGTCTGTCGGCATAGTCTGTGCCGAAGAACTGCCGCATCATCGTAAATGCGGGGGCAGATGCGAGAATGACCGCTTCCGGATATGTCTTTGCAAAAATGTCGATGTTGGAGGAGTGGTCAGGTTCCATGTGCTGTACGACCAGATAGTCCGGTGTGCGCGTGCCGAGGATGTTCTGCAGGTTCTGCAGCCATTCACCGCCGAAGTCTGACTCCACAGTGTCCATAACGGCAATCTTATCGTCCATGATGACGTATGAGTTGTACGCCATTCCGTTTTCTACGATAAACTGTCCTTCAAAAAGATCGATGTCGCGGTCGTTTACGCCTATGTAATGAATGTCTTTCGTGATTTCCATAGTATCTCTCCTTTTTTATTTTTCCAGAATAAAACCTATATTAGTATAACGTCTTTTGGAGGGATTGACAATATTTCATTTCTATAGAATGTACAAAAGTAATTTGTATAAGTATCTTTGCATGGCCGGGCTGTAACCGGATTCATGAGGGTCAGGTTTAAATTGTATTCTTTATATATAATGTGATATTTTATCTTATAGGATCAGAGTGTTAAAAAGAGTTTTTCAATTTGTATAGAAACAACACAAAATTCCTTGATCTTCGGAAGGGAGGCAGTCATGACAGAACAATTTTCCAGAACAGAAATATTGATAGGCAGTGAGGCGATGAACAGGCTTGCACATGCCCGCGTGGCGGTATTCGGCGTGGGCGGCGTGGGTGGTTATGTATGTGAGGCATTGGCACGAAGCGGCGTAGGGGCACTTGACCTGATTGACAATGATACGGTCTGCCTTTCCAATATCAACAGACAGATCATTGCCACCCGTAAGACAGTGGGCAGATACAAGACAGAAGTCATGAAGGAGCGGATACTGGATATCAATCCGGCGGCCATTGTGCAGGTTTATCAGTGTTTTTTCCTGCCGGAAAATGCGGGACAGGTTCCTTTTGATGAGTACGACTATGTGGTGGATGCGGTGGATACCGTAACGGCCAAGATCGAAATCATCATGCGAGCGCAGGCGTATCATGTGCCGGTGATCAGCAGTATGGGAGCGGGAAATAAGCTGGATGCAAGCGCTTTCCGGGTGGCGGACATTTATGAAACGAAGGTGTGTCCGCTTGCCAGGGTGATGCGCCGGGAACTGAAAAAAAGAAATGTAGAACATCTGAAGGTGGTTTATTCGGAGGAAGAACCGATAAAGCAGGCGGCGGAAAATGTAAATGCCTGTATTATGACCGCGGCGGAAGAGACAGTGAATCCGCCGCGCAGGGCGACACCCGGCAGCGTCGCTTTCGTGCCTTCCGTGGCAGGATTGATTATTGCGGGGGAAGTGGTGAAGGATCTGGCAGGATTATCAGGCATGTAAACTGCCGGTTTGCATGTTTATGTAAAAGTTCTTTTCTTCTGATAAAACCTGGTATGCATAAAAATAACAAAACTGGATATTTTGCAAATGCCAATATGCTGCTATATTTCTGGTAACCGCTGTGTGGGTTTCTGACGGCGGCGGTAAAGGGGATTGATGAAGTATAGAAGGAAAAACGACAAGGAGGCATTGGGAACCGGATGAGTGAAGAAAGATATGCATTGAACAGACAGCTGGCACAGATGTTAAAAGGCGGTGTGATCATGGATGTGACCACGCCCGAACAGGCGAAGATCGCGGAGGAGGCGGGCGCCTGTGCGGTTATGGCACTGGAGAGGATTCCGGCGGATATCCGCGCGGCGGGCGGCGTGTCCAGGATGAGCGACCCGAAGATGATCAAGGGCATTCAGGAGGCGGTGTCTATTCCGGTGATGGCGAAATGCCGGATCGGTCATTTTGTGGAGGCGCAGATTCTGGAGGCGATCGAGATCGACTATATCGACGAGAGCGAGGTGCTTTCCCCGGCGGACGATGTCTATCATATTGATAAGCGCAAATTTAAAGTGCCTTTCGTATGCGGGGCAAAAGATCTGGGCGAGGCGCTTCGCAGGATCAGCGAGGGCGCTTCCATGATCCGGACGAAGGGTGAACCGGGTACGGGAGACGTGGTGCAGGCGGTGCGCCATATGCGTAAGATGAACAGCGGGATCGCTAAGATCACTGCCATGCGGGAGGACGAACTGTACGAGGAGGCAAAGCAGCTCGCGGTGCCTTACGAACTGGTACAATATGTGCATGATAACGGCAGACTGCCGGTGGTGAATTTCGCGGCAGGCGGGGTGGCAACACCTGCGGACGCGGCGCTGATGATGCAGCTTGGGGCGGAAGGCGTATTTGTGGGTTCCGGTATCTTCAAATCCGGCAATCCGGCGAAGCGGGCGGCATCCATTGTCAAGGCGGTAACAAATTATCAGGACAGTAAGCTGATCGCGGAATTGTCCGAGGATCTGGGAGAGGCCATGGTCGGCATCAATGAGCAGGAGATCGAACTGCTGATGGCGGAAAGAGGGAAATAGATTGAAAAATCATACTGATGCACTAATATGTATGTTTACAGAGTAGACGGATGAGGAGTTATGTAAACTATGAGAATAGCAGTACTTGCAGTGCAAGGCGCTTTTGCAGAGCATATGGAAAAGTTAAAGAAGCTGGGGGCAGACTGTGTTGCGCTGAGACAGGCTTCGGATCTGGAACAGGAGTATGACGGATTGATCCTGCCCGGCGGGGAGAGCACCGTACAGGGTAAGCTGCTGCGGGAACTGCACATGCTTGAACCGCTTCGGGAGAAGATCCGTCAGGGGCTTCCGGTGCTTGGCACATGCGCGGGCCTGATCCTGCTGGCAGAGGAGATCAGCAACGACGGGAATGTCTATTTCGGGACGCTTCCGGTGCGTGTGCAGAGAAACGCCTACGGAAGACAGCTGGGCAGCTTCCATACGGAGCAGGAATTTGCGGGGATCGGCAGGGTGCCCATGACATTTATCCGCGCGCCCTACATAGAAGCGGTGATACCGGCACAGCCCGGAAAGCGCCATGTGAACGGCCGGCGTGACGGATGTGCGTCAGCAGATACGGCAGTCAGGAATGGCGGCGGACAGGAGCAGCAATGCGGTGCCGGGACAGAGATTCTTGCCATAGTGGAGGACAGGATCGTTGCGGTGCGTGCCGGAAATCAGATCGGGATCGCTTTTCATCCGGAACTGGATGCGGATGACCGGATTCATGAGATGTTTCTCGGGATGTGCGGCAAGGGGCGTAAGGGGTGACAATTCAGCCATAGCTGAACTATTATAGAGATTGTACACTTCCTATTGCGGTGCAGTCATCAATCATAGTATACTGAACCTATATTACACACGCAGGCGGCTGCGGCGGTAGGTGTACAGGTACGATCACTGATGATGATATCCGGCCGGTATCATACGGCGTATATATCTGCATATGATATGCCGGAAGGGTTAAGCGACGAAGGGGAGAAAAGATTGAAGATTAAAACCGCAAAAATGCGATATGAAGATGTGCTGGCACTGCCGGCGCCGGCGCATCTGAAACCGGTCAGACAGAGGCTGATTTTTCGGCTTCTGCTCTTTTTATTGTCTGTGTGGGATCTGTGGATGACCCGCTTCTCTTATCGTATGATCGGCATGGAGCAGCTGGGTAAGGGAGAACCCTGTCTCGTTTTGATGAATCACTCCAGCTTTATTGACTTAAAGATCGCGGCACGACTTATGTGCACAAGACCTTTTCATATTGTATGTACCGCAGACGGATTCGTCGGTAAAAGGTGGCTGATGCGCCGGATCGGCTGTATACCGACGAGAAAATTCATGACGGACGTGACGCTGGTGCGGGATATGATCTATGCAACACAGGAGTTGAAAAGCTCCATTCTGATGTTCCCGGAGGCGAGCTACAGCTTCGACGGCACCCAGACGCCGCTGCCGGACAGCATAGGGAAATGCCTTAAGCTGTTAAAGGTACCGGTTGTCATGATCAGGACGCACGGCGCGTTCGCGAGAGACCCGCTGTATAACAACCTGCAGCTGCGCAAAGTCAGGGTGTCGGCTGACGTGGAATACCTGCTTTCCGTGCAGGATATCGCGGAGAAATCGCCTCAGGAGCTGAACGATATTCTGCAGGAGAAGTTTACCTTTGATTATTTCCGCTGGCAGCAGGATAACAAAATCAGAATCAAAGAGCCGTTTCGCGCGGACGGACTCAACAGAATGCTGTACAAGTGCCCCTGTTGTAAGACGGAAGGGCAGATGCTGGGACAAGGAACAAAGATATTATGTAAACAGTGTGGAAAGACCTATGAGCTGACGGAGTACGGGTATCTAAGCGCGGCAGAAAAGGAGTGCTCCGACTTCACCCACATTCCCGACTGGTACAAATGGGAGCGGGCATGTGTCAGACAGGAACTGCTGGACGGAACTTATCATTTAGAAGTGCCGGTTGCGATTTACATCATGGTCAATACGGACAGTATCTATCAGGTGGGAGAAGGTATCCTGACACATACGAAGGAGGGATTTCATCTGACGGGCTGTGACGGTAAGCTGGACTATCGGCAGGAACCGCTTGCATCCTATAGTCTGTATTCGGATTTCTACTGGTATGAGATCGGCGATGTGATCAGCATAGGGGACGGGCATACGCAGTACTACTGTTTCCCGCAGGACAGCGGTGATATCGTGGCAAAAGCGAGGCTTGCCGCTGAGGAGTTGTATAAACTGGTGAAGCGGCAGAATGCCGGTTAGTGAAAGCGTGCTTTTGTTATGGTATAGGAAATTGTTCCGCTTATTCGAGTTCGCGAAGCGAATCTCGCAAACGAGCTTTGCTCGTTTTGTTCAGACAGCAATTGCGGTTCAGAACCGGTATGCGGACAGGTCTTCTACCGCAAACGGTCCTTTATCAACCATTTCTTTTAATTTTTATAGTATCTTAAGGTTTATAATATCTTAAGGGAACTTCCCGGTGTACTGATTTTGTCATTATGCAAATCGGTACACCGGGTTTTTGATGTCGCTGTCCCGGCATGTTATGTGCAGAATCGGTCAGAATGCGTATCGGGATATTGTGCGGGCAGCCGGGATATGATATGTTCCTGTATAAGATCCGGCTGCCGGATGATGACATTCATAAACTTTTTATATAACAAAACAGCGCAGGAGCGGGGAGACAATGAAAATAGAAATCAATGTAGATGAACAGGTCGATGAGACCTGTATCAGAATATCCTGCAAGGAACTGACGCCGGAGCTGTCCAGAGTACTTGCTATGCTGCGGCTTCCGGACAGACAGCTTGCCGCCGTGAGGGAGGGAGAGACGTATCTTCTGGATGTGACAGAGGTCATTTATATAGAATCCGTGGAACGGAAGACGTTTGTCTACACGAAGGATGGTGTGTATGAGTCGGGACTGAAACTGTATGAACTGGAAGAACAGCTGGAGGCGTGGGGGTTTTTGCGGGTGAGTAAATCCTGTCTGGTCAGATTAAACGCCGTCAGGTCTCTGCGCAGTGACATCAACCGCAGAATCCGTGTGACGCTCGATAACGGGGAAGTGATCATCGCGTCCAGACAGTATGCGGACGGGATCAAAAAGCGGCTTGGCATCCTGAAATAAGAGCGGCGCGTTTCGCCATGCGGTATACGGCGCGCGGAATAGAATCTGATGTGCAGAAGGGCTGCACAGAAACGGAGGCATTTTTCATGGAAGAGAATAAGACAATCTTTGATTATTGTGGTGCTGTATTTCTTACATTCGGTTTCAGTATTCTGGTCATGAGTATTTTCTGTATTCTTGTGGGAGAGGAGGCAGGCACGGTTTCAAGCTTATATGCGCTGGGGAAAGACGGGCTGTCGCTTTCCACAATATGGCAGCTTTTCGGTGTTTCGGTCTGTATCACATTATTACGGGTTCTGTTCTTTACGGACAGACTGATCAGGCGGATGTCTGTCACGCTGCGGACAGTCTGTATGCTGTTGTGCGTCATCGGTCTGATCGTGCTGTGTGCCAAAGGATTCGGCTGGTTTCCGGTAGATATGTGGCAGGCGTGGGCAGGATTTGCAGCCAGCTTTGGTGTTTGCTTCGTGGGAAGCTGCCTGCTTATGTTTCTGAAAGAGCGGACACAGAACCGCAGGATGGAGGAAGCGCTGGCGAGAGCGAAGGAGCAGGAGAAATAAAAGTGAAACAACTGTGTGCGCAGAAATAGAGTTCAATAAGAGTTCAATATGATGGAGAGAGGAGACAGAAAGAATATGAGTGGTCAGACATACACGGAGAAAGAAAAACAGCAGGATCAAAATGCGATTGTAATAACCGGTCTATCGCATCGGTTCGGGGAAAAAGAGGTGCTGCGGAACATATCCCTCTCCGTCCGGAAAGGTGAGATTCTGGGGCTCTTAGGACCGTCTGGAGCGGGTAAGACGACACTGATTAAGATTATCACGGGGCAGCTTATTCCTGCGTCCGGCTGTGTGAAACTGGCCGGATGCGATATGCGTACGCCTGATCGGGACATCTATCGGCGGATCGGTATGATGATGGATGACTGCGGGTTATATGAGAGACTGTCCTGTTACGATAATCTGCGGCTGTATGCCGATCTCTACCGGATCGGACATGACAGAATCAGGCAAGTGCTGGAGTGGGTGGGATTGTACGCGGACCGGAAATGCCCGGCGCAGAAGCTGTCGAAGGGAATGCGAGGCAGGCTTATGCTGGCGCGGGCTGTTCTGCACAGACCGGAGTTTCTGTTTCTGGATGAGCCTACAAGCGGGCTGGACCCGGCGACGACCGGACATATACATGATTTGATTTTCGGCATGTGTGAAGACGGGACGACAGTTTTCCTGACGACCCATAATATGACAGAGGCAGAAAAGTTATGTAAACATATTGCGCTTTTGCACGAGGGGAAGATTGTGGAGTACGGAGAACCGCAGGAGATTAACAGGAAATATAACCATATGAACAGACTCAAGATTCGTCTGTACGACGGCAGGAGTCTGGAACTGCCCAATACGGCGGAAGCGGCAGGACAGGTATACGAGTATCTGCAAGACGGACAGATTGAGACGATACATTCCACGGAACCGGATCTGGAATCGGTATTTCTGGAACTGACGGGGAAACATTTACAGGATAATGTTATGTAAACTAGAAGAACTGCCTGGATTGTGCAGGAGAGACGACTGAATCTGTGGAGTGAAGTATAGAGAAGTATATCAGGCAAATGTTGCATATATGAATTTGAAAAGAGGGGGAAGAAAGTGAAAAACGCAATAATTATATTCAGAAAACAGGTGAAGGATACAGGGAAAAATCTGGCTTTGGCTATTCAGTTTATTATGTTTCCCGTGATGGCGGCCATTATGGAAAATGCTATAAAAATCGAAGATATGCCGCCGCATTTCTTCGTCGGTCTGTTTGCGATTATGCATATCGGCATGGCGCCGCTCAATGTCATGTCGGCGGTTATTTCGGAAGAGAAAGAGAAAAACACGCTGCGAATGCTTTTCTTTGGCAATGTGAAGCCGGTCGAATATCTTCTGGGAATCGGAGGCTTTGTCTTCAGTGCATGTATGGCGGGTGCTGTCGTATTTGCCGTATTGGGCGGATACCGCGGCACAGTGTTTGTGCAGTTCCTCCTGATCATGGCGGCGGGGATCTGCGTATCCATGCTGCTTGGCGCGGTGATCGGTATTCTGACAAAGAGCCAGATTACCGCTGCGTCGATCGCGACACCGACTATGATGGTCTTTGCTTTCCTGCCTATGCTCGCCATGTTTAACGAGACGATTGCCAAAGTGGCAGATTATGTATACTCGCAGCAGATTCAACTGCTGCTGAACGGTCTGGCAGCAGGGACGAAAGCGGAAGGAAAGAGCCTGATTGTCATCGCAGCCAGCATGATCATCGTCGTCGGTATGTTTATCGGCGCTTACCGCAGAAACGGTCTGCGATAGTAGCGTGAGAAGAACTTCTAATCACTCGCAGCAATGGCTGCTTCGCGAAGAAGTTCTAAGTCTCACGCCAGAGAATGCCCAAGAACAGGGCATTCTCTGCAGCGTGCATGACGAATCAATGCCAGAACAAGTCCGGACTACGGTTCATCTTGGGAGTTTTTGTGAAAATGGATAAAGATCCAGCACAGGATCGGCAGGGCGACCGTGAGACCGAGACAGCCGGCGAAGAGCCGTCCGGTCGCTGTCGAGTCCAGGCAGGCGGCAATGAGAGTTATCACATACAGGGCAACGAGCAGAACGACGCAGGTCAGTGCGGCGATCTGCTTCGGGGTCTTTTTTTTCATGGGGAATCTCCTTTTGCTTTCCGGGTTTCAGGTCCGGTTTCATATCACAGCGGGATGCTGCGCATTATATCCCATACTTTAACACGATTCCGGACGGGAAGCAATGAAAGACATACAGAAATAATTAAGATGACAAATCCTCTGATTTCCTTTATGATGTAATAGGACGGAGAGCGCGAAAGCGCACAAATGGAGAGCGCGATTATGGATAGAGTAATACTGGACAGGAACTGGCAGATGAAGATTGAAGGAGAGAATGTCTACGGCATTTTTCAGGAATGGATCGATGCACAGATACCGGGGTCTGTCTACGGCACTTTGCTGGCACATAATCTGATGCCCGATCCGTATGACAGGATGAATGAACTTGACGCGCTGCGGCTGATGGAGAACAGTTTCTGCTTTCAGACGGTTTTCGAACTGTGTGAGGAACAGCTTCGGGGCGATTTTCTGCTGCTGCGTTTCGAAGGAATTGACACACTTGCAGAAGTCTACCTTAATGGAAGACTTCTTGGACATACTGACAATATGCACCGCATCTGGGAGTTTGACATTGTAGAGACAGCGCAGACCGGAGAGAATGTGCTGCGGGTGGAACTTGCATCTCCGACCGGATATATTGCAGAAGAGAATGAGAAAATCTACACAGGCGGCTCTGCGGAATGTATGAAGGGATTCCCGCATCTGCGCAAGGCGCACTGCATGTTCGGATGGGACTGGGGACCAAGACTGCCGGATGCCGGTATTTTCCGGGAAGTTTCCGTGCTGTATGGCAGTACGGCAAGACTGGAACAAGTTTACATAACACAAAACTGGCTGCACGGTAACGCAGTGGATGTTACGCCGAACGGCGTGGACATTCATACAGACAAGGTTGACATAAAATTTGATGTCACGATAGAGTATTTTCTGCCGGAAACGGCTGCGGACAATTGCGGGATCAGGACGGCGCTCTATGACGACACGGGCGTACTGATTGCGGAGAAGACTTCCCGGGGTAATGTTTCCGGCTGGGATACGATCACGGTAAACAATCCGAAGCGCTGGTGGCCGAACGGTTACGGTGAACAGCCGCTTTATCGGGCGGAAGTCACGCTTTTAGATGAGAACGGCAATGTGCTGGATGTGTGGAGCAGACGAATCGGTCTGCGCACCATGACGGTCAACACGCAGCCGGACGAATGGGGAGCGTGCTTTGCCCATGAGGTCAACGGCGTCAGGATATTTGCGATGGGAGCGGACTATATACCGGAAGACAATATCTTATCACGTGTGACAAAAGAGCGCACAAAGCGGCTGCTTGGAAGTGCGGCGGAGGCGAATTACAACTGTGTCAGAGTGTGGGGCGGCGGGTATTATCCGGAGGACTGGTTCTTTGATCTGTGTGATGAACTGGGACTGATCGTGTGGCAGGACTTCATGTTCGCCTGTGCATCCTATGAGCTGGATGATGCGTTTGAGCGTAATGTTGCCGCGGAGGTGCGGGACAATGTAAGGCGTATACGGCATCATGCCTGTCTGGGGCTCTGGTGCGGCAACAACGAGATGGAGACGCAGATCCTTGACAAGGCGTGGCAGCCTTCCGCGAAACAGAAATATGATTACATTAAATTATTTGAATATATCATTCCCAGGATTCTGGAGGAGGAAGACCCGGCAGCATTTTACTGGCCGTCATCGCCCTCTTCCGGCGGTAATTTTGACAATCCGTGGGATGAGAACAGAGGCGATACGCATTACTGGGATGTGTGGCACGGGAACAAGCCTTTTACGGAGTACCGCAAATACAGATTCCGCTATGTGTCGGAGTTTGGGTTCCAGTCTTTTCCGTGTTTAAAGACTGTGGAGACGTTTACCGCGCCGGAGGACCGCAATATCTTTTCCAGAGTCATGGAGATGCATCAGCGGAATGTGGCGGCGAACGGTAAGATTATGACGTATCTGGCGGCAACTTATCTCTATCCGGCGGATTTCGATACGCTGCTGTATGCGTCTCAGCTTCTGCAGGCGGATGCGATTCGTTACGGCATCGAGCATTTTCGAAGAAACCGCGGCAGGTGCATGGGCACGATCGTGTGGCAGCTCAATGATATCTGGCCGGTGGCATCCTGGGCGGGCATCGATTATTACGGCCGGTGGAAGGCATTACATTATGCGGAGAAAAGGGCTTTTGCGCCGGTCATGATCTCCTGTGAGGAGACGGGAGAGTTGAGCGAGAGACCTTTCTGCGTCGCGCAGCCTGCACCGATCAGGAAAGCGGCGAGACTGCATGTGGCCAACGAGACGTTCGAGCCGGTGAGCGGCGAAGTGACATGGCAGCTTTGTTCGGCCAGAGGCGAAGTGCTCCTGACAGGCAGAGAGAAAATTACGGTGGAGCCTTTAAACGGTGTCTGGCTTGCGGAACACGATTTCTCATCGTTCCATGAACTGGAGGTTTACATAAGTTATAATCTGGAAGTGGAGGGACATATCGTATCAGAAGGCACCAGTCTGTTTACGGCGCCGAAGCATTTTGCGTTCGAGGACCCGAAGCTGACCTGCATAAGAGAAGGAAGCAGCCTGTTGATCAGTGCGGAGGCGTATGCGAAGAGTGTGGAGATTCGCGGCGTGGACGGAGATGTGAAGCTGTCCGATAATTTCTTCGATATGGATCCCGGCACGAAGCGGGTGGAGATTCTGGAAGGGGATGCATCGGCGTTTGATCTGCGGTCAGTGTATCAGATACGGTAGAAAGGATCAAGGATCGATGCGATGGAATGGATTAGGCATAAGTCCCTGCAACCTGTGCCCCAGAGAGTGCGGTGCCTGCCGTGCAGAAGGGCGGACAGGTTATTGCCGTGCGGATGACCGGATCTTCGTTGCAAGAGCGGCGCTGCATATGTGGGAGGAACCGTGTATCTCCGGGGAGCATGGCTCCGGAACCGTGTTTTTTGCAGGGTGCAGTCTGCGCTGTGTCTATTGTCAGAATCAGCAGATCATGACGGGGATGACAGGAAAGCAGGTCACGTCCGGGCAGCTTGCGGAGATTTTTCTGAATCTACAGGCGGCAGGTGCGGCGAATATCAATCTGGTTACGCCGGATCATTATGTGACCGCCGTGGCGGAGGCAGTCCTGACGGCGAAGGAACAGGGTCTTACACTGCCGGTCGTGTATAACTGCAGCGGCTATGCCAGACCGGAAGTGATCCGGGCGCTGCGGGGCATCGTAGATGTTTTTTTGACAGATTTCAAATATATGGATACCGCGCTCGCGGCAAAGTATTCCAACGCGCCGGATTATCCGGAGCGGGCAAAAGAGGCACTTGCAGAGATGGTTGACATAACACAAGGACCGCTCTTTGATGAAAAAGGCATGATGACAGGCGGCGTGATCGTCAGACATCTGCTTCTGCCGGGACATAAGCAGAATGCCAGAGACGTGATCCGGTATGTATATGAGACTTATGGCGACCGGGTGTATCTTAGCCTGATGAACCAGTATACACCGTTTGACAGGCTGCGTGATGATCCGCAGTATCACGGGCTTTGCAGGAGAGTGACGAAGCGGGAATATGACGCGGTAGTTGATTATGCCATAGAGCTTGGCGTGAACAACGCTTTTATACAGGAAGGCGATACGGCGAGGGAGAGTTTTATACCGCCGTTTGACGAATACAAAGTTCCGTGAACAGCGACGGAGGCGGCGCTGCAGTGCGGATATGGAACGGACAGACCGCATGGAAAACAGAGGTGGTAGTATGAAAAATCACACTGATGTGCTGATTTTTCACACGCAAATTTGTGCCGGAGCGCCACAAATTTGTTTGATGGCAGACGCAAATTTGATATTTGCGTCGCCCCGTCGCGTAAACGCTCCGGAATGGGGATTAGTATGAGAAAACGATTGAAATTATGGGCCTGCATTGCAGTTGCAGGGATGTTATCTGCGGGTTGCGGGAATAAAACGGAGATCACGGAGAAGCCCGTAGAGACAGAGAATCCTGTAGAGGCAGAAGAGCCGGTGACGGATGACCAGACGCCGGATGATACAACATCAGACCAGGAACCTGTAAATGTGCAGGAACAGGAGACAGAGAACCATTGTCAGATCACCGGAGGACAGGTCGCGCTGGTCATCGACGTCGGATCGGCCATGGACGGCGGATTTAATCAGGCGGCGCTCAACGGGGCGCAGACTTACGCGGAGGCTGCCGATATATCATACTCTTATTACAGTGCCGGAGAAGATACTCCGGAATCGTATGAGAAAGCTGTGCTTACGGCGATTGAGAATGATGCCGCACTGGTGATCTGTGCCGGCAGTCACTTCGAACAGGCGGTGGGACAACTGCAGGAGGAATACGGTGATGTGTATTTCCTGCTGTTGGACGGCGTTCCCAGAGATCCGGAGGGGGATGAGACCGGGATCGCGTCCAACGTCCATTGTATCACTTATCAGGAAGAAGAGGCGGGATATCTCGCAGGATACATGGCAGTGCTGGACGGCTATACCAGGCTGGGCTTTATCGGCGGCGAACAGCTTCCGGCAGTAGAGCGGTATGGTTACGGTTATCTGCAGGGAATCGATGCGGCGGCGGAAGTTATGGACAACCGTGATGATATCAGCGTGGAATATTGGTATGCGGGTACTTTTATGGCTGACCGGGAGATCGAGGAGGTTTCCAGTGAATGGTATGAGGCGGGAACGGAGGTAATCTTTACCTGCGGCGGTTCGCTTTATCAGTCCGTGCTCAAGTCTGCAGAACCATGCGGCGGCAGACTGATCGGGGTGGACGTGGATCAGAGCGATGTCTCCGGGCTGTTTCTGACTTCCGCTATGAAGGGAATCGATTCTTCTGTGATCGATGCCCTGGACGAGTTCTTTGCGAACGGAAGAAGCTGGCCGAAAGGGATTGCAGGCAATGTGGTTTCCTACGGCGCGAAGGAGAAATGCGTCAGGCTGCCTGTACAGGCTGCGGCGTGGCGCTTTCAGACGGCTACGATGAAAGATTATTTAGAAGTACTCGCCGGCTTAAAAAGCGGTGGCATTCAGGTATCAGACGACATAGATATGCAACCGGAGACAACCGTTTCGGTTATTTACCATGAGCAGGAGGAAGACCTTTGCAAACCGGAAAAATAATACACATACGATATCAATCATACATAGCTGCCGGATTGCTTCTTCTCAGTCTCCTGCTCCTTTTATCCGGCTGCGGACAGAAGAAACCTGCTATTTCCGAGAGTTCCTTACAGGAGCCGGGCAAAACGGAAGAGGAGATCGAGAGAGAGCTGACGGAAGGAAACGTAACGATGTCAAGACGGCAGCTCGCATTGTACGGTAAAATCACGGACTGTTTTCTGCAGAGTGATAAGGAGACAATGGCGCTTACGCTTACCATGCCGGATATTCCGAAGAGTGACGATGCCATGATCTATCTGTTTGCGCTGAATACATATGAGGAATGCACATTGGAAGACGGTGTGGTACGCGAGCCGGTTGCGAGCGTGAGAAAAGCGACGGCGTGCAGGCTGGAATGCGCATATGAGGATGCATACCTTTTTAAACAGTTTGTACCGGCGCTGCTTCTGGACGGGCAGTACATGCCTCTGGCGGCGGGAATGTGTATCAGCAATCCGGAGGTACTGGCGGATGCGGTGGAGAACGTTCCGCAGCCGAAATCCAAGAAAGGGCTGCTCTTAGACCCACAGATGTTAGAAACGCCTATGCTGACAGAATTAGGCGTACAGTATGCAATCTATAATATCCCGTTGTCCATAATTACGGGAGAGACCACGGATCAGACCTTTCCAACGATTTCTTATGAATATCAGGGTAAGACATATCTGTTCAACGGTGCGGCTATTAATGGTTATGATTATCTGTTCTCCTATCTGACGAGTCAGGGGATGAACTCTACGGCGATCATCTTAAACGATTGGAACGAAGTGTATCCGGAACTGATTCACCCGCTTGCGGCCGACAAAGAATCAGGCGCGTACTATTATGCCATGAATACGACGGATGAGTCCGGATGCCGTTGCCTCGAGGCGATTGCGTCCTTCCTGACGGAGCGTTATTCCGGTAAGGAGCATGGACTGGTATCGAGCTGGGTCGTTGCCAATGAGATCAACCAGTATAAGATCTGGAATTATATGGACACAAATGATATCACCTTATATGCCGCGGAATTTGAGAAAGCGCTGCGCATATTCTATTATGCGGCGAAGAGCCATTATGCCGATGCAGAAGTTTATTTCAGCATCGATCATGACTGGAACAGTAATAAAGGGTTTAACAAGAAATATTTTAACGCCAGAGAGATCGTGAAAGCGGTCAATGAGATTGCCAAGAAGCGTGGTAATTATGACTGGGGGCTGGCGATTCATCCATATCCAGATCCGCTTACCCGCGTGAACTATTGGACGGAAACTTATGACAAGACGTCGGATGCACCGACGCTTACGCTGATGAATCTCGGTACGGTAACGGATTTCTTAAGTCAGGAGGAGTATCTTGACAGAAGCGGAGCGGTCAGAAGCATCACGGTTACGGAACTCGGCTTTACATCCGCTTCCGGTGAAAAACTGCAGGCGGCTGCTTTTGCGTACTGTTACTATATTATCGAGGCGAATCCTTACGTGGACGCCTTTATCATGAACCGGCAGACCGACGCACTGGAGGAAGTACGGCAGGGTCTGTCTTTCGGAATCTATGAGATGGATCAGACACCGAAATACATCCGGGATGTATATAAGTATATCGATACCGACCAGGCGCAGGAGTACACGGATTTCATGCTGAATATTCTGGGTGCGGAGAGTCTGGAGGAAGCGCTTTCCTGGGCGCAGTAGACCGGGATACAAATAGTATAACAGGGATAGAAAGAACCCCATACACGGAGGCAGGTGTATGGGGTTTGTTAGATGTAAATAGCAGATGTTAATAAAGCTGGTTTGTGTGTTCAGATGTTTGAATAAGTGTTATGAAAATTATTACGTATCAGACAGTAATTTATAATGCGCAAAAACAGAATGATTGAATATTTTATTTCGGAATTGACAAATTTGCGGAAATAAGTGGAGCAAAGAGCGGGAATTGGGTATAATGAATGCAAAAAGAAATATTATGGAGAAATACATATGGGATTATTTACGAGAAAAATCACAGTGAACAAAGCAATCAACCAGTTCCGGACGTCGGAGAATGCATATCTGATTGACTGCCGGGAGAAGAGCGAGTATAAGAACGGACATATCGGCGGCGCAATCAACTATCCGGTTGATAAAATAACTGTCGAGAACATACTGCGCAGATTTCCGGACAAAACATCGCAATTCTGGATCGTCGGCAGTTATAAACAAAGACCCGGAACCGCGGTCAAGAAATTTAAGAAGCTGGGATATAAAAACGCGCGGTTCGGGGGATACATGGAAGAGCACCACGGTATGCTGACAAAATGAGAGAAATGTTCGTTTCACAGGAATTGCCTTTTTCCTCATCTTTTGCTGGCGGTCTGATACTTAGCCTGGATAGTGCAGGACCGAGTCTTTTTATAAAAGATCAGTCAGTATCAGGCTGCTGTCCTTCATGCGCCTTCCACATACATTCTGTCACGGACATATCTGTGAAGACAGCTGTAAAGCTGGAATCCTCCGGGCTGCATGCATAGATTCCGAAACGAATCGTTCCGGCGCCTTCCCACATATGGCAGATACGCATTTGGGAGAAGGTTACGCCGTCAAAGGAACATTCGATACAGTAATCATCCTGTCTTCGGCTAAAGCGGTACCACATGGTTTTGACATCGGCGGGAATCGCAGTAGTCGCCCAATCCGAGTATCCGTGATTGGTGACGACAGAGCCAAGATGCTGGAACTTTTCATTTTCAAACTCGACAGACCCTTTCAGCCAGTTTTCCGAATCAAGGTACATAACGATTCCGCATTGATCAAAGCGATGGTTACTGCTGCTAAAGTCTGTTTTGACGACGAAGGAGAAGAACTTTTCGTCCGTCTCTGTTTGGAACACCGGTGCATTATCGTTGCGAAAGTGATAATAAGTCTGCTGCCATAAATCCGTATGCGGTTCCGTCGTAATCTCGATCCGTCCCTCATCTGCGAAATAGTTTTTAGGCTCTCTGATCCAATGGAATTTATTAAGATCCATGATAGTTTCCTCCGTTTATGTTGAGAGTGGTTTTTTCAGGGCAAATTAATATACTCTATTTTAAATGCTAAGCAGGTCGTTGTAAATAGTGTCTGCTGATTAGGTTTAAAACACTTGATTTTATCGACTTTTACCGCATTT
>CAJTPS010000033.1 GCA_910578555.1 uncultured Lachnospiraceae bacterium
GATTGCCGCTGCGGAGCGGCAACCTGTTATCCGCATTAGAAAAATGCAGAAGGGTAAATCATTTAGGGAGAATGTGAAGCATTCTCTTGATTGCCGCTGCGGAGCGGCAATCTGTTATCCGCATTAGAAAAATGCAGAAGGGTAAATCATTTAGGGAGAATGCGAAGCATTCTCTTGATTGCCGCTGCGGAGCGGCAATCTGTTATCCGCATTAGAAAAATGCAGAAGGGTTTTCAAGATATTTAAGTTGTCTTGGAAACCCTTGCTTTTTATATTATTAAGAGGATTATCTAATAATATATAGCAGGTGTGCGGCCCGGTGTGGAGAACGAATCAAAGAGGCAGTCTCACGGTAAAGATGCTGCCGCCTGCCGGGTTATCCTGCACCGTGATTTTGCCGTGATGCGCGCTCACAATTTCATATGCGATCGCCAGACCTAACCCGAAGTGCTCTTTTGTACTGCGGGATTTCTCTGCCCGATAGAAACGGTCGAAGATATGTACTTTATCTTCTTCCAGTATGCCGACACCTGTGTCAGTTACGGTGATTTCGTAAGATGTGCGCCGCTCTTTGCAATAAGTAAGCGCCAGTTCGATCCAGCCGCCGTTCGGCGTATAGCTGACCGCATTGTGCAGCAGGATGGATAATACCTGTGTGATCCGATCGGGGTCACAGTTACAGCGTGAGATGGGCGCTTCCGGAAGGGTCAGAAACAGGTCAATTTCCTTCTGGTGGCAGATCGGTTCGAAAGCTTCATATGCGTTGAGGCACAGTGTGTCCAGTTCTACGGCACGACGCTCGATGGGAAAACGGTTCACGCCGGAGCGGGCGAGCGTGAGCATATCGTCGATCAGGTGATTCATGCGCCGGCCCTCTTTGCGGATGGTTTGGAAGAAACCGGTCTGTTCTTCGCGGTCTGCCGTCTCGCAGCATTCACTGCTGGCAAGAATGACAGACAGCGGCGTACGCAGTTCATGGGAGGCAGCGGCGACAAACTGCATCTGCTTTTCGTGATTTTCCCGTAAAGGTTTCAGAAGGCGGTCTGTAAAGAACCATGAAAAGGCAGAAAGCGCAAGGACGGCCGTAAGGTCGATCAGCATAAACAGAATGCGCTGATGCAGGATGGAGGCGTGAATCGTTGACAGAGAACGCAGAATGATAATTTGCGACAGCGTATTGCCCCGTTCGACATTGATGAGAGAAGCGTAATAGGTGTCGCCGGCAGAAGGGGAATAAAATTCGTATTCGGCATGCTGAATGCCGGAGTAGGACGTGCCCCTGGGCATAAGCTCTTCAGTTACGGACAGGTCTTCATGGGCTTTCAGGCTGTCTGTGAGCAGCGCTTGAAGGCAGGCATTGCCAGAAGTCTGCAGTTCATTATAGAGAAACGGGGTGCCGTTATCCACTACGAGAATATGGTAGCCGTTTTGCGCTTCGATCCGCGACAGCCATTGCATGGAGATCGTATTGGACTGCTCCAGGCTGGCGGTAATTGTGCTGATATCATTTTCAAAGGAGCGAAACTGCGTGTCATAGAGATTGCTTTCCGCTACGCCGAGATAAAGAAGAGACATAATGATCGTGATAGCCGATGTGCTTCCGGCGCATAACAGGGTAAAAAGTAAGTGTGCTTTGCGGAACATGAGATATCCTTTCTTAATAGAAGATCCGGCAGGGCAAAGGGAGATGATAATCCGGCTATACGGATGTGTGCAGCATCAGTCCGCATCCGGCGCATACAGTCCGTACCCTATGCCGCGTACGGTTCGGATCTGCAGATTACTGCCTACGGTTTTCAGACGTCGGCGCAGGAAATGGACATAGTTGTCCAGATTACCGCCCTCGACGTCGCTGTCCGGTCCCCAGACTTTGAGCAGCAGCGTATCGCGGGAAAGAATTTGCTCCGGCATGTGCAGAAAGCTCTCCAGCAGATCACCTTCCCGTCTGGACAGGGTGCTGCTGCCGCCGGGACCGGTCAGGCACATTTCCTGACACGCCCATCGGATATCGTGGTAAGACGGTGTTTCGGGCTGGGCATTCAGCACGAGCGAGCGCCTGGAGACACAGCGAATGCGGGCTAACAGCTCCTCAAAGTCAAAGGGTTTCACCAGATAATCGTCCGCACCCAGATCCAGACCTTTGATTTTGTCCTGCAAAGTGCCAAGCGCCGTGATCAGGATGATGGGAACGTTGACGGACTGTCTGCGCAGAGCAGTCAGAACTTCTGTACCTTCACGGCAGGGCAGCATACGATCCAGCAGGATCACATCGTAGATATTCTGCTTACCGTAATAGAGCGCTTCCTCGCCGTCATAGCAGGAATCTACACTGTAGCCGTGTCCTGTCAGCTGCCATGTGATCGCTTTATTTAAATCCTTGTCGTCTTCGGCCAATAGTATACGCATTAAAGTGTTTCCTTTCCTGTTCCATAGAACGTGAAGCGCGCAAAACGCGTCCGGGTTCGGGCAATGTGTGGTTATTCTGCCGCTTACATCATAACATATGAATCTTTAAAGAATCTCTAAGAATTTCTTAATATCTTTAGAGAAACTTTAGAGATAGCATTGATATAGTGTATGCAGGCGTTGAAATATCTTCGAAGAAAAATAAAAAAATAGAAGATTGGGAGTTTGTGCTTGTGCGCACCTGATACAGACTCGCCGGATGCGCTTTTCTATAAAGCTGAAATGAAAACGTGCGCAGAAATGAGGATTAGAATGGCAGGAATGAAGGGAAAACGGAAAAGAATCATCAGCCTGCTGCTGGCAGCCAGTGTGGTATTCGCAGCGTCAGGCTGCGGTGACAGTACGGGCGGGCAGGAGGCTGACGGAGGAAGCACGGCGGAGGATAATAAACAGGGCCAGGTACAGAACGGTGAAAATACCGCAGGGGAGGAACCCGTTGCCATGGGGCGGTACGTGGAGAAGGAAACCGACTTGACGGAGTTCGCAGACAGTCCTATGGATCTGTGTGTACGGGAGGATGGCAAGCTGGTGCTCATGGATCGAAATGTGGGAATGCTTGTGTCAGAAGATCAGGGAGATACATGGAATGCGGAGACGCCGGATTGGCTGTCTGATTATAAGAAAGACGGCATATGGATCAGCGGTATGTGGATGGCGCCGGATGGTACGGTGGCACTGAGCTACTATGAGGGCAACACAAACGCTGAGGACCCGACATGGTGTCTGGTGCTGATTCTTCCGGACGGCACGCGGGTGCCCGTGGAAGCGGATATGTCGGAGGAAGAACAGTACTTCAGGCAGGCGGCGATGGGAAACGACAGCCGTATCTATGCGAGCACCGGAAGAGGGGTGTATGAGATACAGCGGGACGGCAGTAAGGAGAAGGTCATAGCGTTAGAAGCCACACCATCCTGGATCTGTGTCAGGGATAATCTGCTGTTTGTGGATAATGAATGGAACATGGAAGACGCACCGTTGATCTATGATATGGAGGCGGGAGAGTATGTCACGGATGAAGTGCTTTCGGATTTTGTCGGAGACAGTTATCAGGGCAGATTTTATAACGGATCGGAGTATGGCAGTATGTTTCTCCTGCCGGGTAAGGACGGCGCAATCTATGTAATGGGACAGGAAGGGATACACCGTCACGTGACCGGCGGCAATATGATGGAACAGATTGTGGACGGCGGGTTGTCGTTACTGGGTAATCCGGACTATTATACTGTTGACGCCATACAGCTTGACGGAGATGCGTTTCTGGCGCTCTTTACGGGCGGCAAGCTGATCCGGTTTACTTATGATCCGAATGTTCCTGCAGTGCCGGAAAATATGCTGACACTTTACAGTCTCAAGGAAAATGATTCGGTCAGGCAGGCGATCTCTTATTATCAGATAGAGCATCCCGACGCGTTTGTATCATACAGAATCGGTATGGGGGATGATGATTCTGTGACGAGAGAGGACGCCCTTAAGAAGTTGAATACGGAGATTATGGCAGGCGAAGGCCCCGATTTGATCGTGCTGGATGACATGCCGCTTGATTCTTATGTGGAAAAGGGAATGCTGCTTGACTTGACGGAATATCTGTCGGCATACAGTGCAAAAGACCCGTTGTTCGATAATGTGATCGAGGCGCTGAAACGCGACGGCAAAGCTTATGTGGCGCCGGCGACGGTGTCTGTTCCGCGGATTGCTTTCGCAGCGGATGGCATGGAAAATGTGACGGATTTGTCAGATGTGGCTGAAATAATAGAAAATCTGCGGCAGCAGTACCCTTCCGAGGATATTCTGGGTATCAGCGGCAGCCGGGGGATTCTGAAACGGTTTGCGCCCGCGAGTGAGCCGGCATGGGTCTCGGTGGACGGTACGATAGACAAAGAGTGCATCGGAGCGTATCTGGAACAGTGTAAGCGGATCTATGCTGCCCAGATGGACGGACTGGATGAGAAAGTGCGGGATTACTACGACCAGCGGAACATCGGACTGAAAGAGCGCAACGGTATACGTATGGATGAGATGGAGTGGGAGATCTTTCTGGACGTGATGTCATATGTCGGCGGAGAGCAGCATGCCATGGCAGGCTGGGACAGTTCTACGTACAGCAGTCTGGAACTGCTTTCTCTGGACCGCACGGAGGGATATGAGAATACGAAGATCGTGCCCATGCAGGGACAGTGCGACGGTGTGTTTATGCCGAAGACTATGCTGGGAATCAGCGCCGCATCCGGACAGACCGAACGGGCACTGGAGTTTATGGATATCTTTTTATCGGCGAAGGTACAGAGTGTGTATGACGGTTTCCCGCTGAATCAGGCGGCGTATGATGCGCAGTTTGTCCCGAGTCATGTGGACGAAAGCGGCGTATACAGTTCATTGGCCACCTCTGACGGGGAAGGCAGGATGATCGAGTATGTGATCTACTGGCCGGCGGATGAGGAGATTGCTGCGCTGAAAGAGGAACTGGCAGCAGTACACACGGCTTATATTCCCGACCGGATGCTGGAGGAGTCTGTGTGCACACAGGGCGCGGCGTATCTGGATGATGAGAAGACGCTGGAGGATGCGCTTCGCGAGATCGAGAAAGCGGTACAGGTCTATATGGCGGAATAACTGATATGGCAGTGCCTGCATTGCGATTGAGGGCATAACATCCGGTGCGTGCCGGGTTTGCAAAAAGTTCACGTTTGTTAGAGAGATCTTAGAGATTGGTCTGATATGCTGTCCATGTTGAGAGTGTTATTGTTCACAGGTGATCTGAGACACTCACACGGATAGAAAGGATATGGACTTCCTTCTGTGCTGTGTAGTGTCTGTGTGTGAACAGTAATGCATCGACATGGACAGTAACCTATACAAGGAGAGGATCAATATGACAGTTATGAAAAATCGGAGGAAAATGATGTGTTTAGTGCTTGCGGCTTCCATGGTCTTTACCATGGCGGGCTGCGGCAAAGGTTCCGGCGGATCGGATGACGTCAGCGGAAGTGTCGGCCAGAATACGGATGCACCGGAGGACGGACAGGGCAAAGTAAACGGCGGAGATAATGGTCCGACCGCCATGGGGCGATACGTGGAGGAAGAAATCGACCTGTCAGAACAATCGATATATCCTATGGACCTGTGCGTGCGGGAGGATGGCAGTCTGGTGATTCTGAATCAGGAAACAGGGACGCTGGTATCCGGGGATCAGGGCGTTACGTGGGAGAGTGAAACACCGGACTGGTACAAGACACTGCGGGAGCAGGGGAGGTATATCAACAGTATGTGTATGGCACCGGACGGCAAAGTGGCTGTCATCAGTGCAGATGCGGGTGAGAATCAGGCGGCGGAAGACGAAGCGGAGACGCAGGACGAAGATGGAGACGTGGAAGACGGAGCGGAGACGCAGGACGAAGATGGAGACGCGGAAGACGGAGCGGAAACGCCGGATTCTTTTGACTGGAATTACGATCTGAGGCTGTTTCTGCCGGACGGCACGGAGGTTGTGGTGACGGCGAAACTGCCAGAGGAGGAAATGAAATTCCAACAGGCTGCGTTTAACACGGACAACCGCATTTTCGCAAGTTCTTATCGAGGCATATACGAAATACAACGGGACGGCAGCGCTGAGAAGGTTCTGTCGCTGGATTATAATCCACAGTGGTTCTGGGTGCGGGATAATCTGCTGATTATAGACAGCGACTGGAGTGAAGCGGATGCGCCTGCGGTATATGATCTGGATGCGGAAGCGTTCATTCCGGACGAAGTGCTTGCGGAGTTCGTGCACAGCAGCTATGAGGACCGGCATTATAACGGGCATGACTATGGCACAATGTTTCTGCTGCCCGGCGAGGACGATTCCGTCTATGTGGCAGGTAAGAGAGGCATACACCGGCATGTGATCGGCGGCAATATGATGGAGCAGATCGTGGACGGCAATCTGTCCCGGCTCATTAATCCGAATTATTGTATCACGGACATGGTACAGCTTGAGGCCGGTACATTTCTGATACTTTTTGCAAACAACAAGATAGTCAGATTTACTTATGATGCGAATATTCCTTCCGTACCGGAGAAGATATTGACGCTCTACAGCCTGAAGGAGAACGATTCGATCAGACAGGCAATCTCTTATTACCAGTCGAAAAATTCGGATGTCTTCTTATCTTATCAGGTCGGCATGGGCGATGACAGTTCCGTGACGAGAGAGGATGCGATCAAGAAACTGAATACGCAGATCATGGCGGGTGAAGGACCGGATCTTCTGGTGATGGACGATCTTCCGCTGGATTCTTATATAGAAAAAGGACTGTTGCTCGATATGTCCGATTATCTGTCGGCATACAGTGCAAAAGAGGCTCTGTTTGATAATGTAATCGATGCGCTGGCGCGTGACGGTAAAGCGTATGTGGCACCGGCGGTGATCAATCTGCCGAAGGTTGCATCTGCATCGGACGGCATGGAGAATATGACAGATCTGTCGGATCTGGGCAGAATTGTGGAGGAACTGCGAGAGGAAAACCCAGCTAAGGATATTCTCGGCATCTGCGGCGAGCGGGGTGTCCTGAAACGGTTTGCGGGGGTGAGCGCTCCAAAGTGGATTGCTGCGGACGGCAGCATAGACAGAGATGTGATCGGGGAATATCTGGAGCAGTGTAAGCGGATCTTTGAAGCACAGATGGACGGTCTGGACGATAAAGTAATAGACTACTATGAGCAGAGGAACGAGTGGGTGAAGGAATTAGACGGACTGCGTATGGACGAGATGAACTGGAGTGTCAACATGGATATCATGAACTATGTGGGCAAAGAACGACGTATGCTCGCGGCCTGGATCGATTCACAGTACGCTTATTTACAGCTTGGATGTCTGAACAGAACAAAAGGGGTGGAGGAGACGAAGGTGGTACCCATGCAGGGACAGTGCGCGAATGTATTTATGCCGTGCACCATGCTGGGAATCAGCGCGGCGTCAGAGCAGACGGAACTGGCTTACGGATTTATGGATGTGTTCCTGTCTGCGGAAGTGCAGAGCGTATACGAAGGACTGCCTCTGAATCAGGCGGCATTCGATAAGATGTTTACACCGAAGGAGGAGTTTCTGGGGGAGAACGGAGAGTACGGCGGTGTCTGTACCATGGACGAGGAAGGCAATATGATTGACTTCACGATTTATTGGGCAACGGATGAGCAGATCGCTTCGCTGCGGGAAGAGATGGCGACGGTGAATACGGCGTATGTTCCTGACAGCATGCTGGAGGACGCGGTATTCAGGCAGGGGATTGATTACATGAACGGCACGCAGTCATTAGAGCAGGCGCTGAACGGAATCGAACAGGCGGCAGCCATCTATATGGCGGAGTAGAGCGAGAAACGGGAGTGGAATGTCCGGACGGCGGAGATTCCGGAGGTACATATAGGAGATGCGGCGCAGCCCGTGTCTCTTATGTGTGCTGATTGAGTATTTGGGAGAACTTTGTACCGTATTCGAAGATAAAGTAAATAAGGGGTAGTATTCTGTCATTTTTTGATATATACTTACGAGTATAATACTAATGAGGTGACAGCGATTGAAAAACAGCAGACGGGATATTATCATAAATTTAATTAGTAACACGATCTTCCAGATAGTAGTTATGATTATTTCCGGAAGTGGCATCATATTTACAATAGGGAAGGGAATTGAAACTGTAAATAATAAAACTTTTAATATTTCAATATTGGAATTATGCTTTTTGATTTTTTTATGCATAGTCAGTACAGTATGCATTATCGCTCTGCTTCTTAAGGTTCACAATTATAAAAGAAATAAAGATGAGCAAAAGAAATTTGAAGATGTGGACGATTACTATTTTACAGATTACGAAAAACACATCACATTCTATCGAAACGGGAACGGTATTATTATTCACAGATTTAAGGTAGTTGTAAATAATGTGGATAAATTCAGGAGAATCAGACGAAAACTAAATATTGAGGACGGAAATATCCATTCCAGTTTTCCGTCGCTCGATAAAATGAGACAGACGGACAAGGCGGATCGGTTTGACAAATTTGGTTTTTGGTATTATGATGAAAATAATATTATATCTGAAGTAAAGGAGTATTACTGGCAGAAAAATTCCGAAGAAGAAAGTAAGAAGTTAAAGTGTAATTCGAAAGAAATTCGGTGGATTTTTAAGATAGATAAACATAATGTTCAAAAAAATAAGCCTTATGAGATTATATATGTCATTAGCGTTCCTGGTTTGGCACCCTTAGATAAAGGCAGATTGAACAGAAAATTGTTGTCTGATGATTTTGGAGATGAGAGTTCGTCGAATATGAACATTGATCACAAAATTCGAAATTTACGTTATATCATTTCTTTTGAAGAAGGAATTGAGTTGGAGACGATGCCGCAGTGCAGATATATCATTAGCGATCAGGATGAAATCAAGGAAGCAGCAGTTGCAGGTACGAAAGAGTATGATTTGATATATAATAAATATATCTTTTATATCAATGCTCCGGAGTTTAATAGTGACGTTAAGATTATGTGGAAATATAATAAAGCAGATGCGGTATAAGGAGGGTATACTTATGAGGCATGACAGAATGATTAGAAAAAGCAGTGTGTGCTTGGAAGAGGATGGCGGAGACTAGCTCTGCGTAAACTACATGACATAATTAATGCTTGAAGGTGAGTAGACGTCGGGAGAGTTATGTGTTGATTTCATAACTCTCCTTTTTCATGGTATAGGAAATTGCGATATTTATTTTATTGTCTGCACTTTTAGAATCCGCGCTCCTTCAATTGATGTACGAGGTTTACATAAAATTCCCGCACGTCGAATCCGAAAATATTTTCACGGTTCAGATCAATCATGTCGCCATGGGAAACGCCTCTTCCCGCGGGGACAGCCACAGGAATGAAACGGCAGCCCCAGTGCATGCTGTCAACGGCTACCAGACCGTCGTTCACGCCGTCGAAATGTTTGACCATAGGATAGGACATGTTTAAAGGAAACCTGCCGCTGGAGGCGCAGTTCATTTTAGAGCCGACGCTCTGATAATATACCTGCGGATCGTCGGGCATTGTCTGATTCAGCCGGGCGCAGGCGGAAGCGGTAAGATCCTGAACAGCTTCCATAAAATCAGGTTCACGGTCGCCGAGAAGCGTCAGCGCCGCATTATACTTTGCAGCCACTTTGGCACAGACGGAACCGGGTATTTTATCCAGCAGATAATCGGCAAAAATGCATCCGTGGTGAGGTGTGTTGATGGTCGTTAACGATGCTACACAGGGAGCCGCACCGCACCGGGAGATCGCGTAACGGCTGTCCAGACCGCCCTTGGAGTGAGCGATAATATTCACTTTATCACAGCCGGTCTCCTGCAGAATCTGTTTGATGCGCACAGCCAGTTCCTCGCCGCATCTGGCAACGGAAGCGGCGGACTGCTGATTACCGTAGAACAGGACGGCACCGTTTCGCTTGAGTTCCGCGGGGATTCGGCCCCAGTAATTGAAGAAGCGAAAATCGCGGAAGAAGACGCCATGGACAAGCAGAATCGGGTACTTCGTTCTGCATTCCTGATTCTCGGCGCGTATCTGGTTGAGCAGATATTTTTCATTTTCATAGACGACTTCATTGCCGGCGATGCGGATGATGCGGCAGAGAACATACAGGTGTACGACAGGAATCAAACCGCAGACGGCGCCGATAACGCGCCATTTGATGCCGAGCTGCACGGAGGTCAGATAAACCCGCAGAATGCCGTTCCAGAACAGAAGACATTCGATCAGGAATGCAAGCCCGAACTGCCGCAGCCAGAAAAAGGCATGGGTGAATGTGATATCTTCGCCGGCGGGGAGACCGATAATCAGCATGACAATACAGCAGATGATTTCGATCACCGTTGTGGCCAGGAAGATCTGTAACAGCGCGATGCCGTCCTCCAGAATCTTATTGCGCCTTGTGGAGATTTTACGGCTCGTCAGTGTGGGATAAAAGTTAATATATGCGATCAAAATGTAACAGATGATCTCAGCGGCGGCACAGGAGGCGGGAAATATGTCGTCGATCCGTCCGGCGTGGAACAGAAAGGTACAGACGGAGCGGATATTGAGCGCTGACAGGATGATGAGTGCCGACAGCGTTTTGGTGAATAATTTTGAAGGTGTTTTCATTAGTTTCTCCTATGTGTTGATTGCAAAATGCAGGCATACTGGTATAATCATACTTTAGAGTAACAAATCTGACTTGCGGATGCAAGGTGCGCGGTTGAAATTGCTTTTGTGTATGGAGAAAGGACTGTCAGGATATGGCGGCAAAGACAAGAGAAGAGCGGATGGCGACGGATTCTATCGGCAGACTTATGGTGAGTATGACATTTCCCGCCATTGTCGCACAGATCATCAACATTTTATATAGCATAATAGACCGTATCTATATCGGACACATGGAAGGCGTGGGCGCGAATGCGCTGACGGGCGTGGGAGTTACGTTCTGTATCACCATGTTTGTCTCGGCATTCTCTGCTTTTATCAGTAACGGCGCGGCGCCCCTTGCCGCGATCTGGCTTGGCAAGGGGGATCGGGAGCGGGCGGAAAAGATCCTCGGCAACAGTGTCAGCTTTCTGCTTATCTGCACCGTGGTACTGATGGCTTTCTTCTATGCTTTTCAGAGACCGCTGCTGTATATGTTCGGTGCCAGCGACGCCACGATCGGTTATGCCACGGATTACCTGTCCATCTATCTGGCGGGGACGCTTTTCGTAGAACTGGCGCTGGGGCTGAACGCTTTTATTATCTGCCAGAGCCAGTCCAAGACGGCGATGCTCTCCGTGCTGATCGGCGCGGTGGCGAATATTATTCTGGACCCGATTTTCATCTTTGTGCTCGGCATGGGTGTCAGAGGAGCAGCGACGGCGACAGTGATTTCGCAGGCGCTAAGCGCTGCGTGGGTTGTGGGATTTCTGATCAGTAGAAGGTCTTCCCTTAAGATCCGCAGGAGTTGTATGCGGTTGGAGGGTCGTATCTTAGGGAGTGTGTTTTCACTTGGAATATCGCCGTTTATTATGAATGCGACAGAGAGCTTCATCAGCATAGTCTTAAATCACGGACTGCAGGCATACGGAGGTGATCTGCATGTCGGTTCGCTGACGATCATGCAGAGTATCATGCAGTTCTTTTCCGCACCGACGAATGGTTTTACACAGGGTATGACGCCGATCGTCAGTTATAATTACGGGGCGAAGAATTTTGACCGTGTCAGACAGCTGTATCGGTGGATGATCGGTGTGTGCTTCGGATTCCGTTTTCTTACCACTGCGACGATTATGCTCTTTCCGCGGTTTTACGCGGGATTCTTTGCGAACGAGGCGGATTTGGTAATGTTGACCGGACGGGTAATGCCCGTTTTCATGGCGGGTATGCTGGTTTTCGGACTGCAGAATGGTATCCAGCCTACTTTCCTGGCGCTTGGACAGGCGAAGATATCGCTTTTTATTGCGGTGCTTCGCAAGATTATTCTGCTGATTCCGCTGGCAATTATTCTGCCACACTTCATGGGTGTGAGGGGGGTATATCTGGCGGAACCGGTATCGGATATCATCTCCGCTACTACGGCGACGACACTGTTTCTGCTTAATATCAAGAAGATTTTATCAGAGGAGGAGCTGCAGAAAATAGTATGAACTGCTTGACAAGCGGGAAAGCTTATGGTAAATTATCTCACAAGTTAAGAGGGAGTAGTTATCCTGTGTAAGCAACATACCCTGACACGAGTGTCATGTTTACACGCTTTCTGTGATGAACTGATGGAAAGAACGAGACTTTTAGCATTGTCATATGCCGGAAGTCTTTTTTTATTCTATAAACTTCTATGACTATAGAAAAGAGGCGGTTCCGCGCGGCAATAAGAAAAAACAGGAAGCCGGCGGCTTCGGAACGGAGGAAATTATGGAGATAATGATTCAGGTAGCGTTACTCGCGGTGGGATTTCTGCTGTTGGTGAAGGGAGCGGACTGGTTCGTGGAGGGCGCGAGCAAAGTGGCGAAGATGTTCGGTATTCCGCAGCTTGTGATCGGTCTGACGATCGTGGCGATGGGAACGTCCCTGCCGGAAGCGGCGGTCAGCGTGTCCGCGGCGCTTAAGGGAAGCGCGGAGATCACCATAGGCAATATCGTAGGCAGCAATATTATGAATGTCCTTCTGATTCTGGGAATTACTTCGGTAATTACACCGATCGCGGTGCAGAAGTCTACGGTGAAATACGAGATTCCATTTATGATCGTGATATCAGGGATTCTGATGGGACTCGGCTGTATGGACAATGTGGTCGGGCTTACTGACGGGGTGATTCTGTGGGCGTTGATGCTCTGTTATCTGGGATATCTGTTTGTGATGACGAAGAAAGGCGTGATTTTGCCGGAGGAGGAGAATGCGGAGCAGGACAAGGATGCGCCGCTCTGGAAGATTCTGCTGCTCATCCTGATTGGCGGCGGCATGATCGTGCTGGGTTCCGACGTTGCGGTGGATGCGGCAACGGAACTGGCGAAGATCTTCGGCATGAGTGAGCGTCTGATCGGTCTGACCATCGTGGCTTTCGGTACGTCCCTGCCGGAGCTTGTGACTTCTGCGACAGCGGCGATCAAGGGTAAGGCGGATATCGCTGTGGGTAATATCGTAGGCAGCAATATCTTTAATATCCTGTTTGTCGTGGGCACTTCTGCGTTGATCACACCGGTTGCCTACGCGGCGAATTTCTTTACCGACAGCATCATCTGTATTGCTACGGCAGTGCTGCTGTGGGTGCTGGTGGTCGGACGCAAACGCCTCGGCAGACTGGGCGGCGCCTGTATGCTGGCGTGTTATGCGGGATATTTCCTGTATCTGATGAGATAGCAGCATATCTGCCAGAGCAGAGTTGAGCATTGTGAGCATTTCCTATACCATGAAAAAAGGGTTGACCTGATCAGTCAGCCCTTTCTTTTCCCCAGAAGAACACTGCTACCGTACCCGGTCCTGTGTGACTGCCGATGGTAGTACCGATATTGTTGATCAGTACGCGTCCGTCTAAGCCGGGAAAGCGTTCTTCGATCAGATCGGCGACCGCTCTGGCATCCTCGTAACAGGCGGATTGGGAGATATAGCATTTACCGCTGTAAGCGGTTCCTTCGGGAATGCATTCTTCCATTTTATCTACGATTGCCTGAATGACTTTGCGCTTGGTGCGGATCTTGTAGCGCGGGATCAACTGCCCCAGATGGTTCACATTTAAGAGCGGACAGATATTCAGCATGCCGCCGACGAAACCGGCTGTTTTGGATATACGTCCGCCTTTGATGAAGAAGGTCAGATCTGAGGAGAAGAACCAGTGGTTCAGTTTCAGAAGATTCTGCTGTGCCCATGCATATACTTCGTCAATGCTTCGCCCCTCGTCACGCAGGTCAGCCAGTTTATCCATGAGAAGTCCATAGCCGGAAGAAGCCGCCAGAGAGTCCAGCACGTAGATCTTACGGTCCGGATAGCGTTCTGCTAAAGTGTCTCTTGCCACCATGGCAGAGTTGACTACGCCGGAGATGCCGGAAGACAGACTTAAGTGCAGGATATCTTTGCCTTCCTGTAAAAAGGGTTCAAAGTATGTGATAAATTCGTCTACGTTGATCTGGGAAGTCTTCGTGTCGGCACCCGCTGCCATGGCGGCATAGAACTGATCAAATGGCATGGTTTTGCCCAGATCATCCCTGTACTGTACGCCGTCCAGCTCATAGTGGAAACAGATATAGGAAACGGAGCGTCCCCGGAAATGTTCTTCAGACAGATCTGCGGTAGAACAGCAGCTGATAATATATTCGTTCATATGCGTCCTCACTTCTGTATTTATTTTGATTTCGTAACCTAGTACAACGAATATTAATTAACTGACACTTTGGCTTGTCTGATTTTTCATCTGTTTCGTTGTCGTCAATCGACGTAGCCACCGCTACGCCTCATTCCTCCGCCTTGCATATGAAACAATCATTCTGCGCCAATGTATCAGAAATTAATTATTCGTTGTACTAGTCTAACATTTTTTGCACGGAAATTCAATCAAAGTTGATTGACAAATGCCTGCTTTGTGGCATTTGGTGTGTATCAATTGTAGCAATTCTCATCAAATTATCGTAAATAAGTGCGAAATATGGCGTGGCGTAAATGGGAACCGTTGTATTTTTTCGCATTTTCGCAGATACAGGAAAAGCGGTTTTTACGCGCTGGTTTTTACGGCTGGTTTTACGCGCTGGTTTTACGGCTGGTTTTACGCAATGTTTTTCCTTGTGTACACTGGATTTATTTGGTATAATCGTGTTGATGTCCGAAGAAGCGGGACAAGTATAATAAGATAAAGGAGAGAGACAATGAAAGGAAATATTGTTGTTGGTCAGTCTGGCGGCCCCACAGCCGTTATTAACTCTTCCGTAGCGGGCGTATACGCTGCAGCTAAGAAGTTAGGCGTGAAGAAGATTTATGGTATGGTTCATGGTATTGAAGGATTCTTAGAGGATAAAATGATCGATCTGGGCGATTATCTGGATGATGAGACCGGAATCGAGCTGTTAAAGAGAACACCTTCCGCATTCCTTGGTTCCTGCCGTTTCAAGATGCCGAAGATCGAGGGACATGAGGATGTATACGAGAAGATATTCGAGATCATGGAGAAGCACGACATTGAGTGTCTGTTCTACGCAGGCGGCAATGACTCCATGGATACGGTTAAGATGCTGTCGGACTATGCGGCGGCACACAATAAGCCTCAGAGATTCATGGGCGTACCGAAGACGATCGACAACGATCTGCCGGTGACGGATCACTGCCCGGGTTACGGTTCCGCAGCAAAATATATTGCGGCTTCCCTGAAAGAGATCATTCGTGATAACGAGTCCTTCGGCGCGAAGAAGCCTACCATCTGTATCGTAGAGATCATGGGACGTAACGCAGGATGGCTGACGGCAGCAGCAGCGCTGGCCAAGGGCGACGACTGCAGCGGATGTGATGCGATCTACCTTCCGGAGAGAGTATTTGATATTGATAAATTCATGGCTGACGTGAAAGAACTGGCAGCGACGAAGTCTTCCGTAGTAATTGCGGTATCTGAAGGTGTTAAGGTTGCGGACGGCAGATATGTATGTGAGCTCGGCAGAGAAGTAGCGGTAGACGCGTTCGGTCATAAGCAGATGTCCGGTACAGCTGTAATGCTGGCGGACAAGATCGCGGCTGAGACAGGTCTTAAGACTCGTGCGATCGAATTCTCTACTTTACAGAGAGCGGCAACACATCTGGCTTCCCTGACAGATATCAACGAGGCATTCCAGGTTGGTTATGACGCCGTTGTAGCAGCGGAAGAAGGCAAGACCGGCATGATGATCACGCTTGACAGAAACGGTGATGCTCCTTATCAGTGCGGTACGAGCGCATATGATATCCACGCTATCGCTAACGTGGAGAGAAACGTTCCCGACGAGTGGATCACAGCGGACGGCAAGGGTCTGACAGACGGCTATGAGAAGTATGCGAGACCGCTCATCATGGGCGAGTTGCAGCCGTTATTTGTAAACGGTCTGCCGAGACATCTGGTTCGCAAATAATCAGCACGCCGGGAGGTGTTCCCGTGTCTGATCGAACAGACAGCGTGGCAATGCAGATAAATATATGATATGGAAAAGAAGAAACCGGAACGGCTGTCCATGTGCAGTGGTTCCGGTTTTGTTATATCACAGGAAAATGTGTCCTATGCCATAAAAGAGATGCGCAGGACGGGAAATGCCGGAATATGGCTGTCGGGGAAAGCTTTTATTGCATTGTATAAATGGATAGAAATGTGCTGATTGGATAATATATCAGGTAAAATATAAAAGAATACAACATTTGTATCAGAAATGTTGCATTCTTGCCTTACACTTTATATATCGGTGCGGTTTCCAAATACTTTATAGTAAAAATAAAAAAATTTCGCTACAGTCTTACATTCAGATACACCCGGTCTTTATCCTCCTGCTCAATACATAGATACTGCTTCGTAACACGGTAGGAAGAGTGGTTGTAAAGTTCCATCAGAAGGGCGGGCTGTACGCCTTGCTTCCAGGCGTGGTAGCCGAAAGTCTTGCGCAGGGAATGACAGCTTATGTGTTCGTCCAGATTTGCGTACTCAGCAGCTTCCTTGATGATGCGAAATGCCTGGGAACGGGAGATATGGGATTGTGATTTTCTGCCGTTGGGAAAAAGATATTGATCCGCATCGGTGTAGTGATATTTGTCATGCAGTACATTTAAGACATCATGTACGCTGGTGTTGACCGCAACACTGCGCTCTTTGCCGGTTTTTTGCTCTGTAATACAGATATGCTCTCTGAAGCAGTTTTGTCTCTGATTGAATACGTCGCTCCACTGCAGCCGCAGCAAGTCGCCGATCCGGAATGCGGTGTTTAGTCCAAGAATAATCATCGCATAATTTCTATACGCAGGTTTTTTCGTCAGATAGTATTCCTTGAACTTTTCAAGTTTTTCTTCGTTTTTAATAGGGTAAGTTGTGCTCATATGATTTCTCCTTTGTGCCTGTTTTGAATCTGCAAACATCATGATATCCCGTAAAAGCGAGACTCGCAAAGCCGGTGCACATGAATCCGGCAAACCGATATTGCCGGTGACGATATCATGCAGCAGGTACACGATCAGGTGCGAAATGCAACTGCTGACAGATTGTGGCACGATGGAATGCAACATTTCTGATACAAGTGTTGCATTGCAGGGAAGCCGCTTTATAGCCGTACACAGTGAACCGGCCGTTTTACAAGAGACGGGGAAGGTGGAAGGATAAAGAAATGCAGGGAGGTATGACATGTTAAGACTGACAGTGAACACGGAAGAATATCTGATGATTGGGGATGATATCAGGATCGCATTCCTCGGAGGAACAAAGAACCACACCCGCGTCATGCTGGATATTCCAAAGGAAGTTAATGTTGTCCGCGGCAAGGTGCTTGAGAAAAGGACGACTGACACGGAGGAAAAGAAGAAACTGGCACATTACTATGCGGAGCCGGAACTGCAAGAGCGATACCGGAAGAAAAAAGTGCAGGTAAGCAGTACTGTAAAGTGACAGAGATACGGCAGATGTGCAGAAGGGAGCATTACGATTCAGGAATGTCGGTTTTTGCATACACGGACAGGGTAATAACCCGGGGCTGTCCTGGGGGTCTCGGGATTATTATACAAAAAGTAAATTCCATGCGGAATTTACTTTACGAGATTCGCTGCGCGAACTCGGCGGATAAAGATTCCGTAAATTAAGGGCTTGCAGGCAAGCTCTGCATGGAGAATGATAAGCAGATGGCTTAGCTGCGAACTCGGGCAACTGGAGTTAACGCTTTCGGTGTTTACTCCGAAACAAAGCAGCCACCGCAAACGGATTTGCGGCTGGTAACCACAAGGAGGTAAAATTATGGTAGTAAAACACAACATTACAGCAATGAATTCCAACAGAATGCTTGGTCTGACGACAAGCGCACAGGCAAAGTCCACAGAGAAGTTATCATCCGGATACAAGATCAACCGTGCAGCAGATGACGCGGCAGGCTTATCCATTTCCGAGAAGATGAGAAGACAGGTAAGAGGACTTACCCAGGCTTCCGCAAATGCACAGGACGGTATCTCCTGCGTACAGACAGCAGAAGGTGCACTGAACGAAGTACAGGATATGCTTCAGAGAATGAACGAGCTGGCAGTAAAGGGAGAGAACGGCACGCTGACATCTACAGACCGCAGCTACATCCAGGCGGAAGTAAAACAGCTGATGAGCGAGATCGACCGTGTACAGAGCACAACCACATTCAACGAGCAGAAGCTGCTTGACGGTTCCTTCTCCAACAAGGGACTGCAGGTAGGCGCAGAGTCCGGACAGCACATCGGTATCACGATCAAGAACATGAATACCAACGAACTGATGGCAAATGCACTGCATAAGGGCACAAAGTTTGGCACAGCGAACATCGACGCTAAGACTACTGATACGAACACACTTACAAAGTATGGTGAGAATGCAGAGAACACCTTGAAGGTTGATATGCTGGCTAAGTTCTACACACTTGATCCTACTAAGGTGGTTGACACAGCTGTTAAGGCGGACACAGCTAATGTTAAGGCTGCTACACTTGCAGCAGCAGATAAGGCAACAGCTCCTACAGCAGCAGACTTCGCAGCACTGAACGCATTTGCCAAGAGTGCAATTCAGGATGTATCCAAACAGCGTTCCGACCTCGGTGCAGTTCAGAACAGATTAGAGCATACGATCAGCAATCTGGATAACATCGTGGAGAACACCACATCTGCAGAAGCAGCAGTTCGTGATACAGATATTGCAACAGAGATGGTTAAGTACGCGAACAACAACATCTTACAGCAGGCTGGCACATCCATGCTGTCACAGGCGAACCAGTCTAACCAGCTGGCACTGTCCTTACTCGGTTAATGGTAATCAGATTTCCATACTGACGCGATCCGCGTAAGTTTATGGATATGCTGCAAAGAGTTCATATGTTGTGTTGGAATGGCCGCACCTTGTATCGGGTGCGGCTGTTTCCTGTATCATTGTAAATGGAACACAAAATGGAATGACGAAAAAACGTTTATATAAATAATGTTTTTGTATTGACATATCTATATGCACTTCCTATAATATATATAGAAAATTCCTCGGGGAGTTTCGAGTTTGCGAAGCGAATCTTGCAATTGAGTGAAGCTCGCAATTGAGCGAAGCTCGCAATTGAGCGAAGCTCAATTTATTGTAGACAGTATAAGTGAAATTCAGAACCTTGTTCAAGGTTACAGATCGGATGACCCGATTCGGCGTATCAGCCATATTTCACGATGATTATGAGAATGGCTGTGCAGTGCCGCACAGAGAGCGGCGGCAGATGCAATACAGCCGGAAAGGGGTATATGGGAAGAAAGGATTTAGCGGGGAAAGAGTTCTTTGCGGACCGTGAGCGGTTTGCGGAACTGATGAATGTCATCCTGTATCGTGGCGAGGATGTGGTCAGGGCGCAAAACCTGATCCGGATGGAGCGGGCGTATCCTTCCCCGCTTAGAGACGGCGAGAAAAGCAGAGACGTTTTGATGAAAGATACGGGGCAGAACATCTGCTACGGACTGGAACTGGAGACGGAAGCGGATTACAGAATGCCGGAGCGGGTGTTATCCTATGATGTCTGTGAGTGGGAGACACAGATCCGGGAGATTGGAAAGCAGCGTGACCGGGAGGAGATGGATTACAGGGATAAAAAGAGCCGCCTGCGGCTGGAGGATTCTCTGATGCCGGTGGTAACAGTTGTGCTGTATCTTGGAGGCGGGCACTGGCAGGGAAGCAGGAGACTGTCTGAATTATTCAGCATTTCACCGCAGAGCAGGAAAAGATTGAACGATCTGCTGCCTGACTACGGTTTTCCACTGGCGGAAGCGGATTATGTGGATGCAGGGATATGTAAGACTGATTTAAGAGAGTTTTTTCATGCTATGCAGTGCCGCACAGATAAAGGAAAGCTAAGGGCACTGCTACATACAGAGCGGTTCAGTAATTTGAAAGAAGAGACAGAATGGGCGATTGCAGTTTATTTAGACAGAAAGCATCTGATAAAGAAGATGAAGCAGGAGGGAATCGGTATGTGCCAGGCATTAGATGAATTGATGGAAGATAAAAAGCAGGAAGGAAAACGGGAAGGAAAACGAGAGGGGAGACTGGCGGGTAGAAAAGAAGAAAAAAGGGTGATTATCAGCCGTATGTTGCAGGAGGGAATGGATAAGGCATTGATCCGCAGGGTTACAGACTGTACGGAGGCAGAAGTGGAACTGGCCGCAGGCCGTAGCTGAAAATTTTTTCCAAAAGAGTGGTTTACAAAACTGCTCTTTTGTTATATGATGGTTGTGGAAAACGATTTCCGGAAAACATTTTCCGACAGACAGATATATTGAATTTGAACAGATCAGGGAGATATTTTTCGTGACAGTGCTCGTTTCCGGAATGGGAAAATAATGGTATCGATCAAGGATGTCGCAAAACGTGCAGGTGTAGCGATCTCTACTGTATCCAAGGTGCTGAACAACTACCCTAATGTAAGCGAAGAGACGAAGAAAAAAGTGAATCAGGCGGTTACGGAACTGAATTTTGTACCTAATTCCGTTGCGGCAGCCTTATCCTCGAAGCAGTCCGGCAGGGTGGCGATTCTCCTGAACCTGAGCAATGTTTCGCAGGCAGTGGACGAGATCAACATGCAGTACATGGCTGGGACGATCGGACAGGCAGTGGACATGAATCTGGATGTGATTACGATCTTTTATTCCATGCTTAAGAATAAGAGTATGGAGGAAGTGATACGCTATCTGCAGTCTCAGAGCATCACAGGATTGATCATCTTCGGCATATCTAAGGAAGATAAGGTGCTGCATAAGCTGATCGGGACACAGAGTTTTAAGATCGTAGTGGTGGACGCGCCGATCGTGAATGAGGTCACTTCGTCTATCTGGGTCGATCAGGAGAAGGCGCAGTATGATGTGGCGAAGAAGACCGTGATGGAGAACAAGAGTAAGAGTATTCTCTACCTGGCGGGGAAGAAGAACGGTTATGTGACGGACGGACGGCTAAAGGGTATCAGACGTCTGGCGCAGGAGCAGAACTTAAATCTGCTTATCAGAAACGGTGAGTTTTCCGAACTGCAGGCGAGAAATCTGACATTTCGATATGCCAGAAAGAAGGACGTGGTGGTATGTGCGTCCGATCTGATGGCGATCGGCGCGATGAAGGCGCTTACCGAGATGGATATCTTCCGGCCGGTGTGCGGTTTCGACGGTATCACGCTGATGGGATATGCGGGTAAGCAGATGAATACGGTCAGACAGAATTTTAAAAGAATTGCGTCAGAGGCGGTGAAAGAATTGAAACGACTGCTTGAAGGCGGAGCGGGACAGCAGATCGTGCTGGATTATGAACTGGTAAGAATGAAATATTTGGATATTATATGTTAATAGGACATGAAGTTGTACTAAGGCTGCAAAGTACGCAGCCTAAGAACAACTAAGTCATGTCTAGAAGAATGCAAAGAGCATGCATTCTTCTAAAGCAGTGAATAAGTGAGCAGGCAGAAGAATGCAAGAGGCAAGTGAAACAGATAATATATTATAAAACGATTAGGAGGAACAATCATGGCACAGGCAAGCAACTTGAAACGGGATGTACTGGTACTGAATCTGGAGAAGGAGCTGGAGGAGCAGACACAGAGCGGCTACGGCAAGAGTGTGGCGGCGTGCAGTAACGAAGAGCTTTATTACAGTCTGTTACAGTTATCCAAGAAACTGATGGCAGTATCCGAACCGATTGAGGGCGAAAAGAAGATCTACTATATTTCCGCAGAATTTCTGATCGGTAAGCTGTTATCCAACAATCTGATTAATCTGGGGATCTATGACAAGCTGGATGAGATCCTGACGAAGAACGGCAAGAACTTAAGCGCAATCGAAGAGGTTGAGCCGGAACCGTCCCTTGGTAACGGTGGTCTTGGTCGTCTGGCGGCATGCTTCCTTGACTCTATCGCGACACTTGGTCTTCCCGGCGAAGGAATCGGTCTGAACTATCATTTCGGACTGTTCAAGCAGGTATTTAAGGATAAGCTGCAGACAGCAGAGAAGAATGACTGGATCGAGGATCAGTCTTGGCTGACGAAGACGGACACTTCATTTGAGGTTGCTTTTGGTGACAAGAAGGTTACTTCAAGATTATATGACATTGATGTCATTGGATATGACAATGGTGTCAACAAACTGAGACTGTTTGACATTGAGACACTGGATGAGAGCCTTGTAAAGAAAGGCATTGATTTCGATAAAGAGGATATCGAGAAGAACCTGACATTGTTCTTATATCCTGATGACTCTGATGAAGCCGGCAACCTGCTGCGTATCTATCAGCAGTATTTTATGGTGAGCAATGCTGCGCAGTTGATCTTAAAAGAGATGAAAGAGAAGAAGTATGATCTGCGCAAAATGTATGAGCATGCGGTAATTCAGATCAATGATACGCACCCGACCATGGTGATTCCGGAACTGATCAGAATCCTTGTGGACGATAAGGCGTTTACCATGGATGAGGCGATCGACGTTGTAAGCAAGACCTGTGCATATACCAACCATACGATTCTTGCGGAGGCATTGGAGAAGTGGCCGCTTGAATATCTGGAGAAAGTGGTGCCCCAGTTAGTGCCCATCATCAAAGAACTGGATAAGAGAGTAGCGGCAAAATATGACGATCCGAAGGTACAGATCATCGACGAGAACGGCAGAGTGCATATGGCACACATTGATATCCACTACGGTTTCTCTGTAAACGGTGTGGCTGCCATCCATACGGAGATCCTGAAAGATACGGAGCTGAATGCTTTCTACAAGATCTATCCGGAGAAGTTTAACAATAAGACCAACGGCATCACGTTCAGAAGATGGCTGTTATCCTGTAACCGTGAACTGGCAGGCTTCCTTTCCCAGACCATCGGCGACGGTTATAAGAAAGATGCGGATAAGCTGGAGAAGCTGCTGGAGTTTATCGATGACGACGCTGTGCTTGACCGCATTGCCGAGATCAAGATGAACCGCAAGAAGGATCTGGCGGCTTATGTGAAAGAGGTGGAGGGTGTTACTCTAAATCCGGACTCCATTTTCGATCTGCAGAGTAAGAGACTGCATGAGTACAAACGTCAGCAGATGAACGCGCTTTATATTATTCACAAATATCTGGAGATCAAGGCAGGCAAGAAGCCCGCAAGACCGATGACCTTTATCTTCGGTGCAAAGGCTGCGCCCGCTTACGTGATCGCGCAGGATATTATCCACCTGTTGCTGGTACTGCAGGAGATCGTCAACAACGATCCTGATGTGAGCCCGTACATGACAGTGCTCATGGTGGAAAACTACAACGTGGCTTATGCAGAGAAGATGATTCCGGCGTGCGATATTTCCGAGCAGATCTCCCTCGCTTCCAAGGAGGCGTCGGGAACAGGTAACATGAAGTACATGTTAAACGGTGCGGTGACACTGGGTACTTCCGACGGTGCAAACGTGGAGATCCACGAACTGGTAGGAGACGATAACATTTATATCTTCGGCGAGAAATCTGAAGACGTAATCAAACATTATGAGAAAGCGGATTATGTATCGAAGGATTACTACAAGAAGAGCCCTGTGATCAAAGAGGCGGTTGACTTTATTGTCAGCAAAGAAGCGCTCAAGGTCGGTCATAAGGAGAATCTGGAAAGACTGTACAAAGAGCTTCTGAACAAGGACTGGTTCATGACGCTGTTAGATCTGGAGGACTACATCAAGACCAAGGATCAGATGATGGCGGATTACGAGGATCAGAAGAAGTGGCGTAAGATGATGCTTGTCAATATTGCCAAGGCAGGATTCTTCTCCTCCGACAGAACCATTGAGGAGTATAACAGAGATATCTGGAAGTTAAGATAATAAATTAACATAAAATGGTCTGAATACTTTTGTGGTGTTCGGGCCATTTTTGCTGCCTTTACAGGTATGTGGGATTGTGCTGATTATGTCGTTATCTGGCGATTAGTATTTATACAGCTCTGAAAGGTAAAAATTTTTCGCACAAAGTGTAGGCTTATCCTCTGTGAA
>CAJTPS010000034.1 GCA_910578555.1 uncultured Lachnospiraceae bacterium
GCCTTTCATCTCATCGTTAGGAAGCTGCACGACAGAGATGGTTGACTCGGATACATGGTCTGCTGCACATTTCTGAATCGCTGTAACCACGTACTCCTTCGCCTTCTTGTCTGCCTCTTCCTTTGCCCTGCTCTCCAATTCTTTGATCATGACAGCAGTTTCATGTTTCACTTCATCTTCAACAATTTTCAACAAATAATCTTTTGCCTGTTCGGAGGTCAATCCTGAGATTCGTTCTAGTTCCTGTAATCTCTGCTCGTTTAACTTAGATATTTCTTCGCGCTGTTTCGCCAGAGCTTCTTCCCTCTGTGCCAAACTTGCTTCCTTCTTCTCGATAGCATCCGCTTTCTTGTCGATGTTCTCTTCCTTCTGCTGTACGCGCCGTTCATAACGCTGCGCTTCCGCACGCCGTTCCTTGATTTCCTTGTCGAGTTCATTCTTAGTACGAATGGACTCTTCTTTGACCTCAAGCAGCGATTCGCGCTTCTTCGCTTCAGCAGTCTTGAGAGCTTCGTCAATGATTTCCCTGGCTTTCTCATCCGCATTACCGATCTTGGCTTCCACAACCTTCTTACGATAGTTGATGGCTGTCAAGGCAGATACCGGAACCGCGATCACCAGTGTGATGACTACCGCTACCACAACTTGCAACATTACAGGAGCACCTCCTTATTTAGTTTTCATTGTACATAATCTATTCTAGAATGTCTAAGCTGTACCAGCGTTTATATATATCAACATTCTATACTAAGCAAAATTACAACACTTCAATTCTATACTGAATTTGATGTTATGTCAAGCGAAAGTGCTCTGCTGATTATGTCGGAACAAAACCCCTTCCGGTAAAGAAAACCGTACATTTTCTGCTGTTCCTGTCTGGTAGCGGTATCCGCACAATATTTTTTCTTTCTGAGTAAATCACATGCCATCACCAGTTCATCCTGCTCTACGCCCAGATCAGTCAGCTGCACGAAGGCCCGGCGAATCACCTCTTTGTCAATACCTTTACGCAGCAGATCCATCTCAATGCGCGTTCTGCTCTTAGATGCAAGATGATACTCAATAAAATCTCTGGCATAGCGCTCATCGTCTATATAACCGTATGCTTCCACATACGCGACCGCCTCTTCTATACACTCCTGTGGATATTCACCCTGCTTCAGCTTATCTTCCAGCTGTCTGCGGGTGTAATCTCTGGACTGCAGCAGGTTCATGCTGCGCAGTTTCGCCCGTTTCGGTAAAATCTGCGTCATGATCTCCCGATAGCTCTCCTCGGAAAGCTCCTGATTTTCTTTGATCTGAAAACGGCGCAGTTCACCTTTATACAGTACAAAGGCGAACTGTCCGTCCAGATAAACCCGACAGCGTGATTTCGTCACTTCGGATATCTGTGTTACAAGCATCTATTCTCTCCGTGCTGCAAGCCTCATTATTTACCGGCTTTGCCCTCTTCCTTATCTGCTTTTTTCGCTGTTTCCTGTGCCGGCTTAGTCTCTTCTGCCTGCGCTGTCTCAAGATTAAACAGCTCTCTGACCTTGCACTCTATCTCCGCGCTTACTGCCGGATTATCCCTGAGATACTGTTTTGCATTTTCCCTGCCCTGTCCGATCTTATTGCCCTCGTAGGCATACCATGCGCCGCTCTTATTCACGATATTATTTTCCGCCGCAAGATCAAGAATATCTCCGACAACGGAAATTCCCTCTCCGAACATGATATCAAATTCTGCCTCTTTAAAGGGCGGCGCGATCTTATTCTTGACTACCTTCACTCTCGTCCTGTTGCCGATAATCTCTCCGCCCTGCTTAAGCGATTCGATTCTTCTGACATCGAGACGCACGGAGGAATAGAATTTCAGCGCACGACCGCCGGTCGTCGTCTCCGGATTACCAAACATGACGCCAACTTTCTCACGAAGCTGATTAATAAATATAACCGTACAGTTAGATTTGCTGATAACCGCGGTCAATTTGCGCAGCGCCTGTGACATCAGACGCGCCTGCAAGCCGACATGGCTGTCCCCCATATCACCGTCAATCTCCGCCTTCGGAACCAGTGCAGCAACAGAGTCCACTACAATAATATCCACTGCGCCGGAACGCACCATCGTCTCAGTGATCTCCAGCGCCTGCTCCCCGCAGTCCGGCTGAGAAATATACAGATTATCAATATCTACGCCGATATTCTTCGCATACACGGGATCAAGTGCATGCTCCGCATCAATAAATCCTGCGATACCGCCCCGCTTCTGCACCTCGGCAATCATATGCAATGTCACGGTTGTCTTACCACTGGATTCCGGTCCGTAGATCTCGACAATTCTTCCCTTCGGAATACCGCCGAGTCCCAGTGCAAGATCAAGGCTCAAAGAACCTGTCGGAATCGTCTCCACATTCATCTGTACGGAAGGATCGCCCAGTTTCATAACCGCCCCTTTACCGAACTGCCTTTCTATCTGTCCCAAAGCCGCATCCAATGCTTTTAATTTCTCGTCTCTTTCCATAATCATGTTCTCCTTTTCCTTTAGAACATTTGTTCTTATACCAGATTAAAACAAATGTTCGATTTTGTCAATCTTCTTTTCTGTTATTGTTTTAAATTTATGGCCGTCGTCTGACCAAAGTTCCTGATTCAAAGTCTAGCACTCTGTATGTCCAATAAATGACTCTTTATCACCCCCTAAAGTAAATTGGCTGCGCAAGCCCAGACACCCGAATCGCTGTGCGCTGCACAAATTAACCTTGCGGGATTTGCTTCGCAAACCAGGACTCCTGTCAGGTTGTGCGCTGCACAAACCGACCCTTTTATATGATAAATGAAATAATGGAAATCGCGGCGAAATGCCTGATATGCATAACAGAATTCCATTTCTTCAGATAGGTCAAGTCTATCAAAAACAGAATATATATGCAATATCTTTTGCAGGAAAAGTCAAAAAAGACGCTCCGCAAAAGATATGGCCGGCAAAAAGCACAAAGTTATGCCGTTATCACAAATATTACAGGACATACTCGATCTGGCAGTCATAGGGCTCCCTGTCCACATGCTCCTGATTGTATTCCTGCGCTTCCACACACCCCATCGCGCGATAGAATGCCTGCGTCTCCACCGCCGAATGCGACGATATGTATAATTTACATGCACCTCTCTGTTTCGCCCACTCTGCCGCCGCGGTAAAAAGCATTCGTCCGATGCCCTTACCGCGCAGGTCCTCAGACACATGGAGGCTGGACAGATCAAGGTATCGGTTCTCCCCGCCGAACAATGCAGGTTCCACAGACGTAAATCCTTTCAGTGTTCCGTTATAAAAGGCGGCATATACAAAACCGCCGGTACTGACCGTATTCACCAGACAGGTAATCAGAAACTGATAATCAGCCTCCGTCCAGTCATCAATAAACGGCGCTTCCTGCACGACCCAGATTCCGTTTTCCTTTCTCCGGCATTTCTCGACCTTCTGATGCCTGATAAACCCGTCAAAAAGTCCCCGGTACAAATCTTCTTCATACAACGTTCTGTAGTGAATATTGTCTTTAATATAGCATTGTGTCAGATCCATCACATGGAAAAGGGTATGGAGATTCCCCAGCGTATCGTCCCTGACTTCAAGCGAATGATTCCCGCTGTTCACAATATATAACGGCAGGTTATACTCCCTGCATTTCTCCTCAATGACCTGCGTCTTAACCCACGAGTCATTCGTCGCATGAAAAACGATTCCGGGCTGCGGAGCAAAATCAAAAGTCCGCGCAAGCGGCGTATAATATACATTCCGGCATCTGATTCCATGCCGCCCGGCATATGCAGACGCAACGATTGTACCAATACTTTTGGATATGAAAAGAATCTCTTCATACTGCTGCCAGTCAATGTCCGACAATGCGCCTTCCGTCTGTTCATATGCCTGTTCAAACGACTCCTCGATTAATTGCCCTAACTCCTCCGTTTGCTTATGCAGACCGGTATAGGACAGCCGGCGCAGTTCATACCGCTGCTGTTCGGCTATTTTTCCACTATAATACAATAACGGTTTATCACAATGATAACCGATTCCCGGAAAAAACACTGCTATCTTCATATCAGGTTCTGTTCTCCTTTTAACACAAACACCTGCGACGGATACCCCTGCTCTACACAAAGCCCGGCCGGCACAAATCCTAAAGATGCGTATAGCGCTCTCGGCGCCGTTCCTTTCGGATCGTCTTCCCGAAATGTCGTAACGGTAATATCCTGCGTCCGATCGAGTTTCGTCATCATCAGTGCAATCATCTCTCTGGCAATCCCGCGGCGGCGGTATTCGGGGTGAACCGCCATGCAGGAGATCATATTGTGCTTTACGCTGAAAAGCAGAATACCCACAACAATCCTGCCATGCAGAGCACATATGGCGCTCTGCCGCTCTATATTCTTTATAACCGTCTCCCGATAGCTGTCAAGCAGCTCCTGCGTTTCCAGTCCGGGAAAATTCTCTCTCACGATCTCTACAAGACTCATCCATGAGGCAAGATTATGCTTCGCGGCAAATCCGGTCTGCACGGTCCGTTCCAGCCTGCCGTGGGCATCGTAACCGCGCACCTCAAACAGCCGGTCCAGAAACCAATACGGAATCATCGTTCCCTGTTCCTGCATTTGCATCACTTCTTCCTTCGAAGCCCAGCGGACGGCCTGCACCTCTTCCTCCTGCAGACGGAGCCCTTCTAAATCCACTTCCTGCTCCAACAGATAATAGTCATCAAACCCGTCTTCAAAGTTAATCGTAAAATCCGGTCTCACATCAGACAGATCAAGCTTTAACCCGATTTCCTCAAATACTTCCCGCTCCGCCGCCTGGCTGCTGCTTTCCCCTTGCAGGGCGGAGCCGCCCACCGTGATATCCCACATGTTGGACCAGCCCTTTTTAAAAGGCTGTCTTTGCTGAATCAGCAGTTCATTCCGGCTGTTAAAGATGCAGACATGAATGACCATATGGTACTCCCCGTCCTGCATCCTCTCTCCACGTCTGTGTAACCTGCCGGTCTTTACCCGGTCTTTTGTGTAAATATCCCACAATTCATTTTCTGTTTTAGCCGTCATACCAATCTCCCTTATCATAACAGAAATTACCCTCCGCAATCTGCTCTATACGCTTGCCTTTCTCTAATTTCTTTTGTATCTTCTCCAGCAATATTTCTTCTCTTCCTTCTTTAAATGATTGTCCCATATGTTTATTCTCATCATATTCTGTTAAAAAGATTATCTGCAGCACCTCGCTCTTCTCTTTTGCTAATATATCTGTCAGAATATTACGTTCAATGCAATGATCAATGGCCGACTGCACCGCCTCTGCGCCATAGAACTTGTTTTTTTACCATAGATTCGCCTCCATTATACGGTTTTTATCTTGCGTAATCAATCAGTTTAGGAAATAATTCCGGTAAATTCGGAAAGAATCTGATTATCTCCCGGGAATCGAAAAATAACAGACAAAAGACCGGGGAAATTCCCCGAACGAAAATCAGATAAGCAAATCAGAATTCACTTATCTGATCCCAAACGTGCATGACTAGGTACTTAGTATAACACATTATCCGTATATATAAAAGGATTTTTCTGTAAGCAGGCTAAATTTAGCCTCCTGTGCACACACCCTTTCAGTTCCGGCACAAGTCCTCTATCAGTTCAAAATAATTCTCAAATGTCTTCTGGCAGCACTCCGGATTCAGAATCGTTATCTTTCCGGTCTTCAGTCCGATCAGAGAAAAAGCCATTGCCATGCGATGATCCTCATACGTTTCAACAGCACACTCCCTGACCGTACCCGGACTGATTCTGATCCCGTCGCACTCCGGCGCTTCCTCACACACGATCCCCATACGGGTCAGTTCCGTGATGACCGCATGAATCCGGTCCGTCTCCTGAAATCTGATATGCCCGACATTGCGAATCAATGTCTCCCCTTTCGCAAAAGGCGCGATTGCCGCCATCGTCATCGTCTGATCTGAAAAGTCTTTCATGGAGACATCCATGCCGGGATAACCGTCCAGACCGCTGCCGCACAGCCGCACACCGCCTGCCTCATCCGTAAGCGTACAGCCCATTCTCTCCAATACCTGTAAAAATTTAATATCCCCCTGCAGAGAATCCATATGCACATTCCCGACCGCAACATCTGTCCGTAACAGGGGCGCCATCGCATAGAAATAACATGCGCCGGACACGTCGGGCTCCACTTGATATTCCGCAAGGCCGAAATCCCTTGTATGGGGAATCCGGTAGCCATGCTCCACCCGGACAGGCCTTATGCCGAACTGTTCCATCATCGCCAGCGTCATCTTGATATAGGAGCCTTCCGCCCGGTCCCCGGAGAGAAGTACCGTGAGCCCATCTGCCGGCAGCACCCCCGACATCAGTAACGCGCTGGCAAACTGACTGCTGATTCCGGTATCAATACGGACCTCTTTCATGGACAGGGCCCCCGATCGCATCACAAACGGAAAATGATCCTCTTCACCGAGAAACGTAAATGCGACGCCCGCCTTTTTTAATATGTCCAGAAGAGGCTGCATGGGACGCCTGCACATCTGGGGCGATGCCTGCAGTTCATATTCACCGCCCGCAAGCGCCAGCATGACTGTCAGAAACCTTGCCGCCGTACCCGCGCTTCTCACATTGATACAGGCGCGCGTATTCGGAATCCTGCCGTCCGATCCCTGAATCACGACCTCCTTCGTCTCCTCATCCGCCTCCACCGCAAAGCCCAGCTGCACCAGACTGTCCAGAAAAGCTCTGGAATCATCGCTGAATAGAACGCCGTGCAGTCTGCAGGAGTGCGCCGACAGCGCGGCGAGTAACAGCGCCCGGTTTGTGATGCTCTTCGAACCCGGCACCTGTACTTCGATTTCTTTGATATGCTCTATTTTCCTGACATGATACTGATTCATATATATATCCTCTTCTCTGCTTACTATCCCTCATATCCATCCGGTTTTTATACCGCGGCACCGGCTTCAATGCCTGCAATGATGCGCTTCTGCAAATCCTACCGAATGATCTCCGGTTTCCCGATATTCTGCATGGCGTCTCCCGCAAACAAGTATCCGGAATCCAGCAGGACGCCGACATGACCCGCAGTGTGCCCCGGCAAAGCGATCACCTTTCCGTCCACACCGTACGCCGACAAGGGCATGTCCGGCTGCAGAATGACCTCCGGCTTCAGATATGCCATCTTCCTATGTACAATATTCCAATTGGACGCTGCGGCATAGATGCCGCCCCAGATTCCTCTGCCGTGTACCTTTCGCTTCACACCCTGTTCCAGAAGCGCGGCATCCGCTTCTCCGATTCCCACGGGACAGCCTGGCGCCTCCGCCAGATATGCCGTATTCTGACAGTGATCAAAATGCCCGTGCTTCAAAACAATCAATTTCACAGACTGCTTCCTGCAGCCCTCTAAGACTTTGTCCCTGTATTGTTCTGTTCCGGTATCTATGAGAATACTTCCCGTCCGCTGACCAGATATGCATTTGCACTGCCATAAGAAAGTATCGTAATCTGATTGTCCATAAAATCCTCTCCTGCCGGCGCGGGTACTATAGTCTAATGCAGTTCCCGCCACACCGGTTTATACATTAATAAATATTCTCCGATGCGAAAAACAACTATAGTATACCATAGAACCCATACATCTGTATATCCAATTGACAATATCATATTTGTATGCAATAATTAAACCGTCAGTTTAATTATCGAGAAGAGGATGCAAAAACATATGGGACGCAGAAAGAAAGAACCGGGATCTGTGCATCGTAAAAATATTGCTGACGCCGCACAGGAACTTTTTATACAAAAAGGCATCGAGAATACTTCCATGAACGAGATTGCCCGGAAGGCCGGATACAGCAAAGCGACTCTGTACGTCTATTTCAAAAACAAAGAAGAGATTATAAGCGTTCTTGTCCTGGAGAGCATGGAGAAGCTGTATGCGCACGTTGTAAACGCACTGGAAACGGCAGGCAATACAAGGAAACGCTATGAAAGGATCTGTCAGTCGCTTGTCGCATACCAGCGGGAATACCCCTTCTATTTTCAGCTGGCACTATGTGAAATCAACATCGACTTTACCCATACGGATTTTCTGCCGGAGGAACAGGAAACTTTCCGGATCGGTGAAAAAATCAATGATAAGATTTGCTGCTTTATGCAGGAAGGCATCGCTGCGGGCGACTTCCGTGCGGATCTCCCTATCCTGCCGACGATCTTCTCTTTCTGGGGTATGCTGTCCGGCCTGATTCTGACCGGAGAAAATAAGCGGACTTACATAGAACAGGAGCTCGGTCTTTCACGGGACGCATTTCTCTCCTACGGATTTGAGACGCTGTATCGCGCAATCACCGTCAGAGAACCCGCGGCGCCGACTAACTGATACAGGGAGTGTACACACATTATGTCCGGAATTATCACAGGATTTATCTGTTTATCCAGCTTCTGCATACTACTGCTGAAAGCGCTGACCAGAAAATGCGGTCTGCACAGAGCCGACAGACACCTTATGAAACTGCACAAGCCGGCAAGCGGGCTGTTGCTGCTCGCCAGCGCCGCACATATTCTGCTTGTTTTACCGGTCCTGCGAATGCGTCATGTGATTGTACTCATCACCGGCCTTTGCGCAGTCGGCTGCTACCTTCTCCTGATCGTCCTATGCCACGGAGGCGGGCTGCGCCTGTTATCCGCAAACCGCGCAGTAGACAATCCTGCCGCATACAAACTCCGTTTACACCGGATTCTGTCTGCCATCATGCTGTGCCTGATCGCTGTGCACATCCTGTTCTATTACATAGACTATGCACAGTACAGGCAGCGCATCGCTGCTGTCTCGCTGCGCGGCGTCGATACAGCCCGGATACAGGACGGCACATACACCGGCGCATACGATGCGGGTTACATCTATGCGAAGGTCTCCGTCACTGTGACAGACGGCGCTATCACGGATATCCGCTTACTGGAGCACCGCCATCAAAGGGGTTCGGAGGCGGAAAAGATTGTGCAGGATATCATCACCTCACAACACACCGACACGGATGCCGTATCCGGCGCCACCAATTCCAGCCTTGTCATAGAGAAGGCTGTGGAAAATGCTCTGCATACAGACTGAGCGCAAAATAACAGCCACGGATGCAGTAAATTGCTTTGACAGGAAAAGCCGATCGAAAACTGCGCCGGCATGGAGGACAATTATGACAGGAATCTATTTCAGCGGAACAGGAAACACCAGACATTGCATCACAAAATTCATCGATGCTCTGTCGGTGTACGATGCAGCATCCCCGGAACAGACGGCGCGGATCATCTCGATTGAAGAGTCTGTATGCGCGGCAAATGCCATACAGTCTGAACAGGAACTGCTGCTGCTCGCATACCCGGTCTACTACAGCAACCTGCCTAAGATTATGCGGGATTTTATCGTGGAAAACAAAGAATTGTGGAAAGGGAAAAAGATTTTTATCTTATGTACAATGGCCCTGTTCAGTGGAGACGGCGCCGGTGTTGCCGCCAGATTATTGCGAGAATACGGCGCAGATATCATTGGCGGTCTTCACATCATCATGCCGGACTGTATCAGCGACGTCAAGCTGCTGAAATTCTCGCCGGAAAAGAATCGGGAAATCATTATAAAGGCTGAACGAAAGCTGGAAAACGCCGCCCGAAAGACGGCAGCTCACAGGCCGCCGCAGGAAGGTCTGAACTTATTTGCTCATCTGTCCGGTCTGTTCGGGCAGAGACTCTGGTTCGCCCGCAAGATGAAACACTATTCCGACAAACTGACCATCCACCCGGAGGCGTGCATAAAATGCGGCAGATGCGCCACAGTATGTCCCATGCACAATCTGACTCTGACCGCGTCCGGAATCACAGCTGCCGGAAAGTGTACGATGTGCTACCGCTGTATCAATCAATGTCCGCAAAAGGCAATCACATTGATCGGGAAACGGCACTGCACCACTCCACGATCGGAATAATCGCCTCCTTACTCGTAATGTCGTGGGAACTGGCCACGATCTGCTGTATCTGACTGTCAACTTTCGACTCTTTCAGCATGGCTTTGAAAACAGACATCATGAGTTTGTCTCCGATGCCCATTCTCTCATAACACAGACCGCCCGGCAGATAAAATGTTTTCATCTGCGCCCATTCCTGCTCCGTGAAGTTCTGCCGCATTGCTTTCTCCACATCGGGCGCATCTACAGGCATTGCCCCTGTTGCAAATACGGCAGTTCTGCCGCCCTGTCTTATCTGCTCCGGCAGTCTGCCCGCCTGCGCTTTAAACCACTTCAACCCGTTAATCATTCCTGCATGGAAGCCGCCGCCGAATAAAATCAAATCATACTGTTCCCATTTCAGCTTCCTGCGTTCCCTATAAGGTACCAGATCGCAGGATATATCCTGCGGCAGCGCCTCTTTGATCCACTCCGCGTATTTCTGTGTAAACCCCGTCTTACTGTAATAAACAATCAGCGCCTTACATTCTTCTTTCTTCATATTATTCATATTCGTCATCCCCTGCCCTCTCATCATTACCCTGCCGCAGCATTTTTTACAAAAAAACACAGCCATGTTTTTCAGCTTTACACTCCATAGCTTCATGGTAAAGCCTTATCCATCAGTCAGCTTACTCACCCCGGCCTGATCTGCGAACGCCTGATACGCAAGATCGAGCTGCTCGTAAATCTCCGCCGTCGGAATACCCGGATCGGCCGTCGCAAGGATCGTTCCGATTCCCACATTATAGATCATCATATTGCGATGCAGCATATGCGCTCTGGTGATATCGATCTGCAGACTTTCTGCAATCTTTCTCGCCATATCCGGATAGCTCTCGGCCTGATACAACGCCTCCAGCGAGTCTATGCCTTCCCGTTCATGCAGCACATACATCTGAAATATATGCGGCTCAGTCTCGGCAAGCTGCACGTAGGCATGTCCTATCGTCTTAAAGAAATCCCCGCCCGGCGCATCAGCGTCTGCCGCCAGATAATCCTGCACGAATCCCTGTACAAACCGGCGCACACGTATCATCAAGTCCCTCTTAAGCCCTTCCATGCTGTCGCAATAGCTGTAAATCGGCTGCACCGAACACCCCAGCCTGTCGGCGATCTCCTTCACGACCATTCTGTCCAGTCCGTTTACCCGCGCTATTTCAAAGGCGGCTTCCACGATCATCTCTTTGGTGATTCTTTGTTTCGGCATTCGCTTTCCTTTCACAATCGTTCCATGCGTAAGACACTGTTCGTAAGTATGCTTTGTAAGCCATATCCATAATTTTATATAACTTATTTATATAATGATTTTATATAATATGATTATATATTCCGCGCCAGGTTCTGTCAACAGATTCCTGAAAGGTCGGTCTGCAATCGGCTCTTTATCATGATCTGGTGTAAACTTTAACAAATACCGCACACAAATTACCCGGCTCGCAACGAAAATATTGCGTATTTTATCTATCTGCTATATAATGAAAACAATATATTTTAATAAATACTAAAATAATCTAAGGTCAGGGAATACATTATGCTTCATATTAAAACATTAAATGACGGTCTGGAAATCTTTAAAGCTCTGGGGTCAGAGGTCAGAATCGAGATCATTAAAATACTTTTGGAAAATCACGGAATGAATATGAATGAGCTTGCAGGCAGACTGAACATCACGAATGGAGCTCTGACGAACCATATCAAGAAACTGGAAGACTGCGGCATTGTTTCGATATCCAATGAATCAGCCGGACACGGCAATCAGAAAAAGTGTTCCGTATATCTGGACAAAATTCTAATTGATATTGATTCACAGGAAGATTTTAAGAATGTATATCAGACAAGTTTGAAAGTGGGGCATTTTACCGACTATGACGTATATCCCACCTGCGGCCTCGCTTCCAATACCGCTCTGATCGGGGAGGTTGACGACACCAGATATTTTGCCCATCCCGGAAGGTATGAAGCGGATATTCTGTGGTTTACCCGTGGCTTTGTAGAATACATTGTTCCGAATTTTATCCCCTATGGACAAAAAATAGACCAGATCACCTTCTCTTTGGAGATCAGTTCGGAAGCCCCCGGTATCAACGATATATGGCCCTCCGACATCTCTTTTAAAATCAACGGCAAAAAAGTAGCCACATGGACCAGTCCCGGCGATTTCGGAACTGTCCGCGGTATTTTCACTCCTGACTGGTGGTATCCCAGCTGGAATCAATACGGTCTTTTGAAAATTCTGGTAATCAATAAAAAAGGTACTTTTATTGACGGTCTTCAAGTATCGGATGTAACCATCAACGAATTTGAATTTGACTACCACAGTACGATCAAATTAAAGCTGGAAGTAGAAGAAGATGCAGAGCATGTGGGCGGTCTCACCATCTTCGGCAAAAGCTTCGGCAACTATAATCAGGATATTGATGTGAGAATCAATTACAGCCCCATTGCGACAGAAGAAGAGAAGTAACGCAGGCATATGTTCCGAAAATTCCTGCGATATGACAAACGAGCCGGCGCTCCATGAGCCGTCTCGTCCTTTTTATAATTATAGACTAAAGTACTCTGTTAGTTTCCCATAGGCATATTGTACACCTATCACCTTCTGACCCAGACTCGCATCTCATTTTCCATACGGTTCGCCCACATATAATAGGGAATAAACTTCAGCATAACCGCTTCTTTCCTCTCTTTTCTCCACACATGATAAAGCTCCTGTGTCTGGTCCGCTTCCCGTTCTCTCCATCCACACAGCAGCACTGTTTTCGCTTTTTCTCCGCAAACAGCCTCCTCTATCACATCGGCGTTTCCCAACGGATCTACGGAGAGCAGATGCAGATTCTTACCATTATCCGCTTCTTCCAGGCAATAGACGACCGGACCTCTTGTCACAGCCACTTTCCCGATCGTTTCGCGTACCGCCGGATTGGCGGCAATCAGCTTCACATACATGGGGAAATCCAGTTCCAGAATATCCTCTTCGCCCCATTCTTTCTTAAGATAGAGGCAGCCGTCCTTCTCCGTCTTCTCAAACTCCCCGCCGCAGGTCACTGTATACCCTTCACACCAGCCCGGAATGCAAAGCGCCAGCCTGAAGCCGCTGTGTTTTGCGCGCACGTGGATTCTGACCCTGCCGTCCCAGGGAAAACCGGACTCCACACGCACATCCACCTTCTGCTCCCCACCTGCTTCGTCAGGGTGCTCCCCATATATAAATGTACAAACAGCGTGTCCTCATTTTCCGTATAAGCATAGGCGCCGACAGAAGAAAGCAGCCTTGCCAGATTGGGCGGGCAGCATGCGCAGCCAAGCCACTTCTGTCTCATGGGCTTCCACAGCGTATCGTCGCCGGTCAGACGAGCCAGATCCACCATGCCTGCATACAGATACACGGCCCGCACGGCATGGCCCGTTGCCTCCGTCTGCTCACGCACAGGCAGATGTGCCTGATGCTAAAAATACCGCAGTTCCTTTTCCGTGCCCTTCCGTATGTCTTCCGGGTGCTCTCTGTCAAAATAATAGGGACGTTTTCCCCTTTCCTCAATAAAGAAGCGGCCCAGATTCAAATATTTCTCTTCTTCTGTCACCTCATAGAGCCGGAGCAACGCCATTTCTGCGATCTCATGCCCCGGATAGCCTTTCCATTTACCTTCCTCCGGTCCGAAACGTTCCGCTATATGATCCGTAAACCGCCTCGCGGCGTTCAGAAGCTGCTCTAACCCCGTATCGCGGGAAGCATTCCAGACGATCCCGATGCGCATGGACACGACCGTAAAAAAGTCCATCTCTTTTCCTTTTTTACGCATCTCTGACAAGATCTGTTCTGCTGCGCAGGTCAACTCTTCTCTCGTTTTCTCACCGAAAAGCATCAGCACAAACTCATCCCCGCCAAGCCGTACAGCAGTGGCTTCAGGCACGCATTTTTTCAAAAGGCGGCCTGTGGAGATTAAAAGCTCATCGCCCGATTTATGTCCGTATACGTCATTGACAGTCTTAAAATTATCCAGATCAAAAAACATGAAATGAATGTTGTCTTCGCCTGACATCTCGTCATATTTCTCGTATAGGCCTTTTCGATTGTATAAACCTGTTAAATAGTCATAAACACTGTTTTCCATCATCGCTTTGCCGCGCACTTCGCCGCCATCCATTTGTTATACGGACAGGAATTCTTCCGGACGGCTGCACGCAATTCCACAAAGCAGCCGCACGCTCTGCACGTACCGTCTGTCAAGAAATCGCACTCCTTGCAGACGGCAAGTCTTTTTTCATAGATTTCCTGTTTTGCCTTCACATCGGCATCCAGATTTGCAACCAGGACTTGTATCTTCTCCAGATAGTCTTTCTCATCCATATCCTTCGTCAGACATTTCCTGCAAATTCGCTTTGTTCCGATTTGTTCTTCCTTCATCACTGCCCCACACGGAAACTGATTACACTGCATGGAGGCGCAGTGAACCTGATCTTGTTTGCTTCCGTCTTATAATCGCAAAACCCGGTCTCTTTTACATTTTCCGGCTCTTCAAACGTATTATGCGCGCACATTGCACCCGTCAATATTACCGCTTCTATACGGGAAGGAACAAGCTCTGCAAAGGAGATTTCCATCGGAACATCCTCCGTGACCGATAAATTATTCACCGTAATGTTCACCGTACCATCTTCGCCGACAGAGACCGATTCACTGATCTGCGGCACCTGATACGCCGCTTCCTCTCCTATGCTCTGATTGCCTTCCACATAGCTTTCAACCAGTTCCGCATCCTGATGATGTCTGTACATATGGAAAACATAATAAGTAGGCGTCAGGACCATCCTCGGTCCCTCCGTCAGAATCACCGCCTGCAGTACATTGACCATCTGTGCGATACACGCCATTTTAACACGGTCGCAGTGCTTGTTAAAAATATTCAGTGTGATACCCGCCACCAGCGCATCCCGCATCGTGTTCTGCTGATATAAGAATCCCGGATTCGTACCCGGCTCCACATCAAACCAGCAGCCCCACTCGTCCACCATCATGCCGATCTTTTTCTGCGGATCATATTGATCCATAACAGCGCCGTGACGCCTGATCAGTTCTTCCATATAGATCGCTTTGCAAAGTGTCTGATACCAGATCTTACTGTCAAATTCCGTCGCGCTTCCTTTGTTCTCCCATCCGCCCGGATGTACATAATAATGCAGTGACAGACCGTTCATAAAGCCCGGGTTGTCTGCATCAGGACCGGGCGCCGGCGCTGCCGTACAAGTCTTCAGAACGCCTTCTGTCCAGAAGTAGTCCGCAGCATTTGCGCCACAGCATATTTTCTGAATCGGTGCATCGTTGTTGTACTGTCTCACATAGGTCTGGTATCTTCTGTACAGATTCCCGTAATACTCCGGTGTCATATTGCCGCCGCAGCCCCAGTTCTCATTTCCGACGCCGAAATAGTCGATCTTCCACGGCTTCTCATGACCGTTTTCTCCCCGCAGATCCGCCATCGGGGAAACACCGTCAAATGTGCAGTATTCCACCCATTCGCTCATCTCCTGCACCGTACCGCTTCCCACATTACCATTGACATAGGTCTTGCAGCCAAGCTGTTCACACAATTCAAAAAATTCATGCGTACCAAAACTGTTGTCCTCAACGACACCGCCCCAGTGCGTATTGATCATCTTCTTTCTATCTGCTTTGGGGCCGATACCGTCCTTCCAGTGATACTCGTCCGCAAAGCAGCCGCCCGGCCAGCGAAGCACCGGGATCTGCATTTCTTTCAGGGCGTCCACCACGTCTTTCCGCATGCCGTTTACATTCGGAATCTCAGAATTTTCCCCCACATACAGCCCTTCATAGATGCACCTTCCCAGATGTTCCGAAAAATGTCCGTAAATTTCCGGGTTGATATGCCCTTTTTTCTTTTTTTCATTAATGTACAGAGTCGCCATAGTAACCTCCTCTTCCTTTTAATTGTCAAACCCGAACACCGGCCGCCCCTGCTCGTCCCATTTAATTTTCATAAGCATTGCATGGCGGTTCGGATTATATAGCGGATCACCCACGATTTCTTTTTCCGTTCTGGCATGGAATACCAGTATGTCATTTCCCTCTTCATCCACGGTAAAGTTATTATGTCCCGGACCGTATATTTCTCTGGATGCATCAGATGAAAGAACCGGATATCTTTCCTTTTTCCAGGATAAAGGATCAAGCAGGTCCGCATTTTCGTCTGCCGTCAGCATTCCCATGCAGTAAGCAATACCGGTATCCGACGCGGAATATGTCAGAAAAATCTTACCGTTTTTCTTAAGGACACCGGGACCTTCGTTCACCCAGAAGCCGATCCGCTCCCAGTCATAATCCGGTGTTGTGAGAAGCACCTGCTGCGTCTTTAACCGGTAAGGCGACTCCATTTCCGCAATATACAAATTGGAAATCTGTCTTCCCACGCCTGTTTTCTCCGCCCACACATAATAGTGTCTGCCTTTGCTTTCGAATACGGTTGCATCCAGCGAAAAGGCACGGAATGAGAACTCATAACGCCGGTTTCATGTTTGTGCCACACTTCCTTCTCCTGTGCCGTCCGCAGTCCCGCCAGCGTATCAGCTCTGCGCAATATGATTTTGTCGTATTCCGGTACGGAAGCCGTAAAATAGTATGTCCCGTCCGTATGCCTGTAAATATATGGATCAGCCCGCTGCAAAATCCATGGCTTATTGTAAAATATTTCCTTTTCCATTTCGCTCATTATGCTACCATACCTTCTCTTTTTAAACATTCCTTAAATTATTATACTTTATCCTAAATTATATTGGATAATTTGCAATAACGCAACTTATTTTTTCTTAAATATAACCGCTGTCTCATAATCTCCTAAACTGCCGGAAAAAATCTCGTCCTTTACAAGATCGCTCATGCCTGTCAGATTCTGCAGTTCCACCTTACCCTGCTTCGTATGAAAAATCAGTATCAAATGTTGCTCCTGCAGGCACCTTTCCATATAGATCAGCCCTGTTGTGTCTTCTGTGTACTGCTTTATGATATCCCCTTCTGTCAGCGCTGCATAATTATGTCTGATCCTGATCAGCGTCCGGTAATAACCGAGAATGTCCTGATTCTGTCTTCTTTCATCCCAGAGCATACCACGCCTGCAGTCCGGATCGGCGCCGCCGTCCAATGCCACCTCATCGCCATAGTAGACCATCGGCATACCGGGCAGCAGCAGCTGCAGTGCCGCCGCCAGCTTCTGTTTCCTGATGTCATGGCCGACACTGTATGAAAATCTTGCCGTATCATGGCTGTCTACAAAATTCCAGAGGTATCCTTCCAGGCCCTGATGCAGATTGCCCTTCATAAAATTAAGGTTTCCGGCAAAGGCGGAGGCGCTCATCTTCTGCGACACGATCAGATCAAACACCGAACGATAAAACTGATAATTCATGACGCTGTCCCATTCATCCCCCTCCAGAAAGTCGCCGGCAAAATGCCAGATCTCACCGACAATCAGTATATCGCTTTTGACCGCTTTCATTTCCCTTCTGAACCGCTTCCAGAAGACATGACTGATCTCATCCGCCACATCCAGCCTCCATCCGTCGATATCGCATTCTCTGATCCAGTAGGCCGCAACATCAATGACATAATCCGCCGTCTCTTTGTTCTGCAGGTTCAGTTTCGGCATAAGACCGGCGTAACTGAAAGTCTTGTAATTCGGCTTTTTCCCCCACTCCATCACAAGCGGAAAATCCTGTATATAATACCAGTCCAGATACTCTGACTGTTCTTTCTTTTCCCTGATATCCCGAAATGCAAAAAAATCTGCCGAAGTATGGTTAAACACACCGTCAAGGATTACATACATCCCCAGACCATGCGCACGGGATACCAGTTCCTTCAAATCCTCCTTATCCCCGAAAGCCGGATCGATTACATAATAGTCATCGATATTATACTTGTGGCTGGAGCCAGACTTGAAAATCGGAGTCATGTAGATAATATCCGCTCCCAGTTCCTTTATATAGTCCAGTCGGTTGATAATTCCCCTGATAGAGCCCTTCAGATCAGCCTTATGATCGATCGGTGCCTGATACCACACCTCCTCCGGGACGTCCTGATCTGTGGCAAAGCGGGACGGGAAAATCTGGTATATCACCTTATTCTTCGCCCATTCCGGCAGCACAAAAAGTTCTTCCTCCCGTAGACTCTGCGGGCAGTCATACATCTTCTCAATATCCGTGATACACGCATCATAAAAATCATGATTTCCATAATACACAACTTTCCCGACTTGATCTTCTATCGCAAAGAAATATCTAAGACAGATCACATCCATCTCTATCACTGCTTCATAGTAATCTATATAATTGTCAGAATACGCTTTCCGCATATTCTGTGTATTTCTTGTATCATGATATTTTACCGGCAGATACTTATCCTGCATATGAATGGTCACGTTTGCCGCATCGCCTTTTTTCGTCTCAAGTCTGATCAGAAACCGCCCTTTCTCCAACGCGTAACAATATCGCTTATCTGCAAAATGTCTGACTGCTGCATATTCCATATCTCATCCCGTCCTCTTCTTTAAAATATTCAATGTTAATCCGAAATAATTCTAACATACTTGTATTTTACTCTGATTTGTATTATGATTCTTGTAATATATTCTTGATTTTATAGCACAATCCTATTATGTCATAAGAACAACGGAGGAAGACAGATCATGGATACTGTATTTTTGCATGAAACCAAAATACACGGTACGGTTCACTTCCCCTACAGTGTCTATCACGGAAATATTCCGGATTGGATACCCTCCTTTCCGCTTCACTGGCACGATGATTTTGAACTCATCTACTGTACCGCAGGACAGATCCGGGTTACCATATGGGGATCGGCATACACTCTCTGTGCCAAAGACCTGATTGTGATCCTTCCTCATGCTGTGCATTCCATTGAACAGGGAGGACCTGCCGGCGGGGAATATTTCAATATTATGTTTCACCCTTCTCTTTTCCGGGGCGCCGAAAGCAGTCTTTGTTATGACAAATATGTCAGTCCTTTTCTAACCGGTGAAAAAACCATAGAGTTCTTCTATCCTTCCGGATCTGCCTTCAGCCAGACGGTAACTCCCTGCATCCTGTCTCTGCTGGAGCACAGAGCCGAGAGTTACTCCACTTACGAACTTTTAATCATGTCAAATCTGTTTTTCCTGCTGTATCATATAAATCAGTACAGCTTCACTGCCACCAGTGATAACAGCGCTTTACAGCTATCATACAACAGACTTAAAAATGCACTTTATGATATCCGTAAGTTCTATGACCGTAAAATATCCATTCATGAAGCGGCCAAACATTGCGGTTTTTCGGAAAGCCACTTTATGAAACTGTTTAAGGACTTCACCGGAATAAGCTTCAACGCATATCTGGTCGAATACCGTCTGAATCTGGCGGCAAAGCAGTTAGTCGAAACCGATCTGAAAGTGATTGATATTGCTGAGAACTGCGGTTTTCATAATCACTCCTATTTTACCCGAGCATTCCGGACCAGATACGGGAAAACCCCTGTCGCATACAGAAATGCGGCACGTTTAGAAGCGTAAGCCGGGATGCATTTCCCGTTACAGGTGCTGCACGCAAGATACCGCAGGGAAAAGCAAGTATTCCTCATACAGCCTCATCCCTCATACTTATATTTCTTGAAAACCCCATTGAAATTATGTATGATGAGATTATGCAAATATCGTCTGTCAGTACAGACTCCAAAAACAGTAAATCATAAACACGCGCAGATAATGCGGAACGAGGATCGGCAATGAAATATCATTACAGTATCGAAGACGGCAAATTACTCCTGAATAACGGTAAAAGAAACAGACTGCTCGTGCAATCTGCTTTTTTATTCCACGTATCGAAACTCCTGCTTCTGGTCCTTTCCTTTGCCGCAACCGTATATTTGACCTATCTTATTTTCAGGGAATGCATTACAGATGCAACTTTAAGCAGTTGTATTCCCTTAGGCTCTATTTTTGCCACATTCGGCTCGGCTGTGATCTCCGTTATATCTCTTTACTGTAACAGACAGCTCCATTCTTTTCAGGAAAATCTCTCCGCACTGCACGAACAGATTCCGAATTTATCTTCCTGGAAAAGATGGCCCTTCTTAAGAAGATACAGCCGTGAAAAGACCGGCACATGGAAATATAATTATTACATATTAAGAAACCCGCAGATCACTTTCAACAGCGACGATCTGTCCCTCACCGTGCCGCTCCCTACCTGCACGGCAGACTTCTATGACCTTCCCATATTCGCCTATGTCGTCAGGATGCTTTGTTTCCGTAAACATCTGTCCCGTCTTGCCACGCAATGTCAGACTATAGAAGAAGAGAAAGAGGTCTTTACGTTCTACTGCACCCTGATGATCTACCGGAACATTATCCGGTATAAGACCGGCACACTGCTTATGCTGATCGGCTCGGAGTTTGTCCTGTCCAGTATTCTTTTTTCCTTTTGCTATACGGCGATCAGCGAAATGCTGTAATCATCTCTTAAGACGACTCTGTACGTGATTCCTATGCGCTGCGCCCGCTTATATGCAATCTTACACAAATGTAAGTTACGGCGCACAACTGTAAGCCAGATCAATGGAAACAGCTCCTGATATTTGATATCTTAATTACAGGAAGTAAAACAACCCGTTGCGCAAGGGAATCATGGAAAATGAAAATTTTCAGTCATAGAAAAGGAGAGAAATGAAAATGAAAAATGTATTAATCGCAGTAGTATCAATGGTAGGAATTATTGTTGTAAGGATGATCCTGTCTATCGCTTTCACCGATCAGATCGCAGAGGTTTTTGCAAGAACAGCCATCGGCATTCTTTTCTTTTACTTGATTGCCAGCATAGGCATAAGTTCACGGAAGAGAAAATTGAATCAGAAAGGGGTATGAGACAACGGGCGGAGCTTCCTATGGCTCCGCCCGTTGTTTCGTCCCCCTCCCGCGATCCCACATCACTCGTCAAAGTAAAACTTCTCCCGGATTCCGCCCGTGTACTCCATGATCACACTTAAGAAACGTTCTCCGTACCGCGCATACTTATTCTCACCGACTCCTGACACATCCAGCATCTCCGCTTTACCAAGCGGTACTTTCACGCACATATCCACCAGTGTCTTGTCCGAGAAAATAATGTAAGGCGGCATGTTCTCCTCTCTCGCGATCGCGGTCCGAAGCGTCCGAAGTTGCTCGAAAAGCTCCAGTCCTCTGGCATTTAAGATATCCGATGTCCGCGCTTTTGTTCTGCTGCTCTTTTCCCTTCTGCTCTGCTTCCTCTCCTGCTGCGGCGCTTTCTTCACGCGTTTCAGAATGACGCGCCTGCCATATTCCAAAACCTCCTCTGACGCATCAGTTGTTCGCAGCAGCGCATACCTGTCGTCCGTCACAGCGAGCAGATTTTCTATCAGCATTTGATGCATAATTTCCTTAATCTCCGTCTCGCGCATATCGCTCAGACTGCCAAAAGACGCATACTCATCCACCCTGTACTCCCTCAGCTTGGCACGATTCTCACCGGCCAGCATCCCGGCGGTCACATTGATGCCATAGCGCTGACGCATCTCTTTCACACCGGTTATAATCTTTACCGCCGCTTCCGTCACGTCCATCTCCTCATACTCGCGCATACAGTTACCGCAATTATCGCACTGCGCCATGCCTTTTTCCCCAAAATAACGCAGAATATACTCCCGCAGGCAATCCGTCGTGAGACAATAATACTGTATCATTTGCAGGCGTTCCTCGTCCCGCTCCGCTATTGTCTCGAGCTCCTCCTGCCCATATTCTCCTTTCTGCTCCTTATGCTCCAGCAAAAAACGGTTAATCATGACATCCTGCGCAGAGTATAGCAGAATACACTCTGCTCTCTCGCCGTCTCTTCCCGCTCTGCCCGCCTCCTGATAATAATTCTCCAGGCTCTGCGGCATATTGTAATGAATGACATAGCGCACATTTGATTTATCGATCCCCATACCGAAAGCATTCGTTGCTATCATGACCGGACACTTGTCATAGATAAAATCTTCCTGATTCTGTCTGCGCTCCCCGCCGTCAAGCCCCGCATGGTATCTGGTTACCGCTACTCCCTCCGCAAGCAGCCTGCCATACAGCTTGTCCACATTTTTTCTGGTGGTACAATAAATAATCCCGCTTTCCGCATTATGCTCCCGTATGTAATCCATAATATAATTGTCTTTGCGTGCAGGCGTCTCCACCGCAAAATACAGATTCTTACGGTCAAATCCCGTCACCAGCACATAGGGCGCGTTAAGACCGAGCACGCAGACGATATCCTCCTTCACGTTCTCCGTCGCCGTAGCCGTAAAGGCACTGATGACCGGTCTTCTCTCAAGCCTGTCAATAAACTGCACGATTTTCAGATAGCTGGGCCGAAAGTCCTGTCCCCACTGCGAAATGCAGTGCGCCTCGTCCACCGTCAGCATAGAGATCTCTGTCTGCCTTGCAAACTGCATAAACTCATACGTCTCAAGACGCTCCGGCGCCACATAGATAATCTTGTACTGCCCGCCAGCCGCCAGCTTAAGAGCCTTGGAAATCTGGGATTCGCTGAGGGAACTGTTGATGTAAGCGGCGTGAATACCCGCCTGATTCAATGCCTGCACCTGATCTTTCATCAGGGAGATCAGCGGGGAAATGACTAATGTAATGCCCGGCAGTAGAAGCGCCGGAATCTGATAACAGATAGATTTCCCGGCTCCGGTCGGCATGATCCCCAGTACATCCCGTCCCTGCAGTATATGGTCAATCAGATTCTCCTGCCCTTCCCGGAAGGCAGAATACCCGAAATATTTCTTTAGTGTGTCTAGTTTGTTCATTGGTCGTCCCTTCTGCGAGTCTGTCAGATCAGCCTGTTACCGCTTTCTTATCGTTTTTCGGCTGATTCTAAATATAATTATATAGCAGTCGATTGCCATAGTCTATGCAAAAGTATATACAGAAAGAAAGCCCCAGGACACGGTCCCCGCGGCTTTCTTTCTGTGTAACATTGATTATAAGTCTCTGATACACAATCCCTTTTTACAAGTATATATTACTACATTTGTTTCATTTTGTGTAGTGTATGGCATCGCGTAAATATCGCGCTTATAGATTTGAAGGATAATTCTTAATTATCGGTCGTCATATAGAAATCATATCACAAATGAGAAGGGGCTCTGTTATGAAATCACCAAGACATATATTAATTATTTCATTGCATGCCGATCCGATGCTTCCGGCGGGTATAGGCGAATATGGCGGTGGACATATGTATCCATATGAACTCTTAGTAGGCTTGTCGAAATCAAACTTTAAAGTCAGCCTGATTACCAGAAAGAGTGACGCCTCTTTACCCGATGTTGATTATATTAATGAACTTACAACGATCTACCGACTGGATTATAAAAACATCATTTTT
>CAJTPS010000035.1 GCA_910578555.1 uncultured Lachnospiraceae bacterium
GTGGAACTTCAAGCGCAAGGACAAGTTCCTGCGAAAGGTGATATATTAGTGACGTCTCGCGGAACACTTGGACAGTGCTATATTGTGAAAGCAGATGATAAGTTCTATTTCCAAGATGGGATGATTAGCTGGCTTTCTCAATATGCAAAGGGGATAACTCCGCTTTATATTTCACATTTATTTTCTATACCGGGATTTCGGAAACAAATTGATTCAATACAAGTAGGTTCTACGGTTACTTATTTGTCTATAGCAATGATAAAGAAGCTCAAAGTGATGGTTCCAGATGAAGATACGCAACAGCAGTTCGCCGCCTTCGTCACCCAGACCACCAAATTGAAACTTGCAGGTTAACCTAGCAGTCACACAAAAAGGAAGGCAGACCACCATGGCGCTTGAGAATAAACTCCATATAACCGATTCGGCAGAACTTGCCCGCACAGAAGAAAGAATCAGTAAAAAGAAGGCAATTCAGCTTTTTGAAGACGGACATTTATATACCTTAAAAGCCGGCACTTTAGACAGCCTTTTTAAAATACACAAGTTCCTGTTTGAAGATATTTACGATTTTGCAGGCAAAGCAAGAGAAGTCAATCTATCAAAAGGAAATTTCAGGTTTGTGCCGGTAATGTATCTGGACGATGCACTTAGAAATATCGAGAAAATGCCACAGTCAACATTTGATGAGATTGTTGAAAAATACGTTGAAATGAATGTAGCGCATCCATTCCGGGAGGGCAATGGCAGAAGTACAAGGATTTGGCTGGATCTGATTTTGCGGCAGGAACTTGGCATGGTGGTGGATTGGAGCAGGATTGATAAGGATGATTATCTGCTTGCCATGGAAAGAAGTCCGATCAAAGATATAGAGATTAAATATTTGCTAAAGGGAGCATTAACAGATAAAATAAGCGACCGTGAGATCTATATGAAAGGTATCGACCGCAGTTATTATTATGAAGGCTATGCGGCATATCAGGCAGCAGAGCCTTAGATGAAGTACAGGAATATTCGTCCAAATTCCATTAAAACATATAAAAACACAAATGCGTAAAGAGGTAATCCGCCTATGGAGACTAACTTTGACTATTTATTGGAGAACAAAGAATATGCAGATTTTGCAGTTCAGGCAGTAGAAGCCGAGAAGAGCATTGCGATCTCCCCGGCGACCTGCGCAATATTGTCGAGACGTGCTCTGGAACTGGCTGTGAGATTTGTGTTTTCTTATGATGCAGAATTGAAACTGCCATATCAGGACAATGTTTCCAGCCTGATTCATGAGCGGACATTTCGGGACATCATTGAACCAAGACTTTTTCCTATGTTAAAATATACGATTCATCTTGGAAATGTTGCTGTGCATACAAACAGTAACATTAAAAGAGATGAGGCAATTATTGCGCTAAGAGACCTTTTTGAATTCTGCGACTGGATTGATTATTCCTACTCTAAAGAGTATGAAGAGAGAACTTTTGATGAGTCGATTTTGTTATCCGGAGATGAAAAGCGTGTAAAGGCGGATGAGTTAAAGGCGTTACATGATGATTTGAGCAGTAAGGACAGGCAGCTTGCCGAGGTTCTTAAGGAAAATGAAGAGCTTCGGAAACAAATGGCGGCGGAGCGTAAGCGCCATATTCAGACGAGAGAGTTCCGTGTAGATGCAATCAGTGAAGCGGAGACCAGAAAGAAATATATTGACGTGGCACTGCGGGAAGCAGGCTGGGTCATAGGTGGAAACTGCACAGTGGAGGAGCCGGTTACCGGAATGCCTAACAGTACAGGAACGGGATATGTAGACTATGTATTATGGGGAAAAGATAATCTTCCGCTTGCTGTAGTGGAGGCAAAGAAAGCCTCTGCCGACACAATGGTCGGAAGCCAGCAGGCAAAACTCTATGCAGATTGTATACAGAACCAATATGGCAGAAGACCTCTGATTTTTACCACAAATGGATTTGAATTCTTTTATACCAATGATTATATAGGTTATCCGAGGAGGGAAGTTTCGGGATTTTTTACACAGGATGAGTTACAGCTGGAAATTGACAGAAGGAAACAGCGAAAGCCTTTAGAGAATATAGCAATCAGTAATCATATTACCAATCGTCCGTACCAGAAAGAGGCTGTTACTGCAGTCTGTGACGCTATTGCAAAGAAACATAGAAAAATGTTGATCGTGCAGGCAACGGGGTCGGGTAAGACAAGAGTCAGCATCAGTGTTGTTGATGTGTTAAGGCGCCACAATTATGTGAAGAATATTCTTTTTTTAGCGGACAGAACTGCTCTGGTAAAACAGGCGAAGAACAGTTATGCAAATCTGCTTAAGGATTTATCCTGCTGCAACCTGTTGGACAGCAAGGATGATCCGGAGTCTTCGAGGATGATTTTTTCAACTTATCCGACGATGATGAATGCAATAGATGAAACGAAGAATAAGTTTGGCGAAAGACTATTCAGTCCGGGGCACTTTGATCTGATTATCTGCGATGAAGTTCATCGCTCTATTTATAAGAAGTATCAGGAAATCTTCGAATACTTTGATGCGTTGCTCTTAGGTATGACCGCAACGCCTAAGAATGAAATTGATAAAAATACATATGGTATTTTTGATTTGGAGAGAGGTGTGCCAACTTTTGCATATGAATTGGAGAAGGCAGTTGAGGAGGGGTATCTGGTCAGTTACTCGACGCTCGAATACAAAACAAAGATTATGGAAGACGGTATTCACTATGATGATTTGTCGGATGAAGAGAAAGAAGAGTATGAGGAGACCTTTGCGGATGATGATACAATAACAGATGATATATCAAACTCTGCAATTAATTCATGGCTCTTTAATGCAGATACCATTGATAAAGTACTCAAAGAACTTATGGAAAAGGGACTTAAAATCGAAGGCGGAGACAAGCTTGGCAAGACAATTATCTTTGCCAGAAACAGTCTGCATGCACAGGCTGTTGTAAAAAGATTTCAAGTGCTTTTCCCAGAGTATGGCGGAGATTTTATAAAGCAGATCGATTATAGTATTAAATATTGCGATTCTCTGATAGATGATTTCAGTACGAAAGAAAAAATGCCGCAAATCGCTGTATCAGTTGATATGCTTGATACCGGTATTGATATCCCGGAGATACTGAATCTGGTGTTTTTTAAGAAAGTCAGAAGTTATGCGAAATTCTGGCAGATGATCGGAAGGGGAACGAGGCTTTGCCCGGATCTGTTAGGTGAGGGAATCGATAAGGCGCGTTTCTTAATCTTTGATTTCTGCAATAACTTTGAATATTTCAGGGTAAATAAGAATGGCAGCGAGAGCGGGATTCAGGAAACACTCTGTGAGAAAATTTATAATACTAAAGCCCAGATTTGCAGAGAATTGCAGGCTTCGGCTTTTACGTCTGATGAGGTTTACGCTTCGTATAGAGCTGATTTGGTGGATGACTTACATCAGGCAGTCACGGAACTGAATGATAATAGCTTTATGGTAAAAAGGCATATGAGATATGTTGAAATGTACCGTAACCTTTCTAATTGGATAAATCTCGAAACAGTCGAGATTTCGGAGATTAAGGGACATATTGCACCGCTTGTGAAACCAAGGAAAGAAGATGAACTTGCAAGGCGTTTCGATTACCTGATTTATAGTATTGACTTAGGGTTATTGCAAAGTAAGAGTGTCCGGACGCCTATTAATATTGTGATTCAGACAGCGGAACAGTTGTCTGGCAAATACTCAATTCCACAGGTTGCAGCGCAAAAGGAAATCATTGAAAAAGTTCAGCGGGCAGAGTTTTGGGAACATACTACTATTTTAGAACTGGATGCTGTAAGGACGGCCATACGTGATCTGTTGCAATATTTGGATAAGATTCGTAAAAAAATCTATTATACTGATTTTACGGATACAATAGTTGCGGCGGCAGAAGGAGCACCTATTTATGATAGCAGCGATTTAAGGAACTATCGCAAAAAAGTCGAGTTTTATTTGAAAGAGCATAGTGATAAGATATCTGTATATAAGCTTAGAAATAATAAGCAACTGTCTGAGGGCGACTTGAAAGAACTTGAGCGAATTTTATGGCAGGAACTTGGTTCCAAAGAAGACTACGTAAAGGAGTACGGGGACACGCCGGTCGGCAGACTTGTCCGCCGGGTCGTGGGTGTAGACAGAACTGCGGTCAATGAAGCATTCAGTGAATTCCTTACAGAGGTACATTTGAATATTAATCAGATACGTTTCGTCAATCTCATAGTGGATTATATTGCAGCCAATGGAAATATAGATGATAATAAGGTGCTTATGGAAGAACCCTTCCGGTCTGTGGGAAGTATCACGACGTTGTTTAGGGATGATATGGGAACAGCGAAGCGCATTATGGAAGTGGTGGCGGATATTAAACGTAATTCTGAGGAAACGGCATAATTTTGTAAGAAGGAGACGGATTTGCCGATCGCATCCGAAGTAATGGACTGCTTTCACGCAGAGACAAAATAAATATAATAACGATGGATATAAAAAGTGCTCTGTTCCGTATGGAGCACTTTTGCATTATATACAGGAAAGTGTGCAAATTGTTCCTGTGTACGAGAATACTTTCGGGACCCGGATGTGATCGGGCAAATTTTAAATTTTGCTCAATAGTTGTATCCTTTTGCACATTTACGGGATCTAATCAGTATAACACGTGTGAATAGCGAGCAGGCTCGTAAGCGTAGAACGCTTCGAAAGGAAAGCAGGAATGAAGAATACAGTAAGCCTGAAACTGGTCGAAAAGGCAGCGAAGGGAAACAGAGAGGCTTTTGGGGAACTGATTATCATGCATCAGGAATACCTGTATAAACTGGCATATATGTACACCAAGAATGAACAGGACGCCTTGGATGCAGTGCAGGAGTGCGCCATGCGCGCAATGATCTCCATGGATAAGCTTCGGGAGCCGCAGTATTTTAAGACATGGATCACGCGCATACTGATCAACAGCATTTATAAGACACAGAAGAAGTACAGAAATAACAGTCCGTTTGAGGATTACAATGAGGCGGCGCCGGAACAGCCGCTCTCCATAGAGGAAAAGACCGATCTCTATGACGCGATCGACCTGCTTCCCCCAACATACAAAACAGTTGTTATATTACAGTATTTTCAGGGGATGAAGATCAAGAGTATCGCGGAGGTCATGGGAATCCCGGCGGGCAGTGTGAAGGCGTATCTGTACCGTGCCAGGGAAGCGCTGAAGCGGCAGCTTGAAGATGAGGACAGAGCGGCCGAAAAAGCTAAGTAGAGAATAGAGTAACAGAGGTGGCATGTCGGACGCAGAATGTAATTTAGAACAGGTGTTATTGAATTATACGACACTGCAAGGAAAGGAAAGGAAAACGGTAGATAGAATGAAAAGTGAAAGATTTGACACAATCGCCATACCCGACAGTCTGTCCCAGCGCGTGCGCAAGGGGATCAGGCAGGGGGAAAAAATATATATGCGCAACAGGCGCAAGAGGATTATGATACGGTTCGCCGCGGCTGCTGCGGCATTGTTTGTCTGCATGGGTATCTTTGCGTCACAGCCCGCGCTGGCGTCGAAGATTCCGGTGATCAGGAATATTTTCAAATTCCTGCAGAAGGATTATTCTTATCAGGGTGACCTGGATGCGGTCGCACAGAAATTCGAGGAGCCGGGGAACACAGGCGGGGGAAATAATGTGGCAGCCGGTCAGAGCCAAGATAACGTAGAAGGCGCGGCACCAGACGGTAACGCACAGCCGGGCAGTGCTTCAGGAAGCGGCAGTCCGGGAGACGGCACTGGCAGAACTGATACAGCCGATGCCGTTTACACCAGGACCGTAAACGGCGTCACGGTAACGGTTTCGGAGGCGTACTGTTCTGTGGAGGCGATCTATCTGTCGCTTATGATCACGAGCGAGGAGGCTTTTCCGGCAACGATGACGGACATGGTGGAGCAGCCGATTATTTATCTGAAGGGTAAGGCAGATTACTCATTCATGCCTTCCGGAAGGGATGCGGCGCACGGGTATACGAATGGCGGAACCGGCTCTATTGAAGGAAAATTTATAGATGAACATACTTATGCAGGAATTTACCGGATTGATGCGCTGGATATTTTTGGAAATGACGTCGGACTGAGAGAAAACTATCGGGCTTTGGACGCTTTTGACATGGACTATACGATCGAGCAGATCATCGGCGACCGGGCGGAACCGGAACCGCTTGATTATAAGGGCAGGACGCAGGCGGATCTGGAGGCGATGTCGGATGAGGAGTGGAGAGCGTTCATGGAGGAGATTACCCCGCCGGACCGGAACCAATTTCCTAATAAATATGAGAACTGGTGGTTTGACGGGCCGTTCACATTCAATCTGCATATAGAGATGGACAACGAGAGCACACAGGTGGTCACAGTGGATGAAATCAACGACACCGGCGCCGGTCTCTATCAGGTCGTGAAGACGAAATTCGAGATCACGGTAGAGGAGAAGTGCAACGAGGAACGTACCGGAAAAGGGGTATTTCTGGTGGTGCTTGACGCGGACGGGCAGATTCTTCCAAACGGCAGCAGTTCTTTTGCAGACACTTATGCGATTAACGGCAGAGATGTCTCTAAAGTGTACGTGTATGTCTGTGACTATGCGGAATATATGGATGACATCAAGGGACACCGGAGTGACAGTGATTTCAAACAGATTCTGGAGGAGCGCGCGCTGTACGGGAAGGAGATCGTATTTTAGGAATCCGATTCTTTTCATAAAATAAAAATGATTTGTAACAAGATTGTAATATCCTCTCTTTATGATACAGATATCGGCCGGTACGAATGGTTACAATCCGGATACAGCGCACCGCCGTAATATTATCGCAGCAGTTCAGCCTTCTGCTTTACAGCCATATGGAACAGCATAAGGCTAAACTGTTGCAAATCATCATAAAGGCAGGGAGTGATTATCATTATGGAAATTTTACAGGCAGTAAATTTGAAGAAATACTATCAAAGCGGAGACAGCGCGGTCAAGGCGGTGGACGATATCAGCTTTTCCATAGAAAAGGGAAGCTTTACGGCGATCGTGGGCACATCCGGCAGCGGTAAGACCACGCTTCTTAATCTGATGGGCGGGCTGGATTACGCGGACGGCGGAGAGGTCATCATAGACGGGCACTCGATCATGAAGATGTCGGAAGAGGAGTTGACGGTGTTCCGCCGCAGAAATATCGGATTTGTTTTTCAGAACTATAATCTGATCTCGATCCAGAATGTTTACAAGAATATCGTGCTGCCCATCAGGCTGGACGGCAGGAAACCGGACTCGAAGTACATTGAGCATATTTGTAAGGAATTGGGCATTGAGGACAAGATGGACCGGTATCCCAATCAGCTTTCCGGCGGGCAGCAGCAGAGGGTGTCCATCGCGCGGGCGATCGCGGCTAAACCGGCGGTGCTGCTGGCGGATGAACCGACCGGCAATCTGGATTCCAGGACGAGTGCGGAGGTGATGGGGCTTCTTAAGATGACATCGAGGGAATTTCATCAGACGATTATAATGATTACGCATAATGAGGCAATCGCGCAGCTTGCGGACAGAGTCATTCATCTGGAGGACGGCAGAGTCGTGGGTGACGATAAGGGAATGTACGCCGGACAGAATGCCTTCGGAAAGGAGGCATCCTTATGAGTATCATGTTCAGAAATTCCAATGCGACTCTGGAAAAAGAACTGGCGGCACAGGATTATAAGGCACACCCTGTCAGGAACAGGCTGGCGGCGCTTGCCGTGGCGTTATCCGCAATCCTTTTAAGCGTCACTTTTTCGGTGGGAATCGGTTTTGTGCAGACGTCCACCCGCGCAACAGGGGCTTCACCGGGGCCGGGCTGTGACAGCGCGGCCATCATGGGAGACGAGGAGATTTTAGAGAAGGTAAGAAAGCAGCCGCAGGTGGATTGGGCGGCGTATGTGAGAAGGTGCAGCAGCACAAGGCTTCATAACCGGGAGTTTCGCCCGCTGGATGTATATCTGCTTGCGGCTGACGAGGTACATTATGATAAGAATATGGTAGAACTGCTTGCGGGAGAATATCCCGGGACAGCGAATGAAATTCTTCTGTCGGATACGATGTCCGAGCGTCTCGGTCTGGATCAACAGGTGGGAGCGCCTTATACACTGAAAGTGATCGTACAGAGGGATGCGGAGCAGGTGGAAGCGGAGATTCCCATGACAGTGTGCGGTTATTACCGGAATCCGATACGAAACTGTGCGGATATGTATGAAGAAATCTACACAGACGAAGCGTTCATCAATGCTTACAACAAGGAACTGCAGCCAGGGTATGACACGATTTATGTGAAGTTAAACAATCTGAATCCTTTGAAGTTCGGACATGATAAAGATGAAAAGCTCAGCGAACTGAATATGATTGTGGAAGGAAACGGACGGTCCTTTAAGGCCAGCGACACGACGATCATGACGATTATCCCGATGTTTCTGATTGTGGTGTGCATTATGTTCTGCGGATATTTCTTTATCTATAATATTTTTGATATCTCTGTCGTAAACGATATCCGGTTTTACGGGGAGTTAAAGACCATCGGCATGTCTTCTAAGCAGCTTCGCCGTATGCTGTCATGGCAGATGAACAAAATCGCATGTTATGGAATTGCCATAGGCGGACTGGCGGGCTGTATCATCGGTCAGACGGCTGCCGGTAAGATCGTTGGAGCGTTTGCGGAGAACATAGCCATGTATTATGAGCCGGCGGGGATTGTGCCGACCTTTCTGCTCGGCGCTGTCTTTGCATGGATAACGCTGCTTGTCAGTACATTAAAGCCTTTCCGGATCGCCTGTACGATCTCGCCGGTGGAGGCTGCAAGATACCGTGCCAGGAGGAAAAAGGGTGTGTTCTCCGTCGTATCTTTTGCCCTGAGCGGCGTTTTGTTTCTGGTGGTCTATACTCTGGCTATCGGGTATTCGGTGGAAACGCAGGTTGACAGGCGCAACAATACGGATTTTCAGGTCAGACATAAAGGAATTCTGTGGGAGCAGAACGAGCCTTTTGAACCGATCAGCAAAGAACTGGTGGAGCGGCTGAGTGATTTGGAGTTTGCGGAGGATCTGCGGCTATATTACATTGCAAGGACGAAACCGGACTTTTATGTAGTGGACGGAAATTACTGGTATCATTCAGCGGCGGAGATTGCCCCGGAAGGGGAGATCACAAAAGATCAGAATGCTTATGTCAAGAGTATTTTTCCTGAGACGGCGGCTGAGGAATGGTCATATAAGCTGAATGACAGGGGAAATCTGATCATTAATGTGTGCGGTATGGATGCGCAGGGGCTGCAGGATGAAATGAGCAGGTATACTGTTCTGGAGGGCAGTATCGACCCGGATAAATTTGCACAGGGCAGTGCGATGGTCTATCTTCGGGAAGCCTTCGACAGGAACCGTGACCAGAGTGCGCATATGGAGTATGTGGTTCATGCCGGTGACGAGGTAAACGTGACATTCTATGACGATGTGGCGGACCGTTATGTGGATCAGAAACTTACGGTTATGGCGGTTGTTATGAATGTGGACCCGTACGGCGGCGGTAATACAAACCATTCCAATATCTGGGTGTCACAGGATACCTTCCGGAGCATTTATTCCGATTATGAGAACCTTGTGGGTGCAGTTACCTTCAACGGGGCAGACACCATGAAAGACGGCAGGATACTTTCCGAGCGGGAAAAGCAGGAGATGGTAGAGCAGGTGATGGAAGAAGACGGCAATTTACAGCTTAAGCTTGATTCTGTCTATCAGGAAAGTGTATACTTCTTAGAGATGAAAAGGACGATTACGGTGTTCGGGGCATTCCTGATCGGGATCGTCGGCCTTATAGGAATCGCCAATATCATCAATACGGTGACTACGGATGTGATGGCGAGAAAGGTGGAGTATGCCGCCATGCAGTCCATCGGCATGACGGGTCGGCAGATGGAGCAGGATATTTTCCGTAAATATGCGGGTTATATCTTCACAGCGCTTCTGCTGGCGGTTGTGATCGGTGCGGGAATCGCCTATATAGTCGGGTCGGGCGTGATGTTTAACTTTTCCCTGACGGCGCTTTTGACAGCGATCTTGATTTTCCTGCTATTCTCGGTGACTCTGTGCGTGGTGATGGCAAGGGTGCTGACGAAGGTGATGAACCGGAGGTCGATCGTGGAGCGGCTGCGGGAAGTGGTGTGAGATTCCGCGATGCGGAATCATGTCGGGTAGTGTGAAGGGTTAGAATGATGACAGACAAACATATTCTTGTAATAGAGGATGACAGGGCGTTAAACGACGGGATCGTCTTCGCGCTGGAGCGGGAGGGGTATACGATTCACAGTGCGTATACGCTTGCGGAGGCGGAAAAACGTCTGCGGCAGAAGATGAATCTGATTCTGCTGGATATCAATCTGCCGGACGGGGACGGCAGGGACTTCATGAGGAATGCCCTGTCAGAGCAGCCGGTGCCGGTGCTTCTGCTTACGGCAAGGGATTCGGAGGCGGATATGCTGAAGGGCTTTCAGGCGGGCTGTGACGATTATATTACAAAGCCTTTTTCCATGCCGGTGCTGCTTATGAAGATTGCGGCGGTGTTAAAGCGCAGCGAGGGAACGTCAGGGCAGCTTTATGTAAACGGGGACCTTGTGTATGATTTTGAGAAGAAGAGTCTGACAAGACATGGGGCGGCGGTGGAACTGACTGCGCTGGAGTGCAGACTGCTTGAATTTTTCCTGCATAACAGAGGAATCGTGCTGACCAGAGAGAGACTGCTTGAGCGGATCTGGGACGCGGACGAACGTTTTGTGGAAGATAAGACGCTCAATGTCACGATCCGAAGGCTGCGCATGAAGGTGGAGGAGAACCCGGAGCAGCCGGAGCATATCAGGACCGTGTTCGGTATGGGATACAAATGGGAATAGCGTGAATGAGACTACCATTCACGCGGAAGAACCGTCCGTAAAGCGGACTTGCTGCAAGCAGCATTCTTCCCAGGATTTGGGATTCGGCAAAATGTAATCATGGAGGATTAGTATGGAGCGGGGATTTCTATATCAGTTGCGCAAAGATTCGGATATGATGTGGAAAGGCGGTATGGGCATAATGCTCATACTGCTTTTACTATGCCTGGGGGTTCTGGGGTTTTCAGGGGAGGATGTCAGTTTTCCTGACAGGGCAAATCTGTGTATCAGGCTCATGGCAGCGTACGGCATAGCGGCTGCGGTGGTTTGGACGGGTGTCTATTTTGCGGTCGTGCGGAACGTGAGCGGTACGCTTTACCGGCTGGCTGATTGTCTGGAGCAGCTGGCGGACGGGCAGCCGGAGATGGTATTTCCGGTGGCGGAGGACACGATTCTGTCGCGGCTGCAGGGACAGCTTCTGCGGTTATATGATATTCTGCATTTCTATGAGGAGCGGGAGAAGAAGATGCGCACGCAGCTTGACGAAAATATCGGAGATCTTGTGCACCAGCTTAACACGCCGATCACGAATATCAGGATTTATGCCGGATTTCTGGAAAGAGACGATCTGACTGTGGCAGAGAGGAAACGCTTTACAAAGTGTCTGGAAGAACAGGCGCAGAAGCTGGCCTGGCTGGGAGAGAGTTTCTCTAAGATATCCCGCCTGGAAATGGGAATCATACAGCTGAAACCGGAGCGGCAGGAGTTACAGCCGATTATTCTGCATGCAGTGGGCCAGATTGCGGAGAAGGCACGACAGAAAGGAATGGATGTCGTATTAAAAGGCGCCGTGCAGGAGGAAGTGACCGCGGACGGTAAATGGACGGCGGAGGCAGTTTTCAATGTGCTGGACAATGCGGTGAAGTATGGGGATGAGGGAAGTGAAATCGAGATTGAAGTGGTAAAGATGACCAATTATGTGGGTGTTGCCGTGAGAAACAGGGGGATTGCTGTTGACAAGACGGAATACCACCGGATTTTTAAACGTTTTTACAGGGGGAAAGGAAGCGGGATGACGGAAGGTTCCGGTCTGGGGCTGTATATTGTACGGCAGATTCTGGAGGACGAGAAGGGTTATGTCACGGCGGGGAAGACCCATGACGGGCGGACGGAGTTTGTGATGTACGTGCCGTACACGTAAATGTCCGAAATGAAGCGTGTGCATCCGAATGCTTGAGTGTGCCTGAGCGCCGGGTGCGAGTGATAACAATGGATACCGCAAAAGGTGCGATGTATTCCGATTGACTGGCATTTACCTCCTTTTTCTGATATGATAAATTATATTTGTGCGCAGATATCAGAAAGAAGAGAGGAACAATAGACAGAGCATGGAAAAAAGAGTGTCAGAAAGTCAGTCAAAGGCGTATTTGTGGGAATTTTACGAAGAACTGAATGAGATCGTATATGTTGCGGATATGGATAATTATGAGATGGTCTACATGAACAGACGCGCCAGAGAACTGTACGGAATAGAAAGTGTGGACGAAATAAAGGGCAGGAAATGCCATGAGGTATTGTCGGGGAGTCTGACGCAGTGCGCCATCTGCAACTGTGAAAAGCTGAAGCCCGGCTATTTTATAGAAGAAGTGCGTTACAATCCGGTCATTAAGAAGAAACTGGCTGTGAAAGAGACGCTGATTGAGGAAGGCGGCAGGAAGTACCGGTTTGAACTGGCAGTGGACCTGGGCGCATGGGAGCAGCAGAATATAGGATATGAAGCGAATGAAGCGATGGTCAATGAAGGACTCAGACGCTCGCTTGCGGTGCACACACCGGAGAAATCAATCGCTGTCCTGCTGGAATATCTGGGACAGTCTTTAAACAGCGAGAGGGTTTATATATTTGAGGAGACGGATCATAAGAGTGTGCAGAATACCTATGAATGGTGCGCAAACGATGTGGTTCCGCAGAAAGAGAACCTGCAGGATGTCCCGGTTGAAGTGGTCGGCATGTGGTATCAGAGGTTTGCAAAGGGCAAGAGCGTTATCATCAAGAATGTGGAGAACGTTAAAGAAAAGGACCCCACAGTCTATGAGTACCTGACTCCGCAGAATATCCGGTCGCTGGTGGTGAGTCCGTTAGTGAATGAAGGCAGGATCATCGGTTTCTACGGAGTGGATAATCCGCCGGAGAAATTCCTCGAGCATATCACGACACTCTTACAGATTCTCGGGCATTTCCTCGTGGCGCTGCTCCACAGGAGGAATCACGTGCGCCGGCTGGAAGAACTCTGTTTTGAAGACCAGCTGACCGGTATTGGCAACAGGCATGCGGTGCACGATTACTGTGTGACAATGAATCCGGAGAACAGTATCGGTGTCTTATACTGCGATGTCATGGGACTGAAAAAGATGAACGACAGCGAAGGGCACCGGGCAGGTGATGAGCTGCTGATCCGTTCGAGTGAATGCCTGAAAAGAGTGTTTAAAGAGTATGCACTGTTCCGCGTGGGCGGGGATGAGTTCCTGACGCTCTGTGAAGGGATAGAAGAACAGGAACTGCAGGAGAGGATCGGGCTGTTACGGCAGGAGATGGAGGAATGCAGTGCACCCATGGCGCTTGGCTGGGTGTGGCACGCCGATAACAGAGAGCAGATCGATAAGCTGCTGACGCAGGCGGATGATAAGATGTACGAGGACAAAAGAATGCTGTATGCCACGAAGTTTAAGGAACTGGCACGGGATTAATGGAGATTGACATGAAGAAAAGATGTGCGTGGGCGAATCCGAAGAATGAACTGTATATAGAATATCATGATAAGGAGTGGGGACAGCCGGTGTATGATGATCACCGGCTGTTTGAGATGCTGATTCTGGAATCCTTTCAGGCTGGACTGTCGTGGGAGTGCGTGTTGAATAAGCGGGAGGCTTTCAGACGGGCATTTGACGGATTTGATCTTGATACGGTATGCGGCTATGATGAGGAAAAGATGGAAGCGCTCAGACAGGACGAGGGCATCATACGCAACCGGCTTAAGATCAGTGCGGCGGTAAAGAATGCCCGGATATTTCGCGAGATTGCCACAGAATACGGCAGTTTTTCCGATTATCTGTGGGGGTACACGGACGGGCAGGTCATATATGAGAACGATAAGGTAAGCTCACCGTTGTCCGATCAGATATCGAAAGATCTTAAGAAACGGGGCATGACTTTCGTGGGAACGACGATCATATATGCCTATCTGCAGGCGGTCGGCGTGATCTATTCCCATGAGGACGGGTGCTTTATGTGTAAGCGATAAAGCAGGGAATAAGAGAGGCAACCAAGGAGTGACTGCTATAGTCAATAGCGGCCGACAGAAATTATGCCGTCCATTGGTGAAGTGTAAAAAGTCAGATACATAAGACAGGAGTCGGATGATTATGAGGAAAAAAGAGTTGGCGCTGGAGGTCGTAGAACGGCTGAAAAAGGAATATCCCGATGCGGGTTGCTCGCTGGAGTATGATCAGGCGTGGAAGCTGCTTGTCAGTGTGCGGCTGGCGGCGCAGTGTACCGATGCGAGAGTCAATGTGGTGGTTGAGAAATTATATGAGAAATATCCGGATGTGGAGGCGCTGGCGGCGGCTCCGGTGGAGGAGATCGAGAAGATCGTGCATCCGTGCGGTCTGGGTAACAGTAAGGCACGGGATATCAGCGCCTGCATGAAGATGCTGCAGACGGAGTACGGCGGACGGGTGCCGGATGACTTCGATGCACTGCTTGGGCTGCCGGGGGTAGGCCGGAAAAGCGCCAATCTCATCATGGGGGATGTATTCGGCAAGCCGGCCATCGTGACGGATACACATTGTATCCGTCTCTGCAACCGAATCGGGCTGGTAGATAATCTCAAAGAACCGAAGAAGGTGGAGATGGCATTGTGGAAGATCGTCCCGCCGGAAGAGGGAAGCGATTTCTGCCACAGGCTGGTCTGGCACGGCAGAGAAGTCTGCACTGCGAGAACAAAACCCTACTGTGACCGATGCTGCCTGCAGGATATCTGCAAGAAACGAATCACAAGTCCGGCACATTGAAGGAACCGGTGTTTTTGACCTCACCTGCCAAAACCTTATGAGTCCGGTAATAGGTGGGCGTACAGCCTAAGAACTTTTTGAATAATTTATTAAAATAGCTTGTGTTATTAAAACCGACAGACAGAGCCAGGTCCGCCATTGACATAGGTGCATCAGGATATTCTGCCATCTTTTTCGTCGCCTCGAGAATACGGTATCTCATCAGGTATTCAAAGGGCGTCATCTGTAACGTGCGTGCAAAACAGCGGCAGCACTCACTCTTACTGATATGTACGCTGTCGGCGATCTCATTTAGAGTGATCGGCTCGGCATGGTGCATCCTGATATAGAGCATCGCCTGTTTGACCCGCTGCTCGTCTAAGGAGACATGGGGAGGCGGCGCTGTTTTCATATTCGGAAGCTGTCCGACCAGCTCTGACCAGAAACGGCACAAATGCCCTTTGGCAGCAATCTCATAGCCAAAGGGTTTTGCTATGTTGACAGCGATCGCGTCGTTGACGGCATCTAACATTCGTTCATGCCATGCGTTATTTTCATCCAGAACAAACATTTTAAACAGCCGGAAATTCTGAAGCGGGAGCAGAAACTGTGTATGCAGATAGCTGCTCTTGTGCCCGAACAGGAAATCCGGGTGGAATACGATTGAATAGAAAGTACAATTATTGTGGTCCATAGACTGAATGGCGTGCAGGACGCTCTGATTGATTATGATACCCTGGCCCGGTTTCAGTGTGTAGACGGCGTCGTCGGTGGACACCTCAGCGAGTCCGTTATTAATAATCAGAATCTCCATTTCCTCATGCCAGTGCCAGCGGATTCTGTTCATATAGGATTTACTCAGGTCCAGATAATGAACAGCAACGGGATAATCCAGGGTCCCGAAATCTTTCTTTTCATAGAGATTGTCATAGGTCTTGATCGGATCGTCCGCGTAGAGTGACCGGGCAGTGTTGTCAGGGGAAGCTGCACCGTCAGCCAATGTCTTCTGTTTGACAGTATGCACTACATGGATGTCAGGTGTCGCGGGTGTCTGCATATTGTGCCTCCTTCTCCTACGTAATTTCACAGCCAGCCGGTATGCCGCTTATAAGCTATCATAGCATGAACGGATAAGAGAGTCAAAGCAATTAGAATGTGTATATAATAACAGTAGTAATTATAAAAGAAGCGGGAGGAGCGTTATGGACTCTCAGAAGAATGAAAACCTGTTGAATCTGGCACTGGATACACCGGAAGCAGAGCGGGAACGTTCGCTGGAATTAAACGTAGGATTTGACACGGCGCTAAAGTCGTGGGAGGTGATCGTGAAGTATCATGGATCGCTTCAGGAACTGATATTAAGAGGTATAGGAGTAGAGGAACTGATTGCGGGATACGCGATCCTGACAGTGCCGGAATCGGAGATGGATATATTGGCTGAGACGGAACAGATCGAGTATGCGGAGAAGCCGAAACGACTCTTTTTCTCTGATCTGGCAGGAAATACGGCCTCCTGTTATACACCGAACAGCAGGTTGTTCGGGGAATTGACCGGTGCGGGCGTCCTGGTGGCGGTCATTGACTCCGGCATCAGTTATTGGAATGAGGATTTTCGCAATGTAGACGGTACTACAAGAATACGGTATCTGTGGGATCAGGTATTGAACCGGGAGTTTGACCGGGAACAGATCAATGAAGCGCTTGCCGCAGGCAGCCGGGCGCAGGCACAACAGATCGTGCCCAGTGTGGACACGACCGGTCATGGAACGGCAGTGGCGGGAATCGCCGCGGGTGGTGGCGGCACGGGCGGTACAGCCTATGCAGGCGTGGCGAGAGACAGTGATCTGCTGGTGGTGCGGCTGGGGACGCCGCGGGCGGAGTCTTTTCCGAGAACAACGGAACTGATGCGGGCTCTGACTTATACAGTCAACAAGGCGATAGAACTGCAGATGCCGGTGGCGGTCAATCTGAGTTTCGGTAATACCTACGGAGCACATAACGGAACCTCTTTGCTGGAAAGGTTTCTTGACAACGTGTCTGAAATCGGCCGTTGTGTGATCTGCGTGGGCAGCGGAAACGAGGGCGCGTCCGGCGGGCACGTGGGCGGCAGTGCGGCGGTGACGGGACGCGGCGGCAGGGCGGCAGGTACAGGCGGCTTTGCGGGGCAGTCTGCGGACGGGCGGAACGCGGGAATGCGCGTCAGTCAGTTTATAGATGGGTTGACTGAAAGAGTCACCAGTATTGACGAAAGTGTCACCGAGAATATGACACGTGTGGAACTAGTGGTGGGAAACTATGAAACAGGCCTGAATATACAGCTTTGGAAGGAATATACAGATCGGTATGCGGTCATCCTGGTTTCTCCGGCAGGAGCATATCTGGTTGTGGATACTGACCGGCCCGGTAAACAGACTTACCGGCTCGAGCAGACGGAGATTCTGTTGTATAACGGAGAACCGGCGCCGTACCTGACCAGTCAGGAGGTGTATTTTGACCTGTTACCGGCCGGAGACAGCAGATATTTGAACAGCGGTGTGTGGACCTTCCTGCTGGAGCCGATCGAGACGGTTACCGGTAACTATACTTTCTATCTGCCTTCCGGTACAGTACGGAGCGCGCAGACACGCTTCGTCTGTCCGACGCCGGATGTGACACTGACGATTCCCTCCACGGCATCTAAAGTGATTACGGTTGGGGCATATGATCCGGTTTATGAGTCCTATGCGGACTTTTCCGGCAGAGGATACTTATATCAGGAACAGGTCAACAGCCGCACGTCGGATTCTTTCGTAAAGCCGGATCTGGTGGCGCCGGGAGTGGGCGTCATTGCACCAAACCGGGACGGAGTGTACGGTCCGGTGACGGGGACGTCTTTTGCCACGCCCTTTGTGACGGGAGCGGCTGCGCTTCTCATGCAGTGGGGGATTGTTAAGGGGAATGATCCGTATCTGTATGGGGAGAAAGTGAAAGCGTACTTAAGAAGAGGGGCAAAGCCGATCCGGGGGGAGACGGAATATCCGAATGCGCGGGTGGGGTATGGGGCGCTGTGTGTGGAGGATAGTTTGCCGGGGTAGAATGGAGTTGGTTTTAGGGAATAAGCACTTTATCTTGTGAGGTATAGTGTCGAATAAAGTGCTTATTATGTGTTGGTTAATTTTATGGAATTTACCGCAGGAAATAATAGAAGATATTATTGTACTCGTAGACATAGATTTGTGATAGAATTAAAAACATTAAAAGAGAAGTTGTTGGTGAGAAACATTTTTGGGTTAGTGTAATAGAAAATTTTATTTACAGATGAAATAGCAGTGATAAGATATTGGTTTACAATAAAAACTGTTTAATGATGTTAAAAATTGAGGTGTGTTTGATGAATAATCAAAAAGAATTAGAAGAGGTATGGGAAGCTACAAAATCACTTGAAGGAACTGTGATTTATGGAAATAATATAGCGGAAAACCTTCAGTTTATCCACAAAAGCAAGGAGTTGGCAAAAAAACACGAATGGCTATATCATTGTACAACTGTTTCTGCATTGAAAAGTATTCTAAAAAATAGAGAATTTTGGTTGTCAAATCTTAAATGTGTGAATGATATGGAAGAAACCGAACGCATTGATGTTCCAGAATATGAAAATAAATATTATGTTTGTTGTTTTACCTATGACGCACAGATTCCAGATATACATTGGAAAGAATATGGAAGTGAGTATGACGGTGTACTAATTGGCATAAAAACAAATTGGTTTCTTAGAAAAGCAATGTTTATGTGTAGTGATAATTCAAAGTGTAATGATGAATTTATGACTATTATGAAAAATGATAATGAAGCGCTTAGAATGAAAATTACGGAACAGAAAAAGGGAAGGATTATAAATCCATTTTATATTAATTCATTTGATTTCTATCAAATTAAATATGATGATGAACTTTTCAAAAATATATCGGGGATAGGATATTTAGGCGAAAATGGAATTCAAGTGCGAACTTTGACACCGGAAATAGGAGGAATTATTAAAGCTACACATGGAATGTGTAGAAGGTTTGGAGAAGAATCATATGATAAGGATTGGACAACGGAAAAGGAAGTAAGACTTAAAGTAGGAATTCAGCAATTAGAAATTTTTGCTAATGGATATAAGATTCATGATGGGCAGATACTGAAAACTGTTTTTTTTCCTAAAATAGCAATTCCCGTTTCAGAGAATGCATTTGATGTTGTGAAAATAGGGTTTAGCCCGCAATTTTATGCCAGAAAAGAGTTTTTGGAGGAGATACGGCAACTTTTACCAGAGAGTATAATCAATGTTATTTAAGACCATAATAGTTAGCTATTCTAAAAATAGATGATTTAAAATATTTGTTGACAGATGAAGATGTTAAAAAAGTAATTGATGAAAAACTTCAAAAAGAAAATTGTATAGATATTGAAAAAAATAGAGATGAGGTGATATTTTGGAATTAATAAGCTTTGATAACTTTCAGCAGAATCAAAGAATGTATGGTGGAACAGCCGGTCGAAAAATGGGAATTACTTATGAAGGTAAAGACTATCTTTTAAAGTTTCCGGGAAATTTAAAAGAACAGCAGATGAAAAATATCAATCTGAGTTATTCGAATAGCCCTGTCTGTGAATATATTGGTTCAAAGATATACGAGATAGTTGGCTTGCCTGTTCACAATACAATTTTAGGAACCAGAAATAACAAAATTGTAGTTGCCTGCGAAGATTTTTTACAAGATGGAGATAAACTCTATGAGTTTGATAAAATAAAAGTTACTTTTGAACCACATTTTTTAGATTCAAATGGCAATGAGACAAATGGTGTAGGCGTAGACTTGTATGAAATTATGATGACGATACAGGAGCATCCGTTTTTGCAAGATGTTCCGGGAGTAAAAGAGCATTTTTGGAATATGTTCATAATAGATGCACTGATTGGAAATACAGACCGTAATAACAGCAATTGGGGAATTATTTTAAGAAAGGATGGTTCGAAGGAGATTGCGCCTGTTTATGATAATGGCAATTGTTTAAATAGCAAATGGGATGATGAAAAAATGCGAATCGTAATGAATGATGCTGATAAAATGGAAGCAGAGGCGTATAAAGCGCGCAGGTGTATCTTTGAATTACATGGGAAACGGGTAAATCCATATCATATAATTGAAAGCAGGGATTATCCGGAATGTTTAGAGGCTGTTTATAGATTGACACCCCAAATAGGCAATAATATGGATAAGATACAAGCAATGATAAAAGAGATACCAATTTTGTCAGAAATACAGAAGAGATTTTTTACATCAATTATTCAATACAGGTATGAAAAAGTACTGTTTGAATGTATAAAGAATGATTGTGTACATTAGATTATGGAAAATCGTAAAAGGAGAGGCGATAAATAATGTATGTGGATGAACAAATAATTTTAAGAGATGATTTGCCAGATGGGCTACAACGCGATTTTATGGAATTACAGGAATATTATAATACAGGTGACTGGTTTATGTTTGATACTGTTTTTGAGGCGATAGAAGCCAGTGTTAAAGCGTATTATCTGGCAGGAAAAATCAGCCGAGAGGATTTGAATAGTATTTTTAAAAAATATGGTATTGCATAATATGGGAAAGGCTTATTGGCGGATGTTGTTACATTACAGAATATTGTTCCTCTTCAGATAAATGCATGATTGTAAAGTGGTCGAATTCGACCACTTTTCCATTGAAAACAAATTGACATTAATTCACCATTCATTTTCCTCCCACTTGACACTAATTTACCATAACCCCAACGAAGTTATGCGGCTTCCGAGGATTTTGCTTCAAAAAAAGTGAAAAAAGTTTGTGACAATAACTTGACACACGCGGGGTACGGGGCAGTTTGTGTTGAAAATAGTCTGCCGGGATAGAATGGAGTTGGTTTTTAGGGAATAAGCACTTTACTATATGATATATGGTGTCGAGTAAAGCGCTTATTATGTGTTAATTCAGGATAAATCGAATGAAATAAACATATGAGATATGAAAAATGCAAATTGCAAATTGTATTTCAAATATAGTTGTGTATACAATATGATAATGATATGATGTAAATAAGAAATACGGAGGATTGTTTATGGGGAATATATATGACGGAGCATTTCGGACAATTTTAAATGACTGCAGACAGATGAGCATTCCGATAATCAATGAGATTTTCGAGGAAGATTATACAGGAAATGAAATAATAGAGTTTCATCCCAACGAGCATTTTATTGACCAACAGGATGTAGCAGACAAGGAAAGAATAACAGATACTAATTTTATAATCTATGGAAAGAAAAAGAAGAAATATCATTTGGAGTGTGAGAGTATCCTGCCGGATGGGCGGATGACTATTAGATTGTTTGAATACGATGCTCAGATTGCTTTAGATTAGGGTGAAGTCATCAATGAAATATTGACAGTGACATTTCCCAATACAGCAGTCCTATATCTAAGGAATTATAAAAAGACACCTGATAAAATGCGGTATGTGATAAAAACGCCGGGTGGCACCGTAGAGTATGATGTGCCGATTATGAAGGTGCAGGAATATACTCTGGAAGATATTTTTTCAAAAGGCCTTTTGCTGTTAATTCCGTTTTATATTTTTTCACATGAAGAGAACTTTAAGGTGTATAATAGTAATGAACAGAGATTGACAGAGCTGAAAGCAGAGTACCGAAGTATCTTGGAGAGACTTGATAAACTGGAGCAGGAAGGGATTATTGGGGCGTTTGATAAACGTACTATTATAGAACTTTCTGGTGATGTGATTAGAGAAATTGCACAGAAGTATGAGAATGTGCAGAAAGGAATAGGTGGAATGATGAGCGGAGCGTTGCTTGAGACAGAAGCGAGGACGATTTTGAACAGAGGAAAAGATGAAGGCAGGAACCAAACTAAAAAGGAAACTGCTCTCAGAATGTTGCAGGATGGAGAGTTACCGATTGATAAGATTGCAAAATATTCAGGGCTTGTAATCAAAGAAGTGGAGGAACTTGCAAAGCTTGGGACAGTATAGATTGGCTTTACTGAGGCAGTAGATCATATGATTTGCTGCTTTTTTCAATTAAATACGAATGAAGGAGAATGACATGGAAGAAGATATTAGAATGAATGGGGACTGGTATATACCGGAGACTGATGAGACAATAGCGGGAACATTGTATATTAATAAAGTTCAAAAGAAAATTCTGTTGCAGTTAACTAAGGTGGCAACTGAAGATGATTTTATTGGGAAGATTAAGGTACATGGGAGAACAGATATTATAAAGGGAAGTATTGATACAGGAGGAACAATATTACTGTATGACTGTTTAATTGGGGGACAAAATAATTGTCTGGGACAGCGGACTACAGTTTCTGTATCTGTAAAAGCAGCTTTTTGGAATCTTGATATAGAAAGTAAAGAAGAACTAATATTTCCCAAGGTAATTATAGATTTTGGAGAGATTCTCGACTGGACGGAACTCTGCAGTTTTAATTGGGAAGTAAAAGATGATTATAGAGATGAGAAACTGGCGTGGAATTATAATTCTGACATAGAATTTGAAATTAATAGTAATACCACATTACGTATAGTTCCGCATCTTGGTTCAAAAAGTATGGGAAATATAACGACTAAAAAAGTGACTATTGAGCAGGCGGTATATATGCAGTTGGAATATCAGAAAGCTGTTTGTTGGGATGATGTAATAAAGGATATACAGATAGTAAGCCAGTTACTGACTCTTGGCATAAACAAAGCCATTTATATTGAAGAAATATGGTATCTACATCAATCAAATAAAGATGAAAGAGGATTCATTAGTAAAAGAGATGCTTTTCTTGGAGATGTTAAAGCAGGAAAGCATCAGGCGGGGGGATGGATGTATTATCTTTTTACATTATCTGATTTAACGGGAAATGCTTATCATTGTTTGAAAAACTGGTATTCCAAATATGATTTATTAGGATCTATTGTTGAACTATATGAAACAGCGTATAATTATCCAGGTATATCGAGTGAGATGCTATTTTTAAATCTGACCCAGGCATTGGAAACATATCATGCCAGATTTGTTAGTAATGATTTAAAAAAGTATATTAAATTAGTAGATGTTTTTTTGAGAGAAATTTATAAATTAACAGCTCAAACTTCGCACATAGATTTTAGCTATGCACCTTGAAAATTCAATATCTGGCA
>CAJTPS010000036.1 GCA_910578555.1 uncultured Lachnospiraceae bacterium
GATTTTGAAAGCACAATGACAAACTTGACAGATTGGAGGGAATATGTTTCATGGAAAAACTTATTACACGAAAAGAAGCTGCGGAGATTTTGGGAATCAGTATTGCCACATTGGATGCGGCTCGTAACAACGGTCTGATTGCCTATGTTCAGTATGTGCAGAATGGCTGTGTGTATTTTACTGCGGCGGGCCTTCAGGAGTATATCGCAAAATGTACCCATAGGGCAAAGCCTGCGGACAAGAGCGCGACTTACCGCAAACCGCGAAGTGCCAGAACATGACCCATTCCGTATCCTTGCTGGAATCCCGTATATCTGATAAAACAAAGATACAGCGCTGGAGATTATTTTTTAGGAGGTGACGGAATTGGCAAAAAGAAAAAGGGCAATTCCTCAATATGGTACAGTTGAACTTAACGGTATTGAATATTACAGAACGAGGATTCAGGACGCAGACGGAAAATTGGTGGCTCTTTATGCAAGAACACCCGAAGGATTATATGATAAGGAACTGAGGCGTTAGAGCAGATTGACAACGCCACTTTCCGGAGAAAATCGCCTACTGTTGCTGAATATTGCGAAAAGTGGCTGCTGATGCAGTCGGTTCATATTCGTGCCACCACTCTGACCGATTATACATCCAAAATACAGCGGCATATTATCAAAGAACTGGGACAGAAGCGAATGGCGGATGTAACGCTGGATGACATTCAGCTGGCTCTTGTTCCTGTTTCCCAAAAATCTGCTTCGGTTTATAAGTCTGTGGTGATTCTTTATAAGTCCATTTTTCGGGCGGCGAAGGAAAGCCATGTGATTGATGAAAATCCAACGATATATCTGGATTCAAAGGGCGGCGTTCCCCAGGAGGAAAGGCAGGCTTTGACAGATGAACAAGCAGAACGACTTTTAGACGCGATCCGGGGTTTACCCCCATATGTGTTTGTTATGATTGGCTTATATGCCGGGTTGCGGCGGGAAGAAATTCTTGCGTTACAATGGGATTCTGTATATTTGGATACGGACACCCCATATCTAACGGTAAGACGGGCATGGCACACAGAGCATAACAGGCCGGTTATTCTCACCGATTTAAAAACAAAAGCGGCAGAGAGAAACATTCCCCTCCCCGTTTGTCTGGCAGAGTGCTTAAAGGCGGCAAAGGCAATCTCCACTTCGGACTATGTAGTTGCCAATCGAGATGGTGAACCACTGTCGTATACACAGTTCAAGCGGCTTTGGCAGTATATTGTTACCAGAACAGTTAAGGAACGCTCCTATTACCGGTATGAAGATGGAAAGCGCATAAAGCATACAGTCACACCGGTTCTTGGAGAAAAAGCGGCCCATAATGGCAGAGTAGTTTACAGCCTGGATTTTGAAGTGACGCCGCACCAGCTACGACATACTTATATCACAAATCTGATTCATTCATCGGTGGACCCCAAAACGGTCCAATACCTGGCAGGCCATGAGAGCAGCAAAATCACTATGGATATTTACGCCAAGGTCAAATACAACAGGCCAGATCAGCTTGTAAGAACTATGGGCAGTGCTTTCGCCCAATGGGAAGCTGTATAAGATTAAAACTGAAAACAGACAAAAAGCGAGGCAAGGCTGTCTCGCTTTTTGTTTTAGGCTGGCCGTATCTTTGATTAAATTGGGACTTTCTGATAAAAAGAGAGTGTAAGTACATAGGCTGCACATTTCAAGAAAGGAAGGTCCAAGATGGCTAAAAAGAAAACAACAATACCTCAATACGGAACAGTCATGCGAAAGGGAGTACAGTATTACCGGACACGGATTCTGGATGCTGATGGGAAACAGGTGAGCTTATACGCAACCACCTGCGAAGAATTGTATGAAAAGCAGGCAGAGGCAAAACGTCAGGTGGAGGAGATAATCTTTCATCGGGAACATCCTACAGTTGCAGAGTATTGTGAGAAGTGGTTGCTGATGCAGTCTGCCAAGGTGTCCGCTGCCACATTGAAGGGTTAAACTTCCAATATGAATAATTACATCATCAAGCCTATGGGCGATATGTATATGGAGGAAGTAACGGCAGATGACATTCGGCTGGCACTTGTGCCAATGTCAAAAAAATCTGCGGGTTTGTATAATACGGTAAATATGCTCATTAAATGCATTTTCTATTCGGCAGAGCGTAGCCAATTACTTCAACATAACCCTTGCGTGGGAATCTCATCAAAGGGCGGAAAGCCGATACAGAAAAAAGAGGCACTGACAGATCAACAGGTAAAAGTGCTGCTGGATACAGTGAAAGGACTTCCGCCACAACTCTTTGTTATGATCGGTCTGTATTCGGGCCTGCGCCGGGAAGAAGCACTTGCCTTGCAATGGGATTGTGTTTTTCTGGATGCACCCACACCATATATCTCTGTGCGGCGGGCATGGCGCACAGAACATAACAGGCCAGTGATTTCCACCACATTGAAAACGAAAGCAGCTCGAAGGGACATACCGATTCCCAAATGTCTGGCGGACTACCTGCGGGAAGTCAAAGAAACCTCTGCATCAGAATATGTGATTTCCGACAGCAACGGGGAACCGTTATCCGCATCGCAGTTTCAAAGGGTATGGCAGTATGTGGTGGTTCGCTCTACCCAGGCGCGCAACTATTATAAATATGTAAATGGGCAGAGCATTAAGTATACTGTCACACCGGCGCTGGGGATGACACAGAAAAACAACCCCAAGATTCAATATACACTGGATTTCCATGTGACGCCACATTTGCTGCGCCATACCTATATCACCAACTTGCTGTATTCCGGTGTTGACCCTAAGACGGTTCAGTACCTTGCCGGACATGAAAATAGCAAAACAACTATGGACATCTATGCAAAGGTGAAGTATAATAAGCCAGAGGAACTTTTTGCGGTGGTGAACGGGGCATTTCATCAGGCATTTTCCAGTTAAAATGCACCAATTTGTTTGGTTAAGGGATAGGACAACCAGTGGGGAGAAGTTCAAAAAAGCCCGAAAAATCAAGGAAAAACGGCACTAAGAGAATTTTAGTACGGTCTCAAGGCAGCGAGACGCGCACCGCAGTTCTCCAAGAGATAGGAATAAATTTATACAGATGCAAGAGTATGGACTCCGCAGGTTTTCCTGCGGAGTTTTTGTCTTAACTTTTCAGGAGATCAGGAATATAGCAAATTTAATTTAATACGGATTATGGAGGTGATTCTATAAATCATGATGGGTAAGTGACGGGAAACTAATAAATGCCATAGTTTTGGGGATTTTTGTATGGGCTTTAGCCTGTTGAAGACGTTGGAGTTTTTGAAACAATCAGCATATCACATGGTGCAGGCAATATGTCTGCCACTGGAGGAAAAACAGTAGTTTCCGTCAAAAAGATCCGGTTCATTTGCCTATAGATAGCATCCGGTTTCTTGTGCTTTTCCCGAAAATAATGTTGCTAATTTGTATTGAAATGGTATAATTAAGGGATAAAGTGTCCAATAATGGAAGAAAAACGTTGCATAAGGCGGAGAGAGTGAAGTGAAATATTCGGCGACCCGGTTGGCAGAAAAGCTTGGCATATCGAGATCTTATTTATATTATCTGAAAGATAGCGGCGCAGTTAAGCCGGAAACGGATGAGAACGGCAGGATTGTGTGGAACGATGCAGTCTATGATCAGGTGAAAGAGTATATTGAGAAGAATCAGGCTGCGGAGAAGCCTGAGGAGGAGGCACTGCCGTATAAGACGATTCGGATCAACAACAGACGTTATCTGGGCAATAAATATAAGTTATTGCCTTTTATCACCAGTATTGCAGAGAGAGAATGCCGCAATATTAATACGGTGGCGGATATATTTGCGGGGACAGGCGCTGTTGCATCCGCTTTTACCGATAAGAAACTGATTACCAATGATATTATGTACAGTAATTACATTTGTCATTTGGCATGGTTCGGTACCGAAAGTTATTCCGAAGAAAAGATTATTGATCTGATTTCGGCATATAATATGCAGCAGGTGGAGCAGGATAATTACATGAGCGAGCATTTCGCTGACACTTTTTTCTCGAGGGAGGACTGCAGGAAGATCGGATATATCAGACAGGATATAGAGGATAGATTCCGGGCGGGACAGGTGAATGGCAGAGAGCGGGCGCTTGTGATCACTTCGCTTTTATATGCGATGGATAAGATTGCCAATACCTGTGGCCATTACGATGCGTATAGACAGGGCGTCTCGTTTGAGCGGCATCTTGAACTGGCGGTGCCGCAGCCGGATCCTGACCTGAATGAACACAATGTGTGTTACAATACGGACACCAATGCGCTGGCGGCGAGGATAGAGGCGGATCTGGTATATATCGACCCGCCGTACAATTCCAGGCAATACTGTGATGCGTATCATCTGCTGGAGAATGTGGCGCGGTGGGAGAAACCGGAGGTGTTCGGGGTTGCAAGGAAAATGGACAGAACTGCATTAAAGAGTGATTACTGTACCAGAAAAGCGGCGGCGGCGTTCGAGTCATTGATCGATTCTGTCCATGCGAGGTACATTCTTCTTTCCTATAATAATATGGCGGAGAAGGGGAATGACCGCTCCAACGCGCGGATCAGCGATGATGACATCATGCGCATCCTGCATAAAAAGGGAACTGTAAAGGTATTTTCGGAGGACTACAAGCCCTTTTCCACCGGCAAGTCCGATATTCAGGAAAATCAGGAACGGCTTTTTTTGTGTATTTGTCATGGACAACCCAAAGTGGTTATTCCGTCTGCCCTGAACTATACCGGGGGAAAATATAAACTGCTGCCGCAGATCCTGCCTCTTTTTCCGGAAAATGTGGATCAGGCAGTAGACCTGTTCTGCGGCGGCTGTAATGTGGGCATCAATCTAAACTGCAGCAAAGTGCGGTTTAATGATGGCAACGGCTATTTGATCGGGCTCCTGAACACATTGCAGCGGATGCCGTCGGAAGCCGTGTTTTCCTGGCTGTTCGAAGCCATTGATCGGTATGGTCTTTCACTTTCCTGCAGGAACGGATATGAATATTACGGTTGTGAAAGCTCTACGGGCTTAGGCAGATATAATGCAAAAGGATATTACAGGCTGCGGAAGGATTTTAACAACCGGAAGAATAAAGATAACGAGTATTATCTCATGCTGTATCTGTTGATTGTATATGCCTTTAACAATCAGCTGCGTTTTAACCGAAAAGGGGAGTTTAATCTGCCGGTTGGCAAGCGGGATTTTAATATTAAGATGCAGGGGAAGCTGGCAGATTTTCTGGACAGATTGAAGAGTGGGGACTATCGGTTTACCAGCGGGGATTTTCGGAATGTGGAACTGGACGGGTTTACAGGGCAGAGCTTCTTCTATGCAGACCCGCCCTATCTGATCACCTGCGCGACTTATAATGAGCAGGGCGGCTGGACGGAAGAGGATGAGCGGGATCTGCTGGAGTATCTGGAGGAACTGGACAGGCGGGGGATTCGCTTCGCCTTATCCAATGTGCTGCAAAGCAAAGGCAAGCGCAACGATATTCTGTCGGACTGGATAGAGAGAAATCCCCGGTTCACAGCGGTTCGTTTATGTTATGATTATTCCAATTCCAGCTACCATACACAGAGAAGTGATGTTACGGAGGAAGTGCTGGTGGTAAATTATCCGTGCAGGCAATGAGGCAGGCGGCTGTGAAGCAGACATCCGGTGAATATGAAGCAATGCAGTCTATGTCCAGGCGCCGTCCAATGTGATGACCTGACCGGTCAAATAATCGGGGGCATGAAGCATAGAAACGACCATTTGCGCTACTTCTTCCGGCTGACCGATCCGGTCGGCAGGTATTTCGCTTCTCAACGATTCCAGATCTTCTTCGGTGAAGCAGCGATTCATATCGGTATCAATCACGCCGCAGGCAATGGCGTTGACCTGAATGCCGCTGGGAGCCAGTTCCCTGGCGAGCGCTTTGGTGAAACTGTTGACGCCGCCTTTGGAAGCGGAATAGGCGGTTTCCATGGAGGCGCCTACGCTGCCCCATACGGAGGAAATGTTGATGATCTTTCCGCAGTGGTTATGCAGCATGAGCGGCACTGCCAGACGGCTTGTGTAGAAGATCGAATCGAGATTCGTCTGCATGATCCGATGCCAGTCGTCCACAGACATTTCATGCAGCAGTCCGACATAGGAGACTCCGGCGTTATTGACCAGTACGTCCAATGCGTTGATCTGTGTGAATATGTTTTCCACGTCATCCGGCTTTCCGACGTCTGCCATGATCGGCATACAGCGGATACCGTGTGCTCCGGAGAGACGATTGGCTAATGTGGTCAATCTGTCGGCGGACTGTTTACAGACCAGATAGAGGTGATAGCCTTCCCTTGCCAGAGCTTCGGCGACTGCGCAGCCGATTCCACGGGAAGCGCCTGTGACCAGTGCATATTTCGGATTGCAGGAAGCGGTTTCCTTTTGAGTCATGTTGGAAGAATCCTTTCTGTAAAGTAAATATGCGAAGCAAAGCAGGTTTCTTTCGGATATCCGAGTCCGCGAAGCGGAACTCGCAAAGTAAATATGCGAAGCAAAGCAGGTTTCTTTCGGATATCCGAGTCCGCGAAGCGGAACTCGCAAAGTAAATATGCGAAGCAAATTTACTTTTATTATATAATGTTACAGAAAGAATGCAAAGAGAGTTTACAATTAATGGAGTAGTAATACAGGAGGCGCAAAACGCTTCGGAATGGAGGGAAAAATGTATGATGTGATAATAATCGGTTCCGGACCGGCCGGACTTTCGGCGGCGGTATACGGCAGGCGTGCGGGACTTAATCTGCTGGTCATGGAAGAGAAACCGATGTGCGGCGGGCAGGTGCTGGATACCTATGAGGTGGACAATTATCTCGGACTGCCCGGCATAAACGGGTTTGATATGGGAATGAAGTTCAAGGAACATGCTGATGGCATGGGCGTGGAATACAGGACGGCATCGGTTACGGCAGTCGCTGACCGCGGTCCGGTGAAGAGCGTGACGACAGCCGACGGGACAAATTATGAGGCCGGGGCGCTGATTCTTGCCGCAGGCGCACGGCATGCGCAGCTGGGGGCAGAAGGAGAGACACAGTTCCGGGGGCGGGGCGTATCGTACTGCGCGACCTGTGACGGCGCTTTCTTTAAGGGAAGGGATGTCGCGGTAGTCGGCGGCGGCGATGTGGCGGTGGAGGATGCCATCTACCTGGCGCGGATGTGCAGGCAGGTGTACCTGATTCACCGCAGGGACAGTCTGCGTGCGGCCGGAAGCCTGCAGGAGAAGCTTCGGCGCTGCGACAATGTGGAAGTGTTATGGAACAGGACGGTATCGGCGATCTGCGGCTCTGATCTGGTAGAATCCGTGAAACTGCGGCATGTGAACGAACAGACGGAGGAGATCCTGACAGTGGAAGGTGTGTTTATCGCAGTGGGCATGCAGCCTAATACGGCACCGTTTAGGGACTGCGTGCCCTGTGACGAGAAGGGGTATATTATTGCGGGGGAGGACTGTGTGACGAAAGTACCGGGTATTCTGGCGGCGGGTGATATTCGTACCAAGCAGGTACGCCAGATCATCACCGCGGTTGCGGACGGCGCCTGTGCCATCGCATCGGCTGAGCGGTATCTGAATGCAGGATAATTTTTCGGATATCCGGGTCCATAAAGTAAATTTGCAAAGCAAAATGGGTTTCTTCCGGACGTTCGAGTCCGCGAAGCGGAACTCGCAAAGTAAATTTGCAAAGCAAATTTACTTTATGTTAAATAGATATGAATTGTTTGTGAATTTCTGGAAAGTGCACAAGAAGTTGCGCAAATACGCGATTTTGATGGTATATGCTGTAGTTGACAAATCGTTTTTTCAATGTTATATTATACACGAACTGTAACAATTTTGTAACAAATGAGGTAACATATGAAGAAAAAACATGTAAAAATGGCAGCATGTACAATGGCAGCGGTTCTTTCTTTTTCAGGTATGGGACTTGACGTAAAGGCTTCGGGCAATTTGGGTTCCGTCCTGCCGTCATCGGGTATTGATTTTTCGCTTCAGAAAGAAGAGGAGTCTACTTCCCTTTCTTCTTTACAGGAGGAATCCGAGAAAGTGGCGGCGAAGAACGATGAAGTGAGCGGTATCAGTGTCGGCAGTGTACAGGTCGGTGCTTTTGCAGATATGGCGAGTACAGAAGACAAGGTCAGCACGACTTCCAAGAAGATCGAGGATACGGTTGTTGTCAGTAAGGGATACACGGAAGACCTGAAGGAGGCGGCGAACATCGGACTGTCCGAAGAAGAGGAGAGTTTTAAGAATCTGGTGATTGCCAGGGTCAATGACTATGTGAATGTCAGGGATCTTCCCAGTGAAGAAGGTAATATTGTCGGTAAGTTGTATGATAAATCCGTCGGTAATTATATTGAAGAGGAAGACGGATGGTATAAGATCAGTTCCGGTTCCGTGGAAGGTTATGTCAAGGGTGAGTACTGTGTGACCGGAGATGCGGCTGTTGATTATGCGAAAGAGGTAGGTATTCGTATTGCTACGGTTACGACAGAGACACTGTTTGTACGTGAACAGCCGGGATTGGATGCGAGCGTGATCGGCTATGTTCCGGACGGCGCGGATCTGATCGTTACAGAAGAACTGGATGGCTGGGTGAAGGTTAACATCGAGGAAGGTGACGGATATGTTTCCGCCGATTATGTGACGCTTTCCACCGAGTTCGTGAAGGCAGAGTCTATTGAGGAAGAGAGCGCAAGACTTGCGAAGGAAGAGGCAGCCAGAAAAGCGGCGAGAGAGGCGGCCAGCAAGAAAGTGGCTGAAAATGCTTCTTCTACGAGCAAAACTGACGACGGTAAGACCTACGAGAGCCCGACAGGAAGCACGGGAGCGGATGTTGTCAAGTTTGCGAGACAGTTCATCGGTTATCCTTATGTGTACGGCGGAACGAGCCTGACAAACGGCGCTGACTGCTCCGGATTTGTTATGAGCGTATATGCGAACTTTGGCGTGAGTCTGCCGCATTCTTCGGCGGCGGACAGAAATGTCGGTGCAGCGGTAAACGGTCTGGAAAATGCACAGCCGGGTGATATCATCTGCTATTCCGGTCATGTGGGAATCTACGCCGGGGACGGACGGATCGTGCACGCATCTACATCGAAGACCGGTATTATCGAGTCCAGTGCAACGTATCGTTCCATTCTTTCGATCAGAAGAATCTTCTAAGAACTTTTGAAAAATCATATATGTTATCAAAGGCGGCTGAGAAATGGCCGCCTTTTATGATGCGCACGTCCTCACGGGGCTCATTGCTGTAAGGTAACGTGTGGGCGGCGTAGCGGGCAGGGAAAAGTTTTCAGGTCCGGCTGCAGGAATTTGCAGACGATTTTTCGCAATGTGTGTGATCTGGTTTTTTTTGCGCTTTGTGTATCTTGTACAGAACGTGTGGACGGTATGGTTTTTTGCTGCTTGTGCAAAAAGAAGTTATCCACAGATTCGAAGAACAGTTTTTAGGGCAATATGAGTTTATACACCGGGTTATCCACCATATCCACGATATTTTTGGCGAAAGGATATATTTTATTTATGGTAACCGAAAGAACGGATGTTTTGTGAAGTTGTCATGAAAAAGCATTTTTTGGCAGTAAATCGTATAAAAGCACTTGACATTCAAGGTGTCAAAAAAGAAGAAACATGTCTCATGAATTGTTGCAACAAGTGGGACAAATATGCTATAATGACTATACAATAATCCAATGGAAGGGATGAGTGATATGAAATTTATAATTATTGGGAAAAATATTGAAGTAACAGATGGTTTACGCGCAGCAGTGGAGGACAAGATCGGTAAGCTGGAGAAATACTTTACCGAAGACACGGAAGTACATGTTACTTTGAGTGTTGAGAAAGACAGACAGAAGATAGAAGTAACAATTCCGATGAAAGGTAACATCATTCGTTCTGAACAGGTCAGCAGCGACATGTATGTATCCATTGATCTGGTAGAGGAGATTATTGAGAGACAGCTTAAGAAATATAAGAATAAACTGATCGATAAGAAACAGGCCGGCTCTTTCTTCAAGCAGGAGTTTATGGAGAAAGACTTTATGGAGGATGAGGAGGTACAGATCATCCGCAGCAAGAAGTTTGACATTAAGCCTATGTATCCGGAGGACGCATGCGTGCAGATGGAACTGCTCGGACACAGTTTCTTCGTGTTCTGCAATGCGGAGACAGATCAGGTCAATGTGGTTTATAAGAGAAAGGGAAATACCTACGGGCTGATTGAGCCGGAAGATTAAAGAACCGGATGAAAGCATGTAGGAAAGCAGTCAAAATGGAAATATCACCCTGCCGGCACCGGCAGGGTGATGTTATGTGTAAAATAGTATATATGTAAGAAGCAGATGCAATATTATGTCTGAGTATGTATAATAAAAATGAATTTATATTGAGGAGATTGCTCCGTGGATTCACAGGGACAGGCCTGGTATTGAGAATGGGCGGAAATGTGCGGATACGGAGATGGGATCGTGATGATATATGGAGTGACAATATTACACATAATTGCTGTTTTTGCCAGCATACTTTTTCTGGCGTATCTGTTCCGCGTGAGCCTTGTGGAAGCTATGCCTGTCTTCACCTGTCTGCTTATATTCGTGCTGTACGCTCTGGCGATGGTGGGGCGGCTGTCCTGGATCGACGGGATCGCGGCAGCGGCAATCGTATCGTTTGGCATCATGCTGGCAGTGATGCGGCGGGAGCGGCGGAAGCACTTTGGAAAAGTATGTCTGGATAATGTGACACAACCGTCATTTCTGACCGCGGTATTTCTTCTGACTGTAGTCGTGGTGTGTACTTCCGGTAAAGCAGTAACATGGTGGGACGACATTAATTTCTGGGCGGCGGATGTGAAAGCATTGTATTTCCTGGACGGGTTTGCAGGTAAATATGCCAATGTCGCATCGGAGTTCGGGGATTACCCGCCGGCGGCACAGCTGATGAAATGGTGGTTTCTGCATTTGAATCCGCGTGAATATCAGGAAGGACTGGCGTTTGCGGGGTATTATGCGCTGAATCTGGTGTTTATGCTGCCGTTGCTGCGGGGGTTAAAAGGCAGGAATGCAGCCGTTATGGCCGGTATGGCTGCGGCGCTGTGGTTTCTGCCGAGTATAGCGGAAGTCTATGGCTACGACGGCTTCTGCGCAGACCTGACAATGGCGTGTATCTATGGCAGTTTTCTGTATGCAGTGACAGATACGGGGAGGGAGACGGGAATTCATTTTTATGACGTAAGACTGGCGCTCTATCTCGGCATTCTGGTACTGGTAAAGTCCATCGGCTTTGTATGGGCGCTGTTTGGTCTGGTCTTTCTTTTGGCATATAGAGGCAGAGGAAGCCGGCGCCCGGGGCTGGCGGTAACGGCCGCAGTACCGGTCCTGACCGGCGGCAGCTGGCTGGCGTTCTGTCTGCTTATGCGCCGGGTGACGAAGACGACGGCCACCGCGGTAAAATATATGACGACGGACGAGTACGGCATTTCCGGTTACACGGGCGAGTTTGCGGGCGCGTTTCTGAAAGCATTCGTGGGTTCGCCGCTCCATAAGGAGAAGAGCCCGGCGATCGATCTGACGCCGCTCGGGCTGTATTTGTGCGTCTGCGCGATTGTGGTGCTTTTCTATCGGGCGGGAGGTAAAAAGAGTTCCGCAGGACATGCGCTGCTGCCCCGCCGGGAAGGACGTATTATACTGTGGTTCACTGTGGTCAGCGGCGTGCTTTTCTATGGAATTATCTTTCTGGCACATATCACAATCTTTGCCATGGAGACACAGTATCTGGAGCCGGCAGGCATGATCTCGTCTATAGAGCGGTACGGCGCGCCTTTTACCGTGGGGACGCTGCTGTTTCTTGGCGGCGTATGGCTGGAACGGGGCGGCAGTCTTTTCCAAAGGGAAGACCAAAGGGAGAAAATGCCGGTATTTTTACAAAAATACGGGGCTTATCTGTGCTTTATCCTTTTCGTGGCATTGACAGCGGGTTACCGGGTTGGGTATCATGGTCTCATCGGATACCGGGACACGGTGGAGGAGAAGCTGGCGGAGCGGGCGGACATGATCGGACAGGACGAGGCGCAGTTCCTCGATGCGGTCAGGATTCTCGGAAGAGACAGCGGTACGCGGGTGTGCTATATCAGGAGAGGCGATGTGCCGCGGTGGGTCAACAACAGTTATACGGCTTATGAGGCATCGCCGGTATCGGTGGTGTATCGGAGCGTCAATCTTGACGATGCGCCTGCGGACTGGATGGTGCAGGAGATAAGGGCAACACACGCCGCTTATCTCTATGCGGAGGAGACGGACGCCGATGCGGGCGCTGTGTTCGACGGGATTACGGCGGACGGCGCGTTCCGGTGCGGGGTGCTGTATCAGATCGCAGATGATGAGGGCAGGATGAAATTGACACAGGTTTCACAATAGATTATACGTAACAGTTCAGCCTTGCACTATTCCGCGAGTAAAATCGCTCTGTATGCGATTTTATGAGTTGTGAAAGCGCCAAAATGCGACTTTGGAGCATTTTGTGTGCATCAGGAGTGACAGTGAAGCCGAAGGCTGAACTGTTACGATTACACAGGCCGCAGGATATGACACTGCACGGAATAAGACGTGTGAGCGAAATGAAAATGAAGCATGTAAGAACAGGATTGTAACGGATAAATACATGATAATGGAAAGGGACATTTATGTCTTCATATTATGAGATCCCGGTAATCATACCTTCCTATGAACCGGATGAAAAATTAATTACGCTGCTGCGTGCACTGCAGGAGGCGGGAGTCTGCCATGTGGTCGTGGTGGACGACGGCAGCGGGGAACAGTATGAGCCGCTTTTCGCGCGGGCGGAGGCGATGGAGAACTGTACCGTGCTGCACCATGCCGTCAATCTGGGCAAGGGCAGGGCGCTGAAGACGGCGTTCAACCATTGCCTGCGGGTATATGGGGGCGCGGCGGGCTGTGTGACCGCGGATTCGGACGGACAGCACACGCCGGCGGATATTCTGGCCTGTGCGCGCGGGCTTTGCGAGAATCCGGAGACATTGATCCTGGGGTGCCGGGATTTCGACGCGCCCTCCGTACCGGTCAGGTCATCCTTTGGCAACAAGTGCACGAGAAGGGTGTTCCGGTATCTGCTGGGCCTGAACGTTTCGGATACCCAGACCGGACTGCGGGCGATTCCCGTTTTTTTCATGAAGGAACTGATGCAGGTGAAGGGAGAGCGGTTTGAATATGAGACGAACATGCTGATCGAGACGAAAAACCTGAATATTCCGATCAGGGAAGTGGCTGTGGAGACTGTCTATATCGAGGAAAACAGGACGAGCCATTTCAACCCGGTCAAGGATTCCGTGCGGATCTATCTGGTGTTCGGGAAATTTCTCTTTTCGTCACTCTCATCGAGCGTGCTGGATCTGCTGCTTTTCCAGATGTTCTGTATGACGTTTCTGCCGTTCGGAGAGGATGTGTGTGGGATTTCGTATATTGTGGCGGCGACCGTGTGTGCGCGGGTGATTTCTGCGGTATACAATTTCCTGATCAATTATCGTGTGGTATTTCAGAGCAAAGGGAATCTTGCGGTCACGGCTGGAAAATATTTACTGCTTGCCGTCTGTCAGATGTTTTGCAGTGCTTTTCTGGTAGACGCCCTGTACGGACTGACCGGCGGCACGGAGATGTTTGTCAAGATGCCGGTGGATATCCTGCTGTTTCTCTTGAGTTTCGTGATTCAAAGGGAGTTTGTGTACCGACGTAAGGGGTAAACCGGCTGTTATGGATAAAAATCACATATGACGATATGAAAACCTGCGGGCTGACATAACCTGCAGGCTTTTTTCATATACATAACCATAAATCTGCCCGCGCGGTCACGATGTATGGCGCTTCGGCGGCAGCGCAGAGCGTTGCGTGGCTGGCACGGATGGCAATGGAGTGTATATGGGGACAGGGAAAAGAAACGATAAGAGCAGGGACAGAGACGGCTGGCACAGGAGAGTGCATCCAAGCGGCAGGAAGACGGGAAGCAGGATCGGATATGCCATCAGAGTCGAACTGCTGCTGCTCCTGGCGCTGGGCTGTGTGGCCATTACCAGGGAACTGACCGGCAGTTGGGAAGGGCAGGCAGGAACAGGGGAAGAAAGCCTGTGGGTATCGGATAACGGCGAAGCGGTTGAGGTGACTGCAGATGGCAATTACATAAAGTGGGTGGAGTTTAATGTGACCTGTGAGGCGATGGCGGCCGCATACGATCTGGATGTGGAGTCATATGAGAAGGATGTGCATCTGAACTGGATCGAACTGCTCGCATATGAGGGTGCGAAGACCGGGGGCAAGTTCGATAAGAACAGTGTAAAAAAGATTAACGAAGCGGCACAGAAACTGGCTGACGGTGAGACAACCATGGAAGAACTGACGAAAGATATGGAGTACTATGATTATTATCTGGAAGCATATACGGCGGTGCTTGGCGGAATGGTCGGTGAATTTTCTTTAAAGGAGGAGAACCAGTGGAACCGCTACTATGGGTTGAAAGCTTTTTCCCCGATTGCAAAAGGGTTTGATTACAGTCATTATGATGATTTCGGAGCTTCGAGAAGCTACGGGTATTCCAGACCCCATCTGGGGCATGACATGATGGGCCAGGTCGGCACGCCCATAATCTGCATCGAGTCCGGCGTCGTGGAGGCGCTTGGCTGGAACCAGTACGGCGGCTGGCGCATCGGTATACGCAGTTTTGACGGCAGCAGATATTATTATTACGCGCATTTGCGTCAAAATTATCCGTATGCGGAAGGACTTGAGGAGGGCAGTGTGGTCACGGCGGGAGACGTGATCGGATACATGGGGCACACCGGTTACAGCACGAAAGAGAATGTCAATAATATCAAAACCGTACACCTTCACTGGGGACTTCAACTTATATTTGACGAATCACAGAAAGAGGGTAATAATGAGATCTGGGTGGACTGCTATGAACTGACCAAATTCCTGTATAGAAACCGCAGCGACGTGGCGAAGATCGGGGATACGAAAGAGTGGCGCCGAACCCGTGAAATGGCAGATCCTGAGGTAGAAAAGCATTGCAAAAAGGATACCTCTATGATACAATAGGAAAAGCGGACAATGATAAAAAAATAACAATCGTTGTCAGTCTCGAAATTCAAAGAACTATCTAAAAATAAAACACCACAATGGAGGGAAAAAAGATGGCAAAGAAAGTTGTTTTGGCAGGTGCTTGTCGTACAGCTATCGGTACAATGGGCGGTGGCTTAAGCACGACTCCGGCTGCAGAGCTTGGAGCAATCGTAATCAAAGAGGCGTTGAACAGAGCAGGGGTTGCGCCGGAGAAAGTTGATCAGGTATATATGGGTTGTGTCATCCAGGCAGGACAGGGTCAGAACGTGGCTCGTCAGTCCTCCATTAAAGCAGGGATTCCCAATGAGGTTCCGGCAGTTACCATTAACGTAGTGTGCGGTTCCGGTCTTAACTGTGTCAACATGGCGGCACAGATGATTCAGGCAGGCGATGCAGACATCGTTGTTGCAGGCGGTATGGAGAACATGTCCATGGCTCCTTACGCTATGATGCAGGGACGTTACGGTTACAGAATGAACAACGGTACGCTGGTTGATACGATGATCAAGGATGCATTGTGGGATGCTTTCAACGATTATCATATGATCACAACTGCAGACAATATCTGCAGGGAGTGGGGACTTACCCGTGAAGAGTTAGACGAGTTCGCTCTTAAGAGCCAGTTAAAGGCTGAGGAAGCGCAGAAGAACGGCGCTTTTGATAAAGAGATCGTACCTGTTATGATCAAGAAGAAGAAAGAAATGGTAGAGTTCAAGGTTGATGAAGGACCGAGACCGGGTTCCACGATCGAAGGTCTTCAGAAACTGCGCACAATCAATCCCGACGGATTCGTTACGGCAGGTAATGCTTCCGGCATCAACGACGGTGCGGCAGCGGTTGTTGTGATGAGTGAAGAGAAGGCAAAAGAGTTAGGCGTGAAGCCTATGGCTACATTCGTGGCAGGCGCACTTGCAGGCTGCAGACCGGAGGTTATGGGTATCGGTCCGGTACCGGCTACCAAGAAGGTTATGGCTAAGGCCGGCTACAAGATTGAAGACTTCGATATCATCGAGGCAAATGAAGCTTTTGCCGCTCAGTCCGTAGCAGTAGGTAAGGAACTCGGCATTGATGTGGATAAACAGCTCAATCCGAACGGCGGTGCAATTGCACTCGGACATCCGGTAGGCGCTTCAGGCTGCCGTATCCTCGTAACACTGCTTCATGAGATGGAAGCCAAGGACGCTAAGAAGGGTCTTGCTACGCTGTGTATCGGCGGCGGCATGGGCTGCGCTACGATCGTCGAGAGAGACTAGAGCGAGAAAAACATTAACCAACTCTAAGGCAGCAAAGAACGCAGCCTAAGAGTTGCTAAATGTTTAAGAGAATGCCCAAAAACGGGGCATTCTCCCAGACAAGTTTGCTTGTCTTTGGATTTTGAGGCACAGCAAAGCTGTGACATGGAGGTTAGCGTGAGAAGAACTTCTAAAGCCTGCGTCACAGGACGCTTTGTCAGGAAGTTCTGCGAGTTGCATTACAAATTTTTGCGCATAGGAGAATACCCGGAATACGGGTATTCTCAGTATGAAACAGAGTGTCTGGGACACAGGCATTCTCTGGGGCACATAGTTTTGAAATATGTTGAATAAGGAGACACATACAATGGAATTTGTACTATATGAGGTAAAAGGACAGGTCGGCATCATCACCATCAACCGTGAGAAAGCGCTGAATGCGCTTAACTCTGCTGTGCTGGACGAGCTTGACAAGACTCTGGACGGCGTGGATCTCAATGAGGTCAGATGCCTGATCTTAACCGGTGCAGGTCAGAAATCTTTTGTGGCAGGTGCTGATATCGGCGAGATGAGCACGCTCACTAAAGCGGAGGGCGAGGCTTTCGGCAAGAAAGGCAATGATGTGTTCCGCAAATTAGAGACATTCCCGGTTCCTGTGATCGCGGCAGTGAATGGCTTTGCACTCGGCGGCGGCTGTGAGATCTCCATGAGCTGCGATATCAGAATCTGTTCCGACAATGCCGTATTCGGGCAGCCGGAAGTAGGTCTCGGCATCACACCGGGCTTCGGCGGCACGCAGAGACTTGCCAGGATCGTAGGACCGGGCATGGCGAAGCAGATGATCTACACGGCAAGAAACATCAAGGCTGACGAGGCGCTTCGAATCGGTCTTGTGAATGCCGTATACCCGCAGGAAGAGTTGATGGCGGCAGCTGAGAAGATGGCAGCAGGTATCGCTAAGAATGCGCCGATCGCTGTTCGCAACTGCAAGAAAGCGATTAATGACGGCTTGGAGGCTGGCATGGATGAGGCGATCGTGATCGAAGAGAAACTTTTCGGTGACTGCTTCGAGACAGAAGACCAGAAGTACGGCATGGCATTCTTCCTTGACAAGAATAAGGAAAAAGTGAAAGAGCCGTTTAAAAACTGCTAGTCGTCAGAAAAAGCAGGTGACGCGAAGTGACATTTGCTTTATGACGGCGTACAACGAGAAAATCAGAGTGTACAAGCACGATTTTGCGAAGAAAAAGGGTTTTCGAGTGACGTATAAAATTAATTATAATATAAAGGAGGACTTACAATGAAAGTAGGTATTATCGGTGCGGGAACAATGGGTTCCGGTATTGCACAGGCATTCGCTATGACAGACGGATATGAAGTCTGCCTTTGCGATATCAAAGAAGAGTATGCAGAGGGCGGCAAGGCCAAGATTCAGAAGAACATGAATTTCCTCGTAGGCAAAGAGAAGATCAGTCAGGAAAAGGCTGACGAGATCATGGGCAAGATCACAACCGGTCTGAACGGTATCTGTACAGACTGTGACCTGATCGTAGAAGTTGCTCTTGAGAAAATGGAGATCAAGCAGGCAATCTTTAAAGAACTGATGGGTATCGTAAAGAAAGACTGCATGTTTGCTTCCAACACATCCTCTCTTTCCATAACCAAGATCGGAGAAGGACTGGACAGACCGATGATCGGTATGCATTTCTTCAACCCGGCTGACAGAATGAAACTGGTAGAGGTAATCAGAGGCGAGAACACGCCGCAGGATATGGTAGATAAGATTACCGCGATCGCAACAGAGATCGGCAAGACTCCCGTACAGGTTAAGGAAGCTCCCGGATTTGTAGTAAACAGAATCCTGATTCCGATGGTAAACGAGGCAATCGGTGTTCTCGATGCAGGTACAGCATCTGCTGAAGACATTGATGTAGCTATGCAGCTTGGCGCTTCCCATCCCATGGGACCGCTTCACCTTGGCGATCTGATCGGTCTGGACATCTGTCTGGCGATTATGGAAGTTCTCTACAACGAGACCAAGGACGAGAAGTATGCTCCGCAGCCGCTTCTGAAGAAGATGGTGGAAGAGAAGAAGCTCGGCAGAAAGACCGGCGTAGGATTTTTTGATTATTCGAAATAAGCAGACTGAGAGCAACGCGAACGAAAAATGCGAAGCATTTTGAGTCTGCTTATCTTAAAGAGATAGAATAAAATAAACATGGAGGAATAAAAAATCATGGATTTTACTTTAAGCAAAGAACATGAAATGGCGAGAGCGCTCTTTAAAGAGTTCGCTGAAAAAGAAGTAAAACCTCTCGCTCAGGAGGTAGACGAGACAGAAGCGTTCCCGAGAGAGACCGTTGAGAAGATGGCTAAATTAGGTTTTCTGGGAATCCCTGTTCCGAAGGAGTACGGCGGACAGGGCTGTGATCCTCTTACATATGCTATGTGTGTAGAGGAACTCTCCAAAGTTTGCGGAACAACAGGTGTTATTGTATCCGCACATACATCTCTGTGCTGTGATCCGATCATGACCTACGGTACAGAAGAACAGAAACAGAAATATCTGGTTCCCCTTGCAAAAGGTGAGAAGTTAGGCGCATTCGGTCTGACAGAGCCCGGTGCAGGTACAGACGCTCAGGGACAGCAGACCAAGGCGGTTCTTGACGGTGACGAGTGGGTATTAAACGGCTCCAAGTGCTTCATCACAAACGGTAAGGAAGCTGACGTATATGTTATCTTCGCAATTACCGGTACGGTTGAGAAGCGCGGCAGAATGACCAAGGAAATCTCCGCATTTATCGTTGAAAAAGGCACACCCGGCTTTACTTTCGGTACGAAAGAGAAGAAGATGGGTATCCGTGGTTCATCCACATATGAGTTGATCTTTACAGACTGCCGTATCCCGAAGGACAATCTGCTCGGACAGCAGGGTAAAGGTTTCGGTATCGCTATGCACACACTGGACGGCGGCCGTATCGGTATTGCTTCTCAGGCTCTCGGTCTTGCAGAGGGAGCTCTGGAGACAACGATCCAGTATGTAAAAGAGAGAAAACAGTTCGGCAGAACCATCGGCGCGTTCCAGAATACACAGTTCCAGCTTGCTGACATGGCTACCAAGGTGCAGGCTGCACAGCTTCTTGTATACAAGGCTGCTATGGCGAAGGCTACCCAGAAGGTTTACTCCGTAGAGGCGGCTATGGCGAAGTTATATGCCGCAGAGGTTGCTATGGAAGTGACCACCAAGGCTGTTCAGCTCCACGGCGGTTACGGCTACATCAGAGAGTACGATGTAGAGCGTATGATGCGTGACGCGAAGATCACAGAGATCTACGAAGGCACAAGCGAAGTCCAGAGAATGGTTATCTCCGGATCTCTGCTTAAGTAAGACAGCTTATCATTTGCGAGTGCCGGCTTAGAGATAACACTAGCTATTATAAACGAATAAATAATATAAGGAGAGAAAATACAATGAAAATTGTTGTTTGTATTAAACAGGTTCCTGATACAAAGGGCGGCGTTAAGTTTAATCCTGACGGAACACTTGACAGAGGCGCTATGCTTACCATCATGAACCCGGATGATAA
>CAJTPS010000037.1 GCA_910578555.1 uncultured Lachnospiraceae bacterium
CATGAGATGGAAGGTTCGCATATTCAGCTCGGCGTGGATCTTTGCAGAAAGTACAAAGAGTCTCCGACAGTTATTAATGCGGTTGAGTCTCATCACGGAGATGTGGAACCTCAGACTCTGATCGCATGTCTCGTACAGGCTGCTGATACGATTTCTGCTGCAAGACCGGGTGCGAGAAGAGAAACATTAGAAACATATACAACAAGACTAAAACAATTAGAAGACATTACAAACAATTTCAAAGGTGTTGATAAATCTTTTGCTATTCAAGCAGGTAGAGAGATTCGTGTTATGGTAGTTCCGGAACAGATTAACGATTCTGATATGGTATTACTCGCGAGAGATATTTCTAAACAGATTGAAGCTGAATTAGAGTATCCCGGACAGATCAAGGTAAATGTGATTCGTGAGAGCCGTGTCATTGACTATGCGAAATAGTATTGATAGCCCCGTAGAGAGATCTGCGGGGCTTTTCATATCATCAGGAAAGCGCATTTTATGACATTAGTATAGTTTTAGCCACATTATGTACACAATGACCATAAATAACCCGCTTTTATCAAGAAAATTGTCTTATCTATCTACTTGTGAAAATACAGAAACTATAGTAAAATAACTAAAAGTGTATGATTGTATACAATTATTCAATGCATTACTGGTGTACCAGAAAGATGCGTTGATCTTTGATAATCTGCAGGTAGAGAAAGGAGTATGGTTAGATCAATGAAAACATACAAAGAGATGAGCAGGGAAGAACTTGTGTCACTGAAAGCGCAACTGGATAAGCAGTTTGTAGATGCGAAGGGGAAAGGATTGAAGCTGGACATGTCCAGAGGGAAACCTGCGCCTGCACAGCTTGATATAGCAATGGGGCTTATGGATGTTTTGAATTCCGAATCGGATATGAATACGGAGACAGGAGTGGACACCAGAAACTATGGTTTAGTGGATGGTATTCCGGAAGTCAAGAGATTCATGGGTGAGATGATGGAAGTACCGGTAGAAAATGTTATCGTATACGGCAACGCGAGCCTGCCGATCATGTATGATACCGTGTCGCGCTCTATGACGCATGGCATTCTCGGCAGCACGCCGTGGTGTAAACTGGATAAAGTCAAGTTTCTGTGTCCGGTTCCCGGATATGACAGACATTTTAAGATTACCGAGCATTTCGGGATTGAGATGATTAACATTCCGATGACGCCGGCGGGTCCTGATATGGATCTGGTAGAAAAATATGTGCAGGAAGATGCGGCGGTAAAAGGCATCTGGTGTGTGCCCAAGTATTCTAACCCGCAGGGAATTTCCTACTCCGACGAGACAGTGAAACGTTTTGCAGCTCTTAAACCGGCCGCAGAGGACTTTAGAATATACTGGGACAACGCTTATACGATTCATCACTTATATGACGACAAACAGGATTATATCCTAGAGATTCTGCATGAGTGTGAAAAAGCAGGCAATCCAGATATGGTGTTCAAATTCAGTTCGACCTCCAAGGTCAGCTTTGCGGGCGGCGGTATCGGCGGATTCGCTGCTTCCAGGGCAAATATTGAGGATGCAAAAAAGAGCATGTCCGTACAGACGATCGGTTATGATAAAATTAACCAGCTCCGCCATGTCAGATATTTTAAGGACCTGGATGGTATGATGGCGCATATGAAGAAGAGTGCCGACATCATAAGACCTAAGTTTGAGAAGGTTTTAAGCGTTCTGGACAGAGAACTTGACGGGTTGGAAATCGGCAGCTGGACGAAACCGCTCGGCGGGTATTTTATCTCTTTCGATGCGATGGAAGGCTGTGCCAAAGCGATCGTTGCAAAGTGTAAAGAGGCGGGCGTTGTTCTGACAGGCGCCGGAGCGACATTTCCTTACGGGATCGATCCGAAGGACAGCAACATTCGTATCGCGCCTTCCTATCCTTCTATGGAAGAACTGGCAGCGGCGGTGGATCTGTTCGTACTTTGTGTCAAGTTAGTCAGTGTAGAGAAACTGTTGGAAGTATAAGCGCAGCGAAAGTAAGAGGTATATATGGAAAAGTACGAACGCATTGGCAGAGAACTGGTGCATAAGGGTGCAATCATAGACTATTATCAGGATACTATCAGGATTCCCAACGGCAATATTGCCAAATGGGACTATATCCGGCATAAGGGAGCGGCTGCTGTGGTGGCCGTGAAGGATGACGGTAAGCTTCTGATGGTCAGACAGTACAGAAACGCGCTGGACCGAGAGACGCTGGAGATTCCGGCGGGCGGCTTGAATGATATGAATGAGCCTACGGATCTGGCAGCGGCGAGAGAACTGGAAGAGGAAACCGGATATAAGGCGGGGAAACTGGAACTGCTATTATCTCTTCGCACGACTGTTGCTTTCTGTGACGAGAAGATTGATGTCTATGTAGCGACTGATTTAATGCGCAGCGCACAGCATCTGGACGAGGATGAATTTCTGGATGTGGTAAGCTGTGATGCGGAAGAACTGGTGCAGATGATCTACGACTGCAAGATTCAGGACGGCAAGACCGTTTCGGCGATTCTGGCGTATTACAATAAATATTGTAACGGAACAAACTGACAGCAGGCAGATGTATCTGCAGAGTGTCTTGACGGATGCTATTGTATAGAGAAATTCAGGCGTGCATGGAACTGATAAAGGAGAAATGATTTATGAATGAAGCTAAAGCAAAAGAACTGGCACATGAACTGGCGATGGAATACCTGAAAGAGAAGAAAATGCTGAGTAATCCCATATTGGATAATATTCCTAATATGGTGGCAAAATTTGCGGATATCAATAAGTCCTTCTATGAAGCGATTATGGATAACGAGACACTGCGGGATCTGTATTAAAGTAGACGTATGACATCATAGCAGCATTCGGATGAATACCGGAAATGAAAGATACCGGCGAAAGTGAAATATTTTGCTTTTGCCGGTGTTTTTTGTGTTATGACAATACGAATACAGGTGTTGCGGTGCGCTTGCAGGAATTTAGGGCGCTTGCAGGCATTCAGTGTGCTTACGAAACGGACACTGTTCGGAGAAAAAAGCTGCATGTACACCGTTTTATGGACATATACATTAGGAAGAGTCATGAAAGAGGGAGAACAAAGTGCAGCAGCCTTCACAGAAAAACTTCTATTATGTGATATATCTGTTTATGATCGGGCTTTTTCTCGGGATTCTGATTGTCAATGCGGGGTATGATACATGGATCAGAAACGGCAGTCTGTTGGGAACGGAAATGATATTGCGTCTGAAGAACAGTGTGCCTGACGGCGGAGAACTCTTCGGCTATATTATGAAGCACAGATTGTTCACGGTCTTTATGCTTGGCATTTTGGGGACTACCATGATCGGGATTCCGGCAGTTTGCGGATATGTGTGTTATACCGGACTGGCAGCGGGCTGCCTGCTTTCGGTCGCAGTAATCCGCTATGGAATACGCGGGCTTTTGCTGATGGCGGCGGGCGTGTTTCCGCAGGGGCTTCTGTTGATTCCTGCCTATATCGCATTATTTGTCTGGACGTTAAACATGAATCGGCTATTGTATGTTAAGGGGTCGTACGGCGATCACTATATCAGAACCAGCAGGCAGAGTTATTTGAAAAAAGGAATAGAAATGATCAGTATCGTTGTAGTTGTCATAATAGGATGCCTGGTGGAAAGTTATGTTAATCCTAAAATGCTGCATTTTATCCTAAAGATTTTTTAAAAAAATCTTTATATGCGGTTTTTCAATATATAGTAGACATAAATTGTGAGGCTGCCGATATGTTGTGCTTTCCTGGAAATATGGCTGAAATGCCCGTAAAATCGGGAAAAAATCCATTTGCTTTTCTTTAGAATTCTGATTATAATGATAGGCAGACGATGAGATGATTTACATAAGAGGGGTCGCTCAGGGAAGGATTTCCGGTTTCATGGAAAAAGAGATCAAGGCATTTATAACGTATTTACATAATGTGAAGGGGACTTCTGCGAATACAGAGATGTCATATAAGAGGGATCTGGAGAAAGTGCAGAATTTTATGGCACAGCGGGGGATACAAGAGATAGGCTCTGTAACAGGGGCGGATCTGGAAGATTATGTGAAATATCTGGAAGACAATAAATTTGCCGCGGCTACTGTATCCCGCAACATTGCATCGTTAAAAGCTTTTTATCATTATCTGGTACAGGAGGGAACCATAGAGGAAGATATATCGGGACCGCTAAAGGCGCCGAAAATCGAGAAGAAAGTGCCGGAGATCATGTCGCCTGACGAAGTGGTACGGCTTCTGGAGCAGCCTTCCGGAGATACGCATAAAGAGATCCGGGATAAGGCGATGCTGGAACTTCTTTATGCCACCGGAATCAGGGTGACGGAGTTGATCACGCTTAAGGTCTCGGATGTAAATCTGCCGATGGGAGTTATTCTGTGCCGTGACCGCAATAAAGAAAGGGTAATTCCTTTCGGGACAGAAGCGAAAAATGCCATGATGCGATATTTGGACGGTACGCGGGACGACATGCTGGAGAATAAGAATTCCGATGTGCTGTTTGCAAATTGTTCCGGACAGCCGATGAGCAGGCAGGGGTTCTGGAAACTGATTAAATATTATGCAAAGAAAGCGGATATCAAAGCGGACATTACGCCGCATACGCTCAGACATTCTTTCGCAGCGCATCTTGTGGAGAATGGAGCGGATCTGCGAAGCGTACAGGAGATGCTGGGGCACTCCGATATTTCTACGACACAGATATACGCGCACTTAAATCACAGCCACATCCGCGAGGTGTATGCGAAGGCACATCCGCGTGGATAGCGTGTATAAAATCAAGATCATGCGATGAAGGCATGGGACTGTTTCAGTTGAAACACCCCGTGCTTTCTATTGCTCTACAGGAAATTCCCGGTATTTGTGCGGCCGGAGTGGATTGACGGGAAGGGAGGACTGTACAATGTATAGAATACTTATTATCGAGGATGATAATACGATCTCAGAGGAGATCGGAAAATATTTGGACCGCTGGGGGTATGAGACAGCGTGCGTGACAGATTTTGAGAATATACTGCCGCAGTTTCTTTCCTTTGATCCGCAGCTCGTGCTTCTGGATATCGGGCTGCCCTTTTACAATGGATATTACTGGTGCAGTGAGATCAGAAAGATATCGCAGGTGCCGGTCGTATTTGTCTCGTCCGCCTCTGACAATATGAATATTGTCATGGCGATGAATATGGGCGGCGATGATTTTATCATGAAACCTTTCGATCTGGAAGTATTGCTTGCCAAAGTACAGGCGATCCTGCGCAGGACCTATTCCTTCCAGCAGCAGTCGTCGGTGATGGAACACGGAAATGTGATTTTAAATCTGACGGACATGAGTCTTCTGTACCAGGGAACAAAGATCGAACTGACAAAGAATGAATTCAGGATTCTGCAGTGTCTTTACGAACATGCCGGCGGTACGGTAAGCCGGGAGAACATTATGAAGAAGCTGTGGGACGACGAATGCTTTGTGGATGACAACACATTGACGGTCAACATGAACCGTCTCCGGAAACGGCTGGAGGAAGCCGGGATACATAATTTTATCATGACGAAGAAAGGCGTGGGATATCAACTGGCGGCGGATGCAGTTCCGGGTCTGCGCTGAGACTCACAGACTGAGCAGGAATGGGGAATAAAACAATGATAAATCAGAAAGAGATCAACAGACAGATCAGACATTCGTATATCCGGGACAGATATAAACAGGTACTGGTATACCTGATGATCGCGGCAGTGTTTTTCGCGATGATTGTGCTCTGCGATTATCTTCATGTGTTCAGGAATATGCTGTATGCGGCGGAACTGACGCTGTTTTTCGGTGTACTGGCCATATTGGTAGATTATCTGTCTTACAGCGGAAAATGCCGCGTGTTGTTCCGGGCATTGCAGAAGGAAGAAGAAAAATTGAGTGGACTGCCGGAAGCGAAAAGCCTGCCGGAGAAGCTGTACCGGCAGCTGGCGATAGAGGAGGAGCAGGAGAAGAGAAGGCTTCTGACACGATTTGACGAGAGACAGAAAGAAATGGCGGACTACTATACGATGTGGACGCATCAGATCAAGACGCCGATCGCGGCGCTCAGACTGCTTCTGCAAAATGAGGAGGACAGGCAGAGAGAGTCGGAAGAGTTATTTAAAATCGAACAGTATGCGCAGATGGCTCTCTACTTTGCGAGGCTGGACAGTCCGTCTTCGGATTTCCTTTTTCGGGAATATAATGTATATGAGATCGTAAAACAGGCGGTGCGAAAATACTCGGTTCTGTTTCTGCGCAGCGGACTTTCTTTTCGAATGGAGGAGTTTGCACTGCAGGCAGTGACAGATGAAAAGTGGCTGGGATTTGTCGTGGAGCAGGTGTTTTCCAATGCATTAAAGTATACGCATCGGGGTGGTATCGCGATCTACGGATCGGACGAAGCGGGTAATCCGGACAGGGGACAAGTATCCTGCCTGGTGATCGAAGATACGGGAATCGGTATAAGAGAGGGTGACCTTCCGCGGATCTTCGAACGCGGTTTTACAGGATATAACGGGAGGCAGGATAAACGATCCACCGGTCTCGGGCTGTATCTGTGCGAGCGGATTATGAGCAGAATGTCCCATACGATGAAGGTCAGATCTGTTCTGGGACAGGGGACGAAGGTCATTCTGGGATTCAGGCAGCTCGAGGTAGAAAGTATATGAAAGCGGTCAGTTTCATATGTGACAAAACTGTAAGAATACGGAGAGGAAATGTAAGCCTTATGCATGGCAGCGCATTTCTTCTTTTTCTATAATGAACTTGTGCCCGGATAGAGGAAAATATGGTAGAAGACCCGGGACAGCACGTAAAAGTATGGGAGACGGGAGCGTTTGGTTTCCATAAATAGAAAGACGGAGAGGAGCAGATATCATATGGCACTGTTAGAAGTAAAAAATGTGAAAAAAGTATATACCACACGATTCGGCTCGGTGAAAGTACAGGCACTGAGCGATGTGAATTTCTCTGTTGAGGAGGGAGAGTATGTGGCGGTCATGGGAGAGTCCGGTTCGGGTAAGACGACGCTTCTTAATATCCTGGCGTCTCTGGATAAGGCGACCAGCGGACAGGTGCTCTTAAACGGAAGAGACCTCACAGAGATCAGGCACAGAGAACTCTGCGCGTTCAGGCGGGAGCACCTGGGATTTGTTTTTCAGGATTTCAATCTGCTTGACAGCTTGTCGCTGAAGGACAATATCTATTTGCCGCTCGTGCTGGCAGGCGTAGATTATGGGACGATGGAGGAGAGGATGCTCCCGCTTGCGAAAAAGCTGGAGATCGTGGATATACTGGAAAAATATCCTTACGAGGTATCCGGCGGACAGAAACAGCGGGCGGCAGCCTGCCGTGCACTGATCACGCAGCCGGATATCATTCTGGCAGACGAGCCGACCGGCGCGCTGGATTCCAGAGCCGCTGGCAAACTGTTAAAGCTGTTCGGGGAAGTGAACCGGGACGGGCAGACGATCCTGATGGTGACACACAGCATCCAGGCCGCATGCCACGCGGGACGCGTTCTCTTTATCAAAGACGGCTGTGTGTTTCATCAGATCTATAAGGGCAATCAGAGCAACGACGCTATGTATAAGATGATATCGGATACGCTGACCGTACTGCAGACGCAGGTACAGAGTGAGGGCGATCCGGAGGCGGACGGAAAGGAGGCGTATCCGGCATGAGTAAGATGCATCAACCGACTGGTCAGCTGCGCATAAAGCTGTTACCGAAGCTGGCCCGCAAAGGTATTGTGAGCAACGGCAATGTCTATTACCCGTATCTGGCAGCAGGGATTTTTTCTGTCTTTACTTATTTTGTATTTGCGTCGATCCTGCATAATGACATTATCAAGCTGATGCCCAAAAGCGCGTATATGTGGATCATGCTGGAGATTGGTAAAGGGCTGCTTTCCATTATTCTGTTGATCTTTCTGATCTATGCGAATGGATTTCTTGTGAAAAGGCGGCGGAAAGAATTCGGCCTGTACCATATGCTGGGATTGGAAAAGAAGCATATCGGTGCCATGATGTTTTTTGAGTCGCTTCTGCTCTATGCGGGCGTGCTGTGCGGAGGAACCATATTCGGCGTCGTGTTGTCCAAGCTGTTCTTTCTGCTGCTTCTTAGGATATGCAGGATGCCGGCGGATATCGGTTTTGTGTTTGAACCGGCGGCTTTTCGGGAGACCATGGTCTACTTCGGAGTGGTATATCTGGTCAATTATGCAGGCAGTTTATGGGAGGTAGGCAAGGCCAGACCGATTGAACTGATGAGCGGCAGCAAGAAGGGAGAGAAGGAGCCGAGATTTCTGTGGCTTTATGCAATACTCGGCGTGGCGGCGCTCGGCGGCGGCTACTACTGTTCGATCACCTCGCAGCTTGATTCAATGATTTTTATTAGTTTCTTTCTGGCGGTCTTACTGGTGATTATCGGAACGTATTTTCTGTTTACGTCCGGCAGCATTGCCTTCCTGAAATGGATGAAGACGAGGAAGAGAAACTATTACAGGCCGGAGAATTTTATCACCGTTTCGGGTATGCTTTACCGCATGAAGAAGAGCGCGGCGAGTCTGTCCAACATCTGTATTTTCTCTACGATGGCGCTTATTACGTTGATCTGTACGGTTGCGCTTTGTGCCGGGCTGGACGGATGTACGCATTTTGTATATCCGTATGATCTGAAACTGGCTTACAGAGGAGATAAGGTATCGCTGCAGGATATCCGGCAGGAGATAGATGTGCTGGAGGATCGGTATGGTCTGAAGGCGGAGCGGATAGATGTATATGATGAGGTGACGCTTCATGTCAGGCAGACGGGAAACAGATTCGGGCTGCAGACGGGTGAGGATTATGCAAACGAATATCAGTTTGAGCTTCTGGTGCAGGAGGATTATAACCGTATGGAAAACCGCACAGTCAGTCTGGAAGAAAATGAGGTGCTTATCTACAGCAGCGGTCCGGATTTCGGATATGATACTGTTGACTTATTTGGTCAAATATTGCAGGTACAGGAAGAACTTGAAGGTTTTTTCTCGTACCCGAAAGCAGAAGGTAATACGTATAACAGCAGATATATGATGGTGGTAAAGGACAAAGCGGTGCGGGACGCATGTATTCTTGCATGGTGTAAGGCATGCGGTGTGGAGGATACAGCCGGTTTTATAAAGGACGATGAGATACAGCGTGTCAGGATTCTTCTGGAAGGTGCGGACGAGGAGAAAAAGGCGTTTATCGGGGAACTGAGTGAATGGGGACAGAGACAGCCGGGATTTGACGAATTGCAAAACGGCGTGGACTGGAGAGAAAATAATCAGATCACATACGGTTCCCTCTTGTTTATCGGTATTCTGTTTGGCATGATCTTCTTCATGTGTCTGATCCTGATCATGTACTATAAGCAGATCACGGAAGGGTATGAAGACAGGGATAACTTCGGGATCATGCAGAAGGTCGGTATGAGTGACCGGGAGATTCTGGGGGCGGTACACAGACAGATTCGGATGGTCTTCGGACTGCCGCTTGCAGGGGCGCTTCTTCATACGATGGCGGGCATGTTTATGGTCAAGTGTCTCTTTGCGGTGATATCCCTGTTTGATATGCGGATATTCGCGTGAGTATCATCGGCGTGTCGGCGATGTTCGTGTTAGTGTACGGCGTGAGTTATCTGATCACGGCCAGAACTTATTACCGGATCGTGAAGCAGGGGTAGCGGTCGGTCATGTGGCGGCTGTATGGCGGGGCGTTATCATCACAGGTAATGATAACGCCCGCGTTTTGCGAATAGAAAGACGGCGGACAGAATGCAGGCGCATACTTCCGCGACGGTGATCGCCCACCAGATGCCGTCCACGCCGAAGAAAACCGGCAGAAGCAGTACGGAGGCAGTCTGGAAAATCAGCGTCCGCATAAACGAAATGGCAGCCGAAACAGCCCCGTTGTTGAGCGCCGTAAAAAAGGAGGAGCCGAAGATGTTGAATCCGGCAAGCAGGAAGGAAAAAGCAAACAGCCGGAAGGCATGGCTTGTCAGCGCAAACAGTTCGGCGTCGTAACCCACAAAGATCTTTGCAAGCGGTGCGGCAAGCAGAAAAGCGGCGGCAGTAAGTACCACGCTTGTGCCGCTGATCAGCAGCAGGCTTTTCTTAAGCATATTCTGCATTTCCGTATGGCTGCCGGCGCCGTAGTGGTAGCTGATGACGGGTGCGGCACCTATGGAATAGCCGATAAAAATAGCAATAAATATGAACTGGACATACATGAGCACACCATATGCCGACACGCCATTTTCACCCGAATACTTCAGAAGCTGGAAATTATAAATCATGCTGACGATGGAAGTGGAAATGTTGCTCATCAACTCGGAGGAACCGTTGGCGCAGGCCTGCAGCATTGGCTTCAGTTCCAGTCCGGTCCGGACGAGCCTGAGCAGACTGGTATTAGGGCGGATAAAATACAGTAATGGCAGCAGGCCGCCGATACACTGGCTTAAGCCGGTGGCGAGCGCGGCGCCTGCGACACCCCACCGGAACACACCGACAAAAAGCGCGTCGAGGATCATGTTCGTAATCCCTGCAGCAACTGTTGCAGCCAGACCGAGTTTCGGCCTTTCAGCAGCAATCAGAAAGCTCTGGAATACATTCTGAAGCATGAACATTGCAGTAAAACCGATCACGATTCTGCCGTACAGGACGCAGTCTTCCATCATATCCGGTGTCGCGCCCAGGAAGGCGGCAACGGGACGCATAAAGAAAATGCCTGCAGCAGACAGAATAACGCCAAGAATCAGCGTCATGTATATCATCATGGAAAAATAGCGGTTTGCTTTGTCATGATCGCCTTGTCCGAGAACGAGGGATACAAGTGCCGTTCCGCCAGTGCCGATCATGAATCCCATACCGCCTAAGATCATGACGAAAGGCATGATGAGATTGACGGCGGCAAAGGCCGTTTTGCCGGCAAAGTTGGACACGAAGAAACCGTCTACGACACCGTAGATCGATGTAAATACCATCATGATGATGGACGGTAGAGTGAATCGGAATAATTTGCTGTAGGTAAAGTGATCTGATAATTGTATGGTTGTTTTCATAGCCTTGTTCAATCCTTTATATACTTGTCTTGATTCTGTCCTTCAAATCCCGCAGATAACGTTCGGTCAACTCCAGATATTTTGCTACGTCCTCTGGCCTCCATGATGATAAAATATCGTTCTCCATGTCAATAATCCGTCGCGCCGTCTGGGCGGCCAGTATTTTCCCCTGTTTTGTGAGACAGACGATCTTGTTCCTGGAGCCGGCGGGTTCTAAATAGATGATTCCTTCCGTTTCCAGCTTGCGCAGGGCGGAATTGACGGTCTGTTTGCTGATGCCGGAGTTGTGAACGATGTCCCTAAGCGGGCAGGAATCACCGTTGTCACAGATCGTGTAGAGCACGATCATGGAACTGTCCGGCAGACCCATCTTCGAGGAAAGTTCATGATAGGCGGCATCGATCTCGCTTGACAGATAGTTGTATCGTTTGAGTTCCTTGGAAGAGTGTATTTTCATGGTGGCTCCTTTATCGTTGAAACAGTTTTTGTGCAGTATAAAAGTATAATATTATACGCGCAAAAGGTACGAAATCGTACCAAAAGTATTATAGTATGATTTCGTACCAAAAGTCAGGCAGGAAAATAATGTGTAATTACGTGAAAATAATATTGTTATTATATTTTATGTATTATATAATAAATATGCGCTCTAAACGGGAAAGCGGTTCGTCTTTTGTCGTATGAATACATACGAGAACTTCTAGAATCAATGAGGGTGATTTAATGGAAAATACGAAAGAGGATATATCTTTGAACTGCTGGAAACAATTATCAGGGTTGCCGGAATGGTAGTAAGATCGCTGCCGGCAGCGATCTTACTCATACTCTGCAATATCATAGATCAGCCGCTCGGACGCTTCCCAGCCAAGACAGGGATCGGTGATGGATTTGCCGTATATGCCTTCGCCGATTTTCTGTGCGCCTTCTTCGATATAACTTTCCACCATGACACCTTTGACCATACGATGGATATCGCTGTTCAGCCTGCGGCTGTGCATGACTTCCTTGACGATACGCACCTGCTGTTCATACTGTTTGTTGGAGTTGTTGTGATTGGCATCGATGATGCAGGCCGGATTCACAAGGTCAAAATCCTGATACAGGGCGTAGAGCGTAGCGAGGTCTTCATAGTGATAGTTGGGCAGGCTTCTGCCGTGTTTGTTGACCGAGCCCCGCAGTACGGCGTGTGCCAGCGGGTTGCCCGCGGTGCGTACTTCATAACCTCTGTAGATAAAATCATGGGGATGCTGTGCCGCATAGATCGAATTGAGCATGACAGACAGCGTGCCGCTGGTCGGGTTCTTCATGCCTGCTGCCACATCGAAACCGCTGACGGTCATACGGTGCTGCTGATCCTCCACGGACCTGGCGCCGATGGCGACATAGGACAGGATGTCCTCCACATAGCCCCAGTTATCGGGATAGAGCATTTCATCCGCAGCGGTCAGTCGGGATTCTTCAATGGCGCGGATATGCATTTTACGCATGGCAATCAGCCCGCTGGTGAAATCGGGCTGTTTTTCCGGGTCGGGCTGGCTGACGATGCCTTTATATCCTTCGCCCGTGGTACGCGGTTTGTTCGTGTAGATTCTGGGAATCAGGATCAGTTTATCTTTGACTTGCTCATTGATGCGTGCAAGACGGTTTACATAATCACAGACTGCTTCTTCATTATCCGCGGAACATGGACCGATGATCAGAAGAAACTTGCTGCTTTTACCGGTGATAACATCGCGGATCTCGGCGTCGCGTTCCTGTTTTAATCTGACCAGATGTTCAGGCATGGGAAACTGCCTGCGGATCTCTTCCGGGGTTGGTAATTTGGCTACGTATTGAAAAGACATTTTTCATACTCCTCTTAAATGGTATATTAACGGTATCTGCACCGGCTGTTTACGCCGGGAATATTGTTTCCTCTGGCAAAAACACATATATTATAGTATATTAATTGGAGAATCGCAAGTAAAATGAACGGGGAAGCCATCAGGTTCTGCGGGTCTGATGGGAAATCCGCAGGGCAGATACAGTGCACAGAAGCGTCTGCATCATCTGGCTTGCCAGCATGCCCCACAGGTATCCCTTGATCCCGTAGATGGGGATTGCGATAAAGACGAACAACAGGCGCAGTAACAGACTGACCACACTGAACAGGAAGGTCTGTATCGTTTTGCCGAGTCCGTTCAGGATACTGTTCAGCGTACTGGCAATGTACATGAAGGGGCAGATAAAGCTGAGTGTCAGGATAAAACTGCCCGCCAGTTCCGAGTGGAACAGCAGCCGTCCGGCGGTGCGGCCAAGGAGCAGGAACATGGCAGTGCAGCCGCAGCCGAGCAGTATGCAGTAGCGTATGGAAGTCATGATGGCGCGCCTGACGGCAGCCTGGTTGCCGCTGGCATCCGCTTCGGAGACGATGGGCAGCAGCAGGACGGAGATCGAGTTGGTGATGGCGGAGGGAAACAGGATGAGAGGAAGACTCATACCGGTCAGCACGCCGTATACGCCCAGTGCATCCGCATTGCTTAATCCGTATGCCATGAGCCGGTTCGGAATATAAATGGCTTCGATGCTTTGCAGCAGGTTGAGGACCAGACGATTGGCGGACAGGGGCACGGCCAGACGCAGGAGCTGTCCCGTGATACGGCGGTATGTGCCGGAGACGGCGTGTGTTCTCTCCCGGGTGGCGCCTTCCGGGAATACCTGATGCGCGCGGGACAGGATCGCGATCACAGAGACGACCATGGACGCGCTCTCGCCGATTACAAGGCCGACGACGGCGAAGCTGATGGTAGGCGTCGTATTGTGCTGCAGGCAGATATGATAGATCAGATATACGGAGCCTACGCGGCAGATTTGCTCCGCCAGCTGGGTCACAGCAGGAATCGCGGTTTTGCGGATACCATAGAAATATCCGTTGATACAGGAATGAACGGTTGCCATGGGAATGGACAGCGCAATGATACGAAGAAGCGGAGCGGTTCTTGACTCTAACAGGAGCGTGACTGCGATCTGATCCGCATACAGATAGATATACAGGGCGCATACGACAGACAGCGCCATAGCCAGCAGGAAGCCGGTCCACAGAGTGCGGAAAGACGTCCGGTAATCATGGGTGCTTGTTTCACCGGCAACATATTTGGAGATAGCAGTCTGTATACCGGAGACGGTAAGCGCGAAGGAGAGCGCCAGGACGGGAGCGATCAGCTGATAGATTCCCATGCCTTCGGCGCCGAATACGTTGGATAGAAAGATACGATAGAAAAAGCCGATAAAGCGGCTGAGAAGTCCTGTCAGAGTGAGGATGACGGTTCCGGTCACTAACGGGTGATTTAACTTATGCAGCTTCATAGAACACCATCTTTACATGTGATATGATTTAAGTGTATGCGTGCGCGTGTACCGGAAGAACCGGGCAGTGCACTTTTGTTCTGGTATAGGAAAGTGCTCCGGATTTACGAGGCTGCGAAGCAGATCTCGCAAACGAGCTTTGCTCGTTTTGTTCTGCGTATACAGGGATGTGTGTGCGGGATAAACGGTAAGAGAAGGAAAAGAAACCATGTCGGAGGAAAAGGGGTTATGATAAAGAAAAAAGTAGTGGTAGGCATGTCCGGCGGTGTGGATTCTTCGGTGGCAGCCTATCTTCTGAAAGAGCAGGGATATGATGTGACCGGGGTCACTATGCAGATGTGGCAGGAGGAGACACAGGGTATACCCGAGCGCAGCGGGCACGGCGACGGGTCGGGTGCAGCGGCGGATGCGCGCAGGGTGGCGCAGGTGCTGGATATCCCGCACTATGTGATGGACTTCAGGGATATTTTCCGGTGCAGCGTCATGGATTATTTCGTGGAGGAATATCTGTCGGGCAGAACGCCCAATCCATGTATCGCCTGTAACCGGTATGTGAAGTGGGAAGCCATGCTTCGCAGGAGCCGTGAGATCGGCGCAGACTATATTGCCACGGGACATTATGCAAGAGTCGTCTGTCTGCCGAATGGCAGATATGCCGTCAGCAATTCTGCGACAGCAAGAAAGGATCAGACTTACGCATTGTATAATCTGACGCAGGAACAGCTTGCGCACACGCTTATGCCCACGGGGGAGTATACGAAGGAGGAGATACGCAGGATCGCGGAAGAGGCCAGGCTGCCGGTGGCACACAAACCGGACAGTCAGGAGATCTGCTTCATACCGGATCATGACTATGCGGCTTACATTGAAAAGACAGCCGGAGAAAGAGTGCCGAAGGCCGGGAACTTTGTGACGAAGTCCGGCGAAGTTCTGGGGCAGCATTCCGGCGTTATCCACTATACGGTGGGGCAGCGCAAGGGATTGAATCTTGCGCTGGGACATCCCGTATTCGTAACGCAGATTAAAGCGGAGACGAACGAGGTTGTAATCGGCGAAGCGGAGGATGTGTTCGGTGATGTACTGTATTGTGATCATATTAATTATATGGGGATGGAAGACCTGCCGCAGCCGCGTGAGGTCCTGGCCAAGATTCGTTATGCCCATGCCGGGGAGCGCTGCGTGATCGAACCTGTGGAAGCCGGTGTCATCAAATGTACTTTTCACAATCCGGTGCGGGCCATTACGCCGGGGCAGGCAGTGGTCTTCTACGAGGACGGCTATGTGCTGGGCGGCGGGAGCATCATCGGTACACAGCTTTGAAGGCGGCGGTATGCGGGAGGCAGCAGTCCGTTTTGACAGGGGTTCGTAATAAATTCTTAAGAAATTCTACCGCTTTCCTTCACGACATTTTCACAGGACATGTGATAGGATAGGTACTTGTAAGCATGCGGCGCAGGTGACAGCGCATAGGATGCTGACTGAGGAGAGTAACTCTGAGACCGGTAGTGGAAGAGAGGTTATTATGGTAGAATCCAAGCTGACGAAGGTAAAAGTAAATAATGAGATCGCGCTGTGCGAGGTATATGATAATGCAACGAAAGAAAGAATCAAAAAGGTTTTCTTCAGAGAAGGAATATCTTTCTTCATCAAGTTTAAGAAGAAATTCGGTATGTCGGGATTTGCCGCGATGAATCTGGCGGATTCAGATGTGCGGGACAGGTGTGAGATCCGGCAGGAATGCAAGGAGGGGATCTATATTATCTGCGTGAATAAGAGCCAGGAACAACTTGCAAGGAGTTGTATCAAGCGGGTTATGCCAAACTATCATGACAGAATCACTTTCTATGATGAAATGGAGAAGAAAAAGAGCGAACAGTCCCCTTTTTGGAATCTGATCGCGCAGATCGAATAAGATAGATTTGTTATTCCATATAAGTATTTGCCATGATTATATCAAATAAGATATACTGTATGTGATAATCAGCAGTGGCAAAGGAGGAAGGGATATGATCTACAAAGAGTTTCAGGATCTGAAGTTATCGGCGCTCGGTATGGGGGCGATGAGGCTGCCGACAAGGGCGGATGATGCGGGCATCAACGAAGAGGCAACAGAAGAGATGGTTGCTTATGCCATGCAAAACGGCGTGAACTACTATGATACGGCATGGGGCTACCATGATGGACACTCCGAGACGGTTATGGGACGTGTGCTCGGTAAATACCCGCGTGAAAGCTTTTATCTTGCAACGAAGTTTCCGGGATATGATCTGGCCAACATGGATAAGGTGGAAGAGATTTTTGAGAAGCAGCTCGTGAAATGCGGCGTGGAATACTTTGATTTCTATCTGTTCCATAACGTATGTGAGATGAATATCGATGCTTATCTCGATCCGCAGTATGGAATCTATGATTATCTGGTGAAACAGAAGGAAAACGGCAGAATCCGTCACCTTGGCTTTTCAGCGCATGGCAGTTATGATATCATGAAGCGCTTTCTGGAGGCATACGGTGAGAAGATGGAGTTTTGTCAGATTCAGCTTAACTGGCTGGACTGGTCCTTCCAGAACGCCAGGGAGAAGGTGACACTGCTGCAGGAATATCAGATTCCGGTCTGGGTTATGGAACCCTTGCGCGGCGGGAAGCTGGCCTCTCTTCCGGCACAGTATACGGAGAAACTGACTGCGTTTCGCGCGGACGAGGAAGTTCCCGCATGGGCGTTTCGGTTTTTACAGAGTATAGACAGCGTGACGGTGACTCTTTCCGGCATGTCCAATATGGAACAGCTTCAGCAAAATATTGAGACATTTGCGACGGAGAAGAAACTGAATCAGGAAGAGATGGATGCCTTACTTGGCATAGCGGACGATATGCTGCAGCAGAAGAGGCTGCCCTGCACGGCCTGCAGGTATTGCACGAGCCACTGTCCGAAGGAACTTGACATTCCGTCCCTGATCGAACTGTACAATGAGCATAATGTTACAGGCGGCGGATTTATCGCGCCGATGGCGCTGAAGGCCGTGCCGGAGGAGAAGCAGCCTTCCGCCTGTGTGGGATGCAGAAGCTGTGAAGCGGTATGTCCGCAGCAAATCAAGATCTCTGAAATGATGTCGGATTTTTGTATGAAGCTGAGAGGATGAGACCGGCAGAGTTTGCAATATGAAAATGCACCTTGCGGCAGACAGTGCCGTTGTCAATCGAAGGTATGATTATTTGTGCATTATTTGTGAATTTTCATCTAACTATTTCATTTGCTGTCCAAATATGCTAAATTAATTCCTTAGAGAGATAAATATCTATGGAAAGTGAAGGTCGATTAAAATGGCAGCAAAGAAAACAAGTAAAGTGGATGAGAACACAGACGTAAGCAAGAGTAAGGCAAAGCGTGAGGCGCGCAGGAAGCAGGTCGAAAAGGAAAAGCGCCGGAAACGTGTTTCTTCAATCGTCTGGAAGATCGTGACAGCGGTAATTGTACTGGCGGTCGTGGCTGTTGTGGGAAGACAGCTTTATATACTGAGTATTCGTACAACTCCGGGCACGGATTACAGTGCAGGTCTTACGGAGGACGGTAAGATCGAGAATACCGATATGGGTACGGCGGTCGCATTGGCTGATTATAAGAATATTTCCGTGCCGGAGGACGAGGTTGCCGCGACAGCGGAAGAGGTGGACGAGAAGATCAATACGACGCTTGAGTCCTATAAGGAACTGAATACAGACACGAATCTCGTGATTGCCGATGGAGATGAAGTAAACATTGACTATGTGGGAACAGTTGACGGGGTCGAGTTTGAAGGCGGCAACAGCGGCGGAGCGGGGGATGATCTGGTTATCGGTTCGGGTTCCTTCGTGGATGATTTTGAACAGCAGCTGATCGGGCATAAGCCGGGTGAAGAGGTGACTGTGGATGTTACGTTCCCGGAAGATTACGATGAAGAGATGGCGGGCAAGGATGCCAGTTTTGCGGTAACGATACACGGTATACAAAAGGCACCGGAGCTTACGGACGAGTTTGTGGCAGAGAATCTGGCGGAAACAGAAGAGGTATCCACGGCGGCGGAGTATCGTGCCAAGGTCGAGAAGGAATTTCGTGAGGAGCACCTGCGTGAGTACCTGATGAATTACGTGGTCGAGAACTCTACGGTGAACAGTTATCCTAAGCGCTATGTCAAGGCAGTGAAGTCACTTCTCAAGAACGGTGATCAGGGTATGGAGATCGACGATGAAATCGAGTATGAAAAAGAACTGACACAGCGCGCCGAGGAGAGTGTCAAGGAAACGATGGTTTATCAGGCGATTTTCGAGGATGCCGGTCTTGTGTTTGACGCGGAGACGCGGTTTGCGGAGATGGCGGAGGAAAGCGGCGAAGAGTATGTAGACAGCATTAAGGAGCGTTACGGGGTTCCGTATCTGGCGCAGAGCGAGAAACGGCAGATGGCGGTAGAATATCTGGTAGATCTGTATCAGTAAAAACGGTCTTCCTTTGCAAGTCCGCAGACAGTGGAAGACAGAATGGATTCGTTAATATAAAACGCATGGCGTAACCGCTTATCCGGCGGTATGCCATGCGTTTTTCCCGTTTATGGGTCGGATAGACCCTGTTGAGTGCATTGGAGTTTCTCAACAGAGAAACGGAAATGTGCTCAACGTTAAACCACCCGCTATGCGGGTGCGCGACGATTGTTATACAAAAATCAC
>CAJTPS010000038.1 GCA_910578555.1 uncultured Lachnospiraceae bacterium
TTCACAGAGGATAAGCCTACACTTTGTGCGAAAAATTTTTACCTTTCAGAGCTGTTTTCATTCACGCTAACCGCCATGATTCCGCTCTGCGGAATCTCAAATCGATGCGGAGAATGCCCGTACTTTGGGCATTCTCCTGTGTGAGATTTAGTACTTCTAAGTCAGCTATGCTGACTTTGCGATACAGCCTCTGCTGTGAGCGGCTAGAAGTACTTCTCACACTATTCACGCACAGGTTCCTCCCCGCTCAGCACCAGATCCAGCACATGCGCAAGCGGATCACAGGCATTCATGGCTTCCTCTACAGTATTATTCTGCGCTCCCAGTTCGATCAAGAGTGTTTTCGGGCATACATGCATATTATAGCGGTAAGCCTTCAGATAGATCCTTCTCGCCAGTCCCGGATAATACTCGTTGCACGCCGCCTGCATCTGGAAGGAAAAGGCGAGATTGTCCGCCAGATACGGATTTTCCAGATATTCTATCTCTCCTTTCTTACTGCGGCTTAAGCCGTTGAAAAACATAAACTGCGCCGTAGGTCTCCCCTGCAGATCGACGACCAGCCTCTTATCCGCCGGCATCTCGTCCCTATGTAAGTCGATCACCACTTCTATGGAAGGATTGTCTGCCAGCAGCTTCTCGATTTCCGGCAGAGAATTGCTGTACGCATAATCTCTCTCCTGATCATAGCATGCCGTGTGATGCATCACCTGATAGCCGTAGCGCTCCCGCAGCAAATCAGCAAGATGCTCGCCCACGCCCACAATACTCGTGGACGCATCCCCCGGCACGGAGTCCGTAAAAGCCTCCTGCGAATGCGTATGATAGATCAGGATCTGAGGTGCCTCTGTCGAACCCGTTACACGCATGTCCCGGGACAATAACCGGTCAAGCTGCAGCAGATCATCGCCCGCCTTCGTCGTGCTGTCCACGGCATAGAAAGCCTTGATGAGCATTTCGTAGCTCTTTAATTCCTCCCACTGATAGCTGTAATTCTTAGCCTGTACGGGAACAAACTCCAAAATCGCAGCGTCAGCACTCTGTTCCGGCACTTCCTCCTGCGCCGGTACCTCCTCCTGTCCGGCCGCCTGATTCTCCAGGTACGCGCCATTCTCCGCCAGCATGGCATCCGCAAGATTCTGCTCTAAGTGCATGGCATTCTCATCATACTCCAGTTCTTCCTCTGCAATCGACTTATGGTCCTCATCACTGCCCTCCAGCATAAGAAGTCTTGCGTAATCACTCTCCGCAGCCGTCTCCTCATTCTCTCCCTCCATAGTGCCGTACAGGAAGACCGGATAGCCCGCCAGAACCCATCTCTCATAAATATCACTTGCTATTTTTACCGTTGAACCGTGATGCATCATGTGCATAGCGGGAAGGTACGGTTCCATTATTATAGATGCGATCCACTCCGAAACGGTCCCTCCGCCGGATTCCTGTTTGTGCCGCACACTCACAAGTTCCGCCAGAACAAAGAAAGCAGAAGCTATCATAAGCACTATTATCATTAACTTAACTATTTTCTTTTTCATGTCCATACTAGTCTATATATATGCAGTACAGACATCACTTCATACCATAGCCCCCTATATCCCTGTCTGCCGGTCGTCTCAAGCTTCTTCGCAGCAGTCCGGCCTGTAGCTTCCCTGTTACGGCTCTTCCGGATAATTGAGCGCCTTATTGATCCCGTCACACAGGATATGACTGATCTGCTGGATCTGCTGGTCCACGTCCTTCGTCGTGACATACATGTTATTCAGTTCCTTAAGCGCCACAGGACGTTCGCCCATGGCGTCTCCCACAATCGTCGCCGCGTCCACCACTGTCGGTACTCCAAGCGCCAGCACCGGTACATGAAGACTCTCCTGTGTGATCGCATTACGATGATTCCCCACACCTGACCCCGGATGAATCCCTGTATTCGTAATCTGTATCGTGCGGTTCAGTCTCTTCGTGGACCGGGCGGCCAGCGCATCGATTACGATCACCATATCCGGCTTCGTCTCACCGATCACGCCCTTGATGATCTCCGCAGATTCCATCCCGGTCTTCGCCATAACACCCGGAACCAGACTGCTGACCTGATGCATCTTGGAACGATTATACGCAACTTTGCCATACTCACGCACAATATGTCTATTGATAAACAAATTATCCACCACATTAGGACCCAGAGAATCCGCCGTCACTTCCCGATTGCCCAGCCCCACCACCAGAATGGACTGCTCCCTGTCCGGTTCCGGCAGGATCTCCCTGATCTCCCGCGCCAGAATCTCTGAAATCTCCTGATGATAATCCTCTTCCGGCTCCGTCATCGCCGGGGCTTCCAATGTAATATAGGTTCCCATCGGCTTGCCTAGAATCTTGGCGCCGTTCTTCGTCTCCACCACGACTTTGGTGATATGGACATCACACGCCTCGTCATATTCCTCTTCCACCGTGACACCATGCAGACCTTCCGCTTTATCCTCGATGCTCTCTCTGGCCTCCAACGCCAAGTCTGTCCTGACTGCCTGCCAGCTATCCATGCCATACCCCTCATTTCCCGCATTTTATCTTACTATATGCGTTTCTTTATAAGTTGGTTATTTCCTTTTCTATTTTTTGCAAAAATAAACAAAATATGTATTGACATCATGATTCTCATAAACTACAATAATATGCGTGTGTTTCCATTAAAACGTCCGTGTCCGGCTTTAATGAGACACGTCTAAATAAAAATCGGAATCGGAGGTGTAAACATGGCTAATATCAAATCTGCAAAGAAAAGAATCTTAGTAAATAAGACAAAGGCTGACAGAAACAAGTCGATCAAGTCCGGTGTCAAGACAGCAATCAAGAAAGTATACGCTGCGATTGAATCCGGCGATCAGACAGCTGCGAAGACAGCCCTTACTGCTGCGACATCCGCGCTTGACAAGGCTACCAAGAAGGGTGTTTATCACAAGAATACTTCTGCAAGAAAAGTATCCCGTCTTACGCTTGCCGTTAACAAGATGGCGTAAATAAAACGAGCGAGGCTCGTTTGCGAGATTTGCTTCGCAAACTCGAATATGCGGAGGCGCGAGATTTGTTTCGCAAACTCGAAACAACATAAAAAAACAAAAACACTTCCTGCCGTCATGGGAAGTGTTTTTTATTATCATTTTTTGTCGCAAACCGGCACCTTCTAGCGGCTGTGACCGCCGCCGCCATGACTGCCGCCGCCACCGCCTCCTCCGCCGCTGTGACCGCCGCTGCTGCTGCTCGTTTGAATCTTGCGCTGTACTACGCTCTTACGCAGAAATCTGTCTTGTCTGATCTTAAACTCGGGTTCCATTCCTTCCACATAGGTCGCCGCAGTCGTCGTTTTCCTCCCGCGTTTAGACCTTACATTACACAGTATAAATATAACCGCCGATATGATTCCGATCACCCACGGAACCCATGACGGCACATACAGTGTAAAGAGCCGTGTTCCCATCATATCATGGTAAAAGTCATTGACATATGTCTTGTAAGCGCGATAAGGATCATGCTCTACATAACGGTACACATTGTCCAGAATATGATTAATCTCGGCCGCATCGTAAATCTCCTTGACCTTACCCGTCGTAGAGAACCATGTGTAGATCCTGCCGTCATCCTCCCGGAACCAGTTGTCCACCAGCAGAACACCGTCCCCGTTCGGCTTATCATAACCGAAATTGTGTTCCTCGTAGAACTCCTCCGCATAGATCCTGACAAACTCATCATAAACCACATAAGGCTCGATCTCTCTGGCATAATCCTTAAGTGATTCCTTCAGCGTAATCAATACGATATCACATCCGGTCTGTTTCTCCCGCTTCGCAATCAGACTACGCAGGCTGTCTTCTTCCTCGTCCGTCAGCACGTCACCGTAGTCGAACACACGCTCATCCGTCGTACATTCCGTATTGGTTCTCTGATGGTTAGCGGCTCCGGAAATCACACCGTGTCCGACGCTTATAAATATGTACAGGATCACCACCGTGCCTAATATAATATACATCCATCTAAAATATCGAAAATATTCTTTCATCTTAATCTCTCATTCTTGCTTAGTCTGCGAATTTGGGCGTAAGCACAAATTTGCGTGTGAAAAATCTTCCGTGTATGGATTTTTCACACTAATCTCCTGTCCGGATTCTTATTACCGGTTCTGTCCCGACTTCGCCGCAGCACCGTGCACTCTCACAGTATCTCAAGCACACTGACGACGAAAGAACAGATCACCGTCACAATAGCGAACACAGAAGCGCCGTAGGCAAATACCTTCCCTATGGAAACCGGTGTCTTACCGATCACCTTGCCCGTCTGTCCGTTGACATGGAACTGATAGGTTTTGCCCCGGTAGCGGTATAAATACTGCCACACAGGCATCAAGGCATACTTTACGCCGCTTCTTTGCAGGTTCAGATCCTTGCGGTAAGGCCTCACCGTACTGTACCCGCTTAGAGACTGCTGCATGAGTTCCTCCGATGCATTGCGCGCCTTCACCTGCGCTCTTCCCTCCAGTTCCGGCGCTCCCTGATTATAGACTTCACCGTAGAACCCTGACATGTATTTCGGCTCGAAATCCTGCAGCAGCCGGTAACTGTACGGCTCCATCAGATCCATGATCCCGTCATCCATAGCATAGGACGCATCTACAGGAATCCTGTCAAAGTCCAGTTCCATCCTGCGGACTACCTCATAGTATGACGTCTCTGTATATTCCGTGTTTCCGCTGGTCCAGCTTCTGATCTTCGTTCCCTCTCCGGCAAAATCATAACGTGCGTTATAGTTGTACAGCCAGAACGGCACATAGATGCCGACCATTTTCTCCAGACTCCTGGCCGACATGAAATCAGAGGGCGTAAACACCCGTTTCGAAAACTCCGCCTCCATTGCTCCCACAGCCAGATCTTTATTAATATAGAAAGGAAGAAGCAGGTGCGGCTCATAGACCCCCTCTACCCGCTCGTTGAATACAATATAGCAGCCGCAATGCTCACACCGTCCCGCTGACGCATAAGCCGGCGTTTCCATAGGCGCGCCGCAGTTGACGCACTGTGTAACGGAACCGCCCTGTATCGTGTCTTCACTGTCCTCACCCTCACAATGGGGACAATACATCCTGCGTCTGCCCGGTTCATACACCACATTGCCGCCGCAATTTCTGCATTTAAATAACATTCTCCATTCCCCCTGCCAACCCATTCCACGCGGAAATAAAATCTTTTAATATGTCATATACTTTGTTATACTGTTATAAATCAAATATAATAAAGCATAGCAAAACGGCGTCAAGGAGTCAAGATTGAATCATTCGTGAACGGAGGAAGCCATGAAAAAAATCGCGATTATCACTGGAGCAAGCAGCGGACTGGGACGAGAATTTGTGAAGATACTGAAGAACAGAAATGAGATCGAAGAAATCTGGGCAATCGCCAGACACGAGGATAAGCTGAACAGACTAAAGAAACAGATAGGTGCAAAGATCCGTCCGATTCCTATGGACGTATCCAATATCACCCGCATAGAAGAACTTGGCAGCATGCTGGCAGAGCAAAGGGTCGAGGTGCAATACCTGATAAATAACGCGGGTTATGCTAAATTCTGTTCCTACGACGATTTGGACGTGGCACAGTCAGTTAATATGATCAATGTGAACATCAGCGGCGTCGTGGCCATGGGACTCGTATGCATTCCTTATATGCCGCGGGGAAGCCATGTGATTAATATCGCCTCGCAGGCTGCATTCCAGCCGCTGCCCTACCAGAATCTGTACAGTTCAACCAAAGCTTTCGTGCGCAACTATACACGAGCGCTGAACGTGGAATTACAGGATCGCGGCATAAGCGCCACTGCTGTCTGCCCGGGATGGCTGCGTACAAACCTCTATTCCAGAGCCAATATCGGCGCGCCAAAAGCCCCCCGCAGATTCTGCGGAATGCACACGCCTGACGGGGTTGCAAAGAAAGCCATCTTAGACGCAGACCGCGGCAGAGACATCTCCATCTACAGTCTCTATGTCAATGTCTGCCATATAGGCGCAAAACTGCTGACACAGCGCCTCATGATGAAATTCTGGCTGTGTCAGCAGCATATTGACCCTCTGTCGCATTCGAAATCCGAAATCACTGCGCCCAGAAATATATAACACCTGCTATTCCCGCCCGTCCCAGCAATAAGTGCACAGTTTGCATTTATCAATACCGACGGATGCAATCATATCGTCAAGACGATGATACCTGAGAGAGGTGAAATTCAGCTTCTCTCTTATTTTTTCTAACATCCCGGCATACTCCGTGCTGTCGGGATCCGCGTAAACCGACAGATTCGGATACTTGTTCTCTCCCTCCATCTCACTGATGACGCGGCGTGCGATCAACTCCATCTCCGAAGTCGATCGTGAGAAATTCAGATATTTACACCCGAACAGAAGCGGCGGACATGCCGGCCGGATATGTACCTCTCCCGCGCCGCTCCGATACAGGAACTCTGTCGTCTCCCGCAGCTGCGTGCCCCGCACGATCGAATCATCAATCAGCAGCAGGCTTCTGTCCTTGATCAGATCATGCACCGGGATCAGTTTCATCTTCGCAATCAGATTACGCCGGCTCTGGATCGTAGGCATAAACGAGCGCGGCCATGTAGGTGTATACTTAATAAACGGTCTGGAAAAAGGAATCCCCGACTCATTCGCATAGCCGATCGCGTGTGCGGTTCCGGAATCCGGTACCCCCGCCACGATATCCGGATGCGCATCATCTCGTTTCGCCAGCATGGCACCGCAGTTGTAGCGCATCTGCTCCACGCTGATTCCTTCATAAGAGGATGAGGGATATCCGTAATAGATCCACAGGAACGTACAGATCTTCATGTCTTTTCCCGGCGCCACTAAAGACTGCACGCCCTCAGGCGTCATAATCACGATCTCTCCGGGTCCCAACTCCCGTTCCGGTTCATATCCGAGATTCAAATACGCAAAACTCTCGAAAGAGACGCAGCATGCGTCTTCCTTCTTTCCTACCGTCACGGGTGTACGTCCGTACCGGTCTCTCGCCGCATAGATTCCTTTCGGCGTCATGATCAGTATCGTCATGGAACCGTCGATCAATTCCTGTGCGTAGCGGATTCCCTCGATCAGATTATCCCGCTGATTGATTACCGCCGCAACTAACTCCGTGGCATTGATATCCCCGCCGCTCATCTCCAAGAAATGCGCGTGTCCGCTTCTGAAAAGTTCCTGTACGATCTCATCTTTATTATTGATCTTGCCCACCGTCGTGATCGCATAGGTCCCGTGATGGGATCGAATGATCAGCGGCTGCGGCTCATAATCTGATATACATCCGATGCCGAAGCTGCCGCGCATAGTATTCGCATCTTTATCAAACTTGGTACGAAAAGGAGCGTTCTCAATATTATGAATCGCCCGGTCGAAGCCCTCCTCACGGCTGTATACCGCCATACCGGCACGCCTCGTTCCGAGGTGAGAATGATAATCCGTTCCGAAAAATAAGTCAAATACGCAGTCCTGCTTCGAAACCACGCCAAAAAATCCGCCCATAATATGCTCCTCTCCTGTCTGTCCATCCTGAACGTAACTGCTACAAAGCGCGGGAAGAATGCTGCCTGCAGTCATCCTTTTTCAAGCCGGGTATGGTGCTTTCATTCGCGCCGTCCTCCCGGTCGTCATATATTCTGCAACCGCATCTGCCGCACTCCTTGACGCGGTTTAGTGCCTTGACCGCTTTCCTGCCAAGGCTCCTGTAATCATCTGCAGCAGTGCAAAAAGCAATGCCGCAGCTTAGCGTCACCGGCGGAATCCCGCCCGCCGGATGCAGCAGCAGATCATTGACTTCTCCTGCCTGTCTGCACAGCACATCCGCGTGTACTGCCGAAACACCCGGCAGCCATATGGCAAAAGTGTCCCTGCCCTGTCTGACCATATATGCCGCCTCTGCAAACTTGTCAAAAAGCACGTCCGCCACATGCCGCAGCAAAGCGTTACACGCATCCTGCCCGTAGATATCATGTATTTCTCTGAACCGGTCCACATCACAGATGAGAAGGCCGCCTGCTCTGTGCCCTGCTCTCAGTTCCTCGCCGACTATCTTTTCGAAGTCCCCGCGCTCCATCAGCTTCACGGCCGCATTCCGCACCGTTTTCCGCGCTTCCCGGTTCGCCGTATCAGTCTGCTCCACCCCGGAACGCCCCGCCGGCGGCACATTCTCCACGGTCTCCTCGAATGCTTTATTCATTTTTCCCTTAAGACTGTGAAATCTCTGTACGATCTTTTTCCTCATATTCCTTAATTCCCGTGAACCATGAGTCAAGTTTTCAGATATCTCTGATGTGTATATGCATTTAACATACTACCATATAAAGAGCAAATCTACAACACTGAGTTTGCATGACTTTCTGTTATCCGAACTGCATATTTTTCCTGTATTCCGTGGGGGAGACGCCGTTCTGGCTCTTGAAGGTCTTCATAAAATGTTTCTCGTTCTCGTACCCTACCCGCCTGCTGATCTCGATGACACGCATATCCGTGCCTGCCAGCAGACGCTTCGCCTCATTCATCCGGAGTTCTTTCAGGTAACTCACGAAGTTCTGCCCGGTGTACTGTTTGAAAGCATATGAAAAGAGAGAGTAATTCATAGAGACATAGTTAGAGACGACCGCCATATTCAGATCTTTATCGTAATTCGCCTGAATATAGGCAAGCGCCTTATCCACTTTTGACCTGTTTTTGTAATCGTCGAACGCTTCGCTGATTTTTCCGTGAAAACCGATCATCCATCCGGTCAGTTCCTCCATCAGCTCATCGCTCTGCGCAAACCGGTAAATATTCCGAAAGCTGTTCAGTTCCTCCTCATCCGCTAACAACACATTGCGGTAAACCCTGCAGATCTCGTCAATCACCAGATTCACACTCTGGTTCAGTACATCACAGGAGTATGCTTCCCGCTTAAGCTTCGCAAAATACTGTTCTACCATCTTAAGCGCCGACGTGATTCTATTCGTCCCGATCATCTGCGCGATCCGCAGCAGTTTCTCCTGGTCCGGTACGTCTCTGTCCTCCGGAACCGCTCCGCTGTATTCCACTTTATGTCTGACCTTGAGAAATGCTTCCTTCCTTGCGGTCTGCGCCTCGCAGTAGGCAGTCCGAAGCTGTGTCACACCGCAATGTACGCGGCTGACCCCCACATGGCAGTCCCGCAGTTCATTTTTCAGCAGAAATTCCTTATTGTCTTTCCTGACAATATAGATTCGATTGTGTTCGATTTCTCCCAGACAGAGATAACTTTCACTTTCCTCATCTTCCCCGCCGACATTTTCCAGACAGCATACCACATACTCCTGATCCAGAAGCTGCTTCTCAAAACTGCGGGTCACCGTCTGCACCTCATGCTCCGGTATATTGTCATTGAGGATCATATACTTAAGCTGTTGGCAGCCGATCGTCCGCAGTTCGCGCATATTACGCCTGTTCTCTTCGATCTCGAGATCCAGCCGCCTTAAGATATCTGTAAGCTCCTCCCGCTCGATCGGTTTCATAATATAATCTCTGACGCCCAAGCGCAGCATCTGTACCGCGCACGCAAAATCATCACATCCGCTGGCCACCACCACAAGAGGCTTGTGCGCAAGATTCTGCATCCTGCGCACAAGCTCGATTCCGTCCCTCTTCGGCAGTATAATATCCGTGATCATCACGTCCACCCGGCGTTTCTCCAGAATCTCCAGCGCCGCCTGCCCATCCCCGCACTCCATAATATTGGAGACGGTAATATCGCTTCGACGCACGCTCGCCCTGATCATCTGACGAATGGATTTATCTTCTTCTACGATCAACAATGTATTCATACACGCTCACACTTCCCGGTGCTATCTTCTTTACCACAGGTCAAAGCTGTTGCTTTCTAGCAGAGTGTGACGTCGATCCTGCTTACCCGGCCTTCACGCACATCCTCCGCCATACTGCCCTCTATCACACCCTGCGGCGCACTCTCTTCGCGGCCGTCCTTATACGCCAGCGTGCATGCTGTAATCTGATACTCATCCGGAATATAATCCTTACACTCGCCCACATGGTATACCACCTGTGTCTCACCCATGAATACCGCTTCCACACTGCCGCCTTCCTCCAGGAGATAAGCGGGCAGCGCCGGTGTAAACCGCAGCGTCAGTTTCCCGTCACACATGCCAAAAGGCTGTCTGCCGAACATCATGATGATCCACATATTTAGGAATTCCACCGTAGAACCGCTCAAGCGTGCCACAAACCCTTTACCGTGTATGCTGCTGTTCGGGTTCTTGCTGCTGGCGATAAAGGAAGAGTTCTCATAGATGCTTCTCCCGTAGATCTCCCTGTCGAGGAACGGAACCGCCGCCTTGCCGAAGTCTTCGAAGAACTCCTTATACATCTCGGATTTGAGCAGTTCCAGCAGATATTTATATTCCATATGAAGCCAGATAGACTCGTTCTCCAGCCATCCGGGCGTAAATGCTCTGGCACGTCCCAGTTCAAAGGACGCGTCCTGTAAGGATGCGTTGACTTTATACATGGACAGTTTATCGTCGTACAGATCGCTTTCCTTCACCTGTTCATACAACTTCCGCTTGCCTGACATCGCCTGATCCAGCTTCAGGTACCGCACCGGTCCTTCCAGGAACAGCGGCACTTCGCCCACCTGCATATCAAGCGGCAGGATACCGTCCTCACACTCCCGGTACTCCGTCACTTCATAGGTAAAATACGTGGGACAGATACCGCCCGTCATATCACAGGCCTTCTCGATGCCTTTACGCACGATTTCTTCCCATTCCTCCAGCATCCGGATCAGTTCTACGCCGGGCAGCACCTTCACCTCACCGCTCACACCGGCATAGATTCTCTCCCTGTAAGCTTCCTTGGCATCATTGATCCCGTTCCAGAAGGACAGTACTTTCTGCTCCGTAAGCAGCGTCTTCTTCTCCGCCGCCACAACCCTGTCGATCTGTTCTATGAAATCCGCCAGTTCCGCCAGCACTTCCACGTCCCGCGGATAACGCTTAAGCGCCTGTACCGTATATTCCAGATTACGCGCCAGTTCACAGCTTTCCGCCATGGAGGAACCGAACAGACCCGGCAGCCCGTTCAGCGCGTCATACCAGCCCGGCTTGCCGCCTTCCATCTCAATCCCCATTCCATAAGCATCTAACGTCGCAAACTTCGCAGCCGACAGGAGCAGCAGTTTCTCCATCAGCGTGACGCTGATCACATCTCCCATACCGCCATTCGCGCGAAGCAGCTGACCGTCTGCCACATCCGTCTCCTCGATCGCTCCGTACTGGCGTATACCGGACTCCGTCTTCACACAGCGGCTGGCACGCTTTTTGACACGCGCCTGCGGCATATAGCAGCTGTATGCCTTCTCGTACAGGAGTTCTTCTTCCTTTTCCGGAAAAACACTCAGATAACTTTCCAGCAGATCCAGATTATAAGTCCAGTGATCCGACCAGTACCCCTCGCCGAACCTGCCGTTCACAACGCCCTCTGCCGCTGCCATAACCTGCCCAAACAGCGCTTCCGTCTGTTCCGCCGCCCTGCCCTGTCTGTCCAGTTCCCTGTAAAGCGTTCCGGGCGTAAAGGGTTTCGCCAGCAGATCCCGCAGGCGTTCCCTCTCTGCAGCACTTTCCGTCCGGAAGATTTCTTCCGCCTGATCAGGCTGCAGGCGGTAAGTAACTTTCTCCACGCCAAGCGGATTATAGCCGTCTGGCTGAATCAGGCTGTAGAAGGTCTTTATACTCTCGCGTCCCGTGAAAGGTGCGAAGAAAATATCACACCGTCTGTTCTGGTTCACGTCGCGGAAATTGCCGTTGCCCTGCGAGTAGAACTCAGGCAGCATACTGAAATAATTGTAGTCCCGCTCCAGATCGCCGTGTTTTCTGGAATACACGTAGAAGACCTTGTCATCCGCCAGCTGAATGGGATAGCCGCCCCGCAGCACGTTGTCCATATAAGTGTACTCACAGTACGCATCGAAATCCGGATTCGCGGTCTTCGTCCTGATATGCCTGCACAGTTCCGTCACCAGACGGTCAGCTGTCTCTTTCTTCCTGTCATAATAAGAAGCATCCAGTTTCTGACCGGCAAACTGTGCCAGAAGCTCCTTGCTCTCCACCTGTCCGATCAACTCGTAGAATACGATCTCGCCCCCGGCCGGCAGATTCGCCTGTACCCCGTAGAAACTGCACGGAACCAGATTCTGATTCACCTGCGGCTTCGCCTGCAGATCACGCAGACCATGCTCGATAAAGCCAACCGGTTTCTCCAGCGACAAGTCATAGGCAAATATCACTTCAGGATCTGTAATCGCCTGTAATGCAGTGCCGTCCGCCAGCGTTCCGATTGAAAAGTTACCGCCGTTTATTTCCGTTACCGCAGCAGAATCCACCGTGCTCGCACGGACACGCATAAAGGGATGTCCCGCCACATCCTCCACCTGCATCCAGGCCTTCATCGTCTGCCCCATCAGTTTCATGCTCTCCTGATCGATGCCGTAAGGAATACACGCCGGCATGCCGTCCAGAATCTCCAGATCAGCCGCCAGACTCCCGACATTCTTCACACATACTCTGCGGACCAGACCGCCGATCTTTTCCTCCGGAAGCGTGTAATATGACACATTTGTCACAATCTCTTCCTCTTCACGATTCTCCTCGATCTCCAGGCCGTTCATGGTAATATGCATACTGTGCGGGATATTCTCCTCCCGGAAAGGCTCAAAAAATGTGCCGTCTTTCCTGATAAAAGTGCGGAATCCGGTTTTCTTTACATTCTGATAAGCCTGATGCGCCGGATAAAATTCCATAATTGCATGATCTTTATTTTCCAGACCAAAACTGACAACGCCCTGTCCCCGGTTTACATAATAGCACCAGATCGGAATGCCTCTCACGCCGCTGATTCCCGGCAGGAAACTGGCAAATGCCGATTTCCTGCCGTAATTCTCTATTGTATATGCTGCCGTACTCTCTCTCATCACTGTCATTATGCTCCTTTCGAGTTTAACTGTTCAGTTCCACAAGAATCTCGTGGACGCTCTCATCACTAAGCTGTGTAATCTCTGCGAGCGGAATTCTCACCCCGCCTTCCTGCACCGTAAGCGGTCTGCCGTCCAGCGCTGCACTTCCCACACGGTATTCCCCGCTCTCCAGATTCTGTGTATTCACATAGACAATGTGCCATCTTTTCCCGCCGAAGTTGAGCGTCAGCCCTGCCTTGCCGTCCTTAAACTGTTCCTGCACAAGCTGCGGCGCCAGTATCATGTCTCCACAGCTTCCTTTGACGCCGAACATCTGTGTTATCACCGTCAGCATCATCCAACTCGCCGCACCCGTCAGATAATGATACATGCCTCTTCCCCTGTCGTTAAAGTATTCCGGAATGCCTGGATAGATCATGCTGGTCTTAAAATCCGCCACCTGCTCATACAGCGTATGCAGGGCACGGTAGCCTGCCTGTACAAATCCGCGTCCGTAGAGCGCATTGGCATACATCGTCGTCATATGGGAAAAGACAGCGCCGTTCTCCTTATGCCCGTACGCGAAGCCGAACATCCTGCCGAGATCGGTTTTCAGTTCGCCGAAATCCGTATTCAGACGGTAACCGCCCACTTCTTTCTGATACAGATACCGATCCGCCGCCTTGACGATCTGTGCGGTCTGCTCTCCGGTCGCCGTGCCGGACATTATGGTAAATACCTGTCCAGTCAGCATCATCCGCACGCCGTCCGGGGTGAACCCTTCACACTTCCTGCCGTTATTGTCGTAATAGCTGTTAAACCATCCGCATTCTTCACCGTCGATCCACTCGGTTCTGCGGATATGCTCCCTGATCCACTGTGCCTTTTCCCGCAGACTCTTCTGCACCATCTCACTGTCCAGGCTGGTCTTCCTGCCCGATACCCGGTGGAAGATGCTCTCGCAGTAATCCGCCAGAAGAGTTCTCTTCCGGCCGGCATCCTCATACAGTTCCAGGCCGGTGGATAATAACGGCTCGATCTCCGCCAGCACTTCCACACTGTTCATCTGCATCCGTTCACGCAGCAGGCCGATCAGGTCCGCCAGCACATCCAGATTGTCTGCATAGGCAGCGGTAAATGCCACGCTCTCACCTCTGTCCGCCGCCATATCAAGCGCGTCGTTCCAATCCGCACCGCGCAGCCGCATGTGGTTGTGCTCTCCCACCTCATAGAAGACCGTAAGATTCTGCACCAGAATGTGTTCCAGGACAGTGCCCTGATACGCACACCCTTCCTGATCCTTCAGAACCGGTGTGCCGCCTGCCTCCCATTCCTCGTCGATGCGGGTTCCTCTCGCCTCCTGCTTATCTTTAAAATACGTATTTTCTTTTAAAAGAACAGACAAATCGCCCGTCTGGTCGATGTAAAGCTTCGTTGTCATAAGCGGCCACAGCCCGTGATCCATCCAGATTCTCGTAATATTATTACGATCCGCTATAAATTCGCCCTGCCTGCTGCCTATGATCGTGGCGTTGCTTCCGTCGATCCGCACGCCGCCGTAATTATCGATCAGCATCTGCCGCACGTCATCCGGCTGCATGATCAGAAGTGCCAGACAGTCCTGCCACAGATCCCGCCAGCCTCTGCCGCCCTTGCCGTAATCATGATGCGGCAGGAAAGAACAGCCGTAGATTCTGCGCAGCATAGGCTGGAAGTTCACCCAGAACATGAAATTATCGAAATCAGAATCGGCAGTCTCATAGGACACATTAATCTTGTCCAGCCAGTACTGCTTCGTGTCAGACAGCGCCTCCCGCACCTTCCCGTCGTCGCTATAGGCCGCAAGCATCCCGTCGATCTGCTCTCTGTGCTCTTCCGCGCCGATGAAGATCGTATAGCTTCTGCTCTCCCCCGCCTGCAGCGTCACCGGTGCAAACTGCATAGCGCCGACGATCTCATAACCGTCATACTTTCTGCCGGCCGGTTCATAGGAATGTCCGCACAGCACGCTCTCCGGTCTCTCGTAGCTGCCGCCCTCGCCGATATAATCCTCTGCCACCGGCATAAAGCCTACAGGCGCCGTTCCGTCCTGTTCCATCCCGCATACATAATAGGTGATCCTGTTCTTCTGATGTCCTCTTTCGTCAAAAGAGAGGGTCGGTGTAACCAGAACGCCCTTCTGTGTTGTCTCGGCTCTGTGCAGCAGAGACGTCACATGTCTGTGATCCCGCAGATTATCCGCACTTCTGCCGTAAAGCGGTACTGCCGCCACGGGCACCAGTGTGACCGCCTCGCTTCTCCTGTTAGTGATCTCCACATGCATGATCTCCACGGAATATGCCGAAACCGGCACAAAAGAAGTCACCCTGGATGCCATGCCATAGTCACTGATCTCCCTCTCCACCTGCTGCCACATCGGCCCGGCAGTCAGGATGCTCCGTTCCTGTCCGTCCGTAAACCGTTTCGCTTCCGCCTCTGCGGAGACACCCGTTACCGAGAAGCAGGACCCGTCCTTAAGTCTGCACCAGAAGTTCCTGGTAGATTTATTGTTATGAAGTTCTTCCGCACTGACGGGCTGCAGAACAAACTCATTCTGACTGCGCTTCAAATCGCCGCCCAGTCTCGGCGTGACGGCTCCTTTCAGCCCCTGTTCCCCCGCGATCGGAAAATACAGATAGCTCACATTCTCCGGCTGTTCCAGCCGAAAAGTCCCCTGATGATCCATAAACTCGTACGATTTCATTTCTGCCTTGCGCATATAGTTATACCCCCTGTTGTATTGGCTTTTGCCGGATTACTCTTATCATATAGATTTCAGACAAGGATTACGGTGTGCTTTTTTATATTTTGGTGTGTTATTTTTATGCGATCCCGGCAATACCCGTTTTAATAATTATAACGTTGCTGTGGACTTTTTTCAATTTGCATATTTTCAAAAAGAGAGTACAATAAAAAAAGTAAATTTGCTTCGCAAATTTACTTTGCGAGATTCGCTTCGCGAACTCGAATACATGGAGCATTTCGCTTCGCAAATTTACTTGGCGAGATTCGCTTCGCGAACTCGAATACATGGAGCATTTCGCTTCGCAAATTTACTTTGCGAGATTCGCTTCGCGAACTCGAATATATGGAGCATTTCGCTTCGCAAATTTACTTGGCGAGATTCGCTTCGCGAACTCGAATACATGGAGCGCGATCCTAAGACATAACAAGAAAGAAGGAATTACAATATGAATAAAGACCTGACCGTGGGGAAACCGGAAGCCGTACTTTGGCAGTTCTGCCTGCCGCTGTTTGGAAGCATTATTTTTCAGCAGTTATACAATATTGCAGACAGCCTGGTCGCCGGCAAATTCATCGGTGAAAATGCGCTGGCCGCAGTGGGTAACAGCTACGAGGTCACATTGATCTTCATCGCTTTTGCCTTCGGATGCAATATCGGCTGTTCTGTCATCGTGTCAAGGCTGTTCGGCTCCAGGAAATATGAAGAAATGAAGACCTCTGTCTATACGACCATGATCTCCAGCGCAGTTCTGTGCGCCGTCCTGATGATTTTCGGTCTGGTCTGCTCCAATGCACTTCTCGGGCTGATCCATACGCCATCCGAGATTCTTGCCGATTCCAGACTGTATCTGCAGATCTACATATGGGGCCTGCCGTTCCTTTTCTTCTATAATATAGCGACGGGAATCTTCTCCGCGCTGGGTGATTCCAGGACGCCTTTTATCTTTCTGGCATTCTCCTCTACGGCAAACATTCTGGTCGATATCCTGTTCGTGGCTGCCCTCGACATGGGCGTGGCCGGCGTGGCGTGGGCGACTTTCCTCTGTCAGGGCATAAGCTGTGTGCTGGCAGTCGTCGTTGTGTTAAAACGGCTTGCGGCGATCCGCACGGACGCCCCCGTCCTGTTATATTCCTTCGATCTGTTTCGCAAGATCGCAGTGATCGCCGTGCCCAGTATCCTGCAGCAGAGCTTTATTTCCATCGGCAATATCATCATCCAGAGCGTAATCAACGATTGCGGTGTGGAGGTGACCGCCGGATACGCCGCGGCGATCAAACTGAACAATCTGGTGATCACTTCCTTCACCACACTGGCTAACGGACTGTCCAACTATACGGCACAGAATATCGGTGCCGGTATACTGCCGCGTATAAAGGACGGCTTCAAAGCGGGCGTTAAGATGGTATGGCTGCTCTGCGTTCCTCTGGTGGCGCTGTATCTGATTGCGGCAAAAACACTTGTGACCTTCTTTATCAACGAGCCGTCTGCGCTTGCGCTTGCATCCGGTATACGTTTTCTCTATATCGTGGCGCCCTTCTATTTCATCGTCTCCGTCAAGCTGGTAGCCGACGGCATTCTGCGCGGCGCCGGCCTGATGAAATACTTTATGACCGCAACCTTCACCGACCTGATCTTACGTGTGGCGCTGGCCAAAATACTTGCCGGGCAGGCAGGCTATACCGGTATCTGGTGCGCATGGCCAATCGGCTGGACGATCGCTACGGCGCTCTCCATCACTTTTTACCGAAAAGGACCATGGAAGAGCGCTTAAAATCCTTCTTCCCGCCGCTGTTTGCGCATTTCCCGTCTCCTGATCCCGGCTTCCCACTCCGCCCTCTCAGCCTCCGTCTCTATCAAAAGCCCTGGCACCTCTGTAGGATGACCATCTGAGTCAACGGCAACCAGCGTCAGGTAGGCTCTGTTGATGGGTCTTCTGGTTCCGTCAAGACTTTCCACATAAGTGTCTACCCGCACTTCCATGGAAGTCTTACCCACAAACGTCACTCTCCCGATCAGCACAATCAGATCCTTAAGATAAGCGCCCCGCATGAACCGCAGGTTGTCCACCGACGCCGTGATCACGTCGCACTGCGCGTGGCGGATACCGACAAGCCCTGCCAGTTCATCGATCCACTCCATCAGTTTGCCGCCGAACAGTCTTCCGGCGCCGTTTAAGTACTCCGGGCGCACCTGGTAGATCTGTTCTATTCTGGATTCTGAGACTGATTTATGCATGGTGTTTCGTCCTTTCTTAATATAGATCCAGTGAATCCGGATTCAATAAAAAATCTTAGTTGTGTCAGACAAATGATATTATTTGTATCAATCCTCTGTTCCTCATGAATAGACCAATCCGCATAGCTGCAAAGAGAACGAAAGGTCATTGCCATTTGCTTTATAACTCTATCACTTTTTGACCTTGCGTAAGTGTCTCCAAATTCCACCTTCACTATCCGGTGATTTGTGGGACAAAAGTACGATGGTCTCAACGATATTACCCCTTTCCCACAAGTTTTTCAGGAATCCATCTATCCAAGCAGTATTTAATATAATATCCCATGTTTTCTTGGCGACTGCTATGCTTTCTGATATTTACAACAAGTTCATGATATATCTTTTCTACCAAACTCACTACTCGCTTTGTAGATTGATGTATCTCTGGACAAATCTCCAATATTATATTCGACATATCTTCATATATCTCATAATATAGTTCAAAATAGTTTAACTTCTCCTTTAATTTTTTCGAACATCTTCAAAATATCTTCCACACTCATCTTCATCAAATGTGCCAACATATGTAACAAATTTTATATTTCTATTACCATGATTCAACGCTTCA
>CAJTPS010000039.1:0-3826 GCA_910578555.1 uncultured Lachnospiraceae bacterium
AGAGCATCTGCCTTACAAGCAGAGGGTCATAGGTTCGAGCCCTATAGGCCCCATTGATTAGAGAAGAATCTGTTTTTCTTACTAATCTGCCGGCGTGGCGGAACTGGCAGACGCACAGGACTTAAAATCCTGCGGGGCTAACCCCCCGTACCGGTTCGATTCCGGTCGCCGGCATTATCAAAAGCGGTTCAACCTTGGCAGTTATGCAGGATTGAGCCGCTTTTACATTGCTTTATTTGTTCTTCTGAAGATATTTTAAATATTGTATATAACGGAGCAGATCCTTACGGGAATTTCCGTTCAGAGTCTGAATGTCATACATAATATCATGCATGGTAACATTTGTCAGATATTGATTTTTCAGGTTTGTATTTCCTAGATAGGAATTATCTATGCCAAGCAGATAGTCAGTGCTGACTTTATAATATTTTGCCAGCTCAGCAATAACCCAGGTCGGTATCTCACGTCGTCCATTTTCATAGTTGGAGTAAGTCTGTTGTGAGAGCCCTAGGTGAGCGGCAACAGTTTTCTGTTTTAAATCATGATCGTCTCGCAGGTCGCGTATCAATTCACGAAGTTCTTTCATTGATCAGTACCCCTTGTGGAAAAGATGTTGTTGAAACTATTATTGCACAACGCGATATTGTAAACGGAAAATTACACAAAAAGAATTGATGCAAATTTGAATACAATATTATGAAGTGCGTGTTGCAGAACAACAAATTATTCTCATTAAAAAGATATATACAGGAAGTGGTGAAGGAATTATGGAGATAGCAGATTTTATTTGTGGAAAGCTTGCGAATCTGTCTTACGACAAGCTATAATGAGCGTAGTCAGAAATAGCACATAAAGTATAACGGATATACGGGAAACAGAGGGGTAAAGAGATTTATAATGAAAAGGACACGGAAGAAATTGATGAGGCTGGTTGTTTGCCTGGCGGGACTATCAGTGGTGATCGCCGGGCTGACAGGGGTGCGGCTGCGGCATGGTGTGACGGTGCGGACAGAGGAAAACGATATCATGCCGCAGAATGTGACGCTCTACAGGCAGGATGACGAACGATGGGCCAAAGATCGGCTGGGTGATTCGTCGTATACCATGAAGTCATCGGGATGTCTGGTGAGCTGTATTGCGTCGGCAGTCAATATGGAAGGCGGTCAGGCGGTAACGCCCGGGGAGTTGAATACCCTTTTTTCCGAGCATGACGTGTATGACAGAGAGGGAAATCTTCAATGGAAAGCGTTAGAAAAGGCAGGCGGATATTCGGTAAACGTCTATCAGAATGTGTCGGAAGCAGAGATCGACAGCTGTCTTACGGCGGGGCATTATCCGATCGTACGTGTGAGGGTGAATGGAATCGGGAATTATCATTATGTGCTGATCGTAGGTATAGAGGACTGCGATTATATCTGTATGGACCCGCTAAAGGACGAGTTAACAGGATTATCCCGATATTTAAACAGAGTTTATGCGATGCGGCTGGTGATGTGAAATTTTTTGACCATAGGGACTGCCACGCACTGCCCCGCCGGCAATCGGAAATTCCTTGTATGGGATCGGAAAGTGTTATATAATCAGTTGGTAGGCATAGGTGGGAGTTTGGAATATTGGGAGTAGTAATGGACATGAAATCATATAGAAAAGATTTTTCGGGTTTAGGGTTCCGTATGGCAGTCTGTGCGGTGCTGATTACAGCGATACAATATGCCGCACAATACATTGTAGTGGCGGTCAGACCGGAATGGGCAGATAATTTGGATATTATGCTTGCGGCGACGATGATTCCGCTATATGTACTGGGTTATCCCGCTGCATTTCTGATTATGGGAAAAGGCGGTGACAGGAGACCGGTTGAGAAACATACAATGACGCCGGGGCAGTTTATTCTGGCTTTTATGATGTCTTACGGTCTGCTTATTGCAGGTAATATAATCGGCCTCATAATAACGTATGGGATCAGTGTAATTAAAGGGTCTGAGGTGGGTAATCCATTGATGTCCATAGTGACGGGCGGAAACATCTGGATATCTGCAATTTATATTGTGCTGCTGGCGCCGGCATTTGAGGAATTTTTGTTCAGAAAACTGATCTGTGACAGGGTGGCAAAGTACGGACAGGGAACGGCTGTAGTTGTATCGGGGCTGATGTTCGGGCTGTTCCACGGCAATTTTAATCAGTTTTTCTATGCGTTCTTTATCGGCTGTTTCTTTGCCATGATTTACTTGAAGACGGGGGAGATCAAGTATACGATTGGCCTGCATATGATTGTCAATTTTATCGGAAGTGTGCTGGGGGGACTTCTGTTACAGAATGTTGATATTGAGTCGCCGACCGGTATGATTATTTTCGGGATTTACGGGTTATGCGTCTATGGGATTGCCATAGCGGGTATTGCCCTGTTCTTTATAAACCTGCAGAAGATGAAGCCGGAGGCGGGAGAGATTACGATTGAAAAGGGCGCCAGGTTTAAGACTGTGATCGGTAATGCCGGTATGATTATTTACGGCGCATTGTTCCTGGGTATGATGATCGCCATAGCCCTATTGTAAAGTGCACGATAACAGTCGGGCTGACAGTGCTGCCGGTACGCCGCTGCACGAGCGCTTCATCTTTATACGAAAGTGAGGATTGCCATATAAAAATCCGCGCAACCTATTGACATTTTCTTCAAAACTATATATAATTGCTAATGTTGTGAACGTATTGTGCTGTGAATAGTGAATAGTGAATGCACGGTACGGACAACAGATGTGCGCTTAGCTCAGCTGGATAGAGCGTTTGGCTACGGACCAAAAGGTCGGGGGTTCGAATCCTCTAGCGCACGGTGAGTTTTGGAGAGGCGGAAATGCTGATAAACGGGCGTTTCCGCCTTTTTGGGCTTTGCTTTTCTGTCACCATCTGGGTGATATGAAGGTAGTGAAGAGATTGGCGTTGAATTTAATGTCTTTTAGTGTAGAGCGGCAAATTATAGTACCTAAAGATGCAGTAATCGCTACAAAATAAAATATCCATGTTCCCCGGAACTCTTACGAGAGCGTGTTTCTGAAAACAACACGCTTTTTTCTATGCCGTTTTTCAGATAAGATAAACAGGTGATGAAAAAAGGAGCCTATGCAAATGATAAGGATCTATACAGTTTTCAGCGTGCTTCATGAGATTCCGCTGACAGACCGGCAGTGGCTTGAGAAAGACAGCGCCGGTTTCAGAGGGGCGATGGAGAGATGCCCGCACTGCGGCGCAAAAGGCTGCCTGAAAGACTTTGGGCAATATGGAAGATACCTGATAGAACTGGAAGCAGGGGAAGCCAGTGTCCATCCAGTGGAGATAAAAAGATACCGGTGCACATCCTGCCGTCATACCCATGCCCTGTTGTTCTCCTGCCTTGTGCCATACCGGTCTTATACCCTGCGCTTTATCCTGACGGTCCTGTACAGCTGCTTTGGGAAACAGAAGACAGTGGAACAGATCAGCACAGATTTTGGCATAGCAGCATCAAGGCTCTATGAATGGAAAAAGCTTTTTATGAAACACAAAGAAGTATGGCTGGGAGTATTAAAGAGCCTGTATCGGAGTGAAACATCATTCTTGTCGTGGCCAACTTAAGGGGATTAACGGGAAAGGAAGTTTTCGGGTTTTATGAAAAGTTCCGGTTTTCCTTTCCGGAGAGGATGTCCTGCACAGACCGGGAGGCGTTGTTTATCGGGAGCAGAAAGAAAAGAGGGATCACATAAAAACGAAAAGGAGCTTCCTGTATAATTCAAGTATAGGGAATTCCAAGAAAGAAGGTTGAGAAAAAAATACCTCAGAGTAAAATAAGATT
>CAJTPS010000039.1:3831-17515 GCA_910578555.1 uncultured Lachnospiraceae bacterium
AATATAGGGAATTCCAAGAAAGAAGGTTGAGAAAAAAATACCTCAGAGTAAAATAAGATTACTGACTTGCAGGTTAGTGAAAATCTTATTGAACAGAGAGGTATCTAAAATGAATTGTAACACACAAAACGCAAAAATTGCATCCATAACCGAAAAAACTTTGATTGTTGGAATCGATGTGGGAAGTGAAACCCACTATGCCAGGGCATTCGACTGGCGCAACTATGAATATACCAGAAAGCCACTGGAATTCAGTAACACAGAGGCAGGGTTCCAGACATTCAAAGCATGGATGGAGGATATGGCGGCGAAACACGGTAAAACTGCTGTAATACCGGGCATGGAGCCGACAGGGCATTACTGGTTTGCCCTGGGGAAATTCCTGCAGGACAGCGGGATGAGACCTGTGCATGTGAATCCCCACCACGTGAAAAAATCAAAAGAACTGGATGACAACAACCCCAACAAAAATGACCGTAAAGACCCAAAGACGATCGCTGCGCTTGTCAACGAGGGACGGTTCTCGTACCCTTACATACCAACCGGTATCTATGCAGAGATCAGGAGCCTGTCAAACCTGCGCTTCCAGACGCAGGAGGAGCTCACGAGGATCAAGAACCGCCTGGCCAGATGGTTCGCCATCTACTTTCCTGAATATAAAGACGTTTATGGGGATTTGAAGGCGGTCAGCGGGAGGATGGTGCTGAAGGAGGCGCCGCTGCCGGAGGACATCAGAAAACTGGGAGTGGAAGGTGTGAACCGGATATGGAGGGACGCAAAGCTCAGAGGCGCCGGAATGAAGAGGGCAAGGACCCTGGTATCGGCAGCGGGGCACAGCGTAGGAAGTAAGGAAGCACCGGGAGCGGCAAGGATGGAACTGAAGAACCTGCTGAACGACATGGATGTATATACCTCAAGGCTGGAGGAGCTTCTCCTGAAAACAGAGGAAAAGCTGAAAGAAATCCCATATGTTGATAAACTGATGGGGATTAAGGGGATCGGCCTGGCAACAGTCAGCGGATTCATTGCGGAGGTGGGAGACATCGGACGTTTTGACAACCCAAAGCAGTTACAGAAGCTGGCGGGATATGCGATTGTGGCGAATGATTCCGGGAAGCATAACGGCGAAAGCCGGATCAGTTACAGGGGAAGGAAACGCCTGAGGTATGTGCTGTATGAAGCAGCGATATCATTGATCGGGAAAAATGCAGAGTTCAAGGCAATACATGAGTATTACCGGACACGCAAAGAAAACCCGTTAAAGAAGATGCAGTCTGTAGTAGCGGTAGCGTGTAAGGTTCTGAGAGTATTCTACACAATACTGACAGATCGTCGGAATCCTGATGCTGCTCTTTTCTAACCATACGGCAATGCAGATTACGGTGGACAGCGGTAATGTACGGGCAGCAGACAGTATATACGGACGAGGGCTGGCTCCTTTTATCGGGATTACCAGTGTTTCTGCCTTTGTTATGACGATTACGATTATCGTGCTGATTATGCAGGGCAATAAGCGTTCTTTTTACCATGAAAAGGTTTCCCGTATGCAGTCGGGCATGATTACGTTCATGGCGGAGGTCGTGGAGAACAGGGACGATAATACGGGCGGACACATCAGACGTACAGCGGCATATGTGGAGTGCATTGCAAAGGAGTTGAAAAGGCAGGGAAGATACAGTAATATTCTTACGGACAGATATCTGAGCGATATGGTGGTTGCAGCGCCGCTTCACGACATCGGGAAAATACATATACCGGATGCAGTCCTGAACAAGCCGGGCAAGCTGACGGAAGAAGAATTTGAGATAATGAAAACGCACACCACGGCAGGGGAGGAACTGCTTACTCACGCAAAGAAGGAACTTGGGGAATCGGGGTATCTGAATACGGCGGTGGAGATGGCGGCGTATCATCATGAGTGGTGGAACGGAAAAGGTTATCCTTATGGCATCAGTGGGGAAGCAATACCGCTCTGCGCAAGGATTATGGCGGTGGCGGACGTATTTGACGCACTGACTTCCAAGCGATGCTATAAAAGCGCCATGCCGCTTGAAAAGGCGTATGCAATCATCAGGGAGGAATCCGGCACGCACTTTGATCCGGCAGTTGTGGAAGCGTTTTTTGCTGTAACCGCAGACATGGAGGAACGGGAAGAACTAAATAAAATGATTTAATAGGTTTTATTTCATCAAAGAGCCAGACGCTGAGACACAGAGCCGATGAACGAGTGAATAATCACTGTTTATCGGCTCTGTTTTGCTTTTGTTATCGGACTATTTGCGCATCAGTTCCAGCAGATACCGGACTGCGGGGAGAAGTTCTTTAGCTTCTTCTTCGCTGCAATCGGAAAGCTCCATTGTGAGCTTCTGAAGGTTTGGTCGTTCATCTTCGTTTTCCGGGTAGAAAATCGTATTGGCTGACATTTTCAGGTATGTAACAATATTGTATAGGTTTTTGAATTTGGGGTTGCCGTTTCCTGATTCAATCTTGATAATTGCATGATTGGACAATCCGACCGCTTCTGCCGGTTTTTCCTGTGATATTCCGCAGGTAGTACGGGCTTCACGGATTGCATCAGCAAGGTTTTTCTTAAATTCCTGCACTGTAATTCATCTCCTTTATAGACTACACTACATATCGTTTGATGTGAATTACAGTACAGTGAATATTGAATATGAGGTTTAGTGAATGAAGATAAGTAAAAAACGAAAAAGAATAAGGTTTGTTTCCAAGGAAATAAGGGGTTTTGCACCACAAGGGGTGAACCGCAGGGCACTTAAGGTCAGCTTCGAACCCTCTAGCGCATGCTCACTGTGAAGACAGGAATGCTTATGACAGGCATTCCTGTTTTTTCATGTTATAGGTATCTTTTCGTCTTTTTTTGTGCCTGCATGAAAAATCTGTAAGAAATTCCATAAAACTATATTGACAAACTGCATATACTGTATATAATGATATATAAACAGTATATACTTTTAACCGTGGCGGACTGTGACGACAGGACGCTGCGAGGAGGTTGACCAATGAGAATTATCATATCTAATCAGTCCGAACTGCCCATTTATGCGCAGATCAGGGAGCAGTTGAAGGAACAGATCTTAAACGGACAGATTCCGGAGGGAAGCACGCTGCCGTCCATCAGACAGCTTGCGAAGGAGATCGGCGTCAGCGTGATCACCACCACCAGAGCCTACAGTGATCTGGAGGCGGAAGGATTCATTGCCACTATGCAGGGTAAGGGAAGTGTGGTGCTTTCTAAAGACAACAGCATGTTACAGGAACAGTATCTGCTGCGGATCGAGGAAGGGCTGACGACTGCCATAGAGACGGCGCGGGTGATGGGGATGCCGGATCATGAACTTACAGGGATATTTCAGAACTTGTTATGTGAAAAGGAATAATAGCTGCTGGGAGAGAACGTACCGGAAGCGGTTAAAAGCCGACATAGATTTATCCTTGTCACCGGAATGGAACAAACAATATAGAATAGCGCGATATATGGAAAGGAATGAGCGAGAGCATGGAATTGTTAGAAGTGCGTAAGGTATCGAAGCATTACAAGAATTTTAGTTTGGAAGATATAGATTTCGTCCTGCCGAAGGGATATATCATGGGCTACGTGGGACAGAACGGTGCCGGGAAGAGCACGACGCTGAATCTGATCACGAACCTGTGCAAATGTTCGGAAGGGGAGATCTATGTGGACGGCGTTACCTGCAGTAAAGACGCGGTCCGTTACAAGGAGTGCATCGGTTATATCGGAGAGGAATTTTATTATCCGGACAACTTTACGGTGCGGAGTATCAGAGGGATACTGCAGAACTTCTATTCGAGTTTTTCCGTGGAGAAATTTGATGGAATGCTGCGGGAGTGGAAGCTGTCGGAGAAGATGAAGGTCAAAGACTTCTCACGTGGTATGAAGGTGAAGCTGATGTTTGCGTCAGTGCTGGCGAGAGATACGAAGCTGCTGGTGCTGGATGAGGCGACTAACGGACTGGACCCCGTCGTGCGGCTGGATGTGTTGAAGCTGCTGCAGGAGTATATTGCGGACGGTGAGCGGAGCGTGATTTTTTCTACGCATATTCTGAGTGACTTAGAGCAGATTGCAGACTATATATACTTTATTCACGAGGGCAGGAAGATACTCTATGACTCGAAGGATGAGATGCTTGAGAATTACCTTCTGGTAAAAGGAGAACGGCGCGCGCTTTCCGGGCAGCTTGAGCGGGAACTGATCGGAATCATTGATAACGCATACGGTTTTGAGGCCGTTCTACCGAGCGATCGGGCAGATCTACTGACCAATGCGTTCCAGTTTGAGAAGCCGACGATTGATGAGATTGTGATTCATTATATCAAACAGATAGAAACGGAAAGGAAGGGGCATAGGGTGTTATGAGGGCGATACAGTTTATGAAGATAGATTTTATCAAGACAAAGCAGCAGGTTCTGTGGATGATGCTGGTGATACCGGCAGTTCTTTTGCTTATGCTGCGGGAGATTAAAGGTGAGATGGCGCTGATCGTATTCTGTTATGCGCTGTTTATGGCGCTTGTATTCAGCACAGCGCCGTTCGGTATGTGTCAGCACAGGGAAACAGGATTTCTGCTGCTGCTGCCTGCTTCTGCGCGGGACCGTGTGCACGGCAGGTTTCTGTACGGTCTTTCTTATATGGGAATAGCGGTGTTGTTGGGCAGTGCCGGCATGTATTTGAGCGAAGTGATTACCGGCGTCTGTATTGAGCGCGATGTTAAGGTATGTTTCTGCATGGTTGCTTTTTCAGTTTGCATGGTATTTATGATAGTAGAGTATGTGTTCCTGTATCTGTTCGGAGAACAGCAGAGCCAGAATATGCTGAGTCTGGTCAGAATGATACCGGGGTTCGTGTTCTTCTTCGGGTCCATGGGACTGATTGGCGGGGTGCAGAAAGAGCCGCAGCTGCTGGCAGAAGTCATGGAGTATATCGACGGTCATCTTATACTGATCGGCTGGTGCAGCATGGCAGTATCGTTCATATTGTTTACAGGTGCAGCTTCGCTGTGTGCGGCAGTGACGAAGAAGAAGGATTTCGGATAAGAGGCGGAGCGGTTAGATAGAAATTGCGGGCGGTCAAAAATTTTTCACAATGTGAAACTTTTTTGACCGTTCATTCGTATTACTGATAGAGATGTGATAAGATGTCCATAATGACTATAGTTAACGATATTAAAAATTTCGTTTTCGGTTCTGCAAAAGCTTCCATATATGGCTTGGGCAGGAGACGAAAACAGAAAATTGTTATATCGTTTACTATAAGTATAATAAGGAACTACGGTGAGATGGAGCATAAGTTTGAGAAAGAGCAAAGGTGGGAGGATCTGGCAGGGGAATATCAGACGATGCTGTATCGGATTGCTTTTTCTAATATGAAGAATCGGGCGGACGCAGAGGATGTGGTACAGGAAGCATTTCTGCGTTATATGAAGGATGAGAAACCGATTCAGAACAAAGAGCATGAGAAAGCGTGGCTGATACGGACGACCATTCATATCTGCATGGATATCTTAAAGAGCAGCTGGCATCGAAAGACGGTGGCACTCGATGAGGCGTCAGCAGCGCAGGCAAAGAACGTCTGGCTGCCTTATCAGTCCAAAGACGACAGCACGCTGGAGGCGGTATTGCAGCTGCCGGTACATTATCGCAATCCCATCTGGCTCTTCTATTATGAAGATTACTCCATACAGGAGATCGCAGTGGTCTTGAATGAGAAGGAAGGAACTGTTAAGACAAGGCTCAGGCGCGGCAGGGAGGAGATCAGGAAGATCCTCTGCCGGAATTGTTAATGATACTGTAAGGGTTTGGAGGCTGTAGAATATATGAGTATACAGGAAGTAGGACACAAAGCTAAGGAGAGCATTCGGGAGTATCCGCATAAGAGCATACAGAAGCATACGGAGGGCTTTCAGGAGAGCCTGATGCAGAATCTCAAAAACCGGGAGCAGGAAGGCATGCCTTCGGAGTCTGTAAAGGCCAAAAGAGAGTGCACGTGCGCTGAGACTGTGTCTGTAAGCGGTAAAGAACAGACGGTGGAAACGCGGACGGAAAGCAGGGTGAATGTCGGTGTAACAGGAAATGCGGCGAGAATCCGTATAAGCGGGCTGATGAACCAGGAAGCGGTGCAGACCGTGGAGGTGAGGCATATGAGCTATGAGGAAAGTGATAATATAGAGATAGCGGTAACGGAAGGTTATACGCTGAAAGGTAAGCGGGAGGGGAATCAGGTGTACGTGGAGGCAAAATACGAGGACGGCAGACTGGAAGCCTATCGCGTAGACCCGGCCAAAGTGCAGGAACAGACAAGGCAAAGAATCGAGCAGTTCGCGCTGGAGACGGCGGAGAGCATATAGAGACAGGAGTGCTGTTCATCTGCGAAGCGTATTTCACAATCGATGCAGCATAATATAAGATCAGGAAAGGGGAAGGGCATTAATATGATCAATTATAATCCATATAACACATTTTATCCGACAGCAGTAGCAAATAACAGCAATACGGCGCGGCAGATCAGAAAGTACAGTGAGGCGGTGGCGCGGCGTCAGAAGTGCGGACTGGAAGGCGACGGGGCCGGTGATACCTGTTTTGCGGCGCAGTTAAAACAGGCGGAGGAATTAAAGGCATCCGGAGAATCCTGCGGCGCTACAGACACGATCGGAATTATCCTGGAACGGATAGGAGAAGTTAAGGCTGGCGAACCGGTGACGATGCACGTGAATCATAAAGGCGTCAACGTGTCCGTGACAAAGGATGCGGTGCACGGCAATACGATTACCATTGGCGGCAGCGCGAACCCGGACTGGATTCATGTGAGTACTTCCGTGGGTACGGTCAATATTGACTTGAACGATCTGGACAGTCTTATGAAATGTCTGGATATGTTTTCACCGGAGGACATTAACGCTATTCTGCGTGCAATTACGGAAGTACGGCAGTCCCGCGATGCACTTCGGGAAATTGATAACATGCGGAACACATCGGTTGAGCAGGCAGGAGAGAAAGAAGATGAGGACGACGCGCAATAGACAGCGGTGCTGCCTGTGGCTTTCATCGGAAATGCGGAGGAAACAGAAACCGGAAGTTTCGCGGAAGACTTCGTTGCCCTGCTCGCGTGTTTATGATAAAATGAGACTCGGTACTACGGTTTATATATGCAAACCGGTGGATGAGCGCAATGACCGGCGTGATATAAACCCCGAAGACTTTATCAATGCAGGATAAGAACAGGAACGAGACTCGTGCAGAAGAAAATAGCAATCATCAATGACATATCAGGATTCGGGAGGTGCTCCGTCACGGTAGCGCTCCCGATCATATCATATCTGGGGGTACAATGCTGCCCGGTTCCGACGGCGATTCTGTCGAATCATATGGGATATCCCAACTATTTCATGGATAATTATACAGACCGTATGGAAACGTATATCGGAAACTGGAAGAGCCTGGGGCTTCGTTTTGATGGAATCACGACGGGATTTTTGGGATCGACGCAGCAGATCGGGATCGTAAAACAGTTTATTCGCGATTTCTCACGGACGGATACGATGGTGATTGTAGACCCTGTTATGGGTGATCATGGCAGGCTGTACTCTACCTACACGGAAGAGTTATGCAGCCAGATGAGGGAACTGCTCGGACTGGCGCATATTGCAACGCCGAATCTGACGGAGGCATGCAGGCTGGCTGATATTACCTATCGGGATGGTGTGTGGCGCAGAAAAGAGTTGTACGATATGGCCGGGCGGATTGCAGCCATGGGGCCTGATAAGGTTGTGATCACGGGGATCACACAGGGGGAATTTATTGCCAATTATGTGTATGAACGTGGAGCGGAACCACAGATCATCCGCACCCATAAGGCAGGAGCGGAGCGCTCGGGAACCGGAGATATATTTTCTTCAATCATTGCGGCAGACGGTGTGAACGGTGTGCCGTTTCACAAGTCTGTCCGCAAGGCTTCAGGCTTTGTCAAGAAATGTATACAGCGCACGGAGGAACAGGCAGTTCCGAAGCCGGACGGCGTGTGCTTTGAAGATATACTTTATCAACTGAAACGGAACTAGTGCACCGGTTTGGGAAGCCGCAAGGCAGAAGTGGTGTGGTTAGTGTCCTATGTAATATTCCAGTTCGAAGGGATAGCCGTCCTTCTTATTCTCTTCCGAAAGCGTGTCAGTCTCTATAATGCAGAAGTTCTCGCCTTTCAAAACCTCTTTCATCTCACTTTTTATAGAATCAAAGTCTGACATGTGGGTAGAGATTCTGCGGCAGGCATAGCTGCCGGCATTCAGTATCCGGATCGATTCCGCCGGTACAGTTTGCTCCGGCAAACCGACGATTGTCAGGAACATGTGACGATGATATTCGCCGTCCGCGTATTCATGCAGGACGCCGGAGGGATAGGATGCCGTGAGGTTCAACTGCTGTGCGGTTACAAACAGCCTGAGAATATGCTGGCCGTAATACTTGGGCGTATCCACTTCGTCGAGGGGAACGGTGAGCACTGTGCGCGCCTCTACGCTGCTGTGATAGAAACCGTCCGGCAGCAGGATACCGCTTTTGCTTTCGGGAATCTTCGCCATACCCGTGATGGAGCTTCCCATCTTCTGCAGTGTCTCCTGCAAAGTACCCAGGCAGTTGTGAATGTCCAGAATCTTTTGTTCGGCGAGAATCTTGCCGTCATATAGGAGTTTCTGCAGATTAATGGAGTCGTGCTCCACATAATGATTCAGATCCTTCAAGGGAATCCCCAGCTTGATACAGACCGTGATGGCATCTAACAGATAGAGCTGATCCGGCGTATAATACCGATAGTTCGTCTCTGTATTGACAAATGCCGGCTTCAGGATGCCGATCTGATCGTAGTATCGCAAGGACTTGATACTGACATTCTTCTGTTTGGAAACTTTACCGATGGACATGTACTGACTCATTTTTTCTCCGTTCCGAAGCGCCTCACACTGAGGAATGCGAGCAGAATTTCTAATACTGCTCTGCAATTTAGTAGTGCTCCTTTAATGTAAAACTATAACCCGTGGTTAGAGTTTGGCAAGTCATATTTTGTCATATCTTTCGTCTAAAAACAAGCCCTTTTGTAAAACTAGTGCCAACAAAAAATCCGCATACAATATCATGTATGCGGATTCAAAATACTATGTGATACTTCAAGTATTATATAGCAGGTCTTACGAGCAAAACAAGTTGCTGTTCAGGCGTTACTTTTGATAAAAATATAAAAAGCAACATGAGCAACCCCTTCCGGTCATTCGAGTCTGCGTAGTGAAATCTTCCGGTCGTTCGAGTATGCAAAGCAATTCCTTCCGGTAGTTCGAGTTTGCGTAGCAAACTCGGGTAGTTAATTCGTAAGAATTAACTACACTCCCATAGTTACCACAACATCGTAATGTGCCTTACCCTGTTCGTAAGGAACGACACATCCTGCAAGCGTCTGGCCATCTACGGTGATGGACTTCACACCCTTCTCAACATTGTCGGGATTTACGACCTTGATATTGTAGGTGCCCTCACGGAACTTTCTGGTCAGTTCGAAGTCGCCGAAGCCCTTCGGTACACAGGGATCGATGCTGAGTCCCTTGTGCGTGGGATATACGCCCAGAATATGCTGGGATACATTGACGAAGGTCCAGGCTGCAGTACCGGTCAGCCAGCTGTTCTTGGCTTCGCCCGGAATCTGTGCATCCGCGCCGGCAACCATCTGGGAATATACGTAAGGCTCTGTCTTGTGGATCTCGCTGATCTCCTCCACGTAGGCAGGACAGGTCTTGCGGTAGATCTCGAAAGCTCTGTCGCCGCGTCCGATCACGGTCTCCGCGATGGACACCCAGGGATTGTTGTGACAGAAGATACCCGCGTTCTCTTTATATCCCGGCGGGTAGGAAGAAATCTCACCCAGTTCCAGATGATATCTTGTGTAGGCGGGCTGCAGGATCATTACACCGTACTCGGTATCCAGTTTTTCCTTCACGGAGTCAAGAGCCTTTTCGGCAAGACCTTCCGCTACACCGATACCGGCGAGAGAGCAGAAGCCGTTTGACTCAATGAAGATCTGACCTTCTTCACATTCTTTGGAGCCGATTTTCTGTCCGTAGGCGTCATAGGCACGAACGAACCAGTCGCCGTCCCAGCCGTCCTTTAGTACGGCGTCATACATTTTCTTCACTTCCGCGCGCGCGTAATCAGCTTCTGCCTGATCACCCATAAGTTCGCATAACTGCGCATACTCTTCGCCGTATTTGACGAACATGCCGGCAATAAATACGGATTCCGCAACGGGTCCTTCAGAAGGCCCGAAAGTCTGGAAGGATTCACCCGGGTGCTCTGAGAAGCAGTTTAAGTTCAGACAGTCGTTCCAGTCCGCACGTCCGATCAGCGGTAAGTCATGCGGTCCCTTATGATTTACAATATAGTCAAAGGAGCGTTTTAAATGGTTCATCAGCGGTTTGGCCGCATTCATATCATTATCGAAAGGAACCATTTCCGTCAGGATGGAAGTGTCGCCGCTCTCGCGTACATACGCGGAGGTGCCGGCGATCAGCCATAACGGATCGTCGTTGAAGCCGCTGCCGATGTCAGAGTTTCCTTTCTTCGTCAAAGGCTGGTACTGGTGATATGCGCTGCCGTCCTCGAACTGGGTGGAGGCAATGTCGATGATTCTCTGCCTTGCACGGTCGGGGATCAGGTGTACGAAGCCCAGAAGATCCTGACAGGAATCCCTGAATCCCATGCCACGTCCAATGCCGGATTCATAGTAGGAGGCGGAGCGTGACATGTTGAAGGTCACCATACACTGGTACTGATTCCAGATATTCACCATGCGGTCAACTTTATCATTGGAGGACTTTACGTTATACTTGGACAGTAATTCGCCCCAGTATGCGTTCAGCGCGGCAAAAGCCTTATCTACATCTGCATCGGTCTGATATTTTGCCAGCATGGCATTGGCCGGCTTCTTGTTGATGACATTGTGGGATTCCCACTTGTCGGTTTCCGGATTCTCTATGTAACCCAGGACGAAGACGTAGGTCCTGGACTCGCCGGGAGCGAGCGTCACGTTGATCTGGTGCGAAGCGATCGGAGACCAGCCTCTTGCGATAGAGTTGGCTGCCTGGCCGTTCTCTACGACCTCCGGATTGGCAGCGCCGCGGTATGCGCCGAGAAATGCGTCACGGCTTGTGTCAAATCCGTCCACGGGCGTGTTGACGGAATAGATTGCATAATGGTTTCTGCGTTCTCTGTATTCTGTCTTGTGGTAGATGGTAGAGCCGATGACTTCTACTTCGCCGGTGCTTAAGTTACGCTGGAAGTTTCGGGAATCATCGTCTGCATTCCAGAGGCACCATTCCACGTATGAGAAAAGTGACACGGTCTTGGCGGTGCTGCTTAAGTTGGTCAGCTTCACCTGACTGATCTCACAGTTGTCATCCATAGGCACGAAAGTGAGCACGGAGGCTTCCAGATCATTTTTCTTGCCGGTAAAACGGCTGTAGCCTATGCCGTGGCGGCATTCATAGCTGTCAAGTTCTGTCTGTGTGGGCTTCCAGCCGGGATTCCATATGGTGCTGCCGTCTTTAATATAGAAATATTTACCGTTGATATCGTTCGGAACATCATTGTAGCGATACCGGGTCATGCGCAGCAGTTTGGCATCTTTATAGAAAGTATAGCCGCCGCAGGTGTTGGAGATCAGGCTGAAGAATTCATTGCAGCCCAGATAGTTGATCCACGGTAAGGGCGTCTTGGGGGTAGTAATGACGTACTCGCGGTTGGCGTCATCAAAATAGCCATATTTCATAGTAATATTCTCCTTCTCTGTCAATGAATGTGGTAGTGTGTTGTGATACGAAATTCAGAAAACGATTAAGATAAATGTGAAACTGCATATTGTGCCCGTGCACCGTAAACGAATTACTTAAAAACAGATAAATAAATGGTGTGCGGAAAATATGCAAAATATAATGATAAAGCAATTATACATAATAAAATATGGAAATGCAATCATAATTGCAGTGATAAAAGAAAAAAAGAAAAATTGCGATGTGACGCTTTCATACGGATGTGCTGTAAAAAGATATTATTTACGAAAACGTTTAAACCTGTTTTAAGGTAAATGTAAACAGATTGTGAATAAAATTGTAAGAAAGCGTTAAAAAACGAGTTTTTAAACTGTGGAAATTATACAAAAATATAAAAGTTGAACAAAAAAAGAAAAAAATCTATTGCAAAACTATCCAAAGTGATATAGACTGTAATTACGAAAACGATTAAGAACTAAGCGGGCTTGTTTCATGGAGTTATCGGAATCAAAGTCTGAAGCAATGAGTCAGGGCGTTAAGCAGACAACAGGTACATAACAGACAGCAGATACAGGATATTAGAATATGAACCGTGGAGCAGCCGTAAGGGTAAGAAAAGACAGGAGCTTACAGTTATGGTATCAATGAAAGATATTTCGGCGGCGTGTGGCGTTTCCGTGGCAACTGTAAGCAAAGCACTGAACGATCATGGTGACATCGGCGCAGAGACCAAGAACCGCGTGAGGCAGGTGGCAAAGCAGATGGGATATTTTCCCAACTCTGCAGCGAAAGCGTTAAAGACGAACCGCACCCATAATCTGGGGGTGCTTTTCGAAGAGGAAGATCACAGCGGTCTGACGCATGACTATTTTGCATGTGTGCTGGACAGTCTGAAAAGTGCGGCAGAGGAACAAGGATATGACATTACGTTTATTAACGGGTGCCGAACAAGACCCGGTCGGATGTCCTATCTGGAACATTGCAGGTACAGAGGTTTTGACGGCGTCATTATCGTATGCGTCAACTTCTATGATTCGGAAGTGCTGGAACTGGTAAGAAGTGATATCCCGACAGTTACGATTGATCATGTATTTAATAATGTATGCTCCGTGGTGTCGGATAATGTCAAGGGTATGCGTGAACTTGTACAACATGTATATAACAAGGGACACCGCAGGATCGCTTATATTCACGGGAAAAATTCCGAAGTGACGGTTACGCAGAGGAGGCTGGCCTCCTTCTATAAGACGGCGGAGGAACTGGGACTTCAGATTCCGGATGACTACATAAAAGCCGCAGCGTACAGAGATACGAAAGCATCCGGTATTGCGACGGAGGAACTTTTGAAATTGAAGACGCGGCCCACCTGTATATTTTACCCGGATGATTTCGCCTGTTACGGCGGGATCAATGTGATCAAGGAACATGGCTTGTCCGTTCCGGACGACATCTCAGTCGTAGGATACGACGGGATCAGGATCGCAAGACATATAGAACCGAAGCTGACTACACTCAAACAGGATACGACACAGCTCGGCAGGAAAGCAGCCGAGAAAGTGATCAGCCTGATCGAACATCCGAAGACGACGCTGGTTGAACAGATCATCGTAGACGGAGAGGTGTATGAAGGCAGTTCGGTAGCCTGGTTAGTATAAGGCATTTATATCAGTTTACTGATAATAAAATAAATGCAGAAGCAACTTGATAGCAATATCAAAATTCTATTCTCAAAGGGAGGAAAAAATTTATGAAGAAGAAGTTACTTAGTGTAATTCTCTCAACAGCTATGATCGCAAGCGTGCTTGCAGGTTGTGGCAATGACACTGCAGCACCTGCACAGG
>CAJTPS010000040.1:0-8094 GCA_910578555.1 uncultured Lachnospiraceae bacterium
TTTTCTCTTGAATTTTCAGGGTTGCATTACTGTTTATTTGTCAAGGTTCTGGGCTACGTGTCCGGTGTTTTTCAAACACGCAACGTTGGTATATTATCATACCCACAGCCGCTCGTCAATATCTTTTTGAAAAAATTTTAAATTATTTTTTCTCAGACTGTCTTTTTCGGCGGTGGATTTTTATTTTATCACTGCTTCCTAACCTTTGTCAAGGAAATTGTAGCATTTTTTGCTACAAAATATACATTCCCATATAATTCAGTACAAAATAGAGCAAATATGAGAGCGCGCACGCTTCCAATGCCCCCATAACCGCCCCCATGACCTTATCAAGTCCGCCTATTACGGAAAGATTACTCAGCGCCATAATCGGTTTGAAAATCAGACTGCACAGCCTGAAAACCGTGCCGAGCAAAACAAGCCCGATCACGCACACAGTCAGCGTACTCATCGCTTTCGCTATATAGCTGGAAATTGCAAAGAATATAAGCGCCACACTAATCAGAGAAACAATCCCTGACAGGATCGTCACCACCTCCTTCATAATGCCGTTGTGAAATCCTCTTTTAATTCTCCAGACAAATATCAGGAAGATGATAAACACAAAAATAAGTTTTGTCATGTAAATCTCAGCTTTCTATGTCTATATATCTTTTGTTCCACGACTATCTATTGCAGTTCGATCGTATCAATAGAATCAGGTGTCACCAGCATATAGCGGTACGGCGTACTCTGGGGTATCAGAACAAGTGTTGTCTTATCAAAGCTGCCGCTGTACTTCTCCGTCCCGTTGCTCTTATAGATACAGCATTCCGTTTCATTATATATAATGATCTGATCTTCATGGAAAATAATATCACTATATTCTATGTCAAAATAAATGGATTGTTTCAGTTCCGGCTGTCCGGACTTGTGATAGACATCCATCCGATATCTGCTGACGCCCTCGGTATCATTAAACACCAGTCCGACATAGTCCCCGCCGTAATACACACTCTGTACGCTTTCATCAATCAGGCTCTCCAGCACAATAACCGGTTTCTGTGCACCGCCGTAAAGCATGATTCGGTTATCCGCCACTGCAAACGATGACCTGTTATCCAGAAATCTGGCATAAGGCACTACAGTATCCAGATAATCATACCCGCTGGCATAATTGTTGGTACTGTTCTGTCCGACATCCCCGAAATTATAAAATGCAACACTTGACTTCATCCGCCCGCTGTCCACAAACAGATATGATACACAGACAATCGTTCCGTTTGGTGAGATCGCAACATCCACCGGATAGCCACTGTCCTTCATTGTCGTACGGAAATACGCGAGTTCCTTCCCCTGAGAATCATATAAATAAATCCAGGTTGTGTCCGTATCATCCAGAACTGCCGCCACAACACCCTTTGACGACACGCAGAAATCCCGCATCGGCTTGTTCACCGTGATGCTGCCCATAACTCCGCTGGTATCCATGACATAAATATTTCTGCCGTTATAATCACCTATCGCAACAACATTCTGGCATATGTCTACGATCGGGTTCTGCATTTCAAACGTCTGATTCCAGACCGCCTTGCCTTTAATGTCCATACAGCCCGCGCCGTCCTTACTGTAAGTCAGCAGATGCCCTGCAAAAGGAAGCAGTCTAGAATCCTGCGTGACATTAATCTCCACGGAGGATATCTCAACTGCCTGCGTATAGATCTTATTATTCCATTGAATATAAAACGCTGCTATGACCGCCGCAATCAAAACAACTATCAGAACCGCCCGGTAGAAAATCGTAAATTTGTGGCTCTTAATCCGTTCGCGATAATTAATCTTCGGTTTCTCGGCTTCTCTCTCTTTTTTCTTTTTCAGGTAGTCCCTAACGTTAGTCATACGTTGTTCCTCTTCCCCAAGGTAAATATATCAATTGTGTCAGCTCAAGGCAGTATTATTTTCTGTCCGTCACGTATGCGGTCCGGATCGGTGATCTGGTTCAACTCACATATCTTCTGCACATGGTCGGTATCACCATATATTTTCTGGCTGATCGTATAGAGGGTATCACCACGCTCAACCTTATAGTATCTCGCCACATTGCGGGAGAGCGCCTCCACTTCTTCCTGATCCCCTTCCGCCGCTTCAGACTGCTGTGTTTCTTCTCCGGATTCCTGTTCCGTTTCCCCGGTCTTCTGTTCCGTTTCAGCTGATTCCTGTCCTTCTGCCTTGTTATTGCCGGCAGATGTCTGTCCCTCCGCCTCATCTTGTCCGGTCATGTCCGACATCTCTTCGCCGCTCGCTTCGGTCTCTTGCAGTGCCGCCCTGTTTTCAGATTCCCAGCCTTCTTCCTGACCGGCATCGTCCTCCGTTGTCTCCTTCTGTCCGGAGTTCTCGAGCGCTGCCAGTTTCAAGACATCTTCGTCCTGTGACGGGTCACGTCTGGCCACAATATCTTTCTGCTCACTCCCCATCTGCCCCGTTTGTTCGGCCTCCTGATTTTCCATAGCAAAGAAAACTTCTGTTGCCGACTGGTTCAACTGCTGCATTTTATCATAGCTGTTTGTGGAATTAATTACGATTGCAATCAATATCACGAGAATGGCACTAAGCTGCACGGAGATAGCACTGTGAGATATCTGTCTGTGCGGGGCGCGCTGCGGCATAATTCCGGATGGCACGCCCTGCTCTTTCATTCTGTCTGTCCCGATATTTTTATCCGACCCGGCCGAACTGCTTTCTTTTATCCGGCCGTTATTTCCTTCTTTCCGCTCAATCAGGTAGGTCTGCATCTGTGCGTTATCCTGATAAAAGACATCGTATCCCTTTACCTCATAAAGCTCCGTCCCTTCCCGCACCAGAAACACGGGTCCCGCCTGCGTCAGACGACAGCCGATCTCTTCTAACAGACTGTATTTGTCAAATACCGCCAGATGTTTATCCCTGCCAACACCATATATTGTGTATTTCCTGCCATACCTTTCTTTAAATCCGTAAAAATAGAGTTCTGACAACTCTAATGTTCCTGTTTCCTCTTTCAGAAAAGACAGCACATAATCCTCCACATAGATCTCGTACTTCTCTTCTTTTCCTCCTTTGTGAATGATGATTGATGACTGTCTCATTACATTCACTCCATTCCGAAGATCGGTAAGCGGATCGCCTTCCCGCCGCTTTGCGACTCTATGAAATTACTATAGCATGTCTTGTATGCAAAATATGGCAAAATGCGCGGTGCATTATATGAGAAATAGAGATACAGGAGGATAGCATGCTATTTACACAAACTGATAAATTGTCACAAAATCATAATCTTTGCCCGGTCCGAACACCGACTGCGGAAAATCCGGATGATGAATGTTATCCGGATAGAACTGTGTCTCCAGACAGAATCCGCTGCGCGGTCCGTATACGGCGTTCTCCTTGCCGTTTTCCTTGCTGATGCAGTTGCCTGCATAGAACTGCACGCCGGGCAGACTGGTAAATACTTTCATCTTCCTGCCGCTTACAGGATCTTCCGCTTCAGCGATCTCACGTACCATACCATCGGCGCCGTCAATCACAAAATTGTGATCGTATCCCTGCCCGATTTTCAACTGTTCACAGTCGGCATTGATGTCCTGTCCGATCGGTTTCTTCTTCGTAAAATCCATGGGCGTTCCCTCCACCGGCACAATCTGTCCCGTAGGAATCGCACCCGGAACCACCGGCGTGTAACAGGATGCATTGATCTGCAGCAAATGATTCTCAATCCGCCCCGCTTTATGCCCGGATAAATTAAAATACGTATGATTCGTCATGTTTATGATCGTATCCGCATCCGACGAAGCGTGATAACTCAGCCTCAGCGCATTATCATCTGATAAATGATAGGACATCCTGACTTTCTTATTGCCGGGAAATCCCATTTCCCCGTCTTTACCTTCCAGCGTAAGGGTTATGCCGTTCTCTTCCTCTGTTACATCCCAGACACGTTTATGGTATCCATCTTCCATATGGCTGTGCAGATTGTTCTCTCCGTCATTGGCATCGATGTCATAATGTCTGCCGCCAAGCTCGAAGCCCGCGCCGCCGATCCGGTTGGCACTCGGTCCGATCGTGGCCCCGAAGAAATTGCTGTTGCCGTAATAGTCTTCCAGCGTCTCATATCCCAGAACCACATCTGTAAGATTCCCATCTTTATCCGGCACGAGCAGACTCACCAGATTGGCGCCGAAGTTAATAATCTTCGCCTGCATACCATTTGCATTCGTCAATGTATATGCATATACATCTTCTCCGCCTCTCGCTGTTCCGAATTTCTCTTTTAATACCCCCATCTCTGCCTCCGTTTCCATACATTCACAATTTCCACAAAGCCCTCTGTGGGCTACAACTCCACTCTTCCTTCCAGCGCCCGCAGCAGCGTGACCTCGTCTATATATTCCAGATCACCGCCTACCGGCACGCCGCTGGCAATTCTCGTCACCCTGATCCCCGTAGGTTTAATCAGTTTACTGATATACATTGCCGTCGTCTCACCCTCCAGGCTGGAATTCGTGGCGATAATCACCTCATTCACATCACCTTCCAGACGCTGCATAAGTTCTTTCAGCCTGATATCATTCGGTCCGATCCCCAGCATGGGCGATATTGCTCCGTGAAGCACATGGTAGACGCCGCCGTATTTGCCGGTCTTCTCGTATGCGGCCAGATCCCTTGCATTCTCCACTACCATGATCGTACCGTGATCCCTGTTGGCATTTGCACAGACGGGACACATATCCCGATCCGTCAGCGTGTAGCATTCCTGACAATACCGCACGTTTTCTTTGGCCTCCACAATCGCGCTCGCCAGCCTCTCCACTCTGGCCCGCGGCATATTGATCAGATGAAAAGCAAGCCTCTGAGCCGATTTAGAACCAATGCCCGGAAGCCCCGCCAATTCCTCTATTAATTTGTTAATATGACCGCTGTACAGTTCCATCAGAACGGGAATCCTCCGCCAAGACCGCCGGTCATCTTATTCATGATCTCGGCATTTGCCTCTTCCGCCATGCGCAGCGCCTCGTTTGCTGCCGCCATCACAAGATCCTCCAGCATTTCGATGTCATCGGGATCTACCACTTCTTCAGACAGTTTCACCTTCGTGATCTCTTTGCCGCCCGTTACGGTCACCTCCACCGCACCGCCGCCTGCCTTTGCGACAAACTCCTTCGTCTCCAGTTCCTTCTGACTCTCCTCCATCTGACGCTGCATCCGCTGCGCCTGTTTCATCAAATTGCTCATGTTTCCCGGCATACCGCCGCCCGGAAATCCTCCACGTTTTGCCATAATATTTTCCCGCTCCTTTTTACTCGTCTTCCTCTACTTCAATATCCATATGGATTACCTGGCTTAAGTCTACATAGTTCTGTACAAAAGTATTCCTGTCCGGAACGCTCTGGATCGTCACCTCGATCTCTTTACCGACGGCCTCCGACAAGATCTGCACAAGTTGTTCTTTATGCCCCTCCTGCTTCAGGAAATAATCCGACGCAAGCCCGTCTTCCACCACGATCATCAGCGTATTATCCCCGCCGAGGCTTAAGCCAGCGTCTTTCAAATACTGTTTCATCGGCATGGAAGTCTGCCCTACGATCGCCGCCCACCTGTCGACCACCGCCTGCACGTCCTCAGGAATCGCTTTCGGCAGCGGCAGACGTTCTTTCGGTGAACCAACTACCATCATAGACGCGCCGCCAACACCTGCCGCCTCGCCGGAATATCCCCCGCCCGCAGGCATGAACGCTATCCCGCTCTCTATCTTTTCCTCCAGTGCTCTGACCCGCTCCGTCACGGACTCATAATCGTTCTCCATGTCCGGCCGGCACAGCTTGATCAGTGCGATCTCAATCAGAATGCGTTTCTGTGCCGCATACTTGATCTGTCCTGACAATTCTGAAAAGATGCGGATATAGCGCATGATCGCATCGACACCCGTCATGTCCGCCTCTTCCCGCAGTCTGGCAAGGTTATCCGATGAAACATCGATCACATCCTCTATGTTATCAGAAGATTTGACCAGCAGAAGGTTACGCAGATACCACGTGAAATCCGTCACAAACTGGGTAAGTTCCCTTCCCTGCATCACGATCTCCTCTAAAAGCCCGATACAGCCTGTCACATTCCGCTCCAGCACATGCCTGAACAGCCTGCCGAACACCTCTGTGTCCACCGCACCCAGCACGTCCAGCACTTTATCATATGTCAGCTCCTGCCCGAAATGAAATGCAATACACTGATCCAGGAGGCTCAGTGCGTCACGCATGGAACCGTCCGCAGTCTTCGCCACATAGCGAAGCGCCTTCTCCTCGACCCGAATCTGTTCTGTATCCATCAGTTCCCGCAGCCTGTCAGTGATCGTGTCGATCGTGATCCGTCTGAAATCGTATCTCTGACAGCGGGACATAATCGTGATCGGTATCTTGTGCACTTCCGTGGTCGCCAAAATAAAGATCACATAGGACGGCGGCTCCTCTAACGTCTTGAGAAGCGCATTGAAGGCTCCTATAGAAAGCATATGAACCTCATCAATAATGTAAACCTTATACTTGCCTTCCGCCGGAGAATAAGATACCTCATCCACGATCTCACGGATGTTATCGACGCCGTTATTGGATGCGGCATCAATCTCGATGACGTTCATGCTTGCTCCGGCCGCGATCGCTTTACACGCCGCACACTCCCCGCAAGGGCTTCCCTCTACGGGATGCTCGCAGTTGACTGCCTTCGCAAAGATCTTGGCGATCGTAGTCTTACCTGTTCCGCGCGTCCCGCAGAACAGGTAAGCATGACCGATTCGCTCTGTCTTTATTTGATTTCTAAGTGTCGTAACAATATGTTCCTGTCCCTTTACATCCTCGAAACAGTTCGGACGAAACTTACGATATAGCGCTGTATAAGACATTATTTCTCCTGTTAATCACCAAAACTGATACCTACCATCTTCGCTTCCCGTACGATCGTCGCATCCGGCGATACCATCTTCAGTTTGCCCGCCACTTCCTCAAGGGGCACTCTGACAATCTCTCTGTTCTTATAACCTACCATAAATCCGTATTCACCCTTCAGGATCAGTTTACCCGCCTCTGCACCCAGTCTGGTGGCAAACACACGGTCATACGGACAGGGGCTTCCTCCACGCTGGGTATGCCCCGGCACGGTAACTCTCACTTCCTTGCCGCTCTTCTTCTGGATCTGATCTGCAATCTCATAAGAGACGGAAGGATACGCGTAATTTTTCATCTTTTCTTTATATTCTTTCTTGGAGAGCTTGGCGTCTGCTTTGGAAATCGCTCCCTCCGCCACCGCCATGATGGTAAACCTGGAACCTCTCGCCTCGCGCTCGTTGATCGCCTTGATCACTTTATCTATATCATAGGGAATCTCAGGAATCAGAATAATATCCGCGCCGCCTGCCATACCGGCATTCAGTGTCAGCCATCCTACCTTATGTCCCATTACCTCCACAATAAAAATCCGCCCGTGGGAAGATGCTGTTGTATGGATACAGTCAATACAGTCCGTTGCAATGTTTACCGCACTCTGGAAGCCAAATGTCATATCCGTGCCCCACAGATCATTATCAATCGTCTTCGGAAGCGTAATCACATTAAGTCCTTCCTCACGGAGCAGGTTGGCTGTCTTGTGCGTACCGTTACCACCCAGGATCACCATACAGTCTAACTTCAGCTTATAATAATTCTGTTTCATCGCTTCCACTTTATCGAGTCCGTTTTCATCCGGCTCGCGCATCAATTTAAAAGGAGTTCTGGAACTGCCGAGAATCGTACCGCCTTTCGTCAGGATGCCTGCGAAATCGTGACCTGTCAGCATACGAAAATCACCGTAAATCAATCCCTTATAGCCATCCAGAAAACCGTATATCTCAACATCTTCTCCGCTGCATGACAGACATTTCACTACGCCGCGCATGGCCGCGTTCAGTGCCTGACAATCTCCACCACTGGTCAACAAACCTATTCTTTTCATCGTGATCCCTCCTTGATATTCTGTTACATAAAGCAAGAACTTCCGCGCTGCAAGCAGCCGCTTTGTCATCGGCAGCCGCTTCTTCGCGCTGCACGCTCGCCT
>CAJTPS010000040.1:8192-17296 GCA_910578555.1 uncultured Lachnospiraceae bacterium
TTCGCCCTATCTCGCTGCAATCTGACAAATCCGTCTGCAAGCAGCCGCTTTGTCATCGGCAGCCGCTTCTTCGCGCTGCACGCTCGCCTCCGCTTCGCTGCGGCTCCCTCACGGGCTTCGCCCTATCTCGCTGCAATCTGACAAATCCGTCTGCAAGCAGCCGCTTTGTCATCTTACAGCGCGGCAGCGCTCATTGCCTACGTGAACATTATAACTTATTTCAGTTGTCTTCACAACTGGTTATTCCTTGGCTTTGCTGGTCTGGTTCTGTGTCCCCTAGCCTGTCCGGCTCTGTCTGATACTGTCTGGAATGTTCTTTTTCCTGCTTGTTGCGAATGCGAAGTTCTTTGAAGAAAGTGGTCAGCATATCAGTGCACTCTTCCGCCAGTACGCCCCGGCGCACCTGCACCTGATGATTGAACTGCGGCATCTCCAGTATGTTCAGGATCGAACCACCGCAGCCGGCCTTAGGGTTCATGCTTCCCATGACGACCTCTGTGATCCGTGCCTGCACGATGGCGCCCGCGCACATCTGGCATGGTTCCAGTGTCACATACAGGGTACACTCCTCCAACCGCCAGTCGTGCAGCTTCTTACTCGCCTTATTGATCGCCGTGATCTCGGCATGAGCAAGTGTGTTCTTATCAGTGTTACGCCTGTTATATCCTCTGCCAATAATCTTATCCTGATAGACGATCACGCAGCCGATCGGAACCTCCCCTAATTCATATGCCTTTCTTGCCTGTTTCAGTGCTTCCTTCATATATTTTTCATCTCGTGTCATGCTTCATACCCTCATAGTTTTATCTTTCCGTAACAGTGAAGCCGAAGGCTGAACTGTTACGTCTTTCCTGTCAAACTGTAAAAAAACTATAGACAATCCTCGCAATTCCACTTATAATCATATGCGTACGGAGTTGTATCGAAGTGGTCATAACGGGGCGCACTCGAAATGCGTTAGCCCTCCGGGGCACGAGGGTTCGAATCCCTCCAACTCCGCTTAGAAGCCGAAGCATATGCTTCGGCTTTTACTTTTTCGTTTTTTGATTGTAGCACACTTGCAATAAAATGAAAATTGCATTTATATTGAAACACAGGAAAATTCTACGAAAGACCAGAGAAAAACCGTTTGAAAGGCTTTATTATCATTCAGCAAAGTCCCGATGTTCCAAGGGGCCATATGCATCTACTCCGCAGACAAGGTAAATGCCTTCTTGCCAATGACTTTTTTTCAAATGCCAGAAGGAATTGAAATATCTTTTTGAAGACTATACTGACGAAGAGATGGCGATGCTAACGATGATTTCCTCGCGCAAGTTAAAATTCCCTGAACTTATCCGGAACCGTGTAGCCAAATGAGACAAGTTTGTCTATATAGTTTTTGTCCTGCAATCTTCTTCTGGATTCCGCCATATACTTTGCATTCTGTTTATCTTCATAGCCTGTTACAATACGCAGAAATACAACTGCACAGCCGGCCGTGCCAACTATGCCCACCACAATGCAGCCAACCAGTCTGGTCGGATAATGTCCTTGTGTGGCTATCATATTTCTGAGCCATAATGTGCAGATAATTGTAAACAGCAGAAATCCGATCGTTGCACCCAGATACAGCTTCGCGCTCTTTACGCCTGTCGTAAACCCGTCAATTGCAACTTCTCTCCATCTCTTATCCAGAAACTCTTGCTTGCACTGCGGGCAAGTTCTGATCGGGCTGCCATATACCCACGCATTACACTTTTCTCGCACCATACCCCCGCAATGTGGGCAGGTTCCCTGTACAAAACCCATATCAGTATCTCCTCAGATATCCTTCCGCCTCTTCTTCTGAAAGGGCATACCTGTTCATAATCGCCTTCTTTATTTCCGGCTCTCCATGGCCAAATTCCTTCAGTGTATCTACAGTTCCTTGTATTCCTTTCTTTATTCCTTCTTTTATTCCTTCTTTTTCCCTGAGCAGCAGCTGCGGCTCCATAATCTCCATCAACGCCTGACACATACTACCATCTCCTATCAATTCTTCGACAACCTTTTTATTTGCTCCTATGCTTACTTCCAGAACAGAATCCGCGAACTCCTTGTCAGCCTTTTCCGACAGTCTCTCGACCTGTTCCAGCAGTTTCACCATACCCTGTTTCTGCATCCTGCCCGTCAATGCCCCAAGCCAGATATGCGATATCTCATCCAGTTCCCCTGTGACGACGATCTGGGTCGGAAACAGAACCTTATCTTCAATATAATATATTCCAGAGTAGGGACTTGATACGCGATAACCATGCTCCCTGAAATATCGGAACAGCCCTTCCGGCTTAGCCTCCCTGACGAGGGAAACTGTCACATCGTCCGCCCTGACTGCATCCGTTGTTTCCCCGTAAGCCTTATACAGACTGGCATATGCTCCCGTTTTATAAAAATCATCTATATCCAAAGCATCCTCCGGGGATTTATACTCCATAATATTATGCCCCCTGAAAAGACTTCCTATCTCATTATCTATCCTGACGGTAGCCTCTTTCTTAATCACCAGCAGGTCTATTTCCAGCGGCTTGGTGTTCAGATTATATTCTTTTTCAAATATAAGGCTTTCTCTGTCTTTTGCAAATTCCAGATTCATGGCGGCCACAAACCCCGGATGCCACTGTATTTTCGTATCCTTCATATAGTCTCCTTCGTATATAAGAATTATAACATATATCATCAGGTCATTACAACCCGCACCATACAGCCTGCCGCGTATATGACATATCCTCCATAGCTCGTTCATATTCCGCCAAAAGTTCATAATAAGCGCGCTGATTTTCTTCCGGCCCCACGGCTCAATATCAATGCCGTTGTCACTGCTCTGGCTCCTGGCATTTGATACACTACAGCCTGATAATACCAGCAGGCCGGAAAGTATAAGTATGTTATGTTGTCTCTTATTTTTCATTGGTTGTTCCATCTCTATCGATTGCGCATATCCATACACCGATTATGTGTTTTCAGTAAATTCCAATGCGGCATACATCTTATTCCATATGTCAACCCAAAATATGATGTCTCGAGCGCCATCGCTGCAGTCAGCACATACAATATATCCGTTCCGCCCTATATATGTATCGTTACCGTTGACTTTCCAACGACTCTTTCCATCTCCATCTGTACCGGAAGATGTCCAGAGAAAAATCGTTTTATATTAGCTCATTGCTTACCATGTTTGCAATGCGATCTTCCTCATCATCACTTATATTATAAAATAATCCCGCATCAATCCCGTATCATTTTTGCAACGTTTTTGCATCATCTGGTGAACCCCGAATAAATTTTTGCCCTTTGGCACAAACTATCATCAGGAAGCACAGCGTTCCAAAGCATTTATTTAAGGAGGATTATATTATGAAAGAGATCGATAAAGATACGCTTGGCGAAGCTCTCGCCAGAAACGCATTAGATAATATTCCTACACCGAAAAGTGACGCAAAGGAGATCGTTGGTCTGGTAAAAAGCAGCGGCCGCGTTACCGGATATCAGTTGTCCGATGGTTCTACTGTCTCTAAGCAAGATGGCGTTGCCCTCGCAAAAGAAGGGGAAATAAGAGGCGTCGGTATCGCTCACAGAAAGGATACAGAATATTTGAAATCCCTGCCTGACGATTCCGAGAACAACAATCTGGGAAATCTTCCATCGGTTTCAGGTTAAGAAATATTATATTTAAAGCAATTTGTTTTGGCTCTCTATCTCGTATTTCAGCGCATCTCTGATCACGCCAAGCATGAATCAAAGTTTCTATCGGCATTCATGCGAAAAAAGCTTTCCATTTCTGTAAGATAAGGGACTGCCACAGTCTGCCGGTTCGCCCGTTACCGTCATGTAATGATTTTAACTTTAACCTCTTTTATTATACTTTCTAATTGATTTATTGCATAAATATTTCCTATTTTTTCTAAAACAGCTAATGCTTCTTGTAGAAGTTCCAGCGCTTTATATGAGTTTCCCATATATCGCTCCAAATCGCCCAATCCCCACAAGGCATTTGCCTTCGCTTCAATATTTATTCCTTCAGCTCTGTTTTTTACAATATGATATATTTTTTGTACATGTTTCAATATATTTTCTTGTTCATCTTTACAAGAAAGCGTAGAGGCATATACGTACTGCATTGAGGTATAATTGATTAGTGAATTTAAATAAAAATCCATATCCTTCATTCTCCAACCAATAAGAACACACTTTTTTGCAATTTCAATTGCTTCTTTATAATCGCATTTGCAGTATAGTGCTGACGGTAAATAATATAGTGTTTCTTGCATAATTTTAAGCGGGGCATCTGATTCCATTATTTCTCTGCATTGCTCAATTACATACTGATAATTTTTTAATCTGAACTCTGATTTTATTTTTTGCATACATAATTAAAGGTTGTCCCCAAGAATAATAACCTCATCGTATAAACCATACGAAAGAAATATTTCATTACACAAAATATATTTTTCAACTTGTGTTTTATATAATTGAAAAATATACTCTTTTACCGTAAACTGTTTTTTTGCTCTCCCTCACACAAGCAAAAAGAAACCTGCTTACTCCATTCAAGTAAAAAAGGCATTAAACGTCCATTGTAATATAAAATCGGAATTTTTTTCGATAGTGCATTGAGCATCACAATTTTTTCTAATTTGATCAACTAATGATTCAAATCTGTAATTCATTTTCCCAAACTGATTATATACCCTATCTATTGTTTCATTTGATATTCCACTTTCTTTAAGAACATCACAAACAAATTTATTTACCGTCGGTAAAGAAGTGGGCGCATCTAATGATATATCCGCTCCACAAAGAAACAAAATATTATTAGAATTTTCTTCCATGAGTTTTTTAATCTTTGGTACATATTTCCCTCTATTATAATTTAGCTTGTAGTGCACATTTTTAGTTAGTTTTCTATCAAAAAATTACAGGATAATACTTTGCTGCATAAGATGTAATTACAAACAAAGTATCCCCCACCAGATAAGAACGTAAGGGCGCAAAAAGGACCAAAAACAGAAGGCCCTCTTTTACCATACCCATACCAAAGCATATCACGAAATCGGTTAAAACCGCCTCCCCGATTTCAAGCATCCTGGCAAGACCATACCGGTAGATTTCCGCTGTAGAATCCTCTATCACATTTTCCCTGATCAGCGCTTACGCTAAGCAACGCACAGGCAAATTCCTAAAGCATTACCCTGTATGTAAAATTAATCCGGGCAAAACAGGACTGACACTCTGAATACTCCATTCTCATGCTTAATCGACATACTCCCGCCATATTTCTCCGCCGTTCTCTCCACGGAGATAAGCCCAATTCCATGGTCGCCTGTCTTACTGCTCTGTATCCTTCCCTGTCTGTCCACTACGATCTCTCCCGCATAGGGATTTTCCACAGAAATGAGCAAGGCGTCTTTTACTATTCTCACCGTAAGACTAACCCGGCGTTCCTCTTCCCGAAGCAATCGTACCGCCTCCAGCGCGTTATCCAGAAGATTTCCCAAAATGCTGCACAGATCCGTGATCTCTACGGGAAGCTCCGCCGATACCTCTATACAGCATTCCATTACAGTCCCCTCCGCGAGCGCGACGGAATATTTGTAATTAATCAGCGCATCCAGCGCAATATTCCCGCTATGGGATATCTCCTGGCTCATAGAACTGTTCATGCTAATCATCTCTCTGATCTGATTCGCTGCTTCTTCTGTCCTGTCTGCATCGAGCAGCGCACCGATAGCCACCATCTGATTCTTCAGATCATGGCGCAGGATACGTGTCTGCTGATAAGCCTCTTCCCGTTCCGCCGCCTGATTCTCACATACCCGGATCTCCTGCTTATATATCCGGTTCTGTCTCTCCACAAGCGCCTGCCGCCCCATCTTCTCATAAACATCGAAGATAATGCAATCTATAAGAATCATCATCACTGCTATAACGAAAAATGCGGCATGTGCGCCACTACGAAGCGTGAACACATAAGCACTGTATATGATAAACACGGAGGAAACCGGAATAAGAAAGAGCTCTGCCCAATGGCGGAGCGGAAGTATACCGCCGGAGTCTTTACCCCGCCATCGTCCATACAACTGCACAGCGATATACATGGCAAGTTTAGAGAGAATATTCCCGACGGTAAAGAAATGCTCCCCTTCCGTTCCGATCAACAGCAGAATATTCCGGGTAATAACTTCCACCGCCATCCATGAAGCATTAAAAACCCCTGAACGAAACAACGCCGTTCTTACCCCTCCAGAGCAGGAAAAGATCTGAATCATTGTCACCAGTAAAATATTGGTTACGAAGATCAGAACCGGATATTCCGCTTCAATGAGCATAATGAGATACTGCAAAAGTATATATGCGCCCCACGCCGCATATTCCCATCTTCTATGTCCGGGCGTTCTGCTCTTATACGGTCTCAGATAGACACGGACAATCTGCGCTGCTAACAGCACCATTAACATGTCAAGTAAACTGTAACTATCCATTCTTCATCCTCTCTTTGCCGGACAGTGCCACCAGTCTGTCCTGAACTTTTTTTCTTCTGTCTTCGCTGATCTGCAGCCTGCTGCCATCCAGCAATACAACCTCCGTAGACTTAAATGTCTGTATAAAGTCATAATTCACCAGATAAGACTGGTGTATCCGCAGAAACCGTCCATTTACGGATGCCACCTTTTTTTCAATATCGTTCATTCTTCCGTAAAACCTATCCTGCTGCAAATCGCTTTCCTCATGCCCGTTTTCCGTCATATGAATAGCGATGATCCTTTTGTTACTCTCAAAGTATTTGATACTGTTAAGCGCCACCTTATAATAGGTCTTTTTATAAGAAAAAGTGAAATATCCCGCCCGCTCCCGCAGCCTTTCACACGCATCCAGAAAGGCTGCGCGAAATGCCGTCTCCCGGATCGGTTTGTCCAGAAAACGGAATGGTTCCGTAGCCAGTAACGCTTTCAGGTATTCCTCATGTCCCGACAGATATATAATCAAGACCGGCTGTTCCAGCTTTCTCAGCTCCTTTGCCGTGCGTATACCATTCATATGTACCATCTCGATATCCAGATAGATCAGGTCAAAACAAACCTGCTGTTCCGTAAACGCCCGGATCAGCGCTGAACCGTCGGTAAACACGTCGCAGCTAATCTCAACACCGTACTCTGCTGCCATATTATATAGGAGCTTCTCCACGCTGCTGCCAAACAGCACATCATCGTCGCATATAGCAATGTTGATCATTCTCTTCCTCCTGTCTCCCGACCAGATTTTCATAGCACAGTTTTCAGATCTTACAGATAATTTATGCGTTGTAGTTTTTTATTTTAACATATTAAGCGGGTTGTTTTCAAACTTTATACTTCGTTATTAATACGATATATTAAATTTTATTCTTCAACGTCTACTTCTTCCAGCCTAATTCCTCTGGTGCCTCGCCGTAGAATGCTCTCTACGAAGTCCAACCTTCCTATGAATCCACTTCCATCATATCCCTTAATTTTAAATACCACGTTAGAACCGATCTTATCCCGGTCCAGCACCAGTCTGACAATCCTGTTACCCACAGAATTATACTGCGTTTGATCTGACATGCATTCCAGTTCTTCCAAAACAGTTGCAAAATATGTGACGTTAATGCCGCTCTCCCTGTTCCATAATTTGATTCCTTTATATATGATATCCTTCTGATACATCATGGCTGTTTTAATACAAATGTCAGACATCAGTAGAAATGGCTTACTTATGATATCAGGAAAAAAGACCTCCATTGGAAGACTCATATTAACCATGTTCCACTGCGGCAGTGTGTCGATCTGTTCTCTGTTTAATAATCTTATATCAAGCTCTCTGTTACTGTTAATTCCATATGGAATCCTGTTTCTTTCATCTGTTTCTATCAGAAAATATTTCATCGTCATCCTTCCATTCCGTGTTCAATATAACGGCTCTATCCGTATATTCTCCATATATCATCTTAAAGTCTTCTGTCAAATATACCCCGCTCTTCTGTATGGTCTTCATAATCAGCTCGCTCATGCTTTCTATCATCTTATATATAACGGCATCATACAGTTTAGAGTATTCCACGTCTACATCCTGCATTTCATATTCCTGCGACCGCTTGAACTCCGTTACAATTCTATCATGAAAATATTCCAGATCGCTTCGATATCGGTCTTGTATATATGATGGGCAATAATAACCTGCCGCCTCCTGCTCATCCAGATAAAAACCGCCGTCTAAGAGATCCAGACGATAATCCATACGGTGAGCGTACAGGCTGTAGTTCATCAAGCTGACTGCCAGATATTTTATTCTCCCTTTGCGATGTTGCTGCTGCAAGGAAGCGGCGCGTGTTAAAATATCCAAAATAACGGTTCGCAGTTCTTCCCATATTTCGCGACCGTGCTTATCTATTACCTCCTGCATGACCTGACAGGATTCGCCAAACCGTTCATCCATATACGGCTGTAGCCATTGCGCTATTTCCTCTTTACGATCATAAAACTGTGTCATTTTTCACCTTTGTTTCGCCATATTGGCCCAATTATTTCTTATATTTCTGCAGGTATCCCTGTAGCAGCCGAATCATATCATCCTGCCAGTCCTGATGTTCCAGCACTGTCCCTGTGTTCAGGTCATAAACCGCAACTGCCTCTCCCGTTGTCTCCAGTACGTTGTAGCTATAAGTGATTTCTAATATCCCGTTGTTATTGTATGTAACTTCCGTATCGACGTGGCAGTGGTATCCTCCGGTCAAGTAGACATACCCCTTGCAGGGTATGCCCCTCACAGAACCGGACGTGCGGCTTTTCCGCATCCGGCTCTTTACAAAACTGATTCTTCTACAGCTGTCCTGCATATACACTTACATAGATTTTCGGTTTTGCCAATGGATACACCTTTAGCATTTCGTTAAATCCCTCCCAGCTGTAGCTTTTCCTCTGGCTCCTGCGGTTCAGCCATTTGAACAGGCTCTTTACCACCTCTCGCCTGAATTTGCTGATACTCTGGAAGTTGTCCGTGATTCCATAATAATGGTAATATCCAACAAGAATCTGGTTCAGTTTCTTTATTATGGCTTTTATGGGGTA
>CAJTPS010000041.1 GCA_910578555.1 uncultured Lachnospiraceae bacterium
CATGCAGATTTTTTGAGAGCCGGTCTATGGTCTTTTTGAGGGTAATGCTTTCTTTTAGGGAGCGGGCAATCTCGCTCAGGTGCGGTTTATTTCCGGCAAGGATGCCATAAACCATCTGGTGAAGGAATTTCGCCTGCGGGCGCTTCAATCCATTTGAAATCTTTAAAGAAAAGTTTGTAAAATCCCTTTTAATTTCGTATCCCAATCTGCTATAATTAATCATGCAAAAACACTCCTTTGTTTTGTTGTTTTGTGGTGATTCAATTATAACAAAGATCAAGTGTTTTTGCATTTTTATTTGGACAACTGTACTTGTGGTGAATTTAAAAAATGGGGAAACTCAAATTTATAAATACATATTGACGTACACTCTCTCCACGTTCTATTATATTTCCATACCTCGTCGATGCATTGACCATCTGTCTGTATTGGCTAAATGGTATGGATAAAGGAGTACACTTTTATGTCTAAAATATTACGATGCGCAATCTATATCCGGGTCTCTTCCGCCGAGCAGGTTATGCACGGCAAAAGTCTTGAAGCCCAGCTCAGTTTTTTGACCGATTATGCAGAGCGACAGGGCTGGAAGGTAATCGGTCACTTTGCGGATGAAGGAAAGACTGCCCGGAAGGAACTGAAACGTCGGAAAGCCATTAAGGAGCTTCTTGAACATATAAAAAGAGATGAAATAGATGTTGTACTCTTCTGGAAGATGGATCGCTGGTTCAGAAACGTATCTGACTTTTATAAGGTGCAGGACATCCTTGACGCCCATCACTGCAAATGGGTTGCTGCGGCTGAACCCAGCATGAACCTCGAGACCCGTGAAGGACGATTAAACGTCAATATTATGCTGTCGATCAACCAGAACGAAACAGATACTACAAGTGAACGTATCAAGTTCGTAAATGAGTCCTCGATCCGGCAAGGCAAAGCAATTTTCGGGGATGCCGCATTGCCTTTTGGTTATAAAGTCCAGATAGTTGACGGCGTGAAAAGGCTCGTCAAAGATCCCGACAAGGAAGATCTGGTCAATGAAATCTTTGAGCACTACTTTACGCACCAAAGCAAACAGGGAACGGTAAAATATATCAACCGCAAATATGGCGATGTGTTTACGATCAATTCCATGCTGACTATGTGCAAAAGCACATTTTATTATGGAGCATATCGTGATAATGATAACTACTGTCCTGCATATATTACGAAAGAGCAGTATGATTCCATGCAGATCATCAATATGAAAAACATTAAAGTGAAAGCAAATCAATCAAAACAGGACCCCTATTTGTTCTCCGGACTTTTCGTATGTCCGCTATGCGGCCGGAGGCTTGGATGTGCGCGCCGGATCAGAGGTAAGCAGCAGAAGTATTACAGATATTACAGGTGTATTAATCATTACATGAATAGCCGGTGTGATTATTCAAAAGTGATGAACGAAGCCGCATGTGAAGATTATCTGCTGAACAACATGGAACGGCTTATTGCCGAGCAGGAAGTGGCGATCCGTAATGTGCATGAGCCCAAACAAGCTGTTAAAACAGTGAATATTAATGAATACCGTAAAGAACTTGATCGATTAAATAATATGTACCAAAAAGGTCGTATCGCAGAAGATAAATATGATTCTGAATATGAGAGAATTACAAATATTATCAAAGATTATGAGAACAGTATAGTATCTTTCCCGACTTCTCAGAAGTCCTTTGATAAAATTAAAAACACCCTGTCCGGAAACTGGATTGAAATCTACCAATCCCTTGACAGGGAAAACAAGCGCGCATTCTGGCGTGAAATCATAGAAAGTATTGAATGTAACACTGATACGGGGACGATAAAGAGAGTTAATTTTATGATTTGAGTGGTATACTAACTATGGTGCACCGTTATGCATAAGAATAATGGCCCCGTTGTTCAGCTTGTCGGACTCTACCACGCGTTTGACAATATCATCGACTCCATAGTCTTTCCAATCGAGAGAATCGATTGACCATTGTATCGGATAATATCCGCACTTGTGCGCATTTGTTATAACATGATTGTCATAATCTCCGTAAGGCGGCCGGAACAGGCACATCTCATAGCCGGTAAGCTCCTGCACCCTGGTATGTACTTTCATCAGCTCCTCCTGACACTGTTCGTCGGAGAGCTGGGACATATTTTTATGATTCTCGCTGTGGTTGCCCAGATCATGGCCATCCGCCAGAATTGCCTTCACATCGTCAGGATAGCTCTCCACCCATCCCCCCGTCATGAAGAAAGTCACCTTCACATTATGCTTCTTCAATGTTTCCAGAATCCGGCCTGTATCCTCATTTCCCCATGCCGCATCAAAACTGAGCGCCACCTGCTTCTTATCCGTCTCCACACAATAGATCGGCAGTTCTCTTCCTCCCACGGAACTGCTGACCGTAATGCTGTCCGGCAGCACCTTGACCACTCCCTGTATCAAAGCGATGGTTGCCAGCGCAAATGCCGCCGATTTCGCCACCTGCATCATCACGTTCTGCGCAAATCCTTTCCGCTTCTGCTCCTCCTTCGTCTTACAGCCGGAAGGTACGCTGCTGCCACAGTACTGACTGCCGCAAAACTGACCGCTGCTTCTCTGTCTTAGCCGCTGCGCCGTCCATGCCTCCACCTGATCCGGCGCCGGCCATACGCCCGCATTCTTGCCGGATGCGGAATCCTTCTGCATTTTTCCCTCTAATTCACACATCGCAAGTTTAATCTTATCGTTCCAATGCGTTCCGCGTTTTTGCATAATAATACCCTGCATATTGTTATTACTAAAGTATATGCAGGGCATCGTATTTTATATGTGATCAAATAAACGAACGTCAAGGCGCACTTTCCTCTGTCATCCGCTTGCTGCAGCACATGTTATTGTTCTCTCTTCATACGCTCCAGCTCGTCCTCAATCGCAGCGACCTTCGTTCTGGTCTCCTCGATCTGCCGGTTCTGTTCCTGCTGCCGCTGTCCTTCTGCCGCAGGTCTTGCCGCAAAAAGAATCCGTGCAAGCAGTCCGGCGCCGCCGAAAATCAATACCAGAATCAGCGCCCACTCATACAGCGTCGTATGTACCAGTGATATATGTGTCGTCATGATAACCGCAACCACAATAATCAGTACCCCGGCCGCAGTAAAGAATTTGGACGCAGTGCTTCCTTCCGAAGCAAACATCCAGACCACCCCGATAATAAAAGGCACCATAATCAGTCCGTTGCCCATATGGAATCCGCCTATGCTGAATCCGAATCCAAAGAATCCCGACGACACCATAACCTTCTGTGAAAAGATAAATAATCCTGCAATCAGCATTGCCAGTCCCGCCAGAAACTGCAGTATTTCATTTCTTGCTTTTTTCATTTATTACCTCCATGCCGGAGCATTCTCCGCAACTATAAACTCAGCACATCAGTGCGGGTTTCAGCCCTGTCTCTCCGAATCCTGTAATCTCCGTCCATTATTTCTTTATATCAGTATATCCGATTCTTGCCGTCGTGTAAATCCCCGCCGTTCATATAACATCACGATTCCCGCCCGCACCGTCTTCACATATAGTCAGGCTTACACTTTTCCCGTTTCTCCCCTTGACATCTCCCCTCCATATGGTATAGCATCACTGACAAGACAGTAGTATATACATATGTCAATTTACCGAAAGGATTAAACTATTATGAAAGAATTTCTCAAACGCAAGAACATCATCTTCTCTATGAAACGCTATGGCGTGGAATGTCTGGGCGCCATGGCCCAGGGGCTGTTCTGTTCCCTGCTGATCGGCACGATTATCAAGACACTGGGGCAGCAGACCGGCATAGAGTATCTGGTAACTATCGGCACTTATGCCACGAATATGGCAGGACCGGCCATGGCAATTTCCATCGGCTTCGCCCTGCAGGCGCCGCCGCTCGTACTCTTTTCGCTCGCGGCAGTGGGCGGCGCTGCTAACGAACTGGGCGGCGCCGGCGGTCCGCTTGCTGTCCTGGTCATTGTAATTCTGGCTTCAGAGTGCGGCAAACTGGTCTCCAAAGAGACGAAAATCGACATTCTGGTAACACCCTTCGTAACCATCTTCACGGGCGTGGCACTTTCCACACTGCTTGCTCCCGGTATCGGTGCCGTGGCGAGCTCCCTCGGACGTCTGATCATGTGGGCAACAGACTTGCAGCCCTTCCTCATGGGCATCATCGTATCTGTGGTCGTCGGCATTGCGCTGACGCTCCCGATCTCCTCCGCGGCAATCTGTGCCGCGCTGTCACTCACCGGTCTTGCCGGCGGCGCTGCCGTAGCCGGGTGCTGCGCCAACATGGTAGGGTTTGCGGTCATGAGTTTTAAAGAAAATAAATGGGGCGGACTGGTCTCACAGGGGCTCGGTACATCTATGCTGCAGATGGGCAATATCGTCAAAAACCCGCGCATCTGGATTCCGCCGATTATTGCCTCCGCCTTCACCGGTCCCTTCGCAACCTGTGTCTTCAAGTTACAGATGAACGGCACCCCCGTCTCCTCCGGCATGGGCACCTGCGGACTGGTAGGACAGATCGGCGTTTATACCGGATGGCTTGGTGAAATGGCCACGGGAAGCAGAATATCGATTACGGCCATGGACTGGATCGGTCTGATCATGATCAGCTTCGTTTTTCCTGCCGTCATCTCTCTGCTTGTCGGCAATTTTCTGCGCAAGATCGGCTGGATCAAAGAAAACGATTTGAAACTGGAAAACTGAACGTTGTGAGGCGGCATAAAAATGTCATAAAAATATGAAATTTTTTCATTTTTCCTCTTTACAAATTCATAGAAATGCCGAGATAATAAGTGTAGGACTCATTATGTCTTAATGCCGTCATATGCGGCATAGCAGAACATACTAACGCAACAATAGGACACGGATGTCACTATTTTATTTCACAACATGGAGGGATATCATATGGGTATTGGATTAAACGGATTAGGTTCCGGACTCACAGACACTTATTCCAGTCTGCTGGGGGGCGGCGCAGGTTCAGGTTCGTCAGACATGTCTTCTCTGTTATCGGACTACGCTTCCATCAAGAACGGCAGCTATGGCAAGATGATGAAATCTTATTATGCCAAGGTAGACGAAGAAGATGAGACTTCTTCCAAGAAAAATTCCAAAACCAAAGAGAAGGATGCCGCTTCGGCCAGCGCCGCAAGAAAATTCTATGAGACTGCCTCAAGCATGAGCGGGCTCGATTACAGCGCGGACAACATCGACAAACTGTATGACGGCGTATCCGCATTCGTCAAGGACTACAATGCCATGATGAAAGCCGCTTCCAACAGCAAAAACGCTAAGGTACAGGCACAGGCGGACGCACTGAACGACTATACTTATCAAAATTACAAATTATTTGCCAAAGTCGGCATCACGATGAACGCCGACCGTACCTTATCAATCGATGAGGATACTTTTAAGAAAGTAAATGAGAAGACAGGCGCAACAACCGTACCTACGCTTACCACACTGTTTAAGGGCATTAATTCTTTCGCGGATAAGGCTGCTGACAGAGCCAGCAAAATCTACCGCGAGGCAGGAGACGGCGAGGCAGTTACTTCCGCCAGGGCCAAATATGCCGGCTCAACCGGCAGTATCTCTTCCAGCGACAAGACAGACAGCACTGCTTCCGGCATAGGAACTTCCAAAACCGCGAAGGACGCTGCTTCCGCAAAGCTGGCGAGCACACTTTACAAATCCGTAGAGAAGCTGGGCTCTATGACGATCGGCAATGATAATAAGACCAATATCTTCGATGCACTGTCCGGTCTCGTGAAAGACTACAACGCATTGATCAAGAAGTCTTCCGAGAGCGAGAACTCCAATGTCATCAAGCAGACTGACTATCTGAAGGATCTCGTATCCGGCAACAAGAGCGCTTTTGCAAAAATAGGGATCACCGTAGGTTCCGACAAAACACTGTCGATTGACGAAGAGAAATTTAAAGAGTCTGACATGAGCAATGTGAAAGGTCTGTTCTCCGGTACATTCTCTTTCGCAGAGAAAATGACGGACCGGATCAACCAGATCTACCGTTACGCTACGCAGGGTGAGACTTTGAACAAACAGACCTACACGAGTCAGGGCAGTTACAATGCGGCTGCGACAGGTTACACATTAGATACAACCATGTAATAAATATATATAACGTCTCCGGTGCTTTTCATGCCGGAGGCGTTTTTTTATCCATTTCTTATACCAGAACAAAAGTGCGCTTCGCACACCCTCGCGTTCAGTTTTTCTGGCAAGCGCAGCTTTTGTTCCGCGCGCGAAGCTGCGCATCCCTTTTATTTCATAGAACGCACTTTCCTATGAAATAGAAAAACTGCCGCCTCCCGGTTTCGCAACCGTAAAAGCGGCAGCTTTTTGATATTATAATTGCAATTCCATTACGGTCCGCAATCACACCCGTCCTGTTGTGCATACTCCTCTTCTGATTTATGCAAAAGGATTCTCGGTCGGATACGGTACGCTCTTCGGCTGATTATAGCCGATCTCACTCACATCCACGCCGATATACTTGAATACATCAAACAACGCTTTGCCATAGTGTCCGAAAGCAACCGCGCCGTGGTGCGGATAATTCTTCTCAATCAGCACATGCCGATAGAATCTTCCCATCTCCGGAATCGCGAACACGCCGATACCGCCGAAAGATCTGGTCGCAACAGGAAGAATCTCACCCTCTGCCACGTAAGCGCGCAGAATATTATCCGCCGTGCTCTGCAGACGATAGAATGTAATGTCGCCCGGAACGATATCTCCCTCTAACGTACCCTGTGTTACTTCCTCCGGAAGCGCTCTCGCCATGATCATCTGATACTCCATGCTGCACTTGGACAGCTTCCTGGAGCAGGTGTTGCCGCAGTGGAATCCCATAAAGGTATCCGTGAACTTATAATCAAATTTCCCTTCGATCGACTCTTTATACATATCCTTCGGTACGGAATTATTAATGTCGAGTAATGTCACGATATCGTCGCTGACTGCCTCGCCGATAAACTCGCTTAAGCACCCGTAGATATCTACCTCGCAGGATACCGGAATGCCTCTTCCCGTCAGACGGCTGTTCACATAGCAGGGCACGAAACCGAACTGCGTCTGGAATGCCGGCCAGCACTTACCCGCAATCGCTACATACTCACGATATCCCTTGTGCTCCTCGATCCAGTCGAGCAGTGTCAGTTCATACTGCGCCAGCTTCGGAAGAATGTCCGGCTTGTTGTTACCATCGCCAAGCTCCTCTTCCATATCCTTCACAACATCCGGAATACGGGGATCATTCTCATGTTTATTATATGCCTCGAACAGATCCAGTTCAGAGTTCTCTTCAATCTCGACGCCCAGATTGTAAAGCTGCTTAATCGGCGCGTTACATGCAAGGAAATTAAGCGGTCTGGGACCGAAGGAAATAATTTTCAGGCTGGAAAGCGCTGCAATCGCACGGGCAATCGGCACAAATTCATGGATCATATCCGCACAGTCATCCGCATCACCCACCGGATATTCCGGAATATAGGCTCTCACATTACGAAGCTTCAAGTTATAGCTGGCATTCAGCATACCGCAGTACGCGTCGCCGCGGCCCTGGATCAGATCGTCCTGAGACTCCTCGGCTGCCGCCACAAACATTTTCGGTCCCTCAAAATGCTTTGCAAGCAGTGTCTCGGAAATCTCCGGACCAAAGTTGCCCAGATACACGCACAGTGCATTACACCCGTTATCTTTAATATCCTTCAGTGCATTCACCATATCGATCTCGCTCTCGATGATACAGATCGGGCACTCGTATATATCCGCCGCATCGTACTTTGCCTTATACGCCTCCACAAGAGCTTTTCTCCTGCCTACCGCCAGCGATGCCGGAAAGCAGTCGCGGCTTACGGCAACAATACCGATTTTCACTTTGGGTAAATTGTTCATATCTTATATCCTCCTTTATCCGGGTTGACCGGTTTCATTACAACATTTTCTTCAGTCTCGAACATCCAGGTTTTCTCCGATCAGTCCGATATGCGCGCCGGCATCCAGTCCGCCCTCTGCATGACCGATCAGCCACTTGTTCTTCGCTGTGATCAGCGCGTCTTCCCAACCGGCATGTTCCTCTTCCAGCGGATAATTCGTACCGGCGGGCAGCACGATCCCCACTTTGAATCCGTCCTCGTTTGCGCTGCACGGCGCATAATGAAGCGTTGTGGCATAGATCTCTACCGCCGTACCCGCGGGTACCAGGAACGCCTCCATCAGAGACGTGTCATAGGTAAAGTCGTCCGTGACATCCTGCTGCATACCGACAATCAGAATGGCATCTGTCGCCGCCACATTGACCTCGGAACTCCTGTGATACTCCACCGCATTCAGTTTATAATTGTGTCCGTTGCAGTATCCTGCCTGGATCGGCAGTTCCCCGTAGGTTCTCTTCTGTAATGCCTTAGCCGCCGCCGTCTCCTCTAAAACTCCGATCGAAGGCTCATAGGCAACGCCTTCCGGCAGCGGGGTCTTACTTTTAATCGCTTCCACAAGATCGCTGAAGTCAATTCCCTGTACAATTCTGCCGTATTTGCGAAATGCGGAATCGGTAATTTTTCTGATCTCCATTGCTAATACTCCCTTTCCTGTACATACATACGATGATATTGATTCCTGTTATTTTGAAAATCTCTTCCGTTATCTCCGATCACTGTTTTCAGCCATTATTTTATCGCCTCGAACAATGCCCTGCACGCCGGATAGATCTGCTTAAACTGCTGATACCGCGCCTCGTATTTCTCTACGAGTTCCGGCGTCGGCTCCACCGTTTCTACGACCCTGACAATCTTCTCCGCCGCCTCTTCCACACTCGCGTACTCTCCGCAGGCAACCGCCGCAAGCATAGCGCCGCCCATCGCCGGTCCCTCCTCGCTCTCGATCACATCCACTTTCAGATTCATAATATTGGCGATCATCTTCTTCCACAGGGGACTCTTCGCACCGCCGCCGCAGATCTTCGTCCGTTCGATCCGGATACCCAAAGACTTCGCCACCTCCAGAGAATCCCGCAGTGCGTATGCCACACCCTCTAAAACAGCCTGCGTCATATCCGTCCTGGTCGTATCCATCGTCATGCCGATAAAAGTACCCCTTGCATTCGGATCATTGTGCGGCGAGCGTTCGCCCATCAGATACGGCAGGAAATACACATGGTTCTCTCCCAGCCTGTCGTCGGTAATGCCCGCCTGCTCACCCGCATAATCCGTTGTTCCGACGATCTCATCCATCCACCATTTATTACAGGATGCCGCGCTCAGCATACAGCCCATCAGATGATAGTGTCCGTCGGCATGTGCAAACGCGTGCAGCGCATTAAACTTATCCACACCGAACTTATCCGAGGAAATAAAGATCGTGCCACTGGTGCCCAGAGAAATATTGCACCTGCCGTCTCCGACCGTACCGGTTCCCACAGCCGCCGCCGCGTTGTCGCCGCCGCCCGCCGCCACCTTCACAGTCCCGGGAATACCCAACTCCTGCGCAATCTGCGGCAGTACCGTCCCCACCGTCTCATAACTCTCGTATATCTTTGCCAGCTGTTCTTCCCTCACGCCGCAGATCCCGCACATCTCCTTCGACCAGCAGCGGTTCTTTACATCAAACAGCAGCATGCCGGAAGCGTCCGACACATCGGTGCAGTGAACGCCCGTCAGCTTATATGCTATATAATCTTTAGGAAGCATGATCTTCCTGATCCTCGCAAAATTCTCCGGCTCCTTATTTTTCACCCAGAGTATCTTCGGCGCGGTAAAGCCGGTAAAGGAGATGTTCGCCGTGTACGCCGACAGTTTATCCTGACCGATCACGTTGTTCAGATAGTCACATTCTTCCGTTGTTCTTCCGTCATTCCACAGGATCGCCGGCCGGATCACTGTATCCTTCTCATCCAGTATCACGAGCCCGTGCATCTGCCCGCCGAAACTGATCCCCGCAATCTGACTCTTATCCACGTCCGCAATCAGTTCCCGGATGCCTGCTATACTCTGTTCATACCAGTCCTCCGGCTTCTGCTCCGACCAGCCCGGATGCGGGAAGTAAAGCGGATATTCCTTCGATACGATATTTACGATTCTGCCGTTCCCCTCCATCAGCAGAAGTTTTACGGCGCTGGTGCCCAAGTCTACGCCAATATACAGCATAATACTCCTCCATTCCGAAGCGTCAGGCTGAGGAAATGCAAACCGAATCTCAAATTCGGTTCTGCGATCAGGGAAATTTGTGACGCTTCTGTACAAATTTCTGACATGAACCGGCACTTTGCCGGCACAAAGTTTGCGTTTCTTGACCGTGCACGTGCACGCTACTAATTAATTTTATCATAGTCTCTGACGAACGCAAAATCAAGACCATAAAATATTTTCGTAACATTATACAAAACGGTGTTTCCAATCTTGTCTATTTGTTACGGTACGACCACGGCTGAAGGCAATCGCACTTACGCCGTGCCGCAAAACCGCGCTGTCAGTTCGTAACAATGCACACCCTCCTGCACATTTGACTTGTATGTGCCGTTGTGCTACTCTTTTATTCAGATTAAGACATTAAAAAGTGCTTGTTCAATCTTCCTACGAAAGGAACCTTTCCGACATGGCAACCATTAAAGAAATCGCCGCCCTCGCAGGCGTGTCCCGCGGCACGGTAGACCGCGTGCTGAATCACCGCGGTTCCGTCAACGAACAGACCAGACAGAGAGTTCTTGAGATTGCACAGTCTCTGGAATACAAGCCCAACAAAGCCGGAATCGTTCTCGCCGCCCGGAAGAAGAACCTGAAACTCGGCGTCGTTCTGCTCGGATTAAACACCGTTTTCTACGACGATATTCTCGCCGGTGTCCATGATAAAGCCGCAGAACTCGCAGACTATAATTGTTCTGTTCTGATCAGACAGACCGATTATGACTTACAGCAGCAGTTGGAGGCGCTCGATGAACTCACTGCACTGGGCGTCAACGGCATCGCGCTCTCCCCTTATAATGATCCTGCCATTCGGAAGAAAATCGACGAACTTCACGCACTCGGCATACCCGTCGTCACTCTGAATACAGATATCGAAAACTCGAAACGGATCGCTTATATCGGCTGTCACTTTTATCGTTCGGGAGAGACTGCCGGCGGTCTCATGCACCTGATGACCCGTAATCGTATCCGTGAAGATGTACGCGTTGGTATTATATCCGGTTCCCGGAATATTCTGTGCCACACCGAACGGATCGCAGGCTTTCGCCATGCCACTGCCGCCTATGGCAATATCAGCATCGTGGATATCGTCAATAACAATGACAATGAATCGGAAAGCTACGATCTCACCGCTTCGCTGCTCGCCCGGCATTCCGAGATCAATGCCCTCTATTTCACCGCCGGCGGTGTTTACGGCGGCTGTCGCGCCGTGACGGATTCAGGGCGTCAGGATGAGATCACCGTCATTACGAACGATATCGTTGATACGACAAGAGAATATATAGAAAAAGGACTGATCGCAGCTACCATCTGCCAACAGCCCTTCCTACAGGGTTCCAAACCCCTTTCTATTCTGTTTACCTGTCTGACCACCGGCGAACTTCCCACAGTCTGCAATGACTACGTGGATATCGATATCCGGATCAAAGAAAACTTGTAGTGTGCAGGAACCGTTCCTCGAACTGTTCCGCCGGAGAAGGTTTGCCGAAGAAATATCCCTGTATCATATCCGGTTTCGTCTTCATCATCCTGTTAAGCTCTTCTTCCTCCTCTATGCCTTCCATACAGACTGAAAATCCCAGACTGTGCACCATATCAATGATATGGCTGATAATATTATAATCATGGTCATTCTGAAGCGCCTGCACGACAAAACTTCTGTCGATCTTGACCGTAGTGGCCTCGATCTCTTTCAGATAACGCATATTGGAATAACCCGTTCCAAAATCGTCCAGTGCCAGATCAATATTCTTCTCCTTCAAATCCTTAAAGAGATTCTTGATCCTGCTGTCTGTCTCTATGTATCCGCTCTCCGTCAGTTCCAGAACCAGACTCTCCGGCGGAATATCCACTTCCTTGATACATTCCTCCACATCATTGATCAGATCGCTCTTGTGCATCTGTACATAAGACAGATTTACATTAACGTGAAAATGTGGAATAATCTCACGCCATTTCTTGCATGTCTGCGCCGCCTGCCACAGAACGTATTTTCCAACCGGAATAATCAGCCCGCTCTCCTCCAGAATCGGGATAAACACCGCCGGAGACACATTGCCGTACTGCTCGCAGCTCCAGCGGAGAAGCGCTTCCGCCCCGATCAGTTTATAGTCCTTCGTAGAAACGATCGGCTGGAAAAACACCTGAAACCCGTTAAAATGATTGTTAATATCCCTTCTCATCAGTTTACGGATATTCAAACGGCGCAAATACACGTCATACACTTCCCTGTCAAACAACGCCATCTGGTTCTTGCCGCTGCGCTTCGCCTCATTGAGCGCAAACTCCGTCAGCTTCAGAATATTCTCCGCGCTCTCGTCCTCGAATCCGTCGCACATAACGCCGGCGGATATCGTATAGAAACAACTGTACTCCTTCTTCCGCACCGTATCGGCAACCTTGCTCTTAATCTCATCATAGACCGCCTGCACATCCACCGTGTCTGCGGATCCCGAATCCACAATGATAAACTCGTCCGCCATCAGTCGATACACATCCACCCCGGGATCTACTGTCGCTATGATGCAGTCGGCCAGTTCCCGCAGAACGTCATCGCCCGCTTCCACGCCTTCCTTCTCATTGATCTCCTTAAAATTATCGATGCCGATCCGCATCATATATTTGATCGTCTCCGGCCTGTCGCGCAGGATCTCCTCCGCATCGTAGCGAAATCTGACCTCTCTGCGCAGACCCGTAACATTATCTGCCTTGGCTTCCTTACCTAACTCCATCACTCTGCCGATTAACAGCCTGTGTCCGCCCGCTCCCTGAATCACGGTCCCCTTGCAGCTGATCCAGACGGCCCTGCCGTCCTTATCGAGCCAGCGGTACTCCATCGCATGTATCTCCTGCTCTCCCGAAGCACACCGTCTGATGTCTTCCTTCACTTTATTGTAATCGGAAGGATAGATCACTTTCTGCAGCCTGGGTGTCGCGTCCCTAATCACGACATCCGAAAAAGGAAACCGCTCCAGCATCCTGTCGGTTACCATATAAGTATCCGTATCCAGATCCAGGATATAAATATAGGCGTCAGTTGCCTTCTGTATAATTTCCACTACCGCCCGAATCTCGTCAAGCGACATGTTTTGTAATGTCTGCGCATAATCCATACCTTCACGCCCTTCCCCGTCAATTTCGGGATTGATTCTGATCCTGTCTGCATGTGGATATCCGTGCTGTGATGATCTGATAATTCCGAATGTGCATGATCTTCTAAGATGTATCTAATTATACCCGATCTGACATATAATGTCAAACAATTTTATTCATTCTGCCCAATTTTTTCGATGTTTTTCGGTTATTTTACGGCAATATTATTAAAATTTTCGATTTGTGCAAATAATACATTTTATCGTATATCTGTCGGAACTTACCCGCACACACCATCTATACCTTCAAAATGCATCCTATACAAAATCTGCGATTTTTGATATACTATCTTCATATCAGAAATACCATACAATCGGCAGGATGACACCATCCTGCCATATACGTTTTGCATGCAGACGCTTAAATGCGGAAAATCGGAGGAAACAGGGCATATGACTAAGAAACGGGCAGTCGTCTCTCTCGGACATGAGGCGCTTGGTTATACAACATTAGAACAGTGGGATGCAGTGAAATTAACTGCCAGAGCGCTGGCTGATCTGATAGAAGCAGACTACCAGCTTACCATTACACACAGCAACGGTCCACAGGTCAGCATGATCCATAAGGCCATGACAGAGCTTCGCCGCGTATATATCGACTATACGCCGGCTCCTATGTGCGTCTGCTCCGCTATGAGCCAGGGTTACGTGGGATATGATATTCAGAATGCCCTGCGGGCAGAACTGCTCTGTCGCGGCATCTCCAAGACTGTCAGCACGATTCTGACACAGGTGACGGTAGATCCTTATGATGAGGCATTCTATGAGCCCACCAAAGTAATCGGGCGATATATGTCCAGAGAAGATGCCGATATAGAGATCAAAAAGGGGAATTATGTCATAGAGAAACCCGGTAAGGGATTCAGGCGTGTAGTCGCCGCTCCCAGACCGATCAACATCGTAGAAATCGAAGCAATCCGCACATTGGCACAGGCAGATCAGACAGTCATCGCCTGCGGCGGCGGCGGTATTCCCGTGATTGAACAGAATCACCTGTTAAAAGGCGCTTCCGCAGTTATCGAAAAAGATGCCATCGCCGGCAAACTGGCCGGTGATCTGAATGCCGACGAACTGATTATTCTGACCGGCGTTCCGTGTGTCTATCGAAATTTCGGCACCGACACACAAGAACCGCTGCAAACCCTTACCGTCGCCGAAGCAAAGCAGCTGACGGAAGAAGGACAGTTTGAAGAAGGCACGATGCTGCCGAAGATCGAAGCAGCCGTCTCCTATCTGGAACGAAACCCTTCCGGCCGCGTACTGATCACTTCCATAGCCGCCGTGGCAGACGCCATCAGGGGAAAGAGCGGCACGGTGATTACCTTCGATTAATTCTTCGGGACATAGAAACGTCCTGATTCCGGACCGGCACGGCAATTACTCTCCGGCGCTCCCGAGCACAATCAGCAGCGCGCCTGTCATAATACAGAAATCAGAAATGTTGAACACAATATTTCTGATTTTTTTATTTTTAACCGGAAAACTCACATAATCAACCACATACTTGCGGACGAGCCGGTCGTAGGTATTGCTGTAAGCACCGCCGAGCAGCAGCGCAAGACCGGTTTTCAGCAGCCTGCCGCCCCGGAATGTGAAGGTCACAAGAAACAGCACGGTCGCGCCCAGAGTCAGAATCAGCGACAGGACAGCCACCACTCCCCGCCTGTTCTGCCCCATATCCAGAAAAGCACCCCGGTTATGATACTTGCGAAGCAATAACCTGCCCTCCAGAACCGGTTCCGTCTCTCCCTCCGTCCTCGTCCGCTCTATATGATTTTTGATGCACAGATCCGCGATAAATACCGCGGCTGCAAGAAATGCGTATCCTATTACTGCCATATTAACGACCATGCCTTTCCACACGAACCTGCCTGATTCCGTTTCGCAGAATCTCATAAACCGTAGACAAGCTATCCCCTGTTCTTCAAAGTGTATCACAAATACCGCCGAAATACCATTGTCATATAATGTATAGTTTATATGCGAATTTGTTGCTTTTACCAGCAATGACTGTTGTAATAAACTTTCAAAAAATAATATAACCGCCAAATCTCTGCAAATAAGGTCTATAACAACAGCCTGCACACGATGCATAAAACTTCACGCCTACTTATTTAGCATAAAGTACATAAATAAAGAGTTGATGTGCCGACAACTATAGCATTCGGTATATCGTAAGCGCCAAATATTCCTGCGGATTTTCTAATCTCATGAATTTCTCTATGATTG
>CAJTPS010000042.1 GCA_910578555.1 uncultured Lachnospiraceae bacterium
AGACAGGACAGTTACGCCGGTTGGCGCAGTCATTGAAAGAGCGTCCAAAGCAGCCGGTCTTCTGGAAAAGCATATGGTTGCGGACTTCCTTGGAAATAGTAGTACAATCCCGTCCCAGAGTCCTGCCGATCTCCTTAAAGGAAGCAGAAGCATCAAGCAGGGTTTTGATAGTAAAACGTTCTTCAAAAGATAAATGCTTATGTTTGTTCATAGTAGTATCCTCCTTCATATCAGCAGCACAAGAGGATGATACACTAAAAAATGTAAGATTAAAATCCACCCTATCCTTTGTAAGGATAACTTCCATGGTCAAAGAAGAAGGGGTGGAATTTAGTTTTGCAAATCACCTGTGTAGAAAAACCTTTAAAAAACGAGAAAATCCGGTTGTAATATGTCACTATCTCGGATATAATAGAATTAACCTGAAATGTGCGACAAAGTCTTGTTATTTTGAACCTACAGATACTTTAAACGGGATTCCTACATTGCCATGCAGATGTCAGGCCTCCGGCTATTAAGGCCTTATGCAGTGGAAGGCAGAAGTATGGTTGCGGTTACCCACCTAGCTTTGCTAGGAGTCAAAATACAAGATGCGGCATTTCGGGGCAATACGAAAGACAAAAAGCAGTCGTTTTATACGGCTGCTTTTGTTGTCTTTCCGGCAGATTTCAGTAATAGTAGTGCGATACGGCAATATAATAGTAACAGCCCTTTGCCGTAAACATGTCGTATTGCTGGTGAACTGCTGGAATGAAAAGAATGGGAATACAGAGATTGAAATGAGATATGATGCAAAATTATTTATAAAAATGGCTCTGATATTTTTCGGACTTCTGTTTTTGGTCTGTGTCTGGCTCGGCAGAAAGCAGAAAGACAGGGAAGTGCCTGAGGGAGAACCTGTTGCGGTGCAGGATGTGGAGATACTGATGGAAGCGCTTGATATTCGTATGCCTGAATCACAGAAAGAAACAGCGCATAATCTGACTTACGATGATTACATCATGATTCGACAAAGGCTGGGAGACAGGGTGCCCGGCCTGCCGGATTATGCCGACCGCTACGAGCCGGAATATGAGATGCTTAAGAAGGACTGGTATGCGGCGTATCGGGTTATGCTTGCCTATCTGGATACGGAATCCTCCGTCTGGGAGACCGAAATTTTTCTGTTAAAAACCGACGCGCAGTCAAGGGAGGCGTATATTGCAAGTGGTTCCAATACGCCGCCTTATCGGTATCTTTCCGACGAATTTGAACAGAACAGCCTGCGGAGCATGAAAGTCTATGTGCAGGGGAACAGTCTGCTGACGGTGTCGGAGGTTTTCACGGGGAAATATGAACTGGAGAATGTCTGGGTGGCGGAATCGTCGGAAGAGACGCTGGAGTGCTTCTACCATCAGACGTATTTTACGGTTGCGACGGAGCGGACTTCTGAGCGAGAGCAGGTTGCCGATCTGATTTTTCAGGACGGCAGGGTGACGGATGTACGGGAGAAAACAGAGAAGATTCACGGAAAGCTTCTGCGGGTGTCGGAAGATGCGCTGGAGATTGAGGGCAGCGGTGTCTATCCGATTGCGGAAAGTATGGAAGTGTATAAGCTGTATGGGAGCATGAAGACATTGGCGCGTAATGATCTGCGAATCGGGTATGCGGATACCGATTATGTCATTATGCGCGGCAAAATATGCGCGTGTCTGGTGTCCGAGCGGGAGACGGCGGACAGAATCCGTGTGCTGCTTAAGAACACCGCACAGAATACCAACTATTATGACAGTGTAGAACTGCTGGTGGACGAGGAGGCAATACAGGTGCACGCAAAGGATCTGGAGGTGGGGGAGCGCAGAAGCTACCGCTGTGCGGCGCTGACGGATCGGATTACGGTCAATGCGGAAGGAATCAGCAAAGAAGACAATGCTTATCGGGGCACTATCGAGTGCTATCGGAATGAGTCGGGCATGGTTCTGGTCAATGAACTGCCGCTGGAGGAATATCTGTATGCTGTGGTACCCAGCGAGATGCCGGCGTCTTATCCGATGGAATCACTTAAGGCACAGGCAGTATGTGCCAGAACGTACGCGTATCGTTATATTCTGCGTGCCGGATTACCGGAAGTCGGAGCGCACGTGGACGATACTACGGCTTATCAGGTCTATCACAACTGCAGGGAGAATGCGGCGACAACGACTGCGGTGAAGGAGACGGACGGTATACTGCTTACGTATCAGGGGGAACCGGCACAGAACTATTACTATTCTACGTCCTGCGGCATCGGCACGAAGGCGGATATCTGGAAGTCGGGGAGCGGGGAAGAGATTCCGTATATACAGCCGGTCAGACTGAACCGGGAGACTTATACGGCAGCAGTTTCAGAGGAAACCGCAGATATGCGGCCGGAGGAAGCAGCGCAGGGGATTGTAACGGCGCAGGCGCAGCCGGAAGAGGAAGGGCTGGAAAGTGATACAGCAGAGTTATTGCGTGATGAAGAGTGTTTCCGGCAGTTTATAACGACGAAGAATGAGAACGATCTGGAATATGAGGAGCCGTGGTATCGGTGGATCTACACAGTGGAGAAGATTGATTCGGAAGCTATATTGTCGCGGATCAAGACGCGGTATGCGGCGAGTCCGGCATCTGTGCTGACACAGACCGAAGGCGGCTATTTCGTGTCGCAGCCGGTCACGGAGACGGGTATTGTTCAGGAACTGCGCATCGTAGGACGCGGAGCTGGCGGCATTGCGGAAGAACTGCTGGTGAGGACCGATACGGCAGTCTATAAGGTATTATCAGAATACAGCATTCGCTATGTTCTGTGTGATACAAAGAGTGAGATTACAAAACAGGACGGCAGTGTAACGGTTCCGGCGACGCTTCTTCCCAGCGGTTATTTCATAATAGAAGCTGGTAAAAAAGGAGAAACTATGGTAGGATATACGTTAATTGGCGGCGGCTACGGGCACGGCGTTGGGATGTCCCAGAACGGTGCGAAAGCGCTTGGCGAGGAGGGCAGTTCCTACAGTCGGATACTTGCGTTCTTTTTCCGGGGGTGTGATTTGACGAATTCCAGTGAGGAAACAGATTTGTAACCGGGCAGGCTACGCATAGATAAAACGAGGAAAATGACGGGAGTTCTGTTAGAACAAGTCAGGTGAATTATGAGAACGTTTCACAGATTATATTACATATTCAGAGATTTTAACTGGCAGATGACAAAGAAAAATATAGGCGCATTTGCGGCGAGCACGGCGTTCTTTCTCTTTCTCTCAATGATTCCGCTGCTGATGGCACTGTGTGCGATACTGCCTTATACGACGCTTACGGAGGAGAATCTGATCAGTGCGATTATGCAGTTTACGCCGGATGCAATGCATGCGCTTGTTATCAGTATAGTATCCGATGTGTATGCAAGATCGGCGGGAACGATTACCGTATTTGCGATCGTTACGATCTGGTCCGCATCCAAGGCAATGCTCGCGTTGATCCGCGGACTGAATGCGGTGCATGACTTTGAAGAGAGACGTAATTATTTCGTGCTGCGGTTTATTGCATGTATCTATACGGTGATTATTCTGGCGGCAATGATTGTGGCGCTGCTCGTGATGGTATTCGGCAATGTGATCGTGAATTTACTGCTGGCGGATATTCCGCCGCTGCATATATTGGTACAGTTTATTATGCATTTTCGTTTTCTCTTGTCGTGGCTGGTGCTGACGCTGATCTTTGCACTGATATATGCTTATGTGCCAAACAGCAAGCTTCGTTTCAAAGGACAGATACCCGGGGCGGCCTTTTCTGCAATCCTGTGGAGCGCCGCGTCGTATGCTTTCTCCGTATATGTAGATCATTTCAACGGATTTGGCACTTACGGAGGATTGACTACTGTAGTCATTATGATGATCTGGTTTTATTTGTTGATGTATATTCTACTGATCGGCGCCCATATTAACCGATATTTCGGGCCGGTGTACAAATTTCTGTTCGGATGGCTTGACAAGTCGGCAAAAAGTCACTAAAATGGCAATAGATTTATTCCCGTGAGCGACGGGTCGGATGACCGTATGAAGGTATTTGGCAGCTGCTACAGGAACTGGATAAATCAGCAGGATAGAAAAAGGCAGTGAAGGTGTCAGTAGAAAGTCATTTTCCGGCAGAGAGAGGGAATCATCGGCTGCAAGTTCCCTCGGGTTCAGATGATTTTTGAATTTCCCACCGGAGCCGTCCGGGTGAATACAGTAGTCCGGAACGTCACGGCACGTTACGCCGAATGAGGTGTCTGTTCCCTGTGCCTACCGCATTTGGATATGAAAGAATGCTGTGGCAGCAGGACAGGAAACTGGGTGGTACCGCGGATTATATTCGTCCCATGTGTCTTGTGCACATGGGATTTTTTGCGCGCATAAGCAGAATCAGAAGGCTTAGGATTACAAAACTCCCTTTTCGGAATTGTGTACCCAGTGGGAAATGACATATAAATATATATGGTATATGACAGATAAAGATTTTACAATCAAATTTATAAATCGGAATTTATGGAGGTATTTATGTACGAGAGAATGCTCAATAAACAAGAAACACCCAGCATAGAAGAAATGACAAAATTTTGTGGTGAAAATGCAGAAAGATTTTCTTTCCTTAATGAATGGTTAGTATCTACCTTTCATACAGAGAAAAAAATTGTTTTTCCCTACGGAAATAAATATGGTTGGGGAATAGGACATTACAAAAAGAAAAAGCTTATTTGCAATATCTTTGTTGAAAATGGTGCATTTACAGTTATGATGAGGCTAACGAATGCGCAATATGAAACTATTTATAATGAGATGACAAGGTACACGCAAGAGTTTATTGATAATAAGTATCCTTGTGGCAATGCTGGCTGGATACATTATCGAGTTATATGTCAAGAACACTATGAGGATATAAAGAAACTATTAGAAGTTAAATGTTTGTGATGATGAATTCTACAAATTCCAGTTTATAGAACTGTTAAGTTGTTACAGATTTTGCATAGAAATATATTTTAAAAAGGAAAATTTATGCACCAGGAACACTTTCCCAAAAAGGGAGTTACAAAATAAAAGGAGAACAACAATGAAAGAGAAACTGGAACAAATCAAAGCGGAAGCGCTGCGCCAGATCGAGGCGAGCGATGCGCTGGAGAAATTGAATGATGTGAGAGTCAATTATCTCGGCAAGAAAGGCGAATTGACGGCGGTATTAAAAAGCATGAAGGATGTTGCACCGGAAGACCGGCCGAAGGTGGGACAGATGGTCAATGATGCACGTGCGGAGATTGAGCGCGTACTGGAGGAGTCCGTAAAGAAGATGGAGCGGTCTGTCAGGGAGGCGAAGATGAAGAAGGAAGTCATCGACGTAACGCTTCCGGCGAAGAAGAACAACGTTGGACATCGTCATCCGAACACCATTGCATTGGAGGAGGCGGAGCGGATCTTCATCGGTATGGGCTATGAGGTCGTGGAAGGCCCGGAGGTAGAGAAAGACTACTATAATTTCGAGGCGCTGAACATTCCGGCGGACCATCCCGCGAAAGACGAGCAGGATACTTTCTATATCACGGGAGATATTCTGCTCAGGACGCAGACATCTTCCACGCAGGTACATGAGATGGAGAAAGGGAAACTGCCGATCCGCATGATTGCACCCGGACGTGTGTTCCGCTCTGACGAAGTGGACGCAACCCATTCCCCTTCATTTCATCAGATTGAGGGACTGGTGATTGATAAGAACATTACTTTTGCGGATTTAAAAGGCACATTGGCGGAATTTGCGAGAGAACTGTTCGGGGAAGACACGAAGGTAAAATTCAGACCGCATCATTTCCCGTTCACAGAGCCAAGTGCGGAGATGGATGTGAGCTGCTTCAAATGCGGCGGCAAAGGCTGCAGATTCTGTAAGGGTGAGGGCTGGATCGAGATCCTGGGATGCGGCATGGTACATCCGCATGTGCTGGAGATGAGTGGTATTGATCCGGAACAGTATACGGGATTTGCATTCGGCGTCGGCCTGGAGCGTATCGCACTGCTGAAATATGAGATCGACGATATGAGGCTGTTGTATGAGAATGATATCCGGTTCCTGAAACAGTTCTGATATCTTTGCAAGAAAGGAGAAAAATAATGAATACAGCATTATCATGGATCAAAGCATACGTGCCGGATCTTACGTGCACGGATCAGGAATATATGGACGCAATGACGCTGTCCGGGACCAAAGTGGAAGGATACAGCAGATTAGACAGGAATCTGGAGAAAATCGTAGTCGGACAGATTGAGAAGATCGAGAGACATCCGGATGCCGATAAGCTGATCGTCTGTCAGGTTAATATCGGCTCTGAGGTGATTCAGATCGTGACCGGTGCGCCCAATGTAAAAGAGGGAGATAAAGTACCTGTTGTCTTAGACGGCGGTAAAGTGGCGGGTGGACACGACGGCGGTCCGCTGCCGGAGGAGGGTATCGCGATCAAGGCCGGGAAGCTGCGGGGCGTGCCGTCAAACGGCATGATGTGTTCGATTGAGGAACTCGGTTCCGACAGAAATATGTATCCGGAAGCACCGGAAATGGGTATCTATATTTTTAAAGAAGACGTGGAGGTCGGTTCCGATGCCGTGGAAGCGTTAGGGCTTAGAGATACGGTGTTCGAGTATGAAGTGACGTCTAACCGTGTAGATTGCTACAGTGTGATCGGTATCGCCAGAGAGGCGGCCGCAACCTTCCGTAAGCCGTTCTATCCGCCTGTGGTTCAGGTCAGAGAGAACGGAGAAAAAGTGGAAGACTATGTTTCCGTGGAAGTACAGGACAAAGAACTGTGTCCCAGATACTGTGCGAGAGTATGCACAAATATCAAAATCGGTCCTTCACCGAAATGGATGCAGAGACGTCTGGCGGCAAGCGGCATCCGTCCGATCAATAATCTGGTAGATATTACCAATTATGTAATGGAGGAGTACGGTCAGCCCATGCACGCGTTTGATCTGGATACCATTGCAGGACATAAGATCATTGTGCGCCGTGCCAAAGACGGCGATGTGTTCCGCACGCTGGACGGGCAGGACAGAAATCTGGATTCAGATGTGCTGATGATCTGCGACGCGGAGAAAGAAGTGGGCATCGCGGGTATCATGGGCGGTGAAAATTCCATGATCACGGATGAAGTGAAGACGGTACTGTTCGAGGCGGCAACCTTTAACGGCGCCAATATCCGTAAGTCGGCCAAACGGATCGGACTGCGGACGGATGCATCCGGCAAATTCGAGAAAGGGCTTGACCCTTACAATGCAGAGGCGGCAGTCAACAGAGCCTGCCAGCTGATCGAAGAGCTTGGCTGCGGGGAAGTGGTCAGCGGTATCGTGGATGTGCACGGCGATATGAAAGAAAAGGTAGTGCTTCCTTTCGAGCCGGAACAATATAATAAACTGCTGGGTACGGATGTATCAAAAGAAGAGATGCTGGATATCTTTAAAATGATAGAGGTGGATTACGATCCGGCCGTAAATGAACTGACTATTCCCACGTTCCGTCAGGATCTGCTGCGGCAGTGTGATATCGCGGAGGAAGTGGCGCGTTTCTACGGCTATGACAAAATACCCACCACGCTTCCAACTGGCGAGGCTACTACGGGCAAACTGCCGTTTAAGCTCCGCATCGAGCAGAAGGCAAGAGATATCGCCGAGTACTGTGGTTTCTCACAGGGCATGTGTTACTCTTTCGAGAGTCCGAAAGTGTTCGACAAGCTGCTTCTGGATGCAGATGATCCGGCAAGACGGGCGATTACCATATCCAATCCGCTGGGCGAAGATTTCTCTATTATGAGAACGGTTTCCCTGAACGGCATGCTGACCAGTCTGGCGACCAATTATAACAGAAGAAATAAGGATGTGCGCCTCTATGAGCTGGGCAATATTTATGTGCCGAAGGCGCTGCCGCTGACGGAACTGCCTGATGAGAGAATGCAGTTTACGCTCGGGATGTACGGCGACTGTGATTTCTTTACGATGAAGGGCGTGATTGAAGAGTTCTTTGACAGCATCGGCATCAGAGGAAAGATCACATACGATCCTGATGCTGGCAGAAATTTCCTTCATCCCGGGAGACAGGCCAACATTATTTATGACGGAAAAGTGCTGGGCTATCTGGGTGAAGTACATCCGGAGGTGTGCGACAACTATGATATGAAGACCAGGGCTTATGTGGCTGTGCTTGATATGCCGGAAGTGATACCCTATGCAACTTTTGACCGGAAATACGAAGGAATCGCCAAATATCCGGCGGTGTCCAGAGACATCAGCATGGTGGTGCCGAAGGAGATCATGGCAGGACAGATTGAGGCAGTGATTGCACAGCGGGGCGGTAAGATTCTGGAAGACTATCAGCTGTTCGATATCTATGAGGGTGACCAGATCAGGGAAGGATTCAAGTCGGTGGCTTACTCTATCACATTCCGGGCGAAAGACAGGACACTGGAGGAGGCGGATGTGACGGCAGCCATGAAGAAGATCCTGAACGGACTGGAAGGCATGGGGATCGAGCTTAGAAGCTAAAGAACCGGATCGCAACGAATATAATGATAGTGGCAGGAAGGTGTATGATTGAAGAATCACACGGATGTGCTGATTTCACAATCGCGGGTTTGTGTCGGAGCAGCAAACTCGAAATCGCGGAGCCGGATTTCAAAGCCGGTTCTTGTGTCAGGAAGTATTCCTTCGGATAATTCCGCAAATAATGCTCCGGTATGGAGGGAAATATGGAACACAAGAATACATGGGAAACCTATAATGCAAAACAGTTGAAGGAAGTGGATACATTTGCCCGGGAGTATATGGATTTTCTTGACAACGGGAAGACAGAGCGGGAGTGTATCGATCAGATCGTAAATACGATCGAGCAGGCGGGCTATCAGGAGCTGGAGACGCTTGTGAAATCCGGCAGGGAATTGAAGACCGGAGATAAAGTTTATTCCGTATGGATGAATAAATCCATCGCTATGTTCCGCATCGGCAAGGAGAAAATGACGGAGGGAATTAATATCCTGGGCGCGCATATCGATTCTCCGCGTCTTGATATCAAGCAGAATCCGCTTTATGAAGACGGCGGTTTCGCTTATCTGGACACCCATTATTACGGCGGTGTGAAGAAATATCAGTGGGTGACGATTCCGCTTGCCATACACGGTGTGGTGGTCAAGAAGGACGGTACTACGGTGGAGATCAATGTGGGAGAGAACGAGGATGATCCGGTATTCTTCGTGTCCGATCTGCTGATTCATCTGGCGCAGGAGCAGATGGAGAAGAAGGCAAATAAAGTTATTGAGGGGGAAGCGCTGGATATTATTATCGGCAATAAACCGCTTATCATTGATAACAAAGATAAGGATTCCAGCCATAAAGATGAGGAAGAGAAATCTGCCGATAAAGATGCGGTAAAAAAGGGTATTCTTGAGATTTTACAAAAATCCTATGACATGGAGGAAGAGGACTTTATCTCCGCGGAGCTGGAGGTGGTTCCGGTCGGCAGAGCAAGGGAGGCGGGCTTCGACAGAAGCATGATCCTGGCTTACGGGCAGGATGACAGAGTGTGCGCGTTCTCTTCCCTGAAAGCTATGCTGGAGGTGGAGCACAGTGACCGTACCGCCTGCTGCATTCTGGTGGATAAGGAGGAGATCGGCAGCGTCGGCGCAACCGGCATGCAGTCTAAATTTTTTGAAAACGCGGTTGCTGAGGTCATGAACCTGACCGGAGAGTACAGTGAGTTGAATCTGCGCAGGTGTTTATCCAGATCCTGTATGCTTTCCTCGGATGTGAGCAGCGCCTTTGACCCTACTTACGCAGCCAGCTTTGACAAGAAAAATGTGGCTTATCTGGGCTGCGGCATGGTGTTTAACAAATTTACGGGCGCAAGAGGCAAGTCCGGTTCCAATGACGCGAACGCGGAGTATCTGGGACATATCCGGGCGATTTTTGAGAAGGAAAAAGTGAACTTCCAGACGGCGGAGCTTGGTAAAGTTGATCTGGGCGGCGGCGGCACGATCGCATATATTCTGGCACTTTACGGTATGAACGTGATCGACAGCGGCGTGGCGGTTCTCAATATGCATGCGCCGTGGGAGGCAACCAGCAAGGCGGATGTCTATGAGACGAAGCGGGGATATGTGGCTTTCCTCAAACACGCCAGCCTATAAACCTTCGGTAAGTACGGCAGCACATCAGAACAGGGCAGCCTGCAGTGAGAGACGGTGCGGGAAGGCATACGTTAAGACAGGGTATGGATATGGAAACAATGAATAAATCAGATTTTTATTTTGACTTGCCGCAGGAACTGATCGCGCAGGACCCGCTGGAGGATCGTTCGGATTCCCGGCTGCTTATGATGGATAAGACGAGCGGCAAAACAGAACATCATATTTTTAAGGATATTATTGACTATTTAAGACCGGGCGACTGCCTGGTCTTAAATAACACCAAGGTGCTTCCGGCGAGACTTATGGGTGTGAAAGAGGATACCGGCGCGGCGATAGAAGTTCTGCTTTTAAAAAGAAGAGAGAACGACGTCTGGGAAACACTGGTAAAACCGGGTAAAAAGGCAAGACCGGGCGCGAAAATTATGTTTGGTGACGGCTGCCTGCGGGGGGAAGTGCTGGAAGTGGCGGAAGAAGGAAACCGCCTGATCCGTTTTGCATATGAAGGGATATTTGAGGAGATTCTGGACCGGCTCGGAGAGATGCCTCTTCCGCCTTACATAACACATAAATTACAGGATAAGAACCGCTATCAGACAGTCTATGCGAAATATGAGGGGTCTGCGGCGGCGCCTACTGCCGGTCTGCATTTTACGCAAGAACTGCTCAGGCAGATCGAAGACAAAGGCGTGGAGACTGCTTACGTGACGCTGCATGTCGGGCTTGGCACATTTCGTCCGGTCAAAGCGGATAATATTCTGGAACACCATATGCATTCCGAGTACTATCAGGTGACCGGAGAAGCGGCAGAGAAGATCAATCGTGCCAGGGCGGGCGGACATCGTGTGATCTGTGTGGGCACCACAAGCTGCCGCACGGTCGAGAGCGCGGCAAAGCCGGATGGTACGTTGGAAGCATGCTGCGGTAACACGGAAATATTCATCTATCCCGGCTATCAGTTCAAAGTACTGGACTGCCTGATCACGAACTTTCATCTGCCGGAATCTACCCTTGTGATGCTGGTTTCTGCGCTGGCGGGCAGGGAGCATATGCTTGCTGCCTATGAAGAGGCGATCAGGGAACGGTACCGGTTCTTTAGTTTCGGGGACGCGATGTTTATTACAGATTCCTTTACAAAGGATTCCAAATAAGGTAAGATGAGATTATAAATCGTTGTACAGCCACCGGGGGATACAGTCGTTTGTTTGCGCAGTATGTGGCTTGAACAGTTATCTAATTGAATACACAGGAGGAAGAGAAGGGGAATATGGAGGAACGCAGAAGAAACAGACGTATGGAGTTGTCCGCGAAATTATTAATCAAGCGCATGGACAAAAGCGAATTCGGTGAGGAAATCAACGAAGAGGTAAACATAGAGATCACAGACGTGTCCAAGACGGGAGTAGGCTTTTTGTGTGATGCCGGGCTCGAAGTGGGTGCGGTATATGAGTCTTTTCTGACGATATGGACGAAGGAAGTACTGCATTGTTTTCTGGAGATTGTACGTGTCGATCCCGGAGAAAACGGTATGTATATTTACGGCGCAATATTTATCGGCATGACGGAAATCGACGCAAGCAGAATCGAGACATACAGTACGATAGAAGATATGGAAACATGACATAAGGAAAGCGTATTGGAATGAAACAGGGAAAACATACAAATCTGTGGCTGGAGATTATCGTAATTGCAGCGTCGATAATGGGTCTTATGCTGCTCTTATATTTTGTAATGATCGTATCGTTTCAGAACGGGGCACAGTCCACGAATGTGACGATGAGAGTGGCGGAGCAGATCGCTGTCAGTATTTTTGATAATCCGACGCAGGAGCAGACAGAGGCTGTCAGCCTGATGATCCGCTATGGCGCCCATATCGGTCTGTTCTTTATCGTCGGACTTGTTATGGCGTTTGTCAGTATGGTACTCTTCCGGAGATACTTCCGGATTATCGGTGTGCTGGGAGCAGGATTTGTCTGTTACGTGCTGGCGTATTATACGGAATATTATAAACAATATATAGACGGAAGACATTTTCAGATGTCTGACGTAGCGCTTAACTGGTATGGGAGTCTGGCGGGAATCATCTGTATGGTCGGATCCTATTTTCTCAATCGGCTGCTTGTGAAACTGTCTTCATAAGCGGCCTATTTTTGTGTATGAATCTTATATCCGTGTCCGGTCATGACCTGTACAGCCTGCGCGATGGCGTTTCTGTCATAGAATTCAATACGGAGTGCGCCCTCGGCAAGTTCGCGGTTGTGGTTGATACCGATATTCTTGATGCTCACATCGTGCATGGCCAGCAGTGAGGCAATGGCGGCGATGGCTCCGGGTTTATCCGCAATATCCACCGTAATGACATATTCCGCCTGAATGGGACCGCTGGAAGTGTTGATGAACGAATCCCTGTAAGCTCTTGCGGTATCAAAGAAGTCGTAAATTGTATCTGAAGCGCGATTATCAATACGGCCCGATATTTCGGTGAGATACTGAATGTACTGCTTCAGAAGTTTTGATATATTTTCCGTGTTTGTCAGACAAATCTGCTGCCACATCGCAGGTGAGGAGGAGGCGATTCTTGTGATGTCTTTGAATCCGCCCGCAGCGATCATCTTCATGGTGCCTTCTTCGGAGTCGCAGCTTCTGACCAGGTTGACTAAAGACGATGCGATCACGTGCGGAAGATGCGAGATGGCGGCGGTGACATAGTCATGTTCTTCGTAACTTAATATAAGCGGGATTGCGCCCATGGCTGATACAAGGTTCCTGTATCCGGAAAGTTTCTCCTGAGACACGGCATCGGAGGGCGTCAGAATATAATAAGCGTTTTCCAGAAGAGAAGCTTTGGAATTCTGATAGCCGAAGCGTTCTGAACCGGTCATGGGGTGTCCGCCTATAAACTGGTCCTGTAATCCTAATGCTGCAATCTGCCGGTGGATGCCGGTCTTGACACTGCCCACGTCGGTCAGAACCGTTTCAGGTGACAAATATTTCTTCAGAATGAGAAGATTTTCATCATTATGAGAGACGGGCGCGCATAGAAATAGATAATCGCAGTCGCCGAAACCGGCATCGATTGCCGGACGGATCGTATCGATCACATGCTCTTTCTGCGCAAGAAGCAGAGAAGCTTCATTAACGTCATAAGCGATTATGTGTGCTTCTGGATAGGCGAGGCGGACCGCTTTTGCGATGGAGCCGCCGATCAGCCCGAGTCCGATAAAGCCGCAAGTAAGAGTGTTCATATTAATCTCCATTCCGGAGCGTTTACGCGACAAGTGGCATGACTTTGCTAACGCAAA
>CAJTPS010000043.1 GCA_910578555.1 uncultured Lachnospiraceae bacterium
GCGGGTGGTTTAACGTTGAGCACATTTCCGTTTCTCTGTTGAGAAACTCCAATGCGAAATATTAACCACCCGCTATGCGGGTTTCACGACCTTCTCGTCCTGAAGCACAAGCCCCTCCGTCAAAATCGTGTTGCCGTCATGATCAAGCACCACTTCAAGACCGAACAGATCATGATAAAATTGTCTGGATTTTTCAATGTCTTTCACAACAATCAAAATATTTTTTAATTTCATTCGCCCTCACCATGCGGACAACAGACTGCCCTGTTCAAACAAGCCTTTATTTACACGTTATCATTTAATCTGGCATATACATATGTATCTTTCCAGATTGCTTTTTCAGTCTCATCTTTCCAGAAATATACATTCTTCCTGAAATGGGCTTCACGTTGAAATCCTAACGCTTCAAGCAATTTCCATGAATTCCTGTTGTCAGGGTCACACTCTGCATAGATTCTGTGTATGCCATTTGAAAATGCCTGCCCGATTAAAGCACTGCAGCTCTCGGCAGCGTAACCGTGTCCCCAGTAATTTCGATTAAATACATACCCTATTTCCAGTGCTTCAAAGTCACGCTTTCCCATATATACATTTCCAATCATCTTGTGGGAATCTTTCAATTCAACAGCAATCATTTCATCTGTACTTATGCGCCATGCAAGGTTTTCTTTTGCTTCATTTAAAGTCAGCGGTTTATATGGTTCGTATTTCACAACCTCCTGATCAGATAAATATTCAAACAAGTCCTGTATATCTTCTTTTTTGTATCTTCTTAATATCAACCTTTCTGTTTCTGCTGCGACTTTTTTCTCCATGTCATGCTCTCCTTATTACATAAATCATTTTCATCTGAACGCCTTATCCTTGCAATAAGGTTCATATGTTTTCAGTTTTCTGCACCCCTAAAACCCATAATTCGTCACCCTGCAATGCTCATATCCGATATGCGATTGCATTGTTTTGTGCAAGTCATGGAAATTCTCTGTGAAAATATTTATCATTTGTCTATTTGTCTTAATTTATATGTTTTCTGTAAACTCTGGAAGGCTCCCCACGTACATCGCGCATCATCTGATAAAATTCAAACCCATACTTTTCATATAATCCGGTATGATCTGTTGAAATAAAAATATCGTGCACGTTCTCTGCTCTGGCCAGCTTTTCGATCTCCTGAAACAGCTTTCCAACATAATGATGACCTCTATGCTCAGGAAACGTATACACAAACCCGATCCATGGAGTCAGTCTGGTCGGACGGATATCATCTTCTTCCGAATAGGTACAAAATGAGATGAGTTCATCACCATTGACAAGCAGCAATACTTTCGGGTCTTTACCCACAATATCGCCAAGCTTGTTTTCGCTTAACAATTGATACAGATACTGTCCTGCTACCCAGTCGCTCTTTCCTATCTGATGCAGCCAGTGTTCCGGCCGATCGCTTTTAAAGTACTCTATGATCTGCTGCATAGTCCCTCCGAATCATTCATTATAAACTTATTCATGCAGTTCCAGCGGCAGCCCGTCCGGATCAAAGAAAAATGTCATCTTTTTATGGGTATACTCATCATACCGGATCGGCTCACATTCAATGCCGCATTCTTTCAACTCTTCTACGGCTGCCGCAACATCTTCTACACGAAAGGCCAGATGACGCAGGCCGCAGGCTTCGGGCCGGCTGACACGCCCGGGCGGATCTGGTTCCGCAAAGATTTCCAGTTCAACCGCCTCCGCACCATCTCCGATTTTCAGGTCCAGTTTCCAGTCCTTTCTCTGATCCCGATAGTTTTCCCTGATCACCTCGAAGCCGAGTTTATGAACATAGAAATCCTTTGCCGCCTGTATATCAGATACAATAATCGCAACATGATGGATCGCATTTAATTTCATCTTATCATTTCTCCCTTAGAAATCAGTACCTCTGATTGACAAAGGCACAACTGTTACTTCAGAAAACATTTTGCAGTACTTTATACTTTCATGCGCTGCTTTACAATAAATAATTATTTTCCCGGTTGGCAATCTGTAAACCGACTAATTTCCAGGTTGCATATCCTCCCGTAACCAGCGGCTCTGCCTTACATATTTCTTCTGCCTCTTCACGGCTCTCTGTTTTCAGGATATACATGCCTGCCATCCCCGGATAGCCCTTAAAAACACCGCAGATTTCCAGTTTTCCCTCATCGTCCAGCTTTCTTATATTCTCAACGTGTTCCATCACTACCTGCTTTGTCAGTTTATTATAAGTTTTGCTTTTCTCAATCATCATCATGTACATCAAATTTTCCATATGATACCCTCCTCTTTGTTTTACATTGTTTCACTGTTCCCCAAGTTTCAAAATCCCGCTTTGCCTTATTCCATCATTTTACTTTATATGGAACATATACACAATACGAAATTACGCCATGAATCCAGCACATCTTCCGTCTTTGAACCATCTTCGGCAAATTATATAATTGCGTGCGCACGCATATAGTGATATACTATTTCAGATCGGAGGTAAGTTATCTATGAAATTATTAAAATGGCTATCGGTTGCGGACCGTTTCTACAAGATTTATCTGGACAAACAGCTGGCGCCTTTCGGAGTCAACAGCAGCCAGCATATGTTTTTAATCAAAATATGTGCCTCTCCCGGCATTATGCAGGATTCCCTGATGGATATCTTTTATGTCCATCCGAGCAATATTGTACGGACAATCGCGGCATTGGAAAAACAGGGAATGATCACCCGCACCCCCAATGATCAGGACAAGCGGACATGGAGACTGTATCCCACCGACCGTGCACTGTCTGTTCTTGAAGACATACGGACGGTCTGTAAAAAGACAGAGACGCTTTTACTGCAAGGTTTCAGCGAAGAGGAAAAGAAGCTACTGACTGATCTGCTTATGCGGGCCGGCAGAAATATTACGGCCTCGCTTCAGATCGAGAGAAAGGAGGAGGAATTTGATGACTGACAATCCGCTGGGATATGAGAAGATCCCGAAACTGTTGAAAAGCTTTGCCATTCCAAGTATTACGGCAACACTGGTAGGTTCTCTCTATAATATTGTAGACCAGATATTCATTGGTCAGGGTGTCGGATATCTGGGCAACGCCGCAACCAATGTTTCCTATCCGTTTTCAACTATCTGCCTTGCCATCTCTCTACTGATCGGAATCGGCAGTGCTTCCCGTGTTTCCCTTTATCTTGGAAATAAGGAGCCGGAAGCGGCGGCCAGAACAGCCGGAAACGGCATAAGTCTGATGATCATTTTCGGGCTTGCCTATCTGATCATCGGCGAAAGCCTGCTGCCTCAGCTTCTGAAATTATTTGGTGCCACAGCAGAGGTATATCCCTATGCACGGCAGTATGCCGGTGTCACTTTAGTGGGTATGCCGTTTCTGATCATAACAAATGGTATGAGCAATCTGATCCGGGCAGACGGAAGCCCTCGTTACTCTATGACCTGCATGGTAACAGGCGCCGTTGCCAATACCATTCTTGACCCGATTTTCATTTTCGGTTTTCACTGGGGTATTTTCGGGGCGGCTCTGGCAACGATTCTGGGACAGATTTTATCCTTTATAATCGCTGTACGTTATTTATGGCACTTCAAAACCATTCATCTTGAAAAAAACAGTTTTCGGCCGGATATAAATGAAAGCCTGAAAACCTGCAGTATGGGAATCAGCAGCAGCGTGAATCAGGTCGCCATCACTTTCGTGCAGATCGTACTGTATAATTCGCTCACTTATTACGGCGCGAAGACAGTCTACGGTTCCGATATTCCTCTGGCCGCCTGCGGAATCGTCATGAAAACAAATGCGATCATTCTCTCTATTGTTGTCGGCATATCACAGGGTGTCCAGCCGATCATAGGCTTTAACTACGGGGCAAAGCAATATCCTCGTGTACGGGAAGCGTACCTGCTTGCGATCAAATGGAATATGGTCGTTTCAGCAATCGGTTTCTGCTTGTTACAATGTTTCCCCGGATATATTATCTCTCTGTTCGGAGCCGGCGATAAGCTGTACCTTGAATTTGCGGTTCTGTTCATGCGCATATATCTTTTTATGGTGCTTGTAAACGGCGTGCAGCTTCTTTCTTCCAGTTTCTTTACAGCCATTGGTAAAGCGATGAAAGGGGCTTTGCTGGCACTGACAAGACAGGTTTTCTTCCTGACTCCGCTTCTTATAGTGCTCCCGCTCCGCTTCGGGATCATGGGCGTATTATTTGCCGGACCTGTTGCCGATTTTGCGGCATTTGTACTGTCTGTTGTGCTGGCAGGCAGAGAACTGAGGAAGCAGAGAATGGTAACAGCCGGTCAATGACTTTCCGCTTTTATATCTTTTCTATACATAAAAATACAAAGGAGCGCCAGCACCGTTTCAACAACCGGCTGTGCCGCGATCACCCCGTTTAATTTCCAGCAGTAATTTAAAATGATCACGCCCGGAATAAACAACACCGCGTTCCTTAACACTGTAATGATCAATGATTTTAGGGCTTTGCCCAGTGCCTGAAAATAGCTTGTCATCATATTGATCACGCCAAGCAGAGGCGCCGAGAGGCAGAGAATTTTCAAAAAATATGCCGTCTGTCCGATCAGCGCTTCATCCTGCAGGAATACGGCGGCAAGCGGCCTGCCGAAAAGAACGAAGACAACCGTAAATACCGCACCCGTGAGAATCCCATATAACACCGCATACTTCACGGTATCAGACATTCGTTTTCTCTTGTTTCCTCCATAATAATAGCCCACCAGAGGCGCCACGCCCTGGGATAACCCCACGGACAGTAAGATGGGGATCATGTCGAGCTTATATGCAATGCCGTAAGAAGCAACGGCGTCAGACCCGTATATACTGATATAATTGTTCAATACAATATTCGAAACACTCATAAGAACTGTAATAAGTGCACCCGGAATACCGATGCTCACGACGTTACGAATCATTCCTGTATCTGGTGAAAAATGTTTCGGTGACAGCGGCACTAACCGGTTTCCCTTATGCTCTTCACGAATCATACAGACAATATAATAGACCGTCGCACATACGAATCCCAAAGAAGTCGCAAGCGCAGCACCCGCCGTTCCCCATGCAAAGACAGCTATGAAAATATAATCCAATACCATATTGACCACATTGCCGAGCACCAGTCCGACAGTACTTTCTTTAATCAGACCGACCGAGCGGAACAAATGTACAAATCCGTTTGCCAGCATGATAAAAGGCGTCCCGATGAAAATCCATTTCAGATAATCACAGGTATAAGCAATATTATCCGCGTCCGCACCGGATACTTCCGCCAGCGGCCGCAGAAAAAGCAGCCCCGCAGCAAGCGTAATAACGCCGGCAATTGCCATTGCGTACACACAGAAATTCATTGTCGCGCCGGATTCGGCTTTCTTATCTTCTCCCAGTAACCTGGCGATTACGCTGCTGCCGCCCATTCCAAAAATACAGGCAATCGACATAATGATAAGTAAAATCGGCGCACACAATGTTACGGCTGCAATTGTCGCCGGTTCCTTTGTCAGAGACACAAAAAATGTGTCGGCAATATTGTAAATAAGCGTAGTAAGCTGTCCCAGCATAGCCGGTAATCCGACTCTCATGATTGCTTTGGAAACATTTCTTTCTTCATAAACCGATGTCATATTTTCCTCCGTTTCTGCGACTGAAAATTCGCAGCAGTCCAGTCTTCAGCCTCACTGTTACGAATTTTCGGTCTCAATCAGTTTCTTCCCTGCATGTTTCCTCATTGTAATGTAAAATAAATTTCCATAACAAGACATATGTCCTGTTGGAAAGGAGATTCATGGAAAAAATATATGACCAAAAGAAAGTTGCCGCCTGTATTGCCAAAAGCAAATACCATGCTGTGCTTGACACAATGGATCTGGATTTTTATCTGATTAAATATGAGAAAGGCGAATTTGTGAGTTCGCCTTTTCAGAATACTCTTCTGTTCCAGATCGTGGAACAGGGTTCTATCAACATCTATCTCATCCGTGACGACGGGACACGCTATTGTCTGTCGAACGGAACGACAGACTACTTTCTCGGAGATATGGATATCTTTTATCCCAGAAGCGGCAGCATTTACGCCGAAGCCGCCGAAACCTTAACCTGCATTGCATTTTCTATCGAAAAACACAGGGACATGCTGCTCTCAAACAGCAGATTCCTGACGCTGATCTGTAACAGTCTTTCGTCCAAAATCGGGGCCATGACTACCATAGAAGCCGCCCCTGCTTCCCTCACGGAACGGGTCATGTCCTACATGAAATACAAATGCGAGGATAATACCTTAAAGGGAATCGAGCGGTCCGCTTTTCATCTTCACTGCAGTGCCAGACAGCTTCAAAGAATCCTGAATCAAAAAGAGACTGCCGGATCTGTCACAAAAATCGGGAAGGGAACTTACAGGCTGGTGTAAAAAGGGAGGGGCTCTGTCCGCCGGAGAATGGATTAAAAATTAGTAGAAAAACCATAGATGTTGATGGCTGTAAAATAAAAAGATTCTGCATTACAGCGCATTGAAAAATCATACAACCATAAGCAGTGTTCCCGCACCGATCAGCACACAGCCAGTCAGCGTCTTTACTGTAAATTGCTCATGCAGAAAAATAAACGCCAGTAAAAGGGTAATCACAACGCTCAGCTTATCTACAGGCACCACTTTTGAGGCTTCCCCGATCTGCAGCGCCCGGTAATAACAGAGCCATGACGCACCGGTTGCCAGCCCGGATAACACCAGAAAAATCCAGCTCTTTTTACTGATCTGCGCTATGCCGCTCTGCGTATTTGTCAAAAACACCATTCCCCACGACATGACAACAACTACCACTGTCCGTATTGCCGTGGCAAGGTTTGAATTGACACCCTCTATACCGATTTTAGCCAGTATAGACGTTAACGCCGCAAACAGCGCAGACAGTATTGCAAATAAAAACCACATATACATCAGCCTCCAATCTCAAACGTCTCTTTTGTATCGTCGTTCGTCTCGTAATCCGACACTATTTGAATCGCTATTTCTTTTGCCAGCGAACTGGATACGTTCATGACCTACATCTGTTCTTTCATTTATTCCAGTCACCTGATGATTGCATTTTCATTATACATAGCCCGTTATGCGCAGCCAAGACCTAAATTAATATATCTCAATAGATTCCCTGTATATTTCCAGATTTATTTCTTGTAATACCGATAGAAAAAGGATTTTTTGAATGATATAATGTGATGGATCACATGACATTAGAATACAGCCTCAAAATGCCATTTTGCCGTAAATAACATACTTGCAACCCGGCGTTGACAATGTGCAACTCAAAAAAGCTGGAAAGTTACAACCCAAATTGATAAGATAGGCCTACCAAAATCAAGGAGGACACATAAATGACATTCGGAGAAAAACTGTTGAAGTTAAGAAAAGAAAAAGGGCTTTCACAAGAAGCGCTTGCTGAACAGATCGGAACAACCAGACAGGCAGTCAGCAAGTGGGAAAATGATCAGGGATTTCCGGAAACGGAGAAATTATTACAATTATCCAATGTTTTTGAAAGATCCATTGATTTTCTATTGAAAGATGAAAAAACCACTAACGCTGGAAACGAGAGAGGATATTATGTAAGCAAAGAAATGGCAACAGCGTACATTGCAAATCAGAAAAAGATAAGTCTCTATATTGGTATAGGATTTATGTCCTGGGCATTGACCGGAATACCTTATGTCATGTTTACTGCAAATTTGACATGGCGCTATTTGGGAATGGCAGTTTTTATTATTACAGGCATTGGTTCTTTTGTATTAGGCTCTTTTTCGGAGCAGGAACAATATAAGGTGCTAAAAGAAGAACCTCTGATACTTGATTACGGGTATCTGAATGAATTATCTAATATATATCAAAAAAGAAAATGAGTTTATGCCGCCCTGTCTGTGCCGAGTATTATTTTATTTATAACCGGTATTTTGGCTGTTTCTTTAACTATGAGCGGAAAGTTTGCCTGGTCTGAATACCATTCCTTTGTATTTTTGGGCTTTGCAACAGGACTTTTGGGATTTTGTTATTGTGCCGGAGTTATTGACGCTTATGAATTACTGATTAAAAATGAACAATATTGTTCACGTTTGTCCTTTAAGGTAAAGCACAAAATCAAAGATAAAATCAATAATCTATGATTTTGTATTACCCGTCATAATAGCCGCGACAGAGCTTCATCGGGCCCTGCCCTCCTTCCGCCGCCTCTCCATCCATAAGAACACACCCGTACAGACCACCACCGAGAGCGCTGAGCCCGCGGTAGATGCCAGCCCCATCGGGAACAGTGTATCGGTAAAATAAGCGGAAGCAAAATAGGCCCCCGGAATCCTGACGCAGACGATCGAAAGGGAATTGTGGAGAAATGAGATCCCCGACAGCCCGTAGGCACAGAAATAACCGCTGAAGCAGAAATGAATGCCCGCCAGCGCCGAATCCCACACATACCCGCGCATATACTGTCCCCCGAGACGGATTACTTCTGCGTTATCCGCAAAAAGCCCGATAAATGTCTCCGCGTCGAACTGCATAAGAACCACTGCTGCAAGCCCCCACATCACTGACAGCACAGACGCATAGCCAAGCGTTCTGCGGGCACGGTCATGCTTACCGGCTCCTACATTCTGAGCAGAAAGCGCGGACACGGACTGCAGCATGGAAGACGGTACGAGAAACAGTATCCCGATAATCTTCTCCACGATCCCCACCGCGGCGGCGTCATTCAGACCTCTCCTGTTTGCAATAATGGTAATCACAATAAAAGCAATCTGGATAAAGCCGTCCTGCATGGCAATCGGAATCCCGATCTTCAAGAGTCCTCCCATCGTCTCCCGCCGCAGCTTAAAAGCAGCCGCCGTGAGCGTTATGCCCATTTTCCTTTTTATGATCACGAAAAGCGCTATGATCACGCTGATGGTCTGGGACAGTGTCGTGCCAAGCGCCGCACCCACAGGTCCCAGCCTCAGGCCTCCGATCAGCAGATAGTCCAGCACGATATTGACCACACAGGCAACCGCGATAAAATACATCGGACTCTTAGAATCCCCCATACCCCGAAAAACGGAACTGATAATATTATAGGCGGTAATAAAAGGAATACCGATAAAGCATACGGTAAGATAGGAAATCGTCCCCGATACCGCCTCCGCCGGCGTAGACATAACGCGGACAATCGGTTTTACCATAAGCAGCAGTACTGCCGTCATGACGACGGACAGGATCATGAAAAGCGTAGCCGTATTGCCGATGGCAAGAGATGTCTGTTCGCGCCTGCCCGCACCGACTGCCTGTCCGATCATTACCGTAGCGCCCATCGCCAGCCCGACGATCATGACCGTAAGCATATGCATGACCTGACTGCCGATGGACACCGCCGTCGTGCTCTCCACGCCATTATACTGTCCGATTATAAACAGATCCGCCATACCGTACAGAGTCTGTAAAAAAAATGCCAGAAAATAGGGCAGCGAAAAATACAAAAGTGTTTTAAAGACGCTGCCGGTTGTCAGATTCTTTTCCATCCTGCTCATCTCTCATTCGTAATTCTTATCCGTAACAATTTTACAGGCGGCTTCTACCCCTGCAGTCCTCTCGCCTGTCTGTCCATATCCTCCACGACGATATCATATCCTTGCATATGACTGTCCGTTCCGCCAGCCTGCATATACTTCGTTTTTCTTTGCCGACAATCGTGTATTGCTGCCGCATTTATCTGTATGTTACAATGAGTGTGGAAGAAAAACAAGCAGACATTTGTTATGCTGTAATTTTCTGGTAACAGTTCAGCCTTGCACTATTCCGCGAGTAAAATCGCTCTGTATGCGATTTTATGAGTTGTGAAAGCGCCAAAATGCGACTTTGGAGCATTTTGTGTGCATCAGGAGTGACGGTGAAGCCGAAGGCTGAACTGTTACATTTTCTGAATCATAAATGATTCGAGTGTCAAATCAATAAACAAAATACAATAAAAGAAAGGCATGATAACCCATGATTCTGTCCGATCAAACCATCCGCAAAATGCTGGATGAAAAAAATCTTACCATAGCGCCTCTGAATCCCGGGCAGATCCAGCCGGCCAGCGTAGATATCCGGCTGGGTAACACATTCAGCGTCGTGGAAGATACCTCCACCGGCATAATCACGCTGGATCATTCCATCCGTTATAAGACCATCGAAGCGGATACCTATCTCATTCTGCCGGGGCAGTTTGTACTCGCAACCACCATGGAATATTTCGAACTCCCTGACGATCTGACCGCCTTTGTGGAGGGGAGAAGTTCCCTCGGCCGTATGGGATTATTTATCCAGAACGCCGGCTGGGTCGATCCCGGGTTCCGGGGCGAGATCACACTGGAACTGTATAACGCCAACAGATTTGCCATTGAATTAAAGGTCGGCCGCCGGATCGGTCAGCTCGTATTTGCCAGAATGGATACTCCTGCGCTCCGCCCGTACAACGGCAAATACCAGGGACAAACCGGGGCAACCGGCTCACGGGTATATATGGACAGCGACATGAATCACGGCGGCTCGTAAATAATTCATTCTACGGAATTGACTGCTTCTCACGCTCCCGCCTTCCCGCCGTAAATCCCACGCAGATTGCCCCTGTCGGGCAGGCTTTAGCGCATTCGCCGCAGCGGATACACTCTGCCGAATCAGGTGTTTTGACAGGATCGACCTCCATCCCGCATTCGCGCCTACACTTCCCGCAGTTCACACACTTATCCGCATCCACTTCCAGTCTGTATATGCTGATCTTATTGCACAACCCGTATATGGCGCCAAGGGGACAGAGCGTTCGACAGAAGAAACGGTAGATCAGAACGCACCCGGTCACCGTCACGATTAGGATCACCGTTTTCAAGGTAAAAAGCGGTCCGATCGTCTGCCGCAGCGTCTCATGGGATAAGAGCAGCGGAACTGCGCCCTCCAGCATACCTGCCGGGCAGATATACTGACAGAACGCCGGTTTCCCCATCCCCATATAATCCGTGACTGCAATCGGCAGTATGATCACAAACACTGCCAGCACAACATATTTAACATATAAAAAAACTTTTTTCAGCCGCAGTTTCGGTGACGGAATCTTATGAAGCAATTCCTGAAACAGCCCGAAAGGACATAGCCAGCCGCAGACTGCCCGGCCTAAAAGAATGCCGAAGGCCAAGAGCAGCCCCATCACATAAAAGCCAAACTTATAATTCATAGAACCGTTTACTGCCTGCAGCGCTCCAACCGGACAGGCAAGCGAGGCGGCCGGGCAGGAATAACAGTTCAATCCCGGATTGCAGAACAGTTTCCACTTTCCCTGATACAGCTTCCCGCCCTTGAAATTCATAAGGTAGGGGTTGGAATATCCGAAAGCGACCAGCTGTATGATTTTTCTTTTCAATGCATGTTTCATTTGTGACCCATTCTCCGTTTCACGCTCTACTATCCCAGCCCGATACACTCGAAGCAGATATTGACCGCTTTATTCAGCACGACTCCTGCTTCCCCTCTCCATACCCCGTAACAGATAAAAGCACATGCCATGGCAAGTCCCAGAATCCGGCCGGTCGTTTTCTTCCTATTGTCCATCCAGATACTCCTCCACAAACTGCTTATAGCCATCCACATCCGCCCCGATGATGGAGTCACCCACGATATTGCCCTCTTTATCAACAAAGATCGTGGTGGGCACCCCATATACATCTTTCAGAATATCCGCAAAATCCTGATTGGCAATGATCTGGGTAAAATCCGCGCCAGCCTTCTCCATGATACTCACAGCCAGATCTCGATGTTCCGTGTCCTCCTCACCCGCCACATCGATCACCAGACCGATTAACTGCACGTTGTCCGGCATCTCCTGCGCCCATGTTCCAAGCTCCGGCATTTCGCCCACACAGGGACCGCAGAAGGTTCCCCAGATATTTACAACCGTCAGATCTTTTTCACTGAAAATACTCTCTGTGACCGTATTGCCGTTAAGGTCTACGGCCGTAAAAGACGGCATCTTAGCGCCGCTTTCCGCCTGCTCCGCGGTCTCTTCCGTCCCTGTGTCACTGCCGGAGTCATTGTTTCCCTCTGTATTCGCGGCGCCGGAAGTATCCGAATCACTCTGTGTCCGGTTTCCGGTCGATGTATCACCCGCCGTCTGCGCACAGCCTGCTGACAGCATAGCCAGCATGATTACCGCTAAGGCAGCGCCCCTGGATCTGTTCTGTCTTTTTCCTGATTTCATTGATTTCATCTCCTTTATACTAATCTCCATTCCGCAGACGCTTTAGCGTCGGAGGAATCGTGAGCCGAATATCAGATTCGGCTCTGCGATAAGAGCTATTTTGTGACGCCTGCGGC
>CAJTPS010000044.1 GCA_910578555.1 uncultured Lachnospiraceae bacterium
GCAGATGTAAGAGTTGGAAGTTGCAAATATTTGCTTAATCAGCAGACACTAAATAAAAATCGTCGCTCGGCAGCGACGATTCAGAGAATGCTGCGTATTCTCCTTGAATGTTTTACGCTGTCGCAATTTTCTATGTAAGATTAAAAGCGCCTACAACGTAGGTGCTTTTTCACGAAAGAATAAAAGCCGCTGCAGATATCGTAAACGATAGAAGGATATCATACGCGGGAAACAGCTTTTGCATACGGAAGGATGTACGGTAGAATGGAAATGGAATTTGACGTGAAAATTACCCCGAATATTTTGTACGACTATATGCTGCATCATACCTACAGCAGTATGGCGGGAATCATGGGCTCTATCGTGGGTGCGCTGATGCTGGTACTTTTCGCAGCGGGCAGGCAGCCGATCTGTCTGATTATCGGTGCTGTCATTCTGCTGTATCTGCCATGGACCCTTTTCCTGAAATCAAGACAGCAGGCGCTTAACACACCGGCGTTTAAGAAGCCGCTGCATTACCGGCTGTCAGATGAGGGGATCGAGGTGTCGCAGGGCGATACCACGGAGCAGATGGCATGGGACGCTATGGTGAAGGCAGTGTCCACCCCGAGCAGTGTTGTGGTGTATACGACGCGCACCAGCGCCTGTATTTTTCCGAAGAAAGACCTGGGAGACAGTAAATATAAAGCGATTGAGATCATTTCCACGCACATGCCGCCGAAAAAGGTGAAGATTCGTGGGTAGAGATAGTGTGAGAAGTACTTCTAAAGACGTCCCGCCATAGGACGGGACGCCAAGAAGTACTAGAAGCTGTATTGCAACTTCATCTCACACAGGAGAATGCATGAAATACAGCATTCTCCCAGACAAGCTTGCTTGTCTTTGGATTTTGAGTCACAGCAAAGCTGTGACATGGAGATTAGTATGAAAATCATCGAGACATATAACACCGGGGAGACTTTTGAACTCGGCAGACAGATCGGTCAGCAGGCGAAAGCCGGGGAGGTTTACACACTGATCGGTGATCTGGGCGTGGGTAAAACCGTTCTGACGCAGGGCGTGGCGGCAGGGCTTGGCATAGAGGAGCCGGTGAACAGTCCTACGTTTACGATTGTGCAGATATACGAGGAGGGCAGGCTGCCGTTCTATCACTTTGATGTGTACCGCATCGGTGACGTGGAAGAGATGGACGAGATCGGCTATGAGGATTACTTTTACGGTGACGGCGTATGCCTGATCGAGTGGGCCGGCCTGATTGAAGAGATACTGCCGGAGACATACCGGCGGATCACGATAGAGAAAGATCTGGATAAAGGGTTTGATTACCGGCGGATCACGATAGAGGAGTTACCATGAAAATATTGGCACTGGACAGTTCCGGGCTGACAGCGTCCGTGGCGCTGACAGAAGATGATAATTTAATCGCAGAGTATACCATACAATATAAAAAGACCCATTCCCAGACACTGCTTCCCATGCTGGAGGAGATCCGTAACATGGTGGAACTGGACTTGGCCACTGTGGATGCGATCGCGGTGGCGGCGGGACCGGGGTCTTTTACCGGACTGCGGATCGGATCGGCGACGGCGAAGGGGCTTGCCTTCGCCATGGAGAAACCGGTCATTCCGGTTCCTACACTGGAGGGGCTTGCCTATCAGATGTACGGGAGCAGCGATCTGGTCTGCCCGATTATGGATGCCAGAAGAAGTCAGGTGTACACCGGAATCTATGAGTTCGCTCCGGGGGATAGAGAAAAGGAATGCGCACAGGACAGTGTAGCGCAAAGCACGGCGGATGAGTATGAATATGACATGCGTGTCATTAAAGAACAGTGCGCCGTTTCTTTCGATGAAATTGCGGAATCGCTGAATCACCTTGGCAGACCGGTGGTATTCGTGGGCGATGGGATTCCGGTATTCAGAGAGCGGATGCGGGAAGTGCTGCGGGTGCCGTATACATTAGCGCCGGCGCATCGCAACCGGCAGTCCGCCGCCTGTATTGCGGCACTCGGGCGTGTATATTATGCACAGGGCAGGATCGTGAGCGGGGCGGAGCATGTGCCGGAATATCTGCGGTTGTCCCAGGCGGAGCGGGAACGCGCGCAGGCGGTGGTTACCTATAGAAGAATGACCCCCGGGGACGTACCGTATATCAGCAAACTGGAAGAGCAGACCTTTTCCATGCCGTGGTCGGCGGATTCTTTTCTGGAAATGATCAGTAAAGAGGATGCCAGATATTATGTGGCGGAGCGGGATGGACAGCTGCTTGGAGGCTGCGGCGTCCTTATGATTGCCGGAGAAGGCAATATCACGAATGTGGTGATCGCGCCGGAAGCGAGGAATCAGGGGATCGGCACGGCCATGCTGCAGCACCTGATGCGGGAGGGGGATCGGGAAGGTCTCACGGCATACACACTGGAAGTCAGGGTCAGCAATGCTGCCGCGATTCATGTATATGAGAAGCTGGGATTCGTGTCGGCGGGTATCCGCCCGAATTTCTATGAGAAGCCGGCGGAGGATGCACTGATCTTCTGGAAGAGATAGGAACAGCATGGAACAATTACCACTGTTGTTACAAATTTTGTCTGATAAAATGGGACATGGAAGATGAAACGTTACTTTCACATCCGCATCATGCACTTGCTGCAATTCACATTGCTGATATGTGAATGCATGCAATAACTTGTGTAAGTGTGAATTGTAACGAATAAGTAACATATGGGAGGTTTGTCATGCGTGTTTATTCAGAAAATAAAGAAACGGAACTGGTGCAGGCAGTCTGCAACTGCTGCGGTAAAAATTTATTGGTAGAAAATGGATTTGTAAAAGAAGAATGCATACACGTGGAGCATGATTTTGGCTTTTTTGGAACGAGGGACGGTATAAGTCAGAAGTTCGATCTGTGTGAGGCGTGCTACCGGAAAATAGTGGAGAAATTCTCCATTCCCGCAGAAGAATGGGAGCGTAAGGAACTGCTCTGATATAAAGGTTAGTGTACTACGGTACACCAGGCTGCCCGGACTGTTACTGTAACAGGTTATGGTTCAGACTGACGTAAGGGTGCGGTACATGAAAAGCGTCAGATACGGACGGTAACGGAATGGGAGAACACATGTTAGATATCTGTTTATTAGGAACAGGCGGTATGATGCCGCTGCCCGGCAGATGGCTTACGTCGCTGATGGCGCGCTACAACGGGACAAGCATATTGATCGACTGCGGGGAGGGCACACAGATCGCCATGAAGGAGAAGGGCTGGAGCCCTAAACCCATCGATGTGATCTGTTTTACCCACTATCATGCGGATCATATCAGCGGACTGCCGGGTATGCTTCTTACCATGGGCAATGCGGAGCGGACCGAGCCGCTTCTGCTCATCGGACCCAAAGGGCTTGCCAAAGTGGTGAATGCTCTACGCGTAATTGCGCCGGAGCTTCCTTTTACAATCAACTATCTGGAACTGACGGAGGCGCAGCAGTCTGTTGCGTTTGAAGGTTTTCGCATAGAGGCTTACAGAGTCAATCACAATGTCATCTGCTATGGCTACAGTATCATAGTGGACCGCATCGGCAGATTTGACGTGTCGAGAGCAGAAAAACTCAATATTCCGAGAAATTACTGGAATCGTTTGCAAAAAGGTGAGATAATAGAGACAGAAAACGGCACGTATACGCCGGAGATGGTGCTGGGAGAGCAGCGCAAAGGGCTTAAAGTGGCGTACTGCACGGATACCAGACCGACGGAAGGAATTGTGCGCGGCGCGGCAGATGCAGATCTTTTTATATGCGAGGGCATGTATGGAGAACCGGAGAAGCTTGCGAAAGCAAAAGAGTATAAGCACATGACCTTCTACGAGGCTGCGAAGCTGGCGAAACAGGCGGATGTGGGGGAATTGTGGCTGACACATTACAGCCCTTCACTGGTTCGTCCGGAGGAGTATATGCCGGCGGTCAGGAAGATTTTTCCAAATGCGGTAGCGGCGAAAGACGGCAGGAGTGCTGACCTTGTATTTCAGGAAGATTAAGAAAGGAGCCGATAGATATGAAGCGTTCCGGAGTCATTACGGTTATTGTGATCGGACTGATCCTTGTAGGGGTAGTTGCGGCATATTTTATTAATTTAAATCATAAATCTAAAGTGGAGGCGGAAGTGCCGGTGGAATCGACGCCGGTACAGAAGGTGCTGCAGAAGGATCTGGAGCGGAACTATCCGCATACGCCGAAGGAAGTGGTAAAATACTACGCCGAGATCACGAAGTGTTTCTATAATGAAGACTATACGGAAGACGAACTGGAGCAGCTGGCGTTCAAGATTCAGGAGCTGTATGACGCGGAACTCGTTGCGAATAAGTCCCAGGAGGACTATTTGAACGATCTGCGGACCGAGATTGCAGACATGAAGAATAACGATTGCACGATAACCGGTTACGTGTTGTCTGCCAGCGTTGACGTAGAGGAATTTGTGGAGGATGGATATTCCTGCGCGAGACTGTACTGCACGTTCAGTATTAAGAGAGGGACGACGGGCACAGTGCGTTCCATGGAACAGTTCGTGCTGCGCAAGGACGAAGACAGTCACTGGAAGATTCTGGGCTGGGAGCTGGTTGAGGATTAGATTCCGGTATAAACCGTAAGACGGATACAGGAAGAACAGTATAGAAGGAAAGGCAACAGTCCGGGCGGACCGGTGCAAAGTAACCGTGGAGCCGTGTGAACTGTTAGAAAGGCACGCAGATGGATACAGAGACGACGTGCAGGAATCAAGATATCACAATACTGGCGATAGAGAGCTCCTGCGATGAGACAGCGGCGGCAGTCGTCAGAAACGGCAGGGAGGTCCTGTCGAATATCATATCTTCGCAGATCGATCTGCATACATTATACGGTGGTGTCGTTCCGGAGATCGCATCCCGCAAGCATACCGAGAGGATCAACCAGGTGATAGCGGAGGCGCTTCAGACAGCAGGCATGACGCTTCGGGAGATGGACGCTATCGCGGTGACATATGGTCCCGGTCTGGTCGGAGCGCTGTTAGTGGGCGTATCGGCGGCCAAGGCGATCAGCTTTGCATCGGGGATTCCGCTGATTGGTGTCCATCATATCGAAGGGCATATCAGCGCGAATTATATTGAACATAAAGAATTAGAACCACCCTACGTCTGCCTGGTCGTATCAGGCGGACATTCGCATCTGGTGCAGGTTACAGATTACGGTGAGTATGAGATCATGGGCAGGACAAGGGATGACGCGGCCGGAGAAGCATTTGATAAAGTGGCGAGAGCCATCGGGCTGGGGTATCCGGGCGGTCCTAAGATTGACAAGGTTGCAAAGGAAGGAAATCCGGATGCGATCAAGTTTCCGCGCGCTAAGGTGGCGGATGCGGTCTATGATTTCAGTTTCAGCGGATTGAAATCCGCGGTGCTTAATTATCTGAACTCCTGTGAGATGAAAGGAATCGAGATCTCGCAGGCGGATGTGGCGGCCTCTTTTCAGAAGGCAGTGGTAGACGTGCTGGTAGAACATTCCATGAATGCGGTACAGGAGTGCGGTGCGAAGAAATTTGCCATTGCAGGCGGGGTTGCGTCAAACAGTGCGCTTCGGAGCGCATTAGAGGAAGCGTGCAATAAGCGCGGTATTGCCTTTTATCGTCCTTCGCCCGTTCTGTGTACGGATAACGCGGCAATGATCGGTGCGGCGGCGTATTATGAATATCGCAAAGGGGTGCGGCACGGGTATGATCTGAATGCGGTGCCCAATCTGAAACTCGGCGCAGTGTGAAGATAATATCTAAGTCTGCAGAATACAAAGACAAAGAAATTCTAAGATTTGCTTTGCAGATATTCTTCGCACCAGGGAAGGCCTGAGCAGGTATTCTCTGCATATCATGTCTGGACGGGTGTTGAAGGTATGAGGGAAGGCAGGTAAGATGGAGAAAAAGAAATGTACCGCGGTTGTGCTTGCGGCGGGGAGCGGCAGCCGTATGAAAAGCGATGTGGCGAAACAGTATATGCTCCTGCAGGGCAGACCGCTGATCTGGTATGCGCTGCATGCGATAGAAGAGTCCTCTGTGATTGATGACTGTATCCTTGTCACCGGCGCGGAGGATATTTCTTATGTTCGAGAAGAGATCGTGGGGCATTACGGATTCCATAAGGTGTCCGCTGTCATTGCAGGCGGGCAGGAACGGTATGACTCCGTGTATCATGCGCTTAAGTTGATTGAGGCGAAGACGATGACCGGAGCGGAAGCGGGCGGGTATGTATTTATTCATGACGGCGCACGTCCTTTTCTGACGAAGGAGATCTTACAGCGCTGTCTTGCGGAAGTTGAGAGAACGGGCGCGTGCGTGGCGGGAATGCCGGTTAAAGATACGATCAAGATTGCAGATGCGGCAGGCTATGCGGCGCAGACGCCGGAGCGAAGGCTCGTATGGCAGATCCAGACGCCGCAGGTATTCGAGATCCCGCTGATTACGGCGGCGTATGAAGCTTTTATGCAGGATAAAGCGCAGGCTGCGGACGGCTGCGGAATCACGGATGACGCTATGGCAGTAGAAAACTATACCGGGAAACGCGTCAGTCTGGTGCGGGGTTCTTATGAAAATATCAAGATAACGACGCCGGAGGACCTGGTGATCGCGGAGGCGCTTTTATGCCGCAAATCCCCTCCATTTATATAAGGGAACCTGGAGCGGCGATGGAACAGCTAATTCGGAGGGAACGTTAAAAATGTTTTGCATATTAGTGACTGGTATGCCGGCAGCAGGCTGTTTGCGCGGATTGCGGCATGGAAGGAAGAAATATAGATGAGATTTTCTTGTCGATCAGCTTGTTAAGAACGGGATGTATGAGACGTTCAACGTCGGAAAGAATATAAAAGTTGACGGCAGAAATGTAAAGATCATATTAGCGATGGCGGTATTAGCAATTGTTCTGTATAAGGCGTTTAATATTTTAAATAATGGAATCTGATAATGGGCGAAAGACAGAAATCCATCCCTTCGCATCTAAGCGGAAATAAACATTTCATTCCGCCTTTGAAAATTAATGGAATAAAAGGTGAAAAATAGGTTGACACTGAAAATCATTTTTGCTAAAATAATCCTTGCGCTGACCGGGAGGGAAGTGCAATGCGAACACGGAGAGGTATCGAAGTGGTCATAACGAGGCGGTCTTGAAAACCGTTTGTCCGCAAGGGCGCGTGGGTTCGAATCCCACCCTCTCCGCTGGAGATACCTCTCCAACCGAGCCTTTATCATCGTGATAAGTTCTTTTGGAATGAATCTTACTGTATGCATATGAAATGAGAACTTTCTATATAATAAAAGCAGTGCCTGATAAAGACGACAATATTATAAATGATTGAGTTTAGCTGTATGTGGAGAAGTACCCAAGATGGCTGAAGGGACACCCCTGGAAAGGGTGCAGGTCGTTAATAGCGGCGCGAGGGTTCAAATCCCTCCTTCTCCGTTCACTGCGCGGTCTACTTATGCAGTGAAATGCACATTATAATTGTGTGCTTCAGAACCTTGACAAATAAACAGTAATGCAACCCTGAAAATTCAAGAGAAAATTTT
>CAJTPS010000045.1 GCA_910578555.1 uncultured Lachnospiraceae bacterium
GGGTGACAGGATTCGAACCTGCGACCTCCTGGTCCCAAACCAGGCGCTCTAGCCAAGCTGAGCCACACCCCGAAAAAGGAACCTGTGAGCATCCTATCTGCAACGCAAGTTAAATTATATTATATGCATTGTCCTCTGTCAACTAATTTTTCTAATTTTATATATTTTATGCAAAGTTATCACTTTTACAGATAATTAATCGTGTAATGTGCCTCTCCGGCCCCGTCAATTTCCATAATAATATAACTCGGCTTCCTGTTGTCCTGTCTGGGATAGCTGATGCTGCCGGGATTGATCAGCGTAAGACCGCTCCCGATATCGACTACCGGCTTATGCGTATGTCCGCACATCACAATATCCACTTCCCTTGCTTTTGCTTCCTGCTTGATCACGTCACTGTTCATGGCTATGTAATAATTATGTCCGTGTGTCAGCCACACCTTATACTGCCCGACCATAAACTCCTTTTCCCTCGGAAGTTCCGAAAAGAAATCGTTATTGCCCTGCACCATCTCCACAGGGCATCCTGCCGCCTGTGAAATCACAAGTTCGCTGCCCTCCACATCTCCGCAATGCACTACCATATCAAGGGGTCCTGTTTTCTCCACCACTTTCAGATAATTTGCATTATACCGGTGCGTATCACTCACTATCAGTATTTTCATAGAACTCCTCATCCTTGCCCGTTATTTTGCGCAGCAGTTATATCTTCTGATCCAGCTTAAGCTTCATCGCCTCCAGCGCCCTGCCCCTGTGGCTGATCCGGTTCTTCTCCTCCTCCGGCAGTTCTGCCGTGGTACAGCCAAGCTCAGGCACATAGAAGATCGGGTCATAGCCGAATCCGTTGCTTCCTTTTGCCTGATCGTCGATCCTGCCTTCTATCGTGCCGAGCGTGGTCAGTACTTCTCCGTCCGGCATGACTGCCGCTATCGCGCACACAAACCGCGCGCTGCGCCGTTCCTGTTCCACCCCCACAAGCCGCTCCAGCAGATTCTGATTCTTCACACTGTAAGGCGTATCTTCACCCAGATATCTGGCGGAATAGATGCCCGGTTCCTTATGCAGATAGTCGATCTCCAGACCGGAATCATCCGCCAGCACAATCGCCTCTTTATACTTACCTCCAGCATGCCGGACCAGCAGATCCGACACCGCCTTCGCTTTAATAACCGCATTCTCCTCGAAACTCGCACCGTCCTCCACGATATCCGTCTCGAGCCCCGCTTCTTTCATAGATAGAATATCCGCTTCAATATCCTTAAGGATATCCCTGATTTCCCGCATCTTGCCCTCGTTGCCCGTGGCAAATATGATCTGTCGTCTCATTCCCCAACCTCCGCGATTCCGCTTCACAAAATCTATCACTCATCATCCATATCAGAACAGTTGACTGCGATCAGCGCACACCCCGGCCCTGACTCACATTGTCAATTGAAAAATCAGTGCATCAGCATGATTTTTCACTCTAATCTCCGTACGCTTTCAGGATCGTCTGATAGATTCCCTCCGCGATACGCTGGATATAGTCCTCCCGCTGCAGCAGTATAAACTCCTGTCCGTTCGTCAGATACCCCACTTTAACCGCAGCCGCAGGCACCGTCGCATTGCTGATCACCGCATCTGCTTCACCGGCCTCCAGAAGTCCGCCTGCCTTACCGCTGACCGCGGTGACAACCTCCCGTTCCAGCAGATCCGCCAGCTCCACGCTGCCAAATCCGGGAATGAAAAATCTGCTGTTATAGACCGTTTCCGTGCCGTACAGTTTCGTATTCTGGTCTCCGCTCACCTCTATGCGGATCAGCATATCCGCCTTCGTCGCTGCGGCCAGTTCCACACGCTTGGCTGCCGTCGGATTACTGTCATCCATCCTTGTATAGTATACCTTGATATCCGTATTGTCCAGCTTGGCTTTCAATGCCCTGGCAATCTCCAGCGTAATATCCTTCGCTTTAATATTATTTGCCGTGACGCCCGTATCCTGCTGTCCGTATGCCGGATCAATAACAATAATCCTGTCAAAAACCTCCTTCGGCGTCATAAAATCCACATAGAGCGCGCTATCCTCAAAAATACTGTGATATTCAAACACGTCCGTCAGCGCAAACCGCAGGCAGATTCTGTCTTTTTCCACATCAATATGTCCTTCCAGCACATTGTCACAGTTGCCGTATACGCCGTTAGACGCATAAAATTCCTCATAGCCCGCAAGTTCCTTCGGTGTAATACTGACCCACAATTCCTTGTCCATATAGTGATTCTCGATCGTCACCTCTTCCGCCTTTACACCTTCCGGCAGCGGAATACAGAAATAATTCGTATTTTGACTTTTGCGGTCAATCCTTATATGATTTTTGTCCTCCACAACAGTATCTTCCACACTGCCCGCATTTTCCTGTACAACCTCATCCTGTGCCACGTCTGCCACTACAATGATTTTATTCGCGGAATAATACAGTATGGCGCTCATCGCCACCGCAACGAACACGAGACAGCATACCGCCATCCTTTTCATTAAATTATCCTGTCTTTCCTGCTGCATAATTTATCTTCTGCTCCCACTTGGCTTAGGTCCCATATACTGATAGAAGTAGGTCTTCATCATGCCGTTGTATATCTTCCTGTTCTTGTCAGCCTTCCTGCCGATCGCCTGTTCCGCCTCGGCATAGGAAGTGATCAGGCACATAGACCAGCTGTCCAGCTGCCTGTATCTCTCACCAATCACGCGATAGAGTCCCGGCAGATTCTTCTTATCTTCTATTCTTTCCCCATAAGGAGGATTCGTGATCACAAAACCGTATTTCTTCGGATGGCTCAGCTGCCCCACATCTCTTCGTTGAAAATGAATCAGTTTCTCTACGCCGGCCAGCTTCGCATTCGCCCGCGCAATCGAAACCATCTCTTCATCCATATCATAGCCCTGTATATCCGTCTCCACGTCCATATCGATCAGCGCCTCCGCCTCATCCACAGTCCGGTACCATTCCTTCCGGTCTACGATATGCGTCCAGGCTTCCGCCGTGAAATTACGATTCATCCCCGGCGCAATATGCGCTGCCATCATTGCCGCTTCAATCGGAATCGTACCGCTGCCGCAGAACGGATCAACCAGAATGCGGTCCCCTTTCCACGGTGTCAGCATAATAAGCGCCGCTGCCAGATTCTCGGCGATCGGCGCCTTAGCCGTAAGCTTTCTGTAGCCGCGCCTATGAAGCGACTCTCCGGTGGTATCCAGACCCACTGTCACCTCATCCTTCATCAGAAAAACGCGCACGGGATAGGCATCCCCGCTCTCCGAAAACCAATCGGCCGGATAAGCTTTTTTCATACTCTCCACCATGGCTTTCTTCATAATCGACTGGATATCGGACGGACTGAAAAGTTTACTCTTCACACTCGCCGCTTTCGTTACCCAGAATTTACCGTTCTTCGGTATGTAATCCGCCCACGGCAGAGCCTTCGTTCCTTGAAACAACTCCTCAAAAGTCTCTGCGCGGAAACTGCCCACCTTAATCAGCACACGCTCCGCGCTCCGCAGAAAAATATTGGCGCGGCAAATCGCCCGCGCGTCTCCCGCAAAGGTGATGCGCCCGTCCTCCACAGACACGATCTCATACCCCAGATCCGTAATCTCTCTTTTTAAAACCGCCTCCAGACCGAAATGGCAGGGCGCAATATATTCTAATCTCTCCATATCCTACTCCTGCCTCTGCATGGAGTACAGCGCGAAAGTCGTCGGATTTAACATCTGATAAGTTCCGTCCGGCTGAATCTTCGTAGAGACAACATAATCATACTTCACCGCAGACATTTCCTGCTCCTGGCCGTCCACATAGAGTCCTTCCGGAAAAAGCACAAAATAGACGCCCTCACCCTCTTTAAATCCGACAGCCTCATTCGTCACATCACCGCAGTAGGCTCCCTTATGCATATTCTTCTCATCTTTGCTGCTGTCCATATACCAGTTATATGCACCATCTTCGCTCATGACAAGATACCCCTGTTCTCCGAGATCCCATTCCCCTACCAGAAACTTTTTCGCCTTCGCTTCCGCCTCATCATTATCCGGCACGCTCATTACCGCCGAATTCATTACTTTGAGCGCTTCACTCTTATTCGCTTCGTAAGCTTTCTCTTCTGCGATATAAGACATCGTATACGCATAGTAATTTTTACCATAAAAACGCTGTAATGCTACTGTTGACACACCGTTTTCTTCATATCTGTATACCCACTCATACCAGTCTTCACCCTGAACGGAAATCAGCGTGGGCTCCTCCACCTCCTCATACTTCGCATAGGAAGCGCAAATCTGTTCGGAAATCCTGATCATCTCAAGCGGATGCTGATAAAAAGATTCCTTAGAACAGGTAATCCCAAGCAGAGAACCGTCTTTTGCCGTAAAGGCAAGTCCGGAATCACCGCCCTGCGTGTCATCATAAGTCCAGATCGTCTCGTCATACAGGAGCGCCAAGGCTCCCAATCCTGCCTGCTTTAAATCTTCCGCAGAAACATCGGCATACTCTGCTGTCTGATCTGCCTTTGTACTATCCGCTTTTCCGCAGCCGGCAAGCATGATAAGCACCGCCATGCATACGGTCAATCTTAATGTTCTTTTCATAATCTCCTCCATCGCCATTCACACGGTATCTTTTTGCACCACTCCAGACCATATCCGTGTAAATTGCAGCAATCACTAAACAATAAACCTTAAGCTTTCTTCACCATAGACATTGTATACTAAACTTCCTGAAATAACAATGTTCTGCGCCATGTTTTACATTTTTTTCACAAAATATGCACAGCAAAACGGTATGGCCGCTGACCATACCGTTTTGAGTACCATAAACACTTGTTGACTGATTATTAGAAGTTGTTTTTCTGGTTGTCCTGTGCGTTGCTGCCGGAACTGTTCTTAGAATTGTTCTTCTGATTGTTGTTCTGGCTGTTCTGGCTGGTAGAGTTGTTTGCCTTGTCCTGCTGCTTGTCATTCTGTGCATTCTGGTTATAATCATTCTTAGACATCTCAAATACCTCCTGATTGATTTTATAGTCAACGACATTAAAATTTCGGTTTCAGTCCTGTAAAAGCTCCCGCATATGACTTTGACATGGACCGGAAGCAGAAACTTGTTATGGCGTTTACTATAGTTACAGAAATAGTATTGCAAGTTCTTGATCAGAATATACAAACCGCATCTAGTTCTTTAGTACTAATTTTTTATATAAAATAACCAAATAATTTCATAGGACTTTAGTACTATTTTTGATTGCATTTTAAAATAAAACGTATATAATAGTAATTGTAGACGGAAACACCCCTTCAGTTTCTGTTTACAGACCCTTATATATAATTATTTATATACTCCCCTCAACAGACCATTTACCCAAATGGTCTGTTTTGTTTCTCACAGTAATCCCCATACATAACACAAACCTGCCTGCGCTACTGCTCTGATCCGGGTCGGAAATTTCAAATTCGCTGCTGCGATCAAAGGATTGGCAGTTCTTCCGCGTGAATGGCTTCTTCCTTCATGCTACCTTCCCCGTCGGTTATTCTGAATTACTTTCACAATCAGCAGCACCGCCAGCACAATAATGATAACCGGCGCAAAGAAAGAAAGCAGCGAAAACACCAGGCCGATCACCACCAGTACCACCACTGTGACAATCAGCATGACAAGCCATCCCGGAAGTACAAAGCTTCTTGCCGTCGGCACATCATTTTCCGCCCGTCGCTCCTGTCTGTCATCCGCCACTTCCTCATCATATTGTCTATTTGATCCGTAACTTATTCCGGCATGCTTGTTTGCCTCAATAATGCTCTTGGCGAGCAGTCTGGGGTCTCCCAGGCTGTCAAGCACCTCTCCCTCGCTTCTGCCTCTGCGGACCTCAGAATCAATATAATCCTGATAGTATCTTACATTCTCCGCCACCTGCCCGCTGGAAATCCCTGCTGCAAGGGCACGCCGCAGCCTTTCAATAAACTCTGTCCTGTTCATAATCTTTCTCTATACTTTCTTCTGTTATCTATATTTTATCCATCCCCGCGCCTCTGTCTAATTTCCCGAGACAGCTGTCAGGATTCTTCTTCATCTGTGCCAGCATCAGGAGCGCCTGAAGCAACATTTGCTCTTTATTACAGTATGCCGTATGCTTTCCGGAATCTCCACGGAGGTTATACTGCTCCAGCTGCCATACATACAGATCTGTCAGTGAATATCCCCGTACCTTTACCAGATCACCGGGCACATGATGCTCCAGATAATAGACGAACTCTTCATATAATTGTCTGTCATGCAATAGTTCCTGCCAGAGTTCGTCGCACCAATCGTCGTCCTTTCCGGCGTAATCACATAGACGTCTCAGACCGTCATATACCCTGAGAAGGGCATTATCATATATCATATTTGACATTGTAATCTCCTGCCCTGTCAAACAGCAATCTGACTGATCCGTCTGCACGCAGCCGCTTCATCCTCTTGCTGATTCTACCATCCCGCAATGCAGTCTCGACTGCACTCCGCTTCGTCTCGCTCGCGGGCTTTCGCGTATATCTTAACACAATATCTTCCAATTTACTATTGCATCAATCTTAATTTTTTATGTACAGTTCAGCCATGCAGAATTGATTGTACAATTTGTACGTGGGAACTTGCTCACTAAGGACAAATTGCACAGTCTATTCTATAGGGCGGACGCCCGATATGAAATAAGTCACCAGCCAATTAGTGATATGATCAAGCAAAATGTATATTCTGGTGACTTATGAATAGCATGGCCAAACTTTTACCTATGCACAGAGGGAGAGCGCGCCCAAACGGCACTCTCTCCCTCTGTAACTATCTCCCCAATATAATATATAGCTGATATATTCTGTCTGCTTTCTACTCCTTCACACCACCCAGTGCAACACCGGCAATGATGTACTTCGATAACAGGAAATATACGATGAAGATCGGCATGATCGTTACCACCAGTCCCACATAAATGATACCGTGGTCTGAACGG
>CAJTPS010000046.1 GCA_910578555.1 uncultured Lachnospiraceae bacterium
ACAGCCGCTCGTCAATATCTTTTTGAAAAAATTTTAAATTATTTTTTCTCAGACTCTCTTTTTCGGCGGTGGACTTTTATTCTATCACTATTTTTCACCATTTGTCAATATCCGAAATTTTTGAGTTTTACCGTTGCATAAATCCATTTTTCTAACATATTTTATTATGCCTCCAGGCACCCGTTTTGTCTTTCCTGATAAACTGCAAGTTACGCAAACCATTTTATATTTGAAGAGCAGGTACAGCAGCCTCTATTCCCCATTCTGATCTATTCAAGGCTCTTTACACGCCTTCATCTTATTGTAAATCTCTATACTTCCTATATGTGGGACTTATTGTGCAGACATGCAGACTTGTCTGGAAAAATGCCGCTTTTCAGGCATTCTCCTGTGTGAGATGAAGTTGCAAAGTAACTTCCAGAACTTTTAAGTCAGCTATGCTGACTTTACGATACAGCCTTTGCTGTGATTAGGACTTGCTTTGCATGTCTAGAAGTTCTTTCCCCGTTATCCCAAAGAAAAACCGGAGCCCCGGAACTCTTTTTACGATCCCATATATGATAAATGTTGCAACCGCAGATAGCATTACAATCATTGAAAACTGCCCGGCAGCCCCGACAGGCAGCCGCAGAATGAAGAAACCCGTCACGACCACAACCGGCATATGAAGAATATAAACAGGGAATGACGCCCTAGATAGATAATCACTGATCCGGTTATGAAAATCCAGCTTTGCCCGCCCTATGCCGAGCAACGTCATAATCCCCATCCAACCGAAAAACATATACAGTCCCGTCATCCACACACTTCTAACCTCTATAAAACAGTACAGATATGTATACAGACTTCCTGACAGAACCCAGAATGTCAGACTTACAAACCGGTATTGCTCTGTTTTTTGCAAAACCCTTTCTTCCGCAAAAATATAATAACCGAACAGAAACAGGATCATGAACTGCCCCAAGCTTTTCCCGCCTATATTCAGAATATACTGGCTCAGCCATTCCGGCACAAACAACAGAATCAGACAAACATACGGCTCACCGTCAACCTGCAATTTCGGCAGATATTTCTTTTGCAGACGAATGACCGCAAGCGCCGCCAGAGAAATCACAAGCAAATATAGCAGAAACCAGAGGTGCGCAGGGGTAAAACCGCCATGATATCCCGTCAGGTCGGTTTCCTTTGTAAAAAACAACTCATACTGCTGCCAGTAACTACCGGTATATCCGTTAAAAAATACTTCCGCAACAAATGTCATAACCGGAGCCAGTACCAGTACACCGAAGCAAAACGGCACGAGCAGTTTTTTCGTCCGCTCCGCGACAAACTGCCTGTATGTCCTCTTTTGCAGCGCATATTTACAGCTTATGCCCGCAATGACGAACAAGAGCGTCATGTACCACGGATATACCACAGTTGAAAATGCATAGAGAACCGCATCCGTGTGCGACCATATATAAAACCCGCTGTATTCTCCTCCGCTCCAGATCTGTGCGGCATGAAACGGAAAAAGCAGCAGGATGGCCAGCCACCTTAAATTATCTATGTAATATTTTCTTTCCAGTTGTATTTTCATCTATTGCCATCCCGAATTATCATATACTACAATGAATGTGTCGGATATTTCGTATTAAACATTAGTTCTCAGGCAGAAAGAGACGCAGGCTGCCCCGCATGTCAGCCAGGAGCTTAATGTCCTTCTATGTTATCAGGAAACGGTGCTGATGTCTCCAGATATACCGTATAGGTCCCGTCTTCTTTTTGTTCTATAGAAATACCGTCCCGGTTTAAATCGCAGGTGTCTGACAGCGCACTTGTTATTTCGCCTTCCGTCATTTCCGTTGCAAAATCAATCACCGACAGACATTCCACATGATTTCCCGTCCCGGAAAGATTACCGGTTTCGGAATGAACATTCAATATTTCAAGATCAGAAATCCTGCTCTCCAAATCTGTCTGCAGTTTCTTCGTCTGCCGGTCCGTGGCCGCATGGTTCACACAGATATCGAAGATTTCAAACACGATAATGCCTGATATTAATACGAAAGGCAAGAGCAGAAGCGCAATACCGATCCTTTTAAACCACCTCATAATCTCCTCCAGAACGCCCCTGCAACTTACCGTAAAAAGGTGCAGACCGCGAAAATATGTCATTTACTTACTTTTCAAAAACAGCGTCACATCCGGAAATCCCGGCGCAAAGCTGCACCATCTGAGACGTGCCCACGGCCTTGCGGCGCCCTCTTCATATACGAAAAGATCCTTATGTCCGCCATGGGTAATGTAGTAACTGTTGTAAATCATTCTGCCCTGTTCATCATACTCGATCATTCCGCTGCTGTCAGTCGTACCCTGTGTCCATGAAGAGCGTTGATAGACAGCTTCTTTGACAACCCCTTTATGATCATATCGAAACTCTGCCTGTCCCGAATCCTCCCGTCCTTTTTCCTCATCCTCGGGAAGCAGATCTTCCTCGATCCTTTCCAGCATCCCCTTTTGATTATAAAAAAGGGTACACGGATAATCATAAAATCCTTCCATAATATCTGTTCCGCTTTTCAGGGCATAAAGCTCTGATGCTCCGGATAAGGCGGCAGCTTCTTCCTCATCGTCCGCGCCGCAAAGTCCCTGATATCGAATAAAACACCCCGCTTCATCAACCTCGCTGCGCCCTTCGTCAAAGCAGAACTTCTGCCCTCTGCACAGCACATCGCTCCCGGCATCATATCCGCTGTCAAGATACCAGTAATCGGTTACCGTGGCAAATGGCATATCCGGCATGACTTGATAAGAAAGATCCGCTTTGCACATTCCTTCCGTATCATACAGCCGTTCTCTCGTAATTCCCCGCTCCTCATTACTGCCGTACAGAAAAGTACCGATTCGATCCGCGTCCTGCACAACATGCGCCGTGCAATATACCGCGTCTTGATATTCGCTGATCCCGGCCGCATAGTCGATCCAGTAATCGCCCCATAGATGAACCACAAAACAGTATTGATTCGTGGCCTCTTCTATATAATACTCCACAAGCGGTTCCCCGCGCTGATTACAGACCGTTCCGTCCGGCTCTGTTTTCCGAATGCCCTGCTTCTCCAGATATTCCTCGATAAACGCACGGACTTGACCTGCATCGTAATCGTCGTCATAGGGATGATAAGAAGCCTCCGTCGCGTTAGCATATGAACCGTGTGTCGCCTCCCATTGATAGATATTTTCCGTATAATCGTAAGGTGCCCGACAGTCCTGCGCCAGATCCGACCGTTCCCACGGTATATCCTCACCGTCGGCTGCACCGTCCGGCGCCAGATATCTGATATAATTTATGTGGTCTTTCTCTGCAACCGCCTCGAGCCTTGCTTTTCCAAAGTTCCACTTTACGCTCATGACAGAGCCATCCTTCTCAAGCTCATCCGGTCTTCCGAAAAGGCCGGTCAGCCTGTCCAGCTTATCCGTTTTCCGGTCAAGTCCGAGAAAGTCCAGCCTCTCATCATTGACCATAAAACCGCTAAAACCACGATTTTCCCCATGGAAATAGAAATAGAGACCGTTCTCAGGTCCATTCGTCTCACGAAATATCGGCTGGCTGCCATGAAATCCACACGTTTCAAACCGACTGTAATCGACTCTGTCACCAAAGTTCAGACCAAACAGTGTCTCCGTATCCGCATTTGCAAGGCACAGCAGTCTTGCATTCTCCGGGTCTGTCTGCACCGCACTCACAGATGTCTCCACCGGCTGTTCCCTGTCTGCGGCAGCATCATCTTCCTTCCCTGTCACGGTTTCCCGGATTGTTTCGGAATCCGCACTTTTCCTGCCGTCCTCTGCCTGCCCGCCGCAGCACACGCATGCGCAAACCAGTGACGAAAATATCATGATCATATAAATAGTTCGTTTGCTCACTGCACATCCCCCCGTTGGCCGTCAAGATCCCGCCGACTGATAGTGCCGCATTCCAAACCGCCACAACGCATAGCAAATGGCTAAAAAGTACAGCGCACACAGCGGATATATTCCATAGTACCACCGGTCGCTGCGCCCCAGCAAGTACTGCAGCGGATAATACTGTATCAATGTATATGGAATCACATAAGTGCAAAACCTCATCATTTTCTTTCCATAAATATCAATCGGATATTTCCCGTGCTCCTTCGCGCCGTATGTCAGAACATTAAACACTTCAATTCCTTCCAGCGTAAAAAAAGTAAATGCCGCCTGCAATACAAAGAAGCTGATAAAAAGCAGCGTTCCCCCAATCAGCATGAAAATAACCGTCACCACTCTCATCCACGTCCATACAATGGAACTGACCGCTATTCCGTACCCGAACATAATCACCGCCTGAAGAACCAGACCGATCCTGTCAATCCGGAACTGACTTCCCAGCACCTGCAGGATCGCGCTGTGGGGTCTGAGCAGAATCCGGTCGAACTCCCCCTGTCTCACTATGCTCGCAAACATCGCAAACCCGCCGCCGATACAATCCGCAAGTGCAAAATCCATCTGTATAATGGAATAACACAGCAGCACTTCTCCAAGCGTATATCCTCTCACATGCCCAAACCGCGACAGCATAAAGTACACGCCCAGTATTCCGTTAAATGACAGGAGAAACCGCCCGGCCACCAGCAGAAAAAAAGACGCTTTATACTGCATCGTCCCAAGCAGTACAATAGATATATAATGAAAATACAGCCCTATGCCGTTCTTAATACTCTTGTTTTTCATGCGCACCATTTTCCATTCAGTTTTCACTTCCGCACCTTCCTGTCCTTCTGCCCTGCATGTCAGAGCAGTCTGCCGTGATGACCTGCGCCCGCTTCAACCGGCGCCAGATAAACTTCATCCGCCCTGTACTACGATCTTCCGCTCCGCCGCCTTACACAAAACCCGCCCTGAGACCACCAGCGTAACCAGCCAGAAACATTGCCGTCCAATACCCGACAGCATCTCCGCCCCCGACAGTTCACCGCTATAAATCAGGAGCGGTACATTAAACATACCCGCAAACGGCAGCATTTCCAGAACCCGTCTGACACCGGCCGGCATAAACGGCAGCGGAATGATCGCGCCGGATAAAAATTCAACCATAGAAGTAAACAACACCCTGAGCCCCTGGGGTGATATGGTAAAAAATGCCAGAATATACGTAAACATACAAAACGCCACCGTCACTCCAAGCCCCAGAAACAGCGTTATCACAAACAGCAGAAAATGCTGCGGCCCCGCCGGCATCGACAGCCGGAAAGGTTTCGGAAGCATGGCCGCAATCACCAGTAAAGGAACGCAGCGCAGTCCCGCGCCGGCAACTCTGCCCGCGGTTGTCTTCGCAAACCACATATGGTAAATGGAAACCGGCCGGCACAGTTCATATGCAATCCCGCCATTTACAATGCTGTCAAAAATATCACTGTCTGCATTCCATGTCGTGAATGCGGAGAAAAACGCCTCTCGAAGCCATATGTAAGAAACCGTCGCAGACATCGCTATGGGATAAGCTTCCGGAGCAGACTTCTGAAACGCCATAAACGCCAGACATTCCATAAGCCCCCACAGAAGCTGTGTCGCCGCACCGCTGACTGCGGCAACGCGATACTGCAGTCCCATATTGAACCGAATACGAAAAAAAGAAAAATACGTTTTATATTTTGTCATCTCGTCCCCCTACGCAATATCCAGCTTCTGATACAGGCCGGCAACGATACGTTCGAGACTGTCTGTACTTTGTTCCACCATTTCTTTGCATACAGGACTCTTCTCGATACAGTCAACCTTCTCTGTCTTTTGTAAGCCCTGCCCTGTATCTGCCTGCGGCTTCTCCATTGTCTGGCCATGTTGTACTGCCAGCCGCCGCATATCCTCCAGCGTGCCGTCCATGAGCACCCGCCCTTTTCCGATCAAAATGATGCGGTTTGTCAGCGCCTCAATATCCTGCATATCATGGGTCGTCAGGATCACTGTCGCCTTATGATTCTGGTTCAGCCGCATAACGAACTCACGCACCGCCAGTTTCGATACCGCGTCCAGACCGATGGTCGGTTCATCAAGAAACAATATTTTCGGGGAATGCAATAAAGATGCCGCTATCTCACAGCGCATCCTCTGTCCAAGGGACAACTGCCGCACCGGCATCTTAAGAAGCTCCTGCAAGTGCAGCAGCTCTGTCAGTTCTTCCAGATTATTCTGATATACATTCGGGGAAATTGCATAGATGTCTTTTAAAAGTTCAAAGGAATCAATTACGGGGACGTCCCACCACAGCTGTGAACGCTGGCCGAACACCACGCCGATCTGCCGCACATGCTCCGTCCGGTTCTTCCATGGGATACGCCCGTCCACAAGACAACTTCCGCTCTCGGGGGTTAGGATACCGCTTAGGATTTTGATCGTAGAACTTTTACCTGCTCCGTTTGGTCCGATGTACCCTACCATCTCTCCGTCCTGAATGGTAAAGCTGACGTCAGACAACGCCTGAATGACTTCCATCTCCCGCCGGAACAGCGCTTTGCAGGCTTCTTTCATACCTGCGTTTCTTTTTGCTACTCTGTACGATTTACAAATATGCTCCATCGTAATCATATAGCTTCCTCCTGGTAGTAATATTTCTGCGTGCACAGTTATAAATATCTTGCCAAGTAGGTCCTGCCTCTCCGGTAACAGCCGGAGAATACCTTATTCACTTTACAAGCTGTTACCCGCCGGTTGAAGCGGGCGGGGTTTTATTATATCGCTGTAGGGAAGGGGTGTCAAGAATTGTTATAAGGACAATTATGATCAATTTCTTAAGGTGATTTGCAAAACTAAATTCCACCCCTTCTTCTTTGACCATGGAAGTTATCC
>CAJTPS010000047.1 GCA_910578555.1 uncultured Lachnospiraceae bacterium
GCCAGATATTGAATTTTCAAGGTGCATAGCTAAAATCTATGTGCGAAGTTTGAGTTATTTACTTTCTTTTCAAACCTTTCCAGATCCACGATCAGGATCGCGTCCGCCTGTGCCTGTGTGATCTGCTGGCCGGGCTGCACATCTCCCGTATGCCCGTAGCCGATAGTCCAGACGCCGGCCGGACATTTATATGCATCCAGCCTACAGCCTTCATATTTTTTGATCAGGTCAATACCTGCCTGTCCTGTCTTCATTTGTTATTTTGCACCTCCTGTTATGAAGTGACCTTTGTCAAGAGGAAATTTCAAAAGAAACTTTTATCCCTTGATTCAGCCACATTTGTTATTGTCTGACAGCATCCGGAAAGAGCCATTTTAACAGTCTCCGGCATGTAGCCACTCTGTTATTCGTGGATTGGTTACCAACAGGCTAATGGTCCGCCGAGAGCCCTGCTATCTATTTTCGTGGATCACGGTTTCCCGTGCGCACATAGGAGGATCGCAGTTAGCCCGAACCGTTTTGTTACCTGGCCCCTCCCGGATGCTGTCAGATTGTTTCGTTGTTATCTGTGGCAGATATCTGCGCTCTGCCGCTGATTTCTGCTTGATTACCCTTATCATTCGGGCAGATGGCTGTCATGGGCTTGCCGCGGAGCGGTGCCCGGCAGATGAACGGATGATACCTCATGCAGCCTTTTCTTCTATATTTTCCGTTACCATCCCCCACACAAAACATCCCTTCGCCGCCAGAAGCGGCGAAGCAAGTTTTTCCAGTCCAAGCTCGGCATAGGCATCCGCCTCTGACGGGTCTATTCCGTTCTCTTTCGCAAGCTTGCGGAGTCCCTTCCTATCATTTGCTTTCAACAGTTCTTCCGCTTTCTGGTTGATCTCTTCGGCGGAATCAAATTCACCAAATCTGTCAAACATAGTCTTCCCTTTCCTTTCGTCTTTTCGGTGTGTTCCATTCCTTCACCACGATTTCCTCATAATCTGCCGTATGCTCCAGCTCCAGTTCGACCCTGATCCTCCGCTGCATTTCCAGCCGATATGTATGCCACCTGTCCGTCCACTCTGTCATATGGTGCTCAAACAGATCCGCACAGCGGTTCCATTGCTCCGCGTTCCGGATCAGCTTGCCCTTGGCATTGATCCAGCCGTTTTTCCGCCACTGTGCCAGCCAGTGGTTCTGCATGGTTCTTAAAACGTGTCCGCATTCAGTAAATACTACGACGCAGCACATTTTGTTTAAGATCGAAAATGCCTTTTCGATAAGGCGCAGGGCAAGGTCGTTCTCCGTGGTCCGGTCAGCGTAGATGAGACCGCCCCTTGTGTTCGGTATGCCGTCCGATGTAATGCATTCCACGATCCATGCACCCGCTGCGCGCCTGGTTGACGGTCCTTTAAACGATGTCTCTATGTAAATACTCACGTTCATCCGCTGTCATCTCCTTTCCCGGTCGCTATCAGCTTTTTCAGGGTGTAGTGCTGTACTGGATGTCCGGTTACTGGGTTTGTGCCGTTCCATACCGACTCCTTGACCACATACCAGCCCTTGGGCGCCACCGGTGGGTCACGCCAGCGTCGGCTATGTATGGTCTCCACCTTTGGTTTTGGGTTGATCAGATTCCTGCTGCGGGAATAGGTGCACCATCCGCACTCTTCCTTGGTCTCAGACTTGACAATGTATTCCGCAAGGTCTTCATACTCTCCGTCTTCGTACAACGACGAGAAGAAATGCCCGCCATACGTCCAGAACTTCTTCACCAGCTTCTGGGTATTAATCCCGTCCCTGTTAATGTCCTCGATGACCAGATGGTGGTGGAGCACCTGTTTCCGCTTCCCTCGCTCTGTGACCGCGATCCACTTGAAAGTGATCCCCGCTTTCTTATATGCCGTTCGCATCCTGTTAATAAATTTCTGTCTCTGATCGACCGCCTCTTCATAGGTCGCCGGCTGCTTGTCCTTTGCATACTTCAGTATCAGGTGCCAGTCTCCGGTGTTAAAGTTGTAGAGGATCAAAATCTGCACCTTCCGGCACCGATTTCTGTAATTCTGTTTTCTGATGTCCTCCGGCGTCCGCTTCTGCTTTGCGTTCCTCTTCTGCCCCGGGGCTCCATAGTTCCCTGGGCAGCATTTCTCTATTATCCGTATGACACCTATGTCATATGTCTTTTTCCAGTAAATCGATACCACCCCTTACATTTGTAATATTTCTCTAACTTTAATATCTTAATTGTTTGCGAAAACCGCAGAAAATCACGGTTTTTTCTTGACTTCTGCGGTCCCGGATGGTATCATATTCTTAGGTGATATGAGTCCATCAGGAACCGGAAATTGCTCTGCTATGCAGGGCTTTTTTCATGCGCTTTTTTACGCGCCAGTTTTAGCTGTATATCGATCGCAACGGCTTTCCCGTGTCTGGCCACCGGCGAAGCGATATCGACGTCGCGACTTTGCAGTTCCTCCGGGATCTCTTGGCTCATGCCGCAATACAGGTCTTTAAACTCTCTCTGTCCCGGTATGGGCTCATACAGCGTCACTCTCCCGCACAGCACGCCCTGCAGGTCTCTTATTGTCATATGGTTCCTCCTTTCCGTTGCACGAGCGCATATTGCTTCATGCCTGTTTTTCAAAAAGAACTACTGCAAAAATCTCGCTGACTGATTTGGTTATTGAATAGCCCGTATCTGATGTGAATTTCAATCTATCAAGAATTTTCCTTTCCCACTGTTCACGCTCTGCTTTTTTTCTCCGTTTATACTCTTCATACTCTTCATCTGTTTCATAGACTTCTCTTTCGTTCCAAGCACTGGATAAGATATATTCATTTAATGCAGTACTATTTAAGCGGATGCTAATAGTCCTGACCGTATATCCCTCGCTCTTAAAACTTCCTTCTGCTATGATCTCAAAATCAAACTTTTTGTCTGTCATGATCCACTCCTCCTTTCCGTTGCACCGGTGCAACTACGCACCGCAGTCACATTTCTCCCCATGATCCAGATGGGCGCCACAGGCAGTACACACGTCATGCCCACAGTCCGGATCATTCAGCCGGGCGGTCTCTTCCGCAAGCAGGCATTTCCTGTATTCCTGTACCGCTTTCATGGCACTGTATGCCAGACGGTCACGCCTGTGCTCCATGTCTTCCGGTACTTTATAAAAGCCGGCAGGGATCTGCCTCGCCATTTCTTTCTCGATCTCAAGCGCCCTTGCCGCATTCATCTGCATATTCCACCTCCCCGCAGGGCTTGTCCACTCAGTCCCCGCCGTCCTCTTCTTCTGATTCTTCCTTTCGTGCCGCCACAGCCATGGTTATAATTCCGCCAATATGAATCGCCGCCGCTGCTATTGCTCCGGTCTTATTCCCTGTCTCGATCCCGCCGACAACACCTGCGGCACCGAAAAGGACCGCTATAAATGATATGTATTCCATGGGCTTGTCCTCTCTGGCCGGCTTAAGCCGGCGCTTCTGTTTCGGGTTCTTTTTTCTTTGGTCTGAGAACATACTCTACCTGTACGCCTTCCTGCTTTGCATAAAGATCTATCAGGCTGCGATACACCTTATCCGTCAACCGCTCACGACTTGCTTCATCCATATATGCAGCCACCTCCTTTATTGACAATCTATGTGGTACTGGTTGTACAACTTGCTTGCTAATCTTCACTATATTCTATTAATGTGGTACAATCTCCTCACAGGCTCCTGCCAGAGCCGAGTATGAAAGAAAGGAGTTATCCAAGATGAAACTTAATCCCGACTGTATGCGTGATATTCTTATCAGCATGGAAAACATTCCGTATCAGCAACAAATTGTTTCAGATGATCTCCATAAGTTACTGACTGGCTATTCACATGATGAAATTGACTACGCCATTCTAAAAATGTATGAAGCAGGATTTGTGAATGCTGCTATACAAAAAAATGTCTTAGGAGACACCAATATTACGCTGATTGATATTACTTATCATGGACACCAGTTTCTCGCCGATGTACAATCTGATAATATTTGGAACCATATAAAGACAGTCAGTAATAAAATTGGCGCAACTTCCGTCAATGCATTCATGCAGATCTCTACTGGCGTTGTATCAGCCTTAATCAAAAATCAACTCGGCATATGAAAAATTTTTTTGCAGTCCTGCTTGTGTACAGCATTATTTCTTCTTTATCCGGAACATCTATATGTTCCTTTATGTACATAAGCAGCGCCATGGCTGCAATCTTGTTAGCTATACATCTCACTGTAACTATCAAAAGCATTGCCGCAATCACGATTGTCACCTCCCCTGCACTTCCGCTGTGCACTCCTGCTGAGTGTCCTTATCCATGTCCTGCCTTGCCGCCAACAGCCTTGCTCCGCTGTCGATTAGTAAAAGACTCGGACCGTCCAACTGTTTCAAAATATTAACGGTTGCTTCAATATCAACTTTTTCTGTAGCCATCATTTCGGTTTCTCCTTTCTTTTCTCTGTTGATTATATTGCTATAATAAGCAATCAAATAACTTTTATCAACACTTTTTGTTGACTAAATTGCTGTGATCAGCTATTATTGGTTGTGAAAGGTGGTGAAATTATGAAAGAACGTATAAAAGAACTTAGAAAAATATTAGGATTGACGCAGCAAAAATTTGCCGACAGGTTAGGATTAAAAAGACAGACCATTGCTGCGTATGAAATAGGGAATATCGAGCCGAGCGAATCAACATTACTTCTAATTTGTAAAGAATTTAGTGTAAACAAAGAGTGGCTACTCACCGGAAAAGGGGAAACGTTTGATATACCTGAGGACGAAGTTGCCGCTGTTGTGTCTGATCTGCTGGAAGAAGATAATCCGTTCTACGATCTTATCGTAGGAATCATGAAGACTTACAAGAAATTAGATGACAAATCAAAGGACGCGCTCAAAAATTTAAGCAAAGAATTGCTGGATAACTTGGGAAAAAGAGAAGATGACTAAATCTTCTCTTTTTGTTCGAGGGTGTAATTAGTTTTGTGTCTTTGAGATTCTATTTTCCTATGATTTCCAGCAGAGGATATTGCCAAAATTTCCAGAATATACAAGGCTTCGTGGGCTCTGCCCACACCCGGCCTCCGGAATAAGGCTAAAGGCCATAGACACAAAAATAAGAACACTACCTTTTGTCCCTTGGCTTCAGATGATATTATTCTTCTGCACTTTGTTCCATCGCACGTGTTTTCTCAACATGCTTTCTTAGTACTATATAAATCCGCCTCAAAAATATTTCATCGTCCTCGCTGATTTCTTTTAATGTGTAAATTACTCAAACTTCGCACATAGATTTTAGCTATGCACCTTGAAAATTCAATATCTG
>CAJTPS010000048.1 GCA_910578555.1 uncultured Lachnospiraceae bacterium
GGCGGGCTTAGAGCCCGCGTCCCTAGCCACCCGTTTTACGGGTGGGGGCGACTGTGTGAAGCGTGTTTTTGTTCCATAGAAATGGGTATGATAGTAGTATAAATTCAGATTGATACAGGGAATAAGATGGGATACGGATATAACGAAAATGAAGAGGGGCGCGGACGGTTTGAACAGCGCAAAAATTTAATATGTGAGTTGATTACGGACGAGATGTATGTGCCGATGAAAGAGAAGGAACTGGCGGCTTTCATGCAGGTGTCGCGGGAAGAACGGGAGACATTTCGGGAAGTCCTGCAGGCGCTTCTGACAGAGGGCAGGGTGCAGGTCACGAAGCAGGGCAAGTATGTGAAACCGGATGCCAGTCAGCCTGTCGGTACGTTTATCAGCCATGCCAAGGGCTTCGGTTTCGTGGAGATCGAGGGACGGGAAGAGGACTTGTATGTGCCGGAAGACAAGACGGGCGGTGCTTTTCATCTGGACAGAGTGCAGGTGGCGCTTCTGCCCGGGCAGCGGGGAAAGAGACAGGAAGCGGCGGTCGTTAAGATTCTGGAGCGGGGTACGACGCAGGTCGTGGGCACCTACGAGCAGTCTCAGAATTATGGTTTCGTCGTGCCGGACAATCATAAGATCGGCACGGATATTTTCGTCCCGAAGGAGCGTTCTAAAGGCGCGGTCACAGGACATAAGGTAGTAGTGGAACTGACTGCCTACGGGGACGAGCGGCATAAGCCGGAGGGCAGGGTAGTGGAGATTCTCGGGCACATCAATGATCCGGGCGTGGATATCATGTCCATCGTGCGAGGCTATGATATGCCGACAGAATTTGGCGAGAAAGTCATGAATCAGGCAGGACGGGTGCCGGAGGAAGTGCTGGAATCCGATAAAGCGGGCCGCATGGACTTAAGGGATCTGCAGATGGTGACGATTGACGGCGAGGATGCCAAGGATCTGGATGATGCAGTCAGCTTATATCAGGACGAAGAGGGCTTGTATCATCTGGGCGTGCATATTGCCGATGTGAGTAATTATGTGCAGGAGAACTCGGCGCTGGACTGGGAGGCGCTTGAGCGGGGCACCAGTGTGTATCTGGTGGACCGGGTCATCCCCATGCTGCCGCACAAGCTGTCCAACGGGATCTGTTCCCTGAATCAGGGCGTGGATCGTCTGGCACTGAGCTGTCTCATGACGATTAATGCCAAGGGCGAGGTGACGGACTATCAGATCGCGGAGACGGTGATCTGTGTAGACCGCCGCATGTCTTATACATCCGTGAAAAAGATTCTCGAAGACAAGGATGAGGCCGAGCGCCGGGAATATGAGACGCTGGTGCCAATGTTTGCACAGATGCAGCAGCTGGCGGCGCTCCTGAGAAAGAAGCGGCACAAAAGGGGGTCTATAGATTTTGATTTCGCGGAAAGCAAGATCGTGCTTGATGAGAACGGACATCCGACGGATATCAGACCCTACGAGCGCAATGTGGCGACAAGGATCATAGAGGATTTCATGCTGATTGCCAATGAGACGGTGGCACAGCATTTTTTCTGGATGGAACTGCCGTTCCTCTATCGAACGCATGAAAAGCCTGATCCGGAGAAAATCATGAAGCTGGAGGCATTCATCCGTAATTTCGGATATCATATCAAACTGACAGGAGAAGAAGTGCACCCGAAGGAGCTGCAGAAGCTGCTGGATAAGATCGCCGATACGGAAGAGGAGACATTGATCAGCAGATTGACGCTCCGCAGTATGAAACAGGCGAAATATACGGTAGAGTGTACAGGGCATTTCGGACTGGCATGTCAGTATTACTGCCACTTCACATCGCCCATCAGGCGGTATCCCGATCTGCAGATCCACCGCATCATTAAGGAGCAGCTGCGGGGCAGACTCAAGGAAAAGCGCATAGAACATTATGAGGCCAGACTGCCGGAAGTGGCGAAACATTCTTCTAAGATGGAGCGGCGTGCTGAAGAGGCAGAGCGGGAGACGGATAAACTCAAGAAAGCAGAGTATATGGAAGAGCGCATCGGAAGTATTTACGAGGGTGTGATCTCCGGAATCACCCAGTGGGGAATCTATGTGGAACTGCCTAACACAGTGGAGGGGCTATTGCATGTAGCGGAACTGCCGGGAGATTATTTCTATTATGATGAGAACACCTATGAGATGGTGGGACAGAGCACAGGGAAGACCTATAAGCTGGGTGAGCGGATCATGATACAGGTGAAAGATGTGGACCGTTTTATGAGGACGGTAGACTTTACGATTCCGGAGGATATCATTCAGGAAAGAAGGTGAACGTATGGCGAAGGAAGCCATGAAACTGGTGGCGAACAATAAGAAAGCCTATCATGATTATTTTATAGAGGAGAAGTATGAGGCGGGACTGGAACTGCACGGCACGGAAGTGAAGTCGCTGCGTATGGGAAAGTGCAGTATTAAAGAAGCTTTTGTGCGTGTCGAGAACGGCGAGGCTTTTGTATACGGCATGAATGTGAGTCCTTATGAAAAAGGCAATATTTTTAATAAAGACCCGCTTCGGGTGCGCAAACTGCTGCTGCATAAGTTTGAAATCAACAAGCTGGCGGGCAGCATGGCACAGCAGGGCTACACGATCGTTCCACTGCAGGTATACTTTAAAGACGGAAGAGCCAAGATCGAGGTCGGGCTTGCCAAAGGTAAAAAGCTCTACGATAAGAGACAGGATATTGCGAAGAAAGACATGCGCAGGGAGCACGAACGGGAGTTTAAGATCAAGAACCTGTGACAGTATTGTAATTTTTTCATAATTTATTCCGATAGATATTCTATCCTAAGGAATATCGTGTTATACTGTTATTAGAGATAATCATAATCTCGCAATCGAACTTGTTCGATTGGTTAATCTTGCGAAGCAACTTTATTTTTTATGGGCCAGTCAAGGTTTCGACAGGGGTCTTGCAGCTGGAGAAGCTATCCGCAGGCGATGCGTTAAATCGCGAATCTAAATATAAACGCTGAAGATAATTTAGCATACGCTGCCTAAGGGCAGCTGTCCGACCTAGTGCACCTACACATTAGGAACCGGGCATCGACTATGTAGGAAACGACGCAGGGGACGCCTCTTACCTGCGGGCGTATCAGAGGCTACTGAGCACATCGGGGTGTCTGTTTCCTGATGTGCGAGGGAATGTGGAGTAATCCGCAATGACAGACTATGATAGTAGAAGGACAGGGAATGGGCTTTTGGACACGGGTTCGACTCCCGTCTGGTCCACTTGGAAAAGTTCTTAAAATGTCGGATATTGGCTTTTAAGAACTTTTCCTTTTTGGTTAGTTTTTATTTTCTAAATATTCTGATAAAGTTGATGATAAACGGACGCAGCTGCCATTTACTCGTCGTTCATGTCGGCAAATGGCTGGGATTCAGATGATTAGTTCGTGCTATTTGTATTTTCTTTTTTATTAATATATTGGAAAACAAATTCTTCTGTTTTAGTACTTATTTTATTATATTTTAGTGCCGTAGAAAATTGACGTAATATACTTATACCCTGTGACTTCACATCAGACTGTACGGGGATATCTCTTATCTTTGATTCATCAATAACTTTGTATGAACGTGTTTCCATATAATTGTCACATTCGTTAAAAAAATCAAGTAAGTGTTTGAAAGAAGAATTGTCTTTAGCTAATAATTTGGAGAAATCTTCTTCGGGTATATACATAGTTGAGTCGTTTAAATTGAGCTGTCCTCTAATAAACATATAGTCTGGATTCGCTATATCATTAACATTCAATTTGTGTTTTGATATGAGAATCCGTTGCATTATTGGTAATTTATTTCCTCCGCTTGATGTGGATATCATTGCGCCAACTCTACATATAAGTTCCTGATTAAATAGAAAAGTATGTTTAAAGTCTATACAGCATACCTCTCCGATATCGGAATTAATTAAAATGCAATAGCATGTGCCCATTGTAAGTGATGTTATTAATTCTCCGGAATAAAGTTTATAGACGGGTTCTTTATTCGTGGAAATCTGACCGGTATAAAGTTTTAACTTTGCATGACAAAATTCCTTGTTTTGAGATTCATAAAAACTCAATTCACCCTCAAGCAAGTTAGATTCTGTAGAGATTGTCGGATAGCAATAAAAGAAAAATGTATTATCTATATATCCTTTAAAGACGGGATGGTTTGTATTTCTTATCAGAATTTGATTGTTTATATAGCTTTCACTTATCAGGCTGTTATCACTGTTGTTAAAGGATTTGGCATTGCCGGTTATAGAACAGATATCTTTTTCTATGGATAATAAATCGGTCGGTTCTATTTCTAAAGCTTTACATAATTTAAAAATATGTTGTAAGGTTAATTTCATTTCTCCTTTTATAATTTTTGACAATGTTGATTGTCCGATTCCGCTTATTTCGGCTAATTCCAATTGCTTCATTCCCAAAAAAGACATTAAAGAACGGATTCTCATTAAAATATATTGCCCATATTCGGATTCTGACATGTCTCTGAATTTCATATTCCTATCCTCCCTATTTAGTCAAGTCTTTTTTCCTTATTTTTCAAGGATTTTTTAGTTA
>CAJTPS010000049.1 GCA_910578555.1 uncultured Lachnospiraceae bacterium
CCATAATCCGATATAATTTATAGTGGAGAAAAACACAGAATTGAGGGAAATGCGATGAAGATAGCGGTCTGTGATGACAGCAGGGAGGACAGGGGCGCGCTACGGGCGCTGCTGGAAGCCTGCGGTTATGATTTTGAAATAAGGGAATACGGCTCCGGCGCGGAGCTTTATGCGGATATGGGGTATGTGCGGGAATGCGGCATCGTGTTCCTCGACATCAACATGGAGGGCATGGACGGGCTGGAAGCGGCAAGGAAGATAAAGGCGGAATGCCCGAAGGTACATATTGTGTTGGTGACCGCCTATGTGAACTATGCGCTGGACGGGTACAAGGTGAAAGCCAGCCGGTTCCTCTTAAAGGACGACCTGGAGCAGACGCTGCCGGAGTGCGTGGATGATATCCTGCGGGAGGAGCGGGTGGTGGAGTTCGGCTTCGTGGAGGGGAGCGTGCGCCTGCGGGTGGACGATATCATCTATATTGAGACGAGCAAGCACAAGAATGTGTTCTATACGGCTGGGCAGACGTACAGCATCTATAAGAAGATGGATGAGTTGGAGGAGGAACTGGCGGGGATGGGATTCGTGCGGATACACCAGAGTTTCCTTATCAATATGAGGTACATCGGGAAGCTCAGCAGCTATGTCATGATCCTGACCACCGGGAAGGAGATATCCGTCCCGAAATCCAGGTACCCGGAAGTGAAGCGGCAGTACACATTGTTTAAGGGGGCGGAGTGATTATGGGGATGTGGATACTTTCCTTATGTATCATGGCGATAGAGGCATGGGGGAGCATATATTTCTTTGATACTTTCATGGAAAGGAAAAGGGTGGGGCGGCTGGGAAAGTGCAGATATGTTGTTTTGTATTTTGCGGACATGGTAGTGGCGCTATTAGGAGGACATTTTGATTTAATGGGAATCAAGGTCATGCTGATAATCCTTGTTTCCATCACATTCTGCACAGTGTTTTACGAAGCGGGCTGGAAACAGCGTATCTTCTTTTCCGGGTTGAATTATGCGTTGCTGTTTCTGACAGACCTTTTTTTCCTGCAGATAGAAAATATGTCCATTTCCCCAAACGTGGTGCTTACTTTTCTGCTTCTGCCCTCAAAAATGCTCTGGCTCTGTTTGGTGTTCATAGTCCGGAAAATATGGAAAGGACAAAACAATTATGGAGAACTTTCCCGTAAGGAGTGGCTGATATTTTCCATGATTCCGCTGCTCACTGTGGCATCCATGCTGCTTATGTTCTTCTGTAACAGTGCAGAGGCAAAGGTGCAGATGGCATACCTCTTTCTGTCGGTGGGGCTGATATTCATAAACATTTTTGTCATAGAGTTGTTGCAGGGAATCCTTGAAAAAGAAGAACTGTTCCGGGAAAGCGCGCTGGCAGGCCAGAAGAAGGAAAGCCAGCTTGCCCATTACCGGGATATGCAGGCGGTCTATGAGCGGCAGGGGAGGAAGATGCATGACTACAAGAACCAGATAAGGACAATGCAGGTGTTGTTGAAGAAAGGCGACACGCAGGCTGCCGCCGCGCTTGCGGAACGGCTGACGGAGAGCATATCGGTGGAGATGGCGGCGGTCAACACGAACCATCCGGTGGTGGACGCCGTCCTGAACCAGAAGTTCCACGCCGCAAGGGAGCAGGGCGTGTCCATGACGTTCCGGGTGGGCGACATGGGCGGGCTGCGGCTGAATGAGGAGGAAACGGTGATCCTACTCTCCAACCTGCTGGACAATGCCATCCATGAGTGCGTGAAGGCGGCGCGGCAGGGAAGGAAGGCCGTCATCCATGTCAAGCTGGTGCAGGAGGGAGGGAAGCTGATCTTTTCCGTAAGGAACCCCGTGGTGGAAAAGGTGCAGGTCACGGAAGGCACCGGCCTGTCGAATGTGAAGGCGGTGGCAGATAAATATGGGGGCGATTTTGCCGTTTCCTGCGATGCGGAAAAGTTCCAGGCGGTGGTGATGTTATAAACTTTATGGTCATTTCGTGCAATTTTTAGTCACCTGGTGCAATCGTGGTTTGAAATGCGGGTGAATCCGCCGATGGATTTTATGAGGTGGGATAGCTTTAGAAAAAGAAAAAATTTTTATCAAGGAGGTATGTGATATGCAGATAACAAGAGACAATTATTCACAATATGCCAACATGGTACAGCAGATGTTCGGCAATAAGAAAAATTCCAATAATCCGTTAGCTCAATGTGATTATGGGAATTTTGCACTGCGTTTCAAGCCGGTTGATATTCAATTCACGAAGCCGAATTGGGATAATATCATGACGAAGCGTGATAAGCCTGCAATGTCGGAGGAAGAATTTGAGGCGGCAATAAAGGAGCTGGCACAGAAGGAATTTGCCACCGGGAAGCGGGATGATGCGGCATATAGGAAATTATGTATGCAGCATGGAGAGACCGTTTCCCCGGACAGGAAAGCCATCTATGAATCAAGCATGAGAAAGACAGGCGGAAAGATGAATGCAGCCTGTATGTTTTGGGATAACAATGGGAATAAAACGCTATCTTACAATCCCGAATCAAGGAACTGGAAGGCCATAAGCACAGAGGAAGAATTTGCAAGGGCGCGGGTGTTTACATCTATCTATAATGATGAACTGGCACGCCTGAAAAAAGAGTATGGAGAAAACGCAAAGGGAACTGTATCTTATCATCAGATACAGTCTGACTTGGCAGCAGGTACAAAAGCACCGTCTTCGGGCAGCACATTAGATATACAGATATAACCTTTACACCCTATTCCGCAGAGGCGCATAAACCTGCCTCTGCGGACTGCGGGGGTGGCTGTAGGTGATAAGAGAAATGAAACGTTTTTGAAGGCTGGTTCGTATTATTAGCGGATGACAGCGAAAGGGGGTGTTTGTCATGAAGTTTGACAGGGGAAGTTAGGCGGTATGTCTGCATGGAGGCATAAACTGCTCGGACTTATTACATGGGAGCAGGGGCGGCTCTGAACGACAGAGGGGCTGCCATTAAAATAATTGATGACAATGGAGGATTTGAATCATGAGCGTAAATGGAATAGGACAGAATTATTATCAG
>CAJTPS010000050.1 GCA_910578555.1 uncultured Lachnospiraceae bacterium
GCGGTAAAAGTCGATAAAATCAAGTGTTTTAAACCTAATCAGCAGACACTATTTATTTCTTATTATACTAAAATTTGAAAGAAGTGCAAGGAAAAAGAATATCGCCTGCATAATACTACGGCGCCCCCGCATTCCACACATGTACATCCAGAATCCACACTTCTCTGTTGACCGCCTCCGGCATTTCCGTCTGCGTCCCGTCCCCCGGACTGTCCTGCGCTGTGCTGCTCGTCCGGCCGTCGAAGTTGGCGTCGATCATCGGAATCAACTCTCTGCTGCCGTCCGCGAAAGTATACTCCACGAGCGCCGTACCGTTATCGAAGATCGACGCCTCAGCCGTGCCGCCGCTCAAATTCATAATGTACGGTGCCGCCGTCTCCGGACTTCTGTATACGGCATTGCGGTCGTTCCCGCCGTTTTCCGCGTCATACTCTGTCTGGTAGTTGATCGCATCCACAAATCCCCGCTCCACATAATCAACAAAATGGTGCGCTCCCTCACCCCAGTATGCATCCCTGTACTCCGCTTCCGAGGCAATGCTGTCCAGATAAGTCAGTCTGCTGTCCGTCACCCGGTATCCGGAATGGCCTTGTTCACTGTCATTGCCACTCTTTACCTTCTGAAAAGTGATCTCCTCTTTCCAGACAGTCACATGGGGATCGGATGTCCATGCATAATAGCGGATTTCCGCCGTTCCCTCGTCTTTACCCTCTCCCGTCGGCACCGTCTGCCAGAACTCGTCGGGCCATGGACTTGACATACCGAAAGTATACTCCCCGCCTGCTTTCTCCAGCATAGGCAGCTTCTCAAAAGCTGTTTCCTCGTCAATATACATTCCGACGATCGCCTCTCCGTCCCGGCTGCACCATGCATTCGCATAATCCATGACAAACCGGTCCTTCTCTCCCAGTCGGAGCTGCTCCTTTGCCTCATCATTTCCGGCAGGATTAATGGAAAGCCCTACAGCCACGACAAGCAGCGCAACTGCCAATACCGCAACCGTCATAAACGCTCTCTTCCGATACGCCAGAATATTGCGGACACGGTCTTTGATCCTGCCTTCTCCAAATGCCGGCGGGCAGCTCCCGATCTGCGGCGTATCGCAGGATAAGGCCACCAGCGCGCGGGAATAGTCCTGCCGCACGTCCGTGCCGAGTCTGCGCACGACAGCCTCATCGCAGGACATTTCCATATCATGCTCCAGCAGTACAAAAGCGAGCCATGCCAGCGGATTAAACCAGTGAATGCACCTCGCCAGCCATGCCAGAAGTTTCACCAGATAATCCTTTCTGACAGCGTGTACGCGCTCGTGTGCCAGCACAAACTCACGTTCCGCCGCCGGCAGACCAGCCGGCAGATAGATGCGCGGGCAAAACACACCGAACACGAACGACGAAGAGAGCCCGTCCACCTCATAGATCCCTTCCTCCACACAGACGGCTCTTTGCAGGAAACGGCGCAGCCGGTATGCCGACCGGATTCCATAAGCGATCAGGAAAACCATGCCCCCAAGCCAAATCCATGCACCCGCCGCCAGCAAAGTCTGCATGTGGGAGAGCACGCCCGGTTGCTCCTGTGCCCCGGCCGGCAGAATACCGGTTTCCTCACTCTGGTTTCCTATGCCCTGTGTCAATGCGTCCGCTCCTTCCTGCCATACCGCCCCGACCGATGACCGCAAACCCGCAAAGTTCTCCTGTGAGATCACATTCGTATCCATCCGCAGCAGACTCAAACTGCTGGAGAACGTAACAGGACACAACAGCCGGAACAGCACCACGCTCCACAGCAGATAGGACAGGATTTTCGGCTGCTTTTTCAGGAAAAAACGAAGCAGAATCACCGCCAAAGTGCAGTAGCCCGCCGTGAGGCTCATATTCAGGATCGTTATAAAAATTGTCGTTATATTCATTTCGTTCGTCACACCCTTCGTTATTTATTTCGCTGCTTGTCCTATTGTCCGGATGGCGCCTTCGATTGGCAAAGGCACCTTTATGTCCGGAATCGTCCGCTCTCCGTTTTGTATCCCCTTCATCTTGCAGTGTACTCGTCGATCAGTTGTTTGATCTCCGCCGCCTGCTCTTCGGTCAGCTTCTTACCGCCCATAAAAGCCGTCAGAAACCGCGGTATGGAGCCGCCGAAGGAATCCTCCACAAATTTCCTGCTCTTGAAACCATAAAACTCCTCTTTGGATATAAGCGACGTCACTTCCGCCTTTTCATTCTGAAAAATCCCTCTGTCACACAGCTTCTTCAAAACTGTATAGGTAGTGGATTTCTTCCAGTTAAATTCCTTCTCACATAATCTGACAAGCTCCGGCGAGGTTATCGGTTCCCTCTGCCAGATCAGTTCCGCAAACCGCGCTTCCGTCTCCGCGAGCCTGTATTCCTTTTTATTTTGTTTCATACATAAGTTGCTCCCTTTTTGCTTTTTAGTCTATTGTTTGTAGACTGTATGTTTAGTCTACAAACAATAGACCGATTTGTCAACAGCTTTCGGATTGCTTCAAAAAACTGCAAAATAATTGAAAGGCTTTTTATGTGTACAATGCAAATCACTGCAAAACAAATCCATCTATTTTATTCAGCTCTGAAAGGTAAAAATTTTTCGCACAAAGTGTAGGCTTATCCTCTGTGAAA
>CAJTPS010000051.1 GCA_910578555.1 uncultured Lachnospiraceae bacterium
CCAATGCGGGCATGAACCCGAAAGCGTTACAGTATATCATGGGACATTCCAACATCACCATGACGCTGAACTATTACGCACACGCAACATTCGCTTCCGCAAGGGCTGAAATGGAAAGGCTGATTGCAGCATAGCCGCAGACGGATTTACTACTTCTTTTACTACCATTGAGAGGGAAAACCTAAGAGGTTATGAGGGTATATAAGAACTTCTCCCCATATCTAAAATGCCGGGAAAGCCCGAAAATACGGGCTATACCGACATATAAGAACTTCTAAAGAGATAATCTAAATTCACCATAAATTTTCATACAAAAGTATTGACTTCCACGTAACGTGATACTGTATTCTTTTCTCATAGGAGCAGAATAGATCTAAGCCGGCAATCTCTGTCTTGCTTCTTCACAAATTTAAGGAGCTGATAAGAATGCGAACCATAAGCCAAGTTGCAGAATTAACAGGCATAAGCACACGAACACTACAATACTATGACGAGATTGGATTATTAAAGCCAAGCAAATTGACCGAATCCGGCTATCGCCTATATGATGATGAAGCCTTACAAAAGCTACAACAAATTCTGCTTTTTAAGGAATTGGGTTTTAAGCTGAAAGAGATTAAAGAAATTCTGCAAAAAACCGACTTTGATAGAATCAAGGCTTTCAAAAGGCAAAAAGAGCTACTTCTGCTGAAACGCAACCGGACAGACAGGCTTATACAACTTCTCAGCCGTCTAGAAAAAGGAGAACAATGTATGAGTTTTAAGGAATTTGACCTGTCTGATTACATCACAGCATTAGAGGATTTTAAAAATAACAGCACTGATGATGTTATCAAACACTGGGGAAGTATTGCAAATTTTGATATGTTTATTCAAAAAATTAAAGATGATGAAGCAGAGGTAGCTAAACTTGCTATTCACCAATTCGGCAGTATTGAAAAATACACCGAAGCCATGAAACATAATTTAGAGCATTTCTCTGAACTCATGGAAACACAACTAACGGAAGAAGTGAAAGAAATTGGAAAACAATCTGATATTCTGTATGGCAGACTAACCACTAATTTGTCAGAAGATGTTTCCTCCCCTAAAATACAATCCATTGTACACGAACTATTGCGGCTTATACAGGAAAATAGCACCAGCGTATCCCTCGATAAGCCCTATATCAATGTTCTTATCGACACATATTCAAGCGATTATATCAAAAACATG
>CAJTPS010000052.1 GCA_910578555.1 uncultured Lachnospiraceae bacterium
ATGATCGCAAGCGTGCTTGCAGGTTGTGGCAATGACACTGCAGCACCTGCACAGGACGCAGCACCGGCAGAAGATGCAGCACCTGCTGACGACGCAGCACCGGCAGAGGATGCGGCACCGGCAGAAGATGCAGAGGCACCTGCTGACGCAGCAGCTTCAGGCGACAAGTTCTATATCTATTCCTGGAACACAGAGGTACAGGAGAGACTTGCTTACGTATTCGAGGCAAATCCGGGTATGGAAGAGAGAATCGAGTATGTAAACGTTGGTGACTCCGGTATCTATCAGGAGAGAATCGACCAGCTGTTACAGGCGCCTGACGCAGAAGACTATCCTGACATGATCGCTTTCGAGGCGGCATATATCATGAAGTATACCAACTCCGACCAGACACTTGCGGTTACGGATCTGGGTATCACGGATGCAGACCTTGCTGAGATGTATCCTTACACACTCGACGTTGCAACCGATAAGAGAAACGGTTCCTTAAAGGGTCTTTCCTGGCAGGCATGCCCTGGTGCATTCATGTACAGAACTGACCTGGCTGAGAGCTTACTGGGCGTAAAGACACCTGAAGAGATGCAGGCAAAGATCAGCACATGGGATGATTTCGTAGCTACGGCACATGAGATCAAGGAGAAATCCGGCGACGCAACAAGAATCCTTTCTTCCAATGGTGATATCGCGGAAGTATTCCGTTCCAACATGGAGAATCCCTGGGTAGACGAGAACGGCGTGTTCCGTATGGACCCGATCATGGAGCAGTACATGGAACTGTGCAAGACTTTTGAGCAGGAAGACCTGACACAGAAGACAACCACATGGTCTGACGAGTGGAACGCAGGTCCTTCCACAGACGCAGTATTCGGTTACTTCGGATGTACATGGTTCTTACACTGGACGATCAAGGCTAACTGCGGCGGTTCAGCAGTAGGCGAAGGCACATACGGTCTTTGGAATATGTGTCAGGGACCTATGCCTTATTACTGGGGCGGCACATGGTTAGGCGCAACAGCAGGATGTTCCGATACAGCACTTGCAGGCCAGATCATGAAGAGCCTGTGCTGTGACACAGAGAT
>CAJTPS010000053.1:0-464 GCA_910578555.1 uncultured Lachnospiraceae bacterium
TGGAGCTTGGGAAAAAATACCACATGGATCCCCGGACAGCAAAGAGGTATGCACAGTCACCACAGAAGCCGGAGTACACACTGACACAGCCAAAGCCAACAAAACTGGATGCCTACAAGCAGCAGATAGACCAATGGCTGGAAGAAGCGCCCTATTCTGCGGTACGGATACTGGAGAAACTGCAGGAACAGGGATTTGACGGAAAATACAGCATCGTGAAGGAATACGTCCGGGGGAAAAAAATGAAAAAGCAACGGTGCGGTTTGAAACCATGCCGGGAAAACAGGGGCAGATGGACCAATGTCATTTAGATAAGGACAACATTGCAGTTAGGATGGGTTTGTCAAGTAAAGTGTGTAAATTAATTTGATTTTTTTCGGCGGTCTTAATTGACCGCCGTATTTATTGTATGAAACTCAGTCAAATGGCAGTTCCTCACCATTACGGTAAGCCTCATATAAAAG
>CAJTPS010000053.1:474-720 GCA_910578555.1 uncultured Lachnospiraceae bacterium
CATATTGTGCTCTTTCAGGTATTGATAGCAGGTAAGGAGTTCATTCATAAGTGTTATTCGTGAAGTGCGTTGATAATGCAGTTCTTCTGCCAGTGTCTTAAATTTAAGGTCTGTCCGCATGGCTTCTGCAATGAATTCATCAATAGTCGCCTCTTCTGAAGTATGTTCCTGCTTCTGAAAATAATCGTAGTATCTGCTCATGTACAAGTGCCTCCCACTTTTTAGAAATTTTCGTATCTCAGTATG
>CAJTPS010000054.1 GCA_910578555.1 uncultured Lachnospiraceae bacterium
CTTACGTTTATTACTCTTACTCTTTGCCATTTCTCCACATCCTTCTTTTTAATTTTTCTGCCGGTCACATCATCTTAAAACTGCTTTTAAAATCTGTACCGGCCATATCAGCCGGTACAGACATTATTTCTTGCTATTTTTTTCTGATTCTAATACATCGTATTACTTACTCGATCGTCAGTGAAGGATAAGCTTCTGCTACAGCTGCCTTGAAGTCTGCGATTGCTGTCTCTTTATCCTTGTTGCCCAGAGAGTACTCTGTATTCTGTGTGCCCAGAAGGTCACCGATTGTCTTATCGTATGCGCTCATGAAGGATACATCTACGTTCTCTGCCAGAGGAGAGAATACTGCGATGAAGTCCTGTCCGCCTAAGAAGTCATATGCGCCTGCGCCCTGATCGGAAAGGGTCTTCATGGCTGTCTTGTTGTTCACATAGTCAAGCGTCTCGGAAGACATCTTTGTCATAATCTCTGTGTCACAGCACAGGCTCTTCATGATCTGGCCTGCAAGTGCTGTATCGG
>CAJTPS010000055.1 GCA_910578555.1 uncultured Lachnospiraceae bacterium
TGCAGTTACAAGGGAGTGGAGATCATAGAAGGGCATCTTATGCCTGACCATGTGCATATGCTTGTAAGTATACCGCCGAAGATAAGTGTTTCATCATTTATGGGATATCTGAAGGGAAAAAGCGCCCTGATGATGTTTGACAGGCATGCAAACCTGAAGTATAAGTTTGGAAACCGTCACTTTTGGTCAGAAGGGTATTATGTTAGTACCGTAGGATTGAATGAAGCCACGATAAAGAAGTATATTCAGGATCAGGAGAAAGCGGATATCATGCAGGATAAGCTCAGCGTGAAAGAATATGAAGACCCTTTTAAGGGTCAGGGCTGAGTAGTACAAATGCCCCTTTAGGGGCAGCAACGAGTCAAAAGCAATGTGGCTTGAACGGAGCCGTGGGAAGACTGCAATGGGCAGGCTTCCCATGGTCTTAAAGAGAAAGCCAGCGTCTTGAGACGCAGCCAAGTAGGGCGGGCTTAGAGCCCGCGTCCCTAGCCACCCGTTTTACGGGTGGGGGCGACTG